>JAPPIK010000051.1:157826-188716 GCA_028820655.1 Candidatus Poribacteria bacterium | reverse complement strand
TGAGTGGGTTGAGTGGAAAGGAGAATTATACCATGTGTACTTAGAAAGTAAACCACTTAGTGGTTCTCTCGGCAAGTAAATATGATTAAGTGTTGGGTGCCGGTAGTACACATTGTCTGAACTGTGATTTATGAGATATTTGTGATTACCTTGATTGCATGTGTCAAGTTGCCGGTGATGAGCCGGCTAGATCGTTTCGAGGGCACTAGGATTCAGAGAAGAAACCAAGTCTTCGGAAAAAAAACACGGTATTCTGTTTCCAGCCAGAAATCAAGTTTTCAAGAAAAAACTTGATTTCGACATGCGTTAAACACTTAGCGAGAAGACCACTTAGTATAATGGCCTAATTCCTAATGCATCACCGCAGACAATTCTCTACAACCTTGCGGTATGTCTCCAACCCGGGTGTTTCAAGATTCCGCACCTTCGCAAGGTCGTCCCACCGCCGCAAACTGAGCGCATCCTCGAAGTGGGGGATTCGCTCAAACGCCATTCTTTCATCATCAGACATAACCCCGCCCTGAACTCGTAAACTCCGCTTTGACGCTTCGGATAGACCGTCATAGTATTTCGAATCCGTCGTGCACAGATAGCGTTTTGCGGGCACGTGCAACCGTACCGGTGTCGTTACCGCATCCGAGAAGAACGGCTCCAGAAAGTCCGCGCCCACCGCTTCGTGATTCAGGTCGTCCGCCAAAAACGCTATGTCGGCACTATGTTCGTCCAGCAGGAAATGCCCAAGATCATGCAGCAGGGCGCTTGTGACCTGCGTCTCCGTGGAGTCATGGATTCGCGCTTGGTTGGCGCATTGCAGCGCGTGCTCCAGTTGCGTCACGGACTCGTCGTAGAAGGTCTGTCCCCTCCGCACCATGAAGTCGAATAGGGCGGCAACCTTCTCGTCGTTTGTCGCGTGCGTCATGTCTTCCGCCAGCGTTTCGTGGGGGCTATTCTTCATCGTTCAATACCGTCCTTCCTTGAAAATGGGCTATTTTGCTGATTTGACCGGATCTTCCCGAATCGTCCGCCGCGTATTGTGAAAAAGTCTGACGCTTGTCCTCGTAATATTTGTCCCGCCAATCGCCGTCGGAGAGGTTGTTGTAGACGGCATAAATTATGCGCCTGGGGAGATTCGAACCGTTTGCGCCGCTCTTGTGGGGAATGTAGGAGCTGAACAACAGAATGTCGCCCGGTTGCGTGGGCGCGGGGACCCAATCCATGCTATCTGCAACGTCGGGAGCAATGCAACCGTCCGCGTCCAGCGCAATCATACCCTCCCGATGCCGCCCGGGGGAGAAGAACAGACACCCGTTCTCGACCGTCGCCGCATCTATCGAGATTAGGCATGTGGTGTGGTTCTTGACGAATTCGTAAGCAGGGGCATCCTGATGCGGCGCATAACCGCCGCCGCCCGGGTATTTGTAGTTGATTTTCTCTTTGTAGAGCGCGGCGGGCGCTCCGTTCAACTCCGAAATAGCGTCCGGCACCCTTCCGGTCGTCAGGGTCGATTTCATCGCCTCATGATACGGTATGAAATTTTCCGTGCGCGAGAGTCTGGTTCCGTCCGATACAGATTCGTAATGGTGCATCCATCTACCCGGATCATGTTTCCAACTTTCGATTTCAGCAACCCATTGCCGCAGTGCGACAACCTCGCTACCCGAGAAGAATCCGGAGATTCTCAGGTATCCGTCGGTTTCCCATGATTTGTGATGTGACGGTTCAAGGTAAGTAGTCATGCATCATTTCCTCACACGTTGTTTGAGTTGAGAAGATCGTTTGGTTTCACCCGAATTCTATTGTCCGTAGAATTACCAAGACGATTTTTGCCTTGCGGTAGGTGCGGTTTCCAACCACACATGCCTCCCAACTATCGTAGGCGCGGTTTCCAACCGCGCGCGGCCGTCCAACCCAGCCCACGATCCAATTCCTTCGGTCACTCCTTGCGGCTAGAGAATACGAGGTCGCCCCTCGGATTTTCAATTGAAAACTGGAAATTCCACGCCCCGATGTATGTCGCGCACTTAATCATCAGCGTGTTCCAACCGGCGCGCAACGGCAGTTCGACATAACCTGACGGCCCAGAAATCCGGAATTCGTCCCCGTTTAGGAAGAGCCGCCCGATATCGTTCCACCGCACTGCCGCCAGAACCGTCCGGTCCTCGGGGCTTTTGATGCGCGCCGCTCCGTATCCGATAGCCCAATACGGTTCACCGAATACCTCGCCCAAATTAACCGTACCGTCCTCGGCGCCGTATTCCTGCCAGAAGACTTTCCCGGTTTTTCCCTGATGGGCTGAATCGTCCAACTCAGGTAGCTGGTCCGCGGTGAAGGTTTCCGGATATTTTCCCGGAGTTGCGGGCAGTTCCGTGACGCCGAGTTCGAAAGCGCCCAGGATTCTCCAATCTTTGACCTCGTGCATATCCACCGGGGGGATGGGGTTGATCGCCTCCGACCGGCCATACAACTGCTCCCCGCCGTACAGGATCGCATAGCCGTAAGTCGGAAGGGGGAGCAACTCGCTCGTTGAACTGGTAAACTGCACACTGCCCTTCGCCCTCTCGCCCGGTTGAGCCTCGAAGGTGATGATGGGCGGCGTTACCCGCCAATTCGTATTGGAACTGAAGGCGATTTCGGCGCTTACCGGTTTTTCGAGCGTGTTCTGCAACACGACTTCGACCCTGCCGCGCGATGGCGGTTGTTTTCGGTTGACCTCAAAATCCGGCATGAACCTGAGCAAGCTCGTCAGTTTCTCTTTGAATTCCGCCGTTGAAATATCCGCCGGATGGACGTTTCCGGGTTCGATGATCGCAACCCCCACATCGCCGCCGTCCACCGTCACGATGCTGTAGTGGTCGAACGCCCCGAACTCCTTCGTCCCCCGCGGCGTGAACGCGCCGCCAGTCGCGCCAAGAACGAAATATCGACGGTCGTCACGCGTGTGCAGCGTCAGGTTGTGGTAATGCCCGGCAAAAACCGTGTATTCGCGTCCGGCAAGCGCAGCATCGATCTCGTGCCAACCCGAATCTTCATACATCCATGCGGGCTTGTGCAACAGCACAAAGGTGTGCCGGACTGTTCTGTGTTTCGTTAATTCCGCCACGGCGTATTCAATTTGGCGCGCGCCAAACCAGTTTTCCCACCAGCCGTCTTTGGATTTGGGCAGCCCGTGCCTTTCCTCCGTGTTCAGCATAAGAAAAAGGCAGTCATTGTAGGTGAACGCGGAGTAGGTGCGTCCGAGATGCTCGACCCAATAATCGTACATCAGGCGGTTTGTAATGTCGTGGTTGCCGGGCAGCGGTATAAAGGGGACTTCCAAAGGCGACTGGTGTTCCCAGAACTCCTTCCATTCCGACTCGATCTGTTTCAAGTCTGTCGTGTACCCCTCGATCAGATCGCCGACCATGATGGCGAAGTCGGGTTTCAGTGCGTTGATTTCGGCGATGGCGCGGTCAAAAACGTGCCACTTGTCCTTGCCGCCGCCTGTCTTGTCGCCGATTATGGCGAAACTGAACTTGTCCGGGTCATCTGAGAAAGGGCGTTCCACCATCGGGATACGGGGCGGAAATCGCGGTGTCTCCGCTTTGACGGTGGCCGTGATTGAAAAGAACACGGCCAGGGCGGTCAGCATCCTAAGGATATTTTTGCATCCGAAAACCATCATGATCTATTCCTATTGTCGGCTACGATGTCGCCCATTCTCGGCGGTGCATCACATCATACCAAATCAAGGTCACAGGATTACGGCGTCTGTGCGAACCTTTCGTGACGAGATTCCGGTTGTGCTGCTCTAGAACACAATTCCTTCGACTGTTGGCGCACAGCGATTGCACGTCACGAAGCGGTGTCTCCCCTTTGCCATGCTATTCTCCCTTTGCACTTCGGACAATAGCCCCTTCGCGTGCGGCTGCTCAAGCGCTGGCGTTTCCACTCGCGGCCGCAACCGCACGCTCCGCGCCATCGGGGGAGTGTATGATCCACTTGGTGGCAGCGTTTCGCCGTGCATCCGATCCGCCGAGCGACGCTTTTCCATGCCTCATCGTGGTTATGATTCGGGCCCACGATGGCGTGGGCGATCTCGTGCAGAATTGTATCGACAATCTCCTCCTTGGACGCCTTCAGGCAGTATGTCACCGAAAGCGCGATCAGCTTCTGTTTGTGCCTGCACACACCTCCGCGCACGGGAGCAAGATCGAACGCGAATTTCCACCCTTTTTTGAGACCGCTCGCAGCTTCGTGTTCTCGGATGAGACGCAGCCCGAGCGCCTCGACCGCTTTGAGCGGCATGGCGGGCGCCGCCGCCGGCGCCGTGCATGTCAAGGCGCGGTACGGGACGTTCCAAAACCCATTGTGCTCTGTGCCTACCCGCGCGCACCGCGACAGCAGTTTTTGGACGGTGCCCTCCTGCGAACCTGTCTCTGTTGTGAATGAAACTCTCGTTCCCGGCGGGAATGCGGCTCCCTGGAATTCGGATGTTACGGTATTCACGGACTTTCCAGTTATATTTTGCCTTTATTCAAATGCAGGTATTCGCGGTTGAATACCCAAAAACGTAAGAGCGATCTCCCGCTCGCGTCTCCCCGCTCCATCTGTAGGAGCGATCTCCAGGTCGCGATCCCCCGTAACGTAGGAGCGACCTCCAGGTCGCGATTCCCCGCACTGCAGAGCAGTGCAATGTCAATAGAAAAACGATACCCTCAACCCAGCAGTCCGGAGGAGTGCAATGTGCTTCACGCATTGCGTTAGAAATTCATGAACACGTCGTTGGAGGGGCATCTTGCCCCGACCTCTTTTCTAACGTTTAACGCCCGTCGAAACCGAGTTTTTTCGCCAAAACTCGGTTTCTTAATCGCACAACTGGCGAATAACGATCAACCGACTCGACAGCGGTCACGCCGGAGTGGAATGACTGTAGAAACAAAGCATGCCCCATCTCCGCGCTACAGAGGACTCCATTTTGGCTCGCCCCAATTAAAAACCCGCTATCAAACTCTGATGATCCCCCTTGCTCAAACCAAACCGCGTGAGCCGTCACTATTATCGCATAGTTTTCGGCATATTGCGCTTAAAAATTCCGGGTGCCGTGAAAAGCTGCTTAAACACCATGTTTCAGAGACACTTCCGGTGGGTTGGAGGAACACGATTCCCCGAATGACAGATGGCTATATAGGCTGATTCGAGGGGGAACGCGCAGGGTGCCGGATTTTGGTTTCAGGCGAATGGAGGCTGCTTCACGATTATGATATCATCGGCCGGCTCAGGGTTTTTTTTCGCCTAGGCAGACTCATCTTTCTCTATCATCATGTGTACCTCTTGGACTTCCGCATCGCTTCCCCTTCGGAAATCTCGGGCTCAGGAATCGGTCGGGCGGCCTCGTGCGGCAAATCTCCCCGATTACTGGCGGCGTTAGGTCTCGCGTACCAATACGTGGCGGCGGCGTATCCAACATTGCATGATACGTGATGCTGGACTTCCATATCCATCTGGAGTCGTCGATTGAATGGAATGGCGTCAAGAGAGCGCGTCCGGGTTTGCGTATTCTGCCCGAAGGTAGCCTTCTGACCGCAGCGCACCTGAGCGTGGAACGGTTTCTGATACAGGTCGGTACTCCCCCCGCCGTAGGCGTATCCGTAGTAGTCCTCCGTGCCGGTGCCGAAATGGGACGGGAACTCCTCTCCGTCAACCCATATCTTCTCATCGCCCTCACCCCACCAGTCCGCCTCCGGGTTCATGACGGCTAACGTATCGCCCGCGTAGACCCCTTGCCCGTCAATCGTAATAAAATTCCAATCGCTGCTTGGCAGCGTCGGAATCGGATATTCTTGGCGCCAGTTGGCGTGGAAGTACATCGAACGCTCATCCCAATCCCACGCTCCCGCGTGGGCTGCGAGTTGTAGTTTCACGGGCTCCTCGTGGAGGTTGCCGACCGAGAGCTGCGCGGATTTTTCGTACGGCATGATCCACCTGCAGATCATCTCACCGTCGTCTCGAACCGTCCGATACCAGTCTTCGTAAGGATTCAGCCCGACGCCGTTGCCGTAGAAATCTCCGACGGGGCACCAGATTGTTCCCTCGCCGTCACACTCCATTTGCAAAACCGTTGAGCGAAGTGCTTGCTCGGATTCCGGCGCAAGACCCCTGATACGCAGTGTCCGCACCGCCGCGGGACCCGATGGCAGCGGAACGGAGACCGATTCTCCCGGGTTAATCGTCGTGTCGGCCTTCTCTGTTTTACCCCCGGAAAAGGCGATCGGTGCCTGTAGGAGATCCCCCACACGGCGGACAGTATCCTTTGCCGCTCCAAATTCACCCATGGTGAATGAGCGTACCCGAGTTCCTTCTTCATACGCGCGGTAGTTTATATGGTAGTAGAAAGGTTTTCTGTCCACCGTTACCTTGCACGATTTGGCGTATGGGATGGGCAGATATAGGTTTCCCGCCCGAACGCTGGTGTACGCAAACGGCGGACCGATAAAGTCCGCCCCGGTGACCAGGTCGATCATCCCCGCCTCTATGGCAGGTTCATCCTTTCCATCCAGATAGAATCGGATGATCTCGCCCTCGTCAACGTCGGGCGCCCATATCCGCACCACGCAACCCGGCCCCCGATGATTCATCAAGACCCATTCGTCGCGCCCCGCGATTATCTCGGTATGGAGAAAATGACCCGAATCACCGCCGGCGAACCAGCCGACCGGGTCGGCTGCGGTAACCGATCGCCGGTTATAACTGCTGAACTGACGGCAGAGGTACGCCGGGCGCGGCAACTGCGGCAGCAGGTCACGATTTATCATCTCGTTCAGAAGCGATTCAAGCGTGACAGAATCCGGAATTGAGGAGCCTAACAGATTGCTGAGTCGGTAGGCGGCAATCATTTCGGTTCCCTTTCACTCGGCGGGGTTTGAACGGTATTGAGGTTAGCGGGTGTTTAGCGTTAGCCGGGCAATTTGTCGATGCCACATGTTGTAAGCGGTTCTGATTTTCGGAAAAAGAGAATGACGGAGTATAGGACTTGCGCTGTTCGGTCGTTTAATACCAACCTATGAGTTCGGTCTCAGGGCATATGGGGCTGCAATGGATGGATGCTCAATCAGATTTTAATCGTCGCGTATTAGATTGGCAAGCGAATTGAGACCTATCACAGCGGTGAGGGCCACAATAACAAGCTCGTGCCGAACTTTCCAACGCACTGCTGCGTCAGTTAGCGGTGTGGGCGTTCGCCCTATTCCAATGACTGGAGCAATCGAAGGGTCTTTTGAATACGGTCTCGCAGTACTCGGTTCTCGCCATCTTTCGCGAGTCTCAAAGCAGTTCGGAGATCTCGCTTCGCGGCTGTGAAGCGAAATAGAACGACTTTGGAAATCCCTCGCTGAAGATATGCTTCGGCGTAATCGGGCTTTAGTCGGATGGCAATGTCGCAATCGTCGATGGCGGAAACGTGTTGGTTTAACGCCCCCTTAGCAACCCCACGCATGAAATATGCATCGGGATCTGCTGGGTCAAGACGAATGGCAATGTCGTAATCAGCGATGGCGGCAAGATTATTGCCTAACACACCCTTAGTGACTCCACGCATGAAATAAGCATTGGCATCTGCTGGGTCAAGACGAATGGCAATATCATAATCAGAGATGGCGGCAAAGTGTAGGCCTAACTCAGTCCTACATATCCCTCGCAAAACATAAGCTGTCGCAGCATTGGAGTCAAGGTCAATGGCGTCTGTGAACTCCCGAATCGCCCCCGCATAATCCCCTGACATTCTCTTTTCGTAACCTCTTTTCATACAGCCAATGTAAGAGACAGCCGTGTTTCCATGCGATAGCGGCTTTGCTCTTCCCGATTGACCTAGCAACGTTTCGAGCGCATTCGATGGCACCGCGAAGTTCAGAAGTATACCGTTGAGCGGGTGGTACATGGACTGGGACACTCCAATCACCCTTCCCTTGCGATTGAGCACTGGGCCTCCACTGCTGCCGCGGGAAATCGGAGCGGTCATCTGGAGGCGCTCCTTCTTAGTGTATTGATCGCGCCGACCGCTGATGATGCCATCCGAGAATGTGGGTAGACCTTGCGGGTTGCCCGCAACGTAGACGGTTTCGCCGATTTGAACGGCGTCACTATCGCCGAGCGGAAGTGGAGCGGCACCCTATCCCACGACCTTCAGAAGGGCGAGATCGTATGCTTCGTCGGTTGCTGTAACGCCTTCAATACGGTACATTGTCTTTGAGTTGACTATCGTCGCGCTGACTTTGGCTGCTCCTTCAATGACATGGTAGTGTGTGGCGATGAGGTCGCGTTGGACGAAAAAGCCGCTACCGCTTCCGAGTAAGACACCGCTCTTGTTCCGCACCTCCAATGATACAGTTGCGGCTAATGCTATTTTGGCGAGGTCGGGTACAGTGGGAGGACGATCAGGCAAATCGGGCTTTTCATCTCTATCTGGTACGGGTTCCACACGAGGCGGCCGTGTTAAAAACGCCTCGAGTGCGTTTGACGGTATGGCCAAATTGGAAGTCTGATTATTTCTCGCGCCGTAGTTTGAGACAAACATACCAACCACTTTTCCCTCTGGGTTCAACAGTGGTGCTCCGCTGTTTCCGGACCAGATCGAATTGGTCATCTGCAGACGCTCTTTTTTCGTGTCGATGTCCCGACGACCACGGATGGAGTTGACCGAAACTGTGCCCAAGAAAGCTTTCGGGATGTAGACGGTTTCACTGGGCCAAACCGTGTCACTGTCTGCAAGAGGGAGCGGCCTGACACCACGTTCCGTTACCTTTAGGAGCGCCAGATTGTTTATCTTATCGAATGCCGTGACATCAGTGCGGTATGTGGTTTCGCTGTTGACCAACACAGCGTTAACTCGGACATCTCCTTCAATGACACGGAAAGTCGTGGCAATAAGGTCCTCTTTGATGAAAAAACCGCAACCTCGTCTAAGTGTGTTCCCATTTCTGTCCTGTACCGTTAAGGAGACAGTTGCGGCTAACGCTATTTTCACAAGTTGGGGGACATCGGGGCGACTATCAAGCGAATCGGTGTTTTTATTTTCTTTTGGGACGGGTTCTTTGCCACGCGGCGACCGTGTTAACAATGCCCTGAGTGCGTTTGACGGTAGGGCCAAGTTGGATCTTTGTTCACCTCTTGCGCCGTAGTTTGAGACAAAAATACCAATCACTTTTCCCTCAAGATTCAACAGCGGTGCTCCGCTGTTTCCGGACCAGTACGAATCGGTCAGCCGCAGACGCTCATTTTTTGTGTCAATGTTCCGCCGATTACGGATAGTGCTGACCGAAACTGTGCCTAATGAAGCCTGCGGGACGTAGACGGTCTCACCGCTCCGAACCTTATCGCTGTCTGAAAGATCGAGCGGAGTGATTCCGTGTCCTCGTACCTTTAGGAGTGCCAGATTGTTTGCTTCATCGGTTGCCGTGACGTGAGTACGGTGTTTGGTTTCGCTGTTAGTCAATATCGCGCTAACTCGGACATCACCTTCAATGACATGTAAGGTCGTGGCGATGAGGTCCTCTTGGATGAAAAAACCGCTGCCTCGTCTGAGTGTGTTCCCACTTCTGTCCTGTACAGTTAGGGAGACAGTTGCGGCTAACGCTTTTTTGGCAAGTTGTGGGACTGACTGGGCCAGAGCGCTACTGAGGGTAGAAAATAGAAAAACAAGCGAAAATGTAATCAGTTTGATATAAATGTTCATCAAACACGTCCCTTGCGTCAGGATGTGTGGGGTTGCTGCAATAGCAGAATAATTATCTTCAATCGCTTTTCGATTTAACTATGTTTTCTGACGCGCTTTTATTTTACTACTTTTGGCCGTTTCTGTCTATTGGTTTCAGATGGGCATCGGGGTGATTGTTCGAACCGTGGATTTAGGGAACTTCATCGCACTACGATTTCTATTGCGCTCACTACGCATTCGTTTGACCCTCTCTGTGCTTCTAAAGGCTGGTGCGCAGTGCGCACCTTACAGACCAGTCTGGATTTGACAATCCAGACCGAGCGGCGAAAGAGAGCTGTGCCGGATATCTGATTTGAACCGAATTGACACCAATTTCTCATTATGATAAAATCGCCCGGCTTCCAGCGATATGACAGAATTATCGGTCGCGCAAGTCGCCGTCATCGCCGATTCAAACCATCTCCCTGGAATGCAGGTACATTAATCGCCGGGATCTGGCAAAGAAATATGAGTTCTTCCGACTTAGGTGTGCGAATCAAAGCTGTTACCGACGGAAGGCGTGATTGTCAAACATGCTCACATTGATTGCCATATTTCCCAATTTTTTATGGTTGAAAGCTACACACATGTATAGTATAATATAGCCGGTTTACATTCGCCGCCGCCGTACTTCTGGGTCGCCGGTCACCGGGTAGAATACTCATGTGTCTCGAATCCACGCTATTCACCCGTACCGTAAGAGGCGTCCATGATCACTAGGCGAGTCAAGAAGCCTTCAAAGCGCTTGCGCTGAATATCAAATCCGGTCGCCCTTGTGCAACGCTGTTGCACGAAGATAAGAAATAACCATAAAGTAAAATGTCGAATCTACTTCTCAACCGCCTATACCGTTCAATATTTCTTGCCCTTGTGCAGCACTTTCTTGGGCGGCAAATGAGTCTATCTGGGCGGTGTCCTTTCATCGCGCTTGACGCGGTTTTTCTGCAGACTTTTCAGCCTCGCGGGGAGAGGGGACGATGTTATATTCGCAGGATATCGCAGTATATCGCGCACTCAATAACGACGAAAAAATCCGCACGAAGCCAAGCTACGACACGCTTCGAAGCAAGTCTCGACTCGTAACGCATAAACTGCGACAGTTTTTTAGAGTGCGATTTGCGGCACCGTAGGGGATCAAGCGAGTGAATAGCGAGCGCGATAGAAATCCAGCAAGCGAGTGAATAGCGAGCGCGATAGAAATCCAGCAAGCGAGTGAATAGCGAATGCTGTAGAGCTCCAGCAAGCGAGTGAATAACGAGCGCGGTAGAGCTCCCATAGAAATCCCGGGGCTCCCCGCCCGTCAGTCACTACAGGATCAAACCACCGCTTAGATCAAATGAACGATGAAGCGAGCGGCTAACGACCGCGATAGGTATCCTTGCGCGATGGAAATATTAATTTAGATTCTTCGTTATTTCCTACTGCCGATTGAAGCGGAATTTAATGCTAGACCGCCCAAGTAAATCTCATTCTCCACATTTAACCCGAAGCGCCGAAACTTGCAAAGAAACTTTGTCTACCCGCATTGCCCGCGGGGCAAGATGCCCCGCCTACATAATATAGGAACGATATAATTGCGACTTTGAATGCACCATTATTCAAGGAAACGAACTTAAAATAACCACCACGGAGAAATCGGAATGCCTCTTAACCGCCGTAAATATCTCGTGCTTGATTCGCGCATCATCGACGCTGCGGAAGATGTGGCGCTTAAGGTCGGAACCTCCTCCAAGCACTCCGCCAATCCACTGTTCGGCGAGGACAGACCTTGGGAGTTGCGCTACGACAACCTGTATCCCAACGCGATCTTCGACGACGCGGATAGGCTTTTCAAATGTTGGTACAACCCCTTCATCGTCGACACGGCGACAGCGGGCACGCCGCTCGAACAACGGGCGTCCATCGCCTATACGAAAGTGCAGAACCAGCGCCGGGAGATGGGCCTTTGTTACGCCGCGTCAAAGGATGGGATTTCGTGGGAGAAACCGAATTTGGGGCTGGTTGAGTATGAGGGGAGCAAGGAGAATAACCTTGTGATCCGCGCCTCGCACGGGCCCGGCGCCCTCAAAGACCCCCACGAGACCGATCCCGCGAGACGTTACAAGATGCTCTACGCCTCGGATGTGCCTGCGGCGCGGCACGGGCTGAGCGTCAAGTTTTCATCGGACGGGGTTCATTGGGGCGATCAGATTCTCGTAGAAAACAAGAGTGCGGCGCGCGGCGATTCGCATCACACCTGGATGTGGGCGCCGGATATAGGCAAGTATGTCTCGTGCTCGCGCCCGTTGGCATGGGCGGAACGCAGAGCGGGAAATCAAGACGTGCCGCTGCGTCCCATTTCGCGCACGGACTCGGAAGACTTTATCCATTGGACCGACGCGCAAATTGTGCTCGATCCGCTGGAGAACCACCGGCAGTATTACGTGATGCCCATCTGTCACCATGCCGACCTCTACCTGGGCTTTCTGATGATTTTCAACGCCGAGACGGATCGGGTGCACTGCGAGCTTGCCTGGAGCCCGGATACATGGGAATGGCACATCATTGACCCGGGCACGCCGCTCATCGACACATCGGACGAAATGGGCGATTACGATTGGGGTTGCGTGTACGCCAGCGTTCCCATCTTCCTTCCGGATGAAATCAGAATCTACTACGGCGCAAGCGACGATACGCATTACGGTTGGCGAAAGGGGTACCTCGCGTTGGCAACGGTGCGCCCGGACGGTCTCGCGGGGTTGCAACCCGCCGCGCCGAACATCGCGGGCAGTGTGACAACCAATCCGGTCGTATGCGCGGGGCGGCGGTTGCGCGTTAGCGCCGATGCGGCGGGAGGAACGGTGCGCGCTGCAATTCTCGACGCCGAGGGACGGACGCTTGAGGAGGGTCTGCCCTTATCGGGTGATGTGACGGACGCGGAGGTCGGTTGGGCGTCCGGGGGCGATTTATCGACGTACCGGGGCGAAGCGGTTCGGTTGAGGTTCACGTTGGAGGATGCGAAGCTGTATGCGTTCGGGTTTGATGGTGAGGAGTGAGGAAAGGCAGTGGGCAGTGACCAGTAGCTAGTGGTCAGTGGATTTCTACCGCCTTCGCTATTCGCTCAGTTGCCGGGTAGTGGAGAAGGGAATCATTGTCTGAATCACGGATTAGTCGGATTACGCAGATTTCACAGATTAGATGGCCTGTTGGAATTCACGATGTTCAACCACGCCGAATTATTGATTTAGATTGAGTGGGAAGGAGCACGTTCAGCAGCAATTACGGGACGGCACGGGGCCCGTCCCCTACAAGAGCCGCAACAGTCCTAGAATAAGAAGATCAGCCCATGACGGATATGCCCGAAAGGAAAAGCCCGACGGAAGCGCTGGATCTTCAACGGAAGACGGAGGGCATCGTACCGGGAAAACGACCGGTCGACGAGCTTTATCCCTACATTCCGCCGGATTACAAGATCCCCTTCCTTCACATCGGAACGGAGAAGCAGTTGTTTCTCGACAATTTCATCCTTGATCGCCTTGAAGGGGTGGAGCGCGTCTTTCCCAAACCGGGTCGGCCGGAGCAGCCGATTATCGATCCGATGGAAACCCCGTGGGAGCGCAATGCCCCCAAGGGGTACTTCGAGCACTGGGCTTTCGTTGTGTCGGCGCTGTACGACCCGGATGACGGGAAGTTCAAGATGTGGTACATCAGGGATTTTGAAGAGGCGTACGACAAGCGGATGTTGTGCTACGCCGAGACGACCGACCCGCTGCATTGGGAGAAGCCGCTGAGCGAGAAATGCATCCCGTTTAACGAGCACAAAGCCACCAATATCGTGCTAACCGACGCCGCTGAGGACATCGCGTTGGCGCTGAATCGTGATCGGAGCGACGAGTCGCGCAAGTATCTCATGAACCTGAACAGGAGCTTTCTCGTCTCGTCCGACGGGTTGCGGTGGACGACGATCAGCGAGGAGGAGGCGCGTTTTCGAAAACACCACTATCAGCGCCCCATTTGGGACGAATCGATTCAGAAGTGGATTTCTTACAGTCAGTATTCGCACCACTGGAATATTCTGCACCGAAAGCGTCAGATTGGACGGCAGGAAAGCGCGGACTTCGTTAACTGGTCGCCCAAGCGGGTAGTGCTGTCCGTGGATGTCGACCCGAACCTACCGCCCAACCTCGAATTTCACGATATGTCCGTTCGCAAAATCGGCGGTCAATACATCGGGATCGCGACGGAGTTCTTCACGGAGGGTATCCCCAGCGTCCACGATTTTTCGCGGCGGCACATATCGGAGTATGACGGCGATTCCACCTACAACCACTGGGAACAGGCCTACGCTTATTTCGGGTTGTACGCCAGCCGTGACGGGATTCATTGGCGGCGGGTCGGCGATGCGGGCCCGTGGGCAACGCACGGGACGCCCGGCCACTACGATTACGGCTTTTTCTCGGACAGCGTGGCGGGACAGTTGGTGCACGACGGCAAGACGTATGTCCTCCACGACATACGCCCGCAGAAACAGCGGCTGTCGAAGAGAAGGCCTAACGCGCTGAACACCGAAAAGTTCCTGCAGCACGAACGGGACCAAACGGCGTTGGAGGACGCCTTGGGGACCTACCCGCGGCTACTCGCGAATGCCATCACCGCGCTCATCTTGCGGGAGGACGGTTGGGCGGAACTCAAGCCAACCTATGAACAGGGGAGCGTTTTCACGCGGCAGTTTGTGTTTGAAGGCAACTCGCTCAAGGTCAACGCCGAGGCTTACGGCGGATACCTGAAGGTTGAGGCGCTCGACCCGAAATTCAAGCCGTACGAAGGCTTTTCGGCGGAGGAATGCGATGCGGTATGCTCGGACAATCCCAAGCAGATTTGGCACACGGTGCGCTGGCGTGGAGATCCGGACGTTCGCGCGCTGTGGAACAAGCCGGTGCGGCTGCGGTTTCACCTGCATCAGGCGAGCCTCTACGCTTTTCAGTTCGAGGAGACCGCCACGGTAGAAAGGAAATACCATGTTGCTTGAATAATGGTGCATGTACATTCTGAATTGTTTCTTTCACTTTCTCCGTAGGCGGGAATCAACCGAACGAATAGTGAGGGCGATAGAGATCCCTTGCCCCGCCGATTTTTCCCGAAGGCGAGAGCTCTTACTCCGCTCCGCGCTATTTTTTCATTTTGATCCCCGTAATCAAACCACTTGGATGTTAAAGTAATGGTATAAGAACCATGGCAACTCTCAAGCCGCCAATTGATTGGGAGGCGATTCCGCATCCCCCGTTCCTGCGCGGCGACGCATACGCGGCGAACCGCGACCCGGCGGGACACTATCACGACGGGCTGATTCGCGTGTTTCACACACGGGTGTATGCCGAAACGGACGGGGTTTACTACTCTCATACCGCCGTGACGGAGAGCCGGGATCTCGTCGACTGGAGCGAGTCAAAGCTATTGACGCCGACCGATCGGCGGCTCAATTTTTCGAGTCCGGGGAACGTGATTCGTTACGGCGGCGAATGGATTCTGTGCCTACAGACCTATCCGATGCGCGGCGACAACTTTGGCGATGGCACGGCGCGGCTATTCCTGATGCGCAGCCATGATTTGACGCATTGGAGCGAGCCGGAGTTGATTCCCGTCAAGGGACCGGATGTTCCCGAAGTGGAGATGGGGCGCATGATCGACCCGTATCTGTTGGAAGACAAGGACATCCCGGGTAGATGGTGGTGCTTTTACAAACAGAACGGTGCGAGTATGTCGTACACGGACGATTTCAAGACGTGGAGCTATGCGGGACGAATCGATTGCGGCGAAAATGTGTGCGTATTGGTCGAGGACGATGAGTACGTGCTGTTTCACTCGCCGCGCAACGGTGTCGGGATCAAACGTTCGAAGGACATGACGCAGTGGAGGGATGCCGGGCATCTGACCCTCGGGCAGGCGGAATGGGACTGGGCGGCGGGGCGGCTCACTGCGGGGCACGTCTTGGATTTGCGCCGCGCGCCGGAAATCGGGAAGTACATCATGTTCTTCCACGGTTCCGTCTCACGCGAGATTCAGCCGAAGGAGACGCACGGGAACGCCTCGCTGGCGCTGGCTTGGAGCGACGATCTCGTGCATTGGAATTGGCCGGGGAAAGCGTAACGAGGGTTACACATGTTATTTATGGAACCGACGCAGTAAAATGTCATAGCGCCATATAATACGTAATGGGGTTTACTATCGCCCTCTTTGTTCACTCGGTTGATCGTAACAGATTTTCTTACGTATTACGCATTACGTATTACTTTACGTCTTTTTCTATTATGTTGGGACAACTCGCATAAGGTACTAATTCAAACGGAATCGTACAATAACACTAGAAAGGGAATTACAGTATGGAGTTTCGTGTTGGTGTGATTGGGGCAACAGGGTTTATCGGATCGGCGTACAGGCAGGAGATACGCGAATCCAGCCAAGACGCGAAAATCGTCGCGTTGTGCGCTCGGAACCGTGAGCGGCTGGAGGCCGCGGCAGCGGAGGACGGTTGCGATTTCATCACGGATGACTGGCGTCAGGTCGTCGATCAGCCGGACGTAAATTTCGTCATCGTGGCAACGCCGGACGCGCTGCACCACGAAGCGGTGATGGCGAGCGCAAAGAACGGGAAACACATGTTTTGCGACAAGCCGATAGGAATGAACGTCGGCGAGGCGTACGAGATGCGGCAGGCGTACCGTGAGGCGGGATTGTCCCACTTCGTGCCGTTCTGGGCGCGGTGCGAGCCGCTGTTCCTGCGGGGCAAGGCGATTGTCGATGCGGGAACGTTAGGCGATATCCGGGCGATTATCTACCGCTGGCAGAACCCGCGCCCGGCGGCGATGCCGTTCACCTGGCGGGACGATGCCGCGCTGTCGGCGGCGGGGAGTATCGCCGATGTCGGATCGCACGCCTACGACGCGGTGCGCTGGCTCACCGGCACCGAGGCGAAGCGGGTGCTGGCTCATGCCGAAACCATCACGCCTCCCAAGCCTGACCTCGGCACTGTCTACCTCAATGACGCCATCGAATGGGGCGCGTCGCACACGAAAGCGGACAGCGAAAAACAGCGCAAGGGCACGGCGCCCGACTATGCCACGATCACGTGGGAGTTCCATAGCGGCGCTGTAGGCTCTATCGTCCTCTCTCATGCCCCGATTCTGCGGAAAGGACTCGCGCCGGAGGTGGAACTGCACGGGACGGATGCGTCGTTGGCGATTGACCGCGTCTACAGCAGGGTTTCGGTGCTGCGATCCGGAGAGGATGTGCCTGAAGTTGAGGAGGTTCACCCCTCGACCCCGGGCAACCGGTTCGAGAATTTTGTTTTTCCGGCGTTGGAACGGGAGTTGGCGGGCGAGGCGTCCGATCATCCGAGCCTGAATGACGGGTGGCGGGTGCAGATTTTCACCGATTCCGCGGTGCTCGCGGCGCGTCGAGGGTCGTGGGTCGAGTTGGCGGACCAGGATGCCGAGGCGGAGTGAGGGAATTCGATAGGATTACCGCGTAGGGAACGCAGATCTGCGTTCCCTACATATTCGTTGGGAAAGGATTCGCGACCTGGAGGTCGCTCCTACGGAAAATGGCGGTGGAGAGAGGGGATTCGAGGGTATCCAACCGATTTGCAGTCTCAGATATTCTCGAATCGGGTGCGATTCCCCTGCATCCGCAACCCTTTGCATTGACCATTTTCCCGAATAATGATAAAATACGGTTGGTAACAATCTGCTTTAAATGAGCGCCCAGTACAGCCCGAAAGGACAATATCATGGCGAGTCCATTAGAAAAAGAACTTCAGACGTTTGAAGCGCATAAATCCGAGTTGCTCGCATCCAATGCGGGTAGGTTTGCCTTGATTAAAGATGACAGAATAATTGACGTCTTTGATACCAATCTTGACGCCATTCAACAAGGTTATCGGCAGTGTGGTAACGTTCCGTTCTTGGTTAGGGAAATTACCCATATTGAAAGGGCTGCGCATTTTACATCGAACCTGTTGGAGTTTTAATTCCGTATGCCGTCCTTTACTATTGCCAACGATGCTGTCCGAGACTTCGGGTTGGTTGTTCCCGTAAAACTCACCGCTGCCTCCATGACACCTACCGAGGGAACGCCGCCGATTATTGATATAGATGCCATGATAGATACGGGGGCATCTCACACAGCAATTCGGGACGATATTCCTCGCAGCTTGGATTTGAATCCCGTTGGTGAGGTTCCCATAAACACGCCTACTTCTACCGATGTAAGATGTCTCCAATACGTCGTACGGATGATATTCCCGAACAATATAGTTGTCAATGACATGCTTGTCACCGCGATGCCATTACAGAAGCAGCCCATCCAATGTCTAATCGGCAGAGATATTTTGAGCCAATGCGTTCTAATTTATAATGGCTATACCAATCTCTTCACGCTTAGTTTCTAACCGCCAGCCCCGTTCAGCAGACCAATAACCAATGTCAACACTCCATTGGGCAAGTTTTCACGTTCTTGCGTAGTAGAGAAGGCAGATCTAAGTTCCCTACATTGTCAGCAACAATGATGGGACGGCACAGGGGCCGTCCCCTACATCGAAGTCCGTGGGGGATTGCATTTGCAGTTTGACAATTGTAGATAGGCGCCCGCGTTTTTACAGGCTGGTGGGATTTCTCCCGCGTGGGAACTACCATCATCTTTGTTATTTACTAAGTTTATGCCACTGAATCGCGACCTGGAAATCGCTCCTACAGTAATTGGGTTTAGCGGTGCTATATAGGACACCTATCACGGTTATTATCCATTCGCTTGATCCCAACCTACGGACTGCTGTAGGGTGCTTTCAACGGCCGGTGGGATCCCTTCGGTATTTTCTATTGTCTTTTCACAATTTTACAAAAATAGGAGAACCTCCATGAAAATATTGTGCTATTTGACGATGGTGATGCTTTGCGGCTCTGTCGCTATGGCAGAAGAGACTTTCTTTTCCGCTTTAGAGAGCAAAGCGGAAGTTGAAAAAGAGGGCGGCACCGTTGACGGCGGGAGCTTCAAGCCCGGTAAATTTGGCAACGGCTTTGTCAGCGAGAAAGTTGGCGATGTCATTCACTTCCCGGTGGAGGACAGATTCGTCAACCTTGATGAAGGCACGGTTGAGTTATGGGTAACAATGGGACTTGATTCCGACGAGATTTCAGGTGAACTCTTCATGTTCATGACTTACAAACGCGGCAGCGATGCCGTATTTCTGCAGTTTGATAATGGCGGGATCGCACGGATGCGGATCAAAAGCGGTGGTTCATGGCATAATGCCGACAGCGCCCCGCTCAGGTGGAAAAAGGGCGATCATCACCACATGGCGGGGACGTGGGGACGCGACGGCTTGAAACTCTACTTGGACGGCGAACTTGAGGGTGAATCCAATTTCAAACGGGGGCCAACCCTGTTCGCGCAAACCTTTGAGGTTAACAACGCTTCTCCGCCCGATCCGAAATTCCCTACGAATTGCGTCGTTGACGGGTTGCGGCTCTCCGATCATCAGAAGGACGTCGGTGAATTGGTAATGGACGATCCGTCATCTGTGGGACCGATCGGAAAACTCACCACATCGTGGGGGCGGATTAAGCGCGCCAAGTAACATTCGAAGATTTCCTTGTTTGGAAGACTACGAGGCTACGAAGATGAATGCCGTGTCGCCCAATTGAGGGTTTCAAAGGTTGGTTCAGGGTTTCTATCGATCAAGTGAGTGAACTGCGAACGTGATAGCAAATCTTACTCATTAGCTTGATCCTTGAGAACGAGTCAATCAAGACTTGATATTCAGAGAACCGTTGGTGTACACTTTCTCCGTGTAATAGACTAGACTAAGTTTAGCTAATAAGGAGGATAGGGTGAACATTACCAATATTCATGAAGCCAAGACTCGACTTTCGCAGCTCATTGAGCGGGCGCAAGCCGGTGAAGAGGTAATCATCGCTAAAGCGGGGATGCCGGTCGCGAAACTCGTTCGCTACGATGAAGGGAACGCTCCCCGTCAGCCGGGGTTCTGGCGCGGAAGGGTGAGGATTGCGGACGACTTCGACGAATTGCCGGAAGAATTTACGGCATTTTTCGAGGAGGGGGACTAATGGTTCTTTCTCTTGATACACATGTGCTGCTATGGTGGCTATCCGATGACGCGACGCT
The DNA here is from genome assembly GCA_028820655.1 of Candidatus Poribacteria bacterium. Lineage (GTDB taxonomy): Bacteria > Poribacteria > WGA-4E > WGA-4E > JAJDTR01 > JAJDTR01. Next base: position 168,831 of record JAPPIK010000051.1, on the reverse strand, counting down.
TTCCGAAACAGCACGTGCGGCGATTTCAGATGGGAGGAATCTCGTGTTTGTCAGTGCCGCCGCCGCGTGGGAAATAGTGATTAAGGGCGCGCTTGGTAAGATTGATATACCGTCCAATTTGGAAGCGGCATTAACAGCCAATCGATTTCAACCGCTGCCGATAACGATTCCCCATGCCCTAGCCGTTGCTGATCTCCCACGTCATCACAATGACCCATTTGATCGTCTGCTAGTCGCGCAGGCTAAGGTTGAAGGGTTTACATTCGTTACCGGGGATGAGCACATCAAGAAGTACGATGTTTCTATCATGGAAGCGTGAGATTGTAGTAGGAACGAGTTCTGCTCGCGACAGGTCGCTCCTACAGGAGTTGGGTTTCGCGGTGCTATATAGGACACGTATCGCGCAGGATTTACTATCGCCGTCACTGATCGCTTAGTTGATCATTATCCATTCGCTTGATTCCAACCTACGGCCTGTGTAAGGAGTGCGGATGTGCACTCCGACGGTGCCAGCCGCAATCATGGGCCGGCACAGGGACCGTCCGCTATAAATCAGCCGTAGGGGATTACATTTGCGATATGATGATTGGCGCCAGTGTTTTAAATGCCGGTGCGCAGAAGATTGGCTATCGCGCTCCCTATCCAGTCGCTTGATTGCACCCTACAATGTCAGTTGCAATCGTGGTCCGGCGCAGGGGCCGTCCCCTACAATTTAGCCCGCAGCGGATTCCATTTGCAGTTTGACAATTGAAGATTGGCGCCCACGCTTTCAAAGGCTGGTGGGATTTCGATTGCGTGGGCCCTACAATCGTCTTCGCTATTCACTCAGTTGACGCCACTGAATCGCGACCTGGAGATCGAGGGATTTACTATCGCGCTCCTTATCCAGTCGCTTGATCCTACAGAAACTACAAGCTGTTTGCATCAGACCGATTTGACCAGACGAGCGGGGTTTGAGATTCGTCGTCCAAGATGTCTCCGATATCGAGGCTATCTACCTGTTCGTCGGACAGGACGTTTTGCCGGCCGTTGTAGGTCGATCCTTCCGGCATGTAGATGCAGGTCATCGCCCGGCGCGGATTCGGCGTCATGTTGGGGCCCGCCGCGTGGGCGGTGAGTCCGTTATGAAAACCGGCGGACCCAGCCTTCATCTCGGCTGCCACAGGCTCAATCTCCTTGAATTCGGGATATTCGTCGAAGAGAGCTCCCATGTTGGGCCCAAAGTGCCCCTTCTTTTCGTAATTTGTTCGCCTGTGCGTTCCGGGAAGATAATACATGCAACCGTTCTGAATCGTCGCATCATCCAACGCAATCCAAATGGAGATGGCGTCGGGAGAGTAAAATGACCAATTGGGATCGTCTATGTGCCAGGACGTGGGGTTGTCCCAGGCGCGTTTCTGCAGCGTTTGATCGTGCCACACGCGGATGCCGTCAACGCCCGCAAGTTTGCATAGCAGTTTCCCTAAATCGGGGTTCTGAAAATACTTCCTGATAGTGTCATTGATCTTCCACAGATTGACGCGCTGTAGGAATACTCTGTTGTAGTAGGAATCCGTCTCTATAACCTGCGATTGGTTGCTCTCTCCTCCGTCGGCAATCCTCGTGGTCCCCATCTGCGTCACGGCAGCATGGATGGCGGAACACAGTTCCCCCAGTTCGTCGGGGGTCAGGAAGTCTTCGATTATGAGCCAGCCCTCGCGCTGGTAAAGTTCAACATCTTGGGAAGTTACTTCTGTTTTCATATTAAAACCTGTCCGAATCACGGATTGGACAGATTGAAGGATTCCACTGATTAATATTGGCTAAAGGGTGAATCACCTAGGGGATGCAGAACATTATTGTCGCGCTAAACCCCGTTAGTATTGAACAGTAAAAAACCTGTCGTGTTACGGCAGCCTAACGGGGATTCGCAAATTGCTCCTACCGGCTGGCGTAGAGCGAATTTCGGCACACGGGGGATCCCACTATGCTGAAAAGAAATTATCTAGGTTTCTTTATGTGTACCCAGGTCGTGACGAGTTTGCCTGACGTAGAAACGGCTAATGTGTCAGCCAATCCCACCTCGACAATCTGCATAAGCTGCTCGTCGGACAACGCAATGTTGAAGACGGCAACATCGTCTACTATTCCGTCCAAATAGTGTTCTTCGCGCGGTATTGATGTTCTTCCAATGTTTAGGGGCGCGCCTTTGGCATTGCCCGCCACAATATTGGTGGTCCAGTTTTTCTCCCCGATCAGTTTTCCATCGTAATACATCTTCATCGTGTTTCCGCTGCGTGCCACCGCGTAATGATGCCACTCCATATATTTATAGCGTCCGGGGACTTGGGGGCCCATTTCCGTACCGCCGCCTCCTCCCCCGCCGCAATCTATACAATGGAAAAAATACAACTGTTCGCCGGCGCAGCAGTGTCTTAATCTCCACCACCATCCGTCCCAGAACACCGCACCCTGATGTGTCGTGGTATAGCCCGCGATGTTATAACGTCTGTTTTTTCCTCGTTTATCCATAAGAACGTAGGCGGCCATGGTAAAGTCATCGTCTCCAAATGCCCAAGCATCGTTGGCGTTTGGCACTTCGACATAGCTATCCTCGCCATCCAGCACCACGCCGCCGCCAAATTTTCCCTCACCCCACGTGGCACCGCCCATGAGTGTCGCGAAATTCCCATTTTGACTGATATCCTTGCTTCGCTTTCCTTCACCTTCGTCAAAACTCAGCGCGACTACGGCGCTCCTGATATTGAGTTCGGCCTCGCTGGTTTTCATCGTCAGACTGAGAGAGGCTATTGCCGCAGTTACCACGAGTGACGCATAAATTAGACGTTTCATTGGTTCACCTCTTCGAAATACGTTTCGTTCTCGGTCGTGTGTTTAGGCGGCTCGGAGAGCGAGAACCGGTGATTGAATGTGCACTGGTTCGTCGATAGTGTAATGTCAACGCGAACGGCACATGTCCGAGCCAAAAGTGAATGCAACAGGGAAATAGAGAAACATACTTCATGTCAAAAGAACGTACCGGGAAGACCTATCCCGCCGCCGCCGAAATCACGGGTTTGTCCGTGACGATTCGGAGTCCAAAGTTATCGGCACACGATTTTGACGTGAGTCTACAACTATGCGCATAGTTACGATATCACATTTTATGTTTTCAAATCAACTTATCCCCAATATTAACTCATACGATTGACCCTTTTGATTCCGTGTTGATGGGTTTCCAATGCCCATGATCGGTTGGGGCACGATTTGGTATTTGTTCAACCCGATGGACAAAATCACCCCTTTTTGCCTGTAGACAACCCCTATCCGATGCTGCGTAGTTTAGTAATTTACTTAATTCTTCCTCATTGACTACTCTTGGCATCACTTCATCTATTCACGAGGTCGGGGTTGGCTATATGGATTAACACCCAGGAGAATGCCCATAATTGCCCTGTATTCAATGCTTTCATAGTACCGAGACTGTTTTATATTGACAGTTTGTCATTGCCGTGTCAACCTTGAAATCAACTATCACCTAGAGAGGAGATAACCCTTGGATTTCAGGCAGATACTATTTTGCTCCATTTTGGGGGTAGGCTTGAAAAGTGGTTAGGAAAGGCAGAATCGGATTTAGATCGATGCAGGTGAAAGTAGCAGGGAAAAAAGCATTACCGCTCTGTCATCAATGATAGTTGGTGAAGATGGGGTGGGTAGGTTTACTGTAAGGGGGGAAGGATTCTGCTGTGGATTAGATATTTTTGAATGTTTCCCAATCGATTCCAAGTTGCTCTAGCCCCTCACGGAGTGTATAATCAGAAATATCTTTACTTCCATTGTCGGGGATCATGCCAGTCTTATTTGTCTTGGGATTTCTCCACTTTCGGTGAGATCCTCTGCTCTTTTTAGGTGGTTGTTCACAACCAAGTTTTTTCAGCTTTTTCTTAACCTTTCGATAGTTAAGTGGCATAGCTTCCTAATTCTTGGGGTGATGGCATAATGGCTTGGAAGCACCAATCCGATACACCTTCTGTTGGTGTAAGTGTGCTAAATTTTGGTTTTGAATGTGCTATATCCCTTACGATAATCTCACTGGGCAACTCACGATCATAATCCTCATACAGTTCCAGGGTGGTTATAAAGGCATCTTTAGCCCTCTCTAGCGCCTTCTCAACCGAATCACCCTCAGTTAGCAGTTCGGGGAGTTCTTTACACTTTACGGTAATAACCCCATCGGGTTGGTGCTTCAGGATAAGAGTTATTCGGAATGTAACAGTGCTGTCCATTTTCATTGTCCCTTACTCTCCATTAGTTTTTCAATCCATGTCGGGATATAGGAGATTAACTCAATAACTGCTGTGCAAAATTGTAAACAGCAGGTAATGTTTGTGTCAAGCAAAATTTAGCGTAATCTAGCAAAATGCGAATAAAGTAAACCCTCGCAACCTCTATCGGCAGGGTAGATTAATACGCTCATAGAACAACGCAAACCGCCCTACCATCAATCCCTTTATCCTTTAGGGTAAATGGCGCGTTATCATTGGCGATAGGTTCAGGCATACGCTTTGACATATGCTTGACCTTTCTACATGACACCCTCTTCTGCCAAGTGTTAATATGCCATAGTCGAGAACGGGTGATTCCAAGTTAGCAGAATTTGAGAAAAGAGAGAGGTTTGTCATGGGCGCAGCGAAAAATCCGAAATCTATAAATCAAGAGATTGCTGAGCCGCCAACGTTAGCTAAAGATATGGCAATCCCTGAAGATGATGATGATTTTTTGTACACCGATGAATCGATCGTAGCTTCTTTGAATCGGGCGAGAGAAGAAATGAGGCAGGGAAAATTCATTCCAAAAGAAGATGTTTGATTACCGCTTCATCAATGAATCAAGGAAGCAATACAAAAGCCTTAATAAACGTACAAAAAAGCGAGTAAACGAAGCACTGGACGAAATAATGGAATCCCCGTTCCGAAATCCTCACATTGCCAGGTTGAAGGGAAGGCAAGATGAATACAGATATAAACTTGGGGATTATAGGATTGTTTACCATACGGACAAACAGGCGAGAATGTGTACCATCCTTGCAATAGTAAGCCGCGAGGGCGCATACTAGATACTCATCCTACCGAATCACCCTCCATTATCTTGGCAGGTTTAGGAATCGCATCAGAACTGAAACTTCTATTGTCCCAAAACTGCCTTCGGATTCGCCCGCCAGGATATATTTTACAGAAGGCCCCGCATCTTTTTTCTAATCTCCCCAGATAGCTATACATTCCCTAGCTAACCGCACAATTTTCGTTCATAACTGCCTAAACATTGGGGGTAAGTGTCCCCTGCGTCCTCGTGGTCGCATGTCGTTTACTGCACGGGCAGAGGCTGTGCGGGGACAAACCGTTTGACCTCGCGCATCGGAGTACTCCCCGATTTGAGGTGTGCGCGCTGGAAGAAGAGATATTTGTTCTCCGTGTCTTCCGTTTCGCGCGGGGTGATGTCGATCACCGTATTGCCTCTAAACTTCACGGTGTACACCGTGTCGCAGATGGTATAGCGTTCGGTGGTTTCCCGCATTGGAAATTCGAGGTGAAGTTCCTCGCCGCCGGAAAGAGCGTCGAACCGGATGTATCTTCCAACGCGCTGGGGACTAACCACCTTGCTATCCACGTGACAGGCAACTTGCGCCGCGTCGATCCGACTTGGGAGCCGCGCGTAAACAGCCCTCGCCTGCTTGTTGTGGATAACAACCTTTCCTTCGAAGGGGAGGTAACTGTGGATATCCAACCACGGCGATGCCCGATTGAGGAGCAGATTCACGGTGGCTACGCCGTCGGAAAACCGCGTGATGCCTTCCCACACGGTATATAGCGCGCGGCTGCCGTTGGCGGTACAGCATCCGAAAACGGAGGAGTGGGGATTCACAAGCAGCTTTGCTTGCGTGAAACCGCCTAGGTATTGCCGGTGCACTTCATCGTATGCGCCGCTTCCGCAAGTGCGCCGCATACGCTCCAGGTCGGTCGCCTGCAACTCAATGAAGTGGTTGCGAACCATACCGTCCACATCATCCCAGTAGTCGCCCAGACCGGCATCCGTGAGCCGAATCGCCAGAATCAGCGTGTCGGCAACCCCGCAGCCTTCATTCTGTTCCAAACTCCACTCGATATCCCGCCCCATCATCGGCTTGATCCAACCGGGCATGAATCCCAGTCGAACGACCCCGTGGCGGCGCGCATGTTCGTAGCCTTCCCGCACAAGCTGCGAAATCGCGAGATCTTTCTCGTTAAGGGCGAAATGCAGCAGCGCCTCCAAGAAACCCATATTCCCGTGGAAATGTCCGGTGAACTGACCGTGTTCATGCGGCGGGACGCTCGTGTCGTCGGTCTCCTGGCTCCAGAGCGCCGGCTTCAGGCAGAACTTGACCAGTTTTCGCGCGCAATTCAGCGCCTCTTCGTCGCCGGTTATTTGGTAACATTGCATTAGCGCCTTGATCGGGGCGGCGTGCTCGAACTTCACCGTGCCTTCCTGCCCCTGCGAATCGTGTATCGGTTCGTCGGGCGGCGTGTAGGGGAGATATCCCGGCGCATCGCCGCCGCCGCGCAGCGTCCAATTCCAACCGCCCGACGAGTCGAGGCTGCATTCCGGGGGGATATAGGCGTACTCCCCGCAGTCAATCAGCCCCCGCTTCAGTCCGCCCCACAGCCGCTGGAGCCAAGGCATCCAGACATCGTCCTCGTCGATCCCGACCCGCAACGCCAGCGCTTGTGCCAAGATACCGTTGAACATCGGGTAGGAGGTGTTGGGCGGGGGGCCGTCGCCGCTAATGGGGCAATAGAGCAAACCGTCGCGATGAATTTGGTTGAGGAACGCGCGCCACGCCGAGCTTTCCGCATCAAGGTTTTGATCGCTTCCGCACATCAGGCGGACGAGCGGCAATGTCCTCAAGAACTTGGGTGTCAGCCAGTTCGGCGGTCCTATCATCGGCGGCTGATGGCTGAAACGGAATGTTTGCGTTATGGCGTAGCCTTCGTCGGGGCGAAAATTCGTCAGTGCGTTAACCGCCAGTGTCGCCCGCTCCGCCAAATCCAGCGTATCGGGGACGGTAGCCGTATAATATTCCCCGGGCGGTGCGCCGATGACAATCTTATGAAGATTCTCGTTTTCTAGCATACGATTCTGCGTCTTCCGTCAATGACGTTCTCCTATCATTGCTTGATTGGTTGGGGTAGTCATCCGTAAAAACCTCGGAAATAACTCTAAATCGATGGCGTCGTCGAAACCGCGCCACATTGCTTAATTTGCAACTTGAGCTAGTATTCAACCCGGGTAAGGACTTCGTGCACGATGATCGGGTTGTCTGTCTTGCCTAGTTCGGAACTGCACCAGACGGTTAGGTCGTTGCGTCCCGCGCGCATGATGCCGGGAGGTACATCCGCCGTGCAGCAGCCGTTCCGGAACCGGCGCTCCAGCAGCGTGTGGTTAAGGCGCATCCAGACCTTCGCGCCATCGCCTCCGCCGGTGGTTTGGGCATGAATTCGGAAACGCGCGGTGGGATTATTCGCGTCGGGTCCCATCTTCAGAGACAATCTGCGTTCATGGATGTCCAACGGAATGGGCAGCGGGGCGAATTCGGAGGCCTGACTGAACATGCCCGCAACCGCGAGCGGCTCGATGCCGTAGAGTTTGTTCTTGCCGGCGAGTTCGGCTTGATCACCGATCTCCGTCAGCGGCGCGTGGACACGCTCGCTATCCAATCCCCTTACATCGACGTGCGTGAAATAGTTAAACAGGTAGATGCCATCGACGCCGTTGTGCCACCACCAGGCGGCGGCTCCGCGCAAGTATTCTTGCCACGCGTACGGCTGCCCGGTTATCTCGGGACACCACGGGAAGGGTGGTCTGGCACAGAAAGTGGGATAGACGGGGGCACCGTAGCGTTCGCCCACGGCTCGCCAGCTCTCCAGATTGAGCGTGAATGGCATTAACCCCATGCCGACGACCAAGACATCCACCAGATCCTGTGACAACCAGGTTTCGATATCCTGTCCGAGGAGATGGGAACTCTCGATCGAATCCATCACACGCACGACCAATGTGTATGGACGACCGCGTTCGACTGCAATGGCGTTCAGTTCCGATCGTACCGCCCGTACAAAGTCGGTCATGAACGGTGCCAGTTCGAGTTCCCTGCCCAACGGAAAGTTCCAGATCCAGCGCGAAAAGTCCAGTTCGTAGCCGTCGAAGTCGTGGGCGGCGGCGTTGCGGCGGATGAAATCAAGTCTATAATCGCGCACTTCGGGACGTTCGAAGTTGAAGGCGGTGCGCAACATGCGCTCGATATTTTCTTCGGGCAAATTGCGGTCGTCGGACTTTCCGATCAGGTATTCCGGTCGTTCCGCTTTTAGGGGATCGTTGGTTTCCTCCAGGTCGAGTTCGTTGTCGTGCAGGTCGTTCATGCGGAGCGAACCCCAGATCTCCACCCGCTTGGCGTGGCACGCTTCGACGATGAGGTCGGCCGCGCGCCGTGATGAACCGAGCGCGGGCCAGACAGGGCCGCGGTGTTTGGGACCCCAAACGGGGCCCCACGGCGGATCGCAGCCGTTTCCGACGCACCAGACGTAGGTGTCGACGTGTGTGTCGAAGGTCGGCGTGGTTCTGGCGTCGATGAACGATTGCTCGTCGGTGACGTAGTACCAGTGTTTGCGGGTGTGCTGGTTGGTTTGCTGGTATGCGTCGTCGTTGTAGATGAGGCGTCGTTTGCGGTGCTTTTCGAATAACATGTGCACACAATCTTTCAAGATTGTTTGGTCGATGGGTGGGTTGTGCAATCAAGGAATTCGCGACCTGGAGAAGATTTCTATCGCACTCACTATTCGTTCGTTTGATCTCCTACCGATAGCCAATTACAGCACACGGGGATTTCTATCCCGTTCCCTGTTCAGCCACTTGATTTATTCGCTCGCTTAAATTGTTAGTTTGCGCACACCACAATCTAACAGATTATGGTACAGAAGAATGTCATCACCCACCAGCATGTGTGATTATTCGTTGCAATGACTACGATAGACAGCGGCTCGGGTCATTTAAGGCAACAGGTTCGCGGCACGACTGATGGAGTCCATCGGCTCCTACTGATAAAACCAGTCCAATGGATAGATGCGCAGTACGCGTTCGCTGGTTAAGCGAGCCTCGTCGCCTTTCTGTGTCATCCAACCGCGGGAGTAGATGACGTAGACCTTGTCGGCGGCAAAGCAGATGTTCGGATAGTAGATGTTCGCGTAATCATCGGGCAGGGTGCCGACATAGTTCTGGGATCGCACGGGTCGAATAGGGTATTCGGCGGGAATGCGATCCACATCCTCCAACCCGGCGCTAACCTCCAATGTCTTGAAGCTCTCCCAAGTTGCACCGCTGTCGCGGGATATTGCGGCTGACAATCGCCCCCGCAGATATCCGCGGCGTATCTCCGCATGAGAAACCTGATTCCATATGCATATTAGATCGCCTGTCCTGGGGATGCGGCGCAGGCGCGGCGGCGAGTAGGAGCACGCCAACTCGTTCGGTTTGACCGCGCTCCACGTTTGGGCATCGTCTCTGCTGTAGCTGTAGAGAATCCTGCCGACGGTGGAGCGGGCAAAGAATAACACCCCGCCGTCTTTGGTTTCAGCTACCGAAGGCTCATCGCAGGGCGTTACCCCGCAATTGCCGTTTGCCACACCGTCGAAATCAAACCAACCCATCAGGCAACCGTAATCCTCAAACGGGCTCCACGTCCGTCCCTCGTCGTCGGAGTAGTAGACGAAGGCAATCTCCATCTGGGGGCAGTGACCTTCGCCCTCGACCGAAGCCGGCAACCCTCTCCAGGTGCCCCAACCCTCACACTCCGGGACACGTGCAGCACCGCCAATGGGCAATCCCAAGCCATCGTCGGGGTGGTAGCCTCCCAACACGGTTCTTCGAGGGCACAGCAGCCTGCCGCCGGACAGTTGGATTATCGTGTCAGACAAGCCGCGTCTGGCGGTGTCCATTGGAATGTGGCGAGGTCCCTCCCACGTTTCTCCTTCGTCTCGCGATATCCATATCCGGTCGTCAATCGTCAGAGCTATCGCCCCCGAATTGAGGCGCATCAACCCGTTTCCGTCTACCCCGTCTCCGAATGAGCGCGGCTTGCACCAAGTTCTACCTCCGTCCGAGGAGACGCTCCCGTTTTCCGCCAGCAGAGATCCATCGGTCAGTTCCACCAAGCTGCTGACCCCGGAACCAACAATTTCCACCACCCCTTCGGGAGGCGGCTTGCGCCAGACCGGCGGTTCCATGTTTCTGTCCTCAAGTGAATCGGCTGTTTGAGTCATTGTAATCAAAAATGCTGCGTTTGGCAGCTATACAGTTCGATTGTGGTAGGGTTACCGTATTTGACTGTGGACGCGCCAACGCCAGTGATTCTACTCAATCTGCGGGGCAGTGTCAAGATTGCCGTACAGGGCAAATGCATCTGGAAACAGTTGTCAGTGATGAGTGGAGAGTTAAAACCAGAATTCTGCGAGAGAGACGATCTTCGATAGGTTGGACGGTGTCAACATCAAATATAACCCACACAGTTTGGGGTGTTGGGTTTCGCTCTGTCTCGGTTCAAGTTCTCTTGATTGAAAAGTGGAGCAACTATTGTACGTGATGGCGATTCGCATTTAACCTCTCAAACCAACTTACGCTACCGACCCCTAGTCTTTCCTCTTGACACCGTCGCGAAACTACACTACAATTAGTTTGAACCGAGATAGGTAGTAGGTGCAACCTTCAGAACTTTGAGCGGGAGAATTTAATCGTGTCCATGACACAACTAATACCACTACTAGCGCTCGTCGTTACCAATCTGCTTGCAGTGGCGGGTATTGCTTATTATATGGCATCAACATTAGGCAAGCGAATAGATGGTCTCGACAAGCGAATAGATGGTCTCGACAAGCGAATAGACGCTCTCGACAAGCGAATAGATGGTCTCGACAAGCGAATAGACGCTCTCGACAAGCGA
>JAPPIK010000051.1:156638-157726 GCA_028820655.1 Candidatus Poribacteria bacterium | reverse complement strand
ATAGACGCTCTCGACAAGCGGATGGACGACCTTAACTCCAATATGAATGCGCGGTTTGGTGATGTGAATGCACGGTTAGGCGATTTAAGCCACCAAATGGACACTCGCTTTAGCGATTTGAACGCCCGGATCGACGATCTCCGATCGCAAATGAACCGAGAACACGACAACCTTGCCCGGAAGGTCGACACCCTTACCCACACCGTGACCGCTCACATTGCCAATCAAGACATCCACCCGGGGCCGCGAGTATGAGGACAATGCGCCTACGGAAAAAAGCCTGTGTAAGCGCTTGCGCGCATGCAAGCTGGTTTGAATGGAGTCAATGCCAAACAGAACCCGCCAGGTGTTCGCGGTCCATTACGACTTGAAACGCCCACGTCCAGTGAATCTCAACCTCATAATCAACAGGTGGGTTGGATTGAGCTGGTGGGTTTCGTTCCATTTCGGTTTGAGTCCGCCTGATTGAAAAACAGAATCGCTATTGCGCTTGAAAGCGATTCGTATTTAACCTCTCAACCCCACCTACGCCTTCATCTACAATCGCCGACTCCCCCAATCTCCTTTCTTCCCTTTTCGTCAATCTATGTAGGGTTTGCGCTGCAATAGAGGTCGCAGCCGGGAGAAAGACATCTCTATGGGAGTTCTACGGGATCTCTACCGCGCTCGTTATCCACTCGCTTGCTGGATCTCTACCGCGCTCGTTATCCACTCGCTTGCTGGAGTTCTATCGCGGTCATTATCCATGTCCCTTGATGAGTCATTATTCACTCCCTTGATCCCCTACGGTGCCACAGATCGATCGGTTACAGGGTCAGTTGCCCCCTGATTTCGGTCGGTGGATTCCCGCTGGCGCTTTCAAAGGCTGGTGCGCAGTGCGCACCCTACAGAATTCCGCTCCTCCGGAGTGGGGAGTCGCGACCGGGAGGTCGCTCCTACCAAATGCTCAGTTATCGTTTGGCGATTGATCCTGCAGAGGCTAACGGGTGGATTGCCCCGGGATTTCTATTGGAGTTCTACCGCGCTTGCTATTCACTCGCTTGCTGGAGTTCTATCGCGGTCATTATCCATGTCCCTTGATGAGTCAT
>JAPPIK010000051.1:60105-156538 GCA_028820655.1 Candidatus Poribacteria bacterium | reverse complement strand
TGGGGAGTCGCGACCGGGAGGTCGCTCCTACCAAATGCTCAGTTATCGTTTGGCGGTTGATCGCGTAGAGGCTAACGGGTGGATTGCCCCGGGATTTCTATTGGAGTTCTACCGCGCTCGTTATCCACTCGCTTGCTGGATCTCTACCGCGCTCGCTATTCACTCGCTTGCTGGATTTCTATCGCTCTCCATATTCAGTCGTTTGATCCTTCGCTATTCGCTCAGTTGATCCTATCCGGTCACTTGATCACTCACTATTCGTTTGCTTGATTCCCGCCTACGGTCTTGGTTCCGCACGGCTTTCCGTACAATCCTACCGTTGTACTTTTGTACAAAGTCGAGCTAATGAATGGAGAAGGTATAGGGCGGGATGTGAAGAATGATCCCGAGCGCGCTCCAAAAACTACCTACCACAAATTCCCCGAGCACCAGCCCCAAGAAGAATGGAACGGCTTTCCGATGGGCGCGTAACCCGCCGAATTTGATGATTGCCCATTTTAGCACCGTACTGATCAGCAAGCAGGTCCAAATATAGTCCGTACCAAAGTTGATGGAGAAGGCGTAGCCCGCCGGGTGAAATGGCCACCAGAGGAATCGTTGGCGCATCGCCATCAGTAGCAAGGTAAAGCTAAAACCCAGCCCCATTGTTAGAACCGCGCCATAGTTCATTCCCGACGGGTGAGACAACCCTTTATGCATCGCCCCGAAGCCTTCCCTACCGCTGAACACAAACGGCATCCCGCCTTCGTAAGAATAGTGCAGTAGAATCCAAAAGGAGGCGGGAATTGCCACGACCGCCGCCAACATCATGCCAATCACGAGATGCCGGAGGCCTATGTTCGCCTGCTCGCCGATTTTGAGATTTTCCATGTATTCCGGCATTGGATGACTGGGATAATTGCGGTTGAAAAACCGGAAGAGGGCGATAACACTCAGGTTCGACGGCCCCAATCGACGAGAGCCGAAAACATTCACCACGATACCGCTTGCGTTGACAGCCCATAAGTTCTGGTGAGCGGGAGCGCTTTCCGCGCGCGCTCTCGACAATGCGAGAAATATGGCGAAGTCGATACCGAAAAACACCAGAATGACCCATAGCGACATGCCGGCATAGTAGGAGAACCCAAGGATAAACAACATGCTCCCGGCGAGTCCTCCGAACGCCCATCGCTGACGCCGCCCTTCCTCCGGATCCGAGGCGGTTCGAGGTCGGAGCAGCCCCCGGAACACCGCCGCGAAGTGTCGACGCGTGAGCCACAACGCCAGCACGGCTATTCCCAGCCACGCGCCTTGGGCTTGATAATCGAAAAAACGGCCGCTGCCTCGCGGATAACTGTGGCCGCCGGCGATAGCTACCGGTACCTGAAGTATCTTCCTGAAGAGATAAAAGAACCAGAGAGAAAAGGATAGATCCAGCGGTAAGAAAAAACTCATGCCGATGACGAACGGATAAAACGAAATGGGGGTCCAGCCGATAGCGTTCCACGGCGGCTCCGTGAATAGGGGGCCGATACCCCGCAGTTTGACGTGCAGATAGGGAACTGCCGGGAATAGGAAGTGGAGTCCGTTGAGAGTGTCAATCCCCGCAGCAATGGCGAACCCCGCCCACAGTATCCTTGCCTTGAATACCCGCGACTCCCTATGTGTCATCACGAGCGGCACCTGAATGACAGGATAGGCGAGTTTCTCACGCTCGACCCACTGCTTTCGGACAATCACGCAGAGACACAGCATTCCCGTGAGCAGCGCCAGGATGAATAGCGTCCACCAGAATACGGGGACCATCCAGGTATAGAGGTGCAGGTCGGTGTAAAGGGTGGACTGCCCGCCGAAGAATCCTTGAACAGCTCTTTTGTCGCTGATTGTCAGCCAGGAGGGAACGTGAGGGTGAATAAGCTGCACCCATTCGTTTTCCGGGGTGGCAAACCAATGGGCATACGGAATGGTCGGGACAAGCAGCGGGAGAAAGTGATGCCCGGCAATCGAGGTGGCGACACACAGCATGGCGTAGATCGTCAGTAACTCCTCGCGCCGCATCGCCCGTACCGGAGGGATCTTCTGCAGTAACCGGTTGATTAGAAGGAGGACAAATAGACTGAATACCGTGTTGAAAAATAGCGTTGTAAGCGTCGGATGCCCGGCGTTCCATATATCCTCCGACAGGATAACCCAGTAACAGTTGAGGGGTACCAGCGCCAATCCGACCGCAATTGTACGCCAAGGCGTGAGAAAAGATGGACTCGGTTTCTCCGGGGACGCCCGGGATTGGCTTGTTTCAAGCGGCATAGGAAGGAGCTCCACGGTTTGCGATTGAGGCAATCTGCAAATTTCAGTATTGAAGTTTGTCTTCCGCGATCAAGCGGAAGAATAGGATTGGAAGGATGGTAGCGTGGAATGCTGGAAGATCATCATTCGCCCCGCCTACAATCCTCCGGTGCGAGAATATGGGTGTAAAATTTCTGGGATTTACAGGGTTTAACCCAGCCTACAGGTTAGATAGAGATTTGACGGATTTGCAACTGCAGCAGGAGCGACCTAGACGGAATTGTAGCTTTCAATTTCACAGTTTACGCACTTGGAAGATTATAGCTTATTGTGCCAAAAATCTTTCGCACTAGGTATTTTCTGACTTTTTCTCGGAGGTGGGGTTAGCGAATACTAGTAGGAAAATGCGAGTTTTGGAGATGACCGTGTGGAGATTATTGGGGATAGAGAAGGCATTGCATAAAAAAAGCGTTATGCGTTCCTGAAAGTTTCCCAGTCTATTCCTAAATCCTTAATAGTTGCACGGAGGGTTCCTATCGGCACATCTTTGCCGCCGTGATACGGCAAAGTGGCAATCTTATGGTTACGTGAGTTTAACCACCCTCGGTGCGAACCCTTGCCGTAGCCTTTTAGCTCCGAACATCCCAATCGTTTTAGTTTTGTTGCAACTGTTCGATAATTCACGGCGTGTGGAAAGCAGGTCCACTAGGCGAAACAGCGGTTTGGAAGCAAAAATTGGTTGCATTGTCTTTTGGAGTGATTGTTTGGAACTTCGCGCTGGGAAACTCGTCTACGATAACGCTATCGGGTAATGAACGTCCTAATGATTCGTACGATTCGAGTAAGGTAAGAAACGCATCGGCAGCATTCTCCAATGATTCGTCAATTGTTCTGCCATCCGTTACTAACCCGGGAAAATCCTCGGATGTGACAACATAATAGCCTTCCGGCTGATACTCCAGTGCAACTCTCACTTTATAGTACACTGCGCGTCCTCCCCAATGGACAGTCGATAATTTTTACAGCGCGCAAGCCCAACCAATACGAATTAATCCTCATTCTAATTTTGAGTGACTTACATCAATTGTTTTTATCAGAATGTGCAACCTTTTCATATATCCGGTCAAAATGATACCATGTTAGTCCATTGTTTTTCAATTCTCGGTTGGTATACATACGCCGCGGCGGCTAAACGGTTCTCTCGCTAAGTTTAATCCAAGTAAGGAGGTCGCGACGTGGAGGGGATCTCTATTGGAATTCTACCGCGCTCGCTATTCACTCGCTTGCTGGAGTTCTATCGCGGTCATTATCCATTCGGTTGATTGCTACTACAAACCGTTTATACGGGTTCAGGTGCCGGGTTTAATCCGTCGAATGGACCTCTACCACATGGCACTCCGCTGGAGTGCATTGGCGAATATCGTTAGTTTCTATTGACATTCCACTCCGCTGGAGTGGGGAATCGCGATTCGGAGATCGCTCCTACAGGAGATGCGAAACGAAGGGATCTCTATGGGAGTTCTATCGCGGTCATTATCCATTCGGTTGATTGCTACTACAAACCGTTTATACGGGTTCAGGTGCCGGGTTTAATCCGTCGAATGGACCTCTACCACATGGCACTCCGCTGGAGTGCATTGGCGAATATCGTTGGTTTCTATTGACATTCCACTCCGCTGGAATGGGGAATCGCGATTCGGAGATCGCTCCTACAGGAGACGCGCAATTGAAATCGTCTGTTCAGTCGGGGCAACCGTTCTTGAGCCGCAACAATGGGACGGCATGAGGCTGCCCTTACGGGGTCGCGATTCGGAGATCGCTCCTACAGAGGACGCGCAATGAAGGGATCTCTATCGCACTCACTATCCGTTCGCTTGATTGCTACTACAAACCGTTTATACGGGTTCAGGTGCCGGACGTGTCGTCGAGGAGCGGACGCAGAAAATCGCGGAAGCGAATTGTTTCACTCAGATTGTCCACCCGGTCGCAACCCTCCCAGTCAACCCACACATATTCCAACGTGAGGAAGCCGTGATACCCGACGTTCTTCATCACCTCCACGGCCCGCGCAAAATCGATGGTGTTGTCACGAAATGATGCTTGGAGCATTCCTCGCCGCGCGCCGCGGACGTGGAAATGACTCGCGTGGGGAATCAGCGGTTCGACTTCGTCATCGGGAACGCCAACGCAGGTGAAATGCCCGTAGTCGAGCGAAAAGGTTAATCCCGGTACCTTGGAGACCAGCCGGAGCGCGGACTTGGGTCGGGACGCGATCGACCGGATGTGCGGCTCCACCCCCAACACGATTTGGTAGGCGCTGCAACGTTCTATCCGCCATGATAGCTCCTCGCAACCGCGCGCGGTCGACGCGGCTCGCCCCTGCTCCTCGAAATAGACGCCCGGGCTAATCGTCACATGCCTGGCTCCGCATGCCGCGGTATATTCCAGCGTGCGCTCAAACCAGTCGCGAGCTTTGCGGCGGCGCGAGGCATCCGGCTGATTGATAGCGAAAGACCTGCCGTCGTCGTCAACTTGGAGGAATACGTCCGCGGCCGTCAAACCCCTGGTATCCAAACTCTTTTTCAAGGCTTTTGCCGAACGGGTGACGTTCTTGAATTCATCGGACGGCTGAAGGTGCGACCGGTGCTCGAACAAGCCGATATCCACATCGCGAATGCCAAGCATCGCAATCAGCGTCAGAACGTCATCATGCGGCAGTAACGGAAATGTATAATCAGCGCAGGCGAGTTTAAGACCCATCGCTCCGAACCTCCTCTATAATCACGTTGCCCCCGGTACGCGCCGACTCGCACGCCGCCTCAATCAGTTTCATGGCGCTAAGTCCCAAAGTCGCGGGTGAGCGGTTGGGCGCGACGCCCAGCACCGCATCGACCAAATTATCCGTTGGCGCGTAGATGGGATAAACCGCATCGTCGGAAAGATTGGGATAGTCGCGCACCTCCCCCGTGCGGGGGTGGTACTGCATCGTTCCCCTCCATAGCTCCATGAAGATCATGCCTTCGCTCCCGTAAATGCGCAATTCATAGTTCCTATCGCTGGGCATAGTGGCTCCGGTGCTGGCAATGGACACAAGCGCCCCGTCATCGAGTT
Organism: Candidatus Poribacteria bacterium; assembly: GCA_028820655.1. Taxonomy (GTDB): domain Bacteria; phylum Poribacteria; class WGA-4E; order WGA-4E; family JAJDTR01; genus JAJDTR01. The sequence continues at coordinate 151,162 of JAPPIK010000051.1, read as the reverse complement.
TGACGTTCAGCGTGTCGTACACATCGACACGTGTGTCGTGGTTGTCAAACCGCGCGAATACCTCAACCGGTTCTTGACCGGTAATGAATGCCAAGTGTCCGCCGACGTGGGAGATTTGGTTGAAAATCTGACCGCCGCCGCACACCGCCGGATCGCTGCTTCCCACCGGTTCCGGTTTCAGGTAGGGCGGCTGCGCGGACTCGAACGAGTCGGTGTCCGCGAAAATCTCCTCCCAAGGCAGCCCGCGAAAGAAGCCCAAACAGAAATTCGTCATCAACACGCTGATCATCTTGAGATCGCCGATCGCGCCCGATTGGATCAACCGCCGCGCCTCAACCGCATGCTCGGTGTAGTGCCACGGCCCGCTGATTAGAAACTGTACTCGCTGCTCATCCGCGAGATCGACGAGCGCCTTGGCTTGGGCTGCGTTGAACGTCATGGGCTTTTCGACGAGCACGTGGAGCCCCCGTTCCAACGCCGCTTTCGCTTGCGGATAGTGCATATTCACCGTGGAACTGATGACCACCGCGTCGAGGACATCAATCGCGAGCACGTCATTAACGCAGGACACACCGAGGGGAATTCCAAAGTCGCGGGCAATCCGTTGCGCGGTGTCCCGGTCGCGGTGATGCACGCACAACAGTTCTGCCTTGGGGTGGCGTAGCAACGCGGGGATATGAGCGGTGGTGCCCCACCACCCGGCGCCGATGACTGCACAACGGACTTTGTTTTTCATGGGCGGTCAAAGCATTGTATTAACATGCCGCTCCCCTGGAGCGGGGAAAGGATAGGTCAGCAGATTCTACCAATGGTTCAGGCTAGATGGAGCAGCGCGGATGCAGAGGTTGGATGCAGCCTTTGAATTAGCGGAGTGACAACGGCCCGGTGCGCACGACAGACCGATACAAAGATTGGTTGACGCGCACACCGTGCCGTTGATGTTTGAATCGACACGAAAATCGGATACTGCTTGCGCCCGGACTGCCGACGGGTTGCAAGCAGGGTTAACGGTCGGTTTTAATCTTGCCCCAGGTTACGGAAAGTTTGTCGACGGGTTCAACTGAGGTGACAGCGGCTCCTGCCATTGCCTGAGCAATTTGCGATTCGTTCAGAGCTCCCCGCCACGCGCGAATCTCGTCAATCGTCCCTTCAAACCAACCTCTATTCTTGTGGCTTCTGCCGAGATACAGATTGGTAGTGTTATCAATCGAACCGACGGCTGCGGCTTCTCCAATCTCGTGGTCGAGCACGCCGTCAATCCAGAACTGTATGATTGACGTATCCTTCCGAGTCACAACCACGTGATGCCATTCGCCATCGGCGACGGAGGTGTCTCCTCCCCTAACGAAGCCTTCGTTGGCGAGCCGTTCTTCGTCCGGGACACCATCATTAAAAATGGTATCAAGCTGACCCCCCGGCTCAATAGTGAGTCGGTACCCTCTGCAGCAGGGGGTATCCGGCGCATCCCAGGCTCCCCACTTGTTAAAGATATAGGACTGTTCCCCGTCGAGGCCAGTTCTAACCCAGGCTTCCAAACTCACATCACCGTTGCCAAAGTTGGTGGCAGGATCCGGGAAAATCTCGATGGCCTGTTCACTGGCGCGTGTAAACTTAATAGCGTTGCCATGCATACCGGGAACCACCTCCGGTCCATTCTCGAGAATTCCCACTAACCCGTTTACGTCCATGGTTTCGTCACCACTGATTTCGTCCATGGTGAAATGGAACGCTACCTCGGGAACTGTGGCGCTCTCTCCCGAGAAAGGAAATACACAGAGAAGAGCAATGACAGAAAAGGGGATTGCGAGGTGTTTCAATCTCAGCATTTCGGTTTCCTCCTGTTTACTTATTCGTTGAACCTGACAGTGTCGAATTGTACCGATATTCGACGCGGATTACATTAATCCGGGCGGCTTCAAACTCCGACACCATGAGGCGTTGAATGACTCTTTCCGTGGTTCGTGACGTTATGATACACAAGACGCACCGTCCACATTATACCGATTCGATAATGCGGACACCATTCCATTATAGAGGTTGATGTGTATGGAGTCAAGCAGAATCATCAAGATTCTGATTGAAGAGTAGTTTGGCTCGTTATGTTTGGATCTGCGGTGGTGCTTTAGAGTGGTTTAGTCGGCAAGTGTTAAATGCAAGTAAGAAGGTCGCGACCGGGAGAGGGATCTCTATCGCGTTCCTTATTCAGTCATTTGATCTATTCGTTCGCTTGATCCGTCGATCGGAGGTCTACCACATGGCACTCCGCTGGAGTGCATGAGCGAATATCGTTGGTTTCTATTGACATTCCACTCCTCCGGAGTGGGGAATCGCGGCCGGGGGAAGATTTCTATGGAAATTCCACGATGGGATCTCTATCGCAATCCGCTCCCTTGATCGCTCACTGTCCATTCGCTTGATTTCACCCTACATAGATGCTCCGCGCACACATGTTCAAACGAAATGGTATCATACTCCGCATCGGTTAATTTTGCGCAATTGTGCACCGAAGGTTTGTAGGAGATCAAGCGAATGAAGAGTGAGTGCGATAGAGATCTTCTCCGAATCGCGACGGTCGGGAATCGGTGGGAACTCCTCCTACCACCTGCAAAACTCACGCTCCATTTCTTGACTCTTGAAAAACGCAACTTCCAACAGCGTAAAGTATAGCATGGCAGACGATCGGAGTTTCACTATCAGTTTATTGCGATTCGATTTGCCGGATCATGGCTTTTGTCTCGTCGGCTTCGGGGAAGTTTGACGATAGCTTCGAAGCGATCTTAAACGCCTTCAGCGCATTGCGAGTATCCCGATTTTCAAAATATGCCATTCCGAGGTGGTAATAAACCGTGGGCGAATCGGGGAGAAGCTTGGCGGCGAGGGTAAGAGTTTTCAGCGCCGCGCTATAATTCCCTCGCTTGAAATACACCCAGCCGAGCGTGTCGAGAGACATGGGGTGTCCGCCCTCATCGGGTCCGACTTCCGCGGCTTTCCGGGCAAGGTTGAGCGCTTCGTCCAGATTCCCGTCGTTCTCGGCATAGTAAAACGCCAGGTTGTTCATGGCTCTGATGGATGCCGGATTGAGCGCCAATGCCTTCTGAAGATACGGTCCGGCGAGTTCCGGGCTGCCCGCTCTCCCGTGGGCGATTGCGAGACTGTTGTAAATCTTCAGCAGATCGTTCTCGTTCTGATGGTCGTTGCCCCGGCTGGCGGACAGCGCACGTTCCAGGGCTGCGACCGCTTCATTGTCGCGTTCAATTCCAAGCAAAGAGACGCCGTAAAGATACCAGATCAACGGATTTTTCTCGTCCTCCGAGACCGCCACCGCCAATTCTCCGGCGGCACGTTTGAAATCCTTCGCCATGAAGTAACCCCGACCGCGCCGTGTGAACCAGAACTTGCTTACACCCGCTTTTTCGACCTCCTTGTATAGCGGGTCCGGCATCTCGTTGTAATTTGTGGGCATCTGCGCCGCTTGAGCGTGCCGATTCGCGGCATCCCTGTTGCCCAATGCCAAGTAGACCTGCGCAAGCGCGGCGTGCACCTCGCTCTGTTTCGGGTTCAGCGCCAGTGCGCGAAGTAAATGGTCGCGCGCCGTCTCGAACCGCTTGGCAGAGAGCGCAAGCTGACCCAATCTCAGTTCGGAGAACGGATTCCGCGGCGCGAGTTCGAGCGCACGTTCGAAATGCCGTCCCGCAATTTTGGACTTTCCGGAACTTCTGAGGGCATTCGCATAGTGAATATGCGCTGGTGCGTAAGCTTCGTCTAAGGCAAGTGCTCGCGCGTACACATCCGCCGCCTTCGCGGGATCATTGTCTAGCGTTCTCCCGAGGTAGTAGAGCCATCGAAACGCTCCGGGCTCGATCTTCACGGCGTTTCGGTAACAGTCTGCAGCCTCGGCGCGCCACTCGTGAGCCAAATAGACATGGCCGAGCCGACCCCAAGCAGCGGCGGATGCGGGATTGTGGGCAACCGTGGTCCGGGCAGAATCAACCGCGCCTACGAGCCGCATGTTCGAGACCAATTCGAGGTCGCGCGGTACGGGTATCCCTTCAGATGTGTTCGACTGAGATACCACCCCATCAACACGAGCGATTCCAATGCAAACAGAGAGTATCACCAAGAAGATTTTCTTCATAGTGCGTCTCCGCTTCCTCTGCGCAGGGTAAGTTCCCGGTCAACTCCCGGCGGTTTGAATCGTTCTCGCCCCCCGTCCGGCCACTTAATTTCGATCGATTCCACCGCCTCGATCGTACCAAGCCCGAAATGAGCGCGCGATTGGCTGCTGCTGAGATAGCTGTAGCCTGGGAGTATGAGTCCAACGAACTCAGCCTCCGCCGTCACCACCGTCACCTCGGCTCCGATCGCGTCTCGATTCCCGTCCACAGCCCGCACACGCAGCCAATGATTGTCCAGTGAAAGAGCATCGTTGCGAAACACCCGTATCCCGTTGAGGTTGGCAACGACCATATCAATGTCGCCGTCAAGATCAACGTCGCCGAATGCCAGTCCGCGGCTGACTTCGACTTGGTTGGCGAAAGCGCCGGCGAGCGCACTGATATGCGTGAAAACCCCGCTGCCGTCGTTTTGAAACAGCAGGTTCGGCTCCGCGTACACGTTCCAGAACTCGCCAACATTCGCTCCCGGAAACTTTGATCCGCGCCTGACAGCGCCGTTGACGAGTGCCAGGTCGAGGTCGCCGTCGTTATCATAGTCGAAGAAGCCGCAGCCGAAACCGGTATAGCCCCGATCGACCGCCGCCAGCCCGGACGCTTCCGATGTGTCAACAAATATCCCGTACTCCGTGGCGGTATAGAGCGTGTTGGTCTCATCTCTCAGGTGTGTCATGAACAGGTCGAGCCGCCCGTCGCCGTTCACATCGCCGACGGTCACTCCCATGCTTGCTTCCGCCTCGCCGTAGGCGTTGAACGCCACGCCGCGCACTACGGCTTCATCGGTAAATGTGCCGTCTCCGTTGTTGACCCACAGGTGATTTGCCTCCTGATCGTTGGCGACATAGATATCTATCCAGCCGTCTCCCGTCAGGTCCGCGCAGGCGACCCCCAATCCCTTCCCAGGGGATGCGATTCCAGCCGCTGCGGTCACATCCGAGAATGTTCCATCCCCGTTATTGCGGTAGAGCGCGTCGAGCACCCCATCGAAACTCTGGGGACCGCAGTATACGGTTCTGTCGTTTCTGCTGCGGCAGGTGACGCCCGAGTCGAACAGAAGATAGCGCACGACGTAGAGGTCCAGATCCCCATCCCGATCGTAGTCGAAAAAGGCAGCCGATGAACTCCAGTGGTCGCCGGAGAACCCGGCGGCGGCTGTAGCGTCGACGAAGGCGCCATCCCCGTTGTTCAGGTAAAAGGCGTCGCGTCCGAAGTTGGTTACGTAAACATCGAGGTCGCCATCGTTGTCGGTGTCCCCGACCGCGGCGCCCTGTCCATAGCCCGGGTCATCCAAGCCGGCAGCAGATGCCACATTCCGATACGTCCCGTCGGGTAGCTGCCGGTACAGCCGGTTGGGCGCGCGCCGGTCAGGTTTACCGGGAGGAGGGCAAACTATTTGGAGCAGGTCGAGATCGCCGTCATTGTCGTAGTCGAAAAGGGAGACGCCTCCGCCCATAATCTCCGGGAGCGAATACGTACCGTCCGGCAACGGATCGGGTGCATCGCTTAACTGCAACTCCGAGGTGATTTCCGTGAAGTACGGGGCGCTCAAATTGACGGGCCTCGACAGTTCGTCGTCCGCAAACGGCTTGGGTGGATCTTTTAAGTGCGGCTCCTGGGTGATTTGCGTGACGTACGGGGCACCCGCAGTGATGGGTACGGGCGGAGTGCGTCCTGTTGCAACGTGGATTGCGGCGGCGAAGCAGAGAAGATAGAGCGGGAGGGTTCGGAGGAGGATTGATTTTATCCGCATCGGTTTCTTGGGGTAGAACCTGTTTGAATAACGGGCGGTAAGGGGAGATGGTGGGCAGTGCCCACCCTACGAATACAATCACTGCGTAGGGGACGCAGATCTGCGTCCCCTACATGCACGTTGTACCATGAAATCTCGACCTGGAGATCACTCCTACAAAAGGCTGGTGCGCAGAAGATTAGCTATCGCGCTCGTTATTCACTCGCTTGATGAATTTCTATCGCGGTCGCTATCCACTCGCTTGATTGCACCTTACACAGCTACACGTGCGGGGAGGACGGTATCTCACGGTAAGCGCGGTAGAGGCGGGTCTTGAAATCGTCCTTAACCTCGGGTCGTGATAGCTTGTTGAACAGTTCCACCTTGTTATTGACGAATTCCAGCAGGATAGAATCAAGTACCTCCCCAAATTTGTGGTGTCGGTTGCTCTCCGTATTGTCCGCCTCCATGACCTGCCGAAGTTCCTCGTGTTCGTTCACTCTGCGGCGGATGGTGTCGATGTCAACCTTGTCCTCGTCGGTGAAGTCTGTTTGATGGGCATCGTTTAACGCCTGTATGATATTGGACAAGAGGTCCGCTTCCGGTTCCGCGATAACAGACATCCCACTCCCGATGCCGGGAACCTCGCTATCTTCCGATTCGAGTTTGAGTTGCAAGTCCTTGTGGACTTGCTGAACCCGGAACGAATCCAGATCGACAGCTTCCAGCACGTCGCTCACGTCGGCGCCCTCGCGTTTCGGCAGCTTTTTGTTGAGGCTGCGGACAAAGACGTAGAGTTTCTCCAGACCGGCGTCAGTGAAGCTAATCAACTGCGAGATGTAGCCGTAGAGGCGGATGTAACTTTGCAATGCGGAACGGAACTCTTCCCGTTCCTCCTCTTCGCGCTCCCGCCAGCTTTGGACAACCTCGTCCAAGATGCCTTGCATCCGTTCGTCGGGTTCTTCCTGATCGTAAAAGACACGGCAGAACCGGTCGAGGTGGTGCTCGTCGAATAGGTTAAAATCCTCCAACTGGCGCTGTAGGTCGTAAAGACGATTGGGATCGGTCTCCTCCGCCAGCATCGTTGTCTGGTAGTATTGCTGAAAGGCGGCTTGCACCGCGTCGGGTTCGTTCACGAAATCCAGCACAAGCGTGTCGGTTTTGCCCTCGGCGACGCGGTTCAAGCGGCTCAGGGCTTGGACGCATTGCAACCCGTCCAACCGCTTATCGACGTACATCGTGTGGAGCATCGGCTCGTCGAAACCGGTCTGGAACTTGTTCGACACAATCAGAATGCGATATTCCGGACTCTTGAACGTGTCGGCGATGGAGCCGCCCGGCGCCAACCCGTTCATGCCGTTCTCGGTGTAGTCCTCCCCGTTGTCGGTATCGTGCACGGTGCCGCTGAAGGCGACGAGACAGCCGTATGGGAGATCCATCTCGCGCATCTGCTCATCGAATTCCCGCTTGTAGCGGACGCAGTGGAGGCGGGAGCGCGTGATCAGCATCGCACGCCCCTTGCTCCCAATCGTCTTCGCCGTGTGTTCGACGAAGTGCTCAAGCATAATCTTTGTCTTCGTCTCGATGCTGTGAGGTTGCAGGTCGACGTAATTCGTCAAGGCGCGCAGTGTCCGCGCCGTCTCGTAGACCTTATCTTCGTCCGCGTTCTTGACGAGTTGGAAGTAGCGTTTGAAGGTGTTGTAGTTCTGCAAGACATCAAGCGTGAAACCTTCGCTGATGCTCTGTCTCATGGAATAGACATCGAACGGGACAAACGTTCCGCTCTCGTTCCTGCGGCCAAAGAGTTCCAAGGTTTTGTTCTTGGGCGTTCCGCTGAAGCCGAAATAGGAGATGTGATTCTGCCTGCCGCGCTGTTCCATCTCACGAATAATGCGCGCGTCCAGGTCGGAGACTTCCGGGTCGTCATCATCGCCGTCCTCGTCTATCCCCTTTGACAGCGATACCTTGAGGTTGCGAGCCGACTCGCCGGTCTGGGAGGAGTGCACTTCGTCGATAATCACGGCGAAGGTTTTGCTCTTTAGCTCGCCGATCGTTTCGGCAATCACGCTAAACTTCTGTATGGTGGAAATGATGATGTCCTTGCCGGTTTCAAGGAATCCTCTGAGTTGCGCCGAGTCCCTGTCCACGCGGTGAACGACGCCCTCCACCTGTTCCGATTGCTTGATGGTCTCCTGGAGTTGCCTGTCGAGCACGCGCCGGTCGGTGACGACAATCACCGAGTCGAAGATGCGGTTCGTGTCCGTCGGAGAGCGGTAGAGGTGCGTCAGCAGGTGCGCCAGCCACGCGATGGAGTTCGACTTGCCGCTGCCGGTGGCGTGTTGGATGAGGTAGTTGCAGCCGACTCCCTCCTCGATGATCGCGGCTTTCATTTTACGTATCACGTCGAGTTGGTGGTAGCGCGGAAACACCAGGATTTTCGTCTTCTCATCCTTGACCTCACCGCGCGCGGGATCGTAGACCTTCTCGGTCACCTCCTGCTCGTGGATGAAGTTCTCAATCAAGTCCAGCAGGTTGTCGGGCTGCAGCACCTCCTCCCACAGGTAGGCGACCTTGTGACCGTTCTCGTTCACCGGGTTTTCGATGCCCTTGTTGAACGGAAAGAATCGGGTGTCGCCCGCCGCCAAGCGGGTGGTCATGGAGACCTTCTCGTTGCCCACGGCGAAGTGCACCAGACAGCGCTTGAATTTGAACAACGGCTCTCTGGGGTCCCGTTTCTCCTTATACTGTTTCTCGGCGTCCGTCACCACCTGACCGGTGAGGCTGTTCTTGAGTTCCATCGTCACCAGCGGCAGACCGTTGAGGAACAATGCCATGTCGAGGGATTTTTCGTTCCGCTGCGAGTATTTGAGTTGGCGGATTAGGGTAAATCGGTTCAGCGCGTGGAGGCGCCGGTGGTCGGGGTTCATGTCGCTCGACGGGCGGAAGTAGGTCAGTTTGAAGTTGCAGCCGCGGTCTTTGACGCCTTTGCGGAGGACATCAAGAACGCCGCGGCGCTCAATCTGCATTCCGATTCGATTGAGGAACCTCTCCGGCGTCTCTGCCCCGTATTCGCGTTTCAGTCGCTCATACCCCGTTGCCTGTGTATTTTGAATGAATTGCAGCAACTCGTCGGGAATCAGGCAGCGATGTTTGTCGTAGTCGGCGGGGGAAAGCGAGCGGTAGCCCGACCGGTTCAGGCGCTCTTCGATGTGGTCTTCGAAATTGGTCTCGGTGTAGGTGGGCATGGTCGGCGGTTACAGAAAAACCAATAATGTAAGTGTTTAGTGGCTAGTGATTAGTGATCAGTAAAAGCCTAAATTTCTTGAGACGGACATTGAATGGGATGTCTATCGCGCTCGCTGTTCATTCGCTTGATCCCTCGCTATCCGCGCGGTTGATCTTTATCCGGGTGTTTAATTTCGCTTACCGAGTTTTCGTCTCGGATCATATTTCCGATGTAGCATGACGTGGCGGTGATGCACACGGAGGTGAAGTGAACATCTTTCGCGCTCCCGCGGCGTTCGTCGGATTCGTGGTGGACATGACTAGCAGGTTTTCCACAGGGCCCGCAATTGCCGCCTGCGAATGAGGTGCGTTAGGTTGTCCGCAACACACGCCGCGAGTGGGTACCTGCGCAGCGGTTAACGACGCGGAAGGCGAGCGACTACGGGCGGAAGTATAGAACCGTTCGCCGAAGGCGGTGATTGACGGTGAGTCGGCGTGGGAGTTGAATCTAGAGTGAATCACGGGTGATTGCGTACACCGTCATCCCGACTAGGCCCACTCCAATCAGTATCAATAGTGTCCAGGGTGGATCAAACTACCCAAGCGGAAAAGTACCGCCTAAACGGATATTCCGCCTTCCTCAAAATTCGCTAGCGCTGCTCGCGCCAATCCTCGATTTTCAAACAAGCGCGATACCTCAACTGTCGCCTCCATTTGGGCAAACGCCGAATTGCTTTTGTTTCCTCTTTTGCTCATTTTTTCTGGACGTACACTTCAAAATCGGTGACGTGGTCTCGTGATTTACGCGTGAAATTCCACGTAAACTGAACGACGCGAATAGCCTCGGTACGCCTGTTGATGTCAATCCGGGTTGCGGCGTCAACCGTTTTTTTCATTTTTTTCACCGTTTTCCAATCCTCGCCTTCCACCTGTTCGATTCCGCCTCCGTCAAGCGACTGCCCGAGGTCTTTCATCGAGGCGCAAGCTGAAACGCCTATCAAAGCGGCAACGAACAAAATGGCTTTTAAGTCAATGTGCGTCGGCATCTCTGTCCTCCATTTCTTCGGACGGCTTTTTATCCTGGACAAAGACAAGGATATCATCAACATGATCGAATTCGTCATGACGGAGAGACGGCTGGACAACCCTAACGCCGGCAGTCCGCCGGTTAATGTGGATTCGCTGTGCGGAAGTGACATTTTTTGTGCTGGCGTAGACCAGGTCCCAATTCGAATTCGTTCGAATATAAACGTTGACGCGTTTTATGTCTCCTGTTGTATCCAAGCGAATGCAACGTACGAAGAGCGGCGCGATCATCTCAAATTCGTAGGCTCTTCCTGTCCCGTCCGGCGTATTGCGCTCTTGGAAAGATCCTTTTGCACGATACGTGACACCGCTATCGAGAGCTTGACCGAAGTCTCGTATCTTAGCAGGAATATCGACCGAAGAAGCGCAAGAGGATAGGCAGATCGCGACAGCGGCCAATAACAGTCGGCTCATCTGTAAACCTCCTATTCGCTAGTTGTAGTTTGTCCTGTCAGTGTTTCCGCTTTAGGTCAAAATCAACCCGGTGTTAATGAATACACAGCCGATGTACAGCTTGATCTGTTCGTTCGGTTGTTCGAGCGTGATCGCCGCTGGCGCTGTCAAAGGCTGGAAGTTCTCTATCGCGCTCACTATCCGTTCGCTCGATCCTATAAGATTAGCAATTTTTAACGTCTTTGAGTTCAACCCAACCTACGATCCTAAACCAATCGCCCACTGGGAGTCCCGGATGAAGCGCAGGAGTTCATCGGGAATCAGGCAGGCGGATTTGTCATAGTCGGAGGAATACAGCGAACGGTAGCCGGATTTGTTCAGGCGTTCTTCGATGTGGTCTTCGAAATTGGTCTCGGTGTAGGTGGGCATGGTCGGCGATTATAGCAAAACCAGTAATTGTGTATACACTACGGTAGGTTCAGTTTCCTAACCGAACCGGTATTTATCGAGTCGCGTTGGTGCGGTTGGAAAGGGATCTCTATCGCCCTCGCTTTTCTCTCCGTTGATCACCTACCGAATTTATGTGATATGTTGATACAAAAAAGGCGGGTGATAAAATACACCCGCCAGTTTGAAGGCGTGAAACTGTTGTGATTAAGGTTGAAAGTCAAGACTAAATTTGCCTGCCTTGCCATCGTATATCAACACACCAAAGCGTAAAATATCCATTCCCAGCAAACAATCTACTGTTATATCAGTAGGTAATGCGGTTACACGAAAGTTATCAACATACTTTCCATCCGGGAAAGCCAGACGCACAAAGTATTGGTCACATATTGCCGGACCAGCGGCAGTATCAACGTATTGCCGCCCTAACGGGATAGTATTCAATGCCAGCAAGATGTCCTCACGAATTGCCGTGTGCGTTGCTCCGGTATCTATCAAAGCCGTTATTGGTATAGTTGTGTTAGGTGCGTCGATCAAGGGAAAGTGAGTAGCACGACACACTTCCATGGCCACAGTTAGAAACTGGGTATCCTGCGCCAGGATAGCGTCATAGGTTGGCATTATCGTACTCTCACGAGGCTAGGCATAAAGCGAATCTTAAACTTGTCATCAGTTATTTCATTGACAAGAAAGTGGGAATCCTTGAATAGCTCATTCCCTTTATTAACTGCATCCAGTTCGTTGTCAAAGATTTCAATTAGCTTGTCATCCTTGATTAAAACGAATTTCCCCTTGTGTTCCTCAACGAGACTCGGCAGATAATCCTCAAATGTCTGAAACTCTCTATCTAACATGGCGGTCATGATTCTGTCCTCCATAATGTTAGCAAAAACACCTATACATATATTACCATATCGGCTAATTTTCAATAGCCAGCGGATAGTATTGTATCATCTTGACATTGTGAAATCAAGGTTTCTAGAACAACCGACACAGGAAACGTAACTAATTATATAAGATGTTTCATGGTGGTAGAATGTGTTGGGTTTCACTCAAATTTCAGCATGTTAAGGCAAAGCGGGAACTCGAAAACTCGTCTAAGATTAGCAATTATTAACGGATTCCCGTTCAACCCAACCTACAATCCTAAACTAATCACCCACACGGTCTATGCCTCGCCTCGGACATCTATCTTGCCGGTTACCACTTCGGAGATGAGGGATTGGCGGTACTCTTTGAGGAGTTTGATGGCGCCCTCTTCATTGGAGCGGAGTTCGTCAATCTGTTTGGCTTTGCGATTGATGAAATCCGCAATTTGATTCTGTTCAGAGAGCGGAGGGATAACAACGACAATGTTCATGAGGCGACCAGCCGTCAATTTCGGTTGTGCCGCCCCTGAAATATAGTGAGTATAGTCCAATGATTCAAGTATATTCGTAAGATAGTCTATATTGCCGTATTTTGGTCTGAGGACATGAGCGTGGTTATTTACCCAGTATTTGCCTGTTGCCTTGAAGGCTAGGGGAGTCGAACGCAAGTAAAGATTTGCCCCATCTTCACCAATTAAAATGAGTGGTTCGTCAAAAATGTAGGTTTCAACTTTGTCAATTACACCGGAAGCGCCGTAATAGTCATAGACCTTTGATTTCAAACTCCCACGAGTTTCTGAATTTAATGGTACTCGTAAGTAATCTAAAGACTCCAACTCATGTTTTACTTTACTGATTGTCCAGTGTTTTGGTATTTCTCCGATCCAATCCACGCCTGACGGTTTCATCTCCACATCTGCGTCAAGTCCTTTTGTCACTGCCTGATTTATCAGGGAGGCGCGGTATTCACCCAGGAGTTCCATCTTTCGTTCTTTGGCGCGGATGAGTTCGTCGATTTGGGCGGTTTTGTGGTCGAGGAAGTTGGCGATTTGGGCTTGTTCCTCTTTAGGTGGAAGCAAAACTCCAATTTCCTCGAAATCCTCTTTCTTGACCGATCTGTCGTATGTGGTAGCACCTCTTACATGCTTGTTGTACTCATCAACGTAATTGTCACTTCGCATTAAATGGTGGAGATATTGGGGAACCAGCCGCTCTAAATCTACGAAATAAACTCTATAGCCAGGACTGACAATTCCGTGAAGATAGGATACCCCAATGCTTCGTTTCATCTGCCACATTGGGTTGACCACGAGCTGATTTGGCTCAACCACAAGATAGGTCAAACTTTCATCTTTGGTTCTTTTGGTATTTTCGTATTCGTACTGTTTTAACTGAACACCCGTGTAACTGGATAGGGAGAGCATTTCTCTATCAACATCATCGTCATTCTTCCTTCTGGATTCTTGCGAAAGATAACGAAACTTAATAGTCCGCCAATGATGGGGGATTTCACCTACCCAAACTAGTTGACTGTCTTTATACGCCAGATAACAATTCATAATCCCAAAACGTCAGTTTCGTCGAATTGAGTTTGTTATTCCAATCATAGCCAAACCAAAGGGTGGCATTCCCAAATATAAATACTGCGTAGCATCTGCCAAGAATCTAAGATTATTGAGTCCCTGCCAAACTCCACCCGCAAGGTCTTTGTGCCTACCACCCTTGTTTTCCCACGTGTGTCTTAATGAGCTTGGCGAGAACAATTCCGTTCCAGTAAGCACTATGACTGGTGCACGTGTTTGTCTTCTCTCCTTACTATATCCTCGTCCCCAGTTGGCTAATTTTCTGATGCGGCCAATCTCTTCTTCAGACAATTCCTCCTTCATCGTGGCAAATACCAAAACGGAGCCTGGAAATTTCTCCGCCAACGATTTCATTCTATCGATGTCTTTTTGTTCGAAGGCATCTTCTCCGAAACTTTTGGCTTCTCCAAAAACCGTTTCAGTAGGCAGTCCGGATCCAAAAATTGGGCGACTGACTCTGAATAAAGACCGCTCCGCGCCAAAGGTGTCCCTGCTACGATACCACAAAATAAAATCTGCCTCGAGCGTATTACCCTTTTTTAACTCCAGTTTTTGAGCAGAGGACCAAGTTACTTGCGCTTCATCAAATGCGCCGACGACGTCAGCGAAAAAACGGATAGATAGCGAGGCAGCGTATCCTCCGTTAGCGTAATCAGGCAAAGCAAACGGGCCTACGACTCGATAGGCCCATTTGGAATGCTTGCCGAATACAGGATTAGTAACGGGAAAATCAAACTGCTTGCGGCAAAGGTCACATGTGAGGGAATAGTCAAGTTGCTTAAGTGAATACCAGGTCCAGCTACTGCATTTGGTACACTTAAGTTTCAAACCGAGCTCAACAACCCCCTTGTCAACTAAAGTCTCGGCGATTCGATCTTTTAGATCTTTATAGTCGATCGCGTTACGAATCTTGTTCTTGAACTCCAGATAGTGGGCTGTCTTGGTGACACTACGTGTCATTTCCTCGAGTAGCTCAATCACACCTTTGTACGCCAGACAGAGTACACCCCACTTTAAACCGCCTAGAGTCCGAATTATCTGTTCGGTTGCCCTTCCTCCATCAGAAGGCGTAGCCGGTACTTGATTGGCATTGAACCATTGATTAAATGCCGTGGTTCCATCAACTAAACCCCACCGTTCAAAAAGTTCTCTCCTGAAAGGAAAAATAACGAATCCCTCAGAAGTAGGTAGCAGGAAGTCCCACTCGCGCTGAGATTCAGGTTGGAATTTCGGAATAGTCGGATTTTTGTAGTTACGAGGAAAAACGGTAGCGATCTGATCGTTGTCATTTCTATCTCGTACTTTGACAGCGTAATTTTCGTTGCTCCAATCTTGCAGCTTCACTACGTTAGCGACACGAAATCGATTGTAGTGCTCATCGGCGAACTCTGGAAAAAGAGGATCGAATCGAATTTCTGGTGATTCTGAATCAATCGGTGTGTTCATGCTTTTCCATTCAACTTGCAAAGTCGGACGGGTAGGACTAGTGATATCGAAAACAGACAATTTATGGCTGATAATCGGAGCCCATCTTCGTATCGCGAATGAGTCCTTACCATTAGCAAATGGGAAATTCCCTGCTATTTCTCCTATGTCTCCCTCGGACAAAGAACCTGCGAACATTAGGACGGGGCTCACCACGGTTCCAAGGTCATGGTCGGGATCTCGGCGAAGATTATTCCGAATGAATTCTTCACAGAAAGGCGCCAGATTGTGAATCCATTGAATAGGCACAGCCCTTACGTGTTGATGTATCGCACGCAAATTCCAGAAATCGACGACGTCTCCTGATTTTTCCGCATCCAATATGAACAGTGTAGGCAACGGCGGTTTGTCATACGGAGGGGGTTTATATTGCATCCGAAGTTTCTCGCATCCAATCCTCAAGGCAGAGAGAAATTCAGATTCATACAACTTTGATAGCTCGGCGCCATCCAACGTTACATGTGCCGGATTGAATACGCTCATGTAGTGTTGCTCAAAATACTGACGCTTTTCTTCCATGGGGAAGCTACCAAAAATAGAGGCGACGAAATTTGTGAAAGTCGCGACCGCCGGTTTTACATGAACAACATTGAATCTATGACGTTGATGAAACTGGTATTCTTTTTCGTACAGCTCCTTATAGAGCCCATAGACGCTTAACCCATATTGATGCACATAATTTCCTCCAGGTTCTTCGATAATGTTTTTAAGTTGAAGCACTCTCTCTGAATCAAACCCGAATCCATCCGCCAACCCTTCCTCCGCCTCTACAAGGAAATCGGGTTCGAAGAAATCTAAGTAGTCGTTAATTATGTGCTCGGCACTCTCAAACCGAAAACCTTCTTCCTCTAACCATGATGGGACACTTTCAAAGTAAGGAATGATGGGATTGAACATGCCTCCCCACAAGCAGGTATTGAGACGCAGGATCTCAAGTATCTTTGCATCGTCGGTTGGCCGCACCAAAAATCCGAATCGAATGGGTCGAAGGCGTATGTCAACGCGAATGTTGTTCATCTAATTCACCGCACTTCTTGGCTTTTTCTCAAGCGCCCTCGCGCAATGTTTGAATGTCATCCTCACAAATGAACTTAACCTTCACGCCATTCCGATGAAATACGTCGCGAAGTTGCCACCACTCTGTATCCGTAGCTTCCAAGATGGGCGGTTGCTCTGGATGGGTAAGTGCCACGGCAATGAATTTTCGGTCGTCAGGATCGAAATTTTGCAATGCTGGATCGTCAGGGAATTCTCTAAAATCGGTGTCTGAATTATCAACAGGTGTAATCCAAACCAATTCGCATTTCTCCGGGTTTGTCCGATTCCGCAGACACCATTCAAGAAACTCATTCCCAACACCGGCTGCACGCGAATGCAGATTGTCCGAATACTCACCGAGGATTTTCCATTCCGTGTCAAGAACCAATTTCATTTCGCCACGCATAATCCGTTCTAGCCAGCAAATACAGGATTCTTCACACTCCTTATAGTCTTGACCCCATTCACCGTTGGCGAGCCTTGCTACGTTTGTATCTACAATTACCAGCATCATGTGTTTGCTTTCCGACGCTTTATCTCGGCTTTTGCTCTTTGTACAACATCACCTGCGTCGTCGCCAAAGAAGTTTCGGGGCCAATTGCTGATGTTGCCGTATGCATCCATCCTGAGCGGTTCAATATCGGATGTGCCATCGTTGATTTGGCAGGCATAGAGCGCCATGTCGTCCGCCGAAAATTCTCCCTCGGCGATGCGACGCGTCAAGCGGTGAAGCAGGTGTTCGCTGTGGCTTTCAAGGATAATTTGGATGTTCCGGTTTTTCACGACATCGATGAGGACATCCGCCAATTTCGCCTGTACATTCGGATGGAGGTGGGCTTCGGGCTGTTCGAGAATGAGGATCGAACCTTCAGGAACGTAATAGCTGAGAATTAGCACGGGAAGGATTTGAGACACACCGAAACCGACATTCGTGAGGCGGACTTCGGGACCGCTCTTGTGCTTTGTGACGAGGAATTCGTAACCATGTCCCTCATCAGAAATTGGAGCAAGCCGATAGGAGTCTATTAATCCCAAGCATTGCAACCATCGCGGTACCTGCTCGTCAAGATCCAATCGTTGAATTCGACCTGAAAACAACGTTGACACCATCTCGCTTCCATGTTGGCCAACGCCTTCTGGATGCTGGCCACTCCAGATGTATTGGTGACGAGGATATTCTCGGCGGGGGCCAAGGTAACTCATGCGGGAAAACAGCTCTTCAAACTCCTCCTCGAATTTCCAAAAGGCCAACTCAGAATCGCTGAGCGATTTATCGCGCAGGCCATAGCACCGTAATAGGGGACCGGATAAAAATACAAGATTGGATCCGAGACTACGCAGATTCGGTTCTGGATTCCATTCTATTGAAAGTCGCTGTTCTTCCGTACGATAGGTAAACGAATCCAAGATAACCGAATGTCTATCTAATTTCACAACGGAGGTCGAGAAGGAGAGGGTCGTAGTTTCGATTGGGGAAGAGCTGTCGCCAAACGGATTTGTCACGGTCAACTTATCGGGCAGGTTCCAGGAAACTGTAATGACGAGACTTAAATCCTGCCTGTGCCTGTAGATCACGTCACGAAAGCTGCCCAAGTTGACGAGCGAACTTTCATCACCGAAATCAATGGTGCCATTCCAGTCCGGTGGACGTTCCACCGTCTGCTTGAGCATTAGCAACACCTGCAAGAGACTGGTTTTACCGGAGCTATTGGCGCCGAAGAATCCGGTCAATGGAGCGAAATCTATAGTTCCTGTGTCTTCCCATGATTTGAAATTCTGCGCTCTGAACTCAGTTATCATGGCTCTTATCTCCTTCTCCAATGACGGTTGTATCGAAAATCACCGTCATGACTTGCTTATTCCCCGTCGATCCATTTCCGCTCTGCCCTGTTTTATCAAATCTCCGGTGACATCGCCGAAGAACTCCTGTGGCCAATTGGCGATGTTGCCGTATTCATCAACGTCTAGTGGTTCAATTTCGGATACGCCTTCGTTAATTTGGCAGAAATAGAGCGCCGTGTCATCCACGGAAAGTTGCTCCTCGGCAGTGCGGCGCATCAAGCGGTGAAGCAGATGCTCGCTGTGGCTTTCCAAGATAATCTGCAGATTTCGATTCTTCACGGCATCAATGAGGACATCCGCGAGTTCCGACTGAACCTTCGGATGGAGGTGCGCCTCCGGCTGTTCGAGAATGAGGGTCGAGCCTTCGGGGGCATAGTAGCAGAGAATCAACACCGGCAGCACTTGGGAGACGCCGAAACCCACGTCGGTCAATCGGACTTCCGGTCCGCCCTTGTGCTTTGTGACGAGAAATTCGTAATCGCTTTGCGTACGACGGACGGGAGCGAGGCGATAGGAATCGATTAAACCTAGAGATTGCAACCATTTCGGCACCTGTTCGACAAGATCCGAGAGTTGAATTCGCGATGAAAACAGTGCGGTGACCATTTCTTCTCCAAAACGTCCAACACCTTCCGGATGTTTGCCTCTCCAAATGTAATGGGGGCGGGGTTGTTCGCGCAGGGGACCCAAGTAAAGAATTCGATTGAAAAGGTTTTCAAGAGAGGCTACAATCTGTCGAAGAGTTGAGTAACGGTTATCCGGTTTATCAACGCCATAGAACCGGAATGGCTGTGCCCATATCAAACTCTCTGAATAGACTCGATTTCCAGACTTCACTAAAAATTCGGGAAACTTGAACGTGTAACCCCTTTCGCCTTTTTTCAACTGCCATTCTTGTCCATTTGCAGCATAACAATAGTTCTCCAAAACCGAATGTCCAGATTGTTTTCGAAGGGAGGCCGAAAAAACAAGAGAGTCAGTTAAGTGTTTGTCGATTTTCATCTCTTCCGCCAATTTCCACGACACGGAAATACCGAGGTTTGAATCTGGGCAGTGTTGGTGGATGACATCTTCGAAACTGCCAAGATTGACCAACGACGAATCATTACCAAAGTAAAGTGCCTCATTCTCATACGATGGCTGTTTCCGTGGGCGCTCCACTGTCTGCTTGAGCATTAGGAGTATTTGCAAGATACTGGTTTTACCGGAGCTATTCGCGCCGAAAAACGCAGTCAATGGAGCGAAGCGCAAATTGCCTGTGTCTTGCCACGATTTGAAATTCTGCGCTCTGAGTTCGGTTATCATAGCCTGTACCTCCTTTCCTTAAGAACATGCTTGATTCATTGCAGCAAATCCATTTAAGGAATGGTGGGCAGTGCCCACCCTACACTAAATTATACCTTTTGTGCTTATCCTTCTGAAACTAATTCTAGCACGTCCCTCAGCAAGCCTTCGTTCGCCTGCTCAAGCGCGCGCATTTCGTCGGCGATTTCACGAGGCGAGCGCAGCGGGGTGTGGCGGTAGAAATAGCGATTGAAGTTGATTTCGTAGCCTATTTTGTCTTTCTTCCGATCCATCCAACTGTCCGGCAGGTGGGGCTTAATCTCGCGTCGGAAGTAGCCGTCAATATCCTCCGCGAAGGGAATTCGCTCGTCCTCACGCAGCGCGGTATCGGGTTTCGGATTCCCTTTCTTGTCCTTCACGACGAACTCCTTTTCCTCGCCGAGGACATCGCGCTTTTCGACCAGCGGTCGTTCGACAATCACCTTGGTGTAGCCGAAGAACTCGTTCGGATAGATCTTGGAGTGTTCGCATTCCTCAAAGTTCGTGTAGATGTCCACCAGCCGTTCCATGTGCGAATCGGAGATGAAGACGCTCTTGTCGCCGAGATTGCGTTTCATCGACTCGAAGAATTCCGCACCGTTTATCAGTTGGATCTTGCCCCGGCGTCTCTCCAGCTTGCGGTTCGTCAAGATCCAGATGTAGGTGGCGATGCTGGTGTTGAAGAAGAGTTTGTCGGGCAGCGCGATGATGCACTCCAGCCAGTCGTTTTCGATAATCCATTTCCGGATGTTACTCTCGCCGCTGCCGGCATCGCCGGTGAACATCGGGGAACCGTTCAGGACGATTCCGACGCGGCTGCCGCGGCTCTCCATCTTGGATAGCATGTGCTGCAGGAATAGCAACGCTCCGTCGGAGCTGCGGGGTGTGCCGGCTGCGAACCTGCCGCCCGCAGTGCCGGCTTCCGATTTCACGGCGGTTTCGTCGGACTTCCAACTGACGCCGAACGGGGGATTGGTTATCATGTAGTCGAACCGCTCCCCTTGAAAACCGTCGCCGGAGAGGCAGGAGCCGAGTTGGATGTCGTCGGGGTTTTCGCCGGTTATCAGCATGTCCGATTTGCAGATGGCGTAGGTCTGCGGGTTGAGTTCTTGGCCCAACAGCCGGACCTCGGCGTCGGGATTGATCTGTTCGCGGAAGTAGTCCTTGCCAATCGTCAACATGCCGCCGGTGCCGCAGCAGGGGTCGAAGATGCTGCGGATGACTCCCTGGCCGCGCGCCTCTTCACGGTGTTCGGCGAACAAAAGGGAGACCAGCAGCCGCACGACATCGCGCGGGGTGTAGTGTTCCCCGCTGGTCTCGTTGGACATTTCCGAGAACCGGCGCAGCAGCTCCTCGAACACCTGTCCCATGGTGTGGTTGTCCACCTGATCGGGGTGCAGATCGACCTCGGTGAACTTGTCGCAGAAGATGAACAGCCTATTGTTCTTGTCCAGTCGGTCGATGAACTGGTCGAGGTTGAAGTTTTCGATGATGTCCCGCACATCCTTACTGAAGCCGTTGAGGTAGTTGCTGAAGTTGAGGCGGATGTTGTTGGGGTCGGCTTTCAGCCGGGAGAGATCGTATTGCGAGGTGTTGTAGAAGCTGGACTTGGTCTCGTTCAGAATCACCTGCGGCAGGAGCTCTTCGCGCATTTTGTCTTTATATCGGTTGTACGTCTCAATAGCCTTGTCTTTCCGGTCGTCTTCGGTCAGGATGCAGTCCAAGCGGCGCAGCACGAGGAAGGGGAGGGTGATATCGCCGTATTCGTGGGGTTTGAATAGGCCTCGGAGCACGTCGTCGGCGACGTTCCACACGAGGTTTGCAAGTTCTTGGTAGTTTGCCATGGGGTTATTCTGTTCTTTGCAATTGGGTCAAGAGTGACGGGTTAATTTGTGTAGGCATCATCAATCAAAAGTACAGATACTTCGTAGGAGCGATCTCCGAATCGCGACTTCCTTTCGCACCGCTGGTGCTTTCGAAGGCTGGTACGCAGTGCGCACCCTACAGGTTGTGAATAAGGAATGGTGGGCAGAAGATTAGCTATCGCCCTCACTATTCGTTCGGTTGATGGAGTCCTATCGCGCTCATTATCCATTCGCTTGAGGGATTTCTATCGCGCTCGCTATCCACTCGCTTGATTACCCTACAACTGCCAAGCCGCGACCGGGAGGTCGCTCCTACTGTATCCCATACCCGCCCGCCGTTTCAAGATTCATGTTTGTCGGGAAAGAAAAGCGGTTCCGCTTGAAGAGCGTCCGGTTCTGTGTTATTATAGAGTCAGTTCTCGCCTATGGAAACCCGTTCATACCGGAGGAGACTTGCAATGGAATCGAAAAATGGCAATCCATGGAAGAATCCCGCGGTACTCGTATCGCTATTGGCAGCGATTTTCGTATTCGCGCAGGTTTATATATTGTACTCAATGAATCAAATGAACTATCAAATGAACGAGCAGTTCAGGCAAGTAAGTGAGCAGTTCAAAGAAATCCGCTCGGAATTCAGATTGCTCCGGTCTGAGATAAACTCCCTTACGCAGAACCACATCGACCATCTAGCCCGCCACAACGAGTGAGAACGCGATGTTATTCCGTTGGTTCCTATGAGATCGCACCCTCGGGCACATACGCCAGTCACACCGCAGAGGCTTCTCCACGCGCGGTGAAGCCGCGGTGCTATACACATTTCCCGCCGCGGGCGATCTCAATAGCCGATGGGCAGAAGATCTCTATCTCACCTACCATCCAGTCGGTTGATCCCACCCTACGCATTGCTATCGCTCTCGTTTGTATTCCTGCCGGGTTCTACAAGGCTGGTGCGCGGTGCGCACCCTACAACTTGGAGATCGAGGGATTTGCTATCGCGCTCCTTATCTAGTCGGTTGATCCCACCCCACATCTATATTCTCCGCGTAGGGGACGCAGATCTACGTCCCCTACATATAATTCGGGATAGGAAGTCGCGACCTGGAGAAGATCTCTATCGCAGTCATTGTTCATTCCTTTGATCTCCTACAGGGACCTACACCCGTGATCCTAGCATAAAAGGCTGGTGCGCAGTGCGCACCCTACGATACGGCGACCGGGGTGCCGGAGCGGCCGGAATCGATGGCGGCTTGGACGGTGGCGCAAATGGCGCGTCCGGCGCGCGCGTTCAACATCGTGTCTCCATCGGTGTCGATCGCACGAGCGAAGTCATCGGGCAATTGGAAATTGTTGTCGTCGGCGATCCGCTGGTGCGGGTATTCCGTCGCAGTTTGCCCCCGGTAGTAAACGCTAATCTCGGGGCGCGCCTCGCTGATCACCAGCGCTCCCTCCGATCCGAGCACGTGAATCTTAATCTCGCCGATGTCCGGGTGGCTGGCGGCGCCGATGCGTCCGATGCACAGCGTCCCGAGGATGCCCTTATCCATTTCCAGCGTCACGGTTGCCAGGTCCTCGATATCGTTGTCGACGCAGGCTTGATGGAAGTGCGCCGTGGTGCGGGCAAATACCTGCCGCACGTCCGCTCCCGTCAGCATACGTATGTAGGCGAGCGGATAAATCCCCTCAATCTTCAGTTCGCCCATGGGGTCGACGCCCACGCCCCCGTCGGATCCGTCCGCATGCGCCTCCTTCTGACGTTCCAGCCAATTGATGGGCGGCTTCTTGGGTTGGTTCGCGTCCTTGCGGGGTCCGGCGTCTTTGGCGAAATAGAAATCGGCGTGGACGGCGTACGGCTCCCCTATCTTGCCGCTCTCCACTACCCGCTTGGCTTGGATTAGCGCCGGCAGACGGTTGCGGTTCCAGAGCAGGAACTTGACGTTGTTACGCTCGACCGCCTGGACGACGCGGTCACACTCGGACACGCGGTTCGACATCGGTTTATCTTGCACAACGTGCAATCCGGCGTCGGCGGCGCGCACGCTCAGATCGCAGTGGCGTTCCGCCTCCGAGTTTACGACCGCGACCTGCACGTCATAATCGGCGATAGCGCGTTCGACATCGCGCACATAGGGGACATTGTATTCGTCCGCGAATTCCTGGTTGCGTTCATGCACCCAGTCGGGCTGATCGGCATCGTCGGCGACGACCACAGGATCGAAACGGGGATGCGCCGCCATGGCGACGTTCATATAGGCGTGTTTGACGACGCTTAGCGAGGCAAATCGATATTTAGGCGAGTTCATAGCTACCTCCGTTCAATCGTAGAGCCTGCTGCGACTGGAGAGACGTCACGGCAGCTTCGGCGACTTGGATCGCGGTACGGTTTTCCGCGCCGCTCGCCGCGGGTTCCCGCCCCTCCTCGACCGCGGACAGGAACTCTTCAAGCTCCGCCGTCAGCGCGGCGGCACCCTGACCGGTGTCGATGGCGCTCGGGTCGCCGCCTTGGAACACGAGATTGCGGTTGTGATGGTCGTCCGCATAGGCGGCGCCGGATGATCCGATGAGGGATAAAGAGAGGTAGCCGTCGCCGTTCGGCAGTGTACGCGCCTCGTCTATCAACGCCATGCCGCCATCGGGAAAGCCGAGATGCACCTGAGCGTAACCCGGGCGTCCCACCGCATAAACCTCGGTGGGAGACTCACCGAACAGCCAGATGGCAAGGTCGATTCCCACAACGGACCCTCCCAGCACGATGTCATTGGCGCTATTCGGACCTGAAGGCTGCGACCAGCGGTGCATCCGCAGCAATCCTGGCTCTCCCAACTTACCCTCCGCCAACGCGTTTTTCACCGCCTGGTGAGACGGCATGAAGCGCAGGGAACTGCTCGCCATGAGCCGCACGTCGGCGGACCGGCACGCCTCCACGACCTCTTCAGCATCTTCCACGGACGGCGCGAGGGGTGACGCCGTCAGCACATGTTTGCCCGCCTCCGCCGCTTGCAAGGCGAGGCTGCCCCGGGCATGGTTGGATTCGGGGATTATCACGGCGTCGAACGCATCCGCGCCCCTTTCCAATAGTTTCTCAAGCGAATTTGCCGTAATCGATGCGCCGAGCGAGTCGGCGGCAGCTTGGGCGCGATCAGGCTGCGGATCGACCACCGCGGCAAACGCCGCATTCGGTAAACGCGGTGTCACAGTCGTATAGGAGGCGGCGTTTTCCCCGCCGCCAATCAGGGCTAATCTGGTTTCCAAAGGATCTGTACCTCCGTGTTAGGTTTTACGTACTGCACAGGTATTGATGTGATGGGTTTTCATAATTTTTTTTTGTAAGGACAACCCCGATGGCTGTTCAATCGGGACGGCACAAGGGCGGGGTATCCATAAGGCACCTATAGTGATCCTATTAGGTCAGTTGACCTATTCGTCCAGTTGATCGTTTCATATCTGGTCCTTGATAAGTCCTACAGGAAGAGGTTCCTGTCGCAATGCTGGTGTTTCAAAGGCTGGTGCGCGATGCGCACCCTACGACACAGTCACCGGGGTCCCGGAGCGTCCGGAGTCCATCGCGGCTTGGACGGTGGCGCAGATGGCGCGCCCGGCTCGCGCGTTGAGGATGGTGTCGCCATCCGTGTCGATTGCTTGAGCAAAGTTCTGGGGGAGCCTGAAATCGTTGTCGGCGGCGACGCCCTGAAGCGGACGGTCGGAGCTCGGTCGGCCCCTATAGTAGACGTGAATTGCGGGACGCGACTCATTGATGACGAGCGCTCCCTTCGAGCCGAGAACGCGGGTCTTTATCTCGCCCGTATGCGAGCGGCTGGCGGCGCCGATGCGACCGATGCACAGCGTACCGAGTATGCCCTTGTCCATCTCCAACGTAACGGTCGCCAAGTCCTCGATGTCGTTATCCACGCAGGTTTGATGGAAATGCGCGGTGGTGCGGGCAAACACCCTCTGTACAGCCGCCCCGGTCAGCATCCGCATGGAGGCGAGCGGGTAGATTCCCTCGACCTGTAGTTCTCCCATAGGGCGGTTGCCGCCATCGGATCCGGCCGCATGCGCCTCCTTCTGCCACTCCAGCCGGTTGACCGGAGGTTTCTTGGGTTTGCTCGGATCCCTCGGAGGTCCTTTGTCCTTGGGGAAATAGAACTCGGAATGGATGGCGTAGATCTCGCCTATCCGACCGCTATCCAGCACCTGCTTGGCTTGAATTAGGGCTGGAATGTAGTTGCGGTTCCAGAGCAGGAACTTGACGTTGTTGCGTTCGACCGCCGCTACCACTCGGTCGCACTCGGACACGCGGTTCGACATCGGCTTATCCTGTACGATGTGCAATCCGGCGTCCGCGGCGCGCACGCTCAAATCGCAGTGGCGTTCCGCCTCCGAACTGACGACCGCGACCCCCACGTTATAATCGGCGATGGCGCGTTCCACGTCCCGGACATAGGGGATCTCGTAGTCGTCCGCGAACTTCTGGTTGAGTTCATGAACCCGGTCGGGTTGATCGGGATCGTCGGCGACGACCACAGGCTCGAAACGGGGGTGCGCCGCCACCCCGATTGGGACATAGTCGTGCTTGACGACGCTTAGCGCGGCAAATCGAAATTTAGGCGGGTTCATTGTTGACTCCGTGCAATCGTGACGGCACGCCGGCTTGGGCGCGATTCCCAAGGTCGTTCCACGTTTTGTATTGA
The DNA here is from genome assembly GCA_028820655.1 of Candidatus Poribacteria bacterium. Classification (GTDB taxonomy): domain Bacteria; phylum Poribacteria; class WGA-4E; order WGA-4E; family JAJDTR01; genus JAJDTR01. The sequence continues at coordinate 125,417 of JAPPIK010000051.1, read as the reverse complement.
TTCAGGTTTGAAAGTTTGTTAGAATCGCGGCGGTATTATATCCCGGCGCGCAGCGGCGCGGCGACTGTCGGGATAACGCTTTTTGGCGATGAAAGAACCAGTCGTAGGAGCGAGTTTTTCTCGCGACGGTCGCAACCGCAGAATTTAACTCTAGAGTATACCTGATTCGATTCTGAAAGTGATAGTTATTTTCCGGAACACAGAGATTGGGTGAAGAACTCGATTGAGGCTGGGCGGCGTAGATTGCCAGTCGCTTGAGTGCTGCTATCATTGTCAAAGGCTGGTGCGCAGTGCGCACCCTACAAAAGACTGAAAGTTATAGCATTATTTGAGAGGTTTCGTATGCCAACGACGGGAGGAACGGTGCGGGACGTCTCTTCAACATACACGAGATTGCTGTAAAACCGTCTATAACATAAACAGGAGGGTTCGCGACGGCCATGAATACCAATTTGAGGCAGACCAGCACGGTAACCGAAGCGGAATGGAGGGAGTTTGAGGACATCGGGTTCGTGCGGTTGGGTGTGGTAGCGCCGGAGGAACAGATTGACGCGCTCTGCGATCGAATCGATCAGATTATGCTCGGGGATATTCGCTACGAGGGCATGCAGATGCAACTCTGTCCGTCGGCGTCCGATGACCGTGACAAGGTGAATTTCAGCGGAAATCACAAGGGCAGTTCGTTGAAGTACCGGAAGATTCAAGAACTGGAGATGGATCCGCTGTTCCGCGGCTATATCCGTAATCCGCTTTTCAGGGACATTACCCGCAAGAAGATCGGGGACAGGGTGAGCGTGTTCCGGGCAATGTTCTTCAACAAACCCGCCGAGGGCGGTGTATCGAAGAATTGGCACAAGGATACCGGCTGGAACCTTAGCATTCCCGAAGAGATCACGGTCTACACCGCGCTCGACCCGCAGACCCGGGAAAACGGCTGTCTCATGGTTATCCCCTATTCGCACAAGGAGTGCCCGCTGGAGGGGGTGAAAACGGAGGAGACGATACGGAAATACGCGCCCCCGGAAAAGCGGGTTTTCATGGAGATGGAGAAGGGGGAAGTCGTCCTCTTCAAAAACCATATGTTGCATTCGTCGCTGGTGAACACCACAAACCGTCCTCGCCGTGCGTTCAGCATCGCGTATGTTCATGCGGACACGTACAACACGAATTCGGGGGTGCGCTATCCCGAGGTGATACCGGAATATCGTCCGGCGGCGAATGCATAGCGGGGAAGAAGTGGTCAGTGGCTAGTGACCAGTGGGAAATCGCGGCCTGGAGAAGATCCCTATCGGATTTCTACCGCGCTCGCTATCCACTCGCTTGCTGGTATATTTTACAGAAGATGATTTTAAGTTGTTTGTCGGATTTATTTTCTCTCGTCAATAGGTTGTTGTCACGAGGGTTTTTGCTTGTTGGTTGCGTCGTGATCGGGATGGCGTGCGCCAGCGTTGTCTTTGGCGGCGAACCCCACAGGATCGGCACGAAAACGCAGTTGTTTGTCGACGACCTCCTGATTCATCATAAGGAGGGGATCGCGCGCCGTGTCCAGCAGGCGGTAAAGATGGAGAAGCCGGTGTTGACGCCCGAGCACCCGTGGGAGTTTTCGTACCATCCGGAGGACGATGGGGTCGGGAAACGCATCTACGTCTACGGCACCGTGTTTTACGATTCTCTCCAAGGCAAGTACCGCATGTGGTACATGAGTCGCATGAGCTACAGGCACGATTTCGCTATCCCGGAACAGGAAATCCCGGGCGGCGGCAACATTCACCGAGACTTGACACTGTACGCTACGAGCACGGACGGCATCCACTGGGAGAAGCCCAATCTCGGGTTATGCCACTTCAACCGCCTATCCGGCAGCGGAGAGATCATCGTTGGCGACACGCAGAATAACATCATGCTCGATTTTCACGGCGCCAGCGTGTTTCTCGACCTGGAGGAGCCAGATCCCCATAAGCGTTACAAGGCGATCGGTTTTATCAGACGGTTTGAGGAGATACGGATATGCCACTCTCCCGACGGGGTGCATTGGTCGGAACCGCAGCCTGCCGCCGAAAGACGTAACGAGGGATCTTTCAACGCCTGTTACGTTCCGGGACTTCGCCGTTACGTGGCAGGGAGTGTCATACGGTCAAACGATCCGCGCCACGAGTTCGTCAATCACGAAGGGCAACGCGGCAGGAAACGGGTTGTCACGGCGCTCATCAGCGAGGGGCGGGATTTGGAGCGTTGGGAGGAGACAATGGTCATCTATCCCGACGAGCATGATCTGCCCAGCACGCAATTCTATGGCATGGCGCCGTTCACCTACGGCGACAACGGGTTCATCTTCGGATTTCTTCACGTGTTCGATTACACAGGTCCCGGACCAGCCAACGACGATGGGCCGATCGACGTGCAATTGGTGTACAGCCGCGACGGCAGGGAGTGGCGCCGCACGGAAGACAGAAGCCCGGTTATCCCTTTGGGACCCGAGGGCTCTATCGACGGCGGGATGATAATCATGACGGCGCTCGGTACATCCACTCACGGCGACGAGCTGGTCGCATACTATACGGCAGGGAACACCGGGCACGGCGCGCCGGTTAAGGATCGTCACTTCACGATTGCCAGGGCGAGTTGGCGGCGCGACCGGCTGGTGGCTTTGCATGCCGGCACCGAACGCGGCATCGTGGAGACCGTACCGCTGGAGACGACGGGAAACCGCCTGGAAATCAACGCGGACGCAACGGGTGGAAAGATCGCGGTAGAGGTGCTCGATGCGGAGGGGAATGTGCAACCGGGATTTCCACGTGATGCGTGCGACCCTATCGACGATGACAGCCTTTCGCATCAGGTTCGGTGGGAGGGCAAGGATCTGTCGGAAGTCCGGCGTCCGTTCCGTTTGAGGTTCCTGATGAGCCGCGCCAAGTTGTATGCGTTTAGAATCCAATAACGCAGCAAGTGTGCGGTCCGGATTTGTCAATCCGGACCGAGCAGGTGGGTGCGCATCAAACCAGCCATCACGGGATGGCACGGGGGCCGTCCCCTACAAGAACTGCAACTTTCGTTGAAAGAAGGAACATAGATATACTTACCAATTACGCACAGAAAATGATATCAAACGGTTTCTCAAATTCTGGTTCACTTGTCAATAGGCTGTTGTCACGATGGTTCTTGCCCGTTAGCTGCGCCGTGGTGGGCGTCGGAGGGGGTGAAACCGCCCTCGGCGGCGACCCTCACCAGATTGGCAACAAAACGCAACTGTTCGTCGACGACCTCCTCATCCATCGCAAAGATGGGGTTTCCCGGCGCGTCCAACAAGGTTCCAAGATGGATAAGCCGGTCGTGATGCCCGAGCACCCGTGGGAATTCGCTTATCATCATGGGGAAGATTATTTCGCCAAACACATCTTCATCTATGGCACCGTGATGTTCGACCCGCACCAAGACCAATATCGCATGTGGTACATGAGTCGCATGAGCGGCGGACACGACTTCGTTATCCCTGAATTGGAAATCCCGGGCGCAAATATCCACTGCGATCTGACACTGTACGCCACGAGTGCGGATGGCATCCACTGGGAGAAGCCCGATCTGGGGTTGTGCCACTTCAATCGCGTAGAAAACGGTGGGATAATTGACGGCGGCGCAGAAAACAACATCATGCTCGACACTCACGGCGCCAGCGTGTTCCTTGACGAGGAGGAGCCCGATCCGCAGAGGCGTTATAAGGCAATCGGTTTTTTCAGACGGTTTCACGACGTTCGCACATGTTATTCCCCTGACGGCATCCATTGGTCGGAGCCGCAACCCGTTGTGGATCGGCGCAACGAAGGAAGTTTCAACGCGTGCTATGTGCCGAGCCTCGAATGTTACGTGTCAGGAAGTCTCAATCGGTCAAACGATCCCCGCTACGAGTACATCAATTACGTGGGGAAGCGCGGCAGGAAACGGGTTGTCACGGCGCTCATCAGCAAAGGACGAGATCTGGAGCGTTGGGATGAAACGATGGTCATCTACCCCGACGAGAGGGATCCGCCCAACACGCAGTTCTACGGAATGACGCCGTTTGTCTACGGCGACAATGGGACAATCTTCGGATTTCTGCACGCCTTCGACTACACGGGGCCGGGACCCACGAATGACGATGGTCCCATCGACGCACAGTTGGTCTACAGCCACGACGGCAGGAAGTGGCACCGGCTGGAAGACCGCAGTCCGGTTATCCCTTTGGGTCCCGAGGGCGCTTTCGATGGCGGGATGATAATCATGACGGCGGTCGGCACATTCCTACATGACGACGAACTGGTTGCGTATTACAACGGACGAAACTTCGGGCACGGCGGTCCGAACAAGGACAGTTTATTTTCAATTGGGAGGGTGAGTTGGCGCCGCGATCGCCTGGTGGCTCTGCAAGCCGAGCGCGGCGTCGTGGAAACCGTACCGCTGGAGGCGAGAGGAAACTGCTTGGAAATCAACGCCGATGCCACCGGCGGGGAAATTGCCGTAGAGGTGCTCGACGCGGAAGAAAAGGTGCAACTCGGGTTTTCGAGTGAAGCGTGCGATGCTATTGCCGATGACAGTCTCTCGCATCAGGTTCGGTGGGAGGGCAGGGATCTGTCGGATATCCGGCGTCCCTTTCGCTTGAGGTTCGTGATTCGCAACGCCAAGCTGTATGCGTTTAAAATCTTGTAGTCACGACCTCCAGGTCGCGATTCTTCGTTTTCGCTGTTTTGGCAAAGGAAACCGCTGTGGGAGCGATCTCCTGATCGCGATTCTTTGTGTTCCGCTCTTTCGGTGCATGTCGGTCGCGGCCTCCAGGTCGCGATTCCCATCACATACGATTCGGAAAGAGGTGAGGAATATGCTTAAAACGCATCTTCTGGTACTCGCGGCATTCGGGCTATGTCTAATCGCGAATGGGTGCGACTCAAAGGACATGCTTGAGACAACAGTTTACTTCCTTGACGCTAATGAGTCCTCTCTTGCGCCCGAGAAATGCTTAATAGAGCTGAAATATGAGATATCGGCGGAGAAACAGTTCGTCAACAACGTGGAAAAAGGGCTGAATATCCTGATTAAAGGCCCGGGAGATCCTAAATTGCGAAGGGCAATTCCAAAAGGAACGAAACTGCTGTCGGTGTCATTTAAGGATCGTGTCGTATACGCTGATTTCTCAAAGGAATTCAGATCCGGTCTTCCAGACGATCCGCGGCGGCAGGCGCTGATGATTGACTCTATTGTTCTCTCGTTAGCTGAGTGGCCCGGAGCTAAGGCAGTGAAGTTCCTGGTTGAAGGTGAAAGCCTTCACCCCTTCGCGGGCTATGAAAAAATTGATGAACCTATCACTGACCCGATTCTTCCACGCTAGATTTGGGGGAATCTGCAGATACTTGAGCGCAACCGTATGTCTGGTGTTGATGATGAATACTGAAGGATCACTAAGCGAAACGCTATATAACGGGATTGAATTGCCCGTGCCGTGGCCGCCGAATCATGGCGAGCCGACCGGGAAACCGATGCCGGTTCCCTATCTGGAGAACCCGCCGGATGTTATTCCGATTGACGTGGGGCGGCAACTGTTCGTCGACGATTTCCTGATTGAGGACACGAGCCTGGATCGGACGTTTCATTCGGCGAGGATGCATCCGCGCAACCCCGTGCTCGATGTGCCGAGCTACAGCGGCGGTCTTTGGTACGATTCGAGCGAAGGAGTTTTCAAGAACTGGCACAATGTCAGGCACGGCGTCGGCTACGCCACCTCCAAAGACGGGATTCACTGGGAGAAACCGCTGCTCGATGTCGTGGATGGCACAAATCTGGTTCTGGAACACTCCGATCCGTGGGAACCGGGAACATACTTTAGCTGCGATACGACCAGCGTTTGGATCGATTACGAGAAGACCGACCCGGACAGGCGGTACAAACTCTTCCTAACCTATCTGTGGCCCAACAACATCAACGATTTTTTCTTCTCGCTCCTCTATTCGGCTGACGGCATCCACTGGAGCGAGCCGGTTGTTACCTCCTGGCGCCATGTCGGCGACCATACGAACGCCCACTTCAACCCGTTTCGGAAGCTGTGGGTGGCGAACATCAGATACCATTGGGGAAGCGACGGACGCTGCCGCGCTTATCTCGAAAACCGCGATCCGGAGAAGTTGACGTGGGCGTCGAGCGAGGCGAGAGAAGGGGAAATCGTGCCGTGGCTTGCGGCTGACAGACTGGATCCGCACCACCCCAAATCCGAATTCAGCAATATCCGTCCGCAACTCTACCATTTCGACGCCATCGCGTACGAAAGCCTCATGTTGGGATTTTTCAGCGTGCATCAGGGACCGCCCAACGAAGAATCCCACAGGTTGAGGATTCCGAAACGGAACGAGGTGGTGCCCGGGTACAGCCGCGACGGATTCCATTTTCACCGGCCAAATCGGACGCCGCTGTTCAAAGCGAATGAGGAGCGGGGCGCATGGAACTGGGGAAATGTGCAGTCTGTCGGCGGGGGTTGTATCGTCGTCGGTGATGAGCTTTACCTGTACTACAACGGCGTAAGCCGTGCCGAGGACGGCGGAAAAAGCGGACGCACCACCGGGCTGGCGATTCTGCGGCGCGACGGATTCGCGTCCATGGGATCGACTCGAGACGAGGGAAGTTTGACCACGCGCCCGGTTCGGTTTAGCGGAAAGCATCTGTTCGTGAACGCGGACTGCGACCAAGGCGAGTTGCGGGTCGAGGTTCTTGATAGGCACGGGGATGTTATCGCTCCTTTCTCGAAAGAGAATTGTGAGGTGATTCGGAGCGATGAGACGTTGCGCCGGGTGAATTGGGAAGGGGCAGCGGATCTTGGCGGGCTGGCGGGTGAGCCGGTGAGGTTCAGGTTTTATCTCAGATTGGGCGAGTTGTACGCGTTTTGGGTAAGCCCGGATGAATCGGGCGCGAGTAATGGGTATGTCGGCGCGGGCGGCCCCGGTTATGCGGGTTTTGTGGATACGGCCCACATGTAGGAGCGATCTCTAGGTCGCGATTCTTCGTTTTTCGTTGTTCAGGCAAAAGAATCTCGAACTGGAAATCACCGCCAAAACGCGAAAGGTTTCTCGTGTAGGAGCGACCTCCCGGTCGCGATTCTTCGTTTTTCGTTGTTCAGGCAAAAGAATCTCGAACTGGAAATCACCGCCAAAACGCGAAAGGTTTCTCGTGTAGGAGCGACCTCCCGGTCGCGATTCTTCGTTTTTCGGGGTTCTAGCAAAAGAATCTCGAACTGGAAATCACCGCTAAAATACGAGAGACATTTCTGTAGGAGCGATCTCCAGGTCGCGATTCTTCGATTTTCGCGATTCTTTCGTTCTGATCGAACATCGCTCCATATATAAAAAACTATGCAAGACAGCCCAAATCCATGATACCGAAGCTAACGGAAAGGTAGACGCTCCATACCGGGTGCCTACTACTCCCTTACCCTTACCACAATTGAAAGAAAACCCCTTCTTGCAAACGAGAAAGTCGCCGCCGTTATATTTGACGCTTTTGATTGGCTCGAAACCAATAAATGGTGCAGGTGGGTTTGTCTCGTCGTGATGCCAGATCATATCCACGCCGTCATTCAACTAGGGGAAGATCAACCTCTTTCGAGGCTCATTCAAACCTTCAAGAGTTTCACGGCGAGACGGATCAACACCCACTTGGAGCGTAGCGGTTCGCTCTGGCAAGCGGCTTATCATGATCATGGCATTCGGCGTGACGAATCATTAAATGCGATTATTCGATACTGTTACGAGAACCCTGTGAGGAGCGGACTGGTGAAGACCGCGAAGGATTATACGTATTGGCGGTCTAAATTCAAGATGGAGTGAGGAGGCCACGACGATCTCTGGGCAATAGGAATCGCGACCTGGAGAAGATCCCTATCGCATTCGCTATTCACTCACTTGATCTCCTACAGAAGAAAGGCAAAAAATCTTTCGCATTTGCAATTAGCACTTGGCTTTCAAAGGCTGGTGGGCAATGCCCAGGCTACAATTTGTTTGTTCTTTCGCTGGAGCAATCTGATGGTTGCGATTTTCTGTTCGTCGTCGACCTGTCAAAGGAATCGCGACCTGGAGAAGATCCCTATCGCATTCGCTATTCACTCACTTGAACTCCTACAGAAGAAAGGCAAAAAATCTGTCGCATTTACAAATAGCGCTTGGCTTTCAAAGGCTGGTGGGCAATGCCCAGCCTACAATTTGTTCGTTCTTTCGCTGGAGCAATCTGATGGTTGCGATTTTCTGTTCGTCGTCGACCTGTCAAAGGGGTCGCGACCTGGAGAAGATCCCTATCGCATTCGCTATTCACTCACTTGATCTCCTACAGAAGAAGGGCACGAAACCTATCGGCTTTGCAATCCGCTCGTTTGATCTTTCTGGGGTTTTGGCGTGTGAAGGATTCGGCGTGACTATATATTTTTCGCCCTTCTAGGGCTGGGGTCGTGGGCCATGACCGCGCCGCAAGAGGTCGCGACCTGGAGATCGCTCCTACAAAACAGAAAAAAGGAGGCATTGATTATGGCGTTGACAGATGAACAGAAGCAGCATTTTGACGAGAACGGTTATATCATCGTTCGGGAGCTAATGACCGACGAGGAAGTACACGCTGTCGGGAAGCGAGCCGATCAGATTGCCGTGGGTGAGGTCGTCCCGGAGCCGGGGTTCGGCCGCCAAGTTGAACCGGCAATTCAACGCAAAGAGGTAGAGGCGAAATCGACTCTCGAATCCGTCCGAAAACTTGGAGGCTTGGTTCGTACGGATCCAGTCATGCACGCCCACGCGACCAATCCGAAGATCCTGGATGTCTTGGAAGACCTCATCGGTCCCGATATCAAGCTGTTCGGCGATCAACTGTTTATGAAATCGTCCGCGCACGGGTCGCGCAAGAACTATCACCAGGATTCCAACTCGTGGAGACCGTACGTGCCGTATAGCCTCGTGAGTTGCTGGGCGGCGTTGGACGACGCGACGGTCGAGAACGGTTGTCTGTGGTTTATTCCCGGGAGCCACAAATGGGGGCTGCTCGACGTTGAACGTGAGCGAGAGATTGAGAAGAAGGCGCTCGCGGGACCGCTGGAGAATGAGGTGCCGATCGAACTGAAAGCCGGCGATTGCAGTTTTCATCACAGCCTTACGTTGCACTGCAGTCACACCAATCGATCAAAGACCCGGCGTCGAGGTTATGCCACGCATTACATGAGTTCGAAGACGAAGTATACGGGTGAAGGCGCTGCGACCAAGTCCAATAATCACCTGTTGCTGCGCGGTCGGGAATTTCCGGGATGTGTGTAAGTGAATTGAACGGTTCATTAGACATCTTTCCAAAATGAATCTATGTGGTTATAGTAATGTTGGAGATCAGAATATCTACACCGATTGGCAACTTGCATCGGGGTATCTCAAGTGAACAATCTTTGGTTTTGCCCAGATTATTACTGAAAAAACTCTTGCCTTGTCACGCCTCGATTTTAACTTGATTACTTAACACTTATGTGGTATACTAGCATAGCGCTCCTTCTGCAGGGTGCATTTCAATTGATGCCAGGTGTCGCAACTCTATGAAATCAGATCGAATTTACATCGTCGACTCCCCCATAGTTTGGCTAAGCGGGAGGCGGCGCGCTGAAGCATATTCGCAGTATATCGCAGAATACCGCATGGCGCTCCTAACCCGTCAAACCCGTGTCATCATTGGATTTCAGGCCGATTTTTGCGAATAGCCATCGTCTGCGACGACATCCGGCATCGCAGGCAGAGTTGAATCACGCAAACAGGGGGAACAAGCAGTGTAACCGCCAATCATGGAAGCTCCATTACGAGTCACGGGAAACAGAAATCCAGAGGGGAAACGCCTCATATGATTGAATCACGGAGATACCTGCCTTCGGCCGGCAAAATGAAAGGCAAGCGGACGAAAAACCTTAACTGAATCGCCCAAATCAATTAATCGTTCATGCACGCCTGTGGCTACTCAACGCTCGGAAAATACTCAGTAACAACTGCTAATATTTTGGAAAGATGTCTATTAGGTCGGGCTAGATGAAGATTAAGTATTTAAACCGGTAATTCCAGTTTTCCCTAAACACGGTAGGTGCGGGTTCTAACCGCACCGAGCATCGGTAGGATATTAACGAAATAATCCTTTAAACTTCATGAAGCCCGAACCACGAGAAGAGGGACCAATGTCTGACGGCACTCATCAGCAGGAATTGGCGACGCAGTTAGAAAACCACCACAAGGCAGGCGATTTCGATAAGGCTTTCGAGATTAGCGAACGCGCACTGGAAGCCGACCCGTCGGACTTGAGAGTTTACGGTATCCGATGGAGATTGATCGCCGACATGTTTTCAGAGAAGGAAGCGAGGAACAGGATTCAATCCGAAATCCCCTCGTTCTTGAGGACACAACCAGAGAACCCTGACGTGCTATGGACTGCCTACTGGGGCTATCGGAAACTCCCCGGCGGCGACGACGAGGTGCCGCGTAGTTTATTCGATTCGATGTTGCAACACACCGGAACCGAAATCCATCTGATTGCATTGTTGGGGTTGGCCGCACGAAGCGAAGACTCACGTGAGAAATGGCACTATTACCAGCGCGTCATCGACGAGTTGACCGTCTCAGACGCGATAGAATTATCCTGGTATTTGTTGGCATATGAAGAAATGTTGCGGTTAGCCGAGGGAAATCGCTCTCTGGTAAGTGATGACGTTCTTGATGACCTCATCGACCGATATTTGAAAGACCTTCTTTACTACCGCCAGAATGCGCAGTGGTGGTTCGGCGGAGCGTATACCGAAGTGGTAGAATGGCGGCTTAAGTTCAACCTCCGACTCGATAAAGCATTGGAAATCTTGGATTGTGCAGAAGACAGACTGGGGGAAAAAGAGGAACGGGAGTGGTTTGTCAAAATCTTCAAACAATCTGTAGAGGAAGCGGTCAAGTACATCGCGCGCTTACGCGCCGAAGTCTACTTCCGGCAGGAACGATGGAGAGAAGCTTACGATGGACTGGCGGCGAACCCGCCGGGTTTCTCGGAATCACTATGGCGACGGCTCCATGAGACGATGTTCAAAGAGAGTGTTACGCATTACTTCTGGATGTTGGGACGATCGGCGGAAGGAATAGGAGAGTGGCAAGAAGCTAGGCGTTACTATGCTCATGCATTCTTCGCGCCTATCCCCCACGCGGAGAGCCGGGATGGATTGGAACGCGTTTATCATCAAATCCAGCGAGGCTCTACCGGTACGTTTGACGCTTTTCTCGATAACGCCGAAGCCGAATACCTAACTCGAGAAGGTCCGGAGTTGGACAAAATCCGGGAGAAAATCGTCAAGGGCAGGTTCAACAAGAAAGCCGCGGACTTTTCTTTGGAGACGTTGGAAGGAGCGGCATTCACGCTATCGGGGGCTCGTGGTAAGGTTCTATTGCTTGATGTTGGCGCGTCGTGGTGCGCTCCATGCATCGAGGTAATACCGCACATCAAGAAAATCTATGACCGGTTCAGCAAGGTTGACGAAGTAGCTATCTGGGGAATCAATGACGGTGAAACTCCTAAACAGGTGGAGACATTCTTGGAGGAACACCGGCCGCCGTGGCCAATTTTGCTTGACCCCCGGCAGGAAGTGAGAAAGGCTTATCAGATTGGTGGAATACCATTTTTTATCCTGATTGATAAAGAGGGGAATTGGCAGTACAGTTTCGTAGGTTGGCATCTCGTTAGAGGTCAACCGTTAATTTGGATGATCGAAGCGCTCCTTGAAGATCAATAGCTTGAAATACACGTTTCACATACAGGACTTACGGATCTTGGGTAATTGAAAGGTACGCGGAAGGGGGCAACACGAGTTGCACCGGGGAGGAGGTGGTAAAATGTCCGAAGACAAGCAACAACAGGATTTGGCAGCGCAGATTAAGGAATACCATCAAATCGGTGAATATGATAAGGCATTGGAAATTAGTGCGCGTGCGCTGGAATCCAATCCGGCGGACTTGGAGGCTTACCGTTCTCGATGGAAACTGATAGCGGACATGTTTCCGGAGGAGGAGGCGAAAGGGAAGATTCGACCTGAAATCGAATCTCTGCTTAGGACGCAACAAGAAACCCCGGAAGTATTAAGCACTACCTATTGGGGCTATAAGAGTCTTGCTGGCGGCGCAGACAATATTCCAAGGGAACTGCTTCACAAGATGCTGCAACACCCCGGAACCAAAGTTTATCAGAGTGCATTGTTCGGGTTAGCTCACCAAAGCCCGGAGGCACATGAGAAATGGCACTATTACCAGCGTCTCATTAACGAATGTACCGCCTCTGATGTACCCGAATTATCTTGGTATTTGTTGGCGCATGAACATCTATTGTGGCTAGCCGAAGATGATAGATCCTTAGCAAGTGATGATCAGCTTGACGAACTTATTGACCGCTTCTTGAAAGCACATCTTTCCCATTGCCAAGATACACGGCATGCATTCAATCCGGCTTATACCCAAGCGGTAGAATGTCGGCTCAAATTCAACATCCGACTGGACAAAGCATTGGAGAATTTGGAATGTGCTGAAATCAGGATGGGGGAAAAAGAGGAACAGGAGCGGTTCGTCCAATATTACAAAAAATCTATAGAGGAAGCATACAAGGAAATTTCTCGCTTGCGCGGCGAAATCTTTCTCCGTCAGGAACGATGGAAAGAAGCGCATGACGGGCTGGAAGCGAACGCGCCGGATTTTCTGGAATCAATATCATCAAGGTTTGGCGAGAGCGCCGTCAATTACTTCTGGATGTTGGGACGTTCGGCAGAAGGACTAGGAGAGTGGGACACAGCGAGGCGCCGCTATGCCGACGCACACTTTGCCCTCACCCCTCACGCGGAGAGTCGAGCGGGATTGGAACGCGTCTATCATCAGATGGAGCGGGGAAATGCCGATACCTTCGACGATTTTCTCCAAGAGGCAGAAACGGAGTACCGAATCCGAGAAGACGCTGACCGCGAAGAAATCCGTCAAAAATATATAAAGAACACGCTCAACGAGAAGGCAACTGACTTTTCTTTAGAAACATTGGATGGAGAGGTTTGCACTCTGTCGGCGATGCGAGGAAAGGTCCTATTGCTTGACGTTGGCGCTTCATGGTGCGGGCCATGCAACGACGCAATTCCGCAAATCAAGACAATCTATGATCAGTTCAACAAAGTTGACAACGTCGCTATCTGGGGAATCAACAATGGTGAAACCCCTGAGCAGGTGCAGAGATTCTTGGAGGAACACCAGCCGCCGTGGCCAATCTTGCTTGACCGGCGGAAGCAAGTGAGGAAGGCTTATCAGATTCGTGGGATACCATTTTTCATCCTGATCGATAAGGCGGGGAATTGGCAATATAGTTTCATAGGCTGCAACCTCATCGGCGGTCAGCCGCTAATCTGGATGATTGAAGAACTCCTCAAAGATTGATACATTGAGGCGAATTTTTTACAAACTGACGTAGCGAAAGGTTTGAGTATGAGCCACATAACAAATGTTCAGGATCCAAATTTTCCACTTATCCAACTGCCGACGCAATTCCGCGCCCAGCGGCACACAATGGTGGATAGGCAAGCGGGGATAGGGGAAACCATAGAGGTATTCCGGGCGGAGGGGCCGGGATGCATCCGCCACATCTGGATTGTCCCCAATCCGATCTCGGACACGCGATTTACCCCGGATTATATCGACAATTCCAACACCAATGCCATCATCAAAATCTACGTCGATGACGACCCGCGCCCGTTAGTCAACATGGATCTGAAGCGGTTGTGCGGTGTGTTGCTCGATCAATCTCCGTATCGAGTGGACAACGCCGGGTTCGCGGTCTTGCCCAGAAAAATGGGGTCGGTTCACGGTGATTGCTTCAACATATATTTGCCGATTCCGTTTGCCAAATCCTGCCGGATCACGATGGAACCGTTGATGGATCAGTGTATCCGCATCATGGCGGACTGGCAGCAGTTCCCAGAGGGGACCGATATCACGCCCTACCGTTTGCATGCGGTATACAGAAGCGAATACCCCGCGAGCCACCACTCATCCTTTCTAATGGCTGATTTATCGGGAAAGGGGTTCGTTGCGGGCATCGTCAAAGGCATCCGTCAACGCGAGCACACCGACATGATTTATCATACCGGCGGGCAGGTGTGGATGATTGACGGCGAGACCGATCCCCATGTCATGAGGGGAATCAACGAGGAGGATGACTTCGCGTTCGGCTGGGGATACCACGAGGTGATGACGCGCTGGATCGGCTGTCCCTATCACCGCTATGCCAATCGAACCGACCAAGACGGGGTGATTTACCGGTTCTTCGGCTTGAATTCGGTGACGTTCGACTCCTCGCTGCTGCTCCGCTGCGGATCTCGCGCAGATGACACGGAGACCGTGGTGTATTACTATCGGGTGCCGGAAAGCCAAGCGCCTCCGGTCACGTCGCCCAAAACGTGGGAGATGGCGGGCGCGTTCGGGTGCGCCGATCACGAAGAGTTCTTGCAGCCGGAGATTCCGGAGCAGATCGCGGCGCCTTGGTTGGGACAGTTCAAAGACGATGAAGTGGAATTCTCGGTGCATTCCGCGAAATCGGAACACACATGGATTGACTTCTCAACCTACTGTCGTACCGGCTCTCAGGGTCAATTGGATCGTTCCGCCTATGCCCGCACAACGATTGAGTCCGAGGATGAGCGGTCGATTCAAATTCGGCTCGGTTTCGACGACTGGCTGAGCGTGTGGCTAAACGGCGAGAACTTGGGTACCTTCCGTCACGACCACGGTTTCGCGTCAATTAACGTCCCCGCCCGTTTGAAGAAAGGCGACAACAAACTGATGGTCAAGCTCAGCAATCTTGAGAACGTCACGCACGGGTGCTGGGCGATGAGTTGCGTATTGGAGAGTACGGACTAGCGAATCCGCCGAAACCGCCGAAATCAAGTTTTTTCTTGAAAACTTGATTTCTTTCCCCCACCAACCAACACTTGTAGGAGCGATCTCCAGGTCGCGACTCCCCGCTCCAGCGGAGCGGCATGTTGATAGAAAACGGACACCCCGATTCCCGCACTCCGGCGGAGTGCAATGCGAATAGAAATGCCATGCACACAATTCCCTCTTCTCCTGTGGGAGCGATCTCCAGGTCGCGACTCCCCGCTCCAGCGGAGACCTGGCGAATGAATAATCAATGCGGTAGAAATCTTTCAGGAAGCAACGTGCGTTTGTTCTATCACGGAGACACAGGGGCGCGGCGCCGGGGGCGGCTTTGCGACAGATCCAGACGACCGGGAACATGGATTAGAATCGGCTCAAGCGACCGCCACCGAGACGAGCGCCTAAATCGCGAACACCGGCGTCGCCTTCGTCCTCCCGTGTTAGCGGGAGAATATCGGGTAAGGAAGTCCCATGGGCGCTCTCCACATAAGGGGTAATATCCCAAAGAAGGATGGTACCGTCGCAACCGCCGCTTGCCAGCCGCGAGCCCTCCGGCGAAAAAGCCAGTGCGGCGACATCCCGCGCGTGTCCCCGGAACGTGGCGAGAATCTCACCTGTTGCCGCCCTCCATAACCGCACCGGAACCCGCGCCATACCCAATTCCCACCACGGGGCAGATGCAAAATATCGTCCGCACGGCGAGAAAGCCAATGCCATCTGCCACAATCCGTTATGAATCCAACTTTCCGGCTTTGGTATTGTCAACCGGGTTTCGCAACGTTCCACATCCCACAATAGAATCTCTTTCTCCGTGTCGCCGACGATCAGGGCGCTGCATGGGGAGAACCCAACGAACTCAATTCGGTTTCCGGGGAAATCTGGAATCTCTTCTCCGCGTTCAATGTCCCAGAGCCGCGAATCGGGACCGTAATTTGCCAAACTCACAAGATATTTACCGTTCGGACTAAACACCAAGTTCACGATCTCGGTGGTATGCGCCGTAAAGGTGCAGCGCCTTTCCCCATGCGGTACCTCCCACACGCTGATCGTCCCGTTGTCATCCCCGCACCCGAGGCGTTGGGTCTTGGCGGAATACGCCACGGCTCCGTAGCTTGGCGGTTTCTCCAGTGTGATTTGAGCAAGGGGGGTGTTGATTCCAACCTCCCAGACATTAACGGTGTTTTCGTCTCGACTTGTGGCGTGGATTTTTCCGGAGGCCGGCGCGTAGACGCGATGACCGGTGCCGGGTGGATGGAATATCCTCGGGGCTTTCGACGGCACGTCAACATCCCATAACCGGATTCCGCCTCCCCGGTGAGCGCTCGCTAAGGTTTTCTCATCGGACGAAAACACGAGGGATTCGGCAAAACCGGTATGCAGATGGGCGAATGCGCGAGTGTGTGGGTTCTCGTCCGTACGCACCCTAAAATCGTGAAAACAGTCAGCGACCAACTGCGTTCCTTTTGCGAAATGTACGGCTCCTATTTCGCCGTCATTTTTTAAGGTATAGAGGTTCTCGGTGTGTTCTACGTCCCAGACCTCCACGGTGTTTTTTCCATCAAACACCGCAGCGGCACAGAGGACATTCCCGGTCGAATAAGAAACGATAATCCGGTCCGCGCCCATATCCGGGTGTGACCGGTGCAGTTGCCAACTACCGATACTCCATACCTTCAGTTTCGCCTTACCCTTCCTGTGACCGCCGGCGGCCAGGAAACGGCCGCACGGCGAAAAGGCGAGAGAATACAGCACATCGCGATAGTCCGTGAGGTACGCCACGCGTTCACTACCAGACACATCCCATACGGAGATGCACTCCTCTGTCGGCTCGCTTGAGGGATTCGCATCGTCCGGACTTGCGCAGGCGATCAGAAGGTTGTCGGGTGAGAAAGCGACCGGTCTGGTGAGCGCGCAATACCGCACCTCCATTTGGTGTTCGCTATTGATTTTTGCAAGCGTTTCACCGGTATCCGGGCGCAAGATGTCGACGATGTAGTCTCGCCTGCCGGAGACGGCGAGCATTTGACCATCCGGTGAAAAGGCGAGACGAGAAATCTCGTTTTGGCGCAGTAGTTGATTGTGGTTTTCCCATCGCTCCATCTTCGAAACGGGGGCGCCGCGCGGGATGTCCCAGACTTTGACGAGGCCATCGTATCCCCCCGTCGCAATCAATTCACCGTCAGGGGAAAATGAGACGGCGGCAATCCTGGCAACCCCTCCCGCCTCCAGATTCCATAGCGCAACCCGAGACATCGTCGAGAACTCATACCACCACAGTCCGCACGGAGTTCCGACGGCAAGATACTCGCCGCTCGGCGAGATTGCCATATCCCACACATTCCCCTGTCCCAATCGGGCGACCGCTTCATCCGGCAACGCATACCGGCTGACATCGTCATGGCGAACTCTATCTTGAAATAGTGCAGGTTTCCGATTCTGCATCATAACCCTCTTGATGCTGTTGTGATTTTCCTGTCTCAATCCAATTATGAATTATCCCCGCCTACAAAGCAAGACGATGTTGACGATTTATGTTTAACCGTTGCGAGGCGCGTTTGTGCTGAAAGGCACGTCAAAGACCCTCTCGCTTTGCCGGTCCCGATGTGCAACGCAGTCCATCCCGCCGCGCAGGACTCGTAGGTTGGGTTGAACGGAAATTCGTTAGTAATCGCTGATCTTGTAAGAGTTTTCGAGTGCCTATTTCGCTTGAACGCGCCAAAATTTGAGTGAAACCCAACATTAATCGTACGTTCTACCACCATGAGACCTTCTCTGCAATTAGATGCGCTTCCCACTCCTACCCAGTGAGACTCCGTTCACAATCTACGCTTGCCATCCCGCCTCGCAGTTTGGTGATAGACTACGATACGCGAAATGAACACCTATGAATTTGGCATCTCAGCCTTTAACTCTACACAGATTCGGATGCACTTTATGACGAATGCCACACAATTCAATAGAAGATAATTGTCCCATGCGGTCCATTTTGGCATCTGTTAGTTCCATCCCTTTGGCTCCTTCGTCTGCGCCGAGTTGAACACTTCCCATCATGTGCAGATTCAGCTTTTTCAGATGCAAACCGATTCTACCCGTGCTATACTCCTCCCGGTTTGACAAGGATTACGCGTATGCATATATTTTCTAAGAGAATGGCGCAAGAGACCCGTTCCACCAAGCCGGCAAAGAAAACCTCTGTAGGAGCGACCTCCTGGTCGCGATTCCCTACGTCGTCTGTAGGAGCGATCTCCTGGTCGCGATTCTCCGTTTCGTCATTCGCGCAAAGGAAACTCTTGTAGGAGCGATCTCCTGGTCGCGATTCTTCGCTTTTCTCTCACTCGTCGCATGTCGGAGATCAAATGAGCGAATAACGAAGGATCAAGCGAATGGATAGTGAGTGCGATAGAAATCCAGCAAGTGAGTGAATAGCGAACGCGGTAGAACTCCCATAGAGAACCCATTACGTATAGTGAAATCGCCATGAGAAAGTTTCTGAGCCGATCAACTGCTCAAATCCTACCATAAAACGATTGGTAGGCGTTCCTTTGAGCCAAGAAATGAATCTCCCGGATCCAAATTTCCCACTCATCCAACTACCGGCGCAATTCCGCTCCCGGCGGCAAACGTTGAGGGATAGGCAAGTGGCGGTCGGAGAAACCAAAGAGGTATTCCGGGCACGGGGACCCGGTTGCGTGAGGCATATTTGGATTTCCCCGAATCCGATCTCGGACACGCGTTTCACCGAGGATTACACAGACAACTCCAACACCAATGCCGTCCTCAAAATCTACGTCGATGACGACCGGCGCCCGTTAGTCAACATGGAACTGAAGCGGCTGTGCGGTGTTTTGCTCGATCAATCTCCGTATCGTGTGGTCAACGCCGGGTTCGCGGTCTTGACCCGAAGATCGGGGTCGGTACACGGTGACAGCTTCAACATTTATTTGCCGATTCCGTTCGCCAAATCGTGCCGTATCACCATGGAGCCGTTGGTTGACCAGTTTATTCGCTTTATGGCGGACTGGCAGCAGTTCCCCGAGGGGACCGATATCACCCCTTACCGTTTGCACACCGCATACAGAAGCGAGCACCCCGCGAGTCATCATTCCTCCTATCTCATGGCTGACGTATCCGGTAAGGGATTCGTCGCGGGCATCGTCAAGGGCATCAGACAGCGCGATTACAGCGACGTGATCTTTCACACCGGCGGACAGGTGTGGATGATTGACGGGGAAACCGGTCCCCACGTCATCAGGGGGTATAACGAGGAGGATGATTTCGGGTTATGTTTTGGCTATCACGAGGTGATGACACGCTGGATCGGTTGCACGTATCACCGCTACGGGACCGAATACGACCAGGACGGGGTCGTGTACCGTTTCTTCGGTACGGATCCCGTGAGGTTCGACTCCTCGCTGCTGCTTCACTGCGGGTGCCGCGCGGACGACACGGAGACCGTGGTGTACTACTACCGGGTGCCGGAAAGCCAAGCGCCTCCGGCCACATCGCCCGAATCATGGGAAATTGCGGGCCCCTTTGAATGCGGAAACTACGAACAGTTCCTGCACTCGGAGGCCCCGGAGGAGGGGACAGGCGCTTGGACGGGACAGTTCCAAGAGACGGAGTTCCCGGTACACTCCGCCAAAACGGAACACACGTGGATTGACTTTTCAACCTACTGCCGCGACGGCTTTCAGGACCAGTTGGATCGTTCCGCCTATGCCCGCACAACCATTGAGTCTGCAGAGGAGCGGTCCGTCCAGATTCGGTTTGGTTTCGACGATTGGTTGACCGTGTGGCTAAACGGTGAGAACCTTGGAACCTTTCGCCATGACCATGATTTCGAGGTGATAAGCGTCCCCGCTCGGTTAAAGAAGGGCACAAATGAACTGATGGTCAAGCTTAGCAACTTTGAGAACGTCACGCATGGGTGCTGGGCGATGAGTTGTTCAATAGATGACACGGAATAGCGATTCCGTAAAGGAAAGGATAAGGCAGAGCAAACCATGGGAACACGATTGGAAGGCAAGGTAGCTATCATCACCGGCGCGACGCTTGGGCTAGGGAAAGCGGCGGCGTTGCTGTTCGCCAAAGAGGGCGCCTCGGTTGCAATCTGCGACCGGGGACGGACACCGGAAAACGCCCAAAAGGTGCTCGACGCGGCGGCTGGGCTGCCCGGCGAGGTCGTCTACAAGCGGTGCGATGTCATGAACAAAGACGACATTGCCGCGTTGGTGGAGTTTACTCATACGCGTTACGGGCGGATCGACGTGATGGTCAACAACGCCGTCATCGACAATCCCGGCGGTAGGCTGGAGGAGGTCACGGTCGAAGATTGGGAGGACGGTCTGTTCTGTCATTTGACGGCGCCGTTGCTTTTCTGCAAGTTGGTAGTGCCGCTGATGATTGAGCAGGGCGGCGGGAGTATTATCAACGTCTCATCGGGCAACGCGATGTTCGGCAGCCCCAGTATCTCATCGTACGGTCCAGCCAAGGCGGGGATGATCAACTTCACGCAGAGTTTGGCGGTCACCTACGGTCCTGACGGGATTCGCGCCAACGCGCTGACACCCGCTCGGATGCTCACGGAGAAAAAACTCGACATGCTAGAGGGCAGCCCGGCAGAAGTCAGAAGACAGAAATTTCTCTATCCGCGGGGAAATCCGGCGCAGCCGGAGGAGGTGGCAGAGGTCATGCTGTTCTTGGCGTCGGATGAGTCGTCTGCCGTCACCGGACACAGTTTGGTTGCGGATTGCGGGGCGTCGGCGTTCAATCCGCTGAGTATTCCGGGGCGGCTGGAACGGAATATCCGGGAGGAATTGGAAGCGCAAGGATCGGAATGGCTTCGTGGAGAGAAGTGATATAAAGGACGAATCAATGGATTTCCGGCAGGGAATCACACTATGTCTTTTCCTCTATATCGTGTTCGGCAGTGTTGCGTTTGCGCAGGTTGTTGACATCCATGATCCCAACCTTGAAGCGGTAATCCGGCGTGAACTCCAGTCTGTAGGGTGCGCACCGCGCACCAGCCTTTGAGAGTGCCAGTGGCGCGAAAGGTGTATAGCAAGCCAATCCACACTAAACCAAAGCCCCAGAGGGGCGACAGGTATGTAGGAGACAACAATAAAAACATGAAAAATCTTCCTGCAAGTGCCCCAAAATGGCTTTGCTACCGATTATCCAAACAGGATCTAAGTTGTAACACTATTTTGGGGCTCGTAGGTTGGGTTGAACGGAAATCCGTTAGTAATCGCTAATCTTGTAACAGTTTTCGAGTGCCTATTTCGCTTGAACGCGCCAAAATTTGAGTGAAACCCAACAGTAATTGTACGTTTTGCCACCATGAGACCTCCTCTTCAATTTGATGCGTTTCCCCTGGAAGATTATTGGGGCTGCGTTAGAGGTGCATCGGTTCTTAAGAAACGGATTCCAAGAGGTGATTTATCAGCGAGCACTAGCACTTGAATTGGCACGGGTGGGCTTAACATTTGCCCGTGAAATTGAACAAGATATCTTTTATAAAGAGTGTCCGGAGCCTATCGGGACCCGCAGAGCAGATTCCGTGGTTGAAGGAAAAGTCTTGGTGGAATTGAAGGCTATTGCCGTATTGGAGGCTGTGCACACCGCTCAGATGCTGAACTACCTGAAAGCCTATCGTATGGAAGTGGGGTTACTAGTCAATTTCGGAGGCAAAAGTTTGGAATTTAAGAGATTGGTTCTTTAGCAACCCTGCTGTTGGTCAGATGACTCAGGTCGAATCGAAAATGTCGCTGATTGGTCGAATCTTATCCGTGAAATCCTTTAATCCGTGAATATCCGTAAATATCCGTGATTCAGACAATTGAGCAGGCGTTGGGGACGGATAAGCGTGAGGGAGACATGAATGGGGACGGTGTCGTGAATGTATTTGATTTGGTGTTTGTGGCGAACCAATTCTGAATCACAGATAACGCGGATTTAAGCTTCTTCACTGACCACTAGCCAGCAACTGAGCGAATAGCGAGGGCGGTAGAGATCCACTGACCACTGACCACTGTTTTTAAGAAAGGATTCCCGTGAATCATACCCCCATATTTCGACCTTACGAGTTCGGCGAGAAGGAAAAAGCCCTCTTGGACAGAGACGGGCACTTTCTCCTTCCCGGTATCCTGACGCCGGGGGCTTGCAAGCGGCTGATGTCTTCGTTTTTGCACATTCAAGACTTGTTGCCGTCCGCCGTCGAAGGTCATAAGCCCACCCACTTTGCGGCGGAGTATGACTCCTATCTGGAGAGCCTCATCCCGCATCCACAGATACTTGATTTGGCACGGAGGGTGCTCGGCGAAGAGATCCGATTCGACCACTGTGTAACGATGATCCGCCCGGGTGGCAACGCAGGCGCGGGTTGGCACAGTCACGAATACGCCGATGACGATCCGAACCTCGGCTTTGTGCGCATATTCTTCTACGTCAGCGGGTTCGAGGTTGGCGACGGCGGCTTGAAGGCGTTGCCGGGCAGCCATCTCTTCCGGGACGCGAATATCAAGGCGGAAACGGACGAGGCGCTCAAGACGGGTTGGATGGCGGGAAAGACACACCCGATGACGGGGGAACCGCTGGAGATACAGGAATTGTCCGTCCCGGCGGGAACGGTCATCTTGATGTGGACGCACGCCGCGCACGCGGTCAGTCCGAGACGCGCAAATAGCGGTACACGGTGGGCGGTGGTGTACGCTTACCGGAATCCGGGCAGACCCTCTCGGGCGCGTTGGCTGACGCCGGAATTTGAACGAAAACGGATTCCAGGCGCCGAGGGGCTCATGAGCCTCTATTGAGTCATGTAGGTTGGGTTGATCGGGAAAAAGTGTAATTTCTCAGCGCAAAAGGCTCTGAGGCTTTTCGAGTAAATTGGCGTGTGAGACAGTAATAGTGAAACCCAACATTTGAATGAACCGGTGCGCGCGTTTATTGAGTTGGGTTTCACTATGAGTTTAGATATTTCAAGCAACGTCACAACCCGGAGGCGTCCGTATCAAGAAAGTGTAATTGATTATGTTCCGTTCAACCCAACCTACGGGCTGGATAAATTCCGGTTCGGTTAGGAAACCGAACCTACCGCATTGTTTAACAATTATTGGTCTCACAATAACACCAATCAGGAGCGATACCAATGGCAGATCCAAAGATAACGAAAATTGAAGTCGTGGTTTACCAACACGAGATTCATGACATGGGAACGGATTACAACGGGTTCAACACCGTCTACGAAAAAGGGAGCGTCCTCAAGATGCGTCCCTCGATTCTTCGGATTCATACGGACGCCGGGATCATCGGCGAATCGGACGGCGGTCGGCTGTCCGATAGCGTCGTGCAGTATCTATTGGGCAAAAACCCGTTCCATCGCGAGAAGATTTACAACGACCTGAAACGCGGGCTGCGCCACACGGACCGCACGGCTATCAGTTCGGTCGATGTGGCGTTGTGGGATTTTGCCGGAAAGGCGCTCAACGCGCCGATTTATCAGCTTCTCGGCGGTTACAAGGAAACCATTCCGGCTTACGCGAGCACCTATCACGGCGATGAGAACGGCGGGCTTAGCACGCCCGAAGACTTTGCCGATTTCGCGGAACAGTGCAGCGAGTTGGGATACCGCGCCTTCAAGATTCACGGCTGGGGGAACGCGCCGATTGAACGCGAGGTGGCAAACGTGCTCGAGGTCGGGAAGCGCGTGGGTGATCGGATGGACCTGATGCTCGATCCGGCGTGCGAATTGGAAACCTGGGCCGACGCGCTCAAGGTGGGCAAGGCGTGCGACGCGGCAAACTTTTTCTGGCTGGAGGATCCCTATAAAGACGGCGGCGTGTCGATATTCGGGCATCAGAAGTTGCGCGAGTATATCAATACCCCGCTGCTGCAGACGGAGCATGTGTTCGGTCTGGAGCATCACGTTGATTTTATCGCGAACGGCGGTACAGATTTCGTGCGCACCGGCACCTACGAAGATGGCGGGATTACCGGCGCCATGAAGGTGGCGCACGCGGCGGAAGGTTTCGGCTTGGATGTGGAGTTCCACGGCGGAGGCTTGGCGCATCGGCACTGCATCGCCGCTGTCCGCAACACGAACTACTACGAACTCGGACTGTTGAACCCCAAGATTAGCCAGACGAAAGCACCAATCCGACCGCCCGAATTCACGGACGAGCTTGAGAATATCGACAAGAACGGTCATGTTCCGGTGCCGCAGGGCCCCGGTCTTGGCGTGGAGATGGATTGGGATTATATCGAGCACCACCGGGTTGACGGCGTTGTGTATGAGTGAGGGCGAATTAGAGAAACC
Organism: Candidatus Poribacteria bacterium; assembly: GCA_028820655.1. Lineage (GTDB taxonomy): Bacteria > Poribacteria > WGA-4E > WGA-4E > JAJDTR01 > JAJDTR01. Next base: position 101,153 of record JAPPIK010000051.1, on the reverse strand, counting down.
GACATCCTTTGTAGGAGCGACCTCCCGGTCGCGATTAACCCGTTGCACATCCCCTGACACCCGATTTCGCGAAGCCGGAACGGAAATTTGGCGATAGAGGATCCTATCTGCGAACCATGAAAGTTGCGTCGGACGTTCCAGAACGAGGACACCGCCAATTGCGGAAAGGTAGACACTCGATTCCGGGGGCTTACTACTCCGTTACGATGTCGACAATTCGCAGAAAACCGCTTCTTGCGGACGCGAAGATTGCAAACGTTATATTTGAAACCCTAGACTGGCTCGAAACTAATGGACGGTGCAGCTGGTTTTGCCTCATCGTAATGCCGGATCATATCCATACGGTCAATCAACTAGGGGATAACCAGACTCTTTCGCGGCTTGTTAAGTCCCTCAAGAATTATACTGCGAAGCAGATAAACGCCCGTTTGGGACGAAGTGGTTCTCTCTGGCAGGCGGCTTATCACGAGCACGGCGTTCGAAAGGAGGAATCGTTGAATTCGATTATTCGATACTGTTACGAGAACCCTGTGCGGAGCGGACTGGCAAAGGCGGCGAAGGATTACCCGTATTGGTGGTGTAAATTCAAGATGGAGTAAGGAGGTTGCGGTTCATCGTAAGCGTAATCTACGGCGTGACACTTCCTCTGTAGGAGATCGAGCGACTGAATACGGAGCGTGATAGCAAGTCCCACTCCCGGTCGCGATAACCTTTTGCGGAGGCCTTGGCATCTAGTTTTCCCGAAGAAGATCAGTCCGATCATTTTGGGAAGGTTACCTATCTACCGGTCATGTGTCTCGGCGACTGGATTCGCGATCCGGAAAAAACCTATCGCTCTCCCTCTTCACTCGCTTGATCTCAAATAGAGATTGAATTGTAGCGATTGGCAATCGCGACCGGGAGGTCGCTCCTACAGAGGATTCACTGCAGAGGGTGGCTTATCTCATAATTTGACTGAATAGGATCAAAAGAGTGAATAACGACAGCGATAGAAATCCCATAGAAATCTTCGGGCGATAAAGATCCCAGCGCGATAGGGTTCCCATAGAGATCCCTCAACCCGCCGGGCGAGGGAATATCGCAAGACTGTAGAGATCCACTGACCACTGACCACTAGCCACTGACCACTGTTTTTTGGAAAGGATTCCCGTGGATCATACCCCCATATTTCGACCATACGATTTTGGCGAAAAGGAGAAAGCCCTCTTGGACAAAGACGGTTACTTTCTCCTTCCCGGCATCCTGACACCGGACGCCTGCGAGCGATTGACGGCGTCGTTGTCGCACATTCAAGACCTGGCACCGTCCGGTGTGGAAGGTCATAAGCCCAGCCACTTTGCGGCGGAGTATGACTCCTATCTGGAGAGCCTCATACCCCATCCACAGATGCTCGACTTGGCGCGAAGGGTTCTCGGCGAAAAGCTTCGATTTGACCACTGTGTCACGCTCAACCGCCCCGGCGGACACAAGGGTTCGCATTGGCACAGTCACGAATACGCCGATGATGATCCGAGCCTGGGTTTTGTGCGTATCTTCTTCTACGTCAACGGGTTTGAGGTCGGCGACGGCGGCTTGAAAGCGGTGCCGGGCAGCCACCACTACCGCGACGCGAAAATCAAAGCCGACTCGGATAAGGCGATCAAGACGGGATGGATGGCGGGAAAGACACACCCCATGACGGCGGAACCGCTGGAGATCCAAGATTTGTCCGTCCCGGCGGGAACAGTGGTCTTGATGTGGACACACGCCGCCCACGCGGTCAGTCCGAGACGCGCAAATAGCCATACGCGGTGGACGGTGGTGTACGCTTACCGAAATCCGGGCAGACCCTCTCGGGCGCGTTGGCTCACGCCGGAATTTGAACGGAAACGGATCCCCGGCGCCGAGGGTCTGATGAGCCTTTATTGACTGTTGGAAGGTAGAAAATAGAGCCGATTCCAATTATATTTTTACATATTTCGGTAGGTGCGGTTTCCAACCGCACCCGCAAGACCGGACAAATACCGGCCCGGTCAGGAAACCGGTGACAACAGGATCGAAACGGTCCATGCGAAGCGTAGTGTTCTTAAGTTTCGGCACTCTGTTCTTTGAATTCATACGAATACCGGGATCACCGGAGAACCGCACGGTGCGCGGTTGTCCGGTCGGTTGATCCCGGTTTTACATTCTTGGCGAGACCTGCTATAATTCGTCTGAAAGCAGCGAAGATTAACACGACTTTCAATGTGTCCGGGAGGAGCATTCATTATGAAAATATTGATTACCGGCGGGACGGGACGGATTGGCGCGAATCTCGCCAAACGTTTGCTGGAGAAGGGGCACGACATCCGTAGTTTCGTCTACCCCGCAGACGCCAGCCGCGCGAACAAACTTGACCATTACAACCGCGTGGAAACCGTGGTCGGCGACCTGCGAAACCTCGACGATGTCAAACGCGCCGTGGACGGCGTGGATGCCATCTATCATCTCGCCGCGGCATTCATGGGACCTTTTGACAACCTGCAATTTCTGCACATCAACGCGATGGGAACGCTCAACATATTGGAGTGCATCCGCACGGATCGCCCCAATCTTCACCGCTTCGTTTACGCGTGCACGGAGGCGATTTATTGGCGTTTGGGGGAAAAGGGGCGCTATTTCGAGGAACCGATTACCGAGGACATGGTCAGCCGCTACAAGGTGATGCCTTACTTCTTGACCAAGTGGATCGGCGAGGAGTTGAGCATGAGTTACCACATTCAGTACGGCGTGCCGACAACCGTGTTCCGTTTTGCGACCGTGATTGAGCCGGGCGAGTTCCTGAGCGAAGACGGCTTGCCGAAACTATTCCTATTCAGTCCGACTTACAATCGCGCCAAAGACGAAACGGGGGACGATGCCGGTGAGCGCGAGATTATTGAGACCATCAAATCGCTATGGACGGGCGAGGAAAAGTTCCTGCTGACCCGCAACCCCAACGGGACGCCGTATAAACAGCAATTCGCGGACGTGCGGGACATTGTGCAGGGTCTGGTCTTGGGGATCGAGAAGGATGAGGCGCTCGGCGAGGAGTTCACGCTTGGCGGTGCGGCGCTCTTCAAGTGGGAGGATGCTGTACCCTACCTCTCCGAGCGGTACAACTTGGACTATGTCGATGCCAGAGCGTTGAGTTCAAACTACTTCGAACTCGACCTCACCAAGATCAAGACGCTTCTGGGATACCGGCCGGAGCACGATCTGGAGAGCATTTTGGACACCGCCGAGGCGATGCGGCGCGGAGAGGATGTCGGAATTGTTCCAACCGGGGTTCCATGGGGCAAGGCGTGATGCGCAGAGGAGGCTAAAATGGGTATAAGCCCGGAAGATTATCCGCGAGACATCAGAATCACGAAGGTCGAACAGGTTAGGTTGAAGGTGGATCGCCCCGAAATCGGCACCAACTCTCGGGCGGAAGAGATTATCTATCCCGAGCCGAACTGGAAGTGGGAGGAAGGCGTCATCCGCATCCATAATAGCGACGGGACACTGGGATGGGGCGTTGGACGCGCGGAGGCAGAAGTCGGCCGGCGCGCTTTGAATCGCAGTCCGTTCGATCTGCTTGACCCGGAGAGGGGCGTCTCCGACGGATTCAGAGGACTTGAGAATGCCCTGTGGGATTCTATCGGCAAGATACTCGGCGTACCGGTGTATCAACTCATCGCCGACCGGAGCTATGCGGATTGGTTGCCGGTGTACGACAGCACCATCTACTTCAACGATCTCCTTTACGACACGAAAGAGGCGGGGCTGAAACGCATCGCGGAGGATGCGGAAAGCAGCGTGCGGAACGGCTTTCGTGCGTGCAAGATGAAGATTGGACGCGGCTGTTTCCTCATGGATCATGACGAGGGTTTGAAGCGGGATATCGAGGTCGTCAAAATTGTGCGCAGCATTGCCGGCGCCGATTTCACTATCCATGTCGACGCGAATAACGGTTATACGTATGACGAGACCGTCGCCTTCCTCGACGCGACAAGCGATGTGGGTGTGTTCTGGATAGAGGAGATGTTTGAGGAAGAGGTCGAGGCGTACCGCAACCTGAGAGCGGCAATTAAGGAACGAAACCTTGACACTTTGATTGCCGACGGCGAGTCGCGCTCACGCGAGCCGCTCGAGTTCTATACACCGTTCTTTGAGGAGGGCGTGCTGGATGTGATTCAGCACGACATTCGAGCGCTCGGCATCACCGGTTGGCGGCGGCTTTCCCAGATGGCGGGCGAGTACGGCGTGATGTGCGCGCCGCACAACTGGTCGTCGCTGCTCGGGCTTTTTCTGAGTTTCCAGCTTGGCAAGGCGATTCCGAACTTTCTCTACGGGGAGTGCGCGACCCTGACCAGCGATGTGATCGATACGTCGGGTTACGTGTTCAAGGACGGCGCTTTCAGCGTTCCCGATACACCGGGTCTCGGATTGGAGTTGAACCGGCGGGTTTATGATGAGCAGTACGCCGGGCGCGAGGCGTGGGTGGTGGAGTGTTGAGGATTAAGTGGATAGCGTAGATTGTACGCATTAAAAGGAAGTCATCTTTTTTGCCTGATTTTCACGTACAAAAGGTGCTTAGAAGATTGCAGTCTTGAATGAATCTCGACATACTGCTATTCAGCGTAAATCTATGCGCTATTTGGAGACCTAAAACCGGACGATTATCACATGAACAAACCGATTGAAATCTCCAACCTAGAGGACTACATCGGGCAAATAGTCGATGTAATTCAGTTGGACAAGAATTATCTTTATCGAGGACAGGAAAATAAAGACTGGCAAGTGAACAGCAGCGCTTATCGTCGCTTGAACGACCAATATGGTCGTAACTACCGTTCTGATGTTTTGTATCGTTTGTGGCAGCGCTATCTTCTACAAATTATTGATGAGATTGAATTGAAATATCCATCCGCATACAGGGGTTTGAAACCATTAGAGTGCATGGCGCATTTACAGCATAACAAAGTTGCTACGGGGCTGATTGATTTTACATTTAATCCCCTCGTCGGTCTTTGGTTTGCCTGCGACGGTAAAGACAATAAGGATGTTGATGGCAAAGTAATTGTGATAGAAAATAATGGTGAGAAAATTGAAGAGATAAAAACAGTCGAATCTATTAAGCGCAACTTGGATGAGTTCTTTAATATGAATTAGGAGCAGTGGTACCTTTGGGCGCCCACATTAGACAATCAGTCAGTGGACACTCAACGGATAATTGCACAGCAATCGGCATTCTTATTTGGCTTACCGGAAATGGATGGCGGAATGATTAATCGAGAAATCACAATCCCTGCTGCGCACAAAGAAAATCTCCGAACAGAACTGGCAAAAATGGGTGTATCAGAAGAAACACTATTTTCCGACCTGCTTGGTTTTTTTGAAAGAAACTCTCATCAGCATCCCTATGACCTAACACTTATCACATCTAACGATGGAGAAACATTATCATGAAAAATGGTGCAAAGAACAACGACAGACGCTACGACGATTATTTTCAACGGGGCAATGTTCGATTGGTCACAGAAAGATATGATGAGGCAATTGAAGACTACGACAAGGCAATTGAATGGAAATCAGACTACGTGCCTGCCTACAACTTTCGCGGCTACGCCTATGAAATCAAAGGAGAATTTGACCGTGCCATTAAAGATTATAACGCAGCGATAGATAGGCAACCCGATTACGCCGAAGCCTATAACAATCGTGGTATGGCTTACATTAAAAAACGGGAATTTGACCACGCTATCAAAGATTTTAACACAGCGATTGAATTAAAACCAAACCTTGCCGAGGCGCATAACAACTGTGGGCTGGCGCACATCAAAAAGGGTGATGTCGATCGAGCAATTGAAAACTTTTTCACAGCAATAAATTTGAAACGAGATTATGCCGAGGCTTATAACAATCGCGGGGCAGCATACCGCCAAAAAGTCGAGATTGACAGCGCTATTCAAGACTTTACCCGAGCGATTAAACTCGATCCCGACTACGCCAACGCTTATCTCAATCGCGGGGCAGCTTACGGCGATAATGGCGATTATGCACGTTCCATCGGTGATTATATTAAAGTGATAGAACTGGAGCCTGATAACGCCAAAGCTTACTACAATCGAGGTCGGGCTTACCGTAACATCCGCGATTATAATCGCGCCATTGAAGATTTTGACAAAACGATAGAGTTGAAACCCAATTATGCCTTGGCGTATTTTGGTCGAGGCTTGGCTTACAAAAGAAAAAAAGACTATGACCGTGCGATTGAGGACTATAACATGGCGATAGAACTCAAACCCAATTTTGCTCTAGCTTATTCCAATCGAGGCCAGGTTTACCGTAGGAAAAAGGATTGCGACCGTGCTATCGATGATTTTAGCAAAGCGACAAACTTGAAACCCAATTATGCCGAAGCCTATTGTGGTCGTAGCGTGGTCTACAGCAATAAACAGGATTATGGCCGCGCGATTGATGATTATACTAAAGCTATCGAACTCAGACCCGACTACGCCAATGCCTACCTCAATCGCGGGATGGCATTGCTACGCCTGAGCAAATGGGACAAAGCCAAATCAGACCTGTTGATTGCCAAAGATAAAGGCAGGAATATCGTTGCCGCGTTTCGCAATAACTACGAAAGCATTTTTGACTTTGAACACAGAAATAGGCTTAAATTGCCTGCAGATGTTGCCGCTATGCTGACGACATCCAGGGCATGAACGGTTATAAAATTATATCATTTCCTTAGAATTTAAGTGTATTGATTGCGCGGATCCAGTAAAGAAAATTGTGTGGAATGGAGTAAGATGCCTTGTCTGTCGTGGCACAAAGCCCGAGGGGTAAAGGAATCCCTATAATTTCCAATCGCTTTCGGCGGGGTGTATTGAAGTGTGTATAGTATTACCAGAATGCTACAAGTAAGATTAAAGGAGGCGGGGTTTATGGTTGGCGCATTTCTCTTGTATGCGAGCGCCGCTTGCGGAGAGGAGCTGCTTCCGATCGGTACGCAGAAGCAACTGTTGGTAGACGATCACATCATCTCCGAAAAGCGCAACGTGACGCGGTCGCTGGGAAAGGCAAAAAAACACGGCGTCGTGCTCGAACCCTCCCTGCCTACCGATTATGACGACAACGATCCCAACGCCAATCCGGTGTCGCTCGACTTCGGTTTCATGACCTCCGTCGCTTGGAACGAATACGCGGAGAAGTTCCAGATGTGGTACATGGCTTGGCGACACGCTGGAACCGGATACGCCGAGTCGGAGGACGGGATTCACTGGACAAAGCCCCTGGTCGGCATCGGAACCACCGACATAGATCCGGGCAATATCATCAAGCGCGCCCAGGCGTTCAGTTGCTCGATTGACCCGACCGTGCCGTGGGGGCACCCCGAAAAGTTCAAGGCGGGAATGGACAGCAACCTCGACGAGGTGAGTCAGGCGATTCTGGCTTATTCGGCGGACGGGATACACTGGAACGACTACAATAACGGCGAACCAATCACCGGGAGAGCGGCGGATTTCCATAACCAGATCCTGTGGGACCCGATCAAAGGCAAATACCGCCTCATGACCCGCACGGATATGGGCGCCATCGGTGGACCGAAGGAGTTTCGAGCGTTCCGGGTCATGTACCACCGCACGAACGACCTGATGAACGATACCGAGAACTGGGAGACGGTGGCGGACCAAATCGTGGTCGACGATCCCGCGGCTGAAATCACTCCGGACGGCGTGCCCCGTCTGCAATTTCATTGGGTGACGTGTTGGATTTACGAAGGGATTTATTTCAATCTGATAAGCCTCTACGCGGAAGATCCATTGGGCATGGACTCCCCCACCTGCGACGAGACGATAGATTTCTATATTGCCACCGGTCGGGACGGAGTCAACTTTGATCGAAGTTGGATCTACGAGCGCAAACCCTTTATCCCGCGCGGGGGAACCGGAGCGTTTGACCTCGACCGAGTTTTGCAGGCCTCGGAGATATTGACCGTCGGCGACGAGCACCGGATTTACTACACCGGTAGGAACGAACACCCCACTCCCGGTGTCTGCGAGAGTTGGCAGAGCAACCAGATTGGGCTGGCAACCTTGCCGTTGGACAGATTCGTGTGCTTTGAGGCCGGCGACGAGTGGGGCCACGTCACGACCAAGCCGTTCAGACTCGACGGCGACACGCTCGAAGTCAACATCGACGCATCGGAGGGCGGGTTCCTCGTCGAAGTGCTCGACGCGGACCATCAACCCTATGTCGATAGCGCGAAAAAACAGGAATTTGACTGGGACAACAACCGAATATACCGGAATGTGGACGGCTTGCGGCTACAGCCTCGCTGGAGAGGCGATCGCAACCTTGAATCGCTGGTGGGGAGAGTCGTCAGGCTCAGATTCCGTCTTCGCAATGCAAAGTTGTACGCCTTCCAAATCAAATCGAATGATTAAACCCCTGCCGGATTTGAAAGGAGTGGGCGGTGATGTTCACTCGACGAGAACTGCTAAAATCCCTTGGAGGTGCAGCTATGGCATCGGCGCTCGCGCCGTACTCTGCGGCGGCTGGTGATGAGAAGCAAGACAAACCGAATATCGTTTTAATCGTCGCGGACGACATGGGATGGTCGGACGCGGGGTGTTACGGCGGTGAGATAAACACGCCGAACATCGACAGCCTGGCCGCCGACGGGCTGCGTTTCAGCCAGTTTTACGTGAATCCCGTGTGCGCCCCTTCGCGCGCGGCGTTGATGACCGGACTCTATCCTCGCAATCATAGCGGATCGACAAGTGTGCTAACCTCGAACGTGGTAACCGTGGCGCAGGCACTGCGGTCCGCGGGTTACCGCACCTCGATTAGCGGCAAATGGAACTGCCAGCGTCAAAAACCGGACACTCCCTTGGCGTGGGGCTTCGAGGAATTCTACGGGTTTCCCGATATGCCGTCGAACTACTTTAATCCGGCGCTGGAGGACATGAAATTCGGCGGATTCCGCCCGCCGTTCGAGCATAACGGTGAAGAGATCTGGGAGTTTCCGGACGATTTTTACGTGACCGACGCGATCAACGACCATGCGGTGGAGATGATTAAACGGTACAGCGAGGGCTCGGATCCGTTTTTCGCGTATGTGGCGCATTTGGCGCCGCATAACCCGCTGCAAGCCCGACCGGAGGATATTGAACGATACCGCGGGAAATTCATGGAGGGTTGGGATGTGTTGCGCCGGGAGTGCCATCAACGCCAACTCGCCATGGGATTGGTGGACCCGAACTGGGGGATGCAGGCTTACGGCGACATTCCCAACACCACACCGTGGGTTGATGAGGAACACAAGGAGTGGCAGGACCTGCGGATGGCGGTTTACGCCGCCATGATTGACAGCATGGATCAGGGGATTGGACGCATACTACAGACGCTCAAGGATTGCGGCGTGGATCGAAACACGATTGTGCTGTTCCTGTCCGACAACGGCGGCGATGCTGGCAACATGAGGTGGGACAGTCCGGACATCGACCCCGGCGGCGTCGATACCTACTGCGCGGTCGGTCCCGAGTGGGGGATCATGCACAACACACCGTTGCGCGCTTCCAAGGGTGCGGTATACGAGGGAGGCATCGCCACACCGCTCATCGTTCGTTGGCACGAGGCGATCCAGAACGGCGGTGAGATCACGAACCAAGTCGGTCATGTGATGGATCTGCTGCCTACGTTCTGCGATGTCGCCGGCGTCGAGTATCCCAACGAATACAACGGGGAAGAGATTATTCCCTGCGAAGGTCTGAGCCTACTTCCCATCTTCGAAGGGAAGCAGCGCGATGCTTACGAATGGCTGTTCTGGGAGCATAACGACAGGAGGGCGGTACGTCACGGCGATTGGAAATTGGTTGGGAGCGGCGATCCGGCGAATTGGGAGTTGTACGACCTTGAAGCCGACCGCTCGGAGTTGAGGAATCTGGCGGAAAAGGAGCCGGAGCGTGTGAAGTCGATGGCGCAGGCATGGTCGGATTGGGCGGAGCGGACGAACGGCTGAGGAATCCGGTTAATGGAAAAATGGGAGGCAACAGTCCGCGCTGCCGCTGATTCGCTACGGCGGGTTATCCCGCGCTTCTATCGAAAATCTGAACCCTAATCCATGCAATATCTTGCCCATTGTATTGAGTTGCGGGTTTCCGTTCTCGGAAAGAGCCTTATACAATCCCTCGCGGGTTAGGTCGACGCGATTAGCCAACTTGGACATACCTCCCTGCGCTTCTGCCACATCGCGCACCGCGAGAAGAAACGTCTCAATATCGTCGTCTTTCTCATAATCCTCAAGTGCAACCGAAAGGTATGTCTTTGCGTCCTTCGGGTCCCGCAATTGCTCAATATGTAAGTCTTTGAATCGTCTATAGTCGCTCATGTTCAATCTCCCTCTCGCGATGTGCTTTCCAGTCCCTTTTTGCTTTTTCTATGTCTTGGATTTGTGAGGATTTATCGCCTCCTCGCAACAGCACCACAAAGATTCCAAAGGAAATCCTACTCGTTATTCTCTCAGTTCATCAATCCCTGTTCGTTCCCTTCTTTCCACCCCAAAAAGCAATAGTCCGAGAGATAGAAAGGCTGTTTACAAAAATACACGGGGGAGTGATGGATTGATTCGGGTGACTATCTCGTAAACAACCGTATCAATCTTATCCGCCAGTTCCTCGGCGGTAATCTCTTCCTCGCCCCCTTTCCCGAGGAGCACCACCTCATCGCCGACACATGCGCCCGGAACGCCTGACACGTTTAAAACGGTCTGGTTCATGCACACACGCCCCGCGACGGGACAGCGTTTCCCGCGAACCAGCACGTCGGCCTTGTTCGATAGCCCGCGGTCGTACCCGTCGAAATGACCTGTCGGCAGAATCGCCAGCGTCTCCTCTCGCTTTGTTCGATAGATGCCGCCATAACTCACCGGTGATCCTTCGGGCACCCGATTGACCTGCACGATTCGCGTTTTCCACGAGAGCACCGGTCGGAGTGAAAACTCGGGAATCCGCGCCTCCATCTGCGCCCGGCAGTAGTTGGAAGGGTATAATCCGTAGAGTGAGATACCGATGCGGCAGGCGTTCCCGAGCAGATTCTCGCGCATGCTGCCCGGCGAGTTATACAGGTGATGCAGGGGGATTGAAATACCGCGCTCGCTCAGTTGGTTTAGCAGGGATCTAAAACGCGATTCTTGCACCTCTGTATAACCGCTCTCCTCATCCGCCATTCCAAGATGCGAAAACAGCCCTTGGATGGTTATTGCTGGTGTATTGCGGGCCGCCTCGATAAATTCAAGCGCCTCACTTTCAAGCACGCCAAACCTTCTCATGCCGGTGTCCACTTTGATATGGATTCGCGCGGTGCGATTCGTCTCGGCGGCGGCAACCTGAAGCGCGTTTAGCATCTCAAGGTTAAATACCGAAAGTTCAAGCTCCTTTTCCACCGCCTCCAGGAGCAATGATTTATCCCGATAGTCCACGTTACCCATTATCAGCAGTTTGCGATCGATTCCGCTTTCCCGCAGCGCCAACCCGTCCTCAACTGTCGAGACCGCCATATAGGACACACCGTCTTTAATCGCCTCTGCCACGCCGGTCATTTCGTGACCGTAGGCATTCGCCTTGATGACGGCGATAAGCGTGAAGTCGGGCGGTAGAATCGCTTTCAGTTGTTCGATGTTATGTTTGAGCGCCGACTTGGATATTTCAACTGTGGTGAGCGGCATCTGTCTCAATAGTTGGCTGGAACAAGGTGGGTAGGTGACGGGACGGTAGAGTTAGAATATGATGTTTCCCATCAATGCGCGAAGATGGGGCGAGGAGGATCTCGCCCCTGCGACATTTAGAATGCGGCGAGGCAGCGTCGACTCCACTATTCAGTCCAATCTACGGCGACTTTGACGACGACTTTGTGAACCACTTCGTCCGTCCCCATCGGCGCGTGTACGTCTTCCGGGAAGAAGATAACAAAATAGCCTGCGGGCACCGTTGTCCATCTCGACGGCGGATTTGCGTACAACGTGGCATCGGATTCCGGCATGTATCCGTTTTTATCCGGTTCGCAGACCGCAAGATCTTCCCAAGCGATGTCGTCATAGCCCGCGACCGTAAACTGTATGTCGATGAACTGCCGGTGCGATTCGAATTTCGCCGCGGCCTTTCCCTTCCCTTTGTCCCTCATTGCCATGGCGTGCAACTGTTCGCCGGCGATTTCGTTTCTGCCGAACGGAAGTTCGGCGAGGTCTCCGCGATTCAAAAACTGGAAGGCAGCCTCAAATCCAGGGTGCAAGGGAAAGTAGCGGGAGGCGTTCTCAAGACTGTCCAATATCATGTGATGCTCCTTCGGTAGTAGTTTTCACGGTTAGTAATCCTGACTCATCGTTCGCGATTCTACTATCTTTCCAAATCCCGGTCAACAGAAATCCTTATTCCCACAACCCGCGCACGAGGTTTTGTAGGGTGTGCATTGCGCACCAGCCTTTCGGAATTGTTTATCTGTAGGAGCGACCTCGCGGTCGCGATTCCCCGCCCCGGCGTCCATCAACCGACCCCTGTAGGATCAAGCGAACGGATAGTGAGTGCGATAGAAATCCCTCGATCTCCAGGTCGCGACTCCCCGCCCCGGCGTCCATCAACCGCCCACCCTGTAGGAGCGACCTCCCGGTCGCGATTCCTCCATTTCTCCTCCTTCCGTTAATCGCCCATTTTCCACTCGCTTGATACCAACCCACTGGTCGTTTCAATTTATCTGGAAGGCGTACAGTTTCGCGTCGCGAAGCTGAAATCTTAGGCGAATCTTCGCCCCTCGGAGCTGATCCAAATCTCGGGTTCCCTCCCATTTTACGAGGGCGTCGGTGACCGAGCCGCCGATAGGCTCGCTAATCGCCTGCTGTTCTCCCGCGTCATCCAGAACGGCTACACGCACCGACCCGCCATCCCGCACATCGGCGGTAATGCCGACGGACTCCCCGTCAAAGGCTAAAGCCTCGGTTGTTATGATAGCTTCAGTCCCCGCCGAGGCGGGTTCGTAACCCGCCCAGCCATCGGGTCGCAGTGTTGCAAGCGCGAGGTATCCTTTGCGCCAGTCGAAGAAGTACCAGTCGCAGGCGCCGTAGTAGATCCGGATTTCGTCGTCGTTGAAAATCGGCGCGGAGGCGAAGACAGTTCCCCAGTCATACGGCATCTCCCCATACCGAGCCGCGCCTCCGGGGGTATTCCCGATGAGCGGCGTTCCCTCCTGTATACGGTACCATGCCTCGGTATCGGGGCTCCACGCCAACTCGACGTGCTGTTTCACACCCGCGGCGGAATCTTTCGGGTCTTCGGGATACGTCATCATGCCCAACAGTCCGATATAGATGCCGTGCGTCGGGAACACAATCATATCGTGCGCTTGAAGGCGCGCGTTGGGCCCCACGAGCACCGTATTGTCCTTTGTCCAATTCACAAAATCGGTAGACTCGCCCCGCGTGACCAGCCGCGTTCCATTCGCATGTTGGCGCGTGAAGCCCACATATTTGCCCAAACTTGGCGCCCAGCAGGCGATGGCGTGGGTGCCGTGCGCCTCAATCTCCGGAATCGGGATAGGCTCGCACCAACGCAGCCCGTCCGCCGAAAACAGCACCTCCATCTGCGGACTGCCGCAATGGAACATTTTGTAGCGTTTCGCCGGATCGGTCTCGCGATAGTCCTTGAAGACGCCGGCGCCGTGAATCTCCCTAACCAGGAGGTTGTTCCGTTTGTTCCCGTCAAACTCGACCAGCCCGAGATCGGGTTTGTCCCACCGGATGCCGTCGGTCGAGACGGCGTAGCAAAGCCCCATCTCCCGGTGGTCGGGCTTGATATCAGAGTAGTCGAGCGAATCGGGATTGCGCTTTTCCGACGGCGTGCCGGTCACTCGCTCGTCAACGATGAACGGATTGTACCAACACTTGTAGATTTCATCGTCTTCATCATAAATGACGTTGGCGTACACGTTGTCGTAACGGGGTTCCCACGGCTTGTCCTCGGCAAATAGCGGGTTACCCGGGTGCTTGGACACCTCGCCAACGGTAAGTTTTGCGTTCACCGTCTCGGCGATGATGCGAGAATCCAGCACGAGGTGCCGCGTCTGTTCGGCGCTCATAGTATTTCTCCATTAGGTTGAAATGCATTCGTTTCTTCGATTCTCGGACTGGAATATATCTTAAATTCAAATCCATTAAAATTTATAGATATTTTGGCAGATGTCGCCCTTGACCGCACCCGATTTCCATCAAACCCGGTAGATGCGGTTTCCAACCGCACCGGCGAGACTGAACAACCACCGGTTCGGTTAGGAAACCGAAACTACCGCAGTGTAAAAAAATCTCCCGTTTATTCAAAGTATCCGGTCCTTGGTTGTCCGAGATTGAAATAATGGGGACTACCACGTAAGCATCTCTTCGGGGAGATGCGAAATTCTGTGAAGATAACGCAACTGCGTAACTTCACGCGTTTTTCGGATTTTGCTAATCGCCCCGTTACGGTGCGCGAAATGGTCGGGGTCGTCATTCGGCGTGAGGTCGAAAAACGCACAGATCATCGTAGCCAGAAAGCCGCCGTGGGAGACCACCGCGGCACGCTCGTCGGATTCGCCGTGACTCGCTTCCGCCTGTTGAATGAACACTTTGGCATCGCGGTAGGCGCGCCAGAGCATCAGTTCGACGTTCTCCCATTCCGAAAACAGCCAGCCTTCATCGGTGACATTGTTCGGAAGAACCACATCCGGGCAAATCTCCCTCATCTGTGATCGCGTAAGCCCGGGAAGCGTGGCGCCGTATCTGCCGACACTCGCCTCCCATATACCGTCCCATTCGTGAAGCCCTACGCAGACGTGAGGCGGAAGCGAAAGCATTCGCCCAACAATCTCGGCGGTCTGCAAGGCTCTCAGCATCGGGCTGCAGTAAAGTCGTCGAATCCCCTTTCCTTTGAGCGCTTCGCCGACACAACTCGCCTGGTTCCGACCTACGTTTGTCAGCCCCGGATCCGGTTCCAGAGCGTCGGGCGAGGCGTTGTTAACGGATTGTCCGTGGCGGATGAGATAGAATTCCATGGTCTTTTTCGGGTGGTCCTTAGTTCAAAAATGACATCCTCTAGGGGTTAGGCAATTGTTTGAATTATCTGTCTGAATCACGGATTAAAACCGACGAAGTGGTATCTTTTGCGTGGTCGGATTCGAAAACCACGTTACAGCAGTTCTTGAACAGGGCTCTTGTACCATTCCGTAAGTATTATACGTTTAGCTGGTCTGATGGTGAGGTTTCAAAGCCCATCGGCCGAACCACAACAGTAACAAAAACGCGAATCCGGCACCTGCGGTGAACGTGAAGAAGGATCCGACATGGTCCAGACCCAATCCGGTACCCATGCTCCACAACGACAGCAGTAGCGACGCAAGAAGGCTCTGTGTAGAGAGGAGAGTCGCACTTTTTTCCGGAGGGCTTTTCCGAAGCAGCCGGTCAGAGATGACAGGATCCGCCACACCTTCGCCCAATCTGGAAAAATACAGCGGCAATAGTAACCTTAGTCCTCCAAGTTTCCCCAGCCCTACCAAACTGAGAATGGGAACACCGGATAACCAGACGAATATACCGGTTTCTCCGACACGCTGTTTCAAGTACCCCGCCAACCATGAAACAGCGGCTAACGTCACCATGAGTGTCCCACTAATCACACCTACGACTCGATAGGACAATATCCCCGCTTGTTCAAGACACGGCTGGGAATAGTTGTTAATCAGATAATACGCCGCATAAACGACAGCTCCGGCAACAATAACCCCCGCCAGTTCTTTATCTCTTTTGATGAGTTGTATGCTCTCGTAAATCCCGGCGATAGTGCTTCTGGTGGGTGACTCGTCACGCTCCCGTAGGACACTTCGTGGTTCGCTCATGCTAACAAAGAATGCCGTCGCAACCAATCCGGTCAAGCCGCCGAGTGCGACGACCCGACCGAATCCATGGGTTTCACAGAAAACGCCGCCGGCAAAAGCCCCGACCGGCATCGCAACTCCCCCGATCGCAGCCAATCTGCCGCGGAGTGTGGTGTATTCTGCTTCACGCGACAGATCGCGTAACGAATGGTATTGCAACGCTTCCACGGAACCCGAATTCAGCGTGGTACATAGTGCGGAAAGCACGCTCCAAAGAAGGAATATGCCGTAAGATGCAGGGAATAAAGCGACCGGAAAACAGCTCGCTGCGGATAAAAGGTGACCAAGGACGACGCTCCGTTTTAGACCGAATCGGTCGGCATACATCCCTGTCGGTATTTCTAGGAGAAAGACTAGGATTTCATACAAAGCCACCAAGATGAAGATCTGGGTGTACGAAAATCCGATCTGCCTCATGTAGAAGGCCAGCACCCCGTGAAAGAAGGTCAACCCTCCGAGCGCCGAGCAGATGTAGAATCGCGTTATGTTTCCATTATCATAAGGCACAAGCTGCCTTCCTAGATTCTTTGAGCGAAACAGAGTTCATGCGTTGGAGCCGTAGGGAATAACGATCGTTATTCCCTACAAGAATCCTGTTATTAAATTTGTCGCAAATAACCATTATTTCCGTGCTTCCCATAAATCACGAAATATTATATTTTTGATCCAGCCAATTCGTTGAAGAATCGTTCCAAGTTGGGAGATTCGCGCAACGGGAGCGTGACCTTCCGCTTTTTCCACGACGACACGTAACCAGCGTTGGATATCTCTGTCGCCTTTCTCCCGTCCTTCCCCGTTACTATTGGCGTCTTCCCATTGACAATACAGTCGCAAAAGTGCTCCATCTCCTTGAGGAAGTGGTTGGTGCGCGTCAGCGTGTCGTCGATGTTGTCCAGAATCTTTGGCGTCACATCTTCGACCATCCGCTCGCGCCGGTAC
Source organism: Candidatus Poribacteria bacterium (assembly GCA_028820655.1). Lineage (GTDB taxonomy): Bacteria > Poribacteria > WGA-4E > WGA-4E > JAJDTR01 > JAJDTR01. The sequence continues at coordinate 84,272 of JAPPIK010000051.1, read as the reverse complement.
AGTTTCATGTCAAACGGGGTGGGCGAGGTGTAGCTCCACAGTCCTTCCACGCGCATCTGTAGCGTGGCTTCCGTTCCGAAAATGGTGTACTCCTCCAGCAACGGCTTATGAAACACCAACGAGACGGAATGGACGCTCACCTGCCCGTCGACATGCCGCAGCGTCATCACCGACTGATCGTCGACCTCTCTGCCCTTCCACCCGATAGACACCTCGGCGCTCACGGCTTCCACCTCCCCCAGCCACCATCGGGACAAGTCTATGGTGTGACTGCCATATCCCAGACACGCCAGCCCCAATGTGCGGTGCTTCATATAGGCGGCATCCGTACCTTGCGCATAGGTGTCCCACTGGGTGCGCACTTGGGCGACATCCCCCAGCGTCCCGTCCTTAATCATCCGGTCCGCCAGTTGAAAACACCGGTTGAACCGCTTCATGTGCGCCGGCATCAGGATGACGCCGTTCCGGTCGCAGGCGTCAATCATGCGGTCGCACTCATCGATTGTCCGCGCCATCGGTTTTTCGCAGAGCACGTGCTTGCCCGCCTCGGCAATCTTGACGACATGCTCGGCGTGAAGATAATGGGGCGTGGCGACAATCACGCCGTCTACGTCCGCATCGAGCAGCATCTTGTCAATATCCTTATAGGCGCGCTTTGCGCCGTAGAAGTCGCGCGCTTTTTCGGCTTTTTCCACCACGATGTCGGCTGCCGCAATGAACTCCCCGTTGTCCAAGTATCTGAACATCGGCATGTACATCGCTACCGATTGCTCGCAACCCAACACCGCTATTCCCGCTCTTGCCATTTCTCTCGCCTCCCGGACGGGATTTCCAACAGCGCATCTGTTTGTGATTTTTTGAAACTGTTAAGTCCGTTGATTTCTTGCAGAAAATGCAGAACAATCACTTTATTCCTCAGTCGAACGTGAGTCTGCCCATGTACCCAATTATGAGGGACACACCCAGTGGGAGGGATGTCCTGACGTAATCGGTTTCCGTTGCGTAATTATTAAATGCGTTGATTTATTGTAAACGCGGGGAAATCGGGGCAAGATGCCCCTCCCACATATAATCAAGAGATTCCCCCTGCCGATAGTCGGGAGTAATGCATGTCAGATCATCTCTGCCACTATTCTTGGCTGAACTAAACATATACGATTTTTTTTGATATCGCTCCTTGTGCTTGATGTTTGGGACGTATTCCGCCCTGATTATAACCGCTTGACAGGTCGGAAATCTATGTTAATAGGATGTTGAAGCTGAATGGGGTAGGGGTACGAATCGAAAGGATGGAAGAACTGGAGGAGAGAAAATCATCGGCGCGGCGAATTCTTGATTTCTCCCCACGTCGTAGCTAGATGTGACTTCAGGTCAACGTTACGGGGATCACCAATGTTTGGGATGCGCGGCCCCGTAACAACAACGTCATCCACATGAACGAGCATTCCCTGAGCCGCACTGAATTCCACGGTGCCCGGGAGCGCCGTCTCATCTTCATACTCTGTTACCAATCTGTCGTCGAAATGAAACTCAAGATAATCTCGATCTACCACGATTTTGATTGGGAGCCACCGATCTAACTTTATGCGGCGTCTGAGACGTTCGGGTCCGAAATTTGCGCGGCGGATTATATTAATCATGTTATCTTGGTCGGGTTTGACGTCTGGTGGAATGGTATCCACTAGTAAAAGCTGGACAATTGGAAGTACCGACAGTATTTGACCAGTCATCAGGTCAAATTGCCCGTTTCGTCCTTGAACAGTAATGCTAAATTGTGGGTCCTCCCAAATCAACTCACTGGAAAAACGAACTCGACATGTAAGTGTGTAAGAGTCCCAGTTTTGTTCGTTCTCTATTTTAATCTCGGCAGAAACAGTCCTTGCTCGTTTTCCGGCTGTCGTATCCATGACAAGGTATCTATTTTCGATTTTGACGGAATCGGGGAAATCGAGGGAGAATTGGACACTCCAGTCGTCAAGGTTTCCATCACAGAAATCATCCAGAAACGTACCTGAATGCGCGGCGGCTGCGGGCAGTCCGGCAATGAGTATGGCTAATAGCAACCATTTCATGAGCAATCCCCTCGGCTAAAACCTGTTTGAATAACAGGCGGCGAACCTAATTCTCGGTTTTGAATTGCCATATACATTGAACATTTCATCTTTGATTTCGTGCTGCGATAATGACGCGTAGATTTCGCTTTTCCAGTTCCGGAAGAAGTGAACAGTTACTGCCTTCACTGACTGGCTAACCACGACCTAAGCGCCGTTCCGTGCGCTTCAAGGAATTGACTATTGGACATCCCGTGGTGTGCCCAAAGGTAATCCTTCCATTCCTTATCGACCTGTGCCTGGAGTTCATCAAGAGGTTCAAGGGCAATGCTGACTTCAGCCCGCTCTTTCTGTAGTTGCCGATATGTCTTCCTTAACTTCTGACGTTCCTCGCTTCTGCCAGTTATTTCGTTCATGCGATTATCAAGATCATCCATGCTCTCATCGAGTTCAACAATCTTGTTCATAAGGGGTGTGGTCTGGTGCGCGATTTCCCAATGCCGTGTCAGATTTCTCTTATAAAATTCAAACGTCGCTTTCAACCCTGGATCAGTTCCGCTTGCAATGTCCTGTTCTTCAAAGGTGTCGGACTCGGAAATCGCAAATTGTGTATCTTGTGCCTGTGGTTTTTCCACAGTACCCGATTGGGCGTCTAAAGCCCCAAGATATTCAAGCGCGGCTTCCAGTTCAGCGTCGGTCAACTCGCTAAACTCGTCCTGTCGGGGTTTCGGAGCTATGGTCTTGGCATAGCGATAATTCTCGTTTAAGTTTGCAGACATTTTCGATGGTGGCTGTTCGCTTTTGGCGTGGATTTTCCCTCTGATAGATACAAACGCAATATAGATAACCGAAATCAGAAAAACAAGGCATGAGAAGAATAGAAAAAGTTTGCTTTTCATTTCATCCTCCTATAGTCATCAAGACTTTCTATTGCGGTAGGATCTCTGTCGCATAGGATCTACTATCGCCTTCGCTATTCGCTCAGTTGAACCTCGCCCCTACGATTACGCATACGCCCAACAAAAATTGTAGCGGAACCTAGCGCAAGAACGATGCCAATTCCATTCACGAAAGTAATACGCGCCGACTTTACCAATGCCGACCAACACATTAGCTTGTGAATGTCTTATGAATAGGTGTTGTGCTGCCCGACAAGTGGCAAATTTACAACACTTCACGCGAGTTGCGCAACAACACGACGGTGGTCATAGGGAGACGGTTCGCGCCTGGTCGGCTCTAATTAAAGGCGATGCGGATTGCCTCAGGAAGGGAGTTGATGCGGAAACGGGTACGGAGTTGGAACGACTAATTTCGAGATTTTCTCGGATTCGCAGATTAGAAGATTATTTATTGGGAAGGTTCTTGATTTCTCCCCAAGTGGTGGCCAGACGCGCTTCATGCCTAACGCTTTGAGGTGGGTCATTGTTCGGGATTCCCGGTCCCGTAATCATAAAGTCATCAAGACGAACAACCATCATGAATTCTGCCTGAAACATAACGGTACCGGGCCCCGCATTTTCATCTTCGTATTCGGCTACGAGATTCTCGTCTAAATGAAACTCAAACCTGCTTTCCTCAGCCACGATTTTGATTGGGAGCCACTGTTTGAGTTTTATGGGCCGTCTGAAATTTCTGGGATCGAGGACTTCATGGTGAATCACCCCCTGCAGCCCTAATATAGGGTCGCGCTCGGCGTGCGGTTCAACGGTTTCCACCTGAATGTGTTGCTGTGTCGGAAGAATCAGTAATATTTGCTGAGCCGTCACGCCAAAATGCCCCTCGCTTCTCCGCACACCGACCACAAACATTCCCGGCCCCTCGCGTGGCGCACTGTCAAATTTTACCTGGCAAGTTAGCGTGTAAGAATTCCACGCATCCATATCCCCTACTCTCAATTCCATACGCACAAATTCTATGAAGTCGAAACCGGGAGGAAGTTCAACCCTTTTGGCGATCGTGTCTATAACTAAATCCCCATCTTCAAGTTTGACAACATGTGCAGCTTCTTCGCGCGGAAGTGGCGGGTGGATGAAGACATCCCATCCGTCAAGATCTCCATCACTAAAATCATCCGTAAACGTACCGGAATATGCTGTGAAGAGCGGAGAGCCGGCTAATAGCAAGACGATCGGTATCCATCTCATGAGAATCCCCTCCAATTGGGAAGGTGGCATTTTCGTTGTCGATTGAATTCAGGCGCAAAGACCTCTGTTCTGTTTAGACGGGGGAGTGTTGACCGGGTTGAAGCAAAAAAACCTCTGTTGGGGTGATGCTGTGGCGGCTTCTTCCCGATCGCGGGGTTGAAAAACAATTCTACGGCTTTTCAAGCTCTGCATCCAGCGAAACCTGAAAAACCCCGAATCCAAATGTGCCGGCGTAAACCGCTGCCCCATCGACTCCCAAACACTGAACATGAAGGGGATCCCTCGTCAGTCCGGAGCTAACCGGTTCCCACGAGTCTGCACCAAGTGGCAACCGAAAAATTCGAAGCCCGTCGCTTGTGTAAAGAGTGGATTGGTCAACCGCCAACGAGGTGACCCCCATTCCAGCCTTCAGACCGCCATTAACCATCTTCCATGAATCGCCTCCGTCGTGAGAGCGCAGAACCCCTCTGATCGCATAATTGCCAACGTCACAAAGCAGTCTGCGGACCAGGGGTCCCCGCGTCGTTATTCCAGCGGCGTACAACGTCCCGTCCGCAACCACCAAATCGCGGACGCGGTGGATCGTTGAACTCACGTCGAGCTGCTGCCACGTTCCACTGCCGTGCTCCAGCCGAAAAATTCCTTCACCCTCGGTGCCTGCGTAAATGTCCATTCCACGCACCGCAATCGCGTTGATCTTTTTTCCGCGAAGCCCTAGTTCAGTCCAAATCCCACCCCCGTCGGGCGAGCGAAAAACCCCATCGTGATTCGTTCCGACGCAGAAGATCTTCCCTTGAATCGTCAGCGAACTGACGCCAATCAGTCGCGTGTCCGATGCAACTCGTAACCACGACGCCCGGGATTCATCCCATCGATAGATTTGTCCGGCGAGACTGCCAACGGCGGCGTAGAGAGTTCCGGTCGAGACGACGAGCCGCTCAATATAGCTGTCGGGGGGCAGTCCCTTGTGAATGGTTTCCCACGATATGCCTCTATCTGAAGACCGGCTGACGCTAAAGCGATCTGTCGCGTAGACCGCGCCATTTAGTCCTTCCACGTCTTGCACCGTCGAACTAGCTATTCCCGCGCTGGCCGACTTCCAAGTTTGCCCATTATCGGTTGAGCGAAAGACACCGCTGGAATATACACCGGCGTAGACCATGTCGCCGGCTGCGGCAATCGACATGATTGAACCGCGGTATAATTCGTTTTTCCATGGAATCTGTTTCCACGAAGAACCACCGGTTGAAGAGCGGTATAGAGCTTCCCTAGTAGCGAGGTAAATCTCACCGCCTTTTGTGGCAAGAGAACGGACAGAAGAGAACGGTTGAGCCGGATTTTTCGGGAGTTCGAGACCTGTTCTCACATCCGTAAACATGGCTTTATGCAACGGCTCCCACCGGTCAGCACCTGCTTTGCGCCGGAAAGCCCCGGCGTCGGATCCCACGTAGAGTGTGGCACCCTCTGCGAGGAATGTGTTAATCATAGGCTCCGGTATTATTCCTATTCCCGGCACGTTCTCGGATTGAGAATCCGGAGAATCAGTCAAGCCCTCATTCATGGGCACCCATGTTTGCCCATCATCGTTTGAACGTAGCACCCCCCTTTCCCTCGATCCCGCATAAAGTGTCCCTTTAATTATCGCGACGCCGCAAAAGCCATCTCTGTCTTCTCCAAACCGGACGTCTCTCGTCCAAGAATCGCCGCCATCCGTTGAGGAGACAACAAAACTCCCCGTGGCGTAAAGCGTATCGTCGATCGCCGCCAGCGACGTCAGCCACCTCAAATGAGGTAAATCCTCAAGGGGTGTATGAACTTTTTTCCATGACTGCCCGCCGTCGGGCGATCGGAAAAGAAGTGCGTAATCTGTGCCGGCGAAAAGCGTTCCCTCCGGCGTAGCAAGCAGGGACAAAATCGTCCCGCCGTAAGGCCCATTCATCGGCGTCCACTCCGCGTAGGCCGATTTGGCTCGCGCCGGCGGCTCTACGGCTTTCCCTAAAACGGCGTCGTTGCTTCGGTCTCCTGTGCCAGTCTTTCCCGCGATCGAAGGTACGCCATGAATGAACAGAGGCCGTTCCGCCGGTAGCGGCTCAACCACCGGCATGTCCAAAATCTCGACCATGATCTCCGATTCGGGCGCATCCAAGCTATAGGGGCGTTGAAACGAAGTCATCCTTTGCTGCCCGATACCGATGAACAGCGCAATCACGAAAACTGTTGTCGCCGCAATCCACGGGACCCATGGTTTCCCGCTCGGCGAGGGTGTTGGTTGAAGTTCGCGAATTTGGCGAATGAGTTGTTGAGTAAAGGTTGGAGGTAGTTGGATCATGCCTGAGGTTGCCCGTATCATCGGTATAATCTCCTCTTTCAGTCGGGCTCGTGCGCGATAGAGCCGATTTAGAACGGCGCCGGGTGAGGTGCCGATAAACTGTGCGATCTCCTTGCCTGTCAGCCCCCCGAAATAGTGCAGCGTCAGCACTGTGCGTTCACTTTCGGGTAGGCTCTCGAGTGCGTCGCGTACCTGTTGTTGAGTCTGTTTCTCGGCATGCCTTCTCTGCGCGATCGAATCCATTTCACCCGTCTTCATCTCGCCAATTGATTGCACCCGCGGTCGATTCTTCCGCTGCCACATCAAGCAACGACGGGAAGCGATGACATAGAGCCAGCCCGGTAAATGGGTGTGATTCCTCAGTGTCCCCAGTTTCTGGTACGCCGCCAGAAACGTGTCCTGAGCAATTTCCTCGGCAAGTTGAAAATCCCCGAGCTTTCGGTACGCCAGGGCGTGCACCGCACCCTTGTATTTATCTACCAGAAACCCGAATGCGGTTTCGTCGCCCGCCAATGTGCGCTCGATTAACTCGACATCGCTCAGTGTCATCCTTTGACTCCCAAGCTTGAGTGGTTGGATGCGAAAGACCTTCTGAATGAAACTCGCTGTCTGCCTGGAGACGTGCCTTCTACTATTGAAGATGCACTTTGGAGGGGAATCATCACACGACCGATTAATTTTCTCGGGAAATGTGCAGATTTCTTACTTTCGTCCCAATAAAATGATATACGAGTCGGTATCGAGTATTTGGTACAATCCCAATTTCATCAGGTGCGTACGGGAATGTCCAAGAGTCCGTTTGAATAACAGGTGTGAAAGAAATCTTGGTAATTGGTTGGGAGGAGTGACTTTAACCGCTATTTGCCAGTACGATATCTGTCGATAAACTGAAACCGATCGAGCGAACGGTAAGGGGTCAACGGAACGAATAGTGAAGGGGAATCTGGCCGGTAAGAGTTCCCGCTGAAGCGAGTCCATAGGAAGTTCGGATAGGAATCCCTCTGCTGTTGCGGAATCTGCACCGGGGTTACGGCATACGGAGTACGCCTACTACTGCCAAATCCCGTTTCACTGACCCTCTTCAAACTGAAAGGCGTACAGACTCGCCTGATGAAGATGAAAACAGAGTCGGCACGGCTTGTTCCACAGTGTTCTCAAATCCGCATCGTCTTTCCAACGTACGGTGTGCCAAATCTGATTGGGATCATCCGAACACACGGGGACAGAATCCTCAGCGGCGAATCCGGGGTACGGCTTGAAATCGGGATCGAGAATCTCGGCGCGCATATACCCGCCGTAACAGTCGGCATTGATCTTCAGGCAATCACCCTCGAACACAAACTGCCTGGCAAACACCTTGCCGTTCTCATAGGTCGGCTTGAGTTCCGCCCAGCCGTCTTCCCGCAGGATGAGCGCGCCGACCGAGCGGCGCCGTCTCGGGTAGCCGCCCATAACCGCTACCAAATTCTCCCAATCCGCTTTGCCCGCTTCGAAGGCGGCTTCGGGCACCATTAACGCGGGCGGCGGATAACTGTACCATTCCTGTTTGTCCGGAATCGCCAAGTACGGAATATGGAGTTTTCCGTCGTGAACGAGCTGACCGGTAGATGTATAGCAGACGTAGCCGTAGTCGATGCTCCCCGGAGCGCGGTTGTCGACCCATGCTCCCGGTCCCCCGACCCGCACCCAACGTCTGCCGTCGCGGCTCGTGTATAAACCCAGCCTGACAAACGCCAGATCCCGCCAGTTCCCACCGTCTCTGGAGCACCAGATCGGCTCAGCCATGAACTCGCCGGGGATGCCGATATATTGCCCGCCGACCTTGCGAACCGACATCTCGTGAAACTCCAGATTCGGGGGCAAGTCCGGCTCCCAATCCACCGATATCACCACCTCCTTGGGCGACCAGTTGATGAAGTCCTCGCTCTCCTGCCGCCCAATTTGCCGTTTGCGGTACAGGAAGTTCTGGTGATGGGAATACTGACTGTAGGCAACCCACTTTTCTATCGATTCGTCCCAGATGATTCTCGGCTCGTGATGATGGCGGTAGGTGCTGTAATCGCTGACGGTCGTCCAGCGCAATCCGTCCGGCGACGCCTTCACCGTGGATGTGAGAGGTTCGCCTCTCTCACGTGCCAAGCCGTAGGCACTGTAGAGCATCAGGAACTTCTTATCGGGGTCGCTCTGATCGTGGTTGAGCACCACCGTCACGCCCGCGGTGTCCCGTTCCACGATGTTGGTCTCCCTGTAATTCTCGTATGGCAAACATTTGTCGCTGAGAGGCTTTTCCCAGTGGATACAGTCGATCGATTCGGCATAGCACAACACTTGACCCGTGTTGAACGGGTCGCCGGACAGGGATTGGATGTACCACATCTTGAATTTGCCGTCGTCGGGGTCTTGGACCGCGCCCGACGGAAAAGGGTTGTAGTGAATCTCCCAAGGGAGGTCTCCAACCTCGAGAATCGGCTCTTCGGGACGGTACGGTTCGGGGATCACCCTTTCCACATCCTCAAGGTGATCGATGATAAAGTTATCCAAGAACAACTGTTTCTGCGTACCGATGTGGAGAAACGGAATCTCGTAATCGGGCATAAAGTGAGGATACTTCCTACTTTCAATCGGGCGCCTGCCCGCCAGCGTGTCGTCGATCTTCCGCTGGATGTCCAACGGTTCGGTAAGGCTTCTCTTTTCCGGTTTATCCGTCATGCGCGTTTGGTTCTCCCATTAAATCTTAATCCTCGAACTGATGAATGATTGAAAATCATGCCATTCCCCTGCCGGTAGGAGCGATCTCCCGGTCGCGATTCCCCCACCATACGCCACCCGGTAGGAGCGACCTCCCGGTCGCGATTCCCACCCCACCGTAGCGTATTGTAGGGTGGGCACTGCCCACCATTTCTTGCAGTGCGGGATCAAGGGAGTGTACTACGACCGCGAAAGAGATCCCGCGAATCATGGTTAAGAGCACCCCATTGTCCCTGTCGGAATAATTCTGTCAGCAAGTAACACTCATTTTGCGCTCTATGACAGGTTTTGAAAAAGCATTCCATCGTAGAATAGTTTCACTCCAGAGGAGTGAGATGTCAATAGAACACGATTCCTCACCGCGTCTGCACTCCAGCGGAGTGCAATGTCAATAGAATCGTGATGCGTCCAATCACCGCACTCCAGCGGAGTGCAATGTGGAGTGTTACTTAAGAGCGTGCCATTATCCCTGTCGGGATAATTCTTTCAGCAAGTAACACTGGTTTTTTTCGCTCAATGATTAGCCGTGAAAAGTGTTCCTTCGTCGTCTGGTTTTCACTCCAGCGGAGTGCAATGTCAATAGAATCATGATGCGTCCAATCGCCGCACTCCAGCGGAGTGCTATGTCGAGTGTTACTTGAGAGCATGACATTATTCCAATCGGAATACTTCCTTCAGCACGTAACACTCTCGTACCGCAAACTGTTAGTTTGCGGATCACAATCTAACAGATTGTGGTACAGATTTCCTTCTCCAAGACTGATTCTGAAAAAGAGTTACTTGGTAGCGTGTTAACTACCGGCTCCCATCTCTTGCCATATATTCTTAGCGAACCGACCAATCAGCAACGTCAATCCAACCTTCCAAATGCGGTGCAAGATAATCTCTAAAGATCAATGGACCATGCGCGATACACGCCCTCAATCTCCAGGCGGGAGAATACGAAAACTGTAAAGCCTCGCACCCTTCAAACGAAAACGAAGCCGGCACGGCTGTTCCGCCCGATTCAAACCGCGGTCACCCCAGCGAACCGGATGGCGCACGTGATCCCCGCGGATAGACGTGCAGCTTTCCGCCGAATATCCTGACTGCACCCCTCCGTCCGGCGACAACACCTCGACGGCAAGGCTGCCCGCGCTCGCGTCAACGTTCACTTCGAGCCCCCCGTCCGGCATTTGCAGCGGAACGGTTTCAACCACGCCGTCAGCCGCATCGAGCGAGACAAACCCGTCTAACCGCCAACTGGCTCTCCCGATGGACATCACCTTGTCCTTCAACAGTTTGCCGTGCGTCTGTGTGCTGCCGGTGTAATACCAATGGATCTCGTCATCTTCTACCAACGGCTCCTTGGCGGTGAAGAGAATCATGCCCGAATCGTATTCGCCACCCTTCCCGCGTGGAAGAACCTGTGTCCGGTCTTCAAAATGGTGCCAGTTCACGCCGTCTCTGCTATAGACGAATTGCGCGTCGATGGGGCCATCGACGGCTGCCTGCCCCGGCACGGTATTCACGATATCCTCGGTGACGTAGAGGACGCCCAAAATACCGACATAAATGCTGCCATAGGGATAACCGGACATGTTGTGAAACTCCGCTCGGATGGCGCCGTAGCGTTCTTTTCCCAGCGCGTCGTCTCTCGGACTCGGCTCCAGCATGGGGGTTATTTCCGACCAGCCGTCTTCCAATTTCTCGCTCTCGCTGTATTCGATGTGGCGGCGCTCCGCTCCTCCCCCGAGCAGCATATAAGAGAGGTAGCGGTCAGCCTTTGCGTCGTACACCACATTCGTAGGTCCCTCGTTGGAGCGCTCTATCACCGGCTGTTTCAATCCTTCATCGTTCCAATGGATACCGTCGGGCGACTTTATCACGAAGATGTTCCGGTAGCGGCGGCAAAAACCGATCGCCGTATAACGCTCCCAGTCGTCTCGGGCGTCGTCAAGAAATACGCTGGCGCCGTGCAGGTCCCAAACGATGTTGTTGTTCGGGCTATCGTCAAAATCGAACACCCCCAAATCCGGTTTGGTCCACTTCAGCCCGTCATCGCTTTCGGCATAGCAGAGCAGGTCGCCGATGTCGCTGCCTCGGAAATTCCTGCCGTCATCGTCTGTGCGCCGTCCCATGTACCGGGTGGCGTCTCCGGCGCCGGTGCGGGGGACATATAAACCGGGGATGCGGTGTCCGTGATCCGGATCCATGCGAGCCAAATACCACATCTGGTATCTGTTCGACCTCTTGTCGTGGAGCACCGTTCCCAAGAGATTCACCCGTTTGGTTCGCTCGGGTCCGTCGTTCTCCCACGGCTTGCCGGGCTCCGGCGCCAAGACCGGTTCCGGTGTTTTGGCCGCCGGATGAAGCGTGCGCGTGACACCGCGCTTCGTCTCAATGAGCAAATCGTCTACAAATAGTTCCGTGCCGTAATCGAGTTTGTGAGGGGTCATTGTGTTGTGTAGGAATACGTGAAGCGTAATCCGTAAAAATAGTTTCCATCAAGCGAGTGAATAACGATCAACCGAATCTAAGTGTAGGGTGGGCTCTGCCCACCATCCATAGGGATCAAATGAGCGAATAGCGAATGCGATGCAGTTCCAGCAAGTGAGTGAATAGCGAACGCGGTAGACCTCCCATAGAGTTCTCAGCGCGATAGTAGTTCGCTCAAGCGGGCGGACAATGAGCGAGATGGAAGTCCATTACGCATTACTCCTGTTAAACGAATCTGCTTTGGCGCGCAACCGCTTTAAATCCTCCGCATACGCCTCATCATCGATCAGATTTCGGTTCTCATCGGGATCGACCGCCAAATCGAAGAGTTGCTCCGGCCAACCCTTGCCCTCAAAACGGAAATACTTCAGATGCTCGTGCTTGACCATCACCGACGGTCCGTGTTGGTGCGTGTGGAGTTCGGAATACGCCTCGTTCTCCCATTCATCCGTTCGCCCCTCCATGATCGGAACCAACGAACGCCCATCCAACCCCTCCGGGGCAGGAACGTTCACCAGATCACATAGCGTCGGGAACAGGTCGACCAACGAGACGTTCTGCTGAACGACACCCCCGCGCGGTATGGAATCCCATCTTTCGGTCGAGATTGACCCGCCTCCCGGGCACGAGATGAAGAACGGCACGCGCGCCGATGCCTCGAAATACTGCTGTTTCTCCCACAGCCCCTTCTGCCCCAGCATCTCGCCGTGATCGCTCATGAAGGCGACGATGAAGTCGTCGAGCACGTTCAACTCCTCAAGTCGTGCTATGACGCGGGCGTACTGGATATCCACCCACTCGATCATGCCGTAATATGCAGCCGTCGCCCGGTGTGCCTCGCGGTAGGTCACATCCTCCCCGATCTTCACCTTGAAGAAATCGTCGCAGGCGAATTTCTCGGGCAAATCCTCGACGTACGGCTCCACACGGCGCATGTAGTAGTTGAACAGGTCCTCGGGGCACTGGTACGGATAGTGCGGACACCACAGGCTGACGGCGAGCAGCAGCGGGCGGTTGCCGGGTCTGTCGTACGCCTCGTTGACAAAGTATTCCTCAAGGAACATCAACGCCCCGTCCACGCAATACTTGTCGTGCGACATCCAGTAACCCTTGCCGACACGGGCGTTCGTAACCTCCTTGGCGGACGACCATTTGCCGGTACCGGGTTCGGTGAAGGTCTCGGCTTTGCGCTCCGGATCCTTCGCCGATTCATAGCCGTTCCGACCTCGGATATCCCTGCCGATGCGTTCATGCCAGCCGTGCATCTGGTCGGGACCCGGAAAGTGCATCTTGCCCGCGCCGACCGCTTGGTAGCCGTAGCGTGAGAGGTGACCGGGCATGGTCACAGTTTCGCTCGGCATCTCGTTGTCGTTTTCGAGGGCGCCCGTGTTGTGCGGGTATAGACCGGAGAGAAAACTCTGCCGCGCCGGTACGCAGATCGGCGACGGCGTATAGGCGTTGCGGAAGTATGTGCCTTGGTTGATGAACCGGTCAAGGGTGGGCGTCCGAATGTGCGGATCGCCTTCAATCGGCATCACATCGGGGCGGTGTTCATCGTTGATAAGCAGCAGGATATGGGGCTTTTTTTCGGGCATGGTATGTCCTTCAAAGAACGGTGGTCAGTGTGGAAACACAGATTCAGAAGATGGCACTCCATTTAGAGCAATCGGGTTTTTCAAAACTCGGCTTTTTGCGGATTGAACATCTTAGACCGTGTTGCGAGGAACGTGAGAAAGGGAATTTGCTCCAAACCCACTGCCACGGTAATTGGCGAAAACATTTGCCACTTCTTATTGGTTATAACTTGTAGGTGAATCCCATAACGGTTTATCATCGACACCATTAGCAAAAAAGGAACCCTCGCCACTTCCGCGTACCATCATTCCCGCACGGGAAATTCTACTTTTGTTAAGATTGTAAATGGCAATACCGAAAGATGCATCCTCCGGATTGTCGGGATTTTTTACGTTGCCCCTGCTCTCGGTGAAGATATCTATGGCATGATTCCCATCGCGCCCCCCGGACACGGAGATACGAGCATGTTCGTCGGACTCGGAACACGTCAACTTTATCCTCTGTTGTTCAGATTGTCCCGCCGTCAATTGAAGCGTTGCCCCGTGTCTATCGGCATATATGTGAACTTTTGCTGGTGAGTGCTTGTCAATAACTGTTAAGCCTGTACAGATTATATCACCGAAGGTGTCGTTTTCGGCGTTGATTGGTGTTAGGTGATTGGCAGTGAGCATGCCGACAAGCATGAACGCGGCGCCGGTGGCGGTATAGGCGAGTTTTTGTCGAAAGTTCATTGTTTTCTCCTTATATAACCCTGTTTGCCAAATTGCCTTCTTATCCAAAAGGTTGCACAGAAACTGTATCTGTCGCGGCTATAAGGCAACCAATGCGTCGTGTAAGTTTTTGGCAATGTGATTATTTCGTCCTCGTTGTAGTAAACCGATACGTCTCCTGAAATTGTACCTGATCGCTGTACCTTTATTTTTTTTCTTGCATCGGGTAAAGTAAGTGGCACATGCCCGCGTTCGGTGTGTCGATACTGCTTGTAAAAAATAGCAGTGTCTGCACCAATTTTTTTTGCATGAGATCTGAGCATTCCAAGCTGTTGCTTTGACGATAGGAAGATAGAATAGCCAATCAATTGGTGCCCATTGCTTTGCATCAGGCGAATTTCTTTTCTGACAATTGGAAGCATGGTTTCGGCAGGCCCCGGTGGAACAGACTCTCCCCTGACAATAGTAGGGTTTTCGCTAGGTTGCCTCTCCACTAAAACACCAGAACTATTCGGAACAGATGTGTAAAACTTTGCATAAGGATTGGCAGCACACGATGAAAGCAACATGCCGATGAGTACAGTGGCGCCACAAAACGTGAGGTAAATTAGCTGTTGTCGGAAATTCATGAATTTGTCCTCCGTCGGTGAAACTCCAATCCGAACTCAAACAGATTTAATTCGGAAACCATTGATGCGGAACGTCTCACTCTGTGTCCAATTGAATGTATCGCTTTGCTTACAATGCAGCGAGGACTTTGCGCGTATCTCTTTTTTAAGTCTTGACTTGCCTCTCGCTCTTAAAGTTTCCACCACGTAATCTGCATCAATGTTCATCCACTCCGAACAGGTTTCCACCCGTTTGGAATCAGCCTTGCGGACTGATTTGACCCGGGCATCTGCACTGCGAACTCTATTTCCCTTCAAGCCACCGACCAATTTTTCTGTTCTACACCGCTTCGACGCTTCAACCCTTAAACTGCACAACTATTGATATCTTCCTCAATTTCATTTGGAAACATGGCTAAAGTCGTTTATTGGTCGGGAGCGTATTTTCGAGGGTCTGTCAAAACAGACTGAAGCGGACGTTAATTCGCTATTTTCTTTCTTTCAGCCTTATCTTCTGCATTATCGAGCACCTAAAAGTTTAATTTCTCATGCGGCCGTGTCGCGCACCATTATTGACAGAAATGAGCCCGTTTGAAAAGTACATTTGTAGGGTGCGCACTGCGCACCAGCATTTAAAAGCCCCAGAGGGGATCAAGCGAATGGATAGTGAGTGCGATAGAGATCTTGAAGGTGTGTAGAAATGCCAGAAAACTCCGTGCACCTAAGCCCCGGAGGGGCGACAGGTACATAGCAGACAACAATAAAAGCACGAATAACCTTCCTACGAGTGACTAAAAATGACTCTGCTACCGATTATTCTACCAGGCTCTGAAACTGATGATGGAAGAGCAAAATCGGTCAATCAATCGGACTCGGGGTAGGATCTCGGTGATTTTTGGCCGTTCGAGGAGATACGCCCAAGATCTAGTATGTGAAAATTCGAGATTACACAAGTCTATTGTGCGGATGATGAGTTCAGCGTAATTGGACTTCACCATTCGTAAAGGCTGGCTGGGACAATGGCAAGTGCGGGAAACCGTGCGCTTGCGAGCCTGAAACACTATCCGCATCATAGCAAATTCAAGGTGTGGGATCAAGAGCAAAGTGGGAGGGAATCGGTGAGGGATTGCGGGGAATAGTTGGATGGGGAAGGCGTCGCAATTGGGGTAATTTACTCATTTACATTCATATACACACGATTATGACCGTGCGTTAATGAACGTAACGATGTAGCGCAAACTGTTAGTTTGCGCGTTCCGCAATCTAACAAATCGTGCTACAAAGGTGGCAACGTATGTTCGTTCTGCGAAAAGGCGGAGAGATGGCTGCGATTATGGCGGTGCTTACCACGACATCCGAATCGGGAGGTTTCATGGGTCAACCGCGCCGTCCGGAACCACCGGTCGGCGATAATGAAACGGCCGCCTACGTGCGTTAACTTCAGCCCGGCGTGTTTTAAGATTCTGATTGGGCGTCTCACTTTGGCCACTATAGCTCATTGAAAATGAGCCGTATTTACCTCGTTGATTGGCGGAAATCTTATAAGTGCCGGTATCGAATCCAAATTTGGCATTATACTCTTGGATGCGTTTCAGCACATCATAGGTTTGTGGGTATTGACTCTTTAGCGGTTGAAGAGGTTCAACGCCAGCCTCTGCGGATACCTCAATATTTGTGACTTTTTCTTTTTTCGGCGGCGAATTGGTGCAACTCATGAGCACGAGAAGGGTGGTGGCAAGTACGGCAAGGCGTGTCATGGCGTTATCACCTTGTTAGGCATTCATGTTGTCGCGCCCTGGCTCGCTGCTCCAGCACCTGTTTTTGGTGTTCGGGGTCTTGGTCGGCGGCGGTTGAGCGCTCCGGATAACAGTTGGATGAGCGAATGCGCGAGAAGTCGTAGGTTGGGTTGAACGGAAATCCGTTAATAATCGTCACCTAGTAGTGATTTTCGAATGCCTGCTTCGCTTGATCGAGCCAATAATTGAGTGAAACCCAACATGAATCGTGCGTTCTACCACCCAATAACGCCCTCTGTAATTAGGTGCGTTTCCTCCAAAGGGAGCAGCATTCGAGTATGTCGGAAAATGGTTGAATGATCAAATGCGTCAGGAGTCGTAGGTTGGGTTGAACGGAAATCCGTTAATAATCGCCGCTCCTGAAGGGATTGTCGAGTGTTTACTTCGCTTTATCGAGCCAATAATTGAGTGAAACCCAACATGAATCGTGCGTTCTACCACCCAATAACGCCCTCTGTAATTAGGTGCGCTTCCTCCGAAGGGAGCAGTGTTCGAGTATGTCGGAGAATGGTTGGATGAGCGAGTGCGTCAGGAGTCGTAGGCTGGGTTGAACGGAAATGCGTTTGTAATCGCCGCTCTTGTAGTGATTTTCGAATGCCTGTTTCGCTTGAACGTGCCACAATCTGAGTGAAACCCAACATTGTTCGTACGTGCTACCACCATTTGTGTGAGGAGATTAACTGTAAACGCCCTATAAATATCACGGCGCCGTGGAAGTATTGTTGGGAAAGCCTAGGGGATGTTTTCGATTCCCGGCGAATTGCGCTGAATTCGCCGTACCCAAAAAATCCGTTGCCTTAGGATTGAAGCGCCGAAACCGCTTCGTTTTCGCTCTCGAAATGTTCAAACGTGCTGATGAGCCGGCTTCGAACAATGAGACTTTTGATGTGTTTGCTGACGTTGATAACGGCGATACGTCCCCCCTTCTTTGTGATAGATATATGCGCCTCCATCAACGCGCCGAGCGACGAACTATCCACCACCGTTACATCTGCAAAATCAATGAGAAATTTCGGCGCCTCCTCGATATCGGATAAAAAGTGATAGATTTTACGCCTCAATTCGGTAGAAGCGCTCCCAATCAACTTGCCATTGGGTTTCAGATAGGTGATATCGTTATTCTTGTAAACGTCGATTTCCATTCTCAACCTCCCGGTAATTCTGCGAGCGAAGTATTTGTAAGCGTGTGGAGATTAGATTCCGATAATCTCTATGCGAAGTGTGTGTCCAATCGCAGAGTCGAGTGGGAATCTCTACGGAGGATCATGAGTGGTGCACACGTTTTGAATGCCTAGTTTCGATAGAATCTTGACTATACCTTTTGGGAACAAATCTACGCTCCGGATAATTCCTACCCACCCGCGTCCGCATACACAAACTGGAACGCGTACAGGCTCGCCTGATGCAGATGGAACACGATGCGCACCGGTTTGTTCCATAACGAGCGGACATCGCTGCTGCCGTTCCATCGGACCGTATGCCAAATCTGCTTGGGGTCGTCCGAATACACCGGGTCGCAATCCGCGGCTGAAAAGCCCTCATACGGCTTGAATTGGGGATCGAGCACCTCCGCGCGGATGTATCCGCCGTAGGCTTCCGCGTTGAGCTTGAGCGTGTCCCCCTCGAATACGAATTGCCGCGTGGTGACCTCGCCCCGTTCGTACGACGGCTTCAGTTCCGCCCAGCCGTCCTCGCGCAGGATGAGGATCCCGACGGAGCAGGCGCCCATACGGGGATAGGTTCCGAGGGCGTCGACGAGTTTTTGCCGGTCCGCAGTCGCCCGATCATAATTCTCCTCCGGCGCCATCGTGTTTTTGGGACGCTGTTTCTCGGGACGCGCGCCGTAGACGATGAAGGTCTTGCCGTCGTGGACGAGTTGCCCCGCCACACTGTCGTTCAGGAAACCGTAATCGTAGCTGCCGGGTCTGCCCCTGTCCGCCCAGGGACCGTCGTCCCCCGCGCGCCGCCAGTGCTTTCCGTCCCGGCTGGCGTACAGCGAGAGGTGCGCGTAGGCGTGGTCGTGCCAGTTCCAATCTCCGGGGGCGCACCGGATGGGCTCCGCCATGAACTCAGTCGCCACGCCGATGTATTGACCGCCCACCTTGCGCACCGACATGTCGTGAAATTCGAGGTGGGGCGGGAGGTTCGGCTCCCAATCCACGGAAAGCACCACCTCTTTCGGCGACCAATGCATGTAATCGGCGCTCTCCTGACGTCCGATTTGGCGTTTGCGGTACAGCATATTCCAGTGGTGCGAATACTGGCTGTAAGAGATCCACTTCTGAATGGACTCGTCCCAGATGGGGCGCTGGTAGTGGTGATGTTGGTAGGGCGTGTTCTCGTTGACCGTTGTCCATTGCAGACCGTCGCTGGAGACGCGAAACACGGTTTTCTTGTCCGGTCCCCTGCTCACATCCCCCGGATTGTTGATCATAAGGAATTTGCGTTCCGCGTCGCTCTGATCGTAGTTCAGCGCCAACGCGACATGGTGGCCGGAGTTATCCAGGACGATGTTCGTGGCTTTGTGATCCTCGAAGGGAATGCACTTTTCGCTCAGCGGCTTTTCCCAATTCAGCGGATCGTCCGCCTCCGCATAGCATAGCGCTCGCGTGCGATCCTTCACGTACCACAACTTGAACTTCTTGTCGTCGGGGTCTTGCACCGCCGTTACGGGAAAAATTCCGCCGCGCAGTTCCCACGGGAGTTCCATGGTTTTGATGATGGGGTCGTCGGGGCGGTCGGGTTTTGGAAAGACGCGCGTCACGCCGTCAAGCCGGTCCAAGATGAAGTTATCCAAGAACAACTGTTTTTCCGTGCCGATGTGCAGGAAGGGCACTTTGTAGTCCGGCGGGATGTAGGGATACAGAATATCGACGGGGCGCTTGCCGCTTACGATGTCTTCGGTCTTGCGTTGAATATCTAGTTGTTCCGTGGGGCTTTTTCGTTCGGGCTTTTCAATCATAGATCCTTCCTCTTGATATTATAACGCATGTTGCTACCCATTCCCATAGGATCAACTGAGTGAATAGCGAGGGCGGTAGAGGTCCTATAGGCTTCTGACCCGACCCTCTCATAGGATGCGTCGCAAACCGGGTCAATGTACGTTAAATCGACGGAATCTGCTCGCAGCCGAGTGACAAATCCACTACAATCGGAACCGGCTTGGAACCGTTTGGTAGGAGCGATCTCCCGCTCGCGACTCCCCCCACATGCCTCCCGGTAGGAGATCAAGCGAATGGATAGTGAGTGATCAAGTGACTGAATAAGGAACGCGATAGAAATCCCATAGAGATCTTCTCCCGGCCGCGACTCCCCTCTAACCGAGAGACCGAGATTTTGGACCACGCTCCCCAAATTAAAGGCGGGACGTGCGTAAGCGTACTAAAATCCCTGCTTTAACTTACCCCAAGTCGTTGAGAGCTTGTCGCCCGGCTCGACAGCTAGGAACACGCCCTTCGCGTTGCTCAAGACTTGAGCCGGCGTCAACGCCTTGTCATAGACGCGCACGAGGGAGAATGAACCGTTGAACGTCCGACGCCGTTCACTATGAGAATTTGCGCCGATGGAGATCTCATTGATAGGCAATTTTACGTTCCAATCGAAGCCGCCCTGTTGGCTAATCTTCCTGCCGTCTTGATACGCCACGATCGACTTTTTGTTCTCGCCGACAAGCGTGACCCACGTCCAAACATCTTGCTCCAACTGGATCTTGATCGCCGCGGGAGCCTGCTTGGAGCCCTTGGCGTGGATCGAGATTCCTAGCTCATCGCCGCCGCCCAGCAACCAAAAGCGAATCCCTTGAGCGCCCTCCGCCGGGCTGTTTTGGAAACCGACGAAGTGATGTTCCTCGACAAACAAATTGCCGTTTCGCCTGCAAAGGAACTCAAAAGTATAGTCGGCCAAATACAGCTTGGGATTCTTGTTGACGGGGCCGCCGAAGGTTCGTTTTGATTCCTTCGCCGTGTAATACATCCCTTTTCGCTCATTGATACCCAAGCTCGCTATCTTGATTGGCCCATCTTCGAGATCGGGCGCCTTGTCGGCGGCAGACAGCGATCCGCCCGCTTCGCCAAGGTTTTTCCAAGCCTTGGGGTGATCGGGGTTGTCGGAGGCGTCAAGAATCATTACGGCGCCCGGCACGGCGCCGGCATAAGCGAAGCTGCATAACGCTGCCAAGATGAACGTTGCGGTAAAAGTTGAAACGATGCTTCTCATTTGAATCTTCTCCTGTGTTTGAATTTGGTGTTTAGCATTTTGTGACTTAATCTGATGCACAACCGAGCGTAACTCAGACTGATGAAGGTGACGAATAACTCCGGCTTGGTTTCTTCGTATCCTGAATCCCGGTTGCTGACAAGCTGTTATTATAACAGAATCTGGTCGCCGCCATCCAATGCATTTCAGCATTGATTTCGGCGTAATCTCGTTGGATTGCCGAAATCAACCGAGCACGATCGCGCGCCACGATAGCGCAGCTTTGGTTGATTGGAATTCCATGAGAAATCACACATGAAGATTTACAAGGTTCCATTTTGTCTGAAACGGTTGAAATTGGGGTGAAACGTAACGTCTATTGAATACTATTTCGATATTAGAGGTCCACCATGCCGACCACTACAAACCGATGTGTCTGCCTTCAGGCTAGAATTGACTCTAGTTGCAGATTCAGGTAATATAACTACCGTGCCGTAGGTCAATGCGTCCGAAAAAATACGACAATCACGTTTACGTAAAGCGACCGAAGACATGACACCCGAACAATCAGCACGGCAAAACATCGACCAACTGCTGACCGCAGCGGGCTGGACGATTCAAGACCGCGAAGAGATGAACCTTGGTGCATCGCAGGGCGTGGCGATACGCGAGTTTCAGATGGCATCCGGTCCCGCCGACTACCTGCTATTCATCGACAGAAAAGCGGTCGGAGTGATCGAAGCCAAACTGGAAGGCGCCACCCTCGGCGGCGTCTCCGAACAAACAGAGCGATACCTCACCGGGATTCCAGCGCGACTTCGGTGCCATCAAAGACCCTTGCCCTTCGGCTACGAAAGCACCGGGGTTGAAACCTTCTTCCGCGACCTGCGCGATCCGGATTCCCGTTCTCGACGCCTTTTCGCCTTCCACAAACCGGAAATACTGGCGCGGTGGGTCGCACAGGGGCACGCCTTGCGAGAGCGTCTCCGGGATTTGCCTGCGCTGGACACGCATGGGCTGCGAGACTGTCAGATTGAAGCGATCGTGAATCTGGAACAATCGTTTTCAGCCAACCGACCTCGGGCGTTAATCCAGATGGCAACCGGCAGCGGTAAAACCTACACTGCCGTGAGTTTGGCGTATCGACTCATTAAGTTCGCAAATGCGGACAGGATACTGTTTCTCGTTGATCGCAGCAACCTTGGAAGACAGACACTAAAGGAATTTCAGCAGTACACCACGCCGGATGACGGCAGAAAATTCACCGCACTCTACAACGTGCAACACCTCGCGGCGAACAAGATTGATCGGGTGAGTAAGGTCTGCATCACCACGATTCAGCGGCTGTATTCGATGCTGAAAGGGGAGCCGGAAGTGGATGAACAGACCGAGGAGCGTTCGTTGTACGATCTTGGAACTCCTAGCCAAACTGCTGCCGAGGTGGAATACAACCCCGACATCCCCATCTCGACCTTCGATTTCATCATCACCGACGAATGCCATCGCTCAATCTACAACCGCTGGCGCCCGGTGCTGGAATACTTTGACGCCTTTATTGTCGGTCTTACCGCCACCCCCTCTAAGCAGACGCTAGGATTCTTCAACCAAAACTTGGTAACGGAATACAGCCACGAGCGCGCCGTCACCGATGGTGTCAACGTCGGGTACGAGGTGTATCGCATTCGGACGGAGATTACGGAAGAAGGCGGCGGCGTTGAAGCCGGATATTACGTTGACAGACGGGACAGACGCACCCGCGCAGCCCGATTGGAACAGCTTGACGAGGACCTGGAGTACGGCGCGAATCAGCTAGACCGCGCCGTGGTGGCACCCGACCAGATTCGGACCGTGATTCAAACGTTTCGAAACAATCTGTTTACGGAGATTTTTCCCGGCAGAACCGTTGTACCCAAAACGCTCATCTTCGCCAAAGACGACTCGCACGCCGAAGATATACTACACATCGTCCGTGAAGAGTTTGATCGAGGCAACGACTTTTGCAAGAAAATTACCTACCAGACAACCGGCGAGAGACCGGAAGACCTTCTCGCCAGCTTTCGAAATTCATACGACCCGCGCATCGCGGTGACGGTGGACATGGTGGCTACCGGAACGGACATCAAACCGCTGGAGTGCATTATCTTCATGCGAAACATCAGATCGCCGGTCTACTTTGAGCAGATGAAAGGTAGAGGCACCCGCACAATTTCGTCAACCGATCTGCGGGCGGTCACGCCCGACACCGCTCACAAAACCCACTTTGTGATTGTCGATGCCGTCGGCGTTTGCGAGAATGACAAAACCGATTCCCGGCCGTTTGAACGAAACCGTAGTGTGCCGCTTGACAAGCTGATTGATTCTGTCGCGCTCGGCGCCAGGGATTCCGACACCCTGACGACGTTGGCGAGCAGGCTCGCACGCCTTAATAGCCAAATTGAAGATGATGCGCGGCAACAGATTGCCGAAGTCTCGGGAGGCGTCTCCCTGCGTGATATGATTCAAAGCTTATTCGATGCTACTGATCCGGACGGGGGGCCTGAAGACTGCCAGCCCCTTTTATTGACGGGATCAAACGAGCAAGACCTGACACCGGAGTTGATTCGGGAGCGGATGGAACAACTTGTTACCGAGGCGTGCCAACCTTTCGATAATCCCGACTTGCGGAACACCCTCGTTGAACTGAGAAGGCAACACGAGCAGACGATTGACATCGTAAGCCAAGACAGCGTCATCTCATCGGGATTTGACGAAGCGGCAAGAGAGCGGGCACAACACGTCGTTCAAGGCTTCAAGCAGTTTATCGAAGACAACAGAGACGAGT
The DNA here is from genome assembly GCA_028820655.1 of Candidatus Poribacteria bacterium. Classification (GTDB taxonomy): domain Bacteria; phylum Poribacteria; class WGA-4E; order WGA-4E; family JAJDTR01; genus JAJDTR01. Next base: position 60,818 of record JAPPIK010000051.1, on the reverse strand, counting down.
TGACAGCCATTCAACTTATCTACAGCCGACCCTACGGACAGCGCCATCTCACCTATCGACAAGTTAAGGAACTTGCCGATGCCATCGGAAGACCGCCGTACCGACTCACGCAGGAGAAACTATGGCAGGCTTACCGCCGGTTGGAACAATCAAAAGTCAAAGGGGCGGGAGCGCAAAAGCTATTGACCGACATTATCTCCTTGGTGCGTTTTGCGATTGAGGAGACTGAAATGCTTGAACCCTACAGAGCATCCGTGAATCGGCGGTTTCGGGGCTGGCTTGCCGATCAGGGGAGGGAGTATTCGGAGGAACAGATGGCGTGGCTGGAGATGATCAGAGACCATATCGCCACATCGCTGCAGATTGAGATGGAGGACTTTGAATATGCGCCGTTTCAGGCGAAGGGCGGGGCGATTAGGGTGCATCAGTTGTTTGGCGAGCAGTTGACCGGGATCCTGGCGGAACTGAATGAGCGGTTGGCGGCGTAAGATTTGCGTCGCCAGATTTTCCGGCCCAAGAAACCACGTATGAGATTGAACGCAAGCCCAAAAGAAACTTCTGGTTCCTCGAATCTTATCGACGCGACCTCTCAAAAACGTTAACAATGACACGTCTTATTAACCCAAACCCGACAAAACGTTAATAATACTAAACCTTATTAACGCAAACTCGTAAATACGTTAATGACACCTCTTTCTGTTAACGCAAACTCG
>JAPPIK010000051.1:0-60005 GCA_028820655.1 Candidatus Poribacteria bacterium | reverse complement strand
AATGACACCTCTTTCTGTTAACGCAAACTCGTAAATACGTTAATGACACCTCTTTCTGTTAACGCAAACTCGTAAATACGTTAATGACACCTCTTTTTGTTAACGTACACTTGTAAATACGTTAATGACACTAAAACTTTATTGACGGAAAAGGATGAATAGAAATGAATCCAGAAGATTTCAGAAGTTCAACTGCTGGTCAATGCATGCGCACGATACATGAACCCACCTATTGGGCTTACGTGCCACATGCACTCCCACCAAAAATCGACGTGGATTGGGAGCTAGCGAATCTTCTTTCTACAGCAGGCACTAAACTTGGCGAGTTGTCGGGTGCGGGGCAACTGCTTCTGAATCCGCATCTGTTGATTAGACCATTTATCCGACGTGAAGCCGTAATGAGTTCGAGAATCGAAAACACTCAATCCGGTTTGGACGATCTTTTCCTATTTGAAGCGGATAAAGAGGAGCCTTCACCTGTCTCCGATGTACAAGAGGTTATCAACTATGTTAGAGCCATGGAATATGGAATTGAACAATTGGAGGCTCTGCCGATTAGCTCGCGGCTAATCTGTGGAATACACGAAATCCTAATGAAGGGTGTACGGGGTGAATATGCCACACCGGGAGAGATGCGGAAAAGCCAGAACTGGATTGGCAGCCCCGGGTGTACGTTGACGGATGCCACCTACGTTCCCCCTCCGCTGCCCGAGATGAACGCGTGTTTTTCGGATTTGGAAAAATACATCCATTCCGACGCAAGAGAGCCGGCGTTGATTCAATGCGCCCTCGTTCATTATCAGTTTGAGGCAATTCACCCGTTCCTTGATGGCAACGGACGGATTGGCAGGCTTTTGATAACGTTTATGCTATTGGAAAAGAAGCTGTTATCCCAACCCCTGCTTTATCTTTCAGATTTTTTTGAGGAGTATAGAGACGATTATTACCGATTGTTGCTTAATGTAAGCCAAAAAGGGGACTGGAAAGCGTGGCTCACGTTTTTCTTAAACGGGGTGCGTCAACAGTCGGAGGACGTTTTAGCGACAATTCAAGAATTGCTTGACCTACAGAAGCAATACAGCGAAGTTGCAACAGGCCGAAGAGTACCAAAAACTGTAAACCGCTTGCTAGATTGCCTATTTGCAAGTCCCATCATCTCAATCTCGGAGTTATCAAAGACGTGGGGGATGCCGTTTCCCACCGTTAAACGAGGAGTGGATTACCTTGTCGAAAAGGGCATACTTTCGGAAATAACCGGAGGGCGGCGAAATCGTTTGTTCGTTGCGGACGAGGTATTCAATGTAATTATGACAGAACGAACAAAATCAAGGAACACACAAAAGCATAGCGCCATGGCAGAAAAAAGTCCGCTGAATGCAACCCAAGGACATCAGTTACATCATTCTTGAGCATATTGAAGAAGAGACAAGAGGTACTGGTCGCATGAATCTACGCGTTCATGGAGGTAAAGATGCCAACGCCTAGAGAAGTTTTTGACAATCCGAAACAATTCTTAAAGTACCTACAATCGGGCAATTTTGAGGGACAGTTTTTTGAGCGGAAGGAAGTTAGGGATGACTCTAAAACCCAGAGAGACAACATCAAAGATAAAATTATTCAGACTATTTCGGGGTTTGCAAATTCCAACTGGGATGGCGGATTGCTCGTCCTCGGAATGGCTGACGATGGAACAATCATTGGATGGAATCATGTTCAGGAAATAAATCTCAACGGAATTCTCCAAGCAAAAGAAGGGGAATTAAGAGGCCATAGCACTCAAACAAAAGAGTTTCATTCCCAAAACGTGCAGGGAGACGATGATAGAATATACCTGCTATACACGCCTTGGACATCAAACGCGATATGCGAAACTACTGATTCGTTTCCCAAGGCTTGGAAGCGAGATGGTCCCCAATGTCTTCCTTTAACTGAACAAGATCGCGACCAGCTTAAACGAGATAAGGGGATAGTTGACTTTGAGTTGTCTTACTGTTGTCCTTATGATGCGGATGAACTCGACACGGGCGTCGTTGAGGAGTTCAAAAAGGCTTTTCTCGAAACCAGAGATTCACAATACGATTACACAACTGAAGAGGTTTTGTTCCAAGCGGGCGCGCTCAATAAAGAAAACGGCAAATACGCCTTCACGAATGCGGGCTATCTGTTTTTCGTCTCAAATCCGCGCAAACGCTTTGGCGGCGCATTTGTTCGGTTGTTGCGCTATGATGTATCCGCTGAAGAGTTGAAGAACTATGGAGCGACAACGCTGGATAAAGATTTTGACGGCGCCCTTCCGAACATCATTCGCAATCTTAGGACGTTTTTGAATGATTCCGCTATCTTCCGCACCTTCTCAAAACGGAATCATAACGGCGGATTCATTGATGAGCCCGAATATCCCTTTATAGCTATTGATGAGGCGCTCGTAAACGCAGTTGTTCATAGAGATTATGGAGTCTCGAATCCGATTCGCTGTACGGTGTATAGGGATAGCTTGGCGGTTAAGAGCCCGGGGAGCATTCCTCAACAGGTTCCGGACAGTTTCAGTCTTCATGAGACATCGCTTGATTCTGTACTGCGTAACCCGAAAATTGTCGAATGGATGCGCATCATGAAAGACGAGCAGGGAACAGCTTTCGTGCGGGCATTGAGCGAAGGCACTCGCCGTATGCGTGAAGAGATGGAACAACTCGGATTGCCCGCTCCGTATTACCAGACAAACACTCATACTACCGTCACACTGCAAAATCGAATTGATGAACGCTTGGAGAGATACGGCGCCGAGCGCTGTCAGTGAGACCGGAGAGTACACCAACTTGGTTCTACTTGAACAATCAAATCAGCCCGGTTGCGTGACGAATTTAGAGACCTTCTCGGAAACATGGTTACGGCGATTAGAGACTTTCTGCTCGCACAAGGAAAGAACAAAATCAATGAACCCGGGGAAACAGGTAACATGAGCGAAATGGATGCCGGTCTGTCTGAACTTCCCGATGGCTGGGCGTGGTTAACCGTTGGAAGCGCCATCACGAAAGTGGCTCTAACTGGAAAGAAACTTAAACAAAAAAACTATGAAGGGGCAGGAAAACTTCCGGTTATAGACCAAGGATTACCTTTTATCGGTGGATATACAAATGATGAAGAATTGAAAGTGGAGTGTCAATTGCCAGTTGTAATTTTTGGAGACCACACCAAAGTCTTTAAATATGTGGATTTTGACTTTGTTGCTGGTGCTGATGGAATAAAGGTAATTAGACCTCAAGAAATGTATTATCCCAAACTCTTTTTTTACTTTGCGCAAGCGACTTCTCTTCCAGAGAAAGGATATGCGAGACACTTTCAATTCTTGGAAAAGGCGCAAATCCCTCTTCCACCGCTTCCCGAACAACACCGTATTGTCGCCAAAATCGAAGAACTTTTCACGAAACTTGACGCGGGCATTGACGCGCTCCACAAGGTGGGTGCCCAACTCAAGCGGTATCGCCAATCCGTCCTAAAAGCTGCTTTTGAAGGAAAATTGACGGAAGCCTGGAGGGCGGAGCACCAGGACGAGATCGAGCCTACTTCTGTTCTTCTTGAGCGTGTTCTCAAAGAGCGGCGTGGGAGGTGGGAGGCAGAGCAGCTTGAGCAGATGAAGGCGAGGGGGCAAATACCCAAAGATGACAAATGGAAGACGAAGTACAAAGAACCTGCAGTGCCCGACACGAGTGAACTGCCAGAGTTGCCAAAAAGGTGGATATGGGCAACTATTGAACAACTCTTGACCAAAATCCAATACGGCTCATCAAGGAAGACAAGTGACGATGCAAGTGGCGTACCCGTGCTGAGAATGGGAAATATTGTTGAAGGTAAAATCGTTCGGGACAATTTGAAGTATCTGCCGAAAGAACACGACGAATTTCCAGAGTTGCTGCTGAATACTGGAGATTTGCTATTCAACCGCACCAATAGCCGTGAATTGGTTGGGAAAACATCGGTTTATACAGGGAACCCCAATCCGTGTTCTTTCGCTTCGTATTTAATTAGGGTGCGGTTCAACCCGCGTATTGATTCGCTGATTGTCGCGCATTATATAAATTCCGTTTACGGCAAAAATTGGATCCTGTCTGTTGTGTCCCAACAGGCGGGGCAAGCAAACGTAAATGGCACTAAACTCAAACTCCTCTCCGTACCTATTCCACCAGAAAAAGAGCAGCGGGTGCTTGTTGAGGAAATTGAGCGGCGCCTCTCTGTCGCCGATGAAGCGGAGAAAACTGTCACGACAGAACTGAAACGCGCCGAGCAGTTGCGCCAGTCGATTCTCAAGAAAGCTTTCTCGGGGAAATTGGTGCCGCAGGATCCAAATGATGAACCTGCCAGCGTCCTGCTTGAACGCATTAGGGCGGAGAAATCGTAGTGCGTTTTAAGACACTAATAAACAGAGGGATTTATCTATCAAACTCGCCCTACATAAAAGGTAAGAAGATATGGAGCATACACAGAAAGTGCTGAGCACTAACCTCTTCTCATTGGAAGATGCCCTGCGAGAATTGGAGGATATTCGGGAGGAAGTAGAGGAAACTTGTGCAGTGGCTGACAATGTCATAGCGGTCCCGGAATTGGCGTACAAAGAAACACTATGTTTATTGAAACAGTTACAACACGACCTTCCATTGCCCGACATGATGTGGGCGGAAGACGGGGGCATTGGGTTAGAATGGCGACCGGGAAGTGGCATCGCAACGATGAGTTTATACGGCGACAATCTTGTCATCTATGGCGCTTTTTTTAATGACAAGCGTGAAGTAAACGGGATTTGCTCGCTATCGGACACCATTTTATTGGAGGGCTTCATTACAACATTGAAGAATCTCTTTCAATGAAGGGTATCTGTGAACCTAATGAAAATGGACGCTCAAGTCTCGCCAAATTGTTAGACTTAGAATCAGTCAATTTCGCTATTGAAAAAACCTCATTTGGAACCATCTAAAACTTCATCATGTTCACCCGTCCATATTCCATTTACATAGATAAACGCCCCATGCGGATTGCATTCCTAGTGAATCCGGAGTCCACCAGTCTGGAGGAGATCGATCAAATCATTGACTATAATCGATCGCTATGGGGAGGGCGTTTCAACCCGATAATTTTGACCGACGGGAAAACCATAGACGACAAATGGTGGCAATTCCTACGTGATATCGATCCCGATGTCATTAAACCACTGGTGCCTCTCGACATCAAACTCATAGAAAAGATTGAGGATTTTCTGTCTCCTCTGGCAATTGAGCCATCCCGTAACAATGAACAGTCACACCTAGAAACGCAGGTAAGCGTATATGATACGCCCGCAGAGATTGATATCAACTCGGTGAATTTCACCGAACTTAAGGAGTGGTATGGTGGGCCAACGCTTGGGATTTTCAATCTGGATGAAATGGATGATGATATTGGCAAACGTTTTGTTCTCCGCAATTTTGGGACATACAAACCCACGCACACAAGGTTACACATCCGTGAAACCTTCAGCGTTCCCGAATCCCTTAAGGATGCACTTGAGCAAGGGACGGTTCCTGTAGAAATCCACGAAGGGTTTAAAAAGGCCGGTATACCTCTCTCCAGAGAAGTGTTTAGTAAGAAATCGGTACAAAACGCGGAAAGCTGGGCAATTATAGACAAGGTAAATAAACAGATACATTACGTTAATCTTCAGAGCAGTAGCTTGTCTGTCCAACCTCAAACTCAAAGATTCTTAGGTGAACTTAGCGAAATCAACAAAAAGGTGTGTATAACCACCGATCGGGAAAGTTTGGCAACTACGCTGATAGAACTTGCTCGCGCTCCCAATATAGTATTTCGCGATCAGATGTGTGCTGCGCCTAACTCGGAAAGAGACATTGAAGAAGACACAAAGTCCGTCTTTTTCGAGGTTATTGTAGGAGAAACCTTACAAGATATTGTCTACTTCTGGAATAGACCTTTATTGATACCGAAATGGAAACGCGCGAGTGTGGATCAGATGTGGCTTCCTAAAATCTTGGCAACTGATTCAGATATGGCAGAAGCGTTATACGCCTGGTTCCCTGGAATAGATTATTGGACTAGCGAAAGTCCTGAAATATTACGATTCGTCAGTTTCAGTACCGATGAGCGAGAACTAGGAGATATCGCAAGCAGGTTCCGAGGTAAATTAGGCATGAAAACTGCGGCAAAGTGCTTTAGAGAACCTCAAATACCGAATTTCCGTCCAGAAGATTCTTCTTTCAGGCATATAGGCGACGGCATGGACATTCACAGAGCTCAAGACAATGAAGCGGTTCTTGAGTTGGTCGAACCAAAAGAGCTTACGCCACACGATGTCAATGGTCATTGGATGGCTGATTTCTACATAGAGTTTATTTCTGATGGGTACCGCAATCAAGAAGAGATAAGAATGAGGCTCAGGTCGACTCCATTCTGGCGGCTTCCAAACCGAAACTATTTGGCGCGTTACATGTTTAATAAACCTAGTAGAATTCGACGAAACGGCTTTCCCTCCGTTATGATGCGACTAGGCGAGAACGTGTTACGCTTGAAACTTGCGGATGCGGATTCAGTAGTAGCATCGCTGTTTCGCCGTTATAATCGCCCGGTATATAAACGTGATCCGCGTACTAGGTTGGTGGTAAGACCATACGCTTCAACCGAGACATCCGACAAAGGGAAATACCTTCGAGGTATGTTAGAACTGTTCGGCAATCTGGCATTTGCGTTTGAAGTGCTCGGCAACCCATACTGGCGAGCAATGTTCGACGCCTTGTCTAAGACCTCCCTAGCCGAACAGTACGCTTACGAGGCAGTAGCTAATAAAATGGAGAAACTGATAGGTCAATCGGATCCTCTGGCTGATAATCCGCGCGCAATCAATTCGCTCTCCAAGATTGTCATAAATGAGTCAAAAAAGCTAGACTTAAAACAGAAAGAGCTTCCATTCGATAAGTTCATGCAGGAGACGAAGTATTGGTGGAAAAAGGCAGTAGCGCACCTGTCGGAGTTCGAGGACGAATCTGAGATGACCATGGTTGACTTAGGTTTCGGAAAGAAAGATGTAAAACACAAGCTAGGACAACTGACCCAACAAAACATCATCCAAATTGGCGTAAAACCCCGGTGTTCCACTTGTGGGATGGTACACTGGTACCATGTAGATGACATCGGGCAACACTTAACGTGTCAAGGTTGCAGAAGCCAGTTTCCTCTTCACCCAGAACTTACTTGGCACTATCGGTTGAATAGCCTTATCCACGCGGCTCATGCACTGCATGGAGCAACGCCTGTAATTCTGGTCCTAGGGAAATTGCTTGAAGAGAGTAGAACCTCTTTTCTCCTTTCGCCGAATCTAGATTTACTAACCGAACCACAGGACGAATCATGCGAAAAGTTGGACAAAGCCGCAGAAGTTGACATCGCATGCATTCAGGATGGGAAATTCATCATCGGTGAAGTCAAACAGTCAATGGACCTTTTTAAACCGAAGGATTTTGATTCTATGGCTGAAATTGCTAAAAGAACAAAGCCCGACGTAGTCTTGTTTGCTTGTATAGATTCACAGCAACCGAAAAGGCGCATAACTGAGAATATTGAGAGAATTCAAAAAAAACTTAGCTCGCTCGAAATTGATGTAAAATGGTACAAGTTGGAGCACTTAGACTACTCGATCGGCGTGTAGATAGTGTATTTTACTTATTTGGAAACGAGGTCGGGCAACCACTCATGAGTTGGTAATTGCGCTGTCCGCGTGATGTTGTTATGGGAGATCCATTAAGACAATGCCAAACGATTCATTAGCCATCGTCCAAAAACTGTGGAACTACTGTAACGTCCTCCGTGATGACGGCATCAGTTACGGCGATTATGTGGAACAGTTGACCTATCTGCTGTTCCTGAAAATGGCGGACGAGCAGACCAAACCGCCATTCAACAAGGAATCCGTCGTTCCCGCCGGGCTGGACTGGGAGAGTCTGGTTGACAGAGACGGTGACGCCCTAGAAACGCACTACCGCCACATTCTCGACGAATTGGGCAGGCAAAGCGGCACACTGGGGGTCATCTTCCGAAAATCCCAAAACAAGATTCAAGACCCCGCCAAACTCAAGCGAATCATTCAACTCATCAACGATGAAACCTGGAGCGGTCTTGATGCCGATGTGAAGGGGGACATCTACGAGGGCTTGCTGCAGAAAAACGCCGAGGACACGAAGAGCGGCGCCGGCCAGTATTTCACTCCGCGCCCGCTCATCAAAGCAATCGTGGAGGTCATGCGACCGGAACCGATGCAGACCATCTGTGATCCGGCGTGCGGCACCGGCGGATTTTTTCTGGCAGCCCACGACTACCTGTCCGCCAAAAGCGATCAGCTTGACCGGGAACAGAAGCAGTTTCTCCGATACAAAACGTTTCACGGCACGGACATCGTGGACAGTGTGGTGAGGCTATGCGTCATGAACCTGCACCTGCACGGGGTCGGCGGCGATGAGAGTCCCGTAGAGACGAGGGATAGCCTGATTTCGGATACGGGAGAGCGTTTTGACATGGTACTAACAAATCCGCCCTTTGGGAAGAAAAGCAGCATCACCATTGTGGATGAGAAGGGCGCGGCTGCGAGAGACTCGCTCATCTATGAGCGGGAGGATTTTTGGGCGACCACATCCAACAAACAACTGAACTTCCTTCAGCACGTCAAGACGATTCTGAAGATCAACGGCAGGGCGGCGATTGTCGTGCCGGATAACGTCCTATTTGAAGGCAGCGCGGGGGAGACGGTTCGCAAGAAATTGATGCACGAATGCGATCTTCATACGCTGCTCCGACTCCCGACGGGCATCTTCTACGCGCAAGGCGTCAAGGCGAACGTGCTGTTCTTCGACCGCAAACCCGCCAGCGAAACCCCGTGGACGGACAAGCTGTGGATATACGACCTGCGCACCAATAAGCGGTTCACGCTGAAGACGAAGCAGATGCGCTACGACGCTCTCCGGGATTTCATCGCTTGTTACAATCCCGATAACCGCCATGATCGGCGAGAGACCGAGCGGTTCAAGTCGTTCTCGTACGATGAACTGATGCAACGTGACAAGGTGAGTCTGGACATCTTCTGGCTGCGGGACGAAAGCCTTGAGGATACCGAGAATCTCCCGGAACCCGATGAGTTGGTGGGAGAAATCGTGGCGAATCTGACGGCGGCGTTGGAACAGTTTCAGGACATTTCTGAGTAAGCGCCGAAAATGCAGATGCGGCATTACATGACGCAAGGCTCGTAGGGGCTCTATCGCGCAGCACCTGCCAACGCCAACCTTGTTCGGTCGGACGGTTGTTCAACCCCGCCAGCGCCCGAATCAGCCATAACATCCATTCCCCTACCCAAATCGCTTACCCTCTTAAATCGGCTAATTCCCACCATCAGACGTGATTACCGCAACGCCGAAAACCGCCGTCGCTTTCTTGATGTCGGCTTGGTGGATGTCTGTTAAAATAAAGTATATACATCGGGCATCTTTCCAAAATGACTCTGCGTCGCTGCCCTAATCGTCTCAATGTTTTCCTTGATAACGCGCCACTATCCGTGGCGGTATAATTCATGCTCCAAGTAACGCTCGTTTTTGGATTTATGACAGGCATTGAGGCGGTGTTATTTCCAATAATGCTTTTCACTCCAGCGGATCAAGGGAGTGGATAACGACCGCGATAGAGATCCCGGCCATGTCAATAGAATACCCGTGTCGGGATAATTCATCCGTCATGTTACGTCCATTTTTTTGAATTGAAAACTTAACAATTGTGTGGTATATTTTGGCATATTGTGTCAATCGGCGTGCGGCGCAACTTTTTTTTCTGTTGGCATTGTGTTAGCATTGAAATTCCCGCGAACCCGCACCACCAAAGGATTCATCCATTTCGGAAAATGCTAACACGCCGCGAAAATCCGCGCTCCGTTAGCATCCTGTTTCACCGAATTGGCTGAATTGGTTGTACTGCGGCACCCGAATCGCGATTCATCCACCGCCGCGCTCCCCGGAAGGAGGGGTCTCCGAACCCCGACTCGGCTTATGCAATAAGATCAATTCGATGTTCAACCACGCCGGTAGGGGATCAAGGGAATGGATAATGACCGCGATAGAGATCCCTTCTAACCGAACCGGAATGTAGTACCTAATCAGGTTCACTTACCCGGAGAACCATCAAAAGATGGCCGCAAAATCAACCTATACCTGCACGTCAGAGAGGAACACAACACATGTCGTCATCGTCGAATCCCCAATTCTCATCGGCCTCAATACTTGAGAAACCGTTCGAAACGCACAAGCCGCGTCTCGCATTTGACGGGACGGATGCCGATGAGTGGCGAATCTGGCGCGAACGGTTACTCCCCGAACTATGGGAGCGCTTCGGTCCCTTCCCCGAAAAAGCCGCTCCGCTCAACCCGCAGATCGTTCTAACACGCCAATTCGAGAAATTTACACACCACAAGGTGATTTTTTCATCCCGGGAGGGCGTACAAATTCCGGCGCACCTGCTAATCCCGCACGGCGTCACGGGAAAGATCCCCGCCGTCCTCTGCATACATGGCCACGGGCGGGGAGCCAAAGAGGATGTTGCGTTCGGCACCGGCGAATACGGCGTTTCGTATGGCAGGGCGCTGGCAGAACGCGGCCTAATCACGTTATGCCCGGACAACGCCGGAATGGGCGAGCGTGCGCACCCAAAAGGCGGCTGCGACTTCCTGTGGCGCCGTCTCAATCTGCTCGGTTACGACCTCACGGGCTACCGCGTCTACGACCTGATGCGCGGTGTCGATTATCTTCGCAGCCTACCGGAGGTTGACGGAGACCGAATCGGTAGCGCCGGACTGTCCGGCGGCTGTTGGCTCGGTATGGTCCACGCCGCGCTGGATGAGCGCGTCAAGGCGGCTGTGCTGAGCGGGTTTTTCACCACGTTCGCGCAAACATCGTGGGTCGGTCACTGCATCTGCCACCATCCAAAGGGCATCGGTGAACTGTGCGAAATGCCGGATATCGCCGGTCTGATCGCGCCGAGGCCCATCTTTGCCGAGTGGGGTACCGAGGACACGAGCCGTCCGGTACACCCCGCGTTCGAGATGGCGCGAAAGATCTATCGGGCGGCGGACGCAGCGGAAAACATCGCCCTGCATGAATTTGGAGGCGGCCACCTTTTCTCGGGCGAAAAGTCGTTGCCGTGGTTGGTCCGGAATCTATAAACCATTGTGCTTCCGTACGCGGCGCGTTCTCTGCCCGCTCGGTCTGGATTGCCAAATCCAGAGCCGTGGACTACACAGTTGCTAAATCAGAAATTGGTCGCCGAATTGAAGATTCGCACAAAGTGAATTATTGTCCAAGATTAGCATTGTACTTCCGTACGCGGCGCGTTCTCGGCCCGCTCGGTCTGGATTGCCAAATCCAGACCATCAAGGGAATGGATAATGACCGCGATAGAGATCCCTCAAGCGAGTGGATAGCGAGTGTGATAGTAAACTTAAGAGCTTGTTTGAATAATACATTTGTAGGGTGCAATCAAAGCGAGTGCGATAGAAAATCCCCTGCGCACCAGCCTTTAAAAGCCCAAAAGGGGATCAAGTGAGTGAATAGCGAACGATCAACTGACTGAACAGGGAAGGCGATAGAACTCCAATAGAGATCTTTAGTGAGCGCGATAGAAGTCCCATGCGATCCCATAGAAAATCTTCCGCCCTCCAAAGTTCGAAAACCCCACACCGCGTAGGTTGGGTAGAACGGAAATCCATTGCCCACTTCGCAGAACTCCCTACAACCGCTCGGTCTGGATTGGCAAATCCAGACTGGTGGACTAAACAGTTACTATACACTACGCTGTTGGAAGTTGCGTTTTTTAAGAGCGTGCCATTATTCCTGTCGGAATAATTCATTCCGCGAGTAACACTGGTTTTTCGCTCCAGAGGATCAAACGAATGAATAGTGAGTGCGATAGAAAATCCTGCGCAATGTCTGTAGATGGCGATCCGTCCAATCACCGCACTCCAGCGGAGTGCTATGTCGAGTGTTACTTGATAGCACGCCATTATCCCTGTCGGAATAATTCATTCAGCAAGCAACACTTGTTTTTCTCGCTATGACAGGTATTGGAAAAGAGTTCCTTCGTGGTCTGGTTTTCACTCCAGCGGAGTGAGATGTCAATAGAAAACGATTCCCCCCTGCGTCTGCACTCCAGCGGAGTGCTATGTCGAGTGTTACTTGATAGCGCGCCATTATCCCTGTCGGAATAATTCATTCAGCAAGCAACACTTGTTTTTCTCGCTATGACAGGTATTGGAAAAGAGTTCCTTCGTGGTCTGGTTTTCACTCCAGCGGAGTGAGATGTCAATAGAAAACGATTCCCCCCTGCGTCTGCACTCCAGCGGAGTGCAATTTCGAGTGTTACTTGGTAGCGCCCCATTATCCCTGTCGGAATAATTCATTCAGCAAGCAACACTCGTTTTTCGCTCTATGACAGATATTGGAAAAGCGTTTCTTCGTAGCATCGTTTTCACTCCAGCGGAGTGCTATGTCAATAGAACCGTGATGCGTCTAATCTCCGTGCTCCAGCGGAGCACAATGTCGAGTGTTACTTGAGAGTCAAGAAATGGAGCGTGAGTTTTGCCGGTGGTAGGAGGAGTTCCCACCGATTCCCGACCGTCGCGATTCGGAGATCGCTCCTACCTAAATAGACATTCTCACGAATTGAATCGCGGTTGAGAAGGAGAAATCAATGAAATCACATCAAATTACCTTTACCGCAAAAAATCGAGCCGAACTGCTCGAAACCGAAATAGACGACCGACTCGCGCCGAACCAAGCCTTGGTCAAGGGCGAACATTCCGTCGTCAGCGCGGGAACCGAGGGCGCCGGTTACACCGGACTCGTGCAAGAGATGCCCTTCGGCGGCGGAGGCGCCTATCCGATGACCACCGGCTACGGCCATCTCGGCGAGGTGCTGGAGGTCGGATCCGCCGTCACCATGTGCAAGCCGGGCGACCGGGTGCTGAGTTTCTCCAACCACGCTTCCCTCGTGAAAGCGGACGCCGCGCGATTCGCGTTGCCGACGCCGAAGCACGCCGCCGGAGAGAAGATTGTCTACGCACGGATGGCGGGCGTCAGCATCACGGCGCTCCGATCATCTTCGGTGCAGCCCGGCGACACGGTTCTCGTGATCGGCATGGGCCTGGTCGGCAATTTTGCGGCGCAGCTTTTCCAGATGGCGGGGGCGGAGGTGCTTGCATCCGAAATTAGCCCGCTCCGCATTGAAAAGGCGAAGGCGTGCAACATCAAGCGCGTTGTGAATCCGAACGAGGTTGACCTGCACGAGTACGTCATGGATTGGACGAACGGTCAAGGGGTTCACACCGCGGTGGAAGCCATTGGCGTCAGCGAACTCGTGGCAGAGGCGGTGATGTTGACACGGCGTTACGGCGAGACTATTCTTCTCGGCAGTCCTCGCGCCAAGGCGGTCTTCGACGCCACGCCGATGCTCCTGCGCATTCACCTTGAAGCTATCCGGATGATCGGCTCGCTGGAATGGCGGTGGCCCCCGCACGAGGTGGAACGCGCTAAATACAACACCGTCGACAACTACCGGCAACTGGTGGACTGGATTGCCGACGACCGGATAATCGTGGACCCGTTGCGGACACACACGGCGTCACCGGCGGATTGTCAGGAGATATATACCGGTTTGACGGCGAAGCGGGGTGAATATCTGTCGGCGGTATTCGATTGGAGTCGGTTGGATGGGTAGGGTTGGAAAATTGGAAGAAGGGAAAGATGGTAAGGTCTCTTACCACGTTGTTCTCGAGATGTTCATATACCGCCTTGTTACAACCTTAATGACCACGTTTATTGTTGCGGCGGCGTCCGCCGAGGAATACATTACAGCGCGGGATTTGCTCGCACCCGAGATGTTCCCCCACGCGAGTTTCGGGATGGCGGTTGAGAACGTGGAAGACGGCGCCGAGGCAACGGTCATCACGACCGGAGGCGTCTTCCGTATCCGCAAGGCGCTTGATACGATCGAATGCGATCAGCGAATTCCCGCACGGCGTCAGGTTACCGCGCTGAAATTGCCCGCCGGCAGCTTGCAAGGCATCAAACTGACTCATCACAGTTCGGGCGCGGTTGTTTTTGAGGGCGCGGGCACAACGCTGAGAATCAATGGCGATTCGACGCTGATGATTGCCCCCGGGCAAGACGGCGCTATCAGAGCCGAACTCTCGTTTCCGCCGGACTGCCATTTCGGAGCCGGAGGCAACCATAACTTTTTTGACCCCAATGGCGGCATCAGCTTTTTTGACAACGGCGACAGTCCCGAACCGCAGGTGGATTTGGACGGCACACCCATCGCGGTAACGTGGAGTTGGCGCGCCGGAGCCGTCTTCTGGAGCGCCGTCAGCCCGCCCAAACCGTTCGACTGGGACGCCAGTTTCCGGCACTACGCGGGACAGGGATCCAGCCATCAGCGGTACGTTTATCCCTCCGACGGCGAAATCGAGGCAGCCTCCAAACAGGCGAGCATTCTATTCCTGCACTCCGAGATGCTGTTGTGGAAGGCGTGGCAGACGGATCTGACGCCGCGCGATCCTGAGAAGTTGGCGCACGTCATCGAGACCGCTCATCGCCGCGGGATGAAGGTGATTGTCTACACGACACCGGTATGGTTCCTCAAGAACACGCCCCGCGAACATGAGGGGCAGATAGATCCGACGCCCGGACCGATGGGCACGGTGCCGCATTGGGGAAGACCGGACAACGCCGACCTGTTCTTCCAACAAATCTCCCGTGTATTCAAAGAGATGTCTCTGGACGGGTTCTACTTCGACGGAATTTACGGCGCTCCCGAACATCTGGCGGCGAGTTACCACCTGACCCGCGCGGCGCGGGAACTGGTCGGAGGTGACGGCGTATTGATTTACCACGGGACCGGCGACGTACCAAGCATCGGAGGGAGTCGGACTTATTGTCCGTCGCTGAACGCCTACTACGACTATATACTGCGCGGCGAGGGCGAGGAGAAACGGACGGATCCCGAATATGTTCGCTACTTCCTGTCCTCGTACAACCTGAGCAACAGCGTCTGTTTGTCGCTTTACAGGACTGACGAGATCCCCTCGGCTGAACAGATCGATTTGACGCTTCGCGCCAATGTGCGATACCCGATGCCGCTCGGACTGCTGGTCGGGCACAGCCCCGAACGAAAGCATTTTCAGGAGCACTACTTCGCGCGTCTAACGCCGTCGCTCCAAGCGGAAATCGCGGGAGATCTCGCCCGGCGCACCGGGGCGCTGGAACGCAGACTGGCTCGTGCGCGGGCGTTGCGTCAGCGGCTCGCGGAGGAACGGGAACTCGGAAAACATCTTAAGCCGGAAGACTTCGCTGTACCGAATTTGCCGCTCCGGGGCGGGTACTGGCGGTTCGAGGAACCGTACGGACTGCGAGTGTTCGACAGCAGTGTCCCGCAAATCAACGGTATCATTGACGGCGGAGTCGTCAGGGCTAAAACGACCCCCGCTTTGTCCGTCCCGCAGTTTGAGAACTCCAACGAACGGTCGATGGAGTTCGACGGCGTCAAGGGCTCCTATGTCCGCATTGGCGGGGAGGCGGACCTGAACGTCGGTGTGGAGGACTTTACGCTAGAAGCGTGGATTTATCCGCGAGTCGTGAAGGGCGTGGGAACGATGACTATCGCCGGAAAATACATCTCGGGCATAACCGATCCGCAGGATGTCGGTTATGTGTTGGGCCTATCCCCGCAATTCGGACACCACAACCCCACGTACAGAGTCCATTTTGCGGGGAGGGACAGCCGCGACCCCGCGCGGGTCGGATCCGAGAAATCGTTCCTCATCGAAAGCCGCGAGTTGGTGTATGAAGAGTGGCACCATATCGCCGGCGTTCGCGATGGCGAGGAGGTCAAGTTCTATATCGACGGGATTCAGGTGGGGACGGAGCACATCCCTCCGCACTGGAACCTCTCCAGCAATCAGTTGTTCACTATCGGAGCGGGGCAAGCGAGCGCCCACGGGACGTTCATTACGAATTTTGACGGATTCATCGATGAAGTGCGTTTGACGATCGGCGAGGCGTTGCCGCCGTCGGAATTCCTAAATGCGGAGCCGGAATGAGCGGAGACGGATGGGGTGGATGATGGATGAGTTGATCCAAAAAGCCTTAGCGGCGGTCGAAGCCGAAGTGCCGAGGGTATCGCGAGATCCGTCGCGCCCCGCCTTTCACTTTAGACCGCCGGCGCAGTGGATGAACGATGTGTGCGGGGCGTTTTTCTACGAAGGATGGTATCACGTCTTCTTCCAATTCAACCCGTGGTCGGACGAGTGCCGGGGCTGCGGTTGGGGACATGCGCGGAGCAGGGATTTGGTGTACTGGGAATTTCTTCCCCCGGCGCTGTTGCCGTCGGAAGCCACCGGAGACTGGGGTAACGCTTCGGGAAGCGCCGCCTTCAACGCCCGAGGCGAGCCCGTGTTGTTCTTTGGATGGACGCCGGTCGAATATCCCGAGCGGCCGCGCGAACAGTGGGCGGCAATGCCGGTGGACAAGGAATTGATTCGCTGGCGGCGCATTGACATTGGCTTGGCTCCCGGAAAAAGCGGTGTGCCTGCGGAGATTGATCCCATCTGGACCGACATGTTTGTCTTTCGCGCAGAAAATCGGTGTTTCGCGGTCTTCAAGTCAAGTGACGGTCTCCTCTGCGAGGCGCAAAATGAAGAACTCACCACGTGGAAGGCGGTGGGACGAATCGATGGTGTCGACGGAGAATGTCCGAACCTATTTCCGCTTGAGGATCGCTACGTGCTTATCCGCTCCACCTATCCCATTAGCTATCACGTTGGCGATTTTGACCCCGACACGAAGCAGTTCCGCGTGAAGAACGGCGAGGCGCAGATTCTGGATTACGCATACGGGAGCGAACAACCCGGGCAATGGGTACTAAACCACCAAAGACCTCAGTCTATGAATTTCCACCGGGGGCTATACGGCACCACGACATTCAACAACCCCGATGGACGCTGTATCCTGCTGGGCTGGGTGAGCGGTTTCAAGACCGGACGCGGCTGGAACGGGTGCATGTCCCTGCCGCGCGTGCTATCACTGACGGATGAGGACAGGTTGGTCGGCGCGCCGTTGCCCGATCTGGCGAAACTACGCGTCAAAGACGGCATCTCCGTTGAAGACTTAATCCTCCGGGATGAGACGAAGCGCATCGGCGCTCTCCGGACCGATGCCCTTGAAGTGCTCGCCGAGATTGCGCCGGTGGACGCGCGCGCTTGGGGATTGAAATTGGCGGCGCCTTCGAGTAGCAATGAATCGCTCACGATTCGCGGGGAGGGTGACCGGTTGAACGTCGGCGGCACCGAAGTGCCGGGAATCCGGTTCGGCGAGAACGGGGCGGTAAAACTCCACCTCTTCTTTGACCGGTCGGTGCTGGAAGTCTTCATCAACGACGGCATCCAAAGCGTAACGCGGGTGGTCTACCCCGGTGAAAGAGGGTTGGCGGTGCATCTATTCGCCGAGGGCGGCACCGCAATTGTGAAATCCCTGAAGGTCTGGGAGATCAAAAGCGTCTGGTAGTTATACCATTTCGCTCGAATAATAACGCATATAATGTCTCAATTGTGCCGTTCACTTTCTCCGTAGGCGGGGATCAAACGACCGAAAAGGGAGTGCGATAGAGATCCCCTTGCCCCGCCGGTTCAGCGCGGAGGACAAGGGTTCTTGTTGCGCGAGTTTCTTTACTTAATCCAGGCAATTAATGCACTTGCATTCTAGAGAAATGGTATTACATTCTTGTACGCACCCCAATTCTGGTAGGGACTACCCACCAATCGAACGAATAGTGAGTGCGGTAGCTATCCAGCGTGGTTGTCCACGCGCGCGGTTGGACGTAGACACAGGGAAAGGCTGGTGCGCAGTGCGCACCCTACATGTCTAAATCTCAAGGAAAACGAACATGATGAACGACGAGAATACTCCAATACCTCAACCGTTTCTGGATTGGTACGATATATGGCCCGGACAAGCCGGACGCGACGAACACGGCAGGAGTTGGCTGGAAGCCCCGCCGCAAGGTGTCCGCTTGCGGGTGCAGCACGCTCAGATGTCGGACACCTTCTTTCAGCCCGAACGTCCTTGGGAAGCGGGTGGGTTGGGACCCAAAGTGATACTTTTCGACGAAGGCCGATACCGCATGTGGTACGGGGTCGCCGCCTCAGCGGATTATCACGAAAACCTAGTGTGCTACGCGGAGAGCGATGACGGCTTTGATTGGGTGCGCCCCGAATTGGGGATTTACGAAATTCGCGGCAGCGCGGCGAACAACATCGTCTGCGACCAGAACACCTTCTCGCTGAACGCCGTGTTCGTGGACCCGTCCGCACCGCCCGCGCAGCGTTACAAAGCAATCAACCCGGATTCGCAGTATTATCTGCACGGCGCGTTGGCGCCCGACACGGGAGAGACCAAACTGAAAATTCGTGAAATCCGGCGGCGGATGGAGTTGGAGGGGCATACCCCGGCGGAGATTGACGCCGAAGCGGAGATACGTCGCACGCTGCGCGGGTTGGCCTCCCCGGACGGACTGCACTGGAGCGTGCTCGACGAGCCGCTGCTTGACGTGGGGAAGACCATGCTAGACACCCAGAACATCGCCGCTTATGATGAGGATGCAGGCGAGTACGTCGCCTATCTCCGCGGACACCTCGGACGCCGCCGCTGCGTACGGCGGACCGGAGGCAGAAACTTCGGGGACTGGGGTGATCCGCGCATGGTGCTGATGCTCGATCCGCAGGATGAACCGGACGAGGACATCTACACATCGGCGTACTGCCGCTGTCCGGGAAGCGGGAGGCGCTTGATGTTCCCGTCGATCTTTCATCGTCTGGCGGCGACGCTTGACGTGCATCTCGCGGCGAGCCGGGACGGGTGGAACTGGAGCCGCCCGGAGCGGAAGCCTATCGTTGGCTGCGAAATCGGGGATGAAGTGTACGGCTGCGTTTTTGCCCGGCCGAATTTGTTGGCGCTGGGAGACAACTGGGGATTGCCCTGCTTTTGCATTGACCAACGGCACGACACCTGGGGCGCCGGACCCTACAAGCAACGCGATTACCGTTGGGCGATCTGGAAGCCGGATCGACTGGTGGCGCTGGAGGCGGCGGCTGAAGGTCGATTCACCACCATCAATCGGGTTTGCGAAGGGAAAGGATTGTTCCTGAATTTCCAAACGCGAATTGGCGGATGGGTGAAGGTTGCCCTCGTGCATTCGCCATCCACGCCTCCGGCGCCGGTGACGGCATTAGACGGTTTCGATATGGATGACTGCGATCCGCTGGAGGGGGATGAAGTCTCGCAAGCGGTGACGTGGAACGGGAGCGGCGATTTGTCGTCGCTGAAAGGACTCGAGGTCTGTGTGCAAATCCACATGTCGCGCGCCAAACTGTTTTCAATAGCGTTTTAACCGAGTCGTGCAGCCTACGTGCCGCGTTTATCCCATCCCTGTAGGATCGATCTCCAGGTCGCGATTTTGCAGTTGTAGGGTGTGATCAAGCGAGTGGATAGCGAGTGATCAAGTGAGTGAATAGCGAACGCGATAGAAATCCCATAGAAATCCTATGCGCACCAGCCTTTTTATTGTAGGAGATCAAACGAGTGAATAACGAGTGCGATAGAAATCTTCTCCAGGTCGCGATTCCCCGCTCCAGCGGAGCGGCATGTCAATAGAAAGGAGAAGCCTCAATTCCTGTACTCCAGCGGAGTGCCATGTGAATGACACGGTACGGTGTCCAATCCGGCTGGCCGTTCCCCGATTGCTTCATCGCCCTCGGACAACTGGCCCCCTGCAGGTGCAATCTCCAGGTCGCGATTCCCCGCCCCGACGGAGATCATGCGACTGAATATGTGACAGGTTCGGAAGAGGAAGCCACCTAATGAAAACCACCCTTGCATCACTCATTCTCCTATCCCTCGTTTCGCTCAACACCACTGCTCAAAATACCTCCCGTTGGGGGTTGCCCGAAGGCGCCAAGGTGCGGCTCGGCAGGGGCGTAATCCTTGGACTTCAGTATTCCCCGGAAGGTACACGACTGGCGGTCACGGGCGGCGCCGGTGTTTGGCTCTACGATTCGGCGACGGGTGACCCCGTAAGCCTGATGAGGCGCGGGAATATATATTACCCTCGCAGAGTCACCTTCAACCCGGATGGGGTGACGCTGACAATCATGACCGGAGATATCCAGATTTGGGACGCTGCGACGGGGGAACCAAGGCGCACGGTGCCCGCAGAATTCGGATCCGTGTGGCGTGATGCCCTCAGCGCGGATGGTCTGACGATCGCCACCAGTGAGGCGGATGTGGTGCGTGTGTGGGACGCGGACACGGGTGAGTTAAGACACACCCTGATTCCGGAACATGAGGAGGGCTTCGGTAACGTCATCAGCCTCGCCGTCAGCCCGGATGGCCGGACGGTTGCCAGCAGTCACACTTCGCTTGCTGTGGGGCATAGTGCGAGGGACGGTATAATCCGTCTGTGGGACGCGGCGACGGGCGAACTTCAAACCTCATTTAGTGACGGTATCCGTAATCCCCTGCGTCTTGCTTTCAGTCCGGATGGGCGAACACTTGCCGTTGGGCATGGGGATTGGGCGTTTGGCGCCGGGACGTGGGGCTGGGTCTCGCTGCGGAATGCGGCGACGGGAGCACTCAAACACGAGTTACAGGGGCATGCCGGCGCTGTCTATAGCCTGGCGTACAGCGCCGATGGACGCACCTTTGCCAGCGGCAGCGTTATTGATTCATGGCGCCGCACCAGGGGTACCACGGTGCGTATTTGGGACGCGGCGACGGGGGCGCTATTGAGAACGCTGGAAGACTACGTATGGGAGGTGGGCCACCTTGCACTCAGCCCGGACGGCGGCACGCTTGCCGTCGCGAGTCGGGATGGCAGGCTCTCATTGTGGGATACGGCGGCGGGAATTCCTATACTCCATGTAGAAGGCCATTCGGGTCCAATCTCCAGAATCGCGTTCAGTCCCGACCGCCGTACGGTTGCCGCTGCGAATCGGGTCGCCGGATTGGGTTCGGTCGGGGCAGGTACGGTGCGTCTTTGGGATGCGGTGACGGGAGGGTACATATTCGCGTTGGAAGGGCATAGAGACCGCATTACCAGCGTTGCTTTCAACCCGGCTGGACGCACGCTTGCAAGCGGGAGCCGGGACGGAACCGTCCGTGTGTGGGATGCGGCGACGCGCGAAACCATTTCGACGCTGACAGGGCATACGGGTGGGGTCAATAGCGTGGCGTTCAGTCCGGATGGAGGGACGCTGGCGAGTGTGGGCGACAAATATGACCGGAATGTAAACCTCTGGAATACGGGGACGGGGCTGTACAGAAGGTCACTGTTCGGGAGCGATGCAGATATTATCGGCGTGGCGTTCAGTCCTGACGGGGGCACGGTTGCCGGCGCAACAACCCGTCAGATTCTTCTATGGGATGTGGAGAAGAGGACGCCCAAACGCACACTAACCGTGACGACGGAAGATCTATCTCCGGATAACATCGCGTTCAGTCCGGATGGCGATTTGCTTGCCGCGGTGGCTCCGGACGCAATTCATCTTTGGGATGCGTCGACGGGCGAACAAATATCCTCGCTGCATGGTTATCACGCTCGGAATACATCCGTAGCGTTCAGTCCGGTCGATGACACGCTCGCGAGCGGCAATACCGACAACAGGGTGCGTCTGTGGGATTCAGCGGCGGGTGAGAACATACGCACGTTCGAAGGCCATATAGGTGATGTTACCAGTGTCGCGTTCAGTCCGGATGGAAGCACGCTAGCCAGTGGGAGCGGGGACGGCACCGTGCTGCTGTGGGAGATCTTCCCGTCCCCCGATCCTCCGGAAGATGAGCAACCGCAAGTCGCGGAGCCCCCACAAGTTAAACCGGATGTGAACGGGGACGGGGTGGTGGACATTCTGGACCTGGTGTTGGTCGCGGGGCGTTTAGGCACATCCGGAGAAAACCGTGAAGACGTGAACGGGGATGGGACGGTGAACATCCTGGATCTGGTGCTGGTTGCGGGGATGATGGATAACGCGGCAGGTGCACCGCTTAGCGATTCGGGCGGACCGGAGATGCTTCGGACAACCCAAGTCAGGAAGTGGCTGGAAGAAGCGCGGCAGATTGACCTGGCGGACCCCGCGATCCCGAGGGGTATCGAATACTTGGAGAATCTGTTGGAGGCATTGACGCCGGAACGGACAAAGCTCCTGCCGAACTACCCGAATCCGTTCAATCCGGAGACCTGGATCCCGTATCAACTCGCGAGAGATGCGGTTGTCCGAATCTCGATTTATAACGCGAAGGGAATCTTGGTGCGACACGTGGATTTGGGGCTGCAGGCGGAGGGATACTACACCGACAAGCACCATGCGGCGTATTGGGATGGGCGCAACGAAAGCGGAGAACTGCTTGCCAACGGCGTGTATATCTGCGTATTTCGAGCGGAGAGTTACCGCGCCTCCCGCCGCATGGCAATTGTCAGGTAGCGCCGCACCCGCGGGACAGGAGACCGAGCATTGCATCACCTGTAGGAGCGATCTCCAGGTCGCGACTCCCCTCGTCATCTGTAGGAGCGATCTCCAGGTCGCTATTCCCCTCAACACCTGTAGGAGCGACCTCCCGGTCGCGATTCCCCGCTCCAGCGGGGTGCCATGTGAATCACACGTTACGGTATCCCATCCCGAAAAGCTTGCCGGCGGTGCCGCTGCGGTCGCCGCTACAACCATAACATGGCTTCTCGGAATCGGAACGCCGGCGCGCTCCGCATCAATCGTCCTTTTTTGATTCTTGCCAAAACTTGAAACGCAGTTTCTCATCTTCCTTGTCCAAGGCGTGGATGACTTGGCAGATGTAATCGTTGAAGCTCATGTGTATCGCTCTTCGCCCCAATTCGAGGTCTTCCTGACGGCGTCGTTCGTCCCGATAGAAGGCGTTGATCGGGTCGCCGACCTCTTTGAACAGGTCGGTGATGATGATGGGAGACTCGCGCGGATCGTTGAGTCGGAGGTAGGTCAGCCGGCGCAGCGCTTTATGGTACCAGGCGTTGAGCCGCTCCTCGAGCCGCCGGATCTGCCGCTTATTGTCTTCGAGATATTTGGCGCCTTCCACGGTCATCAGTGCATTGATCGTCATGTGTCCCATGGTGACCGTGCCCATATCGAGCACGATGAAATTCTCGAGGCGGACGAGGGGCGCGAGTTTGAGTTCGGGCTCCTCCAGCTTTGCGGCGCAACTCGGGAGGAGTAGGAGGGTGCTACCTAGCAGAATCAGGGTTTTCATCGGTTTCATCCTTTTTCGATTCTTTCCACATCTTGTAGGAAATTTCATCGTCTTCCCGTTCCAGGGCGCTAATAAGTCGCCGGATGTAATCGTTGAGGCTGATTTGCAGCGCCGCCGCGCCCAATTCGAGGTCGCTCTTACGGCGCAGTCTGTCGCTATAGAAGGCGTCGATCGGATCTCCGATCTCTTTGAAAATGTCGGTGATGATGATGGGTGTCTCGAGCGGATTGTTGAGGCGGAGATAGGTCAGCCGGCGCAGCGCTTTGCGATAGTAGGCGTTGAGACGGTCTTCGAGCCGCGCTATTTGGCGCTTTTTGTCTTCGAGGTATTTCATACTTTCTGCGTCCGGGCTGGCGTTGACCGTCATGCTTCCTATTTTGCTGGTGCTCCCTTCGAAGGAAACGAAGTTCTCAATGCGGACGAGGGGCGCGAGGTCGAGTTCGGGCTCCTCCAGCTTTGCGGCGCAGCCGGTTAGGTAGATCGCCAGCAGCGGGGTTAGGATAAAGGTTAAGCCGAGTGTGTTAGTCATGAGTGGTCTCCGTCATTTTGTTTTGAGTGCGCCCCAAGTGACGGTAGCCCTGTTGTAGGGTTGCACGGCCGGGATGCTGGCGCGGTAGATGCCTTCGTCTTCGGCTGCGGCGTACAGATAGCCTTGATGGGATACGAGATCGAGGATAACAGATTCCCGCAGACCGGCGAGAACAAACGTTTCCGAACGCTCGTCAAACAGGTAAACGCCGGAGGATAGGAGCCTGGCGTAGAGACGTCCGCGATTCACTGCCAGGCTTGAAAAACGCTGGGCGCCGCGTTCGGGTTGAAGGCCTTCGTTGAAATACTCCCAAGTGTGTTTGGCTTCGTTCCATCGTCCGAAGCCGCCTGCTGCGGCGTATAATCGATCGTTAAATACTGCCCAGTCGGATACGCGGCCAAGTCGAAAATCTTCCGTAGCCCATTTCCAAGTCTTGCCCATGTCGGGGGTACGGATGATACCTCCGCCCGAGGTTGAGGACCAGAGATAGCCGTCGAACTCGGTGATAGACCAAATATTATAGCCAACATGACTCAGTTTTTCGAGCCAGCGGTCGTATATATCGTCCCACGTATCCCCCCGGTTGAAGGATATATAGACCCCGGCGGGGTACCTGCCGGCGATGACGGCGCCGGAACGCAAGACGACTATCTGTTTTATGGGGGCGCGGCCGCTTTTCTTTTGCCATGTGACCCCGCGGCTGTCGGAGCGGAATAAGCCATGCTTGGATGTGCCCGCATAGAGGGCATTCTTACCGATGGCGATTGCCGTAATTTGGCGGTCCGGAAGGGTTAGGCGCCAGGTATAACCGTGGTCCCGGGACATGTAAAATCCGTCCCCCTCCCCCAAGAAGAGACGGGTCTGGTCGGTTTCTAGCGTGGTCCCGTTCGGGGTAAACTCGCCGCCGACGAGTTGCTCCCAGTCGGCTTGCAATTCGGCGCGGGCGCGGCCCGAGAGAAGGAGGAGGCAGATCAGTGGGAGTGCGAGGAGGCTTAGGTATTTCATGGTCGTTTGATGGCGCCCCAGGTGGCGGCGGTTTTTCCATAGGGGTTAATGACCGGGATCGAGGCGCGATAGATGCCGTCGGGGGATGTCGCGGCGTAAAGATAGGATTGATGGGATACGAGCGTGCCAACGTGTCGGCCGTTCAGGCCTACGGGAATCCAGGTCTGTGATCGCTCATCAAACACCCACACGCCGCGGTCGCGAACTCCGGCAAAGATACGCCCGCGGTTAACCGCCAGGGTAAATATGTCGTATATGGTGCGGAGGTATTCCCGGTACGCGGGGAGCTCCGTGTTATCGACCGGTAGCCCTTCGTTGCGATTTTCCCAAATGAGTTCCCCTTCGTTCCATACCCCAAAGGCGTCGGTGGTGGCAACATACAATCGATTGTCAAGCGCCGCCCAGTGCTTTATTTCGCGGATGTTGT
Organism: Candidatus Poribacteria bacterium; assembly: GCA_028820655.1. Taxonomy (GTDB): domain Bacteria; phylum Poribacteria; class WGA-4E; order WGA-4E; family JAJDTR01; genus JAJDTR01. The sequence goes on along the minus strand of JAPPIK010000051.1, from coordinate 34,660 downwards.
CTTTAAGAACGGGTATCAATTCGTCGTGTTCCGGCACCTTATCCCACGTTTCGCCGTTATCCGGAGAACGATACACTTCCCGGAATTTCGTGTATGCCCACAGATAGCCATCGAACTCGGTCATTGTGGTAATCTCATACCCGAATGCATAGGGCTTCTCCCAGGCTGGGTGCCCGTATACCCATTCGAAGCCGACCCACTGCCATGAATCGCCCCGGTTGAGGGAAATATACGGACCGGAGCCGGGGACAGCGATGAGGCTCCGTGAGGTGGTGGGAAGTATCTGCTCGATGCTTGGGAAGCGGAGGCCGCCGCCGCGCTCCCACGTACGAAGACCGTTATTGATTGGCTTCCATGAGTGCCCGTGGGTGTCGGACCGGTATAGCCCGTGTTTATATCCTCCGCTTGCATAGACGGCGCCGTCCCAACCGACGACAATTGCGTAAATTCCGTGGTCAAGATCGGTTGGATTCCAGGTGGAGCCGTCATCCGGCGAGATGAAGACTCCGTGTTTGGCGCCGGCGTAAAGTCGATCTCCATCGCTTGCCATTGCGTATACGTATCCCATTTCCTCCGCCCCGGGGATGCGTTCCCACTCGGCACGGGCGAGGGAGATAACCAAGAACATAGAGGCGATGAGGGTTGTCTGTTTCATTTCTGTTTGATCGCCCCCAGATGGCTGGGGCTTTGTTATCAGGTTGTACGGCGCCCCGGAGCGTCGCCCGGAAGATGCCGTGGTCGTAGGTCATGGCGTAAAGGTGGGACTGGTGGGTGATAACCGAGCTTACTCTTTTGCCCTGCAGTCCGACCGGTCTCCACCCTTCGATTCGCGCGTTAAACCGGTACACTCCGTCTAGGTAGTGCGCGGTAAAGATGCGGCGGCCGTATAGGGTTAAGGAGCTTATAAGGTTATGTCGCCTTGCGGCATCGGGCGCTGGAAGCCCTCGTGTGAGTTTTGTCCAACGACGTTCGGGTTCGTACCGTCCAAAATAGGGTGCGTAATAATCGGTGTGTTGGGCTTCGTGGCGTATTGCTCCGGCGGCATATAATCGGTTGTTGAGCATCACCCAAGAACTTATCCACTCGAATTCCTCCTTTCCGTCGGAGCTCGCGAATTCCCAGGTGCCGCCGTTGTCGCGCGATCGGTACGCCGTGCGCCAGCCGGAGGCCCACCACGAATCGCCTAATTCGGTGATGGTATTGGTATTCTGGGCTATTAGCGTATGATGGCCGCGCACGCGCCACTTCTTCGTTATCTCGTGCCAGGTCTCGGCGCGGTCTGTTGATGCGAAGGTTCCGCTTACCGTCACGCAGACGATTGTTCCGGAGCGGCTGATGAAGATTTGGCCGACGCTGCGGTACTCGCCGGCCCCCCAAGTCGGAAGGCCTTGACTTTTCGGCTGCCAGCTGTTGCCACGGTCGTCCGATCGGAATATGCCCTGTGTTTCTGTCGCGGCATACACGGCATCCTCGCTGATTTTAATCTGTCTGGTATAGTCGGTGACGGCGGTCGGTCGCCAGGTGTAACCGTGATCGTCGGAGACGTGCACTCCATCCCCACCGGCGTAGAGGCTGTGTCCATCGCTCGCAAGGACGTACGCATCGCCCATCGTCTCTTCGTCGGCCACCGGGCGCCACACCAGTTCGATCTCGGCGCGGACGATGGAGACGACAAGGAGCATAGAGGCGATCAGGGTTAAGTATTTCATTCTTGTTTTACAGCGCCCCAGGCCGTGATGGCTTTGCCCTGGGGGAGTACGGTTCGAATTGAGGCGCGGTAGATGCCGTTTTCGGTGCCGGCGTACAGTTCGGATTGGTGGGATGCGACCGAATAAACGCGAACGTGCTGCAAACCTGCCGGGAACCATGTTTCGGACGGCTGGTCGAACAACCACACGCCGCGTTCGGATTGGAAAAAGGCGGCGAAGATTCGGCCGCCATTAACCGCCAACTGCTTCATGCCGGGCTTGTCGGGAAGCCCTCGGCTGAGATAGTCCCACCTGAGTTCGACTTCGTTCCAGCGTCCGAAGCCGGCGCTTCCGGCGACGTACAACTTATCTCCGAGGGCCGCCCAGTCGTGGACGCGCCAAAAGTCGCCGATGCCCCCGTGGCTGCGGGCGGGAAGAAGCTCCCAAGTGCCGCCCTGGTCGGGGGATCGGAAGGCCGGGGCGTCCGAATAGACTGCCCAGAGATAGCCGTCGAACTCGGTCATCGACCAGATGCCGTCGCCGAAAGCCCAGTCGACCAGACCCGGTCCTTGGGGGGCTTTCCATTCCGTCGTTACGGCGCGCCATGTCTCGCCCCGGTTGTCGGATATGTGCGTGCCACGGTGGTACCCTACGTTGATGACCATGCCGGAACTGGTGACGAGAATTTGTTCAACCTTTCCGTAGTGGGCTCCCCATTGCGGATGGCCGAAGATGTGAAGCCCTTCGTTAATGTGTTTCCAAGTGTTTCCGCTGTCGTCGGAGCGGACTACGCCGTGGTCTGCCGTACCGACATAGACGGCACCGTCACCACTGCCGATAGCGGTGATATAAAAGTCGTCGATGCCGCGGCCAATTTCGCGGCGGCGCCAGGTGTAACCGCCATCAAAGGAGAGGTAAAAACCGGTGTCGCCTGTAGCGTAGAGACGGAGATCGTCGCTCTCAAGCAGGCCGACGCTCCCGATGACCTCTGTGCCGAGGATATGTTCCCACCCGGCTCGGGCGGATGCGCCGATCCAGACCGCAAGCAGGAGTAGGATTAGGCTAACCGTCAAGAGGAGTTTGTTAGTCATGAGTGATCTCTCTCATTTCGTTTTAAGGGCGCCCCAGGTGACGGCGGCTTTGCCTTCGGGGGACACGAAGGGGCGTTTGGCGCGGTATATCCCATCATGGCCCCGAGACGCAGCAGCGGCGTAGAGATTCCCGCGATGGGAAACGAGCCCGCCGGCGGAGATGCTCACGTCCGACAGCCCGACCGGGTACCAAGTCTCGGCATGATGGTCAAACATGAACACGCCGTAGGGCGATCCGCCGACAATGCGGTCACGATGCACGACGAGATGATACAGATGAGGTCTTTTGGGCAGGCCTTGGCTGAGATCTTCCCAGTCGAGGGTCTCTTCGCGCCACCGCCCAAACCCGCGGCGACCGCCAACGTAGAGGTCTCCCCTGTATGATACCCACGCTTCCACGAGGGCAAATTGTCCGATATGGCGCACGTCTCCCCAGTGGGGAATGTACTCCCAGGTGGCGCCCTCGTCGGGAGAGCGGAAAGCCTTATAGATTGACCAAAGCCCCCAGAGATCGCCGTCATGCTCGCCCATCGAATAGATAGAGTTGCCCAGCGGCACACCCTTCCATACGTCGCTTGCCTTTTGCCAACGATCGCCGCGGTTGCGGGACATCCATGTGCCGGACTGGTGGCCGACGGCGACGACCATGCCAAAACTGGTAATCAGGAAGTGACGCAGTTTCGGATAGTAGAGCCTGTTTTCGTCCATTTTTCGGTCGAATCCGTTGTTTATCCTATGCCACGTATTGCCTTTGGTAACGGAGCGCAAGATGCCGTGGTCGGCGCTGTAGGCGAAAGCGAGGCGGGGCGAGGCGGCGAGATGTCCTATCCGATCCGTGAAATCACTGAGGCGCCAGGTGTCGCCGTCGTCGCGCGAATAATAGATGCCTTTTTCGGTGCCGGCGTAGAGGCGTTCGCCGTCGCTGGCGATGCAATAGGCGCCTTTTTCGAGGATAAGTTCCCAGTCGGCGTGGGCGGCAGAGGCGATAAGGGCGAGAGTAACAAAGATGACTGGTGGTCGCATGTGATTACTCCTCTTCGGGGCACTTGTAAATGAAATCGGCGGTTCCGGTGTCTTCGGGTCCGGTGTCCCAGGTGATTCGGAAGGCGATATACCCGGTGTGTTCCGGATCGCTGCAGTCTGTTCGGACGCTGGCGCGGTAAATACGGTTTTCTTCATAGCCGACTCCCGATACCCGGGTGGTGTAAAGGTGTGGATATTCGACGTTGGTGAACATCAGGTTTTTTGCGGGACGATTGAACCTGATGTAGACGATTTCTTTACCGTACAAGCGGTTTGTCAGATAGCCGGTGGGCACGATGTTATATTCGGAGAGCGGCGGATCGACGCTGACAATATAGGTATAGGGCAGGCCGAGGGTGAACAGGTTGTTGTGATTGTGCACGGGCAATGTGTAATCGTGTTCATGGTCGTGGTGGTGGTCTTTCAGCGGATGGTCGTGGCTGCAGCCGGCGAGGGCGGCAGAGGCGATGAGGCCGAGCGTAACGAAGATGATTAGTGTTGGCGTGCTCATGATATGCTCCTCGCGGACTATTGGAAATTGTTTTAGAGCTATAACACCCGTTTTCAGGCTGATTGGCGGGCGAATATTGTGGTTTATGTCCGAAAATCGTACGTATCGTGCTTTGTTATTGTTTGATCACGCCCCAGGTGACAGCGGTTTTTCCGTACAGACTCACGATCGGGATCGAGGCGCGGTAGATGCCGTTTTCGGCGCCGGCATACAGATCGGATTGGTGTGAAACGAGCGGGTGAACGTCAACGTCCGGCGGACCTACGGGCACCCATGTTTCGGACGGGTGATCGAACAGCCACACGCCGCGGTCCAATCCGTAAAACGTGGCGAAAATGCGGCGGCGATTGACAGCCAGTTGATTCATGTAAGGCACGTCGGGAAACCCGCGGCTGAGATTTTCCCACATGCGTTCGGCTTCGTTCCAGCGTCCAAAGCCGAGGTATCCGGCGACGTACAATTTATCCTCAATCGCCGCCCAGTCGGATATCTGGCCGAACCCGTGTTCGTTGCCCGGTACAACGACGGGCAGCGATTCCCACGTTTGACCTTTATCAGCGGAACGGAGTACGGTACCGGAGGTGCTTGAATAGACTGCCCACAGATAGCTGTCGAACTCCGTCATTGACCAGATACTATCGCCGAAGCGCCAGTCGGGGTTTCCCGGGTATATCCATTCGTCCAATACGGAATGCCAAGTCTCGCCACGGTTGTCGGATATGTGCGTTCCATAGTGGTATCCTACGTTGATGACCGTGCCGGAACCGGTGACGAGTAATTGTTCAACTATTCCGTGTCGGGGTCCCCATTTCGGGCTGTCGAAGACCTGAAGCCCTTCGTTGATGTGCTTCCAGGTGTTGCCGCCGTCGTCGGAGCGGAATACGCCGTGAAATGTGGTACCGACATAGACGGCGCCGTCGCCGCTTCCAATGGCGGTGATATAAAATTCCTCTAAGCCGCGGCCAATTTCGCGGCGGCGCCAGGTGTAGCCGTCGTCAAAGGAGAGGTAAAACCCGGTGTCACCTACGGCGTAGAGACGGGGACCGTCGCTCTCGAGCAGACGGACGCGCCCGATGACCTCGGTGCCGGGGATATGTTCCCAATCGGCGTGGGCGTTTAGGGCGGAGGCGGAGAACCAGACCGCGAGCAGCAGTGGAGTTAGGATAAACGTTAAGCTGAGATTGTTAGTCATGAGTGGTCTCTCATTTCGTTTTAAGGGCGCCCCAGGTAACGGCGGCTTTGCGGTAAGCAGTTGTAGGGTGTGCACCGCGCACCAGCCTTTTGACTGTAGGAGCGATCTCCCGGTCGCGATTCCCCGCTCCGTGGGATCAAGCGACTGAATAAGGAGCGCGATAGAGATCCCCAATGTCAATAGAAACGAGAAACCTCAATTCTCGCACTCCGGAGGAGTGCCATGTGTTTGGTAAATCAAGACGACAAGCCGCCATCCAATCCTCGATTCTTTCCCTTACCACCGCCCATCCCTCGCCTTCCGCGAAATCCGTGATTCAGACAATCCTTCTCCCTCCCCTCCTTCCCGCTGGTCACTAGGCACTGGTCACTGGCTACTGCTTTTCCCCCCTTCCTGTCTTCCGTTTTTCTGCCCGTCTCAACTGCCCTCACCCGTTTGATATGTGTCGGTCGCTGTATTATATCAAGGGAACGGATGTCTTTGCCTTATAGCGCCCCATGTGGCGGCGGCTTTGCCGTAGGGTTGAACGACGGGGATGGAGGCGCGGTAGATACCCTCGAACGTGTGTTTTCGGTTGGCGAATTGTTCGGTTGAGGCGTATAAATGGGATCGATGGGATATGAGTGCGCCGATGATATAATCCTGCAGCCCTGCGGGAATAAACCTTTCCGCGCGTTCATCGAACAGGTAAACGCCGCCGCCGTTCAGTCCGGCGAAGATGCGGCCGCGGTGGGCGGCCAGGGTTGTAACATGCGGAGAGTAGGGGCCCGTAGGCAGGCCGTCGCCGAAATACTCCCATCCGAGTTCCACTTCGTTCCATCGCCCGAAGCCCCTTACGCCGGCGGCATACAATTCATCGTTAACCACCGCCCAGTCGGTGATCCGGCCGCGCTCAAACCACTTAACGGATCCCCAGATGGTGCGCTCGCTAAGGGCACGGACGATCCATCCGGTTGAGAGGTACGCCCACAGGTAACCGTCGAACTCCGTCATCGACCGGATCTCCCGGCTTATGTAATGTACTCCAACCGTCCAATCGTCGGATTGATCGTGCCACACGGCGCCCCGGTTATACGACACGAACGAACCGTTGTCGTGGGTGAGGGCGATGAGACTGCCCGAGTTTGTAATGAGTATCTGTTGAATGGCCGGTCGCTTGCCATTGAGTTGTGCCGGGAGCCCTACGTTTATGCGCTCCCATGTGTTGCCGCGGTCGGTAGAGCGAAATACACCGTGATTGGCCGTACCCGCATACACGTGGTTCGCGCTGATTGCGAGAGAGCGCACACCGGGTTCCATAGTTTGCCGCCACGCATGGCCGTCATCTTCGGAGATGTACAGTCCGCCCCGGCCCCCGGCGTATAGCGTATGATCGTCCGCCGCGAGCGCGTACACCCACGGCAGAGCCTCGCCGTCCGCGATTTGCTCCCACTCCGCGCGGATGTCGGCCCCGGCGCCGGTGGAGTGGCTGGCATCCGGCGCGGCGAAGGCGAGTGACGCGAGTAATGAGAGCAAGAAGATTTTCATGGTGCTTTACCGCCGCACTAAGGAATTCCCGTCTGGGGTTATTATCGAACGTTTCTGTCCGTCGTGAAAATCTGGGTGGAGACGCCCACGGTAAAAGGTGCGCTATTCTCGTAGTAATATCCGGCCTCCTTCGTCGTCGGGGAGATTGTTATGGCGGCGGCGGTGACGATGCCGTGATCTCCCTCTGCGAAGGGGTGGTCGACGTCAAGGTCGTTGAAGTCGCCGGCATAAAGGCGTCTCGATATGCTTCCGGTGTACAGTTCCTGTCCGGCGTCTATTCCGAAGATGGTGTCGGGGACGTGGATCGTAAACTGGTTCCTCCAGTCGTCGTAGACGTATCCCGTGTAAGTTACCGATTGGCTGACGAAAATTTTTCCCTGCGTCGCGGGTTCAATCGCCAACCGAAATACAAAATAGCTGGGGTGTATGTCGTGGGCTCCGATGTCGATGACCGGAAGATCGGGCGCCCGTTCGCGGATGGTGTTCTCGGCGCCGCAGCCGCCGAGGAGGGTGAACAGTAGGAGCAGATATATTCTGACAGTCATTTGGTGTTTCCCAGCTTTATTGCGCCCCAGGTGACGGCGGTTTTGTCTTCGGGGGACACGAAGGGGCGTTTGGCGCGGTATACCCCACTGTGCCCTTGCGTGGTGCCAGCGGCGTAGAGATTTCCGCGATGCGACACGAGGCCGAGGATGTTCTTGTCGGAAAGACCTGCCGGATACCAAGTCTCGGAATGATGGTCGAACGTGAACACGCCGTAGGGCGATCCGCCGACAATGCGGTCACGATGCACAACGAGATGATACAGATGAGGTCTTTTGGGCAGGCCTTGGCTGAGATCTTCCCAGTCGAGGGTCTCTTCGCGCCACCGCCCAAACCCGCGGCGACCGCCAACGTAGAGGTCTCCCCTGTATGATACCCACGCTTCCACGAGGGCAAATTGTCCGATATGGCGCACGTCTCCCCAGTGGGGAATGTACTCCCAGGTGGCGCCCTCGTCGGGAGAGCGGAAAGCCTTATAGATTGACCAAAGCCCCCAGAGATCGCCGTCATGCTCGCCCATCGAATAGATAGAGTTGCCCAGCGGCACACCCTTCCATACGTCGCTTGCCTTTTGCCAACGATCGCCGCGGTTGCGGGACATCCATGTGCCGGACTGGTGGCCGACGGCGACGACCATGCCAAAACTGGTAATCAGGAAGTGACGCAGATTCGGATAGTAGGACCTGTTACCGTCCATTTTTCGGTCGAACCCGTTGTTTTTCCTATGCCACGTATTGCCTTTGGTAATGGAGCGCAAGATGCCGTGCTCGGCGCTGTAGGCGAAAGCGAGGCGGGGCGAGGCCGCGAGATGTGCTATCCGATCCGTGAAATCACTCAGGCGCCAAGTGTCGCCGTCATCGCGCGAATAATGAATGCCTTTTTCGGTGCCGGCGTAGAGGCGCTCGCCGTCGCTGGCGATGCAATGGGCGCCTTTTTCGAGGATGAGCTCCCACTCGGCGTGGACATGGGCGGAGAGGAGGACGAAGAGTGGCAGCAGATAGATTTTCATGTGGGTCATCTCTCCAGTTTTATTGCGCCCCAGGTGACGGCGGTTTTCCCTTCGAGGGAGACGAACTGGAGATTGGCGCGGTATATCCCTCCTTCTGAAGCGACGTAGAGGCCGCCGCGGTGGGACACGAGGGCGCGGATGGGCTTATCCGGAAGCCCGGCGGGGCGCCAAGTCTCGGCATGAGGATCGAACATGAACACGCCGTGTCTCCTGGAGCCGGCGAAGAAGCGGTTTCGATGCACGGCGAGAGAGATCAACCAAAGCGACTCCGGGAGGCCGTCGCCGTAGAGCCTTTTGGTGGAACGAAAACGTCGCCGGAAGAGGTGTTCCCACATGAATTCCGCTTCGTTCCACCGCCCAAAGCCTCGACTTCCGGCGACGTATAATCTATCGTCAAGCACCGCCCAGTCAGCTATCTCGCCGTATTTCAGATTGGGAAGAACTTCCCACGTTTCGCCTTTATCCGGGGAACGGAATATGATTTCGGATGTGCTTGACCAGACTGCCCACAGATAGCCGTCGAACTCCGTCATCGAGAAGATGCCACCGCCGATGTGCCAGTCGCGTGTTTTGCGCTCTTTGTTCCGCGAGTATATCCATTCGTCGTATACGGAATGCCAAGTATCGCCCCGGTTTTGGGATATGTGCGTGCCCTGGTGGTATGCTACGTTGATGACCATGCCGGAGTTGGTGACGAGTATTTGTTCAACCTTTCCGTGGTGGGGCCCCCATGTCGGATCGTCAAAGATGTAAAGCCCTTCGTTAATGTGCACCCAGGTATTTCCGCGGTTGTCGGAGCGGAATACACCGTGTTCTCGCGTACCGACATAGACGGCACCGTCTCCGCTGCCGATGGCGGTAATATAAAAGCCCTCAATGCCGCGGCCAATGACCCGGCGCCGCCAGGTGTAGCCGTCGTCGAAGGAGAGGTAAAAGCCCGTATTACCTACGGCGTAGAGACGGGCACCGTCGCTCTCTAGCAGACGGACGCGCCCGATGACCTCGGTGCCGGGGATATGTTCCCAATCGGCGCGGGCATGGGCGGCAAAGAGGGCGAATAGGAGCAGATAGATTTTCATGGTGCTCACTTTAATATAGTTACAGTTCAGCTTCGCGAGTCCAATACAACTCATAAACGAACGGCGGGTTTAAAGGGTGCCAAAACTCTAGTTTTAGGGTGTCCCCAATCCACTCGTAAGGGAATCTGCCGTATTCGGGCGCTACACCTCCACCTTCAAAAAAGACGTCTATCACGAGTTTGGGGATGACTTTGTGGTAGTCCACATTTTTGTAGTAGCGACTGGGGAGGTCAATCCTGGACCATTCTTCTTCTACTACTTTAAATCTGCCTCTGTACTTAAGGGGCCGTATCGGCAGCGGCGCGTCCAAATAAAACGTGCCTTCGTCCAGTTCGAGCCGGCCGGTGCCTGCCGGGTAGACATAGGTGGTCGGCACACGCCGTATGATTACCGGATCGTCGAGATCGGGGCCGCCGACGTCCATGAGTTCATGCATGACCGCTTTGGTGAGCACAAAAGTGCCTTTGAGCGCCTGGCCTTCGGGGGCAGGGGCGACCGGCTCCCCCTCGCCGCAGCCGAAGAGAAGGAGGAGTAGGGGTAGATAGATTTTCATGGTCGTTTAATGCCGCCCCAGGTGACGGCGGCTTTGTTGTAGGGTTGAACGCGGGGAAAGACGGCGCGGTAAATCCCATGGTCGGTGGCGGCGTAGAGTTCGTCCCGGTGGCTCGCCAAGCTGGTCACCCTGAGATCCCGCGGGCCAACCGCTTCCCAGGTTTCGGACGGCTGATCGAAGTATGCCACGGCCCACGAGTGGACGACCGCGAATATACGCCCGCGGTGAATCGCGAGATCCACTATACAGGGTTTCTTCGGAAGCCCGCGGTTGAGCACATCCCATTTGAGTTCCTCTTCGCGCCAGCGGCCGAAGCCGTAGTCGCCGGCGACGTACAGGTTGTTATCGAACACCGCCCAATCCTGTATGCGGCGAAACTCTGCGAAGCTGCCAGCCCTCCAATCGGGGAGAATCTCCCAGGTGCCGCCCCCGTCCGCGCTGCGCATGGCGCGGGAGTTGGAGTGCGCCGCCCAGATATAGCCGTCGAACTCGGCGATGGAGTAGACGCCGGTACCTATGTTGTAATCCTGGTGCCACGTATCGCCGCCGTCGCGAGAGATATAGTTGTCGTCGTGAAATCCAACGGCGATCAGCACTCCGGAACGGGTGACGAGCATCTGTTTAATATGCTGACCGTTGGCGCCGCGCTTGTTTCGGAATGTGGGTAAACCGTTGTCTATGCGGTGCCAAGTGTTGCCGCGCGTTTCGGAGCGGTAGACGGCTTCCGCCCAGGTTACGGCATACATGGCGTCGGGCGCGGCTGTCACGCTCGAAATGCTGCGTTTCAGGTCGCTCTCGCGCCAGGTTAAGCCGTCATCAAGGGTGAAATACACGCCGTCCTTTCCGCCGCCGTAAAGGCGTTCGCCGTCGGATTCAAGCGCGTACACACCGTAACGGCCCGTGCGGGACAGGAGTTCCCAGTCGGCGGCGTGAGCGGCGCCCGAGGCGAAGAGGAAGCAGCAGATCAGTGGGATAGCGAGAAGGTTTGGGTATTTCATTGTCGTTTAATGGCGCCCCAAGTGGCGATGGCTTTGTCGTGGGGAAGTACGCTCCGGATCGCGGCGCGGTAGATACCTTGCGGGGTGTGGACGGTGCCTGCCCGCCTTTCGTGGAGCGCATACGTTGCCGCGTACAACTCGGATCGATGAGATACGAGTGCACTAACGGTAAGCCACTGCAGACCTGCGGGAATCCATGTGTCCGAGCGCGCATCAAACATGTAGACGCCGTGATCGTAAAGGCCGGCAAACAGACGACCGCGGTTTACAGCCAAGCTTGTTAAACTGGGCGCGTATTCCAGATACCCATCGGAATCGCTTGGCAAACCTGCGATGCGATAATCCCAAGCGAAAGGGAGTCCTTCTTCGTTCCATCGTGCAAAGCCTCTGCCCCCGGCGACGTATAATTGATCATTGAACGCCGCCCAGTCGTGTGCCGGGTGGTGTCCGAAACGGGAAACAGATGCCCACGTACGGCCGTTGTCACGGGAACGGAACATGCCTCCATCCGCTTCGCCCCACAGATAACCATCGAATTCAGTCATCGACAAGATGCTGCGGGCGATTGGCAAGTCGGGCGCTCCCCACGCGTCTTGGCGCACTATCCAGTCGTCTATTACGCCGTGCCATGTCTCACCTCGGTCGGTCGATCTGTACGTGCCCAAGCTAGTCACAGTGATAACGCTGCCGGAGCCCGTGACCAGGATTTGCTCTATGCGTCCGTATTGGTCGACCTCTTCGTATCGGGGCAGTCCGTTGTTTATGGGCTTCCATGTCTCCCCGAGATTGTCGGAGCGAACTACGCCGTCGCCATGTGTTCCCGCATACACGATATCTTGATGGATTGCAATCGAGGTACAGGTGTGTTTTACCTCGGTTGAACCCCAGGTGTAGCCGTCATCGTGGGAGATGTAAACGCCATTCCACGTACCGGCGTAGAGCCGGTGTCCATCAGATTCAAGTGCGTTCACGCGCCCCATGGGTTGCGCGGCGGTCAGTTGAGTCCACTCTACGCGGATTTCGGCGGCCGATTCGTATGTTGGCGCGGTCATCGTAACCAAGAAAATGAAAGCGGTTCGCATGAAACAGCGAGTCCACACCATTGGATTTCCACCCGTAGATTTGATTGCCATAGTACAGCGCGAGCAAGTTTTGTGCCGCTCCCGAAAGTTGCCCCGATGCCGCGCTGCCCCGCGAATTGCATCAAACTCACCCCTGATGTGCCGCCGCGTTTCGTGCCGTCGTAACCAACAAGTGAACGCCAATGTTCATGTTCTGTGCAACATTGAAGTCTGTAGGAGCGATCTCCAGGTCGCGACTCCCCGCCCGCCGCCCATCAACCAACCTCGTGTAGGAGCGACCTCCCGGTCGCGATTTGGCAGAGTGCGCACTGCGCACCAGCCTTTTGTAGGAGATCAAATGAATGAATAATGACTGCGATAGGAATCTTCTCCCGGTCACGACTCCCCACTCCGTTAGGAGTGGAATGTCAATAGAAACGGACGCGCCTCGTCTATGCACTCCAGCGGAGTGCCATGTGAGATTTGGCGTGCGGAAGAAACCTTCTCCACACCGCGATTCCCCGTCCGCCGCCCATCGACCGACCGCCCGGTCGCGATTTGGCAGTAGTCGGGTGGAATCAAGCGGGTGGATAGCGAGTGCGATAAAGATCTTCCGCGCACCAGCCTTTTGTAGAGGCGATCTCCCGGTCGCGCCTCCCCCTTCCCCTCTGTAGGAGATCAAATGAATGAATAATGACTGCGTTAGAAATCTCCTCCCGGTCACGACTCCCCACTTCGTTAGGAGTGGAATGTCAATAGAAACGGACGATGCCCGTTTTCGCACTCTCGTCAATCGCTCAACAACCCGCGTCTAATCCGTGAAATCCTTTAATCCGTGTAATCCGTGATTCAGACAACTCCTGCCCCTTCCATCCTTCCCCTTCCCAATCTTCCTGTCTTCTTCCCTTACTTACTGACCACTATCCACTAGTCACTGACCACTGCTTTCCTCCTTGGCTGTCGGGTCTTCGAAGGGGCACCACACGGGAAAGGATACGGTGGCGTTCAAGCCCTCGCCGCCAGACCAGCGAATGGTCAGCGTGTTATATGTGCCTTGGATGTAAAGGGTACAATAGAGCTTAATCTTCAATGCCGCGCCGTGGAGGATATAGTCTTGGGCGTCCAGCACCGACCCGGTGCGGTCGTGGAGTTTCATTTCGAGGTTGTCGGGCGGTGAGGAGAAAGTGACGGTGATGGTCTGGAATCCGCCCCGGTTAAGCACAATGACATTATTGTCTCTTTCCTCCCGGCTCCAATTACTCTCTAACAGCGCCGGGTCTATCTCCCGGAAACTGCGGTCGATGCTGACGACGTGGGGCAAGAATTCTTCCTCTCGATCGGCGCATCCGAGCGCGGCGAAAAGAAGCACAACGAGAATTCGGTTCGGATTCATTGGCGCTCCTCCGGTTCGCACCACAGTCGAATCACTGTGCCGCCGCCAACCCATTGAACCGGTATCCGGTGTTCGTAGTCGCGGTCGGATGAGTAATTCATGAAGCAGTACACCTTCATGCTGAGTTCGCGTCCGACGAGTTCCCAACTTGTGGGGTTGACATACTGGGAGTACGCTTGAGATCCGACGGCAATGAGTTCGGGAGCCCGGGAAAAGGTAACGGTGATGGTGCGAACGTCCTCCTGCTTCAGCCGAATGAGGTACGGCACCAAACTATAGTGGCGCACGGTCTCGTGGTCGTATAGCTGCGGCTGCGGGTCGATGCTCACGATGTACGGCGTCTCGGGGGCGTCGTACCCGCAGCCGGCGGCGGTGAAGGCAAGCATAAGCAGCAGGGCAGGTTTCATTCCGCTTGCTCCTCCTCCCGGCACCACAAAGCGAACCGCTGACCGCCGCCTTTCCATGTGACATAAAGAGCGGAAAGGAGTTCGAAATGGGGATAGGCGTAGCCTACCGGGCTGCTATGGCAATGAGTGATATATATCTCAACATTCCTGCCGTCGATCCTGAACAGCTCATTGGCGGAGAAGTCCTCGGGCGGGTAAGAAAAGGTGAGTTCGATTTGTAGATTGCGGTCGCCGTCGAACGGGAGATATAGCACCGGATGGTCATTTGACATTCCGTGATAGTCGAGCCAGTCATCGGACACCAATGCGGGCGCCGGATCAACTGCAATGATGCGGGGCGGTTCGATGTCCAAGACGCGCGGCGGCGGGGATTCCTCGCCGCAGCCGGTTAGCAGGCTTAACGCGGCGGCGATGAATAGGGCGGCGAGCACAGGAAAACTCATGAGGCGTTCGCAGGCTTCGAAGCTGTGCATTTAGGCGCTCTCTAAGAATGACGGTATCCGGATAGACAATCAAGGGCAATAGAGAGCAAGTAGCGTGCCACTAGCACAAACGCCTTCCCGGGCGCGGTTTGATGGGGCGGCGAGGGCGGCGGTAACAACAAATTGGACGGTGGTGTTCACTTTGTGTGCACTGGAGAGGGTGGATTCGGGTGGGCTATTTCGCCGGGAAAGGATGAATCAGGGTGAGAGAACGCATCAACCAATTGCGATTGGCGGGCATCATAGCAATGGCAAAAGCTGCCGTCAACAGAAAAACAGTTAAGAAATACCAAGAGGAGTTGCAATTCTCTTTCACATCGGCTAAACTAGAGCACCACTTTTTTGAGAAGGAGAACCACCGGTGCCGAAACGAACAAGCAAAATCTCGGATGCCACACTCGTTGAGATCATCGCGAAACGGCTGCTTGGGGAATCACAGTCGGAAATCGCGAAAGCGTATGGGGTATCCACACAAACCATCCAGTATTACGAGGCAAAAGAGACCTCACAAGATTTGAAGAAGATTGTGCTTCAAAGGATAGCCGAAACCGTGGGTGACGCACTCGGCGAACAGGCGCTCGAGCAACTGGCCATCCGGAAACATGATAAACCCGATAATGAGGCGGGTGCCGGGAGCGCCAACATCGCCTTGAGCGCGAATCAGGGTTCATCGTAAAGTATCCCGAAGATAACCGGCGCACCGCCAGTGGCTGCGACTAGCCGCCACCCCTCAACCGACGGGTTGCTCCGGCAGCCCGCCGCCATGAGGCATCATGAGACGAGTATACACGATCCCGATCATATTTTTTATAGCGTTCCTCGCCGGGTTATTTATCGTTCTTCATTACATTAATCGTGAACCCGGGTCCTTTGTCGAGATGCGCCGCATCGACGACCGCCTCGCCAAAATTGGGCGCCTCCAAGAAAGGGTCGATAAAAACCTCGATGCATTGGGCGAATTCAAAAAACTCCACCCCGATAGGAAGGCGGAAATTCGCCGGCGATCAAACACGATTGATGTACAGCTTGACGCGATCAAACTCGCGATCGGGCTGGTAGACACTGAGATTCGCGACGTTAAGGGTGTCGTCGCCCAGATCTACGAGGAAAATGAAGCCTTTTTTCAGATGTTGGAGGACGATAAGGGGCAAAGCGCCAGTAGCGAAGAC
Organism: Candidatus Poribacteria bacterium; assembly: GCA_028820655.1. Classification (GTDB taxonomy): domain Bacteria; phylum Poribacteria; class WGA-4E; order WGA-4E; family JAJDTR01; genus JAJDTR01. The sequence continues at coordinate 18,934 of JAPPIK010000051.1, read as the reverse complement.
TAGCCGCCAACCCCCAACCGACGGGTTGCGCCGGCAGCCTGTCACTCTCCCGGGAGCCCGAATGAAAACCTTAACCGCCGTCTTTGCTATCGCCCTCATTGCCGCCGGTTGTTCGGGGCATAAACCCGTCGAAGCGCCCGAACCCGCTCACCGCCCGAAAGAGTTTCGCTTTTGGCTCGACGAAGGCAAGTTCGTCGAGCTAACCTCCGGCATCGCTAGATTCGGCAACATGGGAATCGCGGTCTTCAGCGGCGACGAGTGGTACGCATCCAGACTAGAAAGCGAAGACCGCCGTCAAGAACTGGAAGATCGACTGAACGCCTGGTACGAAACGCTGGAAAACAACCTGTTCGATCTAAAGTTGATTCAGGAAGTCGGGAGCATGCCCCGGGTGGATATCGGCCAACCCATCACCCCCTTCCTCTCCGAAGAAACCATTGCTGCCGCAGGCGAAGAAGACTACATGCAGCGCATCGCCGACGACATCTACTTTGCCGAGAGGGAGTTATACATGTCGCTCGGCCAGTTTCGCGCCCATGTCGCGCACTACCTCGGTGAAAAACGCCTCCGCCTCCGGCCGGAAGAAAAAAAGGTGGGCGCGGACCAATGAATGACCGGCTCAAGAGAATTCTTCTGATAATCGGCTTATCCGTCATTGGCTCCGTCATCGCGATCGACCTTGCCACGGATTTTTGCGATGACTGGGTATTCTTTCAAAGGACGCGAGAACTCTTAAAACCATAGTGCCCGCAATGAACCTCAAAAAAAGAGATCCAACGTGAATAGCCCGCTCGCGCGCCGGCTTTTAGCCGGACTGCCTATCCTCGCTGTGGTAAGCATCGTCCTCGCCGCCGGCTGTTCCAGCCGTCGACACGCCCAAGCCCCCGATTCAAACATCGAGACCCGGCCGCCGATTTCATGGGGCACGGACGATATCGTTGAGTTCAATGAAAGTGGTGATTCCGTAACAATCGGCAATATGGGCGCGATAAGCTGCGGCACCCAAGCCATGTACGACTACCTCGACGCGACCCGCGAACGCCGCGAAGCCCTGGCGGTTAACGTAAACGCTTGGTTCAAGAAAATCGACCTCCGCGTTGTCGAGGCGCTTATCGCCGGGACCGACCCGGAGATCGTGATTGACGGCTTGCGCGGCGAGATCGGTCAACCCATCAACCCCTTCCTCTCGGCGGAAACACTGTCCGCCGAGCGAGGCGAAGATTTCATGGAACGCGTCGCCGATGATCTCTACTTCGGCGAACGAGCCTTGGGCATGTCGCTCGACCGGTTCCGGTCGCACGTGTCTCGCTACCTCGAAAACAGGATTAGGTACTTCCTCGAACCCCGGGAACCCGACCACATCGAGACAATTCGCGAACCCGACGGCATTGAGATTATTCGGGAGCCCGATCGCGTCGAGATAATTGACGACACAACCCCCGACCCTCAATCGTCGGAATGGCCGGATGCTTTAGCCGGTTTGTTCGACGTGACCCAAGGGGGCGCGGAGGACCGATTGAAGCAGGTCGAGGAGGAATTCGAATTGAAGAAGCCCACCATGTCGCAATCCGAAATCGAAGAATTTGAGGTCCAACTCCACATTGCGAAGGAGGCCCTACGTTACATGAAGGAGCAGACGGAGGAATTCAAACGCCTCGGCGAGGACGAGTGAGACATCCGATAATGGGTGTTAAGAGCCTGTTTGAAAAGTCATTTCGAGTGGAATCATGCGTCTCAAAACCGAGTTTTTTCCTCAAAACTTGGTTTCTTTCTACCACAATTCTGCAGGGTGCGCAGTGCGCGCCTTACAAATCGTAATTTTCAAACAGGCTCTAAAGGAGGGGCGTAGTGAACAAAAAGCACCGGTTCTGGATCGTCCCCGTGGCTTGCTTCCTTCTCTTCGGCGGTGTTAGCGCCTTCATCATGTACCTCGACGACGAATACGAGTCGCGTCTCCGCCAATTGCCAGGTATAGATTACTTCTCCGAGTTCACAAGCGGGAAAATCCCCATGACCGACGACAATGGGGAAAACACGGATGAGTTTGAGGCCGCAGTGAACCGTTTCGTAGCCGAACGTGAGGAATTTGTTGATTCCCTGCCCCCACGTCTTAAAATAGAGATGCACGTTTGGAGGTTCTGGGGGACGCTGATTCCCGACGCTCTAATTCCCTACTTTGTCCGATAAATCCTGTTAAAGGAGGTACCCCTACAATAATGTTTGCCTCTTCCCGGCATTTCGGCATCGGCAGCGACACGCTTTCCCGGATTTTCCTTTATACAGGTAACATAGGCTCCGGAAGAATCGGGCGGCTTACGTTTTACATGCACGTCCTGGTGACCAATGCCGCTATCCCTTTTATGATCGGCCAAGCTGTAAAGTTCGCGGGCGCCATCGCGGACCTAATACCGACAGGTCCTTTGTGGGCGTTCAATTTAAGGGCGTCGATCCTGCCCTTCTTTCTAGTGATCGTTGTTCCGGCGGTCGTGTTCCAGATCGGCTTTACGGTTGACCGCGTCATACGTCGGCTGCACGACTTAGATTTGTCCGGGTGGTGGGCGCTCCTCCTTATCCCGTTTTCCTATTTTGTGATCTTTTTTCTGTGCATCTGGAAAGGGGCGACCGGTCCCAACAAATACGGCGACCCCGAATGAACCTCCGAGTCACCGCCGGGGAGGGTGCCCCCTAACACATAGCGCACCGCATGGCGCATGCAACTTGATATGGAGAAATCGTTTTATTGAGGAGATTGACCGATGAAACCTATAATCCCCACGCTCGCCATCGCTCTCTCCCTCGCCGCCTGTGCCGCACCCAAAGCCCTCGATGCCCCCAATATCGAGTCACAGGTCGTCGTCACGGTGTACGCGGGAATCGTCGTCGTGACGGCCTTCGTATTCGCCCTCTACATGTACTACGACCCAACGCGATACTGGGGCTTTGACGTCGTGAACCCATGAGCAACAACCTATTTTCCCATCACTTATTATCGTTCGAAGGACGCATTAACCGCAAAACCTTCTGGATTCGCGGGGTCGTCATCTGTGTGCTTATCCTTGTGCTGCAGTTCATCCCCACAATGATGATTCCGTTCCCGGGCAAGTTTGGCGTGGTTGTGGACACCTTGCTGTTTGCACTGGCGGCTGGTGCGGGCATCTTCGCATACTTGGTTGTGGTCTGGGCAGGCATGGCGGCCTGCATCAGACGATGTCACGACCTGGATATGGAAGGCTGGTACACCTTCGTCTTAGGCTGGAACGTCATAGCGCTCCCATTCTTTCGAGGCACACCGGCGGAGAACCGTTTCGGCGAACCGCCAAAACCACCGACCCCCAAACCCCAAAGGAGCCATACAAAACACGGAGCAGGGTCTCCGTTCGCTCCATATGACGATGAATGATGTTTACCAAAGTAAAAAAAGAACCGCCTGAATATTGATTATCTCAACACTGCTGTGGGCGTTCAAAATCGCCACTGACTGCAAAGGGTTCTATCCGATCACATGGGAGGTCATGATTCTCGCAACCGCGATCACTATCCACGTCAATATGACGATCGGCACTGTCATACTCAAACTGAATTGGTCTTTTATCAGACGCGTACCACGCGGCGCCGGTTCGAAACTGTTGGCGACAACTTTAATTTCAGCTTCATCTGGCACTTTTAGCCCGTGGCATTGGACGTATCTTGCGCCATCCTGACTTTCATCTCTTGGCGGACAATTGGGTGCGCCACTGCCGGTGTCACGCGAATACAAGCGGGCACTGTGAAAAAATGCGGAGCGGCGGCGTCATGGATACATAGATTCCCGTTCGGCGGCTCGTCGTCTTTCTGCCTCCGCTTTTGAATATAATATCTTAACGTGCGATGATCGAAATTATCTTGGGAACCTTGATCACGGTCGGCAACCTCATGTTTAACGTGGATCTGTTCCCAAACCCGTTTGTAGGCCCGATAACCGCAAGTTTGCACATCCTATTTCTGTCGATCTTCGTATGTGCCGGACGATGGTGGTTGAAATGGCCTGCGCTGGTTTTAGCCGTGGGCATAGCCTACTATGCCGGCTATCTTCCCTTTGGTACGCTGCTCGTCGTCGTAATTCTCTATGGAATTCGGTGGCTTGTCCGAAAATTCACGAGTGGAAACAACCGCAAACACGCCGCCAAACAACCATGAAACCCTTAACCATGCGGAGATACACCGCGGCCCCGGGTCTCAACCTCGTACATTGGCGTCATGGAGGTCCCACGTGAACAGCCCGCTCGCACGCCGGCTTTTAGCCGGACTACCCATACTCGCTGTGGCAATCCTCGCAACCGGCTGTGCCCGGCAGAAAGGCGCGGAACAACCCGCTGTCGCTTCCAAGGTCGTCCCCAAACTCGACTGCGTTCCGCCCCCCTTCGTCGTGTTAGGCGACAATACCGTAAAAATCGGCAATAAGAAGGCTAAGTCCTTCGGCAACAAAGAACTGTACGACTTTGCCAAAAAACACCGCGCCCGCCGGAAAGCGTTGGAGAACCGCCTGAACACGTGGTACCGGAAGGCTGTCCGGCGGCGTGAACACCTCTCCCACAATAACCCGCTCAACCTGCGCATCACTCTTGCCGACGTATTCGACGACGTGGGCCACCCCGTTGAAGCGTTCTACTCGGACGAAACGCGCGCCGCCTTCGCGAAACGGGAGAAAGAGGGCGGCGAACTGACCGCCGAAGAGACCAAAAGACGCCGCGAGGATTTGGAATTTGCGGAGAGGGTGTTGCACATGACCGTCGACGACTACGTTGGTCGCATCGTCTACCATCTGGACCGGTGGGAGACCGCCCGAGAATTCAAGAGATTGCCGGAAGCCAAAGACGTCCGATAATGGCTGTTAAAGGAGGTGCATAGTGAATAAAAAGCACTGGTGGTGGATCGTCCCCGTCGCTTGCTTCCTGCTATTCTGTTGTTTCAGCGCGTTCATGATTTTCATTGATGACGAATACGAGAATCGTATCCACCGAGATCTAGTTCAAGTTAGGTTGTCCGAACTGACAGAAGGGCTCGAATACCCAAGCACGGAATGGGACGACGCCTTTGACCGTTACATGGCCGAATATCATATGGCTATCGATGCCCTGCCTCTGCGCCTTAAAGTCGAACACCGGCTATGGCAGGTCTGGATTCCCATAGTACTCCACTTGCGCTTGATTGAACTCTGGTTTTATCTAACATACCACTTCCGATAATGGCTGTTACATGATGAGCTGCAACCTCGCGGCGGAGTTCCCTTGATAGCACGCCATAATCCCTATCGAAATAATCCTTTCAGCAGGTAACTCTGGTTTTTCGCTCCAGAGGAGCGAAATGTCTGTAGATGGCGACGAACCTAATTCCTGCACTCCAGCGGATCAAGGGAGTGGATAGATCAAGCGAGTGAATAACGAGTGCGATAGGATTCTTAGCGCGATAGAGATCCCGGCCATGTCAATAGACTGCAATGCACATAATCTTCTCTTCTCCTCGTAGGAGCGATCTCCAGGTCGCGATTCCCCACGCCATCTGTAGGAGCGATCTCCGAATCGCGACCATCAACTGACCGGCCGCTCAGGCCTCCGCCGTAGCGGCGCGGTAGAGATCCCCGTAATCCGTGATTTAGATAATCCCTCCTCCCATCCCCCTTCTTCCCTTCCCCACTGATCACTGACCACTGCTTTCATGGTAACACCCCTTCCTTCCTTAACGCATCTTGGAGATGAACAGGGAAATATTCTTGAGTTAAAATCCGAGATTCTTCGGCAGTCATGGTAGAATCTTCCTTCATAAATTGAACCATCAATCTGGCTTCATCGATGGTGAGGGATTCCGTAATCTCTCGCATCTGTCGATCGATGAATTCGCCAATCCTATCAACCATCTCGATAAACTCTACCGACGCAATGTTAACGTTCGGATAGAAGGGAAATACACTTGTCATCAATTCAATTTGCGATTGAGTCATGCCATTGGACTCCATTAGATCGCCAAGAGTCATTGAAAACTCAGGCTCAACCGAGTCGGCAGGCAATTCTTCAATTTTGCCAATATCATCTTGTTGTGATTCGACATCAAGGTTGTCTTTGACGGATTCCTCCGCCGTTGGCGTTGCAACCTCATCGACCAAGTGTTCGGCAGGTTCATGACCCCTTTCATCAACATGGAACCCCTTATCCGATTGTACGGATGTTCCGAGCGGCGCAGAACGACCGGTATCGACATCGCCAGTGCGTTCCGGCATCACGTAGGTTATCACCGGTTCGTCAACCGTGTTGTTCAATCGATAGCGTATCAACCCCGAAATTGCGACTAGCATGACGCCCAATGCAATTGCAACATACAATTTCGTTTTCATGTCTTAAATCTCGTCAAATACTGACTGAAGGGTGGGAGAACGTTCAGGGGTAAGTTGACCCCTTTGAGATGGCGGTGCAATTATCGGAGTTTCATTCATTTCCGCGTGTGGTTGACGACGCTCTATCTTGCGCTGCATTCGCCCACCACCACGGGCAGGGACGCATCAAAGTCAAAAGACAATCCTATCTCTTATCCGCTATAATAACGGCATAACGAAGATCGCGATGCCGACGGTTAACGGAACGGCGCCAACCGGGCGATAGAAAAGTCTGTGCTTGGATGTATTTTTATTTGATTTCCGCACTATTAACCATCCAACGATTGCCAAGATACTCGCGGCTATATACTCTTGGACGATTGTCCACGAGTCTAAGAGAGGCTGGAGATACACCAAAGTTACGCCGATCATCGCACCGGATATACAGAAGGCAATGAATTCGATGAAAGCCATTCTTCCCACAAGCGGTGTTAATACAGCCAATTGACGAGGGCTGGCGAAGATGGAGGCGCCGATACCCGTGACAGCCGCCGCTGTACGTTTATAAGGGAGTACCAAAACCTAATCGCTGCATTTTCGCGCGTCGGCATTTACGGTGTAACTTGACAACACTCCAACATTCCTCTCGGAATGATTCTTTCGGCAAGTAACACTCTCGTACCGCAAACCGTTAGTTTGCGATCACAATCCATCATCGGGACACATTCAGTTTTCGCTCAATGACTAGCCGTGAAAAGTGTTCCTGCGCGGTAAGGTTTTCACTCCAGCGGATCAAGGGAGTGGATAGATCAAGCGAGTGAATAACGAGTGCGATAGGATTCCTGGCGCGATAGAGATCCCGGCTATGTCAATTGACTGCAATGCGCACAATCCCCTCTTCTCCCTGTAGGAGCGATCTCCAGGTCGCGATTCCCCGCTCCAGAGGATCAAGTGACTGAATAGGGAACGCGATAGAAAATGCTGTGGCATGTCAATAGAAACAAACGACGCTCGCCTTTGCACTCCAGCGGATCAAGGGAGTGGATAGATCAAGCGAGTGAATAACGAGTGCGATAGGATTCCTAGCGCGATAGAGATCCCGGCCATGTCGATAGAACTGCAATGCACACAATCCTCTCTTCTCCTCGTAGGAGCGATCTCCGAATCGCGACCATCAACTGACCGGCCGCTCAAACCTCCGCCGTAGCGGCGCGGTTCCCGCGCCCGCTGCACGTCACCGCCGCCCGCCATTCCCCCCTTCCACTCTTCCACTCTTCCCGTCCCTTCCCCCTGCTATCCACTCTTCACTCATCACTCTCCAGCAACTGAGCGAATAACGAAGGATCAAACGACTGAATAAGGAGTGCGATAGAAGTCCCGTAGAGATCCACTGCTTTTCCTACGTTCCTAAGCACACCGGAACGCCAGCCGCTACCGCACTTTCTTTGCCCGCCCCCACAGCAGTACCGCTGCCACAGTCAATCCGCTGGTGAACACGGGCAGCAAATTTCGCGGGTCGCCGGTGTCCAACGTCACCGCAACGCCCATGCACGCGCCAATCACAAACGCTATCGGGAAAATGTACAGGAGAAAAGTTACGAACCCGCCCGGCGGTGTTCTCTGCTCCGGCGCCGTTCTCTTTTCCTGCAGATAGAGGCACATGAAGACGACGGCGCTCAATAGACCGATGAGCGAAACCCGTAGAAGTTGGGGGTCATCACTTATATTCGGCATGGCATCTCCTTTTCGATAGAACGACCGCCTCCTCGATTGAGACGCATGAGCGGCGCGACTTTACTTCCACGCTTATCTAACCATGAATTTCGGAAGATTGTTCTTCGCTCTTCTCAAGCGGCGAGGCTTTCCGATTTTCCTCTATGTAGAAAACTACGGCGGCAGCGGCGAAGAAGACTGAAAATGCAATTTGTAAGGTGCGCACTTCGCACCAGCATCTAAAAGCCCCGGAGGGATCAAGAGAGCGGATAGCGAGTGCGATAGAGATCTTGAAGGTGTGTAGAAACACCGAGACCTTGCCTACCAATGCCCCAGCGGGGCGACAGGTATACAGCAGGCAGTTACACAAACTTCAAAAACTGTCGTCAGATAACCAAAAATAGCTTTGCTGCCGACTCTTCAAACAGGTTCTTAAGGCAACCTATCAAACCTCGGCTCTCGTGCCGCTCAAACGAATGCGGTTTGTTCTTGTTTTATCCTATCGTTTCTTCAAGAAGGTTGATCGTCCTCTCTCATGTTCCGCGGAGCTTTCAGCCTCTCTTCGAAATTAGCGCAGGCTGCCGCCGCCGCGAAAAAGTAGCACAATCCTGTCGTCAATGGCAACAACTCGCGGTGATCGTGTGCTCGCATCACACTAAACGATACATACCAATATACTAACTGCTATAAACAGCATCGTAATGAGCTTCTCAAATAGCGTGATTGGTTCTTTCTTGTCCACCGGTGTTGTCTTGTAAATTCGCAATAGACAAGAATACATCACGGCAATCGCTAGCCCTGACGGCACGCCATATAAAACGAAATAGTTTTCGATGTCAGATTTGATGCCGATGACTATGAAATATACCACCAGCCCGAATGCGACGACGAAAATAATCCATAGAAACTTTGACATTGCATCTCCCTTTCGATGGATCGACCGCCTCCTCGCTTGAGACGCATGAGCGGCGCGACTTTACTTCCACGCTTATCTAACCATGAATTTCGGAAGATTGTTCTTCGCTCTTCTCAAGCGGCGAGGCTTTCCGATTTTCCTCTATGTAGAAAACTACGGCGGCAGCGGCGAAGAAGTAGGTCGCTCCCGTGATTAGAGGCAGAATACTGCCGTCGAGCCCGGCCACAATCAAACTTTCGCATATTACTATAATACTAACTACAAGTGTGAAATAGTCGAGGGCCATCATGAAACCCTTCGACGGCGTCTTTTCGCTTGGCTGTTTTCGTTTTTCGACCAGATAAAGGCAGCCATAAACTATGGCAGTCAAGAAACCCATGGGAGCGCAAAAGGTTACAAATTCGTTGTCAACGTCAAACTGTATCGATGCGAAGAGCAAACCGAAAATCAAGATCGAACATAGAGCGCCGATTATGTGCTAGAATAACATCGTATCGTCCTCCCGGGAAACTTACACCGTTTAAGGGGACCTATCAAAACTCGGCAAACAGGTTCTTAAGCCGTGCGCGAAGTGGAAACGTTGAGAGCATCAACCCGGTGCGTTCTGTACGGCTCTATTCGCCAGCGGGGGCAGATAGGGACTCCAGCAAGTGGTCTAAATAACCATTAACGCCGCCGTGCGGCTCTACAACACGCGTGGACGAATCGCGGGTGGCGAACGCCTCTTCAATCCGGGAGAGCACCGCATTGGCGTCATCGCCGAACGCCTCCTCAATCTCCGCACGCACCGGAGCCGGAAGCGAGTTCTCGATCGTGAACGGTTCCGATCCTTCAGAGTGGGTTTCTAGAGCGGCAAAGATCAATTTTTTCACCGCTTTACTTTTTTTGAAGTGATCCTCTAAACGCCGGAGGGCTTCAATCCCTATATTTTTTGCGGCAGACTCGGGGGAACGTGTTTCGATTTGCTCCCTTGCGTGCCGGAGGTCATCTTCCGTCCAGTCATCCAGTTTGGGAAATAAGCCTGGATACCTGCGGTTTAAGCGTGCCGCCTCGGGATGCTGAAGGATCTCTTCTATGGTGTAGCCTGCCTCAATCAGCCTTTCCAGTGTGGGGGTGACACCGTTGCGTCGAGTCGTATGCGTCCAAAAAATAGAGATTCCCACAAGCGAGACGACGATGAAAATAAATATCAGACCCTCTATCCTGCGCACGGTTCTCGATCCATCCTTCCTTGGGAGTTCGGTAATGCGGCTGGGGTTACGCTCAGGTTTTTCCTATCACCTCTAAGTAGAAAAACATGACGGCGGCGGCGAAGAAAAAGGTCGCTCCCGTAATTAGGGGTAGAAAACTACCGGTAATCCCGGCAAGCATTAAACTACCGCATATTACCAGAACAAAACACGCAAGCAGGAGGTAGTGAGTAACCATCACGAAACCTTTCAGCGGTTTCTTTTCGCTTGGATGTTTTCGCTTCTCGATAAAACAGATGGACGCATAGATTACGGCGACCAAAAAACCCATGGGAGCTGAAAATGTTACAAATTCGTTGTCGACTTCAACCATTAGTGCTGTAAAGAACAATCCGAGCACCGAGATACCGCATACGGCGATGAGAATTTGCAAGAATGACATTGTTCGGTTCTCCCTCCATAAGACTTTCACGGCGGCATATCAAACCGCCCTCGATTCACCGGTTCCGCGCCATCGAATGCGGTAGAGACACTCCCCAACCATCGATCCGCTTCCTTTATTCGCATTCCTTTTCCTCGGTTACGGAAGATTCGGGCTTTATCGGGTATTCTTTATTCCCCTCGGCGCCTCCATGTGGCTCTTGAAGGCGCATGGAGGCATCATGGATGGGGTACGCCTCTTCAACCTCCGCGCGCACCGCAATGGGAAGCGAACCATTAACAGTAGTATAGCGCATTTCCCGGGAATTGTAAAATCCCAACGATTCTCGGTGATATCCCAAATGCCGGTAATCCTTCATCCGAATCCAGTCGGTTTTACGGACCCGCGGCTCCCCGTCCCATCTGTAGGAGATCAAAGGAATGGATATTGACTGCGATAGGAATCTTCTCCCGGTCGCGATTTGACAGTTGTAGGGTGCAATCAAACGACTGAATAGGGAGTGCGATAGAGATCCCCCGCGCACCAGCCTTTTGTAGGAGCGACCTCCCGGTCGCGATTCCCCGCTCCAGCGGAGCGGCATGTCAATAGAAAACAGAACCCTCAAATCCCGAACTCCAGCGGAGTGCAATGTGAATTCAAACGCGAGATTAACATCCATCGGCGCAGCGAACAACGACCACGATTGAAATCCCGCTACCTCGACCTATCCGTCAAAAATACGGACCATCCACTGAACAACAAGCGACCAAACGAGATCCTTTATCCACTCTTCCAATTGACATTTCCACCGATAATCAATACAATAAAAACCGCTAATTTCACGCACAACTTGCATTTTCGACAGCCCGGTGCCTTCAGCGACTACGGGAGGCGCCCCGCTTCACGGGCGTCTGCCATCCGACTCCCGACAATGGCAACCTCACCGCCTCCTGGGAAACACCCCACTTTAGCGCATACGATTTATAGCAATTACAAGGAGACCACATGAAGTTCACACACATTCCGATTCTTATAGCCCTCTCCATTTTGATAACCTTACCCTCCCTTGCCCAACAAGCTCTGGAAGACGTGGTCTACCTTAAAGACGGTACCGTCATTCGCGGCATAATAATCAAGCAGATACCGGGCGGCTCCATCACCATACGGACGAAAGACGGCAGCCAGTTCGTGTATTCGATGCACGATGTCTCGGTTATCACCAAAGAACCGGTCGCGGGATCATCCTCCTATACCGCACAGAAAAACCCTCCGCTCGCTCTGGGATTGTCCTGCCTCCTCCCGGGATTGGGGCAATTCTACAACGAGCAGCCCGAAAAAGGCGTCGTCATGTTCGGCGGCAGCATCGTCGGTCTCGTCATGATGATTGCCGGTACCGAGGATAACATTGAGACTTTCGCCGGCAATCTCGATGTCGACGATGATGACGGCACCGCGATCTTGGGATTCATCGTGTGGGGGGCAAGTTTGGGATGGTCGATGATCGACGCCTACTCCGCGGCGAGCCGCATCAACGAGCAAAAACAATCGCGGGTTGCGCTGAACCTACACCCCGCCGCCGGTCCAAACGCCATAGGCGCTCGCTTCACCTTACGATTCTAAAATGAGGTTGCCCATGCCACGATCTGCCCCGATACCGCCGAAACCGAGTGTTTTCCTGAAAACTTGGTTTCTTTCTCGCACTAGTAGGATGGAATCAAGCGAACGGATAGTGAGTGATCAAGTGACCGGTTAGGATCAAACGAGTGAATAACGAGTGCGATAGAAATCCCATAGAGATCTTCTTGCCCCGACAGAGATAATAGCCATCAAACGAATGTATAACAATCGATCGACCAAATAATCGGATCCAGCAAAATCTAATGAGTGAAAGCGAGCGCGCTTGAGCCCCTGAAACGTATGTGAGTTTTCCTTAACGGGCCGACGCAATCCGCGCCCCGTGCTTCCCGGCGATGACACATATCGCCCTCAACCCGAAACCTGCTATTCTCGTCTATCGGACGAATGTTTAGAGTCGACGCGGTCCGCGAGGAAAAACCTGAAATGCGCATTCATGAATCCCGCTTCCCCAATTCTGCCGCACCGGTCGGCGCCGCGATCATCATTCTGCTTTCCCTCAACTTCACGGCTTCGCAGGTCCGCGCCTCCAGCCCCTGGGTCGAGGTGCATCCACCTGATATTGAAGAGTTTTTCACTAGTGTACGCTTGATTCACTTTGCCGACGCCGACATCGGGTTTGCCGAAGTGTATGGCCGCCACTCTCATTGGCCCGAGGATTGGTTCAATATTGTCCTGCGCGCCACCGATGGCGGGCAGACGTGGCGGCGTGATGCGCCGGTCGGCGGCGCTTTCGGTTTCGGCATTCACTTCATTTCGCCCACGGTTGGGTGGAGAACGATTAAATACCCGGAAAAAACGGCGCCGCCCGGCCTGCTCGCCGACCCAAAAATTTTTTCATACCGCCGACGGCGGCTTGACATGGAATTTGCGGCGCGGCAAAGTCACCGAACTCATTGATATCTCCGACTTGGATTTCCCGCCTCGTAGGGCGCCTGAGCGGCTTCGCAGATTGCTCACCACACATATCTACTTTGTCGATGAACGACCCGGGTGGTTGCTCGGGTATTGCCGCGGCTGGAACGAGAACGAACCGGGCGAAGATTGGACGCCTATGCTGACGGCAAACTACATCTACTCCACCCGTGACGGCGGACAGACATGGAAGTGCCATGTTGATATTTATGAAACAATCGGCGTGAGTCCCCTCATTGACTCGGGGATTTGGAGGCCGAGAGACATTGATTTCGTCGGGGGCCGGGATGGCTGGGTTGCCGCACCGTTAGTCTCTTACGGGTGGGTTAAACCGTTTGGAAAATGGATGTATCGTACCGTCGACGGAGGGAACACATGGTATTGGCTTGACCAGCCGGGCCAATTTGACCCGGATGTATTTCTCGATACTGACGCAATCGAATTCGTGGATAGGCATCGCGGTTGGGCGGTTGGCGATGGGGTATGGTTCACCGACGACGACGGCGACACCTCGACGAAAAAGTTATCGGGACTATTCACTGCCGTTCATTTTGCGAACTCCCTTGAGGGATGGATTGCCGGAGTCGGACTGCCGTCGGGAGGACGGTCGCGAAAAACGCGTTTGTAGGGTGCGCACCACGCACCAGCCTTTTGACTGTAGGAGCGATCTCCAGGTCGCGATTTGGCAGTTGTAGGGTGCAATCAAGCGAGTGGATAGCGAGTGCAATAGGAATCTTATGCACACCAGCATTTTTAAACTGTCGGGTCAACCTGTAGGAGCGACCTCCCGGTCGCGATCCCCCGCTCCAGAGGATCAAGCGAGCGGATAGCGAGCGCGGTAGAAATCTTCTCCAGATCGCTACTCACCCTTTATCCGTAGGAGATCAAAAGAATGAATAATGACTGATCAAGCGACTGAATAATGAGCGCGATAGAAATCCAGCAAGTGAGTGAATAGCGAAGGCGGTAGACCTCCCATAGAAATCTTCTCCAGGTCGCGATCCCGCGCTCCGGAGGAGCGGCATGTCAACAGAAACACGCACCGGTCATCCTTGCACTCCTGCGCATCATGCATTGTATCCGCCCCGTTCAAACGTATGCTCTGCCTTCGTAACTCTTCACGGTTTAAACTACACCCGTCTCAAGTTCGTCGAAAGGAAAATCCAATGAAAATCAAACTCTGTGTCACTTCAATTCTTGTCGCGGCGTGCTGCATGAATTCGGTCAGTCATGCGGGCTTTGACGCTCGGCTCGTTGACATCGATCGCTTTTTGGAGAAGTCGGATTTAATCGTGATTGGATCCGTATTGACGAGAACCATCATGTTTACCGGAGAAAGCGATGTTCTTGGGAACTACCATCGCGTTAAGGTTGACAAAGTTCTCTACATCGAGTCGGAAATTGCCGAAGCCATCTTCGCCGCGAACGACCTCAAGCGCATCAATGCCGACTTGAAGCGCGAACCGCCTGAACACATTTACGTCTTTGGACTGCCCCTGCATGTGGTGATGAGAGGCCCGATGAAAAACGCAATCGGAAGCAGCATGTCCGATCCCACCTACTTCCAGGACACCGAATATCTTTTCTTTTTCAAGATTTCAGATTTGCCGGAAAAATACCCGGATAGTTACCTGTACGATCCCGGAAAAAGTGAATCCCAAGGAATGACACCCGTGTCAAGTTTGGATGAACCCCTCTTTTTTGAAGCTGCCGTACCAACCAGAGACAGCACACGGAATCTCAAAAACAAGCGGCAATCGAAATGGCTTCCCTACGTTGAAACGCTTACCGAGGCCCTGTCGATACCCAACCAAAAGCAAAAGGAGAAGCGTCTTCGACAACTGGCCGACGCGGACGACTCGACACTCGCTCAAATTGCCGGCACCACGCTGCTCCGCGTCAGTCCCACGGAGCAAGCTCGCGTAAGAGCGCGGATGATGGAGAGGGCGCAAGAGGAGACATCGAGGGAGTAATCAGGAGCATTTGCAATTCTCGGGCTAGAATCGCGACGGACTCCGCTCTCAAGGAGGATTCTGTTGTGTCAAAACCGGTCTTGGCTATCTTGATCACAATGATCATCGCAATCATGTCCGTATTTTTCCCTCCCGCTTCGGCGTACTATCAACCCGCTTTCGCCCTGCCCCACAAACAAGTCCCAATCTCGCGTTTGAAGAGTGTCGCCGAGGATTCTTCCGCATCGGACACAGAGCGAGTGGCGGCGATCCGCTGTTTAGGCGACTATGGAACCGAGGGCGCGCGAATCCTGCTCAACCTCCTGGAGCGCGGCTTGGAGAACTATGAAGCGGCGCGTTGCATCTTGGAAACACTCGGACGTATCCAAGAGAGGAGCGTGATACCCGCCCTCATTGGGTTTGTAGAAAAATTGGAATCCTATCGTCGTGGAGAATCCTCGCTCTCTTTTCCTGTCGAATATATATCGAGTTGCCGGTATCTCGCCATTGAGGCTTTGATTCCGATAGCTTGGGGGGGCTTTGACGTGCCAGTTCCCGATCCCCTCGACCAAACGCTGGGTAGTGTCGTGCTCTGCGGCGGCGGTTCGTTTGCCGGTTTCTCATCCACAGGCGAACGTCCCACAGAGTCCGACGCCGAGAATGTCGTTTCCCTCCTGAGGAGGATAAAGAATGACCCGAAAATGGCTCGGACGGAACAGGAAACGGTCGAAATGGCGTCGAAAGGACTGGCGACTATTGAAAACATCATCGAGTTGCTCCGCAAGAACGGCCCCAAATTGATCTACGCGGAAGCCTACGGCGTGGACGAATGGAAACGAACCTACTACATCCGAGACGCTAGCCGCAGCATCCACAACAGAGACGCATTTCTCGACGCTCGCGGTCGTTTGGACCTGATTGACGGGGTGCTGGCAACTGAATCGGTGAATGCATTGAAATCGGTCTTGGGTGACAACTCCGATAACATCAGGCGGCGCGCCGTTCTCTTGCTCGGCTATTCGAGGCAGTTCGGCGCGATACCGGCTGTCTACAACAGCCTGCAACACGACCCGTCGCTGAAAGTGCGGTTGCAAGCCGCGGAGAGTTTGGGGCGTTTGGCGGGAGAACAATCCGTTCCTGCATTGCAAAGCGCGCTTGCGGATGATCCGAGCCTTGTTCGCGGTGTGATTTCCGGTTTGGGCTTTGCCGGCGGCGACGGTGTCCCGGTGCTAATCAACATGCTTGAGGATGAAGTAACTAACCCGACCGGCGCTCCCGCCGCAATCGAGTCGATTCTGCACAGCCTGCAAAAGTCGGGTGACAGAAGAGCCATTCAGCCCATGATCGACCTCGTATTGAACCCTGCCGTATCCGTCAGATCAATAAATGAGAGTTGGGGAAACGCGGATTTTCAGCACGTAAGGCGCGAGGCTGCGACAATCTTGGCGCGTTTTGTTACGGACGATCAATACCGTAGGATTCTTCACTATCAGGGCAAAACCGCCGAAGGGCTTCCCGTCACTCCTTCGGAGGATCACAAAGTCAACGAAGGCGACCAAGATCGAGTGTTTGACGCGGTGCAAAGCGCGGGTTACGACGTTGAAACATTGGCAGCCGGTCATATGAGGCTGTACGATTCCGATACCTTCACCCTAGACTGACATTCCCTAAATCATATTGCTTGTTCAGCGGAATAACCCATTTCAACGGAGGCACCATTTGATGAGTCATGTTCTTAAAGATTGTTCCCGGCGCTGTTTACAAGTGGTACTCATTGCACTTGCATGTTCAGCGCTCCTGCCCGTTGGATGCGGTACCAACAAGAATCTTCGGGCACTGGAACTAAATTCAATACTCAATGAACTCGGTGAATCCGAATGGGATTATCTTGCGGCACTCTGGCCCAGTGACGAAGAGTTAAGCCTCTACAGAGCGAGTCTATCAATCGTTCCTCCGGATGTCGTTGAGGGCGCATCTAGTGAGATTCGAACGTACATCAAGAAGGAGTGGCTGCCGGCCAACCTTGAAAATCGACTCATACCCATGAAAGATTGGGTGCGTACGCAAAGATTCGGTACGCCTACACCCATCCATTTTGAATATGAAGTGGACGTTCTAATCGCTGAGTTCAGCACAAAGGGATATAATGTCCGGATTCAAGATTTTCCATACGCAGGGGTAGGTGTTTTGATTTCCCCCGTAAAACCGAATGAGAAAATCGCGGATATAGAGGACTATATCGGCAATTCAATCTCGACCTTCCTTAATTTTCCACCCTCCAAACTCGGAAACATAGAATATATGTTAAACCATACTCAAAATGGTACCGATAGGCAGATATTCTGCGGCAAATTGACGTGTGAATGGAATTTGGATTGGGACGGGGTACTTGACACGGGCCGGGGGTTTACCAGTCATGAGCAGTATCGACACAGAAAATGGTGGAACTCTATGACTGTCTGTTCAGATGGATATTCCGTCTTTCTGTGTATCAGAGCATCGACTCCTGAAGACTATGTTAAGCCGACGCCTACAGCGAGAATAGACGACTTTGCGGATAAGTCAAGGTTTTGACTGTACCCTTCAAGCGAGCAATTCGGTAGGCGGCAGATGAATCGAACGGACCTCCAAACTGCGCCCCATGTGATGGAATCATGGAAATCATGAGATCTGAATCCAAACGGTATCTGATACTGGCGGGTGTCGTCGCACTCATCTGTGTATTGGCGGCACCCGCCGAGTGCGATATTAACAAAAACCTGCGAACACCGGAACTGAATTCAAGGCTTAACGAACTGGCGGATGACGACAATGTCTATTTAATGACGATATGGCCCCGCGAAGAAGAGTTGACTCGCTACAGAATCGATTTGTCGATGCTTCCTCCGGCCATAGTTGAACACGCCGGGAGTTGGGTACGGAGGATTTTAAAGACCAAATGGCTGCCAACGGAGATTGAAACACATCTTATCGTAATGAAAGATTGGATACGGCGGGAAAGGCGTGTTTTTCCAGATCGCATCGCCTTTGGCCGCACCGTCGACGCTTTAATCCTGGAGTTTAGCCGTGGCGGCTATAATTTTCAAATTCAAGAGGACGGAAATAACTTGGGTGTGTTGGTTTTTCCAGTAAAACCGAATCGAGCAGCGCCGTCTATAAAAGAGTATATCACCGGTTCAATCTCCAAGTTCCTTAATGTGCCGCCATCCAAAATTGGGGGCATAGAATATACGCTGCGGCACAGTCAGCTAGGGGACGATGGTAAAATATACTACGGTCGGATGTGGTGCGAATGGGACGAGAAGAAGAACTCCAACTTCGACGATATTAAATTACGAGCGTGGTGGAATCGCATGTCTGTCTGCACCGATGGGAATTTTGTCTTTCTAAGCATATCCGAAGATTTACCCAACCCAAATCTCAGACCAGCCGCCAGGAATTACACCACGGAGCACCATCCTAGATTCTGATTGCATCCGGATCATCAAATCTTCAACGTCGTTCTCGAAAAAACCGATCCTGTCGCCGCGCTCTACTTTCCCTGGACGTATACATCGATGTCCTTGATAAAGTCCCGCCTCAGGATACGGTCCGTATTCTGGACGACAAGAATCGTGTCGGTCCGCATGTTAATGCCGATGCCGGTCTTCGCGTCGATCGATTTGTTCCGGCGGCTAACCAACTTCCAATCCCCGTCTCCCGCTCTAATATACACGTCCGTGTTCCTAACCGGATCAATGGTATGCAATCGAATACGTCGAACAAATCGCGGCTCGTCAAGCATATAGAAATAGGGACTTAGTAGTTCACTGCTTTCTGGTCAATTTGTTTGCTTTTCTCTTCTTA
>JAPPIK010000004.1 GCA_028820655.1 Candidatus Poribacteria bacterium | reverse complement strand
TGGTGCCCCCGGGCCCTCTTCAAACTGCCAGAGGGCAACGGTTTGAGTCTCGCGGCGCAACTGGCGTGGCGGATGAATTGACTCGCGTTTAGGCACGTCATAGCGAAGCCCCCTAGACACGCGAACGACATCAACATACCCTTTCATGGATTCATATTTGTGCCCCCATCGTTCGCCGTCTTTGAAGGTGATAATAGGGGATCCGCCGATGACGAACGGCGCTTGCGTATGCTCCATTGGAGCGTTTGTACTTCCCTCACTTTTATAAAAACCATCATAAAATGCCCGTCGGCGCAACCTACCGTCTTTCTGCACAACGTACATTGCGACATGCAACCAACGATCAAGCGGATATTCTTCGGGCGGAATTATCTTCGCGTACCCTCCACCCCGGTTAAAATAAAACTCGAGGTTGGTTGTGCCCTCCGGATCGTCCTCCTCTATGCCGCGGTCAAGGTCTTTCCCACGCAGGAGAACATAATAACTGCCCGGCTTGGCAAAGATTGGCCACTGTCCCTCACGCGTGGGTTTGGAGAAGTAAAAATCGTCTTTCGGTCGGTCGGTTAAATAGATCCACGCTTCAACTGTAAGACCTCTGCGCCGATCAATGCCGACACTCGTGACGTTGTCAAATACACCGGGGTAATCGGCGTAGACATACCCCTCGGGGCGCAACTCAAGCACATCCGGCGGTACCGCCTCCCGCTGTGCGAAAGCGTGGGGCACGGTGACAAGACTCGTAATGGAGAATAGGAGGTGGAAGAAAAAAACAGAGTTGTAAGCCACAGACTACCCGTTATCTATCGTAAAGTTTTGTACGGCTGATCCCTACTACAAGCCGGAAAAATGGGCATCCACACAAGATGCGCTTGAAAAATGGCAAAAAAGATCGTTTATATTCATAGCACTCGACCCCAAAAATCAAGGAACTAAACAGTTGCGATCAAAAATTAGTTCAATCTGTGACTAATAGGCGTTTCCGCTCGCGAAGCGCCCGCCTACCACCACGCCGTGAAATTGTACGTCTGAGTCCTAAACACGATTCCGAAAAGCGCCCAGAATCCGCCCACCGCGAATTCCCCCAAGATCATCCCGAAGAATAGGGGAATCACTTGTCGATGCAACTTCAGCCCGCCGTGCCTCAAGACCAGCCACTTGATTAACCACCCTAGAAAGAACATTGTCCACAGATCACGCATCCCGTAGGTGCTGGATACGGCGTAACCCGCCGGATGGAAGGGCCACCATAGGAATTGCCAGCGCATCACCATCAGGAAGATACCGAACAGAAGACCGTATGCGAAGAATCCCATGGCTAGGAAATCCGTCGAGGTCGGATAGGTCAGCCAGCCCTGCAATCGCTTGAACGGCTCCAGTCCGGCCCACGTCATGATCACGCCGCTGTGTTGATACGCCGAATCCAAAACCGCCCAAAAGGCGACAATCGTGCCGAGCACGGTGGCGATCAGCATGGCGAAAAGGACGCGCCGGTTATTCATCCGCGATTGATCCGCCAGCTTGAATCCCTCAAGCTGGTGGGGCATGACATCGCTGTAGTGGGCACGGGTGAGGAACCAGAAGAAGGATAGAACGGACAAGTTTCCCGGTCCTAATTTTCGCGTACCCGCGGCGCCGACCATGAGGTATTCCGGTCCGGCAAAATGCAGGTCGTGGATAGGGGAACCGACTTCGGCGCGGATACGAGTGATGCCGATTTCGGTCATCAAGTACAGCGCAAAAAAGATTCCCGCCGCCCACATCGTCATGCCCGCCTTCCAGCAGAACACCACGAGAAAGCCGAATCCGAGGATCAGCCCGACCACGGCTGTTCGATAGCGGAGCGGCTCCGAGGCGCCGTCGTCTCTGTGTTCGCGCTCTCCAAGATGGAATATCGATCTGAGCAGCCGTAGCAGATGCCCCCTACCCATCCACAGGGCGATGACGAAGAGCGCAATGTACGCACCCGTGCTCTGTTCCGGAAATTCCGGGCGTTGCCGCAAGCCCAACGCGCTGCCCAAGACTAGCTGTGCCTTCCAAAAGAAGAAAAAGAACCAGCAGGAAAAGGCAATATCGAGCGGAATGAGAAAGATAAGCCCCAAGATAAACGGGCGGAAGGTTATTGCCATGTATCCTATGGCATCCCACGGCTTTGTCGTGAAGAAGGCGCCCAAATTAATCGGTTTGAACCGTAGGTAGGGGATGGCGGGAAAGAAGAAATGAAACCCGTTAATCATTCCGATTAGGCTGACCACGCCAAAGCTAATCAAAAACAGCCTATTTGTGAACAGTTTGGACGCGGGATTGGTCATTTGGAAGGGGAGTTGCACAATCGGAAAGGTCAATCGCTCCCGGTCCGACCACTGCTTGCGAATGATGATATTGATGCAGATCATCACGAACATCAACACGCAGATGAAGCCCGACCATAGAAGCACGGGCGCCAGCCAGGCTTCGATGTGCCGCGCAGTGTAGAGCGAGGATTCCGTTTTTACCCCCGTGATGTAGCCATCCAGCGTCCACTGGTCCGTGATGGCAAGCCAGGTGGGGATGTACCGTCCGAAGAGTTCGCTCCATTCGTTCTCCGGCGTCGCCAAGCCGAACGGAGCAGCCATGGTCGGCGGCAGGATCTGAATCATGCTGTGACCGACCAGCGCCGCCGATTGGCTCAGCATAATGTAGAGCGTGACCAACTCCCCTTGGCGGAAAACGAGCTTCGGCGAGATTTTCCGCAGCGGGACATTGAGGCCGATTAGGACGAGTAAATTGAAGACGACGTTGAAAAAGAGCGCGATGAGTGTCGAGTGGGCGGAATAGTACACCGCTTCCATCTGCATGATCCAGTAGGAATTGAGCGGGATCAGCAGAATGGCTATTATTATCGCACGCCATGTGACGGCGGTGTCCCGAGTCGATGTGTCATGGGGCATGTGTTGCGAGTGTCCTCCGGCGTTCCGATAATCATCCATTTTAGTTGATCTGATTTACCGGATTGCGGGGGTTCTGGCCCTGCAGAACACGCACCACCTCTTCCGCCCCTCTTGTTCGCATATCCTCCATCGACTCTTCCGAATACCAGGCGCTGTGCGGCGTAATCCAAATTCGATCTTCGTGCAACAACGGGTGGTCTACCGGCGGAGGTTCAGCCGACAATACGTCAAGCGCCGCTCCGGCAATCTGTCCGGATCTTACCGCTTTAAGTAACGCATCTTCGTCAATCAGCGCGCCGCGAGCCGTGTTAATCAGGAACGCGGTCGATTTCATCTGTGACAGCGATTCGGCGTTGATGATGTGATGTGTGCCATCCGTTAGCGGCACGTGAAGAGAGACATAATCCGACGTGAGCAACAGCGTCTCCCAATCCACCAATCGCGCATAGGAGGAATCGGGCGGGAGCGAAGCCAGGAAAGGGTCATGAACATTCACTTCGAGACCGAGACCGTGCGCCTTAACCCCTACCGCTCGACCAATGCGCCCGTATCCCACTACGCCGAGTGTTTGTCCTTGAAGTCGGTGGATGGGCGCAACGACCTTGTTTCCCCATTCACCTCTGCGAGTCGATTCGAGCAGACGAGGGAAGCCGCGTGCGTGCGCCAATAAGGACGCGATGGCGTGCGTTGAAACTTCATCTACCGCGTAATCGGGGACGTATGTTACCCAAACACCGTGCTTGGTGGCTGCATCGATATCAATGGCATCAAGTCCGGTTCCAACTCTACTGACAATTCGGCAACGCTCCATAGTGGCGATGAGTTCGGCAGGAACCGGTTGAAGCGTAACCATCAGCGCGTCAGCCTGCGCTACGACTTCACGCGAAGCGGGCGTGTCGGTATTGCCCAAATGTGACACATTTGCGTCGATAGTGCTTAATATTTCTTCCTCTATCCGGATATCGCCGAATCCGGGATATGCAATTACAACAGTTGGTGCCATTTGCGGGATACTCCTTCTTTAGTGGTTGTTTCGTAGTAACTTTCTTCTACACGATGCTTCGCGTCATTGGCTCGATTCCCCTAAACTGCTCCGACTGGTCTCCTCGATCAAAGCTGCGGTAACTGTTTATTTCAGCCCAAAATAAGAGACAAATTGGTCAAGCATTCACTTCGGTTTAATCGTTGGTAGGAGGAACACCCTCTATGCGGGATCGAACAGCGACCACGATAGAGATTCTCCCTCCCCCGATCCTGATTACGGCGGCCGTGGTATGCATTGCACTACGGCGATAGAGATTCATGGGCTAAACCGTTACGCGATAGTGAATCGTGATAGAGATTCCATTCATTGCCCGACTTACGGTTTCAAGGTCTTCACTGACCACTAGCCACTAGCCACTAAACACTTACAATTTGTTCATAGGTGATCAACTGCGAGCCTGGCGCTTTGTCAATCGTTACTTCATAGCCGTCACCAAGGGCGCTGCCTGAGACCGCCTCCTCATCACCCGAGTCCTCAAATTTTAACTTGTACACCGATTTCGGGTCAAGGCCTTCTAATCTCAATCGAGCCGAAAGGTAAGGACTCCGTGGGCGGCGAAATGCCAAGACAATTCCCTGTCTCAGGTCTTCACGGTGGAACTGGAACGCCACCCAGACGTCATAGTTCGTCGAGTACGATGTCAGCGGGTAATAGTCCCCGTAAAAGAAGGGGCGAATACGTTTATATTCCGATGCGGTCTTTTGGGCAATCTCAACCGGGAAGTGCGGGGAATGGACATCCCAGCCTAGAACAAACCCGCTGTTCATGGCGCTGCGCGATTCATAGGAATTCGGATTGTTGCTGCCCGTACCGCTGCATGGGAGATAGAAGTGCAGCCCATACGTATGGCACTGGTACCCGTTCGGTTCAAAGTAGTCGTAATCGGTGCGCCAGAGCGGTACGCTTCGGGAGGTAGTTTCAAGATCAATGCGTCGCCCGCCGCTGGCGCAATTGTCGATGATTAACCCCGGATGTCGATCCAGTAATTCATCCCAGAACGCATATAACCCCTCTATATGTCGGATTTCTGTCATTCCTTGACGCTCCGGAGTGTCTGCTGCGCGCCAATGGAGCAGTGGATCCATATTGAAATCCTGGCGGTAGACGCTGATTCCTTGGTCCGTAATCATACCGGAAATGTGATTTATGAGCCAACGTCTCGCCTCAAGGTTTCCCAAGTTTAACAATCCGTTCGGGTTGTCGGGAATCTTGAGTACCCAGTCAGGGTGTTCCGTGTCGAGCCATGATCCCTGATACACCCGCTCCGGCTCGAACCAGAGAAGAAACTCCATTTCAGCAGCCTCGGCGGCGTCCGACAGCGGCTTTAGCCCGTTCGGAAAGTGATCTTTTCTGATCGTCCACGTCCCAACGCCGCTGGGCCAGCCTCCATCAAACCATCCCGCGTCAAGCCACCAATACTCGACGCCTAGTCCCAACTCATGGTAACGCTTGGTAAACGCGATCTGGTTGGACTCGTTCGATTCGTTGAGTGGGGAGCCGCTGGCAGAGAAAGATGTCGTCACCGGCTCTCCGTCTTGCTGTGGAGTCCGGTGCGCCAGGATGAAACGCCTCAGCAGGTTGTGGCCTCGCATGCGATTTTCGCTCTCCCAGAACAGCAGAAGTATCCGGGGGGTGCGAATTTCTTCGCCCGGATGAAGTTTCAAATGCGTCAACTCCATGCCGGCACGCAGTCTCAGGCTTGTCGCATCGTCTGTTTGAAAGCTGGTCGACCACTGCCCCGACCATCCAATCCCAAGCATCACGCCGCCGCCGGTCGTTTCAATGTTGAAAAACGGAAGCGCGTGTGTGTTGGAGGATCGTCCGCCTACCGGTGCCAGTTCAATCTTTGTGTTGGGGTGCAACACGTCGGTAATGGGAGCGAAATCGTCTCGGGAGGCTGAACTTCCCAGGGCGCGATGAAGAACAAACTCGTCCTCCTCGTTGCGAGTGAAGACCGCATCTAACGCCTGCACGTCCTCCAGGATAGGTGTGTCCTCGGTGCCCTCGTTCCGGAACGTGACAACCCACTCCAACGCCGGGAATTCGGAGAAGGCTTCCCAATCGCACTGGACGACTAGACCGGAATTTCTGTCTCTGTAGGTCAGCAACCCCGCAGTTTTCGCGTTGTCACGGTGCGTCGTTTCGTTGCCGGATTGCCATGTTTCAAGCAGGTGAGCGGAGGGGGCGTCGCCAAATATGAATGAAAAAGGAGGTAGAGTGTCCCCTGTCAGGTGGGAATCTATCCACGATTGTACATGGCTCTTTTCTTCTGTAGATTGTTGAAGCGGCAAACTATTCTCCTTGGATTAATTTATGTGATGTCCGTCACCGGCCTGCCCGTCATTTTTTCGGTTTGGGAAGCGGCTTATTACGCGCCAAGCACTCGGACGGGAGACACCATGGATGCATTCCTATTCTCCCCGATAGGTCACGAGAAGACTTTCTCGCGGATTAGGTATGTCTAGCGACAATCCTTTGAGTATCTCTGCCCCGGTTAGCTGCCGATTGGTCAGATTGCGTGATTCATCACTCAAAGTGAGAGAATAGTTCCCGTCCGGACAAAGTCCCCGCGGTGACACTTGAAGCGAAGAGGACGTGCAGTTCTCACGGCGAAAGGCTAGGATCATCCCCTCGTCCAGATCTGACCGGTGCAACTGGAACGCTAACCAGTCATTTGGCGAGTATGAAGCTTCGGTTAGCGGGTAGAAATCACCCAACCAGTAGGGGCGATTGGCTTTCAATTCGCCCGTCGCTTCCCTCGCCAACTCAAATGGGAAATCAACGTCCAGCAACTGCCACTGTGACACGCCCCCGATGGTGGCGGAGCTACGGCAGTCATACGTCTCATGGCTGTGCGTGCAGGCGAGATGCAATACGATATAGGAACTTAGTCCGATCGTTTGCACCTGATGCCAGTCCGAATGACCGGGTCCGCAACTTGTATCGCTTCGCCACATCGGAATGGCGCGCATACAGGTTTCAAGATCGATTCGCCTACCGCCGCTCGCGCAATTGTCAATTATTAAGTTCGGACGAGCGCTAAGCAGATCATCCCAGAACTGGTAGAAACCCATTACCCACTTAATCTCTGTCATTCCCTGCCGGTCCGGCGCGTCCACGGCGCGCCAATACTCAAGTGGGTCAAGGTTGAAATCCTCGCGGTAGATGTCTATCCCGGATTCGTCAATCAATCCCCCGATTCGTTCCGTCATCCAATCCCGCGCTTCGGGAATCCCGAAATTGAAAACACCGTTAGCCTGATCCGGCAACCGTAGAACCCAATCCGAATGTTCCTTCCAGACCTCGGTTCCCTCATGCGCGCGCCCCGGTTCAAACCACACCAAGAATCGCATCCCGTTCTCATGGACGGCATCTGAAATCGGTTTCAGCCCTCGTGGAAATTCCCGCGGTTTGGCGAACCAATTACCGACACCGCGCGGGAAATTACCTTCAAACCACGCCGCGTCCAGCCAGTAGGTGTCTATTCCGCACTGCGCAACCTTGTCGACGAAATCAAGTTGACCGGCTTCCGAGGGCCAAATCGGGTGGCTGTGATACACGTCAAAGTTGTTCTCCGCAATCGGGACATCGGGCAACTCACCACCGACTCTCGGGACGTAGTGTGCGAACATCAGTCGGCGGAATTGATTGTGCGCCCCCTCCAGTCCATCAGACCAGGGCATTAGAAGAACCCTGGGAGTTCTGATTTTCTCTCCGGGGCGAAGCCGGAAATGGGTGTGTTCCATACCGGCTTGAAGGTTTAGGCTTCCCGGCTGCGATCGCGACAGTGTGGCTTTCCACTGACCCGTCCATCCGATTGCGACGATTACGCCCTCGCCCCGATGTTCCATCGTGAAGTACGGAAAAACGGTGTTGGACGATCTGCCTCCCGTAGGTTGAAACGGGACCTCCTCACCCGCATATAACCGAGTTTGAAACGGCAAGAAACTCTGCTCGTTACACGCGTCGCCGTGAATTTGATGAAGCGTCACCGGTTCATTGGATTTCACTGAAAGCACCGCATCAAGCGGCAAAATTGATTCCAGAATGGGTGTGTCGACATCGCCCCGGTTTTCGTAGTAAACTACCCAATCCACGGAGGGACAACTCTTATATACGGTGACTTCCAAGGTTACCAAAAGACCGGTGTTTGCATCTTTAACAGACTTTGTAATCTGACATCGGTCGGCGTCGAATGTTTTCTCTTCTTTGACGTTTTTCCACGTTTGCGGCAACGACTTATATTGAGCATCTGCGTACCTGAATGAAAGCGGAATACTAGAGCAGGTTTCCTCCAAATCTCCTTCAAGGATTTTTCTAAGTTCGTCAGTCCACATATAGCGGTTCCCCGTTTATTCGACCTGTTTATAGGTAATTATCGCTGCGTACGGTTTCTCGGAAATCTGTACAACCAAGCCATCTTCCATTAGTTCCCGCCCGCTCATCTCGCTTGAGGTATCGGCGTCCACGTCTCTCAAGAGATAACGCGCGTCAGGAACCAATTCGTGCAAATACAGTCGGGCGGATTCGTAGACACTCTCCTCGCGGCGAAACGCTTGTACCATTCCCTCCCCATCTTCGGGAAGGTTGAACTGCCACGCCAGCCAAACACTGTTATCTTGGCTGTACGGCGTCAAGGGGTAATAATCACCGTAATAAAACTTGCGGATATCGAGGTATTGTTCAAGCAAATGTCTCGCATCGTCACCCTGATCGCCGTCCGCCTCCTCCCACAACTGAGTCGTCAATCCCGCGGTCATAACGCTGCGAAATTCGTATTCATTTCCCATTTTCAGAACGGCCCCGCGCCCGGGCAGGTGCAGCGGTACCCACTGGAAGAGGCCGAAACTGTGGCATTGGGCGTGGATGCTATCGCGCGCCCAGTCCGTTCGATGCAGTGCGGTACTACGGCCGACTGATTCGAGGTCGATGCGTCTGCCTCCGCTCGCACAGTTATCTATCATCAGATGAGGGTGACGCCCTATCAGTTCGTCCCATAAGGCATATAGCCCTACGATATAACGAATTTCCGTGATGCCCTGCCGATCGGGGGCGTCGGCATGCCGCCAGTACTCCAGCGGCGCGATGTTGGCATCTTCGCGATACCAATCCAGCCCAAACTCAACAATCCGATCAGAAATGAAATCGGTCAAGAACGCTCGCGCTTCGGGTTCGCCCACGTTGAACATCAATTCGTCAGGGCTCATTTGGCTGCGCCGGCTCTCACAGATTATCCATTTGGGATCGTCGTGCAGGAAGGGCCAGCCACCCGTTTTCCATTGTTTGTAATTGTCCTCGCCATTACCAAGTTCCAGCAGCCAATCGGGACGCTCTTTGAGCGAAGACCACGGCGTATCTTTACACACCCGGTGCGGTTCAAACCAAAGCAGGAATTGCCTCCCGGATCGATGCAACGTGTCGGAGATTGGTCGGAATCCTTGGGGATAGAGATCTCTCTTCACCTCCCAGTTCCCGGGCATACTCCACCATGACCCCGTGCCGAACCATTCCGCATCGATCCAGTAGCAGTTGATGGGTAGTGCGTGATCGATGACTCGTTGGATGTTCGTGAGATGTTCGGCGGCTGATTTGCCTCCCCAGTCCGCGAGAATAACGGGAGGCTTGAGAGGTTCGCCGTTTGGTCGAGGGCGGTGGTGGGCAAGAATAAATCGACGGAGCATGTTATTTCCTCTGATGCGTGCGCCGTGCCAAAACAACATCAGAATCCGCGGTGTTCGGATTGTTTCTCCCGGATGCAACTTCAGGTGCGTTAGCGCCATGCCCGCACCAAGCCGCACGGCGTTTTCTTCTTCCCGGCAGAAACTCGCTTTCCATTCACCCGTCCAGCCAATTCCCGTAACGATTCCGTTCGATCCCGACTCAACGTTAAAAAATGGAAGAATTTCGCTCGACGATCTGCCCCCGCCGGGTTGGAGATGTACTTGTTCCTCTATTTCAAGCGGTTTTTCTACCGGCGCGAAATCGTCGATGCAGCAGAGGGCGCCTTTGGAATAGTGCAAGACGGCTGATCCTTTGGCGAGAGGATGGCTCGTGTCTAACGGAAGGATTTGCTCCAAGATTGGTGTGTCGGTTTCGCCTCCGTTCTTGAAGTTCAGAACCCATTCGACGGCGGGAAAGTTGTGATAACTAATCGCTTCGACCCTTACTTCGAGGCGTGTATCGGGATCTGTGAAGGTGAGAGCGTGTGCGGTACGTTCTTCATCAAGCGCCTCTTGGCTAAATGTAGTCTCCCATCTCTTGATGAAATCCTCGGAATCATGTCCATCGTAAACAAAAGAAAATGCGCGTTGCATCGGCTCGGAACTGAAATGTGCTGCAATCCATGAATCTACCGCCGTCATTTCTTCCGATGTGGGCTTCAGGGACATAACTCCTCGCTTGATGCAGAACTCGGTTCTAGGGTTGGTAACGTGACGTGTTAGTCTACCTCTTTATATGATGTTACCACCGCGCCCGGGCTATCCGTGATCGATATCTCCAAGCCGCTTTCCATCAGTTTCGCCCCGCTCATTATGATCTCTCCGTCGCGGTCAAATGTGCTTAGTCTGTAGTTGGATTCCGGTGTCAATCCATGAAGGGTGAAGATGCATGTGTCGGACCCACTCTCGGGTCGGCGGAACGCCTGTACCATTCCCTCGCCAGACTCCGGCAGGTTGAACTGCCAAGCTATCCAGGCATCCGTCTCCAAGCTGTAGTCGGTGAGTGGATGAAAATCACCGTAATAGTAATCTACCATCTCTCGCCGCTGCCGGTGCAACTTTCGCAGCCCTTCGTAGTCGATGTCTTTGACACGTATGTCGATTGCGCTGTTGATGCTCGGATAACAGGTGCTCCAGAATGCGTACGATTCGACTGCCGTGTAGCCCTCTCCTCCGTAGTCGGCGCTCGCGTCGGCGACGTTGCCCCCGCCGTGGTAGGGTATCCAGAAAGAGATGCCGTAGGTTTGGCACTGCTCTCCCACGGGTTCATATTGATAGTCGGTGCGCCAAAGCGGTACGGCGCGGCGTAGGGTCTCCAGGTCGTTCCGCCGTCCGCCTGAGGCGCAGGTGTCGATGAGCATATCTGGGTGGCGGCGAATCAACTCGTCCCAATATGCCAAATACCCGGTCACATGCTTAATTTCGGTGATGCCTTGTCTGTCGTCCGCGTCATTCCCGCGCCAGTAATCCAGTGGATCCATGTTGAAATCCTGTCGGTAGACATCAATGCCCTGCTGGGTCAAAAGTTCATCGACATGATTGGTTAACCAGTTCCATGCGTCCGGATTTCCGAGATTTAGCAGTCCGCCCTCCGCGCCGCCCAACACCCATTCGGGATGATTATCGGCAAGCCAAGAGTTCGCGGAAACTCGCTCCGGCTCGAACCAAACCATCGTCTTGATGTCCTTGGTATGAGCGTAGTCGCTGATGGCGCGCAATCCTCGCGGGAAACGATTCGTATCCACCTCCCATGTGCCTACGTTTCCCCAACCGCCATCGCAGGGATACCAGCCCGCGTCCATCCACCAATATTCGAGCTTGATGTTCTCTTCAATATAGCGATCGATAAACATGATTTGATTCTCTTCGGTTGCGTTTACCATCTCGCCGTAGACGCGGTAACTTGAGCCGAGCACGCGCGGTTCGGGAAGTTTACCGTAGGGTTTGGGCATGCTATGTTCCATCATCCACCGCCGCCAAACGTTCTGCGAATCGATCCAATCACGGTCCTTCCAGAACAGAAGCGCCATCAACGGCGTGCGAACCTCTTCTTGGGGGTGCAAAGTAAAATGAGTCAGTTCCTGACCGGCGGTGACGTGCAATGTCCCATCCGAACTGCAACCGAAGTCGGCGGACCACTGTCCGGGCCACCCGACAACCATGATGACACCTTCATTTTTACTACCTTCGATGTTGAAATACGACATGTCCGAATTCGTTGGACGACCTCCGGCGCCGCTAAAGCGCTTGCTTGTACCGGGGCCCATCACCGTCTGGAAAGGCTGGTAAGCGCTTGCTTCGGCGAATCCGCCCGCGAAATGGTGCAGTACGACATCGTCCGCATTTTCCCCTGCCTCAAAATTCAGGTCTATTTCCAAGGTACGAATGTCTGAAAGAATAGGAGTGTCCGAGGTGCCGGTATTCTTAAAGTAGAGCGTCCATTCGACGACACGAAAATCGCTGTATTCAATTGCAATGCATCGCATTTCTAGGCCCGTCTGCGGATCCATGTATGTGAGTGTCCGGCGAGTGCGGTGGCCATCCAACTCCTCGGAGGAGTCTTCGATTTCGCAATCTTTGAAAAAATCGGCTGATGTTCTGTCTCCGAATTTGAAGGAGAAGGGGTGAGAAGTGGCCTCTCGTCCGAGATTTGAAGCGATCCACTCTTTCGTCGTTGCCATCTCTTCTGCGGTCGGTTTTGCCGGGTGATCAAGACTCATGATGTTTTTCTCCAGTCACAATTTTTATTTCGTTGTGATGCACGAGATATAGTAGAGGTCATGATTAATTCCGAGATTTCTCGTTGCGGTTCTATCTTAAGCTGTCGTAGGTCCGTCCCCAGCAAGTGTGGTACGGTGCAAAACACGCGCGTATTTGCGCCCATCCCACGGCCGCGCGCGATGGAGACAGCAGCGATTGTCGTAAACGACGAGGTCATTCGCGCGCCATTTGTGGCGGTAGACAAACTGCGGTTGGGTAGACCAATCCAACAGTTCCTTCAGCAACGCTTTGCCCTCCTCAATGGGCCAGCCGATGATGTGGGTTGCATAAGAACCGACGAGAAGCGCCTTCTTTCCCGTTTCCGGCACTATGCGCACCAAGGCTTGGTTCTGCGACGGTGTCTCCTCCAAAAAGGCGCCGCTCATCAGGTTCGGCGCAATCTGATCGCGAGAGTGCGCCAAGCTGTGTTCCGCGACTAGCCCTTCAAGACGTGCTTTCTTCTCATCGGGCAAGGTGGCGTAGGCGGCGCAGAGACTGGCGAATTCGGTCCCCCCGCCTTCAGGAGGCACGACCTTTGCCGCCAGCAGTGAGCCTTTCAATGGCACGCGCTTGAACGAACCGTCCGAGTGCCAAAGTCCGTTGCCTTGATGGTACACCATCCGGGGGTCGTCAGGTGAAATGAGTTCGCCGTTCTCATCAAGGTTCGTAAGGACGCCGACGGGGCCGCCATCACCGATGGGGTCATTTCGCATCGTCATCTCTATCTTGCCCAACCCTTCCGTGAATGCCACATGTTGCTCATCCGTGATCTGTTGATCATGGAAGACCAGAACCGCGTATTCGGCAAGCGTGATGCGAAGTTCAGCGAAGGTCTCTCGACTAATCGGAGAGTTAAGGTCAATGTCCCGAATTTCGGCGCCGATGTGTTCTGTCAGCTTACGAATCGTGAAATTCATCGTGTCTCATCATTAATCTCGTTAACGGTACTGCCACGGCACGGAAACTCCCCCGACAGCCAAGTGTCAACTATATATGAACGGTGTGGAAAAATCAATACAAAAATCCGCGCCGTCATGAGGAGCAAGTCTTGTTCCAGTTGTACCGATGGGAAAAGTGCGACTGGAGTATGGAGAGATCCTTTAGCGGGTGAACGGCCGTTTTCGATTCAGTATTAGGGAATTCAAAAATGTCTTGCGGGACTCGACGCGCCGGGATGTCACGCGGTTTCCTGTAGACGAACATCATTAACTGTGGTAAAATATTAACATCTCCCGCATAGAATTGTGTCTTTCAATCGTTAACCATGGCGCAGAGCAACCGGTGAGTCCTGTCCACTACTATTCACGATCGCAATCCGTAGTGGCCGCGAAGGGTGGATGTGGTTAAATCATCTACTTGGATTCGTGACGAATCGTAACGCTTCAAACCGGACGACGATTTGACCCTCCATCGCAGGCGATTTTAGTCGCATTTTGTTTGTAAGCAGCCGATTCGACATCCGTCGCCGATTCTCCTCCGCTCAAGAGTCAACAAAATAAGGTGCTTAGCAGTGACGCGCCGCCGCTTTGAATCGATCTTCCTGTGTCTGAGGTGGAATTAATTCGCCTCCGGCGAGTTTAAATCCTAAATTCATATCGTTCTAATTTTCCGCGGACTGGATTCAAGCGGCCGAATAAAGATCAGCGAGCGGATAGCGAGTATGATAGAGATCTCCTCGCCTCGCATTGGGGTAGCTTAATTTTCGTCGTTTAGGCGCCGACATTTTAAGAAGTGGTGTTAGGAGGAATCATGTTGCATGATGCTTATCGCAAACGACTGCTTTTCACGAGGTTTTTCATATTCCTGTTGATCGGGGTAATGCCCGCGAGCAACATTCTCGCCTCCCACCACAAGGGGCAGATAGCATACACCTCCAAGAGAGCTGGAAATCATGAAATTTATGTGGCGGATCCGGATGGGGTTAACCGGATACGACTCACACACCATGCCGCCGATGACGCTCACCCTTCTTGGTCGCCCGACGGAGGAAGAATCGCGTTTATATCCAATAGAAACGGCGGCAGTTACCAAATCTACGTGATGGATAGTAATGGGAAGAACCTGCGAAGACTCACACAGGGACCGCGCGATTGGTTTCCGGCTTGGTCTCCGGATGGTCAAACGATTGCTTTCGAAGGCTTTGGTGATGTAGAGCCGTACCTTAAAATTCATGCGGTTGCCCCCGATGGAACGAATTGGCGGAGGTTGGGAGCGGACATCTCATCGAGCGACAGCCATCCGACGTGGTCTCCTGACAGCCGTCGGATTGCATATGAGTCTTGGCGAGACGGTGAGAGAGCTGATATTTACGTGATGGATGCCGGCGGACGACATCTGTCGAGGTTGACATTCACAGACGTCAGTGAACGCCAACCCGCGTGGTCTCCTAGCGGCGAAAAAATCGCGTTCTGTTCAACGGGCATCGAAGACCCTGAATCCAGCGATTTCGATATTTTTGTCATGGATGCAGACGGCAAAAACCGCAAACGGTTGACCGACAATGAAAGGGAGGACTGGCATCCAGCCTGGTCGCCCGACGGCAATACGATTGCATTTGAACATTGGCGAAAAGTCAGCCTCAAGAGCGAACTTCATTTGATGACCGCCGATGGTTTATATCTTACGCCACTGAGCGACTCACACAGGGGAACAGATTATGCCCCGGACTGGTTTGGTCCTGCGGGACTTTCTGTGTCATCAGTGGGCAGTCAACCTACGATTTGGGGAGAACTAAAGGAATTTGGGGCAGGGCTGCGCTGATTCACAAAATGCCTCGGTTATTCGAAAGGCTTGAACAGACAGCAAGCTAGAAGGAATCATGCCAATGAAACTGAACTGCAAGTTCATAATATCTGTGGCGCTTATTGCCTGTCTGATGTACGGGGTAATCATCGCGAAAATTGTGCTTGCCTCTGACCACAAAACTCAGATTGCATTCAGTTCCGGAAGAGACGGAAACAAAGAAATCTACGTGATGGATGCCGACGGGGTTAACGCGATACGACTAACACACCATCCTGCAGCAGATTCTCATCCTTCATGGTCGCCTGACGGAAGAAGAATCGCGTTTATCTCCAATAGAAATGGCGGCAATTACCAAATCTACGTGATGGATAGTAACGGAATAAACCCGCGAAGACTCACACAAGGACCTCGCGATTGGTTTCCTGCTTGGTCTCCTGACGGTCAAACGATCGCTTTCGAAAGTGGTGGAGATGAAGAATGGAGCTCTAAAATCCATGTGGTTTCCCCCGATGGAACGAACTTGCAAAGATTGGAGGCGGGCGTTCCGTCGATCGACAGACATCCAACGTGGTCCCCCGACAGCCAACGGATTGCATTTGTGTCTTGGCGGGGTGGCGAGGGCCCGGAGATTTACGTGATGAACGCTAACGGCAAGAATCGGAAGAGATTGACACACAATTCGGAAAATGAACGCGGACCTTCATGGTCCCCCGACGGGAGCAGGATTGCCTTTTGGACATCGAAGAATGAAGACACGATCATCGCAGTGATGGATGCTGATGGCGCTAACCGAAAGGAACTTTTCAATGAAGTGTGGGACGGATTCGCTGTGTGGAACACGGATCCAGTTTGGTCTCCCGATGGTCGAATAATTGCGTATCGCTCCCACACAATTGGTCTCAACGAAGGAGAAATCCACCTGATGACCGCGGATGGAGAGCACCTTGGCCGTTTGGGCAACCTGCACAAAGGCGGAGACGGCCATCCCGACTGGTTTGCACCGGTGGGACTTTCTGTGTCATCAGCGGGAAGTCAACCTAAGATTTTGGGAGAACTGAAGGAATTTGGGGCAAGACTGCGCTGATTATCGCTGTTTCTCGGATTCATTCCGATATTTCGAATAGGCATTCACGAGGCATCATGACATCGATACCGAACTGGGATCTTCGGATATTCACACGAGTTTTAATCTTTTTGTTGATTGGCCCGATGTCTGCGAAAACTGTCCTCTCCTCCCACCATTTGCCGCAAATTGCATTCGCGTCTACGAGAGACGGGAATGCGGAGATCTATGTGATGGCTTCCGATGGGCATAATCAGGTACGGCTAACCCACCATCCGGCTATCGACATTCAACCCTCATGGTCGCCGAATGGGCGAAAGATTGCATTCGTCTCCAATCGAAACGGCGGGAATATTCAAATTTACCTAATGGATAGCAACGGAAGAAATCTAATGCGGTTAACGGATGGAGCGTGGAACCAGAATCCGGCATGGTCTCCAAACGGGCGCCAAATTGCTTTCGAGTCGACCGCAGGAGAGTCTAATCTTGATATCTACGTGATTGGCACGGACGGACGACATCGGACAAGACTAACCGGTGCGCCGAGGTCGAACGCAATGCCCGCATGGTCTCCGGACGCTCGCAGGATTGCATATGCGTCTTGGTTGGGAGGGCGCTCTGAAATCTACGTAATGGACGCGGACGGGGAGAACCAGACGAGGCTCACACACAATCTCGTCAACGAGAGAGAGTTGTCGTGGTCTCCGGATGGGAGCGAGATTGCATTTGCGTCATGGGATGGCGAAGGAACCGTCATCTCGGTAATAGGCGCGGACGGCGAGAACCGAAAAAACCTAACGGAGGGGATTCGGGAAGGGTTTTCCGTACGGGACTCGTCTCCCGCATGGTCTCCGGATGGTCGGTGGATTGCCTATGGCTCCGTGACATTAGGTCTCAATGAAGGAAAAATATATCTGATGACCTCTGACGGAGAGCACTTGAAGCGCTTGAGCAATGTGCACAAGGGAGGAGACTTCGATCCCGATTGGTATGCAGCCCCCGGACTTGCGGTGTCACCGGCGGGCAACCAACTTACCATCTGGGGTAAACTCAAGAATCTCGCATCCAACCTCCGATAGTAACGGATCCTGCTACTATGGCATCGAAAACGATGGTCGCTAGTTACATTGCACGATGCACACGAGATCATTGCATGGAAGGAAACTCAAAATGCGCTTTCGATTATTGAAGGGGAGTCTAGGATTGCTACGAAAATTCGCGGCAACGCTCGTAATGAGTTTCATCATCGGGTTAACCGGTGCCGAACACGGTGTTGGTGGCGAGATTGCATATTATTCAAACAAAGAGGGTGAGTGGGATTGGTACATCCACATCATGAACGCGGACGGTTCCGAGTCCCTCCAACTCGCGTCCGGCGGCACGCCTGCGTGGTCGTCGAACGGGTCAAGAGTTGCGTTTTCATATGGATTCAACGGGTTTTTTGGCGATGAAGTCGATGTTTTCGTCATTGATGTCAATGGTGAAAACCGATTGAATCTCACCAAAGGCGAGTACAAAAGGAATCTATTTCCGGCCTGGTCGCCCGACGGAATGAAGATTGCCTTTTGGTCAAACCGCGACGGTCAACCGGACATCTATGTGATGGATGCCGACGGTACGAATCCTATTAACATCACTCAAGACGTGCACATTGAAGACAGGCCGACCTGGTCGCCCGACGGAACGAGAATTGCTTTTGGCGCATTGCAGGTGCCGCGCGGAGAACAGAACATGTCGGACATCTATGTGATGGATGCGGATGGCGCGAATCGAACCAACCTCACCCAAAATCCTGAAGCGGTGAATCAGTTCCCGGCGTGGTCGCCCGATGGAACACGGATTGCGTTCGAGGCATCTCCAAACCCGAACCGCTGGTTTGCACCGGTCAACATCCACGTCATGAATGCGGATGGGAGCCATCCCGTTATGCTCACCGACGAGAGACGATTTGCATCCGAGGGGCTCCCCACATGGTCGCCAGACGGAGAGATAATTGCCTTTCACCGACGGGAGCCGGACGGCAGAGATGACATATTCATAATAAATGCCGATGGCACCGGGCTCCTAAACATTACTGAAACGCTTCAGATTGAGGAAATCAATCCTGCCTGGAATCCTGCAGCAGAAGAAATATCGACGCGTGAGAGATTGGCGACCACGTGGGGAGAGGTCAAACGGTAGTAGTGCCGGTGATTGACTCCGATAACGCTGTCGCAGCAAGAACGCAAGGGAGGACGAATCAATGCATGGCCACCCAGTAATTATTGCCAGCCCATTTTTTAGGGAATGCTTGTCACTATTGGTATTGGTGATGTTGGTTGTGCCAGACAGCACGGCGCAGAGATTCGAACCGAAAATCGTCTTCGAATCGAACCGCAATGGCAATTGGGACATCTACGCCATGAACGCAGACGGAAACAACCTTGTCCAACTCACTGACGATCCGGCAGACGACCGCGATCCCGCCGGCTCGACCGACGGGCAAAAGATCGCTTTCACATCGATGCGCCACGGACCTTCGGATCTCTACGTGATGGACAGTGACGGCAGTAACGTCGTTAGACTTACCAATAGCAACTTTCTTGAACTCAACCCTTCATGGTCGCCGGATGGCACGAAGACTGCTTTTGCATCATACCGCGTTCACAACTGGGAGATTTACACCATTGACACCGATGGAAATAACCTAACAAGATTGACAGAAAACAAGAGGCTGGACGGTGGTCCAAGTTGGTCACCAGACGGAAAGAAGATTGCGTTTTACTCCGATCCTGATGGAAGATCCGTGTCGTGGCATATTTTCGTCATGGACGCAAACGGGGATGGAACTCGCAATCTTACCGGCAACACGGACCTAACCAAGTGTTTCAGTCCTTCGTGGTCGCCAAACGGAAGCAGGATTGCTTTCTACGTGTGGCACAACAAGGTCAGTGACATCTACTCCATGACTGCTGATGGAAAAAGGCTAGCGAAACTTACAAATGGGGAAGGAAACAGCAGATCGCCATCCTATTCGCCCGACGGGACAAAAATCGCCTTTTCGTCTGACCGAGAAGGAAACCGGAACATCAAGTTGATGGAGACCGACGGACGGGGAGTGGTCCAACTCACAAAGACTCGAGCAGGCGTTGAAAACAGAGATCCCTCCTGGTTGCCCGTCCCATTTGCGGTCACTCCGATCGGAAGGCTATCGACATTATGGGGAGAGGTCAAACGGAAGTAGGGCCGGTTGTTGACCTCGATAAAGCTGTCGTAGCAGCGAGTCAAAGGAAGACGAATCAATGCATGGCCACACAACAATTAAATCCGGCCCATTTATCAGGAAATGCCTATCACTACTGCTACTATTGCTGTCGGTGTTGGTGGTCGCGTCGGACAGCACGGCGCAGAGATTCGAGCCGAGAATCGTTTTTGAATCAAACCGAAATGGCAACTGGGACATTTACGCCATGGACGCAAAGGGAAACAACATTGTCCAACTCACGGACGACCCGGCAGATGACCGCGATCCCGCCGGCTCGCCGGATGGACGAAAGATTGCTTTCAAATCAATGCGTCGCGGACCTTCGGATCTCTACGTCATGGACAGTGACGGCAGTAACGTCGTTAGACTTACCAATAGCAATTTTCTAGAACACGGTCCGTTTTGGTCGCCGGATGGCACGAAGATAGCCTTTACATCTTTCCGTGTTGATAACTGGGAGATTTACACCATTGACACCAATGGAAATAACCTTGTGAGGTTGACCCGGCACCAAATGTCGGAAGGCTCGCCGAGTTGGTCGCCGGACGGAAGAAAAATAGCGTTTGATTCCAATCCTGATGGAATATTTGGATCCCACCATATTTTCGTCATGGAGGCAGATGGAACAGGTGTGCGCAACCTCACTCGCAACAAAGGGATTTCCAATTGTCGCAATCCTTCGTGGTCGCCGGATGGAAGCTGGATCGCTTTCAACGCCTGGCGTGATAGCGGCGACATTTATGTGATGACGGCAAATGGAAAAAGACTCACGCGTCTTACTGCAGAGAAAGGGAATAACATCTCGCCATCCTATTCGCCGGATGGGGCAAGAATTGCTTTTGTATCGGACCGTGGAGGCGGATGGGATATCTATGTGATGGATTCCGACGGGCGGCGAACATTCAGGCTCACGAGAACTCCACGCGGCACCGAGAGCAGGCGTCCCGGCTGGCTGTCTGAGTCGCTTCAGGTGTATCCGCTAGAGGGCGTACCTACTTTCTGGGGTGCGGTAAAACATGATCACTAAACCGTGATGACTGGTAGGATGGAAGGAGGCCGAATTGGGATTCTATAGGTTGTTGAACCGAACGGCACGCTTAATGGCTTTTCAGCGAAATCTATTCATTCTTGGGATATGTTTACTGATCGCGTCTGTTGAATCGGCGTGCGCCATTGAGACGAAAATCGCTTTCATTTCAACGCGAGACGGCAACCAGGAAATCTACGTGATGGATTCCGCCGGGACGGGCCTCGTGCGGTTAACTAAGCACCCGGCTATTGACTCTTACCCCGCTTGGTCGCCCGACGGAACGAAGATTGCCTTTACGTCGAATCGTCGAAACGGCGTGACTAATGAAATATATATCATGGACGCGGATGGAAAAAGACCGGTCCGTTTGACAACAAACAGGCGACAGGTTCCCGCGTACGACGAGTCGCCTTCTTGGTCGCCGGACGGGAGGAGCATTGCGTTTGCCTCAAACCGAGAAGGGAATAGCGAGATTTACGTGATGCATGTCAACAGTATGAAAATCGTTCGGCTTACCGTCACTATCGCGAAGGAAGAAACGCCGGTTTGGTCACCGGACGGCATGAAGATTGCTTTTGCTTCAGGAAATCAGTTTGCGCAATCGGACATTTTTGTCATGAATGCTAACGGGGCAAATCCAGTCAACCTCACGCAAAATCCACTGTCGATCAATGAAAACCCGTCATGGTCCCCGAAAGGGGAGCGGATCATCTTTCAAGCTTGGCAGGAAGGTAACCACGACATCTATGTGATGGATGCCGATGGAAGCAACGTGGTTCGTCTCACGCATCACTTCGCGTGGGACGCTTATCCGGCTTGGTCACCCAACGGAAGGCACATCGTCTTTACGTCCCTGCGAACCTTGGTGGGAGAGGAGCTCTTCCTAATGAATCCTGATGGAACGAATATCATTCAACTTACCCACGGTTCGGAACGGGAGATGAACAGAATGGCGTCTTGGCGTCCCGCACCGCAGGCAGTGTCATCAAAAGGTAAGTTGGTAATCCAATGGGGACGTGTCAAACAGAACCGATAACCCGCGGATATAACGCAATCTGGAAACGTGAAAGGGAAGAAATGCAGCTAAAACCGACTAACAAACGTCATGTGTTTACGGCGATGTTCATCTATCTGTTAAGCATAGAACTGCTATCGGCTTACGCATTCGCCGCGCGCAACCCGCGAATTGCATTCACCACCACAAGACATGGGAACGGGGAAATCTACGTCATGGACGCCGACGGAGGGAACCAGAAAAGACTCACGCGCAACAAAGTGAAGGACTGGGGGCCAACCTGGTCTCCCGACGGCCGGAAAATCGCCTTCGTGTCAGGGAGAACGCCCTTGAAAATCCAAATCTACGTAATGGATTCCGATGGATTAAATCAAGAGAGACTAACAGATGGATGGCATGACAACTGGCCGTCGTGGTCGCCCGACGGTCAAAAAATTGCCTACTGGTCGCTCGTCATTGCCGATAAAACGCCCGGTATCTACGTGATGGATAGCGACGGCGGCAATCGCAGGAAACTGAAAGACAATCCGGTAACGACGCTCTCGTGGTCGCCTGACAGTCAAAGGATAGCATTTGTTTCAAAGTCAAAAGAGGGCACTGAAATCTACGCGATGAACGCCGATGGGACGAATGTCGTGAAACTCACACACGATTTGGCGTTCAAGGGCCTACCATCCTGGTCTCCGGATGGACAGAACATCGCATTTTCCGGGAAGATTGACGGGAATATGGAAATCTTCGTCGTGTCGCCAGATGGAAGAAGACTCGAGAGGTTGACCGAAAATGGCGCGCTCGACTATTACCCCTCTTGGTCCCCGGACGGTCAACTAATTGCCTTCGTGTCCGATAGGAATGCTGGGTTTAGAGATCAAATCCACTTGATGGCTGCCGATGGAGAATACCTCAAACAACTCAGCGACTTACATTTTGAGAATGATGTCGATCCGGACTGGTTGAATCCGGGATTGCTGCCGGTTTTCCCAAACCCCAAGCAAGTCACAATCTGGGGAAGGTTGAAAAACCTCGCTCCTGACCTCCGGTAACACCCACTCAATGAAATCCGGCGAAAAACTCTACGTTGCACCACGCCTTTGATCGTGAATGTTGACGTATTCGGAAATTGATTGAATCGTCAAGAACCGTCGGCGGTGGGCACATGAGCCCACGCTCGGACCAAATTCCTAAACCGCTTTGCTCTCAAGCCAGTCCTTGGTCACCTCAATACCGAATCCGGGGGCGTCGCTGGGGATCAGAAAACCGTCTTTGATCACGGGGGTTCCCGGCAGCACAACCATCTCTTCGAGCGGTACTCCGGGCGGGGAGACACCTTCCGAGCGTTCACCCCATTGAATTGCCGGCATCGCATACGAAACATGCTGCCCGTATGGGTAATTCATACCGGCATGGCTAATGACGCTCAGACCGTGTGCTTCGGCGATGTGGCAGATTCGCACCAGCGCCGTAACGCCGCCCACCCACTGGACATCCGGCTGCAAGATGTCCACCAACCCCTTTCCGGCCGCCAATGCAAACGGGTGGATGGTGTACCAATGCTCGCCGGTCGCGAGAATCTGCGCCGGCACTCGTTCCCGCACCTTGAAATAGCTGTCCATATCCTCGGGCAGCAGATAATCTTCAAGCCACTTCAAGCGGTACGGCTTTAGCGCCTCCACCAGCCTCACCACATACTCCACATTCAACGACATCCAAGCGTCCAGCATCAGTTCAACATCATCGCCTATTTGCCCCCGAGTGTTTGCAACCAACTCCTCCGTCGCTCGGATTCCCTCGATTCCCGATTCGGGACCGTGCCGCGCGAAGAGTTTGACCGCCTTGAATCCCAATTCCAAAAACCACGCGATGCTATGCTCCGTACCGTATGATATGTCGGTGTTGCTTGCGTAGCAGAAGATTTTGTCCTTCTGCGGCCCGCCGAGAAGTTCGTAGACTGGGCGTCCGAGTAATTTACCTTTCAAGTCCCATAGGGCGTTGTCCACGGCGCTGATAGCATAGCTCCCCAACCCCGCGCTATGGTAGGGAGCGGAACTCCGACGCATCACATCCCAGAGTTTCTCGGTGGCAATGCAGTTTTGGCCCATCAGCAGAGGAGCAAAATGGTCGTTGATGATGCTAAGTACGGGGCCGCTATTTACCGTCAATCCTAATCCCCAAGTTCCGTCCTCGGCAGTGACGACGCAGGCTAGGCGCGTCCATTCGGTGTTCCAATCACTTCTTTTGAATTCGGGATAGCGCGCCATCGGGCTGGTGAACCCATCCGTCTCAACACGTGGAACCCGAGGCTTCGTCTTGGATTCGGGAGTAAGACTGACTGCTACGGCATGAATATCTTTAATCTTCACTTCTGTTGCTCCTTTTGAAGCGGAAATGGGGCGCGGACAATAACTGCCTGGAACTCTCGGATGACGTCGGATGTTTAATGCTCTTAATGTGTGCAAATTGAGCCGGCACACCTAAGTTATTGTATCACTTCAACCAGCAAGTGTCCAACATGGTTCGTTTAGTCCCGCATTGCCGCATCGAATCGGTGAAGCAATAGTCTACAGTGTACTATCCCGTTCAGGTAGAATGACAATAGCATCCGCACCGTGTTTTGATATTGACACCAACAGGCGAGTTGGTATAATTGGATTCAAGTTTTACAGGTTTCCATCGTTCAGAGCTGGGTACCAGGAGCAGACCAATGGCAACGAAATTTAATGTCGGAATTGTCGGAGCCCGTCGGGGCGTAGGATTTATCCATCCGTTTGAGACAATCACAGAAACGGAAGTAGCCGCACTCTGCGATCTGAACGAGGAAACGCTGTACACTGTCGCGGCGAAGCACGGCATAGCTAAACAATTCACGGATTATGAGAAACTGCTCGAAGACGACGACATCCAGATTGTCGTGTTGGCGACTCCCGAAAATCTTCACGTCCCGCAAACTATTGCGGCGTTAAACGCAGGAAAGCATGTGATCAGCGAGGTAACGGCGGCGGTATCGCTTGATCAGTGCGCGGAATTGGTTCGAGCCGTCAGGAGGAGTCGCACGAAATACATGATGGCGGAGAATTACTGTTACCTCAAATCCAATGTGCTAATTGGCAGCATGGTGCGGCGGGGGATGTTTGGCGAATTATATTTTGGGGAGGGTGAATACCTTCATAATGTCAAATCTCTTCATCACGATAGCGAAGGCAATCCGACGTGGCGTTTCCATTGGCAAGTCGGCGTCAACCGGTGCAACTACGCGACACACCACCTCGGTCCGATACTGCAGTGGATCGGTGATCGGGTTGTAAGCGTAAGTTGCTTGGGAACAGGAGTGCACACCGACCCTCAATACGTGATGGAGGATACGGTGATGATGCTATGCAAAACCGAGAGTGGCGCGCTCATTAAAATTCGCATAGATATGCTTTCCAACCGTCCGCCGACC
Source organism: Candidatus Poribacteria bacterium (assembly GCA_028820655.1). GTDB lineage: Bacteria > Poribacteria > WGA-4E > WGA-4E > JAJDTR01 > JAJDTR01. Next base: position 172,038 of record JAPPIK010000004.1, on the reverse strand, counting down.
TCCTATTACAGTCTTCAAGGCACGAAGGGTTGCTATGAGGGTAGTCGAGGGTTTGGAGATCAGCCGAAGATTTGGTTGTCAGATCAAGGTGATGAGTGGATGCCGCTCGCGGCGTTTGAGGACGAATTCCTGCCGGATAGATGGAAGAACCCGCCGCAAGAAGCCGCTCAATTGACCGGCGGACTCGGCGATTACTTTGAGTTGCGAGACTTTGTAGATTGCATTATTCGCGATAGCGAACCGCCGTTAGGTGTCTATACTGCCCTTGATTTCACCGTACCCGGCTTGGTCTCCGAGCAGTCGATTGCCAACGGCGGCGCTCCGGTTGAGGTTCCCAACTTCCGCGACCTGGATTGATTCATCCGAAGTGTACGCGAAGTCATTGCAGACCCCACGCTGTATTACCTCGAAATGCTGGAAGAACCGGCACTATGAATTCGGAATCAACTTGCCGGACCATCGCTCAAAGTGCCGCGGTTTAGAGTAGCGATTCCTCCCTCCTCCAGACCGAATCTTTGCTTGTTGTCTCGCTAATGACCGTTACCACCGTGCCCACCAGTGGAAACGCATCGGAATATCTTTTATCACAAAACAGAAAATCGCACCAAGTGGTCTATTCGCTAAGAAATCAATGCTTGCGAGACTGGCACAAAATACTGTTCAACCGTGCCGGTAGGTGATCAAGCGAGTGAACAGCGAGTGCGATAGAGATCCCTTCTAACCTCACCGGCACCCAACACTAACCACATTTTTTTGGAAAAGAAACCACTGATTTTGTGAAACTATTTTGGGAGTCGTAGGTTGGGTTGAACGGGAACCCGTTTGTAATCGCTAACCTCTTTGCAGTTCTCAAACACCTATTTCGCTTGAACAAGCCAAAACCTACGTGAAACCCAACACGTTCTACCACCATGAGCCCTCTTCTGAAACTAGATGCGATTCCCGTGTCGTATCCACCCAATCCTCTTGATAAGCTGACTCCCCACAAGATATAATAAACAAGCTGTCGCACCGTACCAACATGCTAATTCCTATCACTGTCTACTCTTCCATTCTTGATGATCTTGGCTCGATTACCGGCCCAGCAATTGCCAGTAGCGATTGTTGTTAGAAACAGCAAAGGTCAAGGCAGCATCCCGAGAATGCGGAAACCTACTAGCTGTCTAGTTTGATATGTACCAATACCGAATGGCGAAAGCCGGGGATCTGAAGCGAATCGCGGAAATCGAGTTGCGATCGCGAGTTGGATCCAATCCTTCTTGCCAAGAGAGGTACGAGAATTGCCTCGACATTCGCTACCACTGGTGGTGCGACTATTTTAATCGCACCGCCAGCACTGAAACGACTGGTATCCATCGGGCGATATACGTTGCGATGATTAAGTTGAATATTGTCGGATATATCGCCGGACATCTATCTTCTCACCCGGATCCACAAGGTGAAATTCAGTCAATGAACATATTGAAGCCTCAGTGGGGAAAAGGGGTGGAGGTAAAGCTGCTTAGCATTCTGGCTAGATGGTTCAAGAATCGGGGCGTCGCGTCGGTTTATGTGAATGCGGCAGAGTGTAACCCGTATAAGGAATTTTACGCACAACACGGTGCCAAAGTTGTGAATGACTCCCTTTTTAAGTGGGAGGACATCGACAAGCTGACAGCACAGTCGTAACACCCACAGCAAGATAATGAGTAATTCGTGGTTAATTTCCCGAAGTGCCGATGTAAGTTTCTTTTTCTTGCCACTGGTTGTTATTTGGGCGGTGATTTTCCTATTGCCACCTTCCTTTCTCGAACACGATTTGCCCTTGTGGGCATGGGCAGTCTTCATCTTGGGATTTGATGTAAGCCACGTTTGGAGCACGCTGTTCCGAACATATACGGACAAAGATGAGACTGAAAGGTTGGGGCGGAAGACGTGGTCAATCCCGCTCATTTCCTTTCTCGCCGTATTTGTCCTTTGTTTCTTCTCCGTTCAACTGTTCTGGCGTCTACTGGCTTATCTCGCGGTTTCCCATTTCGCGAAACAACAGTTCGGCTTTCTGGCACTGTACCGAGTCAGACAGGGGAGAATTAGCAAACGCATTCCGGACAAACTCGTAATCTACCTTGCAGTTCTCTATCCTGTCGTCTACTGGCATGTAGCGCAAGATAGGGCATTCGAATGGTTTGTATCCGGTGATTTCGTATTCCTGAGACACTTTCAACTACCACATCAAAAGTTAATAGTTACGAATGTACTGTATTGGGGCATCTTGGCATGTTGGTTAATCGAGGAGTGCGTCGCCTCTGTCAAACAGGTTGGCAAGCTCGCTTACGGAAAGATAGCTTGGGTATTGGTTACCGCGTTCAACTGGTATTTCGGGATCGTTTACTTTAACTCCGATATCGTCTTTTCCATCACCAACGTCGTTGCGCACGGTCTGCCGTACATGGTACTGGTCGTCTGGTATAAGCTGCGGAAAAATACGAGTTTGAATCGATCGGTGCCGGTCATCCAGATGATCGCGACCATTATATTTGGCGCAGTTGTTTTGGCTTATATCGAGGAATTTGGCTGGGATATGCTGCTATTCAGAGAGAAAGGCGAACTATTTCCGGCTTATTTTATCGGGCTCTTTGAGGGTTCACTTGCGGTTGCATTTGCGTATGCACTCTTGGCATTGCCGCAGATTACACATTACATACTCGACGGAATTATTTGGAAGAACAATGCATCGAACCCGTACGTGAAACAGATGTTATAGTGTGGTACCGGCAATAAAACGCATGCTTGCCGAAATTCTCCGCACCGGAAGGAAATAACAGATTATGGAATTGTACCTGATTCGTCACGGTCAGTCGACCAACAACCGCGGAGATGCGCGCGTTCCCGATCCACCGCTGACAGAGATCGGGAAGCAGCAAGCGGACAGAGCGGGGCGTGCGCTGAAGGACCTGGGCATTACACGCCTTTATTGCAGCGCGATGCTCCGTGCGGTGCAGACTGCCGCATTTGTCAGTAAACACCTCGAGCTTGCACCTCATGTTTTTGTCGGCATCCACGAGTGGGGCGGCATATGGGAGGACCGTGTTGATGGGGGCATAACACAACTGCCCGGTATGACGCGCTCTCAATTACGCGAAGTTTGTTCTTCAGTGGTTTTGCCTAATGACGCGACGGACGAAGGATGGTGGTTTCCAGAGTGTGATTCCGACGAACAGGCGCCATTGTTAGACGATGCCCGGATACTGCGTCTGGTAAACAGGAATTGTCTGGAATTTGTTGCGCATCTGGATCAGCACCACCTTGGAGAAGACGAGAAGATCGGCGCGATTACGCACGGAGGTTCCGGATCGATAATGCTCGGAACCTTGCTTGAGTCGCCGCAGGCAAAAAAATCTCTAAACCGTTTCCCGCACAACAATACCGGAATCTCGAAAATCAGAAGAACCCGCGACGATACTCAGTTTCTTTATCTAAACCGGACGCGCCATCTATTCGGTGAGGGTGCTTCCAATCCCGATGGCAACTCCCCATTGCTAACATGATGAAGCAGGATATAACGATGATAAAGTGGGCGATACCTCCCTATTCAAATGGCTTTAGGTCGTGTATTTGGGCAAGAAACGGAGAATTGAAGGGTTCTTGTCCACCGATGGAGGAACATAAGATTTGAATCGCAATCGTATAATCACGGTCGGATATTTCATCGTCGTCGGAGGGATGATTGCGTATAAAGAATTCCTCGGTGGAGATATGTACCGCGCGGTGCTGACCGCCGTATCATTTACACTATTTGCAATACTTGCCTTCTTCTATACCGACTTACAATCGTGGATCAAACCCTTCGTCGTAGCGCTACCCTTGATTGTCGTAGGGACATCGATTTATCGGGATTTCAGTAAAGGCGATGTTTCCTTTGCAATAGTGGGAGTAGCGGTGATTGCGGGCGGCGCACTCATATTTTTCCAATCCCAACCGCTTGCGGCAATAAAGGCAATGTTTTTGATGAATGTGGGAGGTTTATTCGCGTACCGGCATTCCATTGACGGAAACATTGAAGACACGGTTCGAATGGGAATTCTGTTTAGCTTCTTCTTCGTGCTTTTCTTCTATGAGAGTGTGCCGGCATCGATCAGACCGTTTGTGTTGCTACTGCCCATAAATCTTTTGGCATTGTCCGCCTACAGAGATTTCCGATTTGGAAAAATATCTTACGCGGTTTTGCACATAGTCTTGATTGCGGTAGGTGCTCTGATGTTGGTTCAAGAGGCACCGTTCGCAAAGGGAAAACTGCGGTCCTCTTTCAGTTTAATTCCTGTCATAGCGTTTAGTGTTTTCCTTCTCTGGGACTTATTTCTGCTTTCTTGAGGTGAGCCGGAATTCGAGAAAATGACCGTAAAAAAAAGAAAAACAGTATACCTGGCGAATCCCTACGGTTTTTCCGAACAACAGCGAGGCACACTGTTGCCAGCCCTGATTGAAGCGTTGGAAGCAATTGGCTTGGAAGTGTGGGAGCCGTTTGCCCGCAACAACAATGAGGACTGTGGCGTACCCGGATGGGCATACCGAATCGGACAACGAGACAAGGACGATGTCGTGGACGCGGACGCGATATTTGCCGTCGTGAACGGCGTCCCGCCCGACGAAGGGGTGATGGTCGAATTGGGGATTGCAATCGCGCTCGGGAAACCCACATTCATATTCCGGGATGACTTTCGGCGGGCGACTGATTCCGATGATTACCCTCTAAACCTCATGATCTTCACGGGTTTGCCCTATCTTGGCTGGGAGCGATATTACTTCACATCCATATCAGATATCTCATCTCCTGACAAAGCACTCATATCTTGGGCGCAAGAGCAGCCCAATTTTAATTGAACTGTAATACGTCAAATTGGAGGCATCATGAAACAGATTAGCGGTGGAATTACCGCCGTTCCCGGTATTCGTGCATCGGGGGTGCACGGGGGTTTGAAGTCGGATAACCAGAAAGATGTTGCGTTGATTGTGGCGGATTCGCCCGCGGTGGCTGCCGGTGTATTTACCCGCAACCGAGTGTGTGCTGCAACCGTTCTCCTGTCCCGCGAACACGTCGACAATCAGATTGCCCAAGCAATTGTTGTCAATAGCGGCAATGCGAATGCTTGTACCGGAGAACAGGGGTTAAATAATGCCCGGAAAATGGCAGACTTGGTCGCCGAGAAACTCGAGGTAGATCCAAAAAACGTGCTGGTGTCTTCGACGGGTGTAATTGGTGTGCAATTGCCCATGCATGCAATCATGCGAGGTATAGATCTTGCCGCCGATGCGTTGTGCGAAGATGGCGGGCACGATGCGGCACAAGCCATTATGACCACCGACACCGTGCCGAAAGAGGTTGCCGTGGAAGTTGAGGTCGGCGGGCACACGGTCCGGATCGGCGGCATGACGAAGGGAGCCGGCATGATTGCTCCGAACATGGCAACGATGCTCGCCTTTCTGGCGACAGATGCGAATATTGCGGGTGCGCCGTTGCAGAAAGCGCTAGGGAGATCGGTCGACCAATCATTCAACCGGGTTACAGTTGACACGGACACAAGTACAAACGATACAGTTCAGATCCTGGCTAGCGGATCGGCACGCAACCCTGAAATTACCGGAGCGTCGGGCAAAGATTTCAACGCCTTCTGCCTAGCGCTTGAATTCGTCTGCACAGAGTTGGCGAAAAAGATCGCGAGGGATGGTGAGGGAGCGACAAAACTGGTTGAAGTGGTGGTGGTGAATGCTAAGAACGAGGCCGAAGCCGGATCGGCGGCGCGAGCTATCGCGGAGTCGCCCCTTGTAAAGACCGCCGTTTTCGGGAAGGACCCCAACTGGGGGCGAATCATGATGGCGGTCGGAAAATCTGAAGCTCGGTTCGATCCCTACCGTGTAGATGTTTGGCTGGGGGACTACCAACTGGTGAAGAACGGGATGAATTCCGGTTTTGACGAGGAGAAGGCGACTCAACTCTTCTCTCAGGACACCGTGACAATCACCGCGAATCTTAACGCCGGGACTGCGGAGGCGACGATGTGGACGTGCGACTATTCGTACGACTATATCAAGATCAACGCGGATTACCGGACATAACGCCGCCTGCATTTGGTCGCGTTCTTTAATAGGAACTCTTCAATTTCTATGTGACAACGCGCCATCACTGCGCAAAAAAGGCTCAAGTTAAGAGGGGTTACAACGGGACTACGTCTAGCCCAAGACCGGATCTCTTGCATGCCCTTTCTCAACATGAGCCTTTCAGATCAATCTTCGAACGCCGCATCGAACGCGATATCCGAGGGTTCAAAATCATAGGCTTTCACTGCGGCGCATGCCTCTCGCGCACCGTGTTCGCGATCCATGCCGCTATCCTCCCACTCAATCGACAACGGGCCGTCGTGCCCGATGCGGTTGAGCGCTCGGATAATCTCTTCAAAGTTGATATTCCCGCGGCCGATCGACCGGAAATCCCAGTATCGTTGGCCGTCTCCGAAATCGAGGTGTCCGCCGAACACGCCGGAAAGGCGCGGTGTGGAGGACCACCAAACATCCTTCATGTGGACATGGTAGATGCGGCTGGCGAGACGCTCGATAAACGCCACGTAATCAACCCCTTGATACCCGAGATGGCTTGGATCGTAGTTGAAACCGAAGGCTTCGCGTCCGTCAAGCGCTTCGACGGCGCGTTCTGCGGACGCAACGTCGAAAGCGATTTCGGTCGGATGAACCTCGAGCCCGAACCTGACACCCACTTCATCGAATACGTCAAGAATCGGATTCCAGCGGTTGGCGAAATCCTCAAATCCGGCATCGATCTGGGCGGGATCGTTCGGCGGGAAGGAATATAACAGGTGCCAGATGCTGCTGCCTGTGAACCCGTTCACTACGCTGACGCCCAACTTTGCAGCCGCGCGGGCGGTTGCCTTCATTTCATCGGCGGCGCGTTGACGGACACCCTCCGGCTCGCCATCGCCCCAAATATTCGGAGCGAGGATTGCTTGGTGGCGGCTGTCGATATTGTCGCAGACCGCCTGACCGACAAGGTGATTGCTAATCGACCAGACTTTTAGTCCGTATTTGGCTAAAACGTCATGCCTACCTTGACAGTAGTCGGAGTCTTCAAGCGCTTTGTCGACCTCGAAATGATCGCCCCAACACGCCAACTCCAAGCCATCGAAACCCCATCCGCTCGCTTTCTGTGCCAAGTCTTCCAGCGACAGATCGGCCCACTGGCCAGTGAAAAGTGTAACAGGTCTTGCCATTTTCCTGCCTCCTCGATTCTGATTTGTGGTGGTCGTTTTGAAAAGATCGCCCTCGGATTATCGAACGTACATCGCTATCCGTGGCAGTACATTTGTAGGGTGGGCACTGCCCACCATTCCTTGTACGGTGCGATCAACCGAGTGAATACCGATCAACGACTCAATAAGGAGTGCGATAGAGATCCACTGGTGACTAGTCACTTACTTTCGGACTAAGCGGGCGGCGTATAACTCGCGTCGATCCAGGCACGTTTTGCACCGCTTTCGACCGCTTTATGAATAAAATTAACGCCGCGGGCTCCGTCCTGTACCGTCGGAAAGTCGGTGTCGAATTCGCCCGGTTCCTCGCCGGAAATCTTTGCCGCCATTGTGCGTGTGGCATTGACGTATATATTCGCGAACGCCTCTATGAATCCTTCGGGATGACCGAATGGAATTCGGGAGTTGTGCTGAGTGATTTCAGCGACATAGTCGTTTCCCCGCTTGTAGACCTGTTCGGGCCCATCCGGGAAACGAACGTAGAGGTAGTTCGGGTTTTCCTGATGCCAATCCAGAGAAGCGTCTGATCCGTAGATGCGAATGCGAAGGTTGTTTTCCTCTCCCACCGACACCTGCGATGCGTAGAGTATTCCTCTTGCGCCATCTTCGTATCCCACCAAGACGTTGCCATCGTCTTCCAATTGGCGTCCGGGTACAAACGTCGTCATGTCGGCGCAGATTTCTTCGATTCCCAAACCGGTAATGTAGTGCGCTAAGTTTTCCGCATGAGAACCGATGTCGCCGATACACGAGGAGACACCCGATCGATTCGGATCTGTCCTCCAGACGGCTTGTTTGGCGCCCTCCCCTTCCAAGAGTGTTGCCAGCCAACCCTGCGGATATTCGACTACGATTTTCCGAACTTTTCCAAGTTGTCCGCCGCGAACTAATTCACGTGCCTGCTTGACCATCGGGTAGCCGGTATAATTGTGTGTGAGCGCGAATACGGCGTCATGTTGCTTCACCAGCCGGCACAATTCCTCCGCGTCCTCTACAGTTGTCGTCATTGGTTTGTCGCAAATGACGTGGAATCCCGCTTCGAGAAAATTCTTCGCCACATCGAAATGAACGTTATTCGGCGTGACGATCGACACGAAGTCAATTCGATCCCCTTCGGGCAGTCCGCTTTCCTTCTCCGCCATCTCCTGATACGATCCGTACACACGGCTATCATCAAGCAGAAGCTCTTCTCCCTGTTGGCGCGATTTGTCAGGGGATGAAGAGAACGCGCCCGCCACTAGCTCAATCTCGCTGTCGAGCGACGCCGCTTGTCGATGGACGGCACCAATAAACGCGTCGGGACCACCTCCTACCATCCCGTAACGTATTTTTCTTCCGAGTGCCATTTTGGTATCTCCTTCGTTGTTATTTATGTCAACAATCGTATTGACATATCATTTCGAGGCTGTTCCGAATATCTATCTAGCAGATTACTGCATTAAAACGCCGACGCAGTATAGCACGGTGGCGGACCGCTGTCAATCACATAAAAAACGTGAAAGGTGCACCTATCTTTAGGTGTGATTTCCGGTCACGATTCCCTGCCCTGTTTGTAGGAGCGATCTCCAGGTCGCGATTTAGCAGCTGTAGGGTGGAATCAAGCGAATGGATAGTGAGTGCGATAGAGATTCCCCGCCCACCTGCCTTTTGACCTGTAGGAGCGATCTCCAAGTCGCGACTCTCGGTCTATCTGACATAAAGTGACTGGAAAAGGCGTGATCAATTCACAGGATAAAATTATTGATTCAACGTGACTCACAGTCAAAGCCCTTCTCAATATCTTTAGTTTTTTCATAGAGATAGCAACACAGGAGTGTCCGGAAAACCATGCATATTGTGTGTTGCGTTGCAATCACAGCCAATTTATGGTATAATGAGATGTTGCACTCCGCATATCATGAGTGACTAGACAATACAAGTGCGATTAAGGAGACCAAAATGAATCCCAATAAGAACACCCGTCAAGTCCTAGGCGAGTGGATTAATCAAAATCCCGATGGTTGGACGATTCGAACTGCCAAAACTATTGCAACAGAAACAGGAACAACAGAAGGAGATGTGAAAGACTATTTTGAGATTGCCATGGCAGATATCCACGGCGGATCCCCTCAAGACTATTTCAACTGTATTGCTTCAGAAATTAGAAAGTTGCTAAACGAACATAAGGATGTAAAAGAGGTGACTTTCGTAACTGGGGCAACTATGGCAGATGTTAGGGCAATCAAAGAAGAAATCGATCGTCCTAGAAGAGAGCGTGAGGCTATGGGAGGTTGGAGAACGAGAGCGCCCAGCATGTGAACACAAAGGCAGCGAAGCCAACCTACCAATCAAACTTCGGTACTATGCTGTAAACGTAAATGCTTCAATTATTGACGTGAAAGCCATCCGTCCACAGTAATCATGAAATGAGCGGCGCAGTAATCGTGTGCGTAACGGACGAAATGAACAGTAAAGGGACCGGCGATTGAATACGGTACAGACATTTTTTTTGGCATTATACGTGGACGTAAATCCTTTATCCGAGGTTCAAATTGTGGAACCGTCGCTACTTGGCGAGCAGAATCGTCCCACGAGAGGCGCCTTTTTCGTGCACCCAAATAGGAATCCATCAATGAAATCACGATCTCAATTGTTGCTCGAAAAAGCAATCGCTGCAATGGTTTCAGCAATCGAAATTTACAACAAACCGGCATTTCGATATCGGGGAGAAACCTTTTCCATTCTTGCGATCAACGGGTGGGAACTCCTTCTAAAGGCAAAGTGGTTGGTTGACAATGAAGATAATCCAGAATCACTTTATATTGAGGATAAGAACAGCGATGATATAGAGAGCCAGGCCACGAGATTTCTACTCAATCGATCCAAGAATCCTCGTACAAGGGACATTGGTTTTCTTGCGGAAAAACTCGTCGAAAAAAAACTCATAACGAAAAATGTATGGACAAACATCCAGGCTCTGCTTGTGATCCGTGATAATTCCATCCACTTTTACAATTCGACAATGCAGGTTGCTAACAAACTCCAAATAGTCGGCGCTGCTAGCGTTCGGAACTTTGCGGTGCTCGTAAAGGAATGGTTTGACAATGACATGAGTGAATTCAACTTTGACTTAATGCCGTTGTCATTTATGACGCTTCCATCCAAGACAGAAGCCCTACTTTTCAACATGGAGGAGGCAAACTTTCTTGAAGATTTGCGTCACTTGGAGGCTGGGGCTGATCAATCAGATTCTCGGTACGCAGTGACGATCAACTTCGAAATAAAGCTCAGCCGATCCAACGACACAGATGCGCCTGAAGTTCGTGTCACTTCCAAACCTGACGCAATTCCTATCCGCATGACAGAAGAGCAAGATCTTCAGAAATATCCTTGGGATTTCAAAAAATTGACCGACAAGTGCCGAGCGCGATACTCCGACTTCAAGCAAGATAAGAAATATTACGGGATTAAAAAATCTTTGAGTCAAGATGAGAGCAACGGTCTATGCAAGATTCGATACCTCGACCCACGCAATGAAAAGAGTTCCAAAAAGGAACTTTATCATCCAGATATCCTTAAGGAGTTTGATAAGCATTACACGAAGGCAGTGAGTTGAAGATAAACCTGCTGTGATTCCGCGCTCAGAAATCCAGAGCGGTTGGACTAAAATCCGATCAAGAAATCAACTGTCTTGTTAACACTTAGGTTAGACTGAACTGATCCTACCCCATCCACTAGACCGAATCTAACGGAATTTAAAAACTAAAACCCTACTAATTCTGGTCAATTTTCAACGCCTGAAGTCAGTGAGAAAAATGCCTCGTACGGTGTGCGGCAACCTAAAGAAGCTAACCGAATCGACGGCATCGAACACCGCCTAGGAATCTCGACCGGGAACAGCTTAACCGTCGTGCATATTCGCAACAAATACTTACGCTAAATGGAGACCGCAGAAGTCGATTGACGGGCGACGCTTCGACCCAGGCCGTCGCCTGAAGTTCGCCATTTCATGACCAACCTTCTCGTTTAAGCCATCAAGTACGGCGAGAACACCGAAATACGTAGCTACCAATAGCTGATCCTGTGAATTGAAACTAACTTCATGATGGATAAGTCACGTGAAAAGTAAGGACGAAGAAATGCGTAATCAATATGGATACGGCGCATTTTGCGCTTGGGAACGCAATCACATCGGCGCGGTTAGACAAGCTCTGTATAGCATAGCAGATGCAATAGAACAACATCATACGAAGAAGTATGGTGAAGTATGTATATCCATAATCATGTTCAAAGATGAACTGATAAGACGGGCAATAATTCACGATAATGACAAATTCGCCAACTTGGATATGTTTTCCGGTTATGTAAATAGTTCGAAAAGATGGGAGGAATTGGGAGGCCCCGATCTTGAATACGGGACTGACGAGTGGAAGCCTCGGAATGACAGAGCAAACAGAGGTTTAAATTCCTCAAGAAGGCATGTGCATTCAAACGACCATCACCGCGAATACTTCAAGGAAGAAACTGAAATGACGATTTTTCCCTTGATAGAGATGGTTTGTGATTGGTACGGTGTTTCGGCGCGTTATAACGATGGAAGCCCCGATATGGCGAAGTTTGAAGAGAGTCTTGATACGAATAAATGCAACTTTCCTAATCACTATCAAAGATTCGTAATTGATAAGGTTTATGGGTTCTTGGCTAAGCGGGAATTTGAAATCATAAATCAGATTAGCGAAGTCTGTAAGTGCTATGACAAGGATGAATCTGATGTGCGAAAATCCGACCCTGTATTAAGTCATCTTGATTGGGACGTTACACAATTCCTAACTGCTAGAAAACAACTGTATAATACTACGTTGGAAACCTCGGCTATGTTAGCAGCTAGAACTCCAACGCAATTGAATTTCTCGAAGAGCGAATAGATTCACTAGTGCAGGTTACACCTAGGCGATCTAAAACTGCAACTCAACTTGGAGAACGTTATGAATACCCGGGAAAATGACACCAACTCTCTGACTCGGACGGAGCAGTTGAAACTTGAGGGGTACAAGGCACTGAATCAATACGGGTGTCAGATGTCTCAAGATCACATAAGTACTGATCGCGTGATGATTCCTTTGTCGCTCGCTCCGGCTTTATGGGTGTTGATTCCACTGAAAGGCGAATTTGAAAACAACTGGGACAAAACGTTCGTATTGCTCGGTGGCGCCTCGTTAATAGTTTTTTGGAGGCTACGAAATTGGCGAAGTGGAAAAAGATTATCCGCAATATGGGACATCTTGCGCTTAATGGAGTACCAACTATGGTTCGCGGCTTACCGAACATTAAAGTCATATATGGACGATCCGCGTTATGAGCGATTGGGGAATCCGCCGCGCGACTTTCAACTGAAGGTTTGGTTTGCGTGGTTTGCATTGCTGTTTTACGGTGTTGTTTTTTCGTATGTCTGGGGGTGGACACTCGCATCTGAATTTTATGTCATGTGGTGGACACACATAAACTCCTTTGTTCATTGGTTTATCAACTGTTGAAAGCGTGCGATCATATTGTTAATGGGACAAAATGCTGCGTATGTGCGAAATACCACAATGCAGAAATACTAGTACCTCGCCGTTCTCATTCGCGGCCGTCGTCCATTTCGCGATGAAAAGCGGATCGAGAAAAAGTTCACGAATATGAGAGTATACGATACCGGCCACGAATGTGAACGCGATAAGGAAAACATAACATCAATCCAGCGCCGTTTCTCCCGCAAAGGACGTGCTAATCGGATAGAGTGGTGGTTGACGCTATTGGTATCGTTATTTGTGTTACACGTGATAGCCACGTTATTTGGGGCGCTTACGAAGACATTTCCTCAAGTGGGAGTGTTGTTCACTGTCCTATTTGCTATTGCGGTTTTTTTCGCGCTATGGCTTTGCTTCGCTACATCAGTGCGCCGTTGTCATGATTTGACCAAGTCCGGCGGGTGGCTGTTCGTTTTCATTATTCCAATCATCGGAACGTTACCGGTACTCGTAGTTTTGGGTTCTTTCCGAGGATCGACCGGCCCAAATTGTTTCGGGCCCAATCCTAGAAATACACTGGACGCTGATCTGTAACCAGCACGTACGAAGGAAAATCAGTTCAAGGCCGGAACATGGCTTGGGGAACTACAACAAGCAAAAGGTGATTAACTTTGAAGCCCTTCCTCGCTTTATTCGCGCTGCTTCATTCACGCTCTCCAATGACCGCCCTCATCGATTATCCAACACCGATCGTTCACCTAATTGAAGAGTCTGGTATAGGGCCCTTCGATGTGAGCACCGATCATAGCGCCTTTCGGCATTGATCGGCTCATACTGCCCATAATTCTGCCCATGGCAGTGCACAAGATGTGGATCGCGCGCGCGATAGTAAATCCTGCGGCATGTCAATAGAAGCGGGTGGCATCCGTGTATGCACTCCATCGGCCATTAAGCCAATGAACAACCAGCGCGATAGAATTCTTATAAAATCCAATGAATCCCAGTTCATGCAATCCCCGGCTCCTCAAACCCCCTCCCTCACCACCTCCAAATACCGCTTCGTCCCCTCGATCGGCTCGGATTCCACTCCCTTAGCGCTCGAAGCCAAATACTCCACCGTCTCCCGCCAGTGCCGCGTATCAATTCTCACCGTCGGCCAATGCGCGTGCTGCGTGTCGTAATAGTCCATATACCCCTTCTTGCAACCGTGTGCGAAGAGTTCACGCGTAACCTTAGTGTCATTCATACAATACTCAATCACGCGCTCAATCTCCCCGTTCCGAAACCATTGCACCGCCTGAGTTCCGTCACCCGTCTTCTTCGTCCTCAGCGTCGCTTTCACAATATGGTCCAACTTTAGCCGGTGCCCCAGTGTAGCCTTGACCGCTGCCAGCATGTCAAAATTAGGTAGCGCCCAGAAATCCGCGTTCGAATACGCCGAAAGCACCCGGTAATCGAACCGCAATTGATTGTATCCCACCACCAACCCCGCACCAAGAATCTGCTCGACCAATCCCGAAATCTCCGACTCCTCGAAACTATTAAACTCGCCCGTCCCGGAATCATACGACGTAGCGACAGAAATCCCCATTCCCGCAATATTCTCCCAGCCCCCGACCTCGTGCGCCAACTTCTTCGTTTCTATGTCAAAATACAAGATACCATCTATCATCGTACCCATAACCTGTATTCTCTTTCTCAAATCGACCCGCCGATTCGCAGCCTCCCGCACAACGCCCATGCCGCCTTCCCTCTTTGTCGCGCGGGATACACCTCTAGGACAAATGCCTTCACCAGCTTATCCGAAGTCGGAAAGGGAATCTGCTCCTTTTCCCACACCACCCATCTGGATGCTGCCGCTTGCTTACTCAAATTTACTGATATAGACCTTGAGCACACCCCCTCTTCTCTGGTCATCAGCGAGGAAACTCAGGGGCAGTGGGCCTTCTATCTCGACCTTCAAGGTGTTTAGACTCCTCAATCCACTCAAATGCGTGAATTCTGATATTGAGTTTATGTCAACCTCCAGCCTTATTAGTCGCGTCAATCCTTCAAGCACGGATAGGTCAGATATACGATTGTTGTGAAGCCCTATATCATTCAGGTTGGTCAACTCCTCCAATACCGAAATATCAGAGATTAAGTTTCCGTGGATCCATAAGCCCTCCAATCTCCTCATGTCTGACAACGGTGAGATGTCTGATATCGAATTACCCGCAAGACTCAGCCACTTCAAGCTTGTTAATCTCTTGAGAGGCGCAAGGTCACTGATGTTATTGTTCTCAAGATTAAGTGTTTCTAAGTTAATCAGTTCGGTCAACGCTGCGATATCATTTATCCGGTTGCCCTGAAGCCACAGCCCCCTCATATTGGTTAATCCATGCAGTGGCGAGAGATCTGTTATCGCATTGCCCCAAAGGTCCAAATACTTCAGATTTCGCAACTCCTGCAAAGGCGAGAGAACTGAAACGGAATTGCCGCCCGCACTAAGTCGCGTCAGTTCCTTCGCACTCTCAATTCCTCTCAAATCGCGTAAGCCAGACTCTCGCGCTTCGAGATCCTTTAGTTCCGCTATCTCATTAACATTGGCTGGATCATTCGTTGCCTTGCCAAGCGCTTTTTCAATCGCACTACGGAGGTTCAAATCCGTTACAGTGACGTTATTCATTATTATATCATCCCCTTTTCCTTGATTTCGGTAATCCCTGAATTGAATGCATCTCATCCTCTAATTTATTTATTCTGTCAATGTCTCGCATGGTGTTTTGCTCGCGAAGTCGAACTATCTCACTATGTATTCCTGACAATTCTCCTCTTAACCTCGCTTCAGCGTCTCTAGTCAGACTATTAACTTGCGCGAGTTCTCCACTCAGCCTTGTCTCAACTCTGTCAATTTGACTCTTTATGCTCGTAAGTTCTCCACGAAGCCTATTCTCGACAGATTCAATCTGCTTGTTGAGACCACTAAATCGGGTCGCAAGCAAACTTAAAACACCTATCCCTACGCCTACGATGGCTAGGATGATGCCTATCTCGCCACTAGTCATTTTAAGGTGTACCTTTCTAATTCGGCTGGATGTCGCGGCCAACCCTCCAAACCAACTCGTTGCCGCAGACGGCTCGTCATCTCCCTTGGACGCCTCTCAATACTCTGCGTCGATTCAACACTCACATCCACAATTCGCTCAATCGCCGCAGCCAAATCCCGCGTATTCTAAAACCACATGTTTGGCTCGATACTTACCGCAAAATGATTAGTCTTCATCGCTTTCGAATAGCGTGGTAAGACGATGTGCATCCTTCGCGGCCAGATGAGGAAACGCGTCAATTAGTTCCTCATCCGTAATATCTCCAAATTTTCGCGGCCCTCCTTCTCCGCTACGTAGATTCTTAATCCCAAATCTTCTTCCCGGGTAGTATTCAATTTCCTCTTTTAACAGAGTTTTTGCTAAACACAGCGCAAGATCGTACTTGGCTTCGCCCGGATACCAAATGTCATTCCACTCCCTTTTTACGTAATACTCCGCAAAGTAGCACGCCACACCTTCTTCCAGAAAGGTCGCTTTCGAAACCAATACGGGGCATAGTAAATGTATCGTTTCATGTGCCAGCTGATAACGCGCCCGTCTCATACACTTTTCCTCTGCATCGCTAGTGACAATCTGGAGTTTGATCTCGATTTCCTTGCCTTCATATCCCTTCGGAAAGTGGATTTTTGGACGGCGTTCCCAAAACGCTATACCAGTCACTGAAAAAGACTCATCCCTCCGGCCAAACATTCTATCTGCCATGTCAAGCATATGCTGTAGTAATAAAGGCAGTTTTGCAGCATCAGCACTTTTCAGATGGCTGGCATTTATTACCGGTAAGCTTTCAATTTGAGTCTTCTCCATTAGTCAATCCTCTTGTCGATAAACTGTCGTATTATGAACATTACTCACCGTAATCAACCTTTCCCCTTAAAAAAAGAGGATCTGAATTTGTGCCAGAGAGAGTTAATTGTCCTTTATCATCTTCTATACTCAATGAAGCGCTACCACTAATACTGGCCCCTTTGTTGCCAAAAATACCAACAGCAAATGCTCCGCCTTTTTTGCCCGCAACTATCATGCCATCATTTTGACTACTTCTTAAAACTAAGTTGCCACTATCTTCGGCAATATCCAATTTTACAACTTCTTGTATACCGTCAGCGAAAAGTAACCTCGAATTATTGAGCATAAAAGTATGTTTCTTATTTTTGTCCATTAACGTCAATGCACCATAATCCCCCCCACCTATTTCTCCGCTCTCGCCCATTCCACTTAACAAGGCTATTACACTATCGTTCTCACCAAGAATCGATAATGTTTTACACCTAATGTCATCATAAATAACGTTTTCCCCAGGTGCACTAAACAACGGTAAAACAGAGTGACTAAGTGCCACGCCTGCCAAAGTACAGAAACATCCAAACGCCACACATTGGAACTGACTGCGAAATCCCATGGTAACTTCTCCTCTTTAAAGAAAGTTAAAGTTGGCGATAAAACTGTGGTTACACTGGCTCAAAAATAATCAATCAGTTTTACACTTTTGTCAAGGCAAATACACGGCTTCTCGGAGTATACAACTTTTCTGGTGCATTGAGATTGATTATTCTACAATACTAGGGTGTTTTCCTAAAAAAAATACCCTAGTATTTTCCAATGTTAAACTAACCTATCGGAAATTGTGGCGACAATTTCCGACATTATTCCATACATGGAGGTATATATGGAAGTCACATCAATTCTAAACTTGCTGTCGTCGTCTATAAACTCGATTCTATCCTTTTTGCAACGTAGACAACACAAGTAAGAGCCAAAATCGAAAAATACAACATCAACATCCGAAATACCAGATGATTTTACCCCGGTTGGTCCGTCGTTGTCTCAATACTTTTTAGATAGAATATCTGGCGAAGACATAAAGAAATCGGCGCGCAACAGTCTCGGATTTTACCATTGAGCAAAATACTCCCTAACGTAACAAGACACAAGACGGAACCTTCCACCCTGTCATTAGCGTTGGGGTGTGTATGCCATAGTTTTCGCCATAACGCTTTCCCCTGTTTCTTTCTTGCCAACCCCCGCCTATTCATAATAAAAGCCCCTCACTTCGTTAATGATGAGGGGTTTTTATTGTACAGACGTCGCAATCATACCTGCCAAATCAAAATGATAGCAAGTCAATAACTACGATTGTGAAAAAAAAGCGCGGGACATCCCATCCCGCGCTATGACCAGATTGAAAATCCTACCACTCCTACTTCCCAATCAGCATCTTCCGCGTTGACCTAAAATCATCAGCAATCAACGTATAGAAGTACACCCCGCTCGCAACCCGCTCCCCGGTGCTGCTGCGTCCATCCCAATACGCCGCTCGGCTCCGATCCGTGTAATACCCTGCCCGCTGATGACCCAGCTGCAAATGGCGCACCCGCGCTCCGTTGATGCCGTAGATTGATATCTGAACACCGGTATCGTTTGCGAGATGATACGGGATCCATGTCTCTGGATTGAACGGGTTGGGATAATTTGCAAGCAGCTGCGTCTTGTCTGGACGCAAGACTGCCAAAGCGTTTCTTAATAAAGCAATCGCCTGCAAGTATTTCAGAGACCCATCACTTTCAGCGAGCAGTATCTGTAACTGTGCTTCAAGTACATCTCGACCAAGCGATTCAACCGTGGACGCGTCCAGCAGCTCCATTACCTTACTAAATAAAGCGGGAGCGGCATTTTCAACTTCGTCAGGGAGGGTAACAACGATACGTCCCCACATAAAGTCAGTGTAAAGAATTATTATTGTATTATCAGCACCGATTGTAAAACCTGTCGGAATCCTAAGATCAATCTGTCCACTCCGCGTAGGCGTAATCGTAGCTGTGTATGTGATGTTGTCCGTCGTATTCCATGCGGTGATGCTCGCTGCTGCAGAGTTGGCATACTCATTACCTCCTAGAGAGACATCCGACTGATCAAAACCAGAGACTTCCTCGCTGAAAATGATAGTAATATCGAATGCACCTTCTACCTCACGGGGAGCCGAGATGGTAACAGTTGGAGTACTTAATTCTTCTACCGTGACGGTCTGCGTGTCAGAAGCGGTGCTTAGGTTACCTAAGGCATCCGTAACGGAACCCGCCGGAATACTGATGACAACGTTTCCAACTGAGGTCGGTGTAATCCTAACATAATACTGAACAGTTGTGACTTTACCTTCCCCAGCGTAGACAGAACTGATAATTGTAGCAGCTGCCGTTGCGGTGCTGCCTTCAAGCGAAACATCACTCTGATCGAAATCGAAGATGTATTCACTGAAGGTGATCTTGACATGAAACACTCCTGATTGCGAATCCGTGGGAACAGAAATACTAACGGTCGGACTCTGCGTATCATCCACTAACGCCAGATCGACGGCATCGACGGTGTTGTCACAGTTAATATCCGTGCGAGGAATGACGATACCATCTCCGAACTGCCCCAAAGCATCTCTGACCATTTTGACATCCTCTTCATCGATACTGTCATCCTGATTGATATCAAGACGATTACGATAATCTGCAGGCTCCCTAAGATAATAACAGTTCCTATTAACATTAGGAGTACCATCCACCCACCCAAATTCATCACTACCGGTATAACCAACCAGACCGCCTGCGGGACCCTTGTCAACTGTTAGTGTGTCTCCAGCAACATTCGAATTGCTGGCAACATCAGTCGCGACCCCCGCGGGGACATCGAATATCACCTGCCCTTTGGTTTTGGAGTAGGTTGTAATATAGGCTGTGTATGTTGTCCTGTCGGGACTCGGCGTCCAACCGGTTATAGACGTAATAGGATGCTCAAACACTTGGACACCAACCAGACTGTCCTCTACACCAAGCACAGTGTCGTCTACTTGTGTAAGACCGCTGGTCGTAATCGAGAGATCCGCGGAATCAAAACCTTCAACCGGCTCTGTAAAGGTAATTTTTAAATCTATCCTATTGCTTTCCACCTCTGGAAGCAAGGTAAGGGATACGACCGGCGCATCAATATCCACACTGACCGTTTGCGTCGTCGCGGCGGTATTGGGGTTGTTCGCCGCATCCGTCGCCACGCTAGCCGCAATGTCTAGAATTACCGTCCCACTCGTCGTTGGGGTAATCGTCGCAGTGAAGACGGTGTCATCTGTGTTTGCTGACCAAACTGTTATACTTGCTGTTGCCGTCCCGGTAAGCGACACGTCGGACTGTTCAAAACCTGAGACCGCTTCCGTGAACGTAATCGTCGCATCAAACGCACCATTCTGGACGCCTTCAGGCACCTCAATACTGACACTTGGTGGGTCAGTATCTAAAACCTGGAACTGAGGATCCTGTAGTTGAGACAACTGAACAGCAAATGCAGTGACAGTCTGTGTGGTTGACGCAGTATTCGCGTTGCTCGCAGCATCGGTGGCGACATTCGCCGGAACACTCAGTGTTACCTTACCACTGGTACTCGGCGTGATTGTGGCAGTATAGGTCATATTGTCTGTCGTATTCCAAGCGGTGATACTCGCATTAGCAGTGCCGGAGACAGAGACATCCGTTTGTTCAAAACCGGATACCACTTCGGTAAAGGTGATTGTTGCATCAAATTCACCCGTTTGATCGCCTGATGGCACAGAAATGCTGACCCCCGGCGCATCAATATCAACAGAAGCGGTTTGCGTCGTCGCAGCAGTGTTTGCGTTGTTCGCAGCATCCGTCGCTACACTCGCAGCAACGTCCAAGATCACTGTGCCACTCGTCGTCGGGGTAATCGTAGCGGTAAAAGTTGTGTTATCTGTCGTATCCCATCCCGTGATTGAGGCAGTCGCTGTGCCAGAGATGCTCACATCTGTCTGCACAAAATCTGAGACCGCTTCTGTGAATATGATCGTCGCATCAAACGCTCCATTCTGTGTAACAGAAGGCACAGTAATACTGACACCCGGTGCATCAGTATCGGGCTCTGGTATCTCAACATCCGCGTCGGTGATGCCTGTAAGGCCCGATAGCGGCGAAAAATCTGTTACTGGATTCCCCTTTAACCGCAACCACGTCAGATTCACTAATTTACTGAGAGGTGTAACATCGCTAATATCATTGTGCTGCAGTGCTAAATGCGTTAGCGAAGTCAAGCCTTCAAGTGGCGTGGCATCGCTAATCTGACTCCCACCCAGACGGAGATCCGTGAGGCTCGTTAAGTTCTGGAGCGGTGTGACACTACTGATTTGGTTGCCCCAAGCGACTAATTTCGTTAGTCCAGTTGCGTATTCCAAACCGGTGAGGTCTGTGACCTGTTTCTGCACAGCACGCAGACTCGTTAGGGTTTTCATATCATCTTGGCTGAAGACTGCGTTTGAGGTGAGTCCGAGTGCTCCTCGCACGACAGCTCTGAGGTTGGCATCCGGCATCCACGTCGCAGGATCGGGAATCGTAACCGTTTGTGTCGTCGCAGCGGTGTTTGGATTGTTCGCAGCATCCGTCGCTACATTCGCAGCAACATCCAAGATCACTGTGCCGCTCGTCGTCGGGGTTATCGTAGCCGTGTAGATGCTACTCTCCGTGTTTGCTGACCACGCTGTTATACTCGCTGTCGCTGTACCACTGAGCAAAAGTTCAGATTGTTCAAAACCAGATACCGCCTCTGTGAACGTAATCGACACATCAAATGCCCTTGTTTGATCGCCTGATGGCACTGAAATCCTTACACTCGGTGCGTCCACATCTACACTCACCGTTTGTGATGTCGCGGCCGTATTTTGGTTGTTTGCCGCATCGGTGGCCACGTTGGCTGCTACGCCAATCGTCACCGTACCGCTTGCCGTCGGCGTAATTGTCGCTGTATAAACGGTGCTGTCGCTATTCGCACTCCACGACGTGATACTTGATGCGCTACCGCTCAGAGAAACATCTGATTGTGCAAACCCCGATACCGCTTCGGTGAAGGTGATCGTGGCATTAAACGCACTGTTCTGCACACCTGACGGAACAGAAATACTTACCCCCGGTGCGATTGTATCCACGCTGACCGCAACATTTCTTGATGTTGCTGCTGTGTTGTTGTTCCCTGCGGCATCGGTAGCAACATCGGCCGCGACACCAACCGTTACTGTGCCGCTTGCCGTCGGTGTAATCGCTGCAGTATAGACGGTATTATCGCTGTTCGCACTCCACGTTGTGATGCTCGCCGCACTGCCGGTCAAAGACACATCGGATTGTGCAAAGCCCGAAACCGTCTCCGAGAACGTTACGGTTGCATTAAACGCAGCGCTCTGTGTCCCCGTCGGGACACTGATTGTGACCGTCGGTTTGTCCACATCTACGGTCACAGTTTGCGATGTTGCGGCTGTATTTTGGTTGTTCGCCGCGTCGGTCGCGACACTGGCGGCAACACCAATTGACACCGTACCGCTCGCCGTCGGTGTTATCGTTGCAGTGTAGACGGTGTTTTCGGTGTTGGCACTCCATGCAGTGATACTCGCCGCACTGCCGCTTAAGGAAACATCAGATTGCACAAAGTTCGATACAGTTTCTGAGAAGGTTATGGTTATGTTAAACGCCCCATTCTGCACGCCTGATGGAACAGAGATACTCACCCCCGGTGGGTCCTCATCTGGAGGTGGGTCGGATGCTGGTGGATCCGGTATCGTAATATCTACACTGTTCAGATTTGTAAGACTCGAAAGCAAATGAGCATTCGTAAGCGAATTCTCCGCAATCCTTAACGTCTCCAGCTTAGTAAGTCCCTGCAGCGGTGACACATCGGTGATACCACAATTCTTTACCCACAGAATTGTCAGATTCGTCAGATTTTTGATATCAGCAATTTCGCCGACCTGATTGTCCCTAATCGTCAATCGCGTCAGGCTTGTCAAATTACCAAGTGCACTGATGTCAGTGATTTGATTAAACGCCAGCCACAGGTCTGTTAGATTCGTAAGCCCTGCGAGCGGGGTGATACTGCTGATATTATTACTTCTCAGATCTAACTTCGTCAGATTCGTCGCGTGTTCCAGCCCCTTAATATTGGAAATAGATGCATTACCTGCAAAAAGCTCCGTGAGATCCTTCATCGCGTCTTGTGTGAGTCCCGCGTCATTCGCTACGCCCAGCGAATCTCGAACCGCACTTCTCAGATTCCCATCCGGCATCCATGTCGAGGCATCCCGCGCTTCATCTCCTACCTTATCCTGCGTGTGTGCAACGTCAATCCGGCACGTGAACGAGAGGAGTAGCATTAGAAATAACGAGAAATATCGGTTCATAGTTTGTCTCTTCCTTCCATTCTGTTGTAGAGATTATCCGCTTCTACGCCGCCCCTCACCTTTGCGTCGCCGTTCCGCGGGGAATAGCCAACACCGGTAGGTTGCCCGTAAAACAGTGTCAGGTTATTCGCGTTGCAACCTGTCGGCCGCGTTTGGGGTTTAGTATGTGGTTGAAATCATCGGCCCCACAATGGGCACTGTCACTATCTCGACTACATGTATTCGTAAGAGCAGATTGGCGTTCTGTTCTCGAACGCGCTTTAGAAACACTATTCTAGGGTTTTGATTCATAAGTAGATTTTGTCGAAAACTCGTGGTGGCTTGGGTTTCAGCCACACTGTAGAAGTTGGTCGATTTTGTGTGTGGTTAATTGATTAACAGCGACTTAGTATCATTTACTACTGCAAATAATGGTCGTGAATTCAGAACTAAGAGCCCCGGGTCGACATTAGAGTCAATGTTTATCGGCACTTGAGGAATAATGGCGCGCCAATTTCCGCTTCCCTTCATAAAGAAAAATCTTTTGAAAAAAGTTTTGACAAACTGTCATTTAATTATATAGAATAGTGTTTCTAGATAGTTATGGGGAGCTAAGTCTCGGGGAGCGGAGGAAAGGTCATGAACGTATTAACTTGGAATCAGGTCGCTATCAGCGACGAAACGGAGGAACTGGTCATAGCAAGCACAGCACCTAGTACCGTCGAGACCTATCGACGAGCAATGGACCAATTGGAGAGGTGGTTGGATGGGCGGTCGCTTAGCGACAACTTACTCGCCAGTTACATCACGGGGCTGTATCAAGACGGAAAGTCGCCGGCGACAATTAGCAAGATTGTGGCCGCGGTCAAGTGGACGGCAAATCATCACTGCACAGGGGCAAAGAACTATATATTCGAGATCACGGAAAGGACGCTCGCTGGCATCCGGCGCAAAGGCAGGGATCGCGGACGAGGCCAAGTGGATGGCATGACATGGGCGGATGTGGAGAGAGTCTGCACACGAGTTCAAGCGGAGAGCACCGTCACGGGATGGCGAGATTCGGCGCTGATTCGTCTGATGAGCGATTGTCTGTTACGTATCGGTGAAGTCGTGGCGGTAAATGTGGAGGATATTGACGGCGGGTTGACCATTCACTCGTCAAAGACCGATCTGGCGGCGACTGGCACCCCGGGGGTGACGTTGTACATCGGGCCCCCGACGCGGGAAGTAATAAGCCGGTATTGTGAAGCAGGGCGCATCACGAACGGTGCCCTCTTTCGTCGGGTTCGTCGCGGTGGCCACATTACCGCAGACAGGTTAACCGTGGACGGTGTCCGGAAGATCATCAAGCGCAGGGCGTGTCAAGCCGGTTTGGAAGGCAATATCTCCGGTCACTCTCTTCGCGTAGGATCTGCCGTCTCGCTTGCTCAAGCAGGCGCGTCTGTCGTAAACATGCAGGTCGCTGGGCGCTGGAAATCACCCCAAATGCCCGCACATTACGCCCGCGCAGAGTTAGCCGAGCAGGGCGCGATCGCACGCTTCAAATACGGAAAATAAGGTGGGGCGTAGCTATATGTAGGGTGTGCACTGCGCACCAGCCTTTTCGTCTTTTTTGGCTGTTAGGTGTGTTCCACCGATCCCATTCCGACAATCCAATCTCCGCACTGCAGCGCAGTGCAATGTCAATAGAACTGCAATGCACACAATCTTCTTCTCCTTGTAGGAGATCAAGCGATTGGATATTGAGCGATCAACTGAGTGGACAGCGAAGGATCAAAGAAGCGGATAGATCAACCAAGCGCAAAGCGAGGGATCAAAAGACTGAATAAGGAGTGCGATAGAGGTCCCATAGAGATCTTCACGCGATAGCTAATCCCATAGTCAATCCTGATAGAGATCCCTCGCCCTCCGGGTCACGATTCCCCGCTCCAGCATGAAATTGAGCAAGTGAATAACGAGCGCGATTGCGTTCCCGTAGTCATCTTCGCGAGATACCGAATCATCGATGCCGACACGATTCCGATAGGCCAGTCTTCGCACTGCAGCGCAGTGCAATGTCAATAGAAACGGCCGGCATTCGTCTATGCACTCCAGCGGAGTGCCATGTGCATCACACGATGCGATATCGGATCCCGATAACGCTTGCTGTTTCCAAATGGTGGGATGGCATGAGCGAGAAGATCGCGAGCCCTCAACGGAACGAACAACGACCGCGCACCAATCTATTTCCTAACCATTACGATCGTATAGATCATCTCCCCTTCCGCCATGGTTGTCGAAAGGTGAGTAAGATCATAATCTTTGTATCTTGGTAGGTTGATTCGATTTTCAGCCACAACGCGATCGGATTCGACAAGTAGCAAATATCGTCTATCCGCCTTCTCTATCAAAGACTTATCATGATCGTGATATTTACCGGTTGCCGTTTCTAAGTGTCCCCCATCTCTATCCGTTCTCCCGGAATGAGAAAACGTGATATCTGAAATGAAGATAAGGCAAGTAAGAAACGCGGCAGTTACGAGGAACAACATCAAAATTCTCATTTTTCCCCTCCATGAAAAGAGGCGCAACCCACATAGGCTGCCCCTCTGTTGGGGCAGTCCTACATGGCATAAACGCATTGCTCATGGTAGGATCTCCCTTTGTTTTTGTGTTGACGCAGTACCTTTGCGCCCCCCGAATATTCATTCGGGATCATTGACAGATATTTCGTTGGATGATATAAAAGCAACGGGCGACGCAAGCGAGTCTCCCACTCGCGTACCTTTGCGTTGCCTATGTCGTTCCTCTGCTTGTAGGTATTCCAGTACCTACAGGCAAGAACGGCATTTCATCAATCGCCAAATCTGCCGATAAATATAATATACGGGTGTCTCGGCTCGTGTCAACTGAAAATCTCTGTACGTTTTGCGGGTTGCGTCCGCTGTACTCACCCTCGATGGCGACATATACCTACGCATACAACCGGAATACCCCGCTGACGTAAATGGAGATGGCCTGGTCAGCATTCTTGATCTCACGCTGGTGGCGCAGGCATTCGGCACCGCCAAGCGCGAAATTGACGAGACCGGGTCGAGGTGGTTAACGTTGTCGAGGTGGTTAACGTTGTCGACCTCGTTTCTGTGGCTAATGCGTTCTAAGATGTCTTGCACATTTCGTGAATTCCTTAACGAATGCACGTTGCTCGCGTAACCGCGCTTTAAATTCACGGTTTAGTTTGGCCTCAATCTTAACGCGCCGTCGGCGGCGGCGTTCCTGTCCCAGACTGATTCCCATCGTTTTTTCTCCTTTCCGCCTTCCCGGCGCGGCTTCAATATAGATTGGAACCAGCAAGTCGGCTGTTACCCACTTGCCGCACCAAATTCAACTGGATGATACGCTATTAATAGCGAACAATCAAGCATATCATAGATTATCTTTCACACCCAAAGTGTATGAGTTACGATCCGCCCGTACTGCCCTCCAGCCCCGGCTGCGGGGCGGCATGTAAATGGCAAACAGACACCTCAATATCTGCACTGCAGCAGAATGCAATGGCCCCGGGGGCTGCGCAATTGGCTATCATCTCAATATCTTCCCCCGGCCTCCCTAAATTCCTCCAAGCCCGTGGGCTCCGCATCATTAGTCATTCAGACAATCCCCCTCGGTGACCGCGCGCCTCTCGCTACTCTCCATAGTGCTTTTGCCTGTCTTCGTTCGTATCCACTGGTCGTCCGCCATCAAGCGACCGGATTTCAAGTGCTGTAGAGCTCCCTACGAACTGTATTTTCACTAACTTCCGGCGTTTAAGTTTGACCAGAATCCGTCGGATTCCATTACTTAAATCTTGTCATTTACTGTTTAAAGGATGGGGGTAAGTTATGCGTGTACGTCAAAACAAAACCTACAATACTCCTTAAACCCTTAGATTTTCGTTTTGACTAAAATGAGGGAATCCTGAATCAAATATCTTACTATTCGCCATAAATAAGCTCTCCTCTACCAAACACAATCTCTGCATTCTCGCCAAGAAGTGTAATTTGTCCTTTGTTCTCCTCTATCCCTAGAGAAGCCCCGCCGCCATTACCAATCCCCTTAGAACTAAAAATACCAATTCCAAATTCCCCGTCTGTTTTAGTAATCATTATTGTTCCATCATCTTTGCTACTTTCCAACATCAAGTTACCACTGCCGTCTGCACTAGTTAATGTAACAACATTTTTTTGATTAACGTCCGACAAAACTAAACCCGTATTAGTAAGTCTAGATATTCCATGTAAATTACTATCTGTGTGCGACAAAACTAATACACCGCGTTCTTCATTTCCGCCCAATAATCTGCTTAAATCTCCCAATATTGCTAACACTCCGCCGTTGTCTCCAACAATAGTCAATGATTTGCAGAATACCCTATCATAAATAACGTCTTCACCAGATTTCGCAAACAATGTTAAAACAGACGAAGTAAATAACACACCCACCAAAGTAAAAAGACAACCGAACGCCGCATATTTCAACTTCTCACCGAAAGTCATTGTAAATACTCCTAATGAAAATTACGGTTGGCGATTAAAACATTTCCATGCACCACATTGGATCAAGCATAATCCGCCAGATCCGGTGGTTTGTCAAGGCAAAAATACGAGTTGTCGGCGTATTCAATTATTTGCTGCATTCATACCAACTATGCTAAAATCCTAAGGGCTAAACCTACCTCATCATGTGGTCACAAAACCCGGTGATTTCGAACCTGTTTTAAAAGTAAATCAACCGGCTTAGGTTCGCGACCGTGCTCCCATAGCTTTCTTGACCGTCATTAGGAGCCAGAATCACACCCTTGTCCCGCTCGATTGGCTATTCATCACAAACTCAGTCTCCTTTCCCACGTCCTACCATCCCTCCCCATCAGCGAAATCCGCTTAATCCGTGTTAATCCGCAATTCAGACTATCCCCTTACTAACCACTATTCACTGTTCACACTCTACTGCTTTTGCCTTCCCCACTGGTCACCGGCCACTGGCCACTGCTTCTCCCCCTTCCCGTTTTCCCATTCTGGCAACCTGCTCAACAGCCCGCCTCTAATCCGCGTAATCCGCCTAATCCGTGGTAATCCGCGATTCAGACAACCCCCTCTCCCGTGTTAGCCACTCTCCACCGCGTGTCCACATGTTTTCCACAACTTATCGACGCAAAAAAATATAAGAAAAAGGATTCTTGCTCGATTTAACCAACAAAATCCGACCATTTCCGGTCAATTTTCCACGCCTCAAGTAAATTGAAACTCGCCTTCCATCCCTACCCTTCCGTGAAATCCATTAATCCGCGTAATCAGTGATTCAGACAATCCCCTCCCCTTCCCACTCACTCCCCCGCCCCTAATCCTGCCAATCCAAAAATCACATAAATCACAGTTCAGACAATTCCTCCATCCCTCCACCCCATCGTCTCCCTTCCCGCTCCGTCCACTCTTCCCTGCTCTCCTCTCATCACTCTCCACTGCTTTTCCCCCTTCCTCACTGGACACCGGCCACCGGCCACTGCTTCTCTCCACTGCTTTCCCCTACTAAATCGTTAAAATTATTATTACCACTTGACAAGTCCGACAAAGCATGTTATACTTAACAATCAGCAATACATCACGTTGACTATTGAGTGGCATTAGACCACAATGGCGGACGATGAACATACGATAAGGCGCATCCCCTCATCGTAATTTTCAGTCAACACATGTCGCGGTCAACTAACCACGTTTCATAATGAAGCCCAATTGAGGCTAAACCTGTTGTAGATC
Organism: Candidatus Poribacteria bacterium; assembly: GCA_028820655.1. Lineage (GTDB taxonomy): Bacteria > Poribacteria > WGA-4E > WGA-4E > JAJDTR01 > JAJDTR01. The sequence goes on along the minus strand of JAPPIK010000004.1, from coordinate 143,202 downwards.
AACAGCTAGCCGTGATTGGGCTTTTTTTTATGCCCTCTGACCGACGGATAACTGTAATGTGTAGCGTAATGATTAATCGTTCCCACAATCGAGTGTCAAGTCGATGGGAGGAAAAAACGATCATGTTTTCATTCTCAGCTCTAGCCCCTACCGTTGTCACTCTCCCTCCACAACTGGATTTACGGAGTTGAAGTATGCCAAAAGTTCAAATCAAACTCACGGACGAAGAGCGCGCCGACACCATCTATAAGCGGGTTTGGCAGAACGCCACCACAACCGCTATAGTCGACGCTCTTATTGCGGCGCATCCCGAATGGAAGGATGTGCCTCGAAGGATAATCCAAGACGCCACGCGAACCTGCAATCCGTTCCACGGCAAATTCGCTAAAAAGTGGAAGCCGCTCTATGCAAGCACAATCAAGCACTTTCAAGCCGAGCGCGAAAGACACATCCAAGGCTCGTCATTGCCCGCCTCAATGGCAATTTCTAAGCTAATAGAAAAAGTGCTTGAAGAAATCGATAATGTCGAATTACGAACCCCGAATGATGTGCTGTCAATTGCACGAAGTATTGCACCGATTCGAAAAGTCCTATCGCTGAGCCTCAGCGCCAACTCGAATGACGAAGATTATACCGAACAAGGACATGATTCAAGCGATGCAGCACTGCGAACGCTGGAGAGTCTTGAACACTGTACGCGCGAAGATGAAGTCCAATCAAGAAGACGAAGCCGCCATGATTAGGGCGCACGCCGGGTATCCGTGGCCCGAGTTGTTTGTCTGGTTTTACATCAGAAAACTTAGCGATCACCTCCTCCCATTTGAGGATTTTCATATCCAAATTCTCAATGCCATTAAACCCGGCGAATACGGGAAACAGGTAAACATCCAAGCCCCGCGTGGTACCGGCAAGACCACGCTTGTAAACCGCCTAATCCCGCTTTGGCGGATATGTTACAAGGACTTTGATCTCGCTATGGACAGAAAACCCGAAGAATTTATCCTCATCGTTGGTCGCAACGCAACCATGGCGCGCCAACGCATAACCGAAATTCGCGAAGTGCTTGAAACCAATCTCCTCATAAGACGTGACTTCGGCGATCTCGTCGGCTCCCCCTGGACAAAAACCGCGACCGACACCCGTAACGGCATCGCCTTGAGACCCCTCGGCCGCGGCTCCTCACCCCGCGGTGCTCTCGTCGGCGCCGCCCGACCCACACTCAAACTCTGCGATGACATCGAAGACCCCAAACGCTGCCTCAATCCCGACTTGCGAGTCGAAGACAGGGACTGGTTCATGACAGACTTCATGTACGCTGGAGATCTGGGAAGCGAACACTCCAACACCATCATCGTCGACACCGTCAAACACCCTGAATCCCTCTCCGAGCACCTCCGCACGTTGCCGGGATGGCGTACCCTCCGATACGAAGCCGTCGTCGATCCCCACGACATCTACCACCCCACCGCCGAGCGCCTCTGGAAAGCGTGGGAACGCCTCTACTGCGACACCACTCTCTATGACGAAGAACGCGAGGAGAACGCGAATGCCTTCTACGCGAAACATCAAGATGAGATGACCGGTGGCGTGACGATGCTCTGGCCCGAGAAACTGCCGTACATCGCCGTCCGCAAAGAAATCGTCCAACGTGGCTATCACAGCGTGATGCGAGAACTCCAAAACGATCCCCGCGATCCTTCAATGACGTTGTTCGCAATGAATAACGCGCTGACATTCTCCGTCACCGACGAAGGCTTTCGCCGCAGCGATGCGCGTGTCGTTCCGTGGCACGATATCGGCGGATTCACCACCTATCTCGACACCATGGGCGGACGCGATGCGGCCGAAAACAGTTACGCCTGCGCGGTGGTCGTCGCCTGGGAACCGTTGCCCGGCGGCGCTTCCTTGAACCCCGACTCCCTCACCGGCGTCAACGGCTACATCCTTCTGGCATGGATAGACCGCGTGGCGCTGACCCCGCAAATGGAGAACGCCATCCTCCTTGCCCAGCGTGCCGAGGCAGTTTTGGCGCCCGCACATCCGAAATCCCTCTTTGTTTGCGAGCAGCGCCCCGACAACGACGGTACAATTCGGCAGTCCACCGACCACGCATTCCGCGTCATGAAAGACCGCCATCGTTTTCAAGGCCACATCATGTATCACGAACAGCACCAGAACAAAGAAGATCGTATCGCCACCCTTGAGCCCGCCATCGCGAACGGTTGGCTCGCCTTCAACGAGAAAGACTTGCCAGGGGAATTTTGGACGCAGTTTCGCCAATTCCCGACCGCCGATCACAACGACGCCCCCGACGCCGTCCAAGGCGCGGTACGATCACGCATCACCACAACCGCGCCGCAACGCGCCAACTTGGATGCCGCTCGTCGCTTCCACCGCAACTCCGTCGCGCGCCTGTAGTTGGTCTTCGAAACCCTGTAGGGTGGGCACCGCCCACCAGCATTTGATTTTCTGAAGCCATCGCAGGTGATCAAAGGACTGAATAATGATAGCTTAACCGACTTCTGTAGGAAATCAAACGAATGAATAATGACTGCGATAGAAATCTTCTCCCGGTCGCGATTAAGCATTTGTAGGGTGGAATCAAATGAGCGATTAGCGAAGACGATAGAGATCTTCCGCCCACCAGCCTTTTGTAGGAAATCAAACGAATGAATAATGACTGCGATAGAAATCTTCTCCAAGTCGCGACTCCCCGCTTCAGTTGTAGGGTGGAATTAACCGACTGAATAGGGAGGGATCAAGGAGGTGATTAGCGACCACGATAGAGCTCCCATAGAGCTCTTCTGCACATCAGCCTTTGGGCTTTTTACTATAAAGCGCGATCACCGATAAAATTCCGATAAACCAATCTCCGCACTGCAGCGCAGTGCAATGTCAATAGCAACAAACGGCATCCGCGTATGCACTCCAGCGGAGTGCAATGTGAATCATACGGCGGGCAAGATAGCTTCCTGCCTATACAGTTGCAGGAGCGATCCCCAGTTCGCGATTCCTCGCTCCGAAGGAGATTAAGTGATTGAATAAGGTTGAGCGAAACCCGACACGTTCTACCATCATGCGATTTCCTCTGGAATTACCGCTGTTTCCTTTGAACTTCGTAGGCATTTCGCTTGTCAATTTATTCATGCTTTGCTATAATCGAAACTCCCAAATCAAGTCGCCTTCAGTAACATCGTCCAAGGTCTATATCCATCAAACAGGATCGAAAGGAGTAATATCGTGAGGAAATTACGTTTCGTCATCCCTTACTTAGTTATTGCGTTATGCATGCCGACTTTAACTGCGCACGCACAACAGACATTAACCGTGGCGTGGGCGGAATGGCCGCCGGCGGATTATCTGCAGGAATTGTCCAAAGATTTCACGGAGGAAACAGGAATAACGGTTGACGTCGTGCAGATTCCCTGGCCCAGTTTTCAAGACCAGATTTTCACGGCGTTTGTCGGAAAGAGCGACCGTTACGACATTGTCATCGGTGACAGTCAGTGGCTTGGAAGGAATTCAGTCGGAGGACACTATATTGAGTTGACGGATTGGATTAACGAAAATATTGCGGTGGACGAAATCTACGGCCCGGCAATGACTGCCTTTGCCGAATATCCGAAGGGGAGTAAGGAGTATTGGGCGCTCCCCGCCGAAGTGGATGCCAACGGCTACGTCTACCGTACAGACCTGTTTAACGACCCGCAGGAGATGAAAGCGTTCAAAGCCAAATACGGCTACGAACTGGCTCCTCCCAAAACCTACAAAGAGATGAGAGATGTCGCTCAGTTCTTTACGAGACCGCCGGATCTATACGGAATAGCCACCTACTTCAGCAAAGAATACGATGGAATTACCATGGGATTTCAGCAGGTGATGTGGTCGTACGGGGGATCGTACGGTGATCCAAAGACGTACAAAGTTGATGGTTATATCAACAGCGACGACTCTGTCAAGGCGTTGGAATACTATATTGAACTCACCAAATACTCTCCTCCGGATGCCCCGAACTACTACTGGCAAGAAACACTGGATGCCTATAAGTCTGGCAAGGTTGCGATGGCGATGGACTATTACGCATTCCTCCCCGCTGCGGTGGACCCCGGGCAGAATCCGCATTACCACGACAAGAGTGGCTTCTTTATTGCCCCCGCCGGTCCCAAGGGACACTACATCAGTATCGGAGGTCAAGGGATGTCGATTTCGTCCTATTCGGAAAACAAAGATACCGCCAAGAAGTATATGAAATGGTTCATGCAAAAACCGGTTCAGGAAAAATGGGCGATGATTGGCGGGTTTACGCCGCACAAAGAGGTTTTGCAATCCGACACATTCCTGGATGCCACGCCGTTCAATAGAGCTTTTGCAGCCAGTTTCCCATATTTGCGCGATTTCTGGGCGGTGCCGGAGTACGCCGAGCTATTGGAGGCGTGTCAGACAAACTGGAATGCTGCCATTGTCGGCTTGAAATCGGCGAAGGACGCCTTGGACGAGATTGCACGGAAGCATGAAGCCATCTTCGAGGATGCCGGCTATTACGACGAATAAACTGAGAACCATGGACAAACTGTCAAGGGCAGAATCACCCCTCTGCCCTTCTCTATTATCTGGGACATAGATGCCATCCACCCGTTTTTCACGCGGATTGAGCGACTACCAGATCAAGATGATGTTCATCATGCCGACGATGATCCTACTCATCTTGATGAATATCTTCCCACTTCTCTGGTCGCTTTACCTAAGTTTTCACCGGTACAAAGCATCAATGCCCGGTCGCCCGCCGGATTTTATTGGGGTTAAGAACTACTCTCGCCTGCTTTCAGATCCGGAAATCTGGGGATATTTCCAGACAACCGCCTATTTCGTCCTGCTCGCCGTTGCCGCGCAATTCCTCATCGGCTTTGGGTTGGCGCTTTTGCTGAATCGTGAGTTTCGCAACAAGGGACTCATCACAACGCTGCTGCTGCTGCCGATGATGCTCTCGCCCGTTGTCGTCGGACTGTTCTGGCGTTTTGTCTTGGCTTCCGACGGTTCCGGTCTACTCAACTTTTTTCTAAGCCCATTCTTAAGTTTACCTATCGGTTGGACAACCAATCCCAAGATTGCAATGATTGCCGTTGTCATTGTCGATACTTGGATGTGGTCTCCGTTCATGATGCTGATCGCCTTGGCCGGTCTGTCCGCGGTCCCGAAGTATCTTTACGAAGCGGCGGATGTTGACCGTGCCTCAAGTTGGTTCAAGTTTCGGTGGATAACGTTGCCGCTTGTTTCACCGCTATTGCTTATTGCGCTGTTATTTCGGACAATGGACGCGTTCAAGATGTTTGATATCGTGTATGTGCTGACCAGAGAGGGCGGGCCCGGCACGGCTACGGAAACGGTGTCCATGAATCTCTACAAGTTGGCGTTCCGGAACTACAATACGGGAAAGGCGTGCGCCATGGCGTACATCCTCTTAATCATCATTGTGGCGTTAAGTAACATCTACGTGAAGTACCTGAACAAGGTCAAGGAAGAAACGTAAAGATTATGAGAGTCGCTGGACGCAAACATTTGAGTCACTACATCATTCTCGCTGTCATCGGGATCGCGTTCATCGTCTATCTCATGCCCATCTACTGGATTGTGGCTACATCCCTGAAGACGCCGGGCGACATTGCGACGAAAGTTCCCAAGTTTCTGTTTCGGATAACGTTGGATAATTATCGAAAATTGATGCCGGCTGAAGTCCCGGGGAAGACCTATGTGTTCCTCCTCGAAGCACTGCTGGGCGGTTTGCTATTTGCGCTGCCGAAGCGACTGTGGTCGAGATTCCAAACCACCACTATCGGACATCCCGCTGCGCTGTTACTGAACGGTCTACTGGCTCTCACTTGCCTCTGCATTGCCGTTTTTTCGATGGACTACCATTTCTTGTTGTTGGCAGTCTACGTGGGAGCCGCGTATTGGTTAATCTTCAAAGCCGTGACAAAAGAACGTCAGTTGAGTTTCGGTTTTGTCAATGCCTCGGTATTCGCGCTGATTGCAATCTGTATAACTCTGGCTGACGGCGGATCAAGGTACTTTCACCAGTTGTTAAACAGTCTCATTGTCGGCGTTGGCAGCACCATCCTCGCCGTTGGCCTTGGGACGTTCGCCGCATACGCATTTTCGCGGTTCAAAATAGTCGGGAAAGAGGATTGGCTCTTCTTCATTCTCAGTACGCGTATGCTGCCGCCCGTGGTTGTGGTAATCCCTATCTACTTGATGTACAGCGCGCTCGGGTTGCGCGACACGCACGCCGGGCTTATCCTGCTGTATACCACCTTCAACGTATCCTTTGCCGTCTGGTTGATGAAGGGTTTCATAGATGAAATTCCGAAAGAGTACGAAGATGCGGCTCTCGTAGACGGATACACCCGCTTCCAAACCTTCATCAAAGTCGTTCTTCCTCAAGCCGTGACGGGAATCGCCGCGACCGCAGTCTTTTGCCTAATCACGGCATGGAATGAGTTTGCGTTTGCATTAGTCTTGACCGAGGTGGGAGGAAAGGCTGTAACGGCGCCGCCATCTATCACGAGTGCAACAGGATCCGGGGGTGTGGACTGGGGCAAGATTGCGGCGGCGACGTTCCTATTCCTGTTACCCGTTGCGGTGTTTACCTTCTTGATGCGAAAGCACCTCTTACGCGGTGTCACCTTTGGCGCAGTAAAGAAGTGATGTAACTGTTTATACCATTTCGCTCTAATTTTGGTGCATAAAATGCCTTAAATTTGTCATTCATCTTTATCGTAGGAGGGGCATCTTGCCCCGCCGGCTTTGCGCGGAGCCAAGGTTTCTTGCTAGGAAAGTTTTTCTTCTTAATTCAAATAATTTATGCACTTGCATCCTAGCTAAATGGTATTAGTCTATCCATCAGTTTTGGCAATGTTGGTTCGCCGTGCCGTAGTCTAATCCCCGTTCCTACTCCGTGACCGTAATGTAGGAGATCAACTGACTGAATAAGGAAGGATCACGAAATGAATAGTGGCTGCGATAGAGATCCAATAGAAATCTTCTCCGGGCCGCGATTTCCTGTTGGCGCGAAAGTTCCGGACTGAACTAAACAATCACGTAGAAATCAACTCGGCAATCGGCAAACTGTTGTGATGTCGGAGAATATGTTGAATTTATACGATTTCGCTTGAATAACAGTGAATATGATGTCTTAACTATATCGTTCACTTACTCCGTAGGCGGGGCATCTTGCCCCGCCGACTTTGCACGGAGACAAGACTTCCTGATCCGCTTCACGCAAGTTTCTTTACCTGATTCGCGTGAATAATGCACAAGCATTTTAGAAAAATGGTATTACCATGGCATCCGTGAAGCTGGAGAACCTGACAAAGCGTTTCGACGATGTCATCGCGCTTGACGGCATTAATCTTGACATCGTCGATCATGAATTCTTCGTGCTGCTTGGCCAGACCGGTGCGGGCAAAACCACGGCTTTACGTTGCGTCGCCGGGCTTGAACGTGCCGACGGAGGCGCAATCTTTTTCGACGGTCAACAGGTTGACGAGTACACACCTGCGGAGCGCGATGTCGCCTTCGTGTTTCAATCCCACATTCTATATCCACATCTCACTGTCTACGAGAATATGGCGTTCCCACTACACCCGCGCAAACTGTCGGCAGATGAAATCGACGCGCGCGTCAGGGAGATTGCCGCCATGTTGCACATCGAACCTCTTTTGGGGCGAAAACCCAGTCAACTGAGCGGCGGCGAAACACAGCGTGTCGGACTCGGGAGAGCGATGGTCCGCCGTCCGAAACTGTTCCTGATGGACGAACCGATCTCCAACTTGGATGCGAAACTTCGCAGCGAGATGCGTGCCGAAATCAAGTGGAGGCAGCGGCAGTTAGGCACGACGATGTTATATGTGACACATGACCAGATTGAAGCCATGTCGATGGCGGATCGGGTGGCTGTGTTAGAGGCCGGACGAATCCATCAGATTGGCACGCCGATGGATATCTACAACTCGCCTGTCAATCTGTTTGTCGCCGGTTTTATCGGCAACCCGAGCATGAATCTGCTTCCGTGTGACCTCGTTGCCGATAGAGATCGACTCACCGGTAGACTCACGAGAAACGTTCAATTTGGGATTACCGATGCCGCAATCGTTCACGGCTTGTCTGAATCGGCGGGGAATGGGCGCGTTGTATTTGGCGTGCGGCCTGAAGATGTGATTGTGAGCCAACAGGCGATGCCCGACGCCATAGCCTTGGAAGTGTACGGTTTTGAACCCTTGGGTGCGGAAACTATTGTCGAACTCATTATCGGCAAAAATGAAAAGAGTGCAAATCTCATTCTACGAGCGAGTGCACCGGCCACACTCAATGTCAACATCGGACAAACGCTCAATATGAAATTTGTACCCGACCGGCTTCACTTCTTCAACCAAGAGACCGGTGAGGCAATCTGATGAAATTTAATCAATACCCACGCACGGTAGGACACCCTCGGTCTATGTACAAATATCCCATTTTACCAAAACCGGATGACGCCAGAGACAAAACAGAAATTTGATTCATCGTAACTGATTAGTCCATCAATCTATATAGACGATGTCGGTTTGTAGTAGTGCAATTTATTGCACGTCCGCTCTGGCCATGTAAGCCACTGATTCGTCGGAATTACCAATGTACATCCCTACTTGGGCGCGTTCCCTGCCCGCTCGGTCTGGATCGCCAAATCCAGACCGGTGGACTAAACAGTTACGATTCATCTAATCATTAGTAGATTAATGCATTACTAGCCCTCTTTATGTGATTGCCTGAATATTGGTTCAATGTTAAACATCCATAGAAAGATTCCGCCCACCGTGTTTGAAAGGGGGTGAGTTCTCATTCGCAGTTTACTACGCCTCAAGAAATACATTTCCCGCCATAAATTTGCAGTCATTATCAGCCTGATTTCCGTTCTCATCACGAACGCAATCCTGTTAATCAGCCCTAAAATCTTAAAGTGGACCATCGACGATCTGGAAAGGTCAATCACGCCTCGGAAACTCTTGTTTTACGCACTGCTAATCTTTGGAGTTGCGCTGGTCGGCGGCGTAATTCGGTTTGCACAGCGGAAGACGATCCAGAGCGTAGCGCGAAAAACCGAATACTACCTGCGCAGCGACTTCTTTACTCACTTGCAAAAACTCTCCCCAAGTTACTACAACCGCGTTCAAACGGGAGATTTGATGGCACGGGCGACCAGTGACATGAATGCCGTGCGGATGATGTTAAGCACATCAATTTCGTTTACGCTTGATGCAATTGTGTTCTTCGGTTTTGCATTGGTAATTATGTTGGATATTGATGTCAGCTTGACATTGTATGCACTGCTCCCTTACCCGGTACTTGCCATATTAATCCGAGAACTCGGCACGCGAATTCATAAGACCCATGAGAAAATCCAAGAAGGGTTCTCTGATATGAACACTGCGGTGCAGGAGAACCTATCGGGAGTGCGTGTGGTGAAAGCGTATACGCTTGAAGATTCCCAGAAAACGCGATTCCAAGAATTCAATCAGAATTTCGTACGCCGAAATCGGGCAGAGATACGACTAACGGCTGTCTTTTTTCCCATCTTTCGTTTTCTACCCGGGATTGGCGGGGTTGTCCTTATGTGGTTAGGCGGCATGCGTGTCGTTGATGGACTAATCTCTCTCGGTGATTTTGTCTCCTTTAGTGCTTATCTGATGATGCTTATCCGTCCAATGATTATGCTGGGGTTTGTCGTCAACTCCTTTGAACGTGGAGCTGCTTCCATGAAACGAATTGCGAGGATTCTTGATGAAAACCCCGACATATACGATGGCGAAAATGTCAACGCAAGAATCCAATCCATTAAAGGTGCAATCGAACTAAAAAACCTCAATTTTAGCTATCAAGACGGGGTTCATGTACTCAAGGACATAAACCTCAAAGTGCAACCTGGGGAAACGGTCGCGGTCGTTGGACCAACAGGTTGCGGTAAGACGACGCTTGTCAACTTGATTCCGCGAATCTATCAAGCCGACCGCGGAACAATTTTCATTGACGGCGCAGACATTCAAGACATTTCCCTTGACGTTCTTCGTTCACACATCGGAGTAGTAGCACAGGAACCGTATCTCTTCTCCGATTTTCTGCGAAACAATATAGCGTTTGGCGATGAAGACGCGAACGAACTCAAGATCAAGGATGCGGCACATGCCGCCGATTTGTTGGCACAGATTGAGGAGTTTCCGGATGGCTTGGACACTTTCTTGGGCGAGCGAGGCATCACAATCTCAGGTGGACAAAGACAGCGCACCGCATTGGCGCGTGCGATTCTTGTTAATCCGCGCATTCTCATTTTGGATGATGCATTCGCGAACGTCGATACGCACACGGAAGACACTATTCTGGCCCGTCTTAGGGGAGTCATGGCTAATCGGACGACACTCATCATTTCGCATCGAATTTCGACGGTCAAAGCAGCGGATCTCATCGTGGTTCTGAAAGACGGGGAAATCGTGGAGCGCGGAACTCACGAAAAACTGATTAAACATAACGGCATTTATGCCGGAATGCATGAGAGGCAATTGCTGCAAGAGGAACTGGAAGAGCTTTGAGAAGTCCAAAACCTACGGTTCTTTTGAGACGAATTTCCATAGTCTCCATACGGAGGATTTGCTAGTGTTCGGTATGGGCGGTCAGCTTCACGATTATAGCGATGAGGAACAGGACCTTGGCAAGATTTATGACCGGGTACTGATGAGGCGATTGGTTTCCTACATGAAACCCTATCGTTCTGAAGTTATACTGCTGGTGTTTCTGGTAGTCGGTGGAATGTTAGGGGAGTTGGCGGGACCGACTCTTCTTCAAATTGCCATTGATCATTACATTCAACCACGCAATTTGGACGGACTGGAGTTTATCGCCTTACTCATGATCACGGCTATGATTGCGCAACTCGTGTTCGGTTATGTGAACGAGTATAGGATGCAGATGCTTGGGCAAAAAATCATGCATGATATTCGGAATCAGATTTTTTCTCATCTGCAACGACTTGATGTAAAATACTTTGATCGAAACCCGGTTGGACGATTGATGACCCGCGTGATGGGCGATGTCCAGGTTCTCAACGAACTCTTCACATCAGGCATAATTACTATTTTCGCGAATCTATTAAATATCTTTGGCATCATGGTGGTAATGCTAATAAGGAATTGGAAACTCGCACTGGTTACCTTCACGGTTCTGCCTATCATCTTCGCCGCAACAACACTTTATCAAATTTACTCCCGCCGAGCGTTTCGTGATCAACGCAAACACCTAGCCCGGATTAACGCTTTCCTAAACGAAAATATCCTCGGTATGACAACGGTGCAACTCTTTGCGCAAGAGCGGCGTAGTTTTCTTAAATTTGATGATCGTAACCAGGAATATTTGCGCGCAAGCCTAAAGACCGTTATCTACTTTTCAATGTTTTTCCCGCTGATTGAGGTAGTTGGTTCGCTCGCCACAGCAATAATCGTGTGGTACGGCGGCGGTCAAGTTTTACGCGATGCTCTCAGTTTCGGAATGCTTGTTATGTTTATTCAATACGCCCAACGCTTCTTTTGGCCTATCCGCGACTTGAGCGAACAGTATACGATTTTTCAGACCGCAATGGCATCATCTGAAAGAATCTTTGAACTCTTGGACACGGAACCTACTATTGTTGATGCCGACGAACCTAAGAAGATGAACCAATTCTCCGGCCGGATTGAACTCCGAAATGTGCACTTTGCGTATCAAGGAGATAACTACGTGCTGCGTGATGTGTCATTGAAGGTCGAACCGGGGGAAAAGGTTGCCATTGTTGGACAAACGGGCTCGGGCAAAACGACGATCATCAATCTCTTATGCCGTTTTTATGAACCCAACGAGGGCTCCATCTTGATTGACGGAGTGGACATAAAGAAGCTGCCTCTGAAAGATCTGCGGCGTGCTATCAGTATCGTGCAGCAAAATATCTTCCTGTTTTCCGACAGCGTTGAGGAAAATATTCGACTTGGTAATGCAGATATTACCCGGGAACAGGTGGTCGCAGCAGCGACAGAGGTTCACGTCGACAGCTTCGTGCAGAGAATGGCAGATGGATACGACACGAGGATTCAGGAAGGCGGGAGCGGCTTGTCGGTCGGTCAAAAGCAGTTGGTGGCGTTTGCGCGCGCATTAGCCTTCAACCCCGACATTCTGATTCTCGATGAGGCGACATCAAGCGTGGATACCGAAACGGAGCTTCTAATTCAAGATGCACTAACTCGCCTTATGAGAAATCGAACCTCGATTGTAGTTGCCCATCGACTCTCGACCATTCAGAACGCCGACAAGATTATTGTGATGCACAAGGGACGAATCCGCGAAATGGGGACGCACAATGAGCTCCTGAGAAAACGCGGCGTTTATTATCGGCTTTATCAACTTCAATATAAGGGACAAGGGGTTGGTTGACTTTTACCACAATGACCGGGTATACCCATTTGCTTGACCCTGTCGTCGTCATCTTAGTATAAACGATATTGCCGGTGGCAACCTGAGAACGGAACCATCTCTTCTCATCGCGTCACGGCATCTTTGAACCAAAATAGCCGCTTTGATCCAATACTGTTCATCACAAACTTAGATCGGTTAGATTCATCAAATTCACTAAAGTTCACGGAGCGAAGAATCGTTTTCACCATTTAACACCAGTTTGCGTATAATCAAAGTGTGTGCAGGATTCGAATTTATCATAGCTGACAATTTCCGAAAAACTCTTTGAGTCGAACATGCTGTAGATCTCGGCAGCTCAACGAGAATTGCGTTTGTTGTTTCTTCGACCAGTCTCGAATATTTTGCCCGAAGACGTAAATCCAAAGGACAAATCTTGCACAAATGCGTTCAGTTGTTTCACATATGCCACGCGAAACCGGTACACCCCAAACAAAATCCGCCTACTTGCGCGATGGGTAAGGTTGGCATAAGATTTGCGCGCAAATCAAGTGGTTGAATAATGAGGCAGTGATTAGGTCATTGACAAACTTACTGTGAGCTGTAGCCTTTTAGATAATTCGATTATGTTGTTTTCGAATTGACAGGTTCCCCATGCCAATTTACCTCTGGTGGATTCGCCTTCATCGAATTCAGGTAACATATTGTCAGAGATGGATTTTTGTTTCGTTACAACTGTCAGACGTCTACCTACGTGCTCTGCTTGAAATTCCACGACGGATCTGATACAATCATCGCTCCTGCTCAGATCGCTGTAAACGGATTGTTGGAAACATGAGTGCGGAACGGCTCGAGGTTCTACCATTATGCGTCTATCAAAGACAACCCGTGCTATCAGAGCTCTTCTCATATCAGCAGTTGTCCATCTTTGCCTCGTGATTGTGTTGACGTTCCTGGTCTACGATGGCGAGCCCGGAGAATTTGACGACGTACTTGATGTGGAGATTCTCGACAAAGAAAAGCTTCAGAAACCTCGAAGAGAACTACTCAAACCCCCTCTGCCCAAGCAACTTCTGACAGAACGTAGATCTCAATCCTTGACTTCAGATCAACCACGAACCTTAAAGTTGCTTGCATCGTCGAATCCCATTAACGAAACAACGCGCCGATTACCGGATGCAATGCCCCCGAACGCGACTACGAATCAGGAAATTCCGCAAGACTTACTTCCGGATGTCATGACAAAAACACGACGAATATACAGTAGTGAGGTACCAATTCCCGAGTCTGTCTCGAGCAAATTTCAAGAGAATGCCGGTGAGGGTGTAAAGAGTTACCGCCGCCGAATGAGCGGCGAAGGCGAAAATGGGCTTCATTCCGTCGAGTCGACCGGCGCTTCGGATGTCGGCACGGTCGGAGATCAACCGGGTGCGGGCAGAGGCGGTACGGGAGGCAAGATTGACGCGAACAACCCTTTTGCCCATGCCTTGAAGCGAATTGCCGACCACATTATAAGCACACGGGAAACGGACAAGGTTAACGTCGTCTTCGTCGTCGATACGAGCGCAAGTATGCGCGACAACATTCAACAGGTTGCCGACCACCTGAACTTAATGACGGAAGAGTTTGATGCCATCAGATTGGAATATTATCTTGGAATGACCGAGTTCAGCGTTCGGCGCGATGGTCAGCGCCTAAAAACAAACTCGTTAAGACCTGATGTGGGACTGATTCGCCGAAATATGCAACGTGCGAGACTAAGCGGAGATGAGCACGCACTGGATGCACTTGTCGACACTCTAAACTACATTGAATTTCATCACGACGCAGACAAACACCTCGTGTTGGTGACGGACGAACCTGCCACGACCAGCTTGGCATTGGACAGCGCGACGGACGAAATGCGATCGAGAATCATCCAAGATTGTCTGAGGCAGGAAATCCACATGAACGTACTCGGATTTACCGAGGCTTTCCAGAAGCAGGTTGCCGAGGAGACTGACGGACTTTGGCAAGAAATCCCCGGCGGATTGTACCAGGCGGCGTCTTTGCCTTCATCGCGTATCCACAATGAGAAACTCTTACAGGTTTTTCGAGATATTGTCACGGACATGCGGCGAAACAGCCGAATCTCTTTGTTTAGTATGGACTTGGAGTTGGGACACGAATTGGATGCTACGGGTAATTCGATTTCGAAAGACGTTTTGCGCATGTTCGAGAAACATAGAAGACCTCTTTCTGCGAGAGCATTTGTTCAAAGGAAAAAGGAAGGTCATGACTGGATTATTCTCGACGGTCAAAGTACCTATACGATCAGACGATTAAACGACCAACTCAATGTATACCTTGGCCACCACGTTGAGTCCCGATCGACTCCAAGTGCGATTGATGTCATAATCATGTTGGATTACAGTCGCAGCATGGGAGGAAAGTCCGATGCTGTTATGCTTGGAATCAGCACACTGATTGGCAGGCTCGATCTTCTGCCGATTTCTTATAAGATTCAACTCATTCGATTTGCCGAAGCCAAAGATGCAATCAAGTCGGTTGACGGAACGGTGGTTTCAAGAGGCTTTCTTTCCGAGTCCCAAATCAAGGCATTTTTGGAAGCGCCTTTCGGCGGAGACGAACATTTGATAGACGCTATTGTGGAAGGTCTGCCGAAAATAAAATTTCGCCCAAATGCAACTCGTGTCCTTCTTGTGTTGACCGATGAACCAAGCACCGGTAGTCTTACAGAAGATGAGGCAATTGAAGTCTGTCAATCACTATCTATACAAGCGTACGTGATTGGCCACCCAACGGACGCATTTCAACTTGCACTTGCCGAGCGAACCGGTGGTCGTCTCTTCTCAATGTCGAATCACCTTAGCAAGAGATACCCATACCAATGATTTGGGGCACGTCTTACTCCCAACATCGCTAACCGTAACTCAGATCTTATCATACAGGAGAAATTGATGTCAGAAAAGTCGTCGGCGAGCACAGAACAGCATCGAGAAGCCGCCGCAGAACAGGGGCCTGTGAAAGTAGCAATCGTAACCGTAAGCGACACGCGTACCCCGGAAACAGACAAAAATGCCGTTTTTCTGCGCGAACAGTTGGCTAATGACGGAAATAGTGTGACCGCTTATCGTATCATTAAAGATGAACCGGTACAGGTAGAAGCGGTGTTAGATGAGATGGCTGAAACGGACGCACGCGTTGTCCTGTTTAACGGCGGTACGGGAATCGCGCCCCGCGACACGACGTTCGACGTGCTTAGCCGCAAGTTAGAGAAAACCTTGCCCGGATTTGGCGAGCTCTTCCGAGTGTTTAGTTACGATCAGGTTGGTGCGGCGGCGATACTCTCACGCGCCACAGCCGGAGTCTATCGCGGAAAGGTGATTATCTCTACACCCGGGTCGAGCGCGGCAGTGCAACTGGCGTGGGAAAAACTTATTGGTCCGGAATTACAGCATTTGGCGTGGGAAGTAGGACGCTAGGAGACGAATTCCTAGAGGTCGCCGCGGGAAGAGAGCGTAGCCTCAAGTGTACCGTTTTAGTGCGTGTTCATAATAAACGAGTTCCAGCCCGCCGAAAGCGCCCGTTCGACTCCGCCCTTTTTCAATGAAGCCGCACGAGAGATATGTTTTCCTTGCAGGAATAAAAGATGGATGATTCGCGGTTACGACTCTGATGCAATTTACTTGAAGGGACAATTCACGCAACGCCATTCGGACTTGACGCTTTCCGTAGCCTTTCTGACGGTGAGTCGGCACAATGCAGTTGTGACCAATTGATCCGACATTCGCACCTTCTTCGTACCAGGATACAAACCCAATCGGCTTGCTGCCAAGGGTACTTATCACTGCGCTCCCGCTTGAGCTTGAGGCACCCCATAAATCGTCGTCTGTCCTCTCCCAATTTGCCTCGTATTCATGCGTGAAATCAGGTTCCAATACCAACAAGCTCGCATAACTATCTTTGAGCAGTTTGTAAATGAGTCCTTTCTCAAATTGATCCAATGGTTTGAATTCAATCATTCACATTAGACGAGGGCAGATATTTACCGAGATCCGTGGAACGAGTTGCGGTACCTCGCCAGCTTTTCATGGAACCCCTGCCGATCTAAGACCTTTTTGTTGACAATATCATCCGGAATTTCACCTCGCGAAACCTGAATGACTCGCTGACAGTTGGTGCGCCCTATGTTTTGGTAGCATTCATCGGTCATTGCGATGGCGTGCGGTGTAAGAATCACATTGTCAAGAGCCAGAAGCGGGTCGTCCGGTTCAACCGGTTCGACTTCAAACACGTCAATTCCCGCCCCTAGAATGCGTTTCGTTTTCAATGCTTCGGTCAATGCTATCTGATCGACGATGGGTCCGCGTGCCGTATTGATAAGGAATACACTGGATTTCATAAGCCCGAATTCACGAGCACCGATCAATCCGCGGGTTTCATCGGTGAGTGGGCAGCAGACGCACACGTAATCTGAATCTGAGAGCAGTGACTGTAAATCGGTAAGTTCTACGCTCAGAGATTCGGCAAGTTCGATTGAAGCGTAGGGATCATACGCCAAAAACCGCATGCCGAACGGTTCAAGCAGGCGAAAGAGTTCTCCACCGATGTTGCCAATCCCGATAGATCCAAGAGTACGCCCGGCGAGTTCCACCCCCATCCGTATGGTATCGCGCCATTCTCCGGCCCTGACGGCTCTATCCCTTGCCACAACGTGCTTCGACAGCGCGAACATCAAAGCGATAATCCCCTCTGCAACCGAGTGCCGTATACCACGCGGAGTAATTGAGATCATTACGTTCGCTTCTGTTGCCGCTTGGAGATCGAAATTATCGTAACCAACTCCGTGTCTTGCTACGAGGGTAAGGCGGTCCGCACCTTCAAATGTCTCCGCCGAGTAAACGCCGCCAAACGCGATGAATGCGTCAAGTCCGCGCATTTCCCCGGCAGGCACGAAGGGTTGATCGGTCTTAATAAAGTGATATTCGATATGTGGTTGCTCCTCAAGTAAATCGAGCCCAATGTCCTTAAAGCGCAATTTGCCATCAGAATCCAAGAAGCCGGGAGCCAATCCAACACGAAATTTTTCTTTGGTCATACCTGCCTTTCTCTGTGCGCGCACGATCACTCTTCCATGCTCAACTATAGAATCTCGCGAACGAACGTATACACTCCCCTCATCCAGTGAGCGTAATAGATTCCATTCGCGTAACAGAAATACAACGCCTTGAGCGTAATTACACCGAGAACGGCAAAAATCCCGGCTGCTAACAGAACTTTGTCCTGCGGTTGCATGTTCAGCGTTCGCAACGACGTTCGTTGTTTGCCGACCATTTCGGGTGAGAATGCGCGGCTTTCTACGGTTTCGCCGAGATGTGTCGCGCGTCGGATATTGTTGATCAAAATCGGACGTAAGCTGTTGAGCAAATCGCGAATGACTCGACGCGGGTTACTTTGAAAGTACCGAAATCCCCTTAACCGCTGTGATAGAATCACATTTCTCGATTCGGTAGCGATCAGCGGAATGTAGCGTAAGCTAGTGGTAACCATAAATGCTAGACTGTAGGGAACACGCAACTTTACAAAAGCCAAAAGAAGGTCACGCGGCTGAGTTGACCAAACAATGAAGCACCCGATTGTTAGTGTTGTGTTGAATCTTAACGATTGAATTGCGCCGTGCAGTAAACCTTCGCGATACACGTGAACGCCTCCGGTCATAGTGCCGATTATCGGAATATCACGCCCTACGAGCGTGAAGAGTACAGTACGCGGTGACGCATTGTAGAATATGGCTTGACTATAAATCAATCCCCACGTGGAAAATAATATGAAGAGAAACAGCAGTCGGTATTGGAGCCAAGTCGGAAATGAAAGTATTATCAATCCGATACCAACGAGAAAGCAGCAAAGTAACGAAGTCACGCTATCAAGTGTAATAACGAGAATCCCAATGAAAATTAGTATGAGAATTTTGGTGCGTGGATCGAGTCGTGATATCGGCATGTCATATTGGGTTAATTGTTCGCCAACCGCCAACTCAATTGAGTTCTTAATGGGGCAACAAGCGACGCGTCTTCCAGCAATTCCGGATTTGAAAAGGCGTCCATTGGTTGCCCATCGAAGATCAATTCGCCTTTACGCAGTAACAGAATCCGTTTCGCGTACTGTAAGGTGAGTTGGGCGTCATGGGTACAAAAGATTAACGTTTTGTTTTGCTCTTCGACAGAAGCGCAAAGTGCGGTCATCAACTGTTGGAGATGGCTGAAATCCTGTCCCGCAGTAGGTTCGTCAAGGAGGAGTACATCTGGAAGAAGCGAGTAGGCTGCGGCTGTTGCCGTGCGCTGCCGCTGTCCCCGCGACAGGGAAAAGGGAGCTTCATTGCGGAGACTATCCAAATCGAGCGCCGTCAAAACTTCCGTGGTTCGCTCATGAATTTCGCGATGAGATAGCTTAAGGTTTCCGGGTCCGTAAGCGACTTCATCGAGTACGGTTGACGCCTGCAGCAAGAGATCGGGATCTTGAAAGACGATTCCGATTTGTCCAGCCAAATTGTGAAGTTTCAAACGCGTACCGTTCACGCCTTTAATGAGAATCTTTCCTATCGTGGGACGAAGTAACCCTAGAATTGACAAGAGTAACGTCGTTTTCCCCGCTCCATTTGCCCCCATCACGGCAATTATTTCACCTTCGCTGATCTCGCACGAGATACGGCGTAATGCGGAAGAGGCCGCGCGCGGATACTGAAACGTCATGTCCTCGATACTGGCAAGTACACTTTGCGCACCTTGATGGGAGTGCTCGTGGCCAATATATTCTGAAACCTCGGAAGAAGAGGGGGAGGTACTTGACAATCTATTGGATTGGAGAAAAAGCTTTTCAGCTTGATCAACGGTGATCGGGCGTTCAGACAGTCCCCATTGTTCCGATACTTCAGCCAAATCGGGAACCTCCACTCCCAAATCACGATAAGGGTCAAGGTCCGAAAAGGCTTGATTTACGGGTAAATCCAAGGCGAGTTCCCCGCAATTCATCAGCCAAACGCGGTCACACAACGGTGCGATTTCTGTTACACGATGGGTCCCGATTACAACCGTCATCCCATCCTCGCGGTTTAGTTGTCCTAGGATATTGAGAATGTCGCGCCTACTCTTGGGGTCGAGATGGCTCGTTGGCTCGTCAAGGAGGAGAACTCGTGGCCGCATTGCGCACAAGCAAGCGAGGGCAACCCGTTGCTTTTCACCCCCGGAGAGTGTCGAGATTGAGCGAATTCGAAATTCGGGAGGAAGCTCGACCTGTGCCAAAGCCGCGTCGATCCGGCTATCTATTCGAAAGGAGGGAACACCAAGGTTTTCCAGACCGAAGGCGATTTCGTCTTCAACCACCGTACAAAAAAACTGGTCACCGGGATTTTGAAATAGCAGACCTACACTTTGGCAGATTGATGCCAGCGGATGGTCGGAAAGGTTTGAGTCGTCTATTGTGACATCACCGGAGAGTAGGCCACCTGAAGCCTGAGGGATTAAACCGTTCAGGGTTCTTAACAGCGTGGATTTGCCACATCCGGTGGGGCCAGTGAGGAGAATAAACTCGCCGCACTTAACTTCTGCTTTTACTCTCTTCAGACTTGGCTCGCTTCGACTCGGGTAGGTAAAACTGACATCCCTGATCTCAATTTGGCTCATCCATTCAACCTAGTCCAGACCTTCAATCTGAAATGGGAGAGCGCCAAAAAGTTCTTCGAGATACTGTTTTATCGTGACTTGAAAGGTATGAAGTGAATCCGTGACATGGTGCCGAAAATCGTGGTGGACGTGATTGTATTGTGCATGAACACGATTCATCAAATTGTGCACGTAAAACTGCATCTCGTGCATACGTTCATTGTGCGTTTTCGCAAATCGAGACACCACTTCTTTAAACGCGAAAAGTTCCGCATCCAAGTAAGACATGAATACCGATTTCTGGAAGGCTTCCAGACTGTCTCTCAAGCCGCGTCTGAAATCGCTATGCACGGTTTCATATTCGGCGCGCACACTAGCCAAAAGTGTCTGAACATGCACCCCAATTTCACTGATGCGATTTCTTCGTGTCACATGGGATTTAGACACGCTCTCTTGAAGGGTCTCTAACTCCAAATGAAGGTACTGCTTGAAACTATCTACGGCGATCTGCTGGCTTGTAACCATCTCGTGATGGTAACCTAAAATTGCAAACAAGACCGCATCGGGTAACCGTCGAGGATGCCGCAATAGGACTCGAACCAGAAACCAAAGGTACGTGGGGCCTTGTTTGGGTGAGAGCAATTGTCGCTTCAATGACCTCAACAGAGCCAGAATCTCCATCTTCCCGACGCGGACGGTTCGTCTCTTGGGCCGCCAATTCTCGAATAGGGTCAAACACCGCTCAAAATAGCTCCTGAGACTGGGTTCGTATAGGACTCTCAAAATCCTTTTGTATTCTTCAATGAGCACCTCGCGGTCAATTTCAGGGTCGAAATTCAATTCAACACTCACATTGTTGCCGCTTGATTCGCCCAGGAGCCTACCTTCAGTCTCAAGACGTCTGTAGAGGTTTGTTTGTTTCAGTGCGGTAAGAAGTCCCGCCATTGCCCGCGGGATTCCAGCAGTTTGGATGAAGTCGATGTGTGATTGAAATTCCTTATCCCCGTCAAGTCCGACAATAAAACCTGCCGTGGCTTCGAGGCCGGCTTCCTGAATCTTTCTAATGGCGCGCAGCAAATAACTCTGTGCCGGCTCGTCTTTACTGGTATTTTGCTGTTTAACGGTTTTCTGTAGGGCCTCGTCATTTGGACTCTCAATTCCCAAGAACGTCATTATAAAGCCCGCGTCGGCCATCCCGTCGAGCATACCGGGGATATCAACAAGGTTTAAACTTGTCTCGGTATAAAGTTGAAACGGAAAATCCCTAATTTCCTGCCATTCGGTAATGGATGGCAGAAGTCGCATCGCATCGCGTTTGTTACCGATAAAGTTGTCGTCAACGAGGAACATCGCGCCGCGCCAGCCGAGGTGATGAAGTAGATTAAATTCTGCCAACATTTGCTCGTTCGTTTTGGTTCGAGGCACCCGCCCGAATAACTTGGTAATGTCGCAGAACTCACAATCGAATGGGCATCCGCGTGAGAATTGCAGTGCCATCGAGCCGTAGTCCTCTAGATTCACGAGGTCATATCTTGGTAGCGGCGTGTTCGTAATATCCGGTTTTCTCGGTTCGGAATATACCTCCTTGGCATCGCCGTTTTGAAGGTCTGTCAGAAAACCTTGAAAACTCTCCTCAACCTCTCCAAATAGAAAATGATCTACCCGGCCTCCGCGCTCGTGCATTGCTTCCACGATCTCATCACGATAAGAGGTCGGATGGGGACCACCGGAAACTACCGGCGTATTTTCGCGGTTGCAACGCTCGACTACCTCATAGTACGACTCTCTCTGAACTACCATGGTTGATGTAAAAACAACATCCGCCCACTCAAGATCTTTGTCAAGTAGTGGTGTGACATTAACATCTACGACTTTGAGGCGATAATCTTTGGGGAACAGTCCAGCTACGGTCAGTAACCCGAGCGGCGGCATGTTGGATTTTCGGCCTATGAATTGTAGTGCGTAGTTGTAACCCCAATAGGAGGGAGGGAATTCCGGATAAACCAAGAGGGCATTAGGCATGTATGTGTACGTCCGTTATGAGCGATGGATAAAAATCGGGATTTGGAACGATAGCAAGTCTCCCCGCAGTTTCCGAAATCAGCACGTTGTGTGTACCCCTTGCTAAAATCCGGGATTGGGGAATCTTTTGACGATTGCTAATCTTCTCTAGTTGGTACCTTCCATTTGAGGGATCGTTACGTGGGAAAGATTCGATTTCACGGCATCTCGAAATGTCTCTAAGGAATCATTCACATTGTGCCTGAGATCGGTGTGGAGGTGTTCGTATTGCGCGTGTACACGCTCCCATAGCTTTTGTACATACCCCTTGATTTCTCCGACGCGGTGGCTTTGAACTTTCGCGAATCGAGAAATCATAGTTTTAAGAGCCTCTAGTTCGGCTTTCAAATATTCTTTGAAAACCGATGTCTGGAATGCGTCAAGTTTGTCTTGTACGCTATATCGGAAATCCTTGTGGATATCTTCATAGGCGACACGGGCTCGCGCAAGCAGTTCGCGGACATGGAGGCTGACTTCCCCAATTTGATCGCTCTGCGACTGGATGAGTTGCCCCACCGTCTCCTTAAAGTTGTTGAACTCCACTTCAAGGTATTGTTTAAAATCATCGACAGCTACGGTCTGTCTTGTAATTTTCTCAAAGTGGTAACCCATTATGGCGAGCCGAACTGCTTCAGGGAACAGGCGAAAGTGATGTCTCAAGACGTTCGCCAGAAACCGTGCATAGGCGCGCCCTTGTCGAGAAAACAACTGTCGCCTAATTGACTTCACTACGGCTATGAGTTCGGTTTTTCTGATTTTCCTCACAGTGTGATCCGTGGGTTTCAGATGTTTGAGCATAGTTAGACACCGCTCGAAGTAATTGCTCAATGTTGGGTCATAAAGCGTAGATACGACACGCCGATATTCTTGGATCAGGTGTTCTCGCGGCAATTCCGGCTGGAAATTGAGCATAACATCCGTGTTGTTTCCGGTAGACTCCTTGAGTAAGCGACCTTCTTTCTCAAGCCGATGATACAGATTTGTCCCTTTTAGCGCAGTGAGCAATCCCGCCATTGCCATGGGGATTCCGGCTTCTTGAATAAACCGGATGTGTGAATCGAACTCCGTGTCGCCGTCAAGTCCGATGATGAATCCTCCCGTTACTTCCATGCCACACTCTTGGATTTTTCGTATCGCTTGCAGCAAGTAACTCTCTGCATTGTCCTCTTTGCTGGTGTTTTGCTTTTTGACTGTTTTCTCAAGCGCCTCGTCATTGGGACTTTCGATACCCAAGAACACCATGTTGAAACCGGCGTCGCTCATGGCGGCGAGCATGTCGGGAATCTCGACCAAGTTGACACTTGCTTCGGTGTACAGCGAAAACGGGAATTGTCTTTGCTCTTGCCATTTTGCAACCTCGGGAAGCAACCGCATCGCGTCCCGTTTATTTCCGATGAAGTTGTCGTCAACCACAAAAAGCGACCCGTTCCAACCGAGGCGGTACAACATCTCAAATTCTGTCAACATCTGTTCGTTCGTCTTCGTCCGGGGAATTCTACCAAACAATTTCGTAATATCGCAAAACTCACAGTCAAACGGACATCCACGAGAAAATTGCAGTGCCATTGAACCGTAAGCCTTCAAGTCAATTAGATCGTATCGCGGGGGAGGCGTTTTGGTGACATCCGGTTTTTTTGTTTCTCGATACACCTCTTTGGCTGCCCCACTCTCAAAGTCAGTTAGAAAATCCTCGAAAAAATCTTCCACCTCCCCGAATAGAAAGTGATCGACCGTTCCATCAACTTCCTCTCTAATATTGTCGTAATAGGAGGTTGGGTGTGGGCCGCCTGCTACGATGGGAACATGCGCGGCATTGCACCGCCTAACGACCTCGTAAAACGAGTCCTTCTGCACAATCATCGTGGACGTAAATACCGCATCCGCCCATTCCAAATCTGCGTCGGACAACGGATTCACATTCATATCGACAACTTTGAGATCGTAATCCTTCGGGAACATGCCCGCGATCGTGAGAAGTCCGAGCGGCGGCATGGAAGATTTTTTCCCAACAAAGTCAAGGGCAAACTTATATCCCCAATATGATGGTGGAAACTCCGGATAAACAAACAGGGCTTTTGGCATATTCTTCTCCATTTTCGTCAAATTCGCTTGTTCAGTAGTTACTCGATATACACAAGAAATAAGCTACTCTCTTATAAAATGTCCTCAACTCGTTCTCGAAACTTGCCGGTGTCAAGTTGCCCGCCGAAATTCTACATGTTGTGGACCACACGGCGGCCGACCAATATTAATGCGCGGAGGCGGCCGAATCATGTCGCGCTAACGGGGCACAGGCGCGGCAAACTTTGGAAACATTGTGAATTCTGTTCGCCAATCAACCAAGGGTGATTTCTCGGTTGGAATTGTAACGCGGTTCCTCGGACTTTCCGGCGTTACCGCGAGAGAATTCGTGCTGCTGCATACAATTATATCATACATGGTATCACAACTGGAGAATTTTCTCAAGACAAATTTCTTGTTGGAGACTGATCATTGTGTTAGAATCCTAGAATCAGTTGGGACGAATGAGGAGACAGGCTAAGATGCGGCACCGGACGAGGAAAGCAGCGCGTCACATCGAAAGTCAACCATCGGGTGTTCCGCGCGGTTTATGTGCGCAAATTATTATGAATTGCCTAATTGGTTTTCTACTGATTCTCGTTCTCGGACAGCGGGCGGCGAGATGCGATGCGACCAATCCCAAACTCTCTGATGATAAGACCAATTATCTGATTCGGCAAATCTCCTTTCAAGGTAATGAGGGCCTTGATCGCAAGGCATTGTCTAAGATATTCGGCTTACACGCCGGGCAACCCTATCACCGCGATGAGGTTATGGCAGGATTGGCGAGAATCATGGGCGAATATAGAAAATCCGGGTACGTGTTTGCATCAATTAATCCCGAGGTTCTGTTAATCTCAGTTGATCAGGTACACATACGAGTAAGGATAAATGAAGGCAGTCAGATTCGTACCGGTCAGATTACCATGAGCGGGAATAAGCTGTATTCCTTCTCAGAACTTCAACGCGAGCTAGGTTTACGTGAAGGAATTCCCTTCAGCCAATTTGCCTTGGAACGCGGAATTGACAGGATTCTGGCACTGTACAGTGAACACGGACACCCCAAGATTGAAATTGAGCCGTCCGGATTTCAAGTCATACCTGATCACGGTAGGGTCGATTTACATTTGAACATCGACGAAGGAAACGAAGTTCGCATTGGCGAAATCCGGCTGACCGGCTTGAAGAAAACAAAATCTAACGTCATTCTGCGCGAATTGCCCATTCAGACGGGTGAAGTTTTTGATCAGCGGAAGATTGACCAAAGCTTGCGAAGCCTGAGGAATCTTGGGTACTTTTCTGAAGTGAATCCACAATTGCTTGAGGAGGGGAATGAGCCTGACACGATAGTTTTTCATGCACGAATGACGGAAGCGCGGACCGGTCGATTTAACGGTGTCATCGGCTACGCTCCTCCCTCATCAGATGTGGATAATGCTCCCAGACTAACTGGGACTATTGAGGCGAGCGAAGAGAATCTTTTCGGCACCGGGCGCCGGGCGAGCTTTTTTTGGAAATCGGGTTTGCTCAGAATGTTGCGTTTTGGATACCAAGAACCATGGGTGTTCGGCAAACCCGCCAACATCGGCGTTGAATATGCTCAACTGAAGCAGCGGAATCAATTTACCGATGCAGAATCTGAGGAACAATCGGGAAGCGTGACAGTTAGCACACAATTCCGTGGTGTTTTTGAAGGTGCGCTGGCAATGTCCTATAAGCGCATTGACTACCCGGCGGTCGCTCCTTCGTATCCCTCGACTACGGGAACGCGCGATTTTTCATTTGGTTCCGATAATCAGCTTTTGCATTTCCAACCCAATAGTATCGCGAATGCTAGGCCACAGAACGGTGTCAAATACGGTGTCACGTTCAGCCTCACACGCGACAACAGGAACTATTTTTTGAACCCTACCAGCGGCCGCCGAGATTCAGTGGCTCTTGAATTTTCGCGTGGAGACTTTAGACTTCGGAAGTTGTGGGTAGATTTACAGCAGTACTTTCCAACGTGGCGAAAGCAGGTTATTGCAGTCGGATTACACGCCGCTACGACATGGGGAAGTAACATTCCTCCAACAGAACTCTTTTTCCTTGGCGGAGCGAACACGTTGCGCGGCTACGACGAGGACTGGTTTTTGGGGCCACGTCGTGTCTTCACGAACCTTGAATATAGATTGATCGTTGGCCGCGCCTCTCGAATCTTTGTGTTTGTTGACATGGGATCCGTGACACAGGTCAACAGACCGTCCATCTTTGATCCCATTCGCGTTGGTTACGGTTTCGGTATGCGATTGGAATCGCGAGGTGGTCTCTTACGCATAGATTATGGGCTTGCGGAAGGGAGTTCGGCGCTTCAAGGCAAAATTCATGTGAATCTGGGGACGTCCTTCTAATCCTGTCAACAACATGGAATCGAAATAGACTTGAATAGAAGATATGGTCGCGCAAACTGTCTTTGGCACTCCGGTCAAACGCCCTAATCCCAAAAACTAATAAATTTCCAACCTTCATACTTGACAAACTGGCCACGGCCAACAAGGAGGACGAATGGCAATCAATAGGATTCACAAAATTGCTTTGGTGACTGACGATGTAGAAGATGCGGTCAACTTCTATACCCAAACATTGGGCCTAGAGGTTATGGAGCGATTTCCCAACGAAGACGATGATGATTATGTGTTTCTTACGGCAGGAGACATCATTTTGGAACTGATGCCTCAAAGATCCACCGGGGCGGACTTAGGCTTCCATCACATCTCTTTCAAAGTTGGCAGCGTGGACGACGGTGCACAGGAATTGAAGGACAAAGGGGTAGAACTTGAAGAAGAACCCTTTGATGCCGGAGACACCGGAATCCGCCTTTCATTCCTGAGAGGTCCGAATGAGGTGCTTTTGCAGCTATTCCATCGAACTCAACAAGACGAGAATGACAATTGAAGTGCAATCACCAGAACTAGGGTGACTTCTCTGAATTCTACAGCACTCCATACACATCGTACACTTCGTCAATGGGCATGCCCGCGGCAATCTTATCGCGTTCCTCGTTTTCTTTCTCAAAGGTTGCCTCAACCCGCAGCAGGACTTCATCGACCAGGGCTTCGGGAATAAGTTGCACACCGTCATTATCGCCAAATATAAAATCGCCGGGCGACACTTTTACGTAGTGCGTCAAGTGCCCCGGTAAGTAGATTGGTACATCGACATCGGTTACAATCCAGCCACCGAAGGCGTTCGGACGTGTTCCGAAGGTGAACATCGGAAAGTCGGGCATCTTGAGGACGTATTGGGTGTCACGGCAATTCCCCGCTAACAGCATACCCCGGCAACCATGGGCGTACGCGAGATGGCAACTCATTTCGCCGAAATGCGCGGGCTGCATATCACCGCCGCAGTCGAAGCAGAGGACCGAACCGTCTTCGAGGTCCTCAACTTTTCGCATCATGCGTTTCTGTGGGTGTCCGCCCTCCGCTTCCCATCTTTCCTCCTGCGCTTTCTGGTCCTCAGGAGACAACTCTCCATCGGCGAGCGAGTGAAGCTTGATCGGCAATGCTCGACCCACAAGCTGCATGCCTTGACGGAGCGGCTTGAATCGGGCTGCAAAAACGGTGTCGCATACACCCAGACCTTCCAAGGCGTCGGAAACACTGCCCCCGTATCCCGCTCGACGGAAACGCTCGATTCGCTCAAGATCCGTGATGTCGCAGTGCCGGATTTCCGTGCTTAAAGTTGACATAATCTATTCCACCTTTCCGATTTAGAGAGCAATGGGGCTTTCGTTGTCAAGGGACACTTTGCGAGGCCACCATACGTACCCAACCGCTAAGGCTATTTATTTTCTCCTTTTTGAACTTTCTCACGAGTTCTTTTGTAACGCTTCTCCATTTCGGGCCCCTGACGATCTAGATACTCCCGTTCGGAAGACCGTGCCACTTTACGCGATGGAGGCACCGGAATGTCGATGATCCCTGTGGTGATCTGATCATTTCCCCATTTGTATGCGACAATCTCTCCCTTGCTGATTAGAAGATTCATCCCCACATTTGCTTCGGCAATTGGCACACCATTTTCCCGCGCTCGTGCCAAGACATTTCTGTTCTGATCTTTCCGTTTAGAACCGTAAGAAGGGATGAGAATCAGGGAGGCGCCGTCAAGTACGAGCGTGCGCGTAATTAACGGATTCCAGCGATCATTGCAGATGACAATACCGGTACGGCCAACGGGAGTATCAAACGCGCGAAGCGTGCTCCCAATTCGGTTGAAATTCCACGACGGATGAGAGCCCTCAGCCAACTGAGTCTTGTGGTATTTTCCGCAGATTTCGCCATCACCGTCGATAAACACACCGCAGTTATAGACATCGTCCCCAATGCGTTCGGCAAAACCGAAGCAGAGGCAGGTCTCCAGACGCTTGGCAAGGCGCTGAAAGCGCCGAACGTAGGGACCATCGATCGGTTCAGCGATTTCAAGCATCGCCTCGGCTTTCTCCGGATTGTATATTACATCCATGACCACGTAACCCTCCAGTACACCTTCCGTGGTCAAGATCAGTTGTGGCTTCGATTCGGCCGCCTTAACGAAGAATGCCTCCATTTTATCGGCATTTGCAGCTTTATCCCATTGTGCCGGTTTGAGTGAAATGGTTGCTACTTTGACTGAGTTATACATCGTTTGGATTCCTCATGATTAACGGTAGTTTGAGAATCAGTAATTTTAGAGCGAGGAATGCTTCAGGAATACACCAATCTCCGCCAGAGTAAGATTTGCATTCAACCCCTTAACCGCGTACAATTTTGGAACACTTGTGGCTTTAACCGGAGCAGTAGTGTCAAGGTATCGGAGCTATTGGACGCCCATTGAACCATCAGATGCTCTCCGGGTTAGTAATTCGTTTCCGGCATTCACAAGCTGCTTGACACACTTTTCCACAAATTCGCTACCTAATTCGGCAGAGCCTTCACGAGGATCTTCGCCGGCGATACCTACAAGTTCCGATTTGTCCCCCTCGGGTAGAGTCGATAGGTCAACCAACTCCGGCCGCAATTCCATCATCACACCGGTTTCGTATCGGCCGGCATGATCTTCACGATATCCTTCCACGAGATCTGCGGCAAACGAAACCTCCATCACAATTCCGGTTGCCCTTTCAAAAACCTTGGAAGTCAAAATTGCGTAGTTCTTCAATGGGCCGTGGCCAACCAGCACATAGATCGCTTCAAAACCCAAGCTGCGAATCTGGTAGTAGACGTGATAGAGTAAATCCTGATAAAAAGTTGATTGTTCGATTATTGTTCTTCCGCCCATGTATCCCCGGTCAAAATTGGTCGCAGGCAGTCTCATTTCCTTTGCAATCGCCGACTTTACAGGGACGTTAGCTTCGGCCAAATACGATTCTCGATGTTCTCCGTACCAGAGCACAGGAAACACCAAACCGCCTCCCTGAGCGGCGGCGCGGACACAGAGTTCGTGGACCTTCAGTCCATCGAGTCCGAGCGGATTTTGTGGGCCATGCCACTCGATCACGCCAAGGGGAAGGTACGCCAAGGGACAGGCGCGTCGTCGCGCGACAACTTGAGATGGGCGTAAAAGTTCATAACATACGTCGGTTTTCATAGCAAAACTCATCGTTGGACTATTTAATCATCCATTAATACCGCGAGGTTCTTGATCAATAGTGGTAATTCGTACCTCTCCAGAAGCCATTTATACCAACAATTTTATCCAATATCCGTCGACCGGTCAACAAAAATGCGAATCAGGGCGCGAAGCTAGTTCTTCTCGTGTTCAACGATGAATCGGAAACCTCTGATAGCAGTTGATTTTCATTCAACTTCAGACTATACTAGACTGTATCTTACGCGAGACTTAATCGCCGTAATTGATCCAGCAATTGATTGAGCACGGGCGAGCGACATCTGTACCTATCGGATTAAGAGACATACATCGTTCAGAATGAATTATAAACAGGTGCGTGTTTTACCGTTTCAAAAATTCAATATCTCTGTTGAGTGCCTTAAGTGGTTTATTTTTCAAAAAAATATGATTGAGTGTTGGGTGCCGGTGCGGTTAGAAGGGATCTCTATCGCACTCGCTATTCACTCGCTTGATCACCTACCGGCGTGGTGGAACGGTTTCTTGTGCCAGTCTCGTAAGAATTAAAGTCTTAGCGAATGAACCACTTAGACACTCACGCCACGTGTTGAACACAAACTTTTCATTAAGCACTTCATCGCGTGATTCTCGAAGGTATTGAGAAATGCCTTAGAATAATCACGAAAATCATTCCTCATCGCCAGATTTTAGGTAAATACCATTTGACAAACTCAGAGGAGGACTCATGAGTATTGACGTTCACTCAGACGAAGTATTGAATCTTGTTGATGCAAATGCGCAAGTAGAAAAATTGGGGACAGGTTGCCAGTTTACGGAAGGCCCTGTCTGGAACTCAAAGCAAGAGTTCTTGCTATTCAGCGATATTCCCGCGGATCAGATGAAAAAATGGACGGCAGAATCCGGGATAACCGATTACCGTGTCCCATCGGGTAAATCCAATGGGTTAACTTACGACAGTCAAGGGCGGCTTATCGCGTGCGAACATGCAAATCGGCGCGTGTCGCGAACCGAAGTTGACGGCGAAGTTGTGACAATCGCGTCGCATTACGATGGCAAGCGACTGAATAGTCCCAATGACGTTGTCGTGAAATCAGATGGAGGCATCTATTTCACTGATCCTCCGTACGGTTTGACCGCAGAATTTGGGGCATTGGGAGAGAAGGAACTTGATTTCCAAGGGGTCTACCGACTCTCTCCCGATGACGATGGCTTGACGCTCTTGGTAGATGATTTCGATTGTCCGAACGGACTTTGCTTCGCACCAGAGGAATCAGTCCTCTATATCAATGATTCCTCGGATCGCATGCATGTGCGAGCATTCGATGTCCAGCCCGACGGCACTATAGCGAATGGACGAATCTTCGCTGAAATTGTTGGCGAAGGCGGTGCCCCAGATGGAATGAAAACGGACCAAGACGGGAATGTGTATGTGACGGGCCCCGGCGGCGTTTGGATTTTCGATGCCTCCGGAAAGCGCCTCGGTGTCATTAATACGCCAGAGGGTGCAACCAATATCGGATGGGGTGAGTCTGATTGGAAGACGCTTTACATCGTGGCCAAGACTTCGCTTTACCGAATCAGGTGCAAGGTTGCGGGAGTCCCTGTTTGTTGAACTCGCAAACAATGACAAAGGAAGAATCGAGCCATTTAGCGAAATCGACGAGTTCACCGATTGGATGTGTGACGTTGGAGTAGCCGGCTCATCCCATTTTTTTGTGATTTACTGTTTGCTAATCCTGTGATAGTATATAATAGATATCAATGGAAGTGTCACAACCTAACCTATTGCTCACAGAATCTCTACTGCGAGGAGGTAAAACAAATGTCAAGATTGACTCTGTTAGGCGCAAGTTTCTTTCTTCCCTTGTTGGTGATGGCGGGTTATGGTCACGCCGCCATTGATTCCTCAACAGCTATGGGAATATGGTTGTTGGATGAAGGTGATGGAGATACTGCCTTTGATTCGTCCGGAAACGGTCACCACGGGAAAATTTCCGGTGCCTCATGGGCTGACGGGGTTTTCGGCTCCGCGCTGAGTTTTGACGGTGCAGACGATTTCGTAGATTGCGGGAATTCCGAGCTTCTACGTATCGGCACCGGCACGATGGCCGCTTGGATAAACACTAATGTGGATGATGATAGCGGTCTATCCGCCGTAACGCTTCCCTTTGATGATGGAGATGCGTGGGATGCACCGTGGAGGAGCTTGGGCTTGGGTTCTTGGAGAGGCCAACTCCGCTATTGGATGGCCATTGACGGGCAGAATGCCGAAATGCAACCGGGCAACCTCAACACGGATCAGTGGTATCATTTGGTGGCAACGTTTGACGGCACAACTCGCAAGGCGTATCTTGATGGCGAGCTCGTATTTGAAGCTGAAACGCCCGGTATGATTACCTATGGGGATCCGATGCCGTCATTTGTTATTGGAGATCGCAATGTGAACCGTGTAGCCTCCGGAGAACTCATGAACGGCTCGGTCGACGAGGTGGCGGTATTCAATGTGGCGTTGAGTGACGCCGATGTCAAACAACTCATGACCGATGGATTAGAGGGCGTCGTTGCGGTTGACCCGTCGGGAAAATTAGCTACTACATGGGCAAATGTAAAAACCCGAAACTAGCAGCATTCGAACCTTCGGGAGGTTTTTCACCTTCCGAAGGTTCTTCCTTTAATTGTAGGAGGTGATGGACCTATGCGGCGGCTATCCCGAGTCCATGTATACATCACCGTTATCGGGCTGTGTTTCGCGATCACTGGTGACGCCAAAATTGATCCCAAGACTGCCGTTGGTGCATGGCTTTTCGATGAAGGAAGCGGAGACAGAGTCAAAGATGCATCCGGAAATGGAAACGATGGGAAGTTTGTGGGAAACCCCAAATGGATTGAAGGCGTGTTTGGCAGCGCCCTGCATTTCAACGGCAGGAACGACATGATCCCTGTAGGAAAGGATAAAAGTCTGCGGATAAGTGAAGGGACAATGATGAACTGGATTAACATTCAGACTTCGAATGATTCCGGTTTATCATCGATGACCATCCCATACGACGACGGTCAGGCGTGGGATGCGCCTTACAGGAGTTTAGGACTAGGGACATGGCAGGGCCAGCTACGCTATTGGATAGCTATCGATGACCAGAATAGGGAGATACAGCCCGGGAAGATTGACGAAGATCGATGGTATCACGAGGCAATCACCTTTGATGGTTCAACTCGGAGGGCCTTCCTGGATGGAGAACTCGTTGAAGAAGTTAAGGGCGCCGGAGAGATAACCTATGGGAACCCGGTCCCTACCGCCGTAATCGGTAGCGCCAGCGTCGTGGTAAAGAGGGAATTGTTTAATGGATACGTGGATGAAATCGCAATTTTCGACGTCGCGCTGAGCGAGAAGGATATTAACGAGCTTATCGACGATGGTCTTGGGAGCGCATTGGCGGTTCATTCGACGGGCAAAGCCGCGACTACGTGGGCTGAAATCAAACGGCATTAAATCAACTCACCTCCAGAACAAACTCAATGGTGAGTTCGAGAATGCGACAAATTTGATACTCAGCTTGAATCGAGTTGCCAACGGTTCTATTATGCTACTTTTCAGATTTCATAATTTGAAATATCGATGCGAAAAAGGAGCGGGAACATGACGGCACCAAAGATCTTTGCGATCTGTTTAATTCTAGGGCACGGATTGGCATTCAATGGTTCCGCGAAACCGGTCAAACTGAGTCCCGCGGACCCCGTGAAAGACCAGTGGTTCGGGTGGTCGGTGGCGGTGGGTGAAAAACACGCCATCGTAGGGTCCCCGAAGGCTCATGATAGAGGTGCAAATGCGGGCGCGGTCTATCCTTATGCGCGTCGGGGAAACACATGGAGGCCCGCCGAACCGGTAAAAATTTTCCCGATTCGTTCGGGCGAGCGCGACCAGTTCGGTAGTTCAGTGGCTTTAAGAGGTGACACCACAATGATTGGCGCTCCAGGAAATGAGAAGGCAACGGGAGCAGTTTTCGTATTCACCTACAATTCTACTGCCCAGAAGTGGCAGCAACAGGCGAAACTTACTGCCGAAGACAAAGCAACGGGAGATCAATTTGGATGGTCCGTTGCTATTGATGGAGATGTCGCGATTATCGGTGCACGGTTCGACGATGATCATGGCAAGAGTTCAGGTTCCGCATACATTTTCACACGCAACGGCGACTCGTGGATACAACAGGCAAAACTCACTGCCGACGACGGAGCCGCGTCTGACAACCTTGGGCAGTTTGTTTCCGTCAGCGAAGGTTTTGCCATTGCCGGCGCGCCTAAGCATGCTCATGCGGGACTCAAACAGTCGGGCGCCGCCTACATTTTTGGGCGGAGCGGTGATTCGTGGCGGCAAACGGCGAAACTGACAGCGAACGATGCGGCTGCAAGAGATCAATTCGGTGTTTCCGTCTCGATCAGCGGCGATGTGGCTATTGTTGGTGCGCCGTCTAGCGATGGCGCAGCCACCGATACCGGCGCCGCATATATATTCAATCGCAACGGTGACGACTGGATTCAGCATTCCAAACTAACTGCCAAAGATGCCGACGAACAGGACCAGTTCGGAAATGCAGTGTCTGTCTTTCACAACATTGCCTTAATCGGGGCGAAGTTCGACGATGAGCTAGGCAATGATGCCGGGGCGGCATACTCGTTCCTGCGCGAAGGTGATGTCTGGACTCAGAAAAAGAAGGTCACCATCGAAGGGAAGGATATGCAACCCGATATCCGCGTTCATCTCGGGATTTCGGTTTCTATCCGCAGCAAGTATGCTATCGCAGGAGGTGAAGTAGCCGATGGAGACATCGGCGCGGCGTACATCTATGACGTTGCAACAGATTTGGACGTTCCGTATTCAATTGAACCGCGACTATTGAGTGTCACAACATTGGGTCATCTCAAACGCACAGTGCTTCATCAAAACTATCCCAATCCGTTTAATCCCGAGACATGGTTGCCCTACCAGTTGTCCAACGATGCCAGCGTCACTTTTCATATCTACAATATCTCCGGTGAATTGGTGCGAGAGTTGAACCTTGGCAGGCGCCAAAAGGGTAGTTATCTGGAGAAACATACCGCCGCCTACTGGAACGGAAGAGATAAGAATGGAGAGTCTGTTTCCAGCGGAATCTACATCCTAGATTTCAAAGCGGGGGCGTATCGCACAAGTCGGAAAATGGTCGTCCTGAAGTAACCTGTCAAATCGCACGACTTGGGGACTAGCTAACGTGATCGTTTGATTCATGGTCAATTCAGTTTGCAAGGAGGTTACCTGATGAAGAGGGTTTGTCAAATATTCCTATGCCATTTGATTTTCAATGTTGGGATTGTAACCACCATCGTCGCGGATCCAGTGAAAATTGTCGCAGTGGAAAAACATCATGATGATGGATTCGGATTTACGGTGGCGCTTAGCGGAGATTTCGCCATTGTTGCGTCGCCAAGGCGAGATGCGAAGGGCGGCAGGTCGGGTGTCGTCTATCCCTTTGCGAGAAGCGGCAACAATTGGAAACGCAGTGCACCCCCTGAATTTGATGGGAACGACACTGCAGAGGGTGATGAATTCGGGCGTTCCATCTCCATGAGCGGGGACACAACCATCATTGGGGCAGCGGGACATGACACCGAAAGGAAAAACGGCGCGGGGGCAGCCTATGTATTTGTTGGACCGGGACCACGGCACAAGGGACGGAGTTGGAAACAGCAGGCGAAACTATCGGCAAAGGATGCAGCCGCCGGCGACCAATTTGGCTGGTCGGTTGGAATCGACGAAAACACTGCTATCGTTGGATCGCGCTTCGATGACGACACAGGAAAGAATTCAGGTTCAGCTTACATCTTCGTTCGCGATGGCGATACGTGGAACCAACAAGCAAAACTTAAAGCTAACGACGGCGCCGCGTCCGACAACTTCGGACATTTCGTCGCAATTCGTGGAGACGTAGTCATTGTCGGGGCACCAAAACATGCACACAAGGGTCTGAAACAGTCTGGCGCTGCATACCTCTTCACCCGCGACGGCGAGAGATGGGTGCAAACGGTGAAACTTGCTGCTGACGATCCTGCAGAGAAGGACCAATTCGGCGCTTCTTTGTCGATAAGCGACGACATCGCCATCGTCGGCGCACCCCTCAAGGATGGCACCGCTCCCGATGCGGGCGCCGCTTATGTCTTTGTACGTAACGGAGATTTGTGGACACGCCAGGCAAAACTAGCCGCCCAAGATGGCGAGAAATTCGACCAATTCGGTAATGATGTTTCTATTTCCAACAACATTATTCTTGTCGGTGCAAAGTTTGATGATGATGTAGTTGTTGATGGCGGAGCAGCGTACTCCTTTCTGCGTGAAGGTGATGTCTGGGTTGAAAAAGAGAAAGTTACACTTCCTTTATTGGACGCGAATTGGCCAATGCCGCATTTCGGAATCTCCGTCGAGATTGACGGTCAGTATGCCATCGTGGGCGCCGACACGGCAGACAACGACACGGGCGCAGCATATATCTACAAAACAGACGAAGACCTAAATGTGCCATTCGCCGTAGACCCGGCAGCCTTGAGGTTAACAACCTTGGGAGACGTGAAGACTACCATACTCCATCAAAACTTTCCGAATCCGTTCAATCCTGAAACTTGGTTGCCGTATCAACTAGCCAATGCCGTCGAGGTAAGTTTTAGCATTTACAGCGTGCAAGGCGGATTAGTACGGAGGTTGGAATTGGGATTACAACAGCCGGGAGACTATATTGACAAACGGTCTGCCGCTTACTGGGATGGTAGAAACCAACTCGGTGAGTATGTACCGAATGGCGTTTATTTTTATGTCTTTCGCGCCGGTTCCTTTCGCGCGAGTCGAAAGATGGGAATCGTAAAATAGGGAAATCTCCAATTTATGGATTTCGCGTGCTTGGTAGTCCCCGAGTCAATCGAGGTAGGTTCGCCATGAGATGGAGGTTGTATGGAAGCCATCATGATACGGCAGGTGAAGAGACTGTTAAGTCTTACCTTGATTGCAACGATGAGTATGGCGGCAGCGCCGATTGCGCCGGTGAGAGCGCAACTTTACGCCGAGTGTTGCCCAAACGAGCGGTCACTCAAGAACTTTGAGTGGGCTTCGATCACTCCAGGCACAGTCTTCAAGGTGAAGGACGAAAAGTTGCGTATTTCCAACATTACTTTCAATTGGAACATGATTCTGGTTGATAAGGACGTTTGGAAAGACTTTAGAAGGCCGACCGACTTTACTATTGAAGCCACCTTTTCCGACATCGTCATGGGAGAACGAAATAATATCGGATGGCTTTATGTGGTAGCCAGATATGCGCAAGAGAATCCGGCAACTTACAAGCGGCGCTTGAATATGATAAAGTGGACGCTGGATGAGGAGGGCCAAAACAACGGGTTGTACCTGTATCAATGGGTCGATGGGAATCGAATCAGGCCGGTGCCTGGCAGCCGCACCCGGGCGGGGGCGTGGATAAACGATCCGAAAAATTTTGGGCAAGATTCGGTTGACGTCAAAATGGTCGTTACTGGCGAAACCATAAGTGTTGACTTGTGGGGCGAAACCGAGCTAGATAAGTTTCCAAACGATACTAATTCAAGGGGACGTCCAGGCGTGGGCGTATGGTCGGAGAACGGCGCCGTGTCGGTCAGTTTCTTGGTTTATGGACGCAAGGGATACGCAGCAGAGCCGTACGGAAAGGTCACTACAATTTGGGGAAAGATTAAAGCAGATCTCTAGAAAACATGTCATTAGATGCAATCTCTCCCCCGTTCATTACATTATTTTATTTATTGACAATGTTATTTACTCGTGATAATATGGTTAGGTTCACGAATCTTGAACGTGAATCTATTGACGTGTACCCTTTAATGAAAGATTCCCCGTAGTTTGGCGAAACTAACCGACCTTAGTTTATCATAAGGTATAAAGGAGAGAAATCATGGGACGAGGAATGACAATGCTATTTATCCTCACGTTAATTGGTGTGGGGGTAATAGGCGGATTTTCTACACCGGTTGCAGCACAGATGTACGCCCAATGTTGCGAAAACGGCGCCAACGACCTAGATCAATTTGAGTGGGCGACGGGCGAAGCGGGGCCCACTTGGACGATTGAAGGTAATGAACTGATAGTCTCTGACATCAACTTTACCTTTAATGTGTTTGTCATAAAAAACAGTATATGGCAGGAACTAGGTGCGCCGACCGATTTCACTGTTGAAGTTAAAGCAGTAGAGTTTGTATTCGGCAATAAGGACAACGTGGGATGGTGGTATGTCATGCTTCGATACGGTCAAGATCCGGTAAGTGCCGAGCGTAAAAACATGTTCATGTGGACCTTCGATCAAGAGGGTGGAAACAATGGATTGTATATGTATGAGTTTACGCCCGGTCTCAAAGCCAAATGGCCGAATCACGGTGATGACGCGCGAATTAGATATACGGCGGCCCAAGTAGCAGGCGCGGGGCTAGGAGAAGAGTTCGTTAGCCATACACGGGTGGGTGAATGGCTTAACGATCCCGGTGCTTTTGGCGAGGAATACTTTCATCCAGTGGTTGAAGTCACCGGTACCCATATTAATGCTTCGCTGAATGATGAGGTTGAGCTGGAAGGCTATCCAAATGATTCGAATCCTGGTGGACGTCCGGGTCTAGCGACGTGGTCTGATGGGGGTGCCATTCACTTCCGTGATTTCATGGTGTACGGTCCTGACGGACCAACGGCGGTCGATCCCGCGGACAAGGTTTCAACAACCTGGGGAACCATTAAATCAAGACTGTAGCGGCGTCTTACATTGTGTGATGACGGACAAAAGGGGTGTAGTCCCGGTGGGTTCTTAGCGGGAGTACACCCCTTTTTTGTTATCTGTTGGAGCACTGATTCGGACCGCGATTACTCATTTGGCCGGTTTTATCACCCTCGTGCGGAAGGTGGAAAACATGCCGGCCACGAAACACGATGATGCAGATAAATCGAGACCAATTCCTCGAGCAGGGGTATCTCATCATTCGCGATGTCCTTCCGCAGAATAAATTGGACGACTTGCGAAAGAGTTACGAAATTCTCGTGGAACGCCAGCGGACGATATGGGCGAGAGATCGCATGCCTACCGATCCGCCCGGCGGCGTCTGGGAGAGTTCTCCACAGCCCCGTTTGAGTCTCAATCCCGGCGCGAAAAATGGTTCACGGTTAATCGACCTTGAAACCGCCAACGCGGTGGAGTTCTGGCTTCACGAAAACACACAGGGTGTCAGCCGCCAATTGATGGATGTAGATGAAGCCGCTGTCACCGAGATGTTTCTGATGTGCAACCCGGTGCGAGACCGCGGGCCCGCAAATTGGCACCGGGACATCCACCCAATTGACACCGCACCCCTGATGGGTTACATTGAGGACATTAAAGAGAATGGACCCAGCTATGTACAATGGAACATTCCGCTCTATGACGACGAGGTGCTCTGGATTGTACCCGGCAGCCATATCCGGATAAACACGGAGGAGGAGAACCGCCAGCTACTGGATAATCTGTATGCGCCCCTCACTAGCGGCGTCCAGACGCACTTGGCTGCGGGAGATGGTGTCGTCTATATTACCCCGATCCTTCATTGGGGCAGTAACTACAGCACAAAACTGCGACGCACCATTCACGGCGGGTTTGCGAGTTGGGGAAGGGTTTATTACAGGAATCTGGATTTCACCGAGTACCTTGACGCCGAAGCGCGCAAGACTTTTCAAGGGTGGGCACGCCGCAGCGCAGAGGCACAGGATCACACTGAAGAGGCACTGCGAGCCGTAATTACCAAAGACGGAGCGGCGTTTCGACAAAGTATCGAGAATATACACCCAGGTACCGGCGAGAATGGAAAGAGGCTGCGAACCGTTTTTTTGTGTAAAGCCGCCATTCATATTCGTTGTGCGAAACGCCCCAATCTCGAGGGTGTTCCGGAAGACCTCCGTAGCCGTGGAACGCGGCCGCATCCAACAAGCCTCAACTGGGGACCGCAATTCGCAGATCGCTTTTCTCTGGCTGAATCGGACTTACTCTGGGAGAGGTTTCAAGGCCTAGATGCCGCGCTGCAAAAGGATGAAGAGCAATTCTCACCGGGCTTTCAGTCGGGACCAATGCATTACAACTTCAACGAGATGCCGACTGACTTTAGTCTTGACGAATTCATCGCAAGCTGGTGAGGGTTTCGTTATCTAGCCTTCCATCGATCGTTTCAAGTATTTTCGACTCGAGCATTTGAATTGGCTCGACGATTGATTGAAGAGAATTTGTACACAGACTGGCGGCCAGTGTTGGCCATTTAAAGCAGCGTCCAAGCTGCCCTTTGACCAAGAGGGAATGCCGAGCGGATTCCGAAGAAATTCGAACGGCGCACAGTGAGTTCAGCGTCACAATACCGAGTGTTCGGGATCATCACCATAAACCGAGATTTTGGATTATGACCACGAGAAACCTAAGCCCGCAACAGATGTTTATCGAATTGGCCAAAGAACACCAGCCCGAGTGTCGATTTTCAGGTGAGGGTTTGCAGGAATTCACGGCATGGAAGGTGAACACACTTCCCAAAGTTCTTGCGACACTGGGCGAAGCGCCTCCGGGGGTAGATGCAAACCCCGAGATGATAGCTGAGTGGGAGGACAAAGAGCTAGTCAAACAACGTTGGATAATCGACGTTCAGAGGCATCTATCGGCGACGCTGCTCGTCAACCTGCCAGCGGGCGTGAAGGATGCTGACAAGCGGCCTGCGCTTCTGTGCTGCCATGGACACGGTGCATTTGGAAAAGAACCCGTCATGGGCAACGATTCCAGTCCCGATTTGCAACAGGCGATCGCCAATAATAACTACAATTATGGTGAAGTCATGGCACAGAAGGGTTTCGTCACCTATGCCATTGATTGGATTGGCTTTGGCGAGCGAAATGACCGAAACAAACCCAACCACAACTCGGTCGCCGGTGGGCGGGATTGGTGCAATCTCTACTATCTTCACGCAACAATGCTCGGGATGACGTCACTTTCAATCAACGTGGCTCACGGCAAAGCGGCGACGGACGCGGTGATTTGCACCCAGCCAGTCGACGAGGAGCGGTTGGGTGTCATGGGGTTGAGCGGCGGCGGCACCATGGCACTGTGGATGGCGCTATGCGACGAACGAATCAGAGCGACGGAAATAATCTGCTACAGTGATCTCTGGGCCGCTTTCGGCATCCGCGATGTCAACTACTGCGGGATGCAGGTGGCCCCCAGCCTCTACAAATATGTAGATCTTCCCGATCTGCAGGGGTTGATTGCTCCGAGACCATTACTTATCGACATCGGCGCAAACGACACATGCTTCAAAGTTGACACGGCAATGCAATGTTATCAGAAACTGGCCGAGATATACGACGCTGCCGGTGCAAGCGATCAACTCGAACTTGATTTACACCCCGGCGAACACGGGTGGGGCGGCAACAAATCGGAAACGTTCTTTAGGAAGCACTTGGGGAACGTCTAGACCTGTCCTAAAATGTAAGGAGACGAGGAGCAAACGATTGAGCCTCGCCAAAAAAATCAAACCAGCATAAATTTTCAATTTTAGACTCATAAGAAACCCAACTCGATTGCGCATGTAGGATCCAATATGTCTACTTCATCAACCTGTACTAAACCGAAGACCGTTATCACTGACGAAGAAGTTCAGTTTTTTAACGAAAACGGTTATTTGATACTTAAAAATGTCCTGAGTTCAGAGGAGCAGAAGCGCCTGCGGGATTCATCACACACACTGATGGTCAACGGCAATCCGGAACAGCCGGGCCCGGATTACGGATATCAACCGGGAAGACGAACAGGTAAGAGCACCCTAAAACGGATCGACTATGTGGTGGATAAAGACGACGCATTTCGAGTTCTTCTTGCACACCCCTATATCCTGCGGACCGCGGAGAAACTCACAGGCCCGGATCTGATTCCCACGTGGGATGCCATGATCTATAAGATGCCGAACGAGGGGATTAGCACTCCATGGCACCGGGATGCCGCGGTAGAATGCGCCACCGATATTCCGATTTTCAACGTGGATTTCTATCTTGATGAGGCGGATCACGACACGTGCGTGTGGGCAATTCCAGGCAGCCATCGGTGGAGCCAAGAACGGGCGATGAGGTACTTCAAAACCGAGAAATTTGAGTTGCCGGAGTCGGTGCCCGTGTACATGCAGCCGGGTGATGTGCTGTTTCATGAGATACGAATGTTGCACGGTTCCCCTGTCAATACTTCGCCACGGTTGAGACGAGTCATATACTATGAATTTAGGACCGCCGGCGTAGAGAATGCACACGGTCCGCACGTGCCCGAGTACATTCCTCTGAAACAGGATGTTCTTCGGGCGTGTATCGAGTTGCGGAAGCAAGCCGACTATATACCCGATGATGAAGAACCCTTTGTATATTCCCCTCCTGCCCCGTTCGATCAATTTGATGAACTTCCGGCAAATGGGCTAGAGAGTTACCGGTTCGTTCACAGGGATTATTGGAGAGGAGAGTACCGCTGAAGTGAGGTGAATCGACGCGTGTCATCCCTCATCTTTGGGGCTCAATTGCCTCAACACTTCGGTTCCGGAGATCTCAAGCTTGACCGATTTCGGGTGATCTGTGACCAAACCGCGGATTTGGAATCGTACCGATTTGCCGAGAGTGTGGAACAGAATATCGTCATCTATCTGGGCGACACACTGAGAAAGGGGATTGTTGATTCGGGGTCAGAGTCCGATCTCAAGGCTGAATTGGGAAGTTGCCTCAGAGACGGTCCAGGGATTTTTGTGATTCGCGGCGCGTTTCAGGACACGGCTGTGATTGATGACATGACAGCCATTTTCATAAAGATTGTCTCCGATGAAAAATCGTTACTCGGTGAAGTGGGCGATCATTTCGGCGACAACGAACGCATTTGGAATTCTTTTCAAAAGGCTTGTCTCGTTGCACCCGAATTATTTATCGAATACTACGGCAATCCCCTTCTCGCTCTCGCCGCGCAGGCTTGGTTAGGGCCCTACTATCAGATTACCGCCCAAGTAAATAACGTCAAGCCGGGCGGACAAGCACAATCTCCCCACCGCGACTACCACCTAGGCTTTCAGTCCGCGAAGACCGCAGCGGAATTCCCAGCCCATGCTCACCTCATGTCGCAATTCCTGACGCTGCAGGGAAGTGTTGCACACACTGACATGCCGATCGAATCGGGCCCAACACTGTTCTTACCGTTCTCGCAGCAATTCCCCGCCGGTTATCTAGCCTTTCATGAAGAAGATTTCGCTGCTGTTTTTGAAGAACAGAAATCGCAAGTTCCGTTTGAGAAAGGAGACGTCGTATTCCTTAGTCCCGCGTTATTTCATGCCGCCGGTACGAACTTATCACAAGATGATCGGATTGCCAATCTGCTTCAGATCTCGTCCGCGTTTGGGCGTCCGATGGAATCCATCAATCGGCAGGCTATGATGGAGAGGGTCTATCCTATTCTGCTCGACAGGTCTAAACGAGGCACCATTTCTTCTCAAGCCGTTCAAGACACCATTGCTGCGGTAGCAGACGGCTATTCGTTTCCTACGAATCTGGATTCGGATCCGCCTATCGGAGGTAACGTTCCCTTTACCGCACAACAGTTGATGCACCAAGCGCTGAAGGAGCATTGGCCTCCGCAACGGCTAAGAGAGGCACTCATTCGGTATGCTAACAAGCGCGAGGCAAGAGGTCTCTTTACGGTGATGGGACGGAGATATCCCAGCCATTAAATTGGGGGATGTGAAACAGTGGACACCGCAGTCGTAATCACATAATTTGGGATGAGCGGAGCAGATCTTATTTTCCAACACGTCGTGGATTCCGATCAGATCGGGGCTAAACCCTGATGAAGATCCAATACACATTGCGCTTTTCTAGAGCGAGGGCGACAGGGATAAAGGGCCCTCTCAAGTAACACTCGACATTGCACTCCGCTGGAGTGCCGACGCGGTGAGGAATCGTGTTCTATTAACATTGCACTCCGCTGGAGTGCGGGACGTTGGGACATTTTCGGTGCTATTGACATTGCACTCCGCTGGAGTGCAGACCCGAGGAGGAATCGTTTTCTATTGACATCTCACTCCGCTGGAGTGAAAACCAGACTACAAAGGAACACTTTTCACGGCTAGTCATAGAGCGAAATTGGAGTGTTACTCTACCAAGTAACACTCGACATTGCGCTCCGCTGGAGCGCGGAGATTGGACGCATCACGATTCTATTGACATGGCACTCCGCTGGAGTGAAAATCCTTCTAAGAAGGTACGTTTTTTCAAAACCTGTCATAGAGCGAAAAATGAGTGTTACTTTCTGAATGAGTTATACCGACAGGGATAATGGCGCGCTCTCAAGTAACACTCGACATTGCACTCCGCTGGAGGCAGACCCGAGGAGGAATCGTGTTCTATTGACATCTCACTCCGCTGGAGTGCAGGATTTAGGTTCGTCGCCATCTACGGACATTGCGCTCTTCTGGAGCGAAATCCGAGCGTTACTTGCTGAATGAGTTATACCGACAGGGATAATTGCACGCTACCAAGTAACACGCGACATAGTGCTCCCCTAGAGTGCGGGACGTTGGATCATTTTCGGTGTTATTGACATTGCACTCCGCTGGAGTGCAGACCCGAGGAGGAATCGTTTTCTATTGACATCTCACTCCGCTGGAGTGAAAACTAGATTACAAAGGAACACTTTTCACGGCTAGTCATAGAGCGAAATAGGAATGTTGCTTGCTGAAAGCGTGTCGGTGTGGCGATGGCTTCGTTGACTTAGCCATGTATTCCGTGCAATCTGCCAATTCATCGCGGACAGTAGTTACGCACGCCTTTCAATTCATTCCGTGCAATAGGACGAGTTTCTATCGACAGCCTATCCGCTCTTCGACTACCCACGCGCTTGCAATCGGCGGATTCTGACGGGCACCGCGTCGCCGCGAATTTCACTTGATAAGATGCGCAAACTTCGATCCGCAAGCGGGAGATCCACTTTTACCCCGCCGCGACGATGCGACTCCCGCAGTCCAATCGCGATTTCTAACGCCGCCCG
This sequence comes from Candidatus Poribacteria bacterium, assembly GCA_028820655.1. GTDB lineage: Bacteria > Poribacteria > WGA-4E > WGA-4E > JAJDTR01 > JAJDTR01. Next base: position 98,228 of record JAPPIK010000004.1, on the reverse strand, counting down.
TGCGTCCTCACCGGAACACTTCGGCGGCTCGCCAGTTTCAATGGCGTTGATAAGGTCCGCAACGATGGTCAGACCCATTCCTTGAACCCGTGCCGGCATAGGAAAGGGAATTTTGGCCGGAGTGTTGTTGCCACTCTCGACACCGGGAACCATCTGGATGAACTCGAACTCCTCCGAGTTGTTCAAGGAACGAATTCGTCCGGTTGTCCCAATGACATCAACTTCCCAAGATGCAGCGCCGCATATCATGCTTCGGAGATAGGCACGAACATCGTTGTCAAATACCATATATCCGTTTCCTTGCAAATCGTTGTCACTAGCGGCGGCTTCATCCGTCTCCATCTCTCCGAAAACCCACTGAGCATCCCCACCCGCCATATAGCGCAGGACATCAATAGCGTGGCTGCCATTGTGAGACAGCCCGCATGCCGCGTAGACGGTCACCTGTAGAATGTGACCGAGATGGCCTTCATCAATTAGGCGCCGAGCTTCGCTAAAGAAGGGGTTCCAGCGCCGCGCGCAGTTAACCGCCAACGCCGCTCCGTGCTCGCTGCAGACTTCTATCATGTCGTCCGCTTCTTTCAAACTCAACGAGATCGGCTTCTCCGCCCAAATAGCCTTCACACCGGCGCGAGCAGCGTCCTGCACAATGACCGGGCGGATTCGCGCGGTTGTACAGACACTGACTAGATCCAGCCGTTCTTTTTCGAGCATCTCCCTGTAGTCACTATACAAGTGATCCGACCCAAGTCCCCAACGCTCGCCAAAGATGGAGGCCTGCTCGTCATGTATATCAGCACCAGCCACTAGCTCGACATTCGGGGCAGCGTCATAACTGGGGGCATGACAATAGGGGAGGAACAGAGAGCCGCCACGGGTCATCTCATCATCAAAAGTGCTGCCCATGCGGCCTAAACCGATTACTCCAGCACGATAGGTTTTCATAGTTTTTCTCCGATAGGGATGTCTCCACGCACTACGCGACTTAAGGTCCGTTATCAGTATAACTCAAGTTGCCACCTTAGTAGCTCAGAGGATTTCTAACGCACTCGCTGTTCTCGCGGTTGATTACTACCTTTATCTGCTAGATTGTGCTTGTGATCCACAAACTAACAGTTTGAGGTACAAGATCTCCACGCTTAATGGGCTATTCTCAATGATACCCGACGGTGCATGTCTAAAATCTTGTCAGTGGCAACTTGCGTTAGGATAATTTTTAAACTGATACCTCAATAGTGCATCTTTATACTAGCATGAACCACGCTATACAACAACGGCATTTACAGGCTTGACTTATCTTATGCCTGTTGCTAAACTGATTTTCGCTAGGTTGTTTTGACTCTCCATCTTGGATGTAATGATTTCGACATGAAAGGCAACCATCAGGACTGTTTAATTGCAAGGATGATGTATGCTAACGGACACAGAAAAAACACAGTTGGATGAACGAGGATTCACGGTCCTGAGAGACGTGATTTCTGCTGATGAGGTCAACGAACTTCGCCGGTTATCACTGGCGCTGGCTACGGACGAAAGATCCGCCGGATGCGGATCGATGTATCTGGACGACTGTGCCCAGCGAGTATGGAACTTGGTCAATAAAGGTGAATCGTTTGAACAGGCAATCCAGCATCCTCGGATCTTGGCTGCTATGGAATATTTGCTTGGAGAGGACTGTACGCTAAGTTCGTTCACAGTGAACATCATTGGCCCGGGCGCTTCTAATGGGCATTTGCACATTGACTATCCGTTGCGCTTAATGCCCGACCCACGTCCCAGTTTTCCGCTCGTCGCCAACAGCGTTTGGTTACTTGATGATTTTACGCTTGAGAATGGAGCCACGCGGTGCGTACCCGGCAGCCATCTACGACTCAAGGGTGGACCGGAAGCCGACGTCAAATACGATGATGAAGTGCAGGTTTGCGGCTCGAAAGGATCAGTGTTGATTGTCAATGGAGCGCTTTGGCACGGTTCATCGGCAAATCACACCGACGGTGACCGCGTCGGTTTACTTGGATTCTTTTGCCGCGCGTTCATGAAACCACAACAGGATCACTTGAAACTGGCTTCGGACGAGGTTGTTTCCCGCGCAACTCCCGTGCTCACACGGCTGCTCGGGTTTGATTCCATGCCGAGCGCAACGCCATAATCGATCCTACCTTTTCCCTAGAGCAAGCCCGAGCGTAGACCGAGACTTTCGCCTTGATAGGCATGAGCCGATCTGCTAGAATCCGCGCACTTCAAAGTCATTTCACCACAGAAAGGAAGGAATACAATATGTTAGTCAATTATCTGCGCCGATCCAATCGTTACTTCGGCATGTTAGCTCTCATGATGAGTATAGCGATTGCAGGGGTATTGACGGCGAACGCGGTAGAATCCTCGCCAAGCGGGGACGCGAGCATCATATCTCCCGAGGCCAAGCTGGAGAAATTATTCGATGGCGCACATTTCACGGAAGGTCCCGCCGTTTCGTTTACCGGGATGGTTTACTTTAGCGACATCACCTTTACCTATGAGTCGGGTATGCAAGCGGGACATATCTGGAAATATGATCCCAACACCGGCGAAACCACTGTCTACCGCTCCCCTAGCGGGATGTCCAACGGCATCAAATTTGATGCTCGGGGCCGGATGATAGTCGCGGAGGGCGCGGACTATGGCGGACGGCGAGTTACCCGCACAGATATGACGACGGGCAAGAGCGAGATCATCGCGGGGCTGTACGAAGGACGACCCTTCAATGCGCCGAACGACATAACGATCGATGAGAAGGGACGCATCTACTTCAGTGATCCACGCTACCTCGGACATGAACCGGTCGATCAACCGGTGATGGGTGTGTATCGAATCGATCCGGATGGTTCGATCCATCGAATTATCACGGATGCGGGAAAGCCAAACGGCGTGGCAGTGTCGCCTGACCAGAAAACGCTTTACGTTGTCAGTAATGACAATGGCGCGGTCGGTTTTGATAGGCTGCGTACCGGCGCTCTCACGCACAAGGGACGAATGGCGCTACTGGCGTATGACCTTGCAGAAGACGGAACTGCGGCATTTAGGGAAGTGCTGGTTGATTACTACCCGGAGGATGGACCGGACGGATTGGTGGTTGATGTTGACGGAAATCTTTACGTCGCAGTGCGCGATGTAACGCGTCCGGGTATAAATGTCTATTCCCCGGGCGGGAAAGAACTGGTTCGCATTCCGACCGAAGTAGTGCCAACGAATGTGGCGTTTGGCAGAGGCGATGCGCGCAAGACTTTGTACGTCACGGCAGGCAACTCCCTTTACCGGATTCAAGTTATGAAAGACGGCTATCATCTACCCACAGAATAGGAATTTGTCCCCGATTCTTTAAGATGGATCTCATAGTGATACGATAATCACGGAGGTGGAAACTACCTATGCCCGTTTTTGGCTCAACAGAATTAAAGCAGACCGTGCACGAATTGTTCTCCCTCTTGGGAGCTACGGTGGACGAGGTGCAGAGGCTTCAAGACCATTTGGTCGGCAGCAACTTGGTCGGTCACGATTCGCACGGCGTGCGGGTCATCCCCGATTATGTGCACATGATTCGGGGAGGAGACATTGTGTTAGGCGCCGAATTGGAGATTGTTACGGAGAGTCCCACCCATGCGGTACTCGACGGCAATTGGGGGGTCGGTCAACTGATGGGCTGGCGAGCTACGCAGTTGGCAATCGAAAAGGCGAAACAGGGGGCGCTTTCGGCGGTAAGCCTGCGACATTGCAGCCATATCGGTCGTCTCGGCGAGTATACCGAGATGATCGCCGATCAGGGACTCGTCGGATTCGTGACAGTGAACGGACATGGCGGCGCTCAAGGAGTGGCGCCTTGGGGCGGTCTGGAGCGTCGGCTTTCGGTGAATCCGATGTCCTACGCGGTGCCGGCTTCCGATGGCGTGCTAATGATTGATATTTCACCGACTGTTGTCGCGGCCGGAAAAGTGGCGGTCAAAGCCTTGCGAGGCGAGCCTGTTCCCGATGGTTGGATTGTGGACAGCGAAGGACGGTCAACGACGGACGCGAATGCGCTTAATGGACCGCCGCCAGGCAGCCTGATTCCCGTGGGCGGACATAAAGGATTTGCGCTCGGTCTTATAGTGGACATTCTTTCAGGTGCACTAAGCGGAGGAGGGTGCAGCCGTTCGGATGCCGATCGGTGGGGCAATGCTACTTTCATTTTGGCAATCAATCCGGAGGCGTTTGTCGGACGACAGCAATTTGAAGCCGAGGTGAGGCAATTCTTGGATTACGTCAAATCCAGCCGCCCAGCCCCAGGATTTACAGAGGTGCTCATACCCGGAGAACCCGAGAATCGCGAAAAAGAACGTAGGATGAAGGGAGGCATCTTCGTTGAAGACAGGACATGGGAGAACATCACTGAAATCCTTGATGAACTGAGGGCAAGCGCCTAGATCAATAGACATTAGATAGCTGTCTGGTTTATTGATGTCGAGCGCGAATGCACGGCAATCGCTAATGACGTAAGCACCGAATGGTTTAACGGGTGTGTGACATATTCTTTCAAAGACACCCTTAGATCCGTTGGTGACTATACCATTTTTCGAGGATATTTGCATGCCGCTCCGCTGGAGCGGAATAAATTAGAAATTCATGGCTACGCACATAGCAATCCGCTGGAGTGCATGACATAACCAACCGTAATCTAAAGAAGTATAGGCCTGCCACAATGGTTTCGTTCCAGCGGAGCGGTATGTTTGACTGCCTTAAAGTATGTTTGATTAATCGCCAGCAGAGCCATTTTGGGTTAATTGTAAGAATCTTTATTCGTGTGTTATTGTTATTTGTCGCATACCTGCCGCTCCTCCGGGGCTTCAAAGGCTGGTGGGCAGTGCCCACCCTACAACTGTCACAGTCCACCGAGATAGGGTTTGCCGAACTGCACCTTATCTGAGAAACAGCGAATGGGTCAACTGCGAGATTTGCTCAAATAAAGTCGACACATACCGGGTGAACCTATTCCCAGGAAAGACCACCGATGAAAATCACCAAAGTTGAAGTGCGCGCCGTGGCGCCGCCGGTTGACCGATTTACATGGTCCGATGACCTGCCGGATCAATACTCGACGAACACCATCGTCAGAATCTACACGGATGAGGGTGTAGAGGGAGTCGGTGGCGTCTGGAATGCGACATCATACGATTTCGAACGATACACTGCTGAATCGATACGCCATCTGGCGCCGATTTTGGTGGGCAAAGATCCGCTGCTACGTGAATTCATCTGGCATGAAATCCGGCCACGTGTGTTCCCTCTTCCGCCCCAGTCCCTTGCCGCCATAGACATCGCGCTGTGGGATCTCGCGGGTAAAGCGGCAAATATGCCGATTTACCGCTTGCTGGGAGGCGCGAGAGAATCCATCCCCGCTTATGCAAGCACGCCGCTTTTTGAAGACGTCGAATCCTATCTGAAGAATGCCGAAGCGCTGATCTCTCAAGGGTTCAAAGCAATCAAGTTTCACACATGGTGCATCCCCGAACTCGATCTTGAACTCGCGCGCGCCGTTCGCAAACAGTACCCGGACAACGATGTCGCCTTTATGCTTGACGCGGAGAATAACTATGACCGCGACGGGGCGCTGCAGGTCGCCCAAGAGTTAGAGGCGATGGGCTTCGCGTGGTTTGAAGCGCCGCTGCACGACTCGGACCTTGACGGGTATAGGGAGTTAACCAGCCGCGTGACGATTCCCATCATCCCCTCCGGGAATTGGTTCCAGGACTTACATACGTTTGGCGAAGCCATCCGTTCAAAAGCGTGGGGACGGGCACGGACCGACGCCGCGATGATGGGCGGAATTACTCAGACCAACAAAGCGATTGCCCTCACCGAAGCGGCTGGTATGAAGTGCGAAATCATGTCGTGGGGTTATAGCCTTGTCTCTGCAGCCAACCTACATCTCATGCTGGCACACGACAACTGCAGCTACTTTGAGCAGTCGGTACCGGTTGAACCGTATGAGTACGGTATGAAAGACGTGATTCGCACGCAAGCCGACGGTTACGCCTATGCCCCCGCAGGCCCGGGACTCGGATTGGAAGTAGACTGGGACGCTATGGAAGCCGCCACGATTTTATCTTTCGTTGCAGAATAGGGGTCAACTTCTGACTTCGACTTCCATATTCTAAAGCGAAGTTTGCTCCTACAGTTGGCTCTTCGTAGCGAGTTTTAATCCTTCCAATGCTTGACCGCTGACGTAGAGATTCCTCTTTCCCAATACTCCCTCCTTATTCAGTATCAATCTTATAAAATGACATAAAATGTTACTTCGCGTGTGACATTTGGGCGATGAGGTGCGTCTTACATTCAAACGGCTATGGCAGAGGTAGAAATCCATGCGAACGGAAGACGGTCATATCATTCAGAAATGCCTTGATGGGGACGCCGCCGCGTTTGGCTTGCTCGTGGACAAATACAAAGGGAGCGTCTACGCGCTGGCTTACGCCAAGATCGGCGATTTTCACGACGCGCAGGACATAACGCAAGAGGTGTTTCTCAAGGCGTATCGGAAGCTTCGCACGCTGAAACGGTGGGACAGGTTTCTGTCATGGCTTTACGCGATCACTTCCAATTCGTGCAAAGATTTCTTGCGCTTCAAGGCGAGCCGACCCGATGGAGAGTATATTTCCGACCAAGCGAAAGAGCGGTTTGACGAGATTTCAATCGACTCGCATCACGAGGAGGCACTCCATCAAACGCTCCGGGACGCTTTGTCCGAGTTGCCCGAGATACACCGGCAGGTCTTGAGCCTTCATTACTTGGGAGGATTGAGTTGCAAAGAGATTGCACAGTTTCTTGGAGTCTCTCCTCATGCGATTGCCATGCGGCTCAACCGCGCCCGCGCTACACTGAGGAAGGAGATGTTGACGACAATGCATGATAGTTTTGACGGAAACAAGCTTCATTCCGCTTTCACGATTAACATCGTAGAGATAATTCGCCGAACGCAGATTCAGGCGAATCCGCAGGCGCCTGTCATTCCCATAGGGATTGGCGTAGTCAGCCTATTGACGTTTTCAATGTTATGCGTGATTGCTCCTTTCAATCAAATTCCCGCGATTGGTAAATTGGTCGGAGCGCCTATACCAAGCGAAACTGAAGTCATGAATTTCGGAGCGATACCGGTGGATGTGGTTATGCTTAAGAACACGTCGGTTGTATCAAGCGGCGATGGCAAGAATGATCTGGGGAGGTATTTCCCCCGGACCAGTGGAACTCAGGCCGCCGATATTGACACTGAAGCAGAAACCGGCACTCAAAACCAACCAGTCGCTCGCCTAGGCAACGGTGCAATCTTCGAAATAGTGTATTCTCCCGATGGCAAGTTGATTGCCGCCGCGGGGGCAATCGGCATCTGGCTCTACGATGCCGAAACGCTGGCGGAAGTCGGGATGTTAACACGGGGCGCGAGTGTGATAGCATTTAGTCCGGACGGACAAAAATTGGCGTCAGGTCATCAAGCAAACGAGACTGTTTATTTATGGAATCTATCAACACTGAAACAAATTGGAATCGTCCTACACTCCTTTCCGGACTCATCAACCGGCAACGGTCCGCGACGTGGAGTATCCTCCCTTATGTTCGCGCCCAATGGGGAAAACCTTGAGGTAGGTTACGTAAATGGCGATGTAGTTACTTGGCTTATCGAAGGACAACGGGTGCCACTCGACACACTAGGAATTCGCGAAAATCCGGATACGTTAGCGTTCAGTCCTGATCAGAGATTGTTGGCTTCAGGCGGTCTTAAACGCTCTATAAGACTATGGGAGGTTCAATCAGGTGATCTCGTGGGGTCATTTGAAGACGTACGTGAACATGCAGGGCAAGCTGTTATATTCCACGGTACGGTTAGTTCCATGGCAATTAGTCCGAATGGAAAAACCCTTGCGTCAGTGCGCGCGGGCGAAGGCGTGGTTAGCATTTGGGATGTAGCCACGCAAACAAAAACTATTCGACTTATCCATGACGGGAATGAAATAGGGGGAGAACACCCTTCCATCGTTGCTTTCAGCCCGGATGGTGCAGTTTTCGCGACGGGCTGGGAGGATGGTCAAATCCGGTTGTGGAACTCTCGAACTTGGGAGAGAATTGGGGTATTGGAGACCAATGCCGGAAGCGTGTCGTCTCTTGATTTTCACCCAGATGGAAAGACATTAGCCTCCCTGAGTAGCCGGTACGTGGACGTGGATGCAAATAGACATAAGGGCGGGGACATGACGATTCGGCTATGGGATGTGGAGAGGCGCACGCAAATTGCCGCGGCACAACATCACAAAGCCTCGGTTGAATCGGTATCGCTCAGCCCAGACGGCAAACACCTCGCGTCGGGGCATCAAGATGGCTCGGTTACCTTTTGGGATATGCAAACCGGCGAACAGGCCGGTGTCCTACGGAGCGACGATGCGATGGTGGAATGCGTAATATTCAGTCCCGATGGAGATTTTCTAGCTACGAGTGCGAAAAACCGGGTGCGGCTATGGGACGTTCGAGGGAGAAAACAGGTGTCAGTATTTAAACACTTTGCGGATGTGAGATCGCTTGCGTTTAACCGCGACGGGAGCATTCTCGCATGTACTGAAGACACCGGCATACGACTCTGGGATACGCTTCAGAAAACGGAGGCCGCGGTGTTGGGAGAGGTGGGTCCAGGTGCCTCATATGCCATTAGCATTCAATCATTGGCTTTCAGTCCGGACGGAAAGTCATTGGCCTCGGGAGGATTTGACAAGAAATTTCGCTTGTGGGACGTGACGAAACGACGAGAGATCTTCGCACAACGGACGGGCGACATATTCGCTGTCGCGTCCGGCATTGGCCCTAACGGGAAAATCCTTGCCGCTGCAGCAACTCGCGGGGAGATTCATGTGTGGAACGTAACCGAACGCAAGTTGATCGGGACATTAAAACAGGAGGCTTATGCCAATACACTCGCTTTCTGCCCAAGCGGACGTTTTCTCGCGACTGGCGATGGTGTAAATATTCGGTTGTGGAATCTTAGAACATTCGAAGAAATAACAACCCTTGAGGGATGCCAATTCGACGTTAATTCAATCACTTTCGGCCGTGACGGCAAAAGACTAATCGCCGGCAGCTTGGCCGGCGTCATCCGAGTTTGGGATACTAGCCGACTCGGGAGGAATTAGCTTTTACTGGTGATCAAGTGCCAGATTGCCTTACGTATTGGTCTGGGCAAGTTTAGAGTTCTACATCAACTCACCCGATTCACTCCCTTCCTCATGCATGTCAGATCAAAGCGCCGGGTCGTCCAAGGCGTACATTTGAGTTAGGCGTTTCAACTCTTCCTCCTCATCAAAGGGGTCAGTGAAGTCGCTACCTTCGTCTCGACCGCCTTGCTCGGTTGAAGCCACCGGAATACTGACGTTAGCGGCAGCTTGGTTCAGCGTGAGAACGGCTTTGGGAAGAAGCGTCACCTGCTCTTTTGGGCTAAGATCAGGTATTGCCGGTTCTAGAACGTCGTAAACGGCGTTCAACGCAGTCAGCGCCTTGGTCGCGAGCTGGCGGTGAGACGATTCCAGTTCGCGCAGGTAATTAGCCTGCGTTAGCCCAAATTGCTTGTTCCACTTCTCGGAATTGTAGCGGTTGTCGTTCGGATTGACGGTGCAGATGGCTTCCTTCGCGTGCCGACGATCGGCCTTCGGATCGCCGGTTGTTCGCTCCGGATATCGCTCGACAACGGCAGCAGCGACTTGGGAGGCGCTAAAGTCATGGGCAAACATCACCAGCCATTCTGCGAGTTCGGATTGTGTTTGGTGGTACGGGTTTTTGTAGATTCGTTTTTGTGGCATTGTTTGGTACCTCCGACTGTGTTGTAATGTTGATGGATTGTAGGACTCAGGCGCTAGGAATAATACATTATATATGTTAAGTATGTCAAGTCCAAAAATTTGACAAACATTGCATCGCGCCGTGGATATTACCGAGGGTTGGATTTTTATTGGGCCGGGACGCCGAGAGGTTGTGAAATCTTGGAATAGTGGAGATCGCTGCCGGGAGGGGGAGGCGGAACGGCACATAGAGATTCGGACGTGTGGGTTTGCGACGGACCCGGTTTGTATGGCGCGGTAATTGTGCTCTAACAAAAACGAACAGTAATGCCGTCAAACCGATTGCGATTAAGTAGAAGATAGTGAGGGTAAGGGAGACGATAGCCGATTCCCATCTGCCCTTCGGTTCATGTTAGTGTTTGGGCGGATCCGTCTAAAATCGGTGTCGGATTGGGGATTAACGTGGACGAACACTTTCTGGAACGACGTTTCCTACTAGAGGACACATCTCTCAAGAATCCAAAAATCTGCATCTACATCTACAATAGAGTGAATCAGGATCACGCTGAGGTAGGAGCGGTGGGCGCAATAGATGGCGGTAAGTAGCATCACGGTTTTGCCAAACCCGACTATGGAAGCGTTTGGATCGGTTTTCACTGCACGCGGGATGCGGAGTGAAGGGGAAGCTGTGGGTACAAGGTTTGCGAGGAGCCCATGATTATTCAAGCAGAATGCTAAACCAGTGCTGCGCTGCAGACAATCTTGGGCCAGTCGAAAAGCTAGACTAACCACGCCAACGTCTCCCGATTCGTTTTGTTTCCGATTAGCAGACGCAGTTCCTTGACGCCTTTGAGTTCTTCGGCAATATTCTGGAAGCCCGAGAGGAAAAAGTATCCGAACGCGAGACGCACTCGTTCGGTATATGTAGGATTAAGGTTGATGTGTTCAACCAGCTTTTCGTTTCGGTTGACAATTATGTCGTGCGGCATTTGTTTCTAAGTCCGGCCTGAAACCGGAAAGCACTCTAACGATGAAGTTTTGGCGAGGTACTTGACTGAGAAACTACAGAATCCATGATTGGATTCGATTTGCGATTGCTTCAAGATCTGTGATTGAACCATTGGCAATACCGAGACCAAGTTCGATAATGGCTTCATTGATGTCACGACGGAGTGAACAACCATTCATTGTCAGAAACCAAAGAGCACAATCTAAGCCGATACGCTTGTTGCCGTCCAAGAATATATGGCCCGCAATGATGTGATGGGCATAAAACGCAGCTTTTATCGGCAAGGTTGGAAATAGTTCCTTGTCGTCCAACTGCTCACCCACCATTTGGACCAAATAACGCAGTTGATTTTCCTTCAATAGTTGCCGATATGCCTCTGAGCAACGATCAGAATATCTTCAAATGTCAAGTACCTCAAAGATTGCCCAGAGTTTTCCATGCTTCATCGTAGTTTTCGATGATTTCCTCACCTTGCCATGAATTGTAGATGGCTCGCCCGATTTCCTCAAGCATAGATTCATCGTACCACCCGCCTATATTTGCATGTTCTCGTGCGATAGCAATAAAATCTTCGCGGGACTGCGGCTTATCCCGGTTTTTATCTTGAGTTTTGGCACCTGCCAATTTTTGCTTCAGAACGTGGTAAACTTGCTGAATATTCATGGATCGCAAATCGAGATATCCTACTGTCATCAATAGTCCTGGGATCTTTGTGTCGTCAAGACGGATGGGGAGAATATACTCCCGATTCTTTTCGATAAAAACTCTTGCCTGTGCGCTCTCGCGTTCGTGGTTGGGCCACCAATTTCGGGCATAGTGTTCGGACAGGAACATCACGCAGTATCGCGCCTGGTCTTGATAAAGCGATGACAGTTCGTCGTAGAGATTCTTCCCCCAAAGACGAGGTTTTTCATAGTCGTCGTAAAACACCCGATAGCCTCCGGACTTAAGAAGCTTAGCCAGTTCCTTGGCGTGAACGCGATCTTCTCCGGCAAAGGATAGGGCGACATCATACTTTTTCATCTTGTGTGCTCCTTCGATGAAACTTGAATACTGAGCGCATCATCACGTCAATGAGAAATTGTCCAATCTTCCAATTGTAGTCCGAATAAGCCTTGTAGGCGACTAGAGTCGCTATCAGAGGTCACGAGAATCGCATCGAACACCAACGCTGTGGAGGCAATCCAAAGGTCGTTGTCCTCTAGCGGCGTTCCTTATCATTCAGACTGCCGCTTCAGTTGTGCGTAATAATTGCCCGCTTCTCTTGGAATTGCCTCGCAAGGAATTTCATGAAAAAGATAATCGGCTCTCTGTGACAGTTCGCGACGTTTTCTTCCTGTTTCCAATCGTTCAATCCCGTACTGAATCTCGCCGCAAACAATGGGAATCGTGAAATAATAGTCCACATTGGTGTGCGCATCCAAACGCGCAAATACTGTTGGATCATTACTCATAAGGTGGCTGCAGGTTGTGGCATCAAGCAGGCAGCGGCTCACTGTGCTTCAAGTTCCTCAATCCCATCAAAGGGTGATTTGTTTCGTGTAGATTGCTTTGCTTCTTTGATTACTTTGATGAGGAACTTAATATCATCGGGAGTGACATGGGATGGCTGTCCCATTGCTTTGATAAGGCGTTGAGCGCTCGCATTTTTTTAGGATGGCGGCGTTTCATCGTGAAGTTTTTCATTTGGCATTGTGGCTTTCCGCTGTTACTCTTCTTTTCGCATGGTATCGCTCCTCCGTCAGGCGGATTGGGTATTCCGCGAATAAGATTCGTCCCATTTAATCCGGTTCATCATTGATTCTTGCGTTCGCCTACCTCAAACGGCGGCTCAAATTGCACGGCCTGTTGGTTTTCCTTGATTACCCGAAGTAAGGCTTCCGCGTCTTCCATTGTCACGTCGTACGATTTCTCAACGGCTTCAATGATGCGTTGTGCAATTGGGTTCTTGCCTGCTGCCTTCGGTTCTGGATTCTGGTCTTGGAAGATACTTCGCATCAGTTGGTCGCGTCGCTAGTCGTGCTTAAGCTTTAACAATAAAGAACAAAAACGCCGTAAAGGCAATTTCAATCAAGTAAAAGATGACGAGCGTGACAGAGAAGATCGCCGATACCCAGCTACATTTCGGTTTACCTCTGTGTTTGGCAACGTCCATCTGAAAGTCGGTGTCAGGTTGGACTCTGACTTTGTCGTAGACTTTTCGGAACAGGCGCTCCTGCCAGAGGAAGTATCCGTCAAGAATCCAAAAGCCTACAACGGGGAAAACTAACGCCAAAACAAAATTGGGATTCTCGACCTCGTGTTTAGCGATTAAAACCATGGCTGCCGCAATTATTGTCATACTCCAACTTTTTACTAAGAAACTGTTTCTTCCCAATCTGTTTATGACAGCTTGGGTTATATTCAAATGCTCAACTACCTTTTCAGTGCCGTTCATTTTTTCCTCCAATCTCAAGATTAAAAGTTGGCGGTATATCCACCTAGTTCATTCCCAGTCGATTTCCTAACGTAATCCTTCACCACCTTAGTAAGGTTGTAAGCATCAATGTTTTCTCTGATATCCTCAGCTATTTTCAGGTTTGCCTCTGTGTTTTTTATAAAATCGCACCATCTGACGGGATGAATGTAGGAAAACAGCCCGGTGTAGACAAGATTGGTGCTCAAATGGTTCCAACACGGGTTAAATGTAGGCTCCTTTATGTTGAACATATTCTCTCGAAGTATCTGAAACAGCCTGTTTGTATGGTGAGTTGTACAATGACAAACAGGGCAAGTGTTATTTTCAAGGAAATAAGCGTATGACCAATATTGATCCGGTAACACGACCGCGAGCATCCCATTAGTACGACTTTTACGTCCTTGGCGTGCAATCTCTTTTAACGAATACGAAATCTCCCTTGGAATCCATTGGTTAGATTCATCTTCGTACGCATTCTTCATATTGGGCGACAGTAGCACTAGGGTAATGCTACTGTCGTAGATTTTGTCTTTCAAATGAGTCTGAATCGTTTCATCCTTGAACTCGCTGAGGTCCTCGTTGCCTTCGCCCTTAAAAATCTCATCACCTTTAAAGAGTTTGATTAATTCATCGACATATTCGCGAGCGATCATTTGACCGTTTAGAGGTGCCACGTTGCGATCGGAATGCTTGTACGAAACGAAGATTTTTCTAGCCATATGGTCGTTTTGCGTGGGGTATCAATTGATTGGTTCAGTTTGTCTGCTGCACGTTACGCATTGGCTACAGTGTGTTTTTTATCTAAACTACCAGCGTAATCTGTGATTCAGACAATTACTTTTATTACTTGGTTCATGATTACAGTGGACAAATGCCATTTACTTCAATAATTGAAGGAGTTGCGTTTACAGCGTAACGTGGGCGGCGTCCTCTGAATCTTACCTGCAACTGATTTGCATCTAGAAATTTAAAATCTATTTCAAGCACGTCTTGAACTGTGTTTGAAAGTTTCAGAAAGAGAACCGCGACCAAACGGGCAAATTTCTCAAATCTCTGCCATGTTTGCCCGAAAGATCGGTACAAGTCGGGAATAGGGCATTTGCGAATTTCGAGTGATGGGTTCGTGCCGCGAATAAAAGAATCCAATGTTGCTTGATTTATTAGATCAACTTGATTTAAAGCAGAACTGACAGCTTCTAACTTTTCATCAAGAAGGATTCTTCTCGCTCGGAGTTCAGCAATTCGATCTGGTGACAAGTTCGAAAATGTAACATTTCCAAAAAGATCGTCATTTTGTCCGGGGTTTTCTCTCTTCAATACAACTTTCCAAACCGTTTTTGTCCCCGACATAGTTTGTGCAATCTCCTGTGGACTTACCCACGCGGCTTCTTGCCCCAATGCAAAAGCGAATGTTTGTCGACTTGAAAACATATTACTAAGATCATCGCGTAGTGAACGGAGAAAGGCACTTTCTTCAGACGATTCTGGAAGAAGGCCGAGAGAGATTTCCGTTGAATTCCATTGAGCTTCCTGAAACGGTATGAAATACAGGTTATTATCACCGGGGCGCAACAGAGCGAATTCTTTCGATTCGCTTACGAGTGGGCTCGGTACCAATTCCTCGTTTGGCGATGTTCGTGATTGGGAACCCGACAGCTTCTCCACTAGATGCTGATAGACGTCCTCAACGCCTACTTTGCTCAAATCAAGATGACCGACTGTGGACAAGATTCCTGGAATCTTCGTATCGTCTATACGGATGGGAAGAATATACTCCTTGTTTTGTTCAACGAATGCCCGCGCCTGCGCATTCTGGAGTTCGTGTTGTGCCCATGAACTCTGCAGATAGTGTCTGGACAGGAAAATGACACAGTAGCGTGCTTTATCTTGGTAGACGGACGCTAGGTATTGATAGAGGTTTTTGCCCCAAAGTCTTGCTCGTTCAAATTCGTCGTAGAAGACTGAATAGCCACCTGTGTCAAGAAGTTTCGCTAAATCTTCTGCGAGTTTTCGATCTTCTCCGGCAAATGACAAGGTAACGTCAAATTCTCGCATCTCTTATACTCCTTGTTTGAATTTTTTCGTCACAGACAGATAGTATGTTACCTGCTGCAATCTAGAAATGCAAGTCTAATTCCGGTGAGTTTCCCACAATTTGTGTAAGGCGTCAAAGAATGCACAACATGTAGATGATTTCGCCGTCAGGATGCAGCATCTAGACCTGACGGAACTTCCCTTATCCAAGCCTTATGACTGTTGGTTCAAACTCTTCCCCTTACTCAACCGCGCCTCGACAAGTTCTACAACCGCCTCATACACCCCATCTCGTTCCCCTTGTGTAAGGTCGAGGGCATCAAAAATGATTGCGTCAAGGGCGCGGCGATCTGGCATTGTATACTCATCTGTGACTCGTTGTTCTATTGGTCGTAACTTTACCTGGTCATAGGCAAGTCTAAACAAGTGTTGGTTGTTCGAGATGAGGCCGGTCGGCAATATTGGAATTTCTTTCACAACGCGTACATCAACGTCGGCAATTGATTGCGCACCGGTGAGTTGACGACATGACAGATCCATAAAGAATCGCACTAACGTGCTATTCAACAGCCCCGCATACAAGAACTCTGGACCTTCTTCGAAGGGAGTAACACCATACAGCTTTTTGTCTTCTAAGACACCTCTTTGATTGCTCAAAACCAGCATCCGCTCGCCTACCTTCGCGGGAAATATGTAAGGCGCAGGATTCCAGCCTTCGGCTAAACTGTACCAGAGTGGCCTTGATCGACAGCTTGGCGTTTTATGGAAGCCGTTACGCTGTCCCCATTCAATGTACGTCAGGGCGTTTGTCCCTCTTAGACGTGATTTACTCTCATGACAGAGGAAAATCTTTCTCTCAAGCCCATCCAATTGGTCCTCTATACAGACCAATTCCCGCAGCGAATAGATGACGGGCTTCAGGAACTCCTCCTCAATTTCCCATCGCTCCACTGCTTCCGCATCAAGGTAGAAAAACTCGTTCGCTCCCGTTGTAATACCTCGTCGCACCTCTGCTATATCGCCCAAACGCACCAACTTGTCCCTTCCCTTCTCCAAAATCGTCCAGTAGATGTCGGGGGCGCGAAGGTATTTCCCGCCCCACTTATCGCCGGTGTATTTGACCGGAGTTTGATAGTCGCCGCCCGATTCCAAGAGTTTACGTTGAGGAACGGGAAAGATGCGGTGCTCCGGGGTGTTGGTGCGTTCGTTCGCTTTCTCCACTTCCTCAAAGATCACCGGATCCAGCACCCCCTCAAAGGGAGTCTTGAACATCACAAACCGTGCGGTTGTATCTAAGACCGCCCCGCGTTCTTCTTCAGGTGCAGAGAAGAGACAGATGACGGTGTTCACGTCGGCGGAGGCGAAGGAACGCCGCGCCTGGTTGTCGATAATCTGCTTGATGTGGCAGTGTTTCAGGAGGAACTCTTGAAGGTCTTTGCCGTATCCGACATCCAGCCACGAATTGGAGGTGATGAAACAGAACGAGCCTTTAGGGTTGAGGACGGAAAGTCCGTGAAAATAGAAGTAGATGTAGAGGTCGCTTTGGGCATTGAGTCTCTTAGAGACGGCGGCGGACGGATTGTCAGATTCGTCCTTATGGCGTTTGTAGCCAAAGAAATCGGGAAAAGCTTGATACACCGAACGTGCAAGTTTGGCTTTGTAGGCTTTTTTTTTGGGCTTTCTGGTTCTCGGGTGTAATGTTCTCGCGCGGGAGATTCGGGTCGGCGATATTTTCTTGCCGAACGTAAGGCGGGTTGCCGATGACGATGTCGAATCCGCTTCCCTCAGCGGCGAAGATTTGGACGAAGGCGATGTCCCAGACAAACGGCAAAGTAGGGGTGTTTCCGATAGCGAACCAAGTTTGCTTGAGTTCGTCGCAGTGTACAGGGTGAGTTTTAATTTGTTCCTGCCACTGTTGGGTGTCGCGGTCTAGTTCGCCGGCACCCGGGGCTTCAGCTTCTCCGTGAATGTTCAATTGCTGCACTCTGGCGGCGCGAATTTCTTGATGCAAGACATTGATATGCCCTTTTATCACGTTTACTTGAGAATCAATGAGTTTACGGAAGAGGGTCACCTCTTCCTTCTCCAACGCCTGTTTAGAGCGATATTGGCGGGTGTCGTCGTTGTTGAAGAACTTAAGCTTTTCCTCCCTCAAGACTTTCACTTTGTCTTTCAAGGTGTTCGACACACCACTAAAGTCCGCTAAGATCTGAGCAAGGTTGAAGCCGCCAATTTCTTGTACGAGGCTATTTCCGCATCGGATGTTGAAAGAGAAATGAGGAAGCAGAGGCTGGGGGAGCTCTCGGAGTTCTCCACTGGAAATATCCGCGTCTATAATGAGTGCCAGCCAGAGTCGCAGTTCCGCCACGTGACACGCCCACTCCATCACGTCCACGCCGTAGAGATTTTCACCGATAATCGCCTTCTTTCGGTCAAAACTCAATTGGCCGCGCCCAAGTTGGCGAATCGCTCTTTCCCGCAGATCATCAAGCACATGCAGCATCCCGACAAGAAAGGAACCGGAACCGCAGGCGGGGTCCAAGATAGCCAACTTTTTTAGGCATTCATCAAGGGGATTCCACAGATTCTTTTCTCGGAGTTGTTAGTCCGCAGCCATTTTGTCGTCCGGGTCAAAGGCGAGAATGGTTTCATAGAGCGCAGACTTATGTTCCTCTCCCAGATGATTTGTCAGGTTATCCACAAGCGCCAACCGGCACATCAGGTCGATTTCGGTGCGCGGGGTGTAGAAGATGCCGGCATCGCCGCGTTCATCGGTCTCCTCCGAGACGTTGACCAGGCTTTCATACACCTTTCCAATCATCTCCGGATCGACGGCGACCTCTTGATCGAGCGGGCTGTCTTCCGCGATGGTGAAATTGTAGCCTTCGAGGAAATTGAAGATACTCTCGAAGCTAGCATCGCAGATTTGGAATTCATGTCGGTTGTCTAGGTCGTTCTCGGTGAACAGACCACCGTTGAGGAAAGGGGCTGAGGCTAACGCTCTTCGAATCTCGTCCGGGAACTGGCGGTGTCCGCCGTGGAATTTGTTATTGAACGCCTCAAAGAACATGACGTTGAGCCAATGCTCGACGAAGGAGTCTACCCGTTGATTTGTTGTCCGATACGAATCCCAAAACGTCTTCAGAAACTCGGTGTCGTCACCAAGCCATCCTTTGCGCTGAATGAAGTAGAGGAACATGCAGCGGTTGAGGAATTGCAAGGCGAAATCGTGCGCCCACTGGTTGTCATTCGTCTGGTTCGTCAAGTCGGTCTGCAAGCGCTGGAAAACAGATTGATAGCTTTTGAAGAACTCGTTTGTTACGGCTTCAACGTCGAAGGCTTCGTCGTGGCGGTTTTGAATTTCAAGCGGCGAGTCTAAGGATTCTGCGTCCAGCAACGCGATCCGCTCGGAAGCAGTGCGAAGTTTTTCGGAGCGTCCAATCGTGATGCGTCGGTAAAGCCGGCGTTTCTCCGGATGCTCTTCGTCATATTTGGGGTTGACGAAATGCCAGTCGGTTTGTTCGCGGTTGCTGAAGATGAATAGTGCATTGGGGTAGTCCCTAAGAAGGCGGGAGATGATGGGACGTTCAGCGGTGAGGAGGAGGCGCTCCGAGTCGAGACGGGTGTATATCAGATGGAAATCGGAGTTTTCTCCGCCTGTCGCGAACAGGAGCGGGTCGTCCGCCGTGTTGGATATGTTTCTTTGATTCCAGTCAATGCGGGGGATTGGGGCGTTTTGGCGGTCGTAGTTTAACTCGCTCCAAAACAGTTCCTTTAGAGGATCGGTCCCGCGAAAGTTTTGAAGGAGATTGATGATTCTCTGTTGGGCGGAGAGGTCTTGTGGCATAGTTGTTCTCACAATATTCTTTCAAAATTTAGGAGTCGGGAATCGGAATTCCCTCCTACAGGCAGTATGCGTAAGGGTCGGGAATCGGAATTTCCTCCTACATAGATAATTATACAGTTTTTGTTTGAAGTCATGCAAACGATCAGGTTTGAAGTGCCGCCGATGTCGGCACGGAGACGGGATTATCCTAGGTAGCTTGTGAAGGGTCGCATTAAGAGCCTGTTTGAACAATCGGTAGCGACACTGATTTTCAGCATAGGATCTCTATGAGAGTTCTATTGCGTTCGTTATTCACTCGGTTGATCCTCTCCCACAGAAGGAATCCTTACTCAATCTTGGATTTGTATCTCCAATAAGGGTAATCTCTTGCTTGTTTGACTAAGCCTCGTCTAACAGGGTTATGATAGCAGTAGCGAATAATTTTGCTCAGAGATTCATCTCGCCGAATTCCGTGATCATGATACCCTTCTTGCCATACCGAACCGCTTTCACAGCGATGTTCGTTAATTCGCCTAGCTGTGAACATCTTGAAGGAGTGCATGATTTTGGTTAAGGTTTGGTTAGGACCAAGTTGGACGACAGCGTGGATGTGGTCAGGCATGACTATAACAGAAATCCACTTGATTCTATCTTGGGTTTCTAACCATTCAAAAGTTTCAAAGATGATTCGTGCAACTTCAGGGTTTGAGAGAATCGGTCTTCGGTCAATCGTAGAAGTGGTGAGGAGGTAGTATGTTCCAGGTTTTACGTGTCTGCCTTTGCGCAATTGTCGGCTTCCTCGGGTTGGATAACGGTTCATGGTTACTCCTTTTGACGAGATTGAGTCTGTCTGTCGATAATTGGGGTTACATTTTATCTCGTTGTGAGAATTGAAGCAAGAATGCTTCTGCCACGGGAGATAGTTCTGCAAAGAATCGGGGAAGGGATTCCCCTCCCACAGGGGATTTCCTTCCATAGGGGATTCTCTCCTCAAAGGGATGGTAGTGCAAAGAATCGGGGAAGGGATTCCCCTCCCACAAGGGGATTCCCTCCTCACAGGGGATAGTGTTGAAAAGAATCGGGGAAAGGATTCCCCTCCCACAGGGGATTCTCGCCTCACAGGGATGGTAGTGCAAAGAATCGGGGAAGGGATTCCCCTCCCACAGGGGATTTCCTTCCATAGGGGATTCTCTCCTCAAAGGGATGGTGTTGAAAAGAATCGGGGAAAGGATTCCCCTCCCACAAGGGGATTCCCTCCTCACAGGGGATAGTGTTGAAAAGAATCGGGGAAAGGATTCCCCTCCCACAGGGGATTCTCGCCTCACAGGGATGGTAGTGCAAAGAATCGGGGAAGGGATTACCCTCCCACAGGGGATTCTCGCCTCACAGGGATGGTAGTGCAAAGAATCGGGGAAGGGATTCCCCTCCCACAGGGGATTTCCTTCTCACAGGGATGGTGTTGCAAAGAATCGGGGAAGGGATTCCCCTCCCACAGGGGGATTCCCTCCTCACAGGGGATGGTGTTGAAAAGAATCGGGGAAGGGATTCCCCTCCCACAAGGGGATTCCCTCCTCACAGGGGATAGTGTTGAAAAGAATCGGGGAAAGGATTCCCCTCCCACAGGGGGATTCCCCCTCACAGGGGATGGTGTTGAAAAGAATCGGGGAAAGGATTCCCCTCCCACAAGGGGATTCCCTTATCACAGTAATTGACCGTTCTGTTGATCTGGGATCTCTATCGCGTTCGTTAATCTCTCGCTTGATCCCTCCGACCGGACATTCCAACACTATGGTTATGCAGTTCTCGTCCAAAGTCGAGCAAACAATCGGGTTTGGACCGCCTACGAAATTGACAACCGTGGTGAAATCATCCGAGCCACCTTGTGAAGGTTTCAATCAGACGATTTTTGTCAACAGATGTGTTGTCTGATTCGTTGTAGGGAATAACGTTCGTTATTCTCTGCGATAAAATCATATATCAAGATTGTCGGTGGATTTAAGAAAGGCAAAAATGAGAATTGCAGCAATCTTAGGGTTGGCGTTATTAATGGCTTGCAGCGAACTAGCCGAGATATACGAGGAGTTTGGCGATCAGAAACAGGACGACATACACGAGGCACATACTGAGATTCTAATGATCGGTCCCTACACCATGACGTGTTACGGGCCATTTGAACGGGACTGCCTTATGGAATATAACGAGGAGGCGGGACGCTGGCACTTCTTCTACGACGGCATTGAAGGCTTCGATTTTGAACCGGGATACATCTATACGCTTGAGGTGAGGTTGGAGGACCGCGGCACCGAGATTCAAGATGTGGGGCGGTACTCGTATCACCTGATAAAGCTGTTGGATAAGGTAAAAGCGCCAGACGATTTTGATTACGCGAGAAACGAAAAGCCCGACTTTTCAAATCTCGAATCTAGTGACTGAGAAACAGTGTCAAAAAACTCACGCAGTTGCGGCTCAATCCGTGAACGCGATTCGTCACGGGCGGATTTCAGAGAGGCGAACATGAGATTTCCAATATTTATCATCTTGGCGTTACTGGTGGCTTGCGGCGAAGATCACACAGAGGTTTTAACGATTGGGCCCTACACGAAGAGGTGCCAAGGTTTTATTGAACAGGACTGTTTTATGGAATTCAATGAGGAAGCGGGACGCTGGCACTTCTTCTACGAGGGAATTGAAGGTTTCAATTTTGAACCGGGATACATCTATACGCTCGAAGTTAGGTTGGAGGACCGGGGCACCGAGATCCAGGATGTGGGGCGCTATTCGTATCACCTCATACGAATTTTGGATAGAGTGGAAGCGCCGGACGACTTTGATTACGCAAAAAACGAGAAGCCTTAACTTGCCAGACCTGTGTCAGGCGTCGAGAAAAGGTGTTATAGGACTCATACAAATCAACACCCGAGGCGAAGGGGATTCATCACTGGCAATTGAAGGAGAGGTGACATGAGATTTGCAGCAGTCTTGCTCCTGGCGCTATTGATGGCTTGCGGCGAGGAGCATACAGAGGTTCTGACTATCGGTCCTTACACCAAGCGGTGTTTCGGACCCTTTGAGCAGGATTGTTTAATGGAGTTCAACGAGGAGGCGGGACGCTGGCACTTCTTTTATGACGGCATTCAAGGCTTCGTTTTTGAACCGGGATATATCTATACGCTCGAAGTGAGGTTGGAGGAAAACGACCCGGGGTATCAGGATGTGGGAAAGTATTCGTATCACCTCATAACAATTGTGGACAAGGTGAAAGCGCCGAATGACTTTGACTACGCCAAGAACGAAAAGCCTTAACACCGTCTTCCGTGTACTGTCAACAGCGTTGGGTTTCACTTAAATTTCCGGTCATAATGCAGAGCAAAAGTCCCGCTGCAAGACGAATTCTCGGCTTTTTCGTGAAATGTCGTTCAACCCAACCTACAACTGGGTCGTAATTTATACGGAGGTTACGGCATACGGCGTATGCCTACTACTTTGCTTAGAAAAAGTCTGAAAAAAGATTTGACAACCGTTAGAGCACAAGATATAATAGATCTTTGTTGCAGATAGAAGTTCGGTTGAGATTGAGTCTCAACGTCAATTGATGGCGAATGAGCCAAGCTTTTCGTCTCGTTTTTGCGACTACATGATACTGAGTCTCAATATCATCTGCTGTAACCGCATGATGGCTACCGCCGAATTTATCCTAAATCATAATTCCATTCTGTGTCCTCATTCCACGCAAACTCGGCATGCCGCATGATAGGTTCGCTCGCAAAAAAACGCTATATAATACGATTTTAGATTGAAACCCATATTTAGAATCATCGTTAGTCGTATCAACCATTTGTGCATTCGGCGCAAAGTGAATCAGGCGTTTTCTCCGGCTTCTTCGCCGCCAATTTGCTGTGCCAGGTAGATTTCGTAGCCCATTTGACTAATCTGGTCCAGTTGGGCTTCAATCCAGTCAACGTGTTCTTCTTCATCCCGGAGGATTTCTTCCAACAGTTCCTCCGAGCCAAAGTCTTTCAGAGTATGTGCAAGTTGAATCAACTCGTTGAGCCGTTCAATGGCTTCCTTCTCAAGTGCGCAATCGTTTTCCAGCATCTCCTTAACGGTCTTGCCAATTCTGATATCGTAATATCTTGCCATGTTGGGCACTCCATCCAAATAAAGAACCCGCGCAATCAATTTTTCGGCGTGCCTCATTTCGCCGATGGAATGTTCTCGAATGGCAGTGTGCAGGCGCTCGTAACCCCAATTTTCGCACATTTCCGAATGTGCAAAATATTGGTTAACCGCGGTTAGTTCGGACGTCAATACCTCGTTGAGTGCTTCGATTATTTCGGGGTGACCGTACATCATTTAGACTCCTTTTCGATCGGGTATTTGTCAGGTTCATATAATGTTTACAGGACTCCACATATAGGTAAAGCATAGTTTAGAAATGTGTGCGATGTCAAGCTAAAGTGAGGGAGGATAGAATTCCGCGCACTCGATTCGGCCAGTCAAGTCAAAGCAATTTTGAAATCCCGGTTCCTTTGACATTCGAATTGAGTGGAATTCCCAAAGATATAATCTTATGCCTTTACAAATTCAGTCAGCATCGGTGAGTCAAGAAGCGTCTCGATACGTGAAAGCGGCAGCGGTGGACAGCGTGACCCCCGGCAATAGTGTCGCGGTAAAGTTGGAGGGGAATTATATCGGAATACACAATGTCGACGGCGAATTTTACGCAATAGACAATATCTGTCCTCACGTGGGCGGCGTCTTGCACGCGGGTAAACAGGAAGGCGGTATTATTGTTTGTCCAATCCACCAGTGGAAGTTTGATGTAAAAACCGGCAAATGCATCTGGCCCGGCGAATGCGAATTGGCTACGTTTCCTTTGAAGGTAAGCGGGGATAATATTCTGGTTGACCTCGATTCGCCAAGTGCTCCGCCGAAACAAAATCGACTCCATGCGTGTGCTACTGACACGGTCGAACGATCGAAATCGACAAGATGGAGGGTATCGAGTTGAAGTCTATTGCGATAATAATCAGTCTTCTAACGGTTGCGGCGACATGCGGTGCGGTAGACGCCAAGGAATTGACTCTCTATTCCGGTAGAAGCAAGAGTCTGGTTGAACCGATAATCAAGCAGTTTGAGAATGAGACTCAAATTAAAGTAAAGGTGCGTTATGGCGGCACTGCGGAGCTTGCTGTCGCATTGTTGGAAGAGGGTGAGAACAGTCCCGCAGATCTGTTCTGGGCTCAAGATGCGGGAGCGCTCGGCGCGATCAGCAAGCGCGGTCTTTTTCAACCATTGCCTGGCACCATTCCTTCCGAGGTGCCGGAGAAATTCCGTGATTCGGAAGGGATGTGGGTGGCTACGAGCGGGCGCGCCCGTGTCATCGCGTACTCCTCCGATCAAATTAGAGCCGAAGATGTGCCCGATAGCGTCTTCGATTTGACGGATTCAAAGTGGCAAGGACAGGTCGGCTGGGCGCCACAGAACGCTTCTTTCCAAGCATTTGTGACAGCGATGCGTGTTGGAGTCGGGGAAGAAAAGACCGAGGAGTGGCTCCGAGGAATGAAGGCAAACGACACAAAAAGTTATGCCAAGAATACACCGATTATCAAGGCGCTTGCCGCAGGCGAGATTGAACTTGGATTGCCGAATCACTACTATTTGTTGCGATTCAAAAAAACGGATTCCGAGTTCCCGGTCGATCAGGTTTTCTTTAAATCCGGCGACGCGGGAAATCTCGTCAATGTCGCGGGAATCGGACACCTAAAGACCAGCCGCAATTCCGAAGAAGCTCTCACCCTAATTCAATTCTTGCTCTCTGCCCAAGCACAAGAG
The DNA here is from genome assembly GCA_028820655.1 of Candidatus Poribacteria bacterium. Lineage (GTDB taxonomy): Bacteria > Poribacteria > WGA-4E > WGA-4E > JAJDTR01 > JAJDTR01. Next base: position 73,239 of record JAPPIK010000004.1, on the reverse strand, counting down.
TATTTCGCCAGCGACGTTTTCGAGTATCCTATAACCACCACAGCAGTTCCACATCCAAATCCCAAGCTGGTACCACTCGCAGAACTTCTGGAACGTACACCGACTATAAATCTTGGTGATCTTGATGATTTAGACGGTACCCTTAAATTGCTGAGGAAGGTAGGAATCTTGTGATTTTTCACAAGGTTGGGCGATATCTGCGGTGGTACTTCGTCCTCCCGACCGTTATCGTTGGTTCAGGCGTGCTCGTACCGTTTGCGTATTTGGTGCTCCGTGCCACAGACGCGAAGGCTAACGAGCTGGTCGAAATCGTCTTTCGCTTACGGAACCTTATACTCTTCGGCAACACGGTTCTACTCGTCGTCGGTGTTGTCATCGTCGACATTCTTTTGGCGTTGCCTGTCGCTTGGTTAACCAGCCGAACCAATCTCAAAGCCAAGCGATTTTTTACGTTGATGGGCGTGTTTCCGCTGGCAATTCCCAGCTACGTGATGGCATACGCCCTTTTGGGTTTGGGCGGGGTGGACGGGGCCTTTGCTCAACTGTTCGGCGCCGGTCTCCCTCGACTGAGCGGATACTGGGGAGCATTGATTGCACTCAGCTTTTATACATTTCCTTACTTTTTTCTGAATCTACGTTCGGCACTGCTCGGGGTTGATCCGGCGCTCGAGGAATCCGCCCGCAGCCTCGGCTATCGGCGTAGATGGGTGTTCTATTACGTTCTCATCCCTCAACTTCGGCCCGCGCTGTACGCCAGCGGGTTGCTCGTCGGGCTGCACGTATTGGGCAATTTCGGAGCTGTCTCGTTGATGCGGTTCGAGACGTTCAGTTACGCTCTCTATTTGCAATTGGGTTCATTTGACCGTATTTACTCGGCATGGCTCGCGCTAATGCTGCTCGCATTTGCGGGATGCCTCCTTTATCTCGAAGCGCGGCTATTGCGAGGCAAGAGTTTTCATAGAGCGGGGATTGGCGGCGTTCATCAAAAAACACTCATCCCACTCCGAGGATGGGGGAAACTCTCTTACCTCTATCTCGCCGCTTTGATATTCGGCTGCGTGGCCGTTCCAACCCTTACGATAGTATCGTGGCTGATCAGAGGACTGGATGCCGTGCCGATAGAAAACCTCGTCAAAGCCGTGTTTGGCTCCCTTGGAGCTGCCGTGCCAGCCGCTTTTCTGAGTACGGGAGTGATGCTCCCGATAGTGTATTTGGGAGTTCGCCGCCCTTCCGCTCTGTCAAGGGTGTTGGAGCGTCTCGCCTATATCGGCTATGCCATACCGCCGCTGGCATTCGGCTTGTCTCTGATATTCTTTGTGCAACGGGCGATTCCAGGGCTTTATCAAACGATATGGCTTCTAATTTATGCGTACACGATACATTTCATGGCTGAAGCTATCGGTCCGGCACGCAGTACCATGTATCAAGCTTCACCCAATATCGAGGAAGCGGCGCGCTCCCTCGGTTATTCGAGGTTAAACGCTTTCTTCAAAGTCATCTTTCCCTTACTTGTCCGAGGACTGACAGTAAGCACCGCTTTAGTGTTTCTCTCCGCCATGAAAGATCTTCCGATAGCCTTCATACTCAGACCCATAGGATATGAGACGTTAGCACTGAGTGTTTGGGACGCGACGTCCGAAGCCTTATTTGCAAAAGCCGCTCCATACGCTTTACTTATGATAATCTTCGCGGGGCTTTTTGTAAGTCTCCTCCTTGTTCGGGAAAGGAACGTGCATGAACAGCCTGCTTAGCCTTCACAACGTGACCAAACATTTTGCACCGCTACCAGCACCGGTCGTGGATGATGTTAGCTTCGAGGTGGAGGCCGGCGAGATTTTTGCCTTGCTGGGACCTAGCGGGTGCGGCAAAACGACGACCCTGCGCCTGATTGCCGGTTTTGAGCGTGTCAATTCAGGCGAGATCCGAATAGAAGACAGATGTATCGAAAGCCCGTCAATCCATGCTCCGCCCGAAACACGAGAGATTGGCCTCGTATTTCAGAACTACGCGCTCTTTCCGCATCTTAATGTATTGGACAACGTCGCATTCGGTTTGAAGAGATCACCGCCGAAAGTTCGGTTGGATCGGGGATTGGAAGTATTGGAGATGGTCGGACTTGCCGAATTTCGAGACCGAAGACCTCACGACCTCTCCGGCGGCGAACAGCAACGCGTTGCACTGGCTCGTTCCATTGCGCCAAGCCCCAAACTCCTTCTTCTGGACGAACCGTTTTCGAATCTTGACGCCGGATTGCGTCAATCCACCCGCAAAGAGGTGAGAGAGCTGCTTAAAGATGCGGGGATGACCGCCATGCTGGTCACACATGATCGAGAGGAAGCACTCAGTTTTGCCGATCGCGTTGCCATCATGGAAAGCGGCGGACTTGAACAGACCGGAGCGCCAGAAGCTATGTATAATCGACCCAAAACGCCGTTTGTGGCGGAATTCCTCGGTAAAACCAACCTCATTCCGGGCGATGCTCATGGCGATAGCGCCGAGACCCGGCTGGGAAACTTCAGGCTTGATTCACACGTTCAGGGCAGAGTGTTGCTTTCAATCAGGCCGGAGCACTTGGAGATGATTCACGCTACCGCGGGCGAGAAGAACGCCAAGTTAGGCAAGATCATCGAACGCGAGTTTAAGGGACACGACCTTACTTACCGGGTACAGATCGAAGGCGAAGACTACTTCGTGCAGACCGATTACCGCTGTCCATACCGGATCGGGGACTGGGTGCAACTCAAAGCGATCGAACCCGGGGTGGTGCTCGGCGCATAATGGTTGCACTTCGCGAATCACCGCCATAATTCTCACGCCACGGAAGGGAAGCGTTCATGAGCACGTTAGAACATATCAATTGTCCCATCTGCGAACGCGACGAAACGGAGTTTCTTTTTGACAAAGAGTCTCTATCCGTGGTTATTTGCAAGCGATGTCGGTTGCGGTATGTCAACCCGCGAATCAGCCGTAAGGCACTTGAGGAAGATTACATCGAGACTTACTATCCTCCCGACAAAGTGGACCGCATTCATTCAGACAGTATGGAGTGGCTGCAGATGGCTGAACGGCTTACGGAATTGGAGAAACAGCATCCGAGCAAAGGACGGTTACTTGATGTCGGGTGTGGAATCGGAACCTTTCTCCATCTTGCTCGCGAACAGGGCTGGCATTCACGAGGTATCGATCCCTCCAAGAGTGGCACCACTTTTGCCCGAGAGGTTCATGAATTGGATGTGCAATGCGGGGACCTCTTTGATGCGAGTTTCCCGACGGCACATTTCGATGCAATCACACTCTACCATGTGTTGGAACACATTCCCGAATTAGATTCGTTTCTCGGTGAAATACGGCGAATTCTGAAGCCGTCGGGAGATGAAAAAAAAGGTGGCACTTTGGTCATCGAAGTCCCGAACGGCGGAAGCCTTCAGAGCCGAGTTCAGAAAGCGGATTGGCCCTATGTCCATCCGCGAGACCATCTATACTACTTCTCCGCCCAATCCCTACCGAAATTGCTCCGGAAGCACGGTTTTCGTACCGTAACATTGGGAAAGCCGAAGCGTGTCAGCCCGTCGACAGGCGCCTCTTTTATGCTGCGTCGGATGGCGTCCGCCACACTTGTCCGTTTTCACCTGAGTACTGTGATTCGGGTGTACGCAAGTTAGAATTCGAGAGCTACCACAGAGGCTCTTGGCAAGAGTTTGAACCATACCGGAACCACGAGTCCGGCGCCCGTCAGATTTGCTCCCTTCTTCCCAGATACTATTCGAGAAATTCAACTCGGATCCTTACAATTCCAAGTTCACGATAAATCACGCGGTCAATATATTTCGGGCACATAAGTCTGATCAGATCTGGGAGGACGGATATAGTGTTGGTCAGACTGCAGGGGCGGAAGTTTTATCGGTTCAAGCCGTAAATCCTCGTATGGAATTTGGCTCAACAAATGAGAAATACAGTTCAATCGCGCCCGGCGTTTGTCATGGGATTCAACCACGAACCACGGAGCCTGTTTGATATCCGTATACTTGAACATGTCATCTTTGGCTCTTGAATAATCGACCCATTTCTTGCGTGCTTCCAAGTCCATCTCGCTGATCTTCCACCGCTTGCTTGGATTTTCTATCCGAGCCTGGAAGCGGCGCGCCTGTTCATCGGCATCGACGGACAACCAATACTTGATCAGGACAACACCTGAACGAACCAACATCCGTTCGAACTCCGGACACGAACGCAAGAATTCTTGGTACTCTTCATCGGAGCAGAAATCCATCACGCGCTCGACACCGGCCCGGTTGTACCAACTGCGGTCAAACATTACCATCTCTCCGGCTGCCGGAAGATGGGCGACGTATCTTTGAAAATACCACTGGGTTTTTTCACGCTCTGTTGGTGTCCCCAGCGCGACGACTTTGCAGATTCGCGGATTCAGCGCTTCGGTAATCCGCTTAATTGTGCCACCCTTTCCGGCAGTGTCACGCCCTTCGAAGATCACGACAACCTTCAACCCTTCATTCTTGATGTGTTCTTGCAACTTTATCAGTTCAAGTTGCAGACGAGCCAGTTCCCTTTCATAGAACTTTCGCTTCAACGTTTTTTCATTGTTTGTCGAATTCTCTACTAGTGTGTACGTTCCTTCGCTGGCAACTTGGTGCCTATCTTTCGTTTCGGTTATCCGGTTCTTTTGCGAATCGGATTCCTTTTTTTTCGACATGTTCATATCCTCTTCGAACAAACTCAAGGTTTATCAATATGGGTCTCATAGATCGGAAATATCGGTGAGACTGCGTTGTTGGCGTCCAAGCCGCAATCCCTGCCTCAGAGATCCCGTCTGTGCTCCCCTGTGAACCGCCATCTTGATCTCTTGCCAAGCGGAACTGGACCGGTTGATCATGACATTCGCACGATCATTCGTTTGAAAGTCTCGGCATGTGTCGTATATGAGTCGGAGCATGTCCGATGCGTCAGAATCGAGATAACAGTTGCCGAGATCATCCATGGCTTTTATGTCGTCTTCCGTTCTATTCATCAGTTCCGCCAATGATTTCCAATCCATGCCGGTCAACTGTGATCGGAATGCCACCATGTCATTACCGGACAAAATATCGTGTATTGATTTCATTTTACAGCCTCAAGAAACATATTTCTAAAGTAACAGTTTTTCAAAACGAGTCTTAGAGAAGGAAATCTGTACCACAATCTGTTAGATTGTGATCCGCAAACTAACAGTTTGCGGTACAAGAGTATTGCTTGCTGAAAGAATTATTCGGATTGGGATAATGGCGCGCTATCAAGTATCACTCAACATTGCACTCCTCTGGAGTGCGGAGATTGGGCGCATCACGATTCTATTGACATGGCACTCCGCTGGAGTGAAAACCAGATCACGAAGGAACACCTTTTCAAAGCCTATCATAGATTCAAACACGTAAGAGTTGCTTGCTGAAAGAATTATTCGGATTGGGATAATGGCGCGCTCTCAAGTAACACTCGACATTGGACTCCGCTGGAGTGCGGTGGTTGGACGCATCGCGATTCTATTGACATTGCACTCCGCTGGAGTGCAGACGCGAGGAGTAAACGTGTACTATTGACATTTCACTCCGCTGGAGTGAAAACCAGACCACGAAGGAACACTTTTACGGCCAGTCATAGAGCGAAGAATTAATGTATCCCGTTGATGGATTGTGATCGCAAACTAACAGTTTGCGGTACAAAAATGTTACGTGCTGAATGAATTATCCCGACAGGGATAATGGGGCGCTCTCAAGTAACACTCCACATTGCGCTGCGCTAGAGCGCGGAGATTGGACGCATCATGATTCTATTGACATTGCACTCCGCCGGAGAGCGAGATGTGGGAAATCTCTATCAACGAACGCTTTTTCAAAGCTAACCAAGGTGCAAAAAACCAGTGTTTCTTGTTGAATGAATTATCCCGACAGGGATAATGGCGTGCGACCGAGCAACCCAAAGAAATGCTCATTCCCGAGGACATATCCACGGACAACCCGGTTGATGGGCCTGCTATCATTAACTACCTCGGCTGTGGTCATTTATTCATCTCTTTCAATTCGGTCAAAACCTGCTTTATGCCATCCTTAATTGTCTCCTCGACCGAAGGATGCAATGGCGAGTTCGTGTGGGGGGCAATGCCGTGACCTCCTGTCAATCCCGGGAGTTCGTAATCCTTCTTCGTACCGACGTAACCAACGCTAAAATTAATGTAGCCGAGAACCACTGTATACGCAAACGGTGAAATATGTTCAGCATATAACTGGTATTCGCAAAACATCTCGCCGGGAAGAAGCAACAAACACAATTCCGGGCCGACTGTTAGGGCCTGTATCGGCAGATCGAGGACCTCCTGTTCACCGCGCTCCGCCAGATCCAACAGACGTTCGATGTTTCCCGTCCCGTAGTTGGGGGCTGTCGGGTCATGCAGAATGGGATCTTCGAGCCATGCTTTGCACTCCGAGACAGTCGGTATCCTGCGGGGCAATTTGAGCGTTACGGCGTGCTGTTTAATCGGCGTAGGATTGACTTCGGTTAAGTCTTCCAGTGCGCGTTTTGCGGAAAACGCCAGTGAGAGTCCCGCCGCATCGCATGCGTCATGGTCACCGCTCGCACGGGGATAGGCGTTGACATTTCCGCCGCATGCTTGAGCGAACATTAAAATTCCATTCGATTGCTCCTCTGTCGAAAGCAGGTTTTTTAAGTGGTCCACGGCATATCCGGGGTAGTCCGGACCGAGCACCGAATGAATTCCATTTTTCCAATCGTGGTGAACTATAACAGGATGGGCTGCATGAGAAAACAACGTGGCAATTCGCTCTCCGTCACGTGCGCGCACGCCGATTACGTCGGTCCAGGGCACAACCGCGCCGCCAGGGTTTACGCCGTGTCGGATGCGCCCGTCCTCCTGCATGACGCGACGATTATATCCAATCTGTGCCGGGGCTCTCCCGACATGAAGCGTCGCCGGTCGCACCGTCAGGGCGGCGCGCTTTGCGGCCTCCGCAATATGACCAACCAACCACCTGTCCCAATCAGCTAGTCTATCGACATCATCTCCCAGCCACTCCTCATAAGGAATGTCAAGTTCTGCTGTTGAAGGCTGATCTTCCTCCTTCCATTCTCCAACCGGTCCCATGGCGTTGTGGGAATGGCTGTAGTTAAGGAATATCCGGTCCTCGGGTATTCCCGTTGCCCTGCCAATTGCCTTCCGGACGATCTGATAATAGGAACAGCCGATTTGATCCAATGAAATCATGACGAGGTATTTTGCCTCCGCCTCTTTCGTGTCGATTTCAGAGCAATCGGCCAGCACCAATGCGCGGGCATACAGGTCTCCGTAAACCTCCAATGCTGTAGATGGGGTGATTATATTTTCGGCAGCGCCAGCCATCAGTGCCGTGACACCTTGACCAAGAGTAGAAACGGTTGATATTGAGTTCATATTTCGCATAATTTGTAAGCCGCGAGGTGCCGGTCAAGTGAAGAGCAGCCATGCCGGAGGCGTTGACAGGAGGCCCGATGTCATGTAGAATCGTGTCGAATCAGCTTATGAGACCGCCATGACACCGTCAACTATCCTACTGATCCTTCTCTCCGCCTTTTTTCACGCCTTTTGGAACTACTACGCGAAATCGAGCAAATCCACCCAGATTTTCTTCTTCTGGATCGGTGTCTTCACGCTCTGCTTGACGTTGCCGGTGTTCGTGGTTCGGCCTCCCTCTATCCCTCCAAAAGTTTTGGTGTATGTCATCGCGTCCGGTCTCGTCCACTTCTTTTATTGGTATTCGTTGGGCCGTGCCTACACGTTGGGTGAAATATCGTTTGTTTATCCAATTGCGCGCTCGGCACCCGCATTTGTCCCGTTATTTGCGTTCCTGTTCTTGAACGAATCAATATCCTCACAGGGCCTAGTCGGTATTTTTTGTGTGGTATTGGCTGTCTATCTTTTCCAGCGACGCGGGGATGATGTTACGTTCAAATCAATTCTTCGGTATGCGCGGAAACCGGATTCAATCTGGGCATATTCGACGCTTGGCACTGTTATTTTATACTCTTTGATTGATAAGCAAGGAATGACGGAACTGCACGCATTATCCAACAAATCGGCCATTTGGGGTGCATTGACCTATTATCTTGCCGAAGGGTGCATTGCGCTGGTTATGTACAATACCTACATTATTTTTCAGTTTCGATGGAAAAAAGTTGCCGAAATTGGGCGACTAGAGTGGAAGCAGGCGATCACGGCAACCATAATGGCGATGTTCTCGTACACGGTGATTCTTAGCCTCCTGATGACCGAGAAAGTCAGTTATATCGTTGCGCTTAGACAGTGCTCCGTCGTTTTTGCAGTCCTCTTTGGCAGTTACAAACTGAAGGAGTCCGGATTAAGGTTGCGGCTAGTGGGGGCAGCCCTGATGGTGTTTGGAATGTTCTTAATTTCGATGACCGGCTAGCGGCAAGCACCTTAGACGTACGGGGCAACCGGCTGAATAACCTGCCCGCATCTAATCTGCCATTTTCTGACCAGAATCAGCTTCCGATATGTTGACTGGTGCGTTCCCTTCATCATCCTCTTCCTCCGATGTGTCCGGAGTTGTGACTTGTAGAAACATGTCCTCTAAGTTCATCTGAATATTCTTTATATTATCAGAAAACACCACACCGCCTTCCGCCAAAATAATGACTTGACTGCAAATGGGAGCAACGTCCTCGGGGCGGTTCGTAGCGGTCACAATCGTCTTATCCATTGCCGCAAGTTCACCTATCAGTGTGTTCAGTTCGATCCGTCCGCGCACATCCAATCCGGAGAGGGGCTCATCAAACAGCCAGATTTCCGGTTCGTGCAGAAATGTCTTGGCTAGACACAGCCGCCATTTCTCGCCTCGTGACAGAGATGCAATCTTACGATGGGCTAGCGCCGCAATGTCCATCAGATTCAACACGTCGTCAATGGCAGTAGCGCGTCCACTCTTGTCCAATTTGTACGCGGCGGCAAAAAAATCTAGGTATTCAACAATCGATAGGTGTGGATAACCCTCGAATGTCTCCGGAACATAACCGATGAGCGGGCGCACGGCGCGTAAATTTGCAAATGCATCCTGTCCCGCGATCTTAACCGTCCCATTGGTCGGCTTCGTCAAAGTGGCCAGGATTCTGAGAAGCAGTGATTTGCCGGAACCGTTTGCACCCAAAAGTGCGAGGTTTTCGCCTGATTCCACTTGAAACGTCAGGTCGGAGAGAATTGTATGTCCTTCGACTGATTTGGACAAATTCTGAACTTCAATCACATCGATAAACTCCGAAAATGTGTGCTAAATTGGTATCATGCGTGATCTTGAAAATTTAACCGCACGTAAACACTATAGGCACAGCAGACGATATTCTAACAAAGATAGCGAAGTTTCGCAAGTCCCGGCTAGCCTGACACTCAACGAAGAGTCGATTCCTCAATCTGCTAAATTAACGGCATCGAACATGAAGAAACGCAACGCGGAATTCCACTAATACTTCGGTGGATTGTTGAGTTCTTTTTTACATGGTATGTTATATGATTCCTGACGATGTCTACGTCCACAAAACGGTTGAAGGCGATGGGAGTGCCTTCAACGAACTTGTGCAACGTCATTACACCAAAATTTATGGGCTCGCTTGCCGAATGCTTGGTAACCCTGACGATGCATCGGATGCAACCCAAGAGACGTTTCTGGAAGCTTACAAATCACTTGAATCCTTCCAGTTTCAGTCGAAATTCTCAACTTGGTTGTATCGAGTGGCAATCAATACCTGCCAACAACATATTCGCAAGTCCGACTCCCGAGGCCGCACATTGATATCTTACTCCAACAGTCTGCGGGAACCGGGCTGTAATGCCGAGGCAGATATTCCGGAGCGGTTAGCACTGAAAACCGAGCGAGACAACTTGATACAGGCGGCAATCAATCAATTGCCGCCGAAACAGCGCGCCGTAGTTGTGCTTTTTTACGCGCAGAATCTAAAATATCGTGAGATTGCGCTTGTATTGGATTGTTCAGAAGGCACAGTGGCTTCACGCCTGAACACGGCGATAAGGAACCTCAAATCGATGCTCAAGGATCTGTAGAGGTGGTAGTGCTAAGAAAGGAGGTACTATCTTGAACTGCGACGATTTCATGACACATATACAGGTGATTCGCTCAAGTTCAAATGTCCAACTGCCAGAAAATGATGGATTCACACGGCACCTTGAAACGTGTCCAAAGTGCGCGGCGGAATATGAGGAGATGCTGCGTACGGTGTCGCTCCTAGAAAATCTTCCGGATCCTGCACCCCCGCCGGATCTTGCCGACCGCATTCAAAGACGAATTGCCAAGGAGGAGAACTTTAATCGTCCCGCTTTCTTTGCAAATCCCTTTGTTCGAGTTCTCCGTGCTTTGAAATTGAATCCACACCCGACGCTTGTCAACTGCACCGCGATGGTATTCTACCTGATGCTAACCGTCTTTCTGGTGAAACTCACATTTTTCAGTGAGTCCGACAATTCGAGGCGTGTTTCGTCTCCCACCAGTTCTGTGTGGAGGAGCGCGCATGTTGTCACAACATCGTGGGCTGAAATCAGAGGAATACCGACTCCAATTGAAGATACCGAGTCAACGATGCCCGTGGAGGTGCTTATACAAGAGAGATAATTTATGCGGAGTGTCGGCGCCTCGCGACCAAATACGTTGAGATTGACTTTAGGATTGACCGGCGAGGCGCCATACTTTCCCACCCTATTCTACAACACTGTATTGAACGCAGCCCCACCCTAACGCAACACACCATTTTCCCAAGATTGCCGGTAAGCGCACATGTCACCTCGATACGCCCCGAATAGCGCATTCTCGTCGTCCACGCACCGATTTGATTGACGCGGAATCTTTGATATGCTAATATACCATTTCGCGTTACGGAAAAGGATAGGGCTGTGCTCTGCGCGCTTAGAGAGGCGTCTAAAAGCGGATGTTTTCTCAAGATGAAGATTACTCATCAAATCCTTTACCTCAACAAAAGAGGATGATTTCATCGCAAGGTCACAAGGGAGACTGTTGAATGCCGGAATTTGGAATACTTCACATGATTGGCGGGATTGTTGTTATCATTGTTCTATCAACCTCATTTCGTGTTCTCAAACAATATGAAAGAGCTGTTGTTTTTCGTCTTGGCTGGCTCAGCGGAACAAGAGGACCCGGCTGGGTGTGGCTGATTCCATTCTGGATTGAGCGCATGCAGAAAGTCAGCCTACGGGTGGTCGTGCAGGATGTCACCCCGCAGGATGTAATCACCAAAGACAACGTCTCGGTGAGTGTGAACGCGGTGCTTTCCTTTCGCGTGGTGAACGCGGACAAAGCCGTGGTTGAAGTAGAGGATTTCGGGTTTGCCATTGCCCAAGTGGCGCAGACCACGTTGCGCAGCGTTCTTGGAAGGGCGGAGCTTGATGATTTACTTTCCGAGCGCGAAAAACTAAATCAAGACCTTGAAGCAATCATCGGGGAACACTGCAAACCGTGGGGTGTACAGGTTCTTGCCATGGAGATCAAGCATGTTGATTTGCCCTCCGAGATGCAGCGAGCCATGGCAAAGCAGGCGGAAGCGGAAAGGGAACGGCGCGCCAAGGTTACCCATGCGGAAGGTGAATTGGAGTCCGCCCATGCGCTGACAGATGCGGCGTCGATGTTGAGCGCAACGCCCACCGCAATTCAGTTGCGATTCCTGCAGGCACTGGTTGAAGTTTCGGCAGAGAAGAATTCAACACTCGTGTTTCCGATTCCCATCGATCTCCTCACACCGTTCCTCAAACAGGGAGGTGAAAAGAGCTAAACCGTCACCCCGACTCTAGCATGTCGTATTCCGGAGACAAAATCATCCTCAAGGGTATTCGATTCCACGGTTACCACGGTACCTCCGAGTCTGAGCGGAGAGTGGGTCAAAAATATGAGGTCGATGTCGAATTGACATTCAGTCTAGCCACTGCCGGTTCCACCGATGACATCAAACATACCGTGGATTATGCCGGGGTCGTGAACCTGATCGTCAAAACCGGCACGGAAAAATCCTTCCGCTTAATCGAAGCCCTCGCCGAACAAACGGCGTCAAGGATTTTGAAGCGGTTCACTGTTGATGAAGTCCGAATAACCGTCAAGAAACTGTGCCCGCCAATTGAGCGATCTTTATCCTACGCGGCGGTACAAATGTGCCGACGCAGAGGCAACCTAGAAAAATGAACAGATTCGAAAACTACGGAATTCCCGCCTCGTCCGTTTGTTCAAGTCCGCATTCTATTGCGGGGAAACCAACGTGCGCTTTACCGCAAGTAGGTGCGCAGGTGCGTTAGCGTCCGTTCCGTCGCCCCCAAGTTTTCCTCAATGACTTTCCGTCCTATCAATCCCCTTCGGACTCGTTCTTTCGGTTCATGGAGCCAATCTTTGAGCAGGCATGCCATTTCATTCGCATTGTTTACCAATTGAGCCGCCCCCTTGTCCTGCAGCACGAGCGCTTCGTATGCGTTATGGACGGTGGGACCGAACAGAATGGGTTTCGCCATCGCCGCCGGCTCCATCACATTATGAACACTGCCGTGAAAACTCCCGCCTACGAACACGATGTCTCCCATCAAATAGAGTTTCGCGAGCATTCCGACGGTGTCGACAATAATCACATCGGTGTCTCGCAGATTCATTCCTTCGGTCATTTCGGAAAAACAAACACATGATAAGCCTTTTAGAGACAGGATTCCTCGGATCTGACGGACGCGCCCCGGGGTAGGCTCGTGAGGGACAAGAACAAGGTGAAGACAGATATTTGGCGAATCCCGCCGCAGAAGGTCGCACGCCTTCAGCAACACCCGCTCATCGTCTGCGTAAGTGCTTCCGGCGATAAGGACTTGGCGACTTAACGTAGACTGCCCGGGGAGAAGTTCGGTGCCCGGCTCGACAGCTATTGCTCGCTGATAGACTCTATCAAAACGTGTGTCGCCGGTTACCTCGATTCGGGCGTCGGGCGGGCAAATCCGGCGGAAGCGCTCCGCATCGGACTCCGAGATGGTACAGTGCAGCGTGATGTGGCGGTGTATACTCCTCAAGAAGGGGCGTAGGAAGGGTAAGGTTCTCTTTGACTTCGCGTGCAGGGTTCCCGCAATAAGAATGACCGGCAGTTTCTGCCGGGCGGCGGACCATAAAAGATTGGGCCAAATATCAAACTTCGAATAGACAAGAAGCGTTGGTTTTATGAGTCGGAGGAGCGCTTCTGCATTGCGGCGTGTGTCGAGCGGCAAATAACTCGATGCATCGCAGTGCGAATATCGCGCGACATTGTCGTGTACAGACGGTGAGAAGTACGTCAATACGATTCGGGAATCATATTTGATCGCTTCGATTACGGGTTTTGCCTGTTCAAATTCTCCAACCGAGGCAAAATGAAACCAAACCGTATTCTTTGATTCTGGCGCCGAATGTAACTGACTTTCGAGCTTTCCCAGGACGTTTCGCCTACCAGCGATGCCGTCTCGAACCTTAGCGTCGAATTTTGCTATAGTATGAAATACGACGTATAGCGCCGGAACGACTATAGCGTTATAAAGAGATTCCCATACCATATCGAATCTGCAGGGATCCGCAAACACCGGTTCTAATCAGCTCGAACATATCACACCGAGTCCCGTGCGTCGGCGCGCTTTATAGTGCGCCTAGGATTTTTTGCTGTAACGCATCCTTCGGCATGACACCGACAATTTGCTCGGCAACTTCCCCATCTTTGAAAACGAGCAGCGTGGGAATGCTCCGAATACCGTATTTCATCGCTGTTTCCCGATTGTTGTCCACATCTAACTTCCCGACCGCGAATTTTCCGGCATTTTCAACCGCGAGTTCCTCTAATATTGGAGCAATCATCTTGCATGGACCGCACCATTCCGCCCAAAAATCAACCACGGTAGGGGTATCGGAACTTATAACGTCCCCTTCAAAAGTGTCGTCGGTGACTTCAAAAACGTTTCCAGCCATATTTCCTCTCCTTCTATTTGAATGTCCGGTTCGTGCTCCTCAAAGCCGTGTCCGAATTGCTCATCACGAAAAATGAGACTTGTAGAATCTGCCTACTTGAATATTGCCAAAATCTGGGCAATATGATACCCTACAAATACATATGGAGTCAACCGCATTCACTTTCTTGACTTCACTATTTCCCGGCATGAAACACCGCACAACTGCCCTGAATCGGACGTCCTGCGACTTTGATTCAGTCTACGGCGGCGAAACCATTGGCGCGACGCCTAGAACAGATAATTCATTTTGAATTGCAGATTGGGAACAACCGGTGGATCCGAAGACCCATACCGGAAAGGGTTATAATATGTATGACATAAGCGGGAAAATAGCGCTTGTCACAGGTGCGGGAGGGGAGTTCGGAATAGGGCGCGCTATCGCGATGAGACTCGCCGACGAGGGTGCGGATCTCGTAGTAACCGACCTCACGGAGTCTCCATACACCGGCAGTGGAACGGATTGGGCTGGTTTGCCGCAGTTGGTCGATCAAATCCGTTCCTTGGGACGCAGGTCGATTGGAATTGCCACCGACGTATCCGAGGCTATTCAGGTGGAGGACATGATCCAAAAGGTGATTGGAGAGTTCGGACGAATTGACATTCTGGTAAACAATGCCGGTGCACCCGCGGGGCCGGACCGCGTTCCCCTCACAGAACTAGATGAGCCGGTCTGGGATCACGTTCAACGTGTCAACGTCAAGGGAACCTTTCTCTGCTGCAAGGCAACTGCCCGACACATGATTGACCGGGGCGGGGGCGGAAAAATCATCAACATGTCGTCTAGGTTGGGAAAGCGCGGCGAAGCACGGCACACCGCTTACTGCGCTTCAAAGTTCGCTATTATCGGCTTCACCCAGTCTCTGGCAATGGAGTTGGCAGTTCATCGAATCAACGTCAACGCACTCTGCCCCGGAATGGTAGATACCGAAAGGATTGATACGATCGCATCTGCTCTTGTGCCAGGTACTTTAACATCTGAGGAAAAACGAAGGGAACTGGTCGACAGCACAGCGTCAGATATCCCGTTGGGGAGAATCGCTCAAAGCGCCGAAGTTGCTAGCACCGCGGCATACCTCGCTTCCTCCCAGTCAGATTATCTTACCGGACTGGCTATCAATATTGCAGGCGGGTTGGAGATGGGATGAGGTCAAAACCGACATCCATTCAACACAGCCCCGTCAGGTAGTTATTAGATAGAACAAATGACGACGTGACGAGTGCCAAGCCTCATTACCGGTACGATTCTACGGATAGCAAAATGCAACAAGACAGCGACGGATCGTAAGGTATTGCAACTAAAGTTTCGATTCACATTTCTGCAGGTAGGGTACCGCTAAACTTTCAATTCTATCTTCCGTCATTAAACGCGGTAAAATGGATTCTGCAACCCGCCAACATTCTCAAGGAGACGCTAATGATTAGACGAAGATCTTGGTTTGCACTTGCATTCGCGCTGATGTTTTTTGCCCAACATGCGGACGCGGACGATTCTGATGTGGGTGTTGACTTATCGAAACCTCTCACCCTCGATAAGTGCATCGAACTCGCTCTTGAAGAATCGTCCGATATGCGCAATGCTCGACTTGATTTCGCCATCCAAGATCTGCGTGTCAAAAATGTGCGAGCACAGTTTCTTCCCCAAGTTCTGCTCGGAAGCCAGTATCGGATTTCCGATAGAGTGGAATTCGGTTTCAAGCGCGCAAACTACGATGTTGATGTTACCGGAAGGTATACACTGTGGGATCATGGGCAGAGAAGGGCAAACTACTTGCAGGCAAAGGAGAGGCGAAACTCAACCGAAAATCGAAACGAAAGGATTAAGCAAGGTCTCATTTTCCAAATTATAGAGGCCTATTACGATGTGTTGAAGACCCGAGAGCTTGTCAAGGTGAGCAAGGAGATTTTGGCAAGATCACAAGAAAACACTGCGGCAACGAAGGTTCATGTTCAAGTTGGCAACCTGATTCCTGCCGATATTGCTACGTCTCAGGTGCGAGAAGCGAATGATGAATTAAGTCTCTTGAGCAACGAGAACGCTCTCAAGATCGCCGAGGCGACTTTGCCGCGGTTAATGGGTCTGAAACCGGGCACTGAAGTGATTCTTGCCAAAGATTCCGATTTCGCCGCGTATCTCGATAGCGGTGAAATTGAAGTCACGGATATGGCTGTCGAAGAAGCCATCGAACTGTCAAATGAAAACCGCCCGGAGTTCAAAGAACTAAGTTCTCTCCTTGCACAACTCGAAGCAGACAGGAAACTCGCGAAACTGGCGCGATTGCCACAGCTTGACGCAGATCTCAGCTATGCGGTGAACCTTGACGACTACCTTCACGAACGCGAGAATTTCAATGAGTTTCGAAGTTGGGACTTTACGACACGTTTGAACTTCCCGATCTTTGACGGTGGGGTCATCAAGCGCCGCATTCAGGAAGTTGACCTGTCGCTTAACCAAACTCGAGAGGACGCCAAGGATTTGGAGCGTTCTATCGCCTTGGAAGTCCGGCAAGCGTACCTCAACCTAAAGCGAGCCGAACGGGCGCTTGATATTTCCGGCACTCAAGTTCGAAACGCGGAATCCAGCCTTGAGGTGATTCGCGGAAGATTCCAACAGGAACTTGCATTCTTACTAGAGTTACTTGATGCACAGACAGAGTATGCGCAGGCTTTGACCAACCAGGTCAGGTCATTCTATGATTACAAGATTGCACGAAGTGCGTTGCAGCGTGCAATGGGAACGCTAAATTGAGATATGATAAGAAGCAACTCGTCACAGTCTCAACAGCCATTCTGTTAGTGGTCATTGTCGCCATTGCCGCAATTGGAATCAGCGGGAACAGGAAAGATGACGACGAGGAGAAAATGGATGTTGTCCTTCGCGGCGAGTTCGTTGTCAAATTACGCGAGACGGGAAACCTTGAGGCATTGGTTTCCGTGGAAGTGCGTTCAAATGTCGAGGGTGAAATTGAACGGATGTTTGTAACCGAGGGAGAGTTCGTCGAAGAGGGGCAAGAATTGCTCAAAATTGACGATGAGCAGATTTCGGAACAGCGGAACCAAGCTGAGGCGTACCGCGACGCGCAGCAAGCGCGGCACAAGCAGGCGAAACTTCAGATCGACCTGACAACAAAACGGCTGGCGAATGAAATAGCTCAGGCTGAAAATAACGTTAGAATGTACGAAGCACGTCTAGAATCGCTAATAGCCGAAACTCGCCAACGAATTACAGAAGCCGAAACTCGTGTCTCGACAACACGCAACTATCTTGAACAAGACGACATCTCCCTGCGTCAAGCTCAGATCGCGTTGGAACAGGCACAACTTTCCTATCAACGCGCGCAAGCCGCGTCTGAATCTTCGAAGGTTAAGCTGGACACCGCGCAAGCAGAATATGACCGAAACAAGGAATTGTTTGAAAAACAGTTGGTATCTAGACGAACGTTGGAGGAATCCGAAACGCGCCACGCGAATGCCCAATACGAATACGACACGGCAGAGAAAAATGTTCAGACACAACTTCAGTCCGTCGAATCGCAGAAGCAGAATATCGAGGCGAGAGAAGAGGCAATCAAGAGCCGAAAAACAACCCTGAATCAACACGAACAGGGGCTTATTACTATAAAGGAATCCGGAGCGGCGCGAGAAAAGGAGTATCGGGCCGGTTTAGAGTACGCCCGCGTAGGACTTCAGAAATTGGAAGAAACCGCCAAACCGGAGAAAGACGTAAGGATCCAATCGGAAGTGAGCGCGAGGGCTGACTTACTCCAAGCCGAAAGCGCTCTCGCCGCACAAAAGAAGCGGCTAGACTGGACCACCGTCGAAGCGCCAATCTCCGGTACCGTCACGCGCGTGTTCTTTGAGGAGGGAGAAATCGTCACCTCCGGACGCTCCGCGTTCTCGCGCGGCCAAGCCTTGATGACAATCGCAGATCTCTCCAGGATGATCGTCAAGACACAGATCAACGAAGTCGAAATCTCCAAAGTGGAGGTTGGACAGGAAGCGGATGTTCGAGTTGAAACTTACACCGATCGAGTCTTTAAAGGACGTGTAAGCGAAATTTCACCGGGAGCTGTTCTCCCCCAACCGGGAGTGCAAAACACCGTGATCACCTTCGAAGTTGAGGTCGAAATACTTGAAGCAACATCTCAACTCCTTCCGGGCATGTCGGCCGACGTGGATATCATCGTTTTCAAGGGAGAGGATGTTCTCCAGTTACCCATCGAAGCCGTTATCAATCCGGAGGTATTAACCGTCAAGGCAACGTTGACGGGACGCGACCTGAGACGCCTTCGACCAAATCAGGAACTCAAAATAGAAAACTTGGCCGGTAAAGAGTTTCCCGGTAAAGTTGGCAAGATTCGAACAGGGGCTCCACGCGGAAACGTGGAGATCCTGCTCGACGGGACACCTCGAGGTTTGCGATCCGGACCAACCGAGGTAAGCATTCTGATTTCGGAGACAGATAGAATCTCAGGCGTACAATCGGAGATTGCCGGCACCAAACAGTATTATGTGCAGCTTGACTCTCAAGCCAAGGGTTCAAAACGGAAAAAAGATAAAGACAAAGAGATGAAAGGCGTAAAGACCAGGATCGAAGTAGGACGGCGCAACGACAGCCATTTTGAGATTCTTGCCGGGGTGGAGGCTGGAAGTCGAGTCTTTGTACCTTCCATGGAACAACTCACGCGCCAAGATGGGAAGTAACCTGTCATTTAGACAAGAAAGGTGTTTTCGTGCTGATAGATGTTCGCAACCTGACCAAAGTGTATCAGATGGGTGATGTTGAGGTGAATGCGCTGCGAGGTGTAACATTCACCGCTGAATCCGGCGAATTCATTGCCATTATGGGGCCTTCCGGCTCCGGCAAGTCCACGATGATGGATATTCTCGGTTGCCTTGCACAGCCGACCGACGGTGAATACTACCTCGAAGGAGAGGAGGTGGGGCAATTACCGGACAACCGGCTCGCGGAGATTCGCAATCGAAAGATCGGATTTGTCTTCCAAACCTTTAATCTACTGCCGCGGACAAGCGCCCAACACAATGTGGAGCTACCCCTGATCTACGCGGGGGTCGGGCGTAGAGAGCGGAAACGCCGTGCCTTTGAAGCGCTTGAATCTGTCGGTTTAGCGGACCGGGTGCGACACAAGTCAACGGAACTGTCCGGTGGACAGATTCAACGCGTTGCTATTGCGCGCGCGCTTGTCACAGAACCCTCAATCATCTTCGCCGACGAGCCTACGGGGAATCTCGACACCAAGTCGGGCGCCGAAATCATGACGATTTTTCGCGGACTAAATGAAAAGGGGAATACGATCATCATGGTGACACACGAACTTGAGCTTGCCCGACACGCGAGGCGGGTGCTCCATATTCGGGACGGGTTAGTTGAGCGAGATGAGCGACGGAACGGCACTTCTGAAATACCGGAAATTGAAGAATGAGATTCACGTAGTGATGCGGTGTGTCGTGTTGGATTGCTCAAGGCTAGAGATCGAGACCAATCTCCCCTAACATCATTCGGTCATCAGTTTCGAGATCTATTCCAATTGTTTTCCCTTGCGCAATTCCTTGCCCAAATCCGGACATTCGTGTCTGCCCCGCGAATGCTCCCAATTCAAGAAAGCCTACCCCAAGATATCCATCCACACAGATTCCAAACCGACACATTCCCCGATCTGAAAATCTCTAGCTGAATTCCGATACACAAACGCGTCCACCAGTATGGCATAGCAATTGCTCATGTTGTCAATTATGAGCGGCGGCGGAAATTTGGCACACACTCTTAATACCAAATCCACAACTTGCGCACGAGGCCCAAAAGATGAAACATAGTGTTGCGTTAGCATGTTGCTTGGCATTTCTAGAGTTTGCGTCGATTGGCTCAGGTTTTGAACGCCCGGAAGTGTTGGGTAACTACCTCAAACTAAACATAGGGGAATACCTCTACGCTGAAGACAACCCATCGCTGGATTTTCGATTGCGCAGCAACTTCGCCGTCGAATTCTGGTTTAAGCTTGAAACCGTGCCCGAGACACCATCCGGGCAAAGGGTGCTTCTTCTCAAACCGGGGAGTTATGCTTTCGTCATCCTTGCGGAGGTAGTTATCGAACTCCGAGACGGAGATCGACTGAAGCGGAATATTCCTACCTTGTACATCATGTCTAGAAAAGAGGAGGGTCGAAACTTTGATATTGGCGTTCTCGGTTTAATCGGACCTGGTGAGTGGCACCACTTCGCCTTTGAAACCTGGCTTGAGGGAGGTGTCCGTCGTTCCTTTGTATACTATAACGGCAACCATCCCAATGACCTAAATTTGCCCAACGGGATGTGGTGCGATGACACCGACAACCGATTCTACATCGGCTCTGTGCCTGATGAAGCGCTAGACGGTTTCGAGTACACTGTGGAACGATATGGCCCGTTTATTCCCGGTACAATTTACATGGATGAACTTCAGTTATCCCTTCCTCCTGTTGGAAAGCCTCGGCTCAATGTTCGCCCTAAACCGAATCCAAGGACAATGGCGTTATGGCGCTTTAGCGAGGGCACGGATGCCTCGATGTACGTGGACGCTGCGAGAGGAAATACCCTATTTCGACACCCACTTTCCGTGCCGCCAGATCGAGGGCTGGCCACGACTTGGGGACAGTTGAAGTTCCAGGGGCCTTTACCTTCCGTACGCCTCACATTGCAAACGAATCTTTCCGCGCCGATTAACCTATCCGTAGAATGACATTCATCTTCCGCATAATAGACTTGTGTAATCTCGAATTTTTACATCCTTGATTTTAGGGCATGCCGCCTCGAACCGGCCAAATTTCAGAATCGCGACCTGGAGGTCGCTCCTACAGTGGGGAATCGCGACCTGGAGATCGCTCCTACAGACGGCGTAGGGAATCGCGACCTGGAGATCGCTCCTACAATAGGGAATCGCGACTTGGAGGTCGCTCCTACAGACTACAAGAGTACTATTCAAACGGGCTCATTTCTGTTAATAATGGTGCGCGATACGGCCACATGAGAAATTAAACTTTTAGGTGCTCGATAATGCGGAAGACAAGTGACATATTCTTGATTGGTGAATTTTACCATGTGATACTTTTTCAGAGCTAGCCATAGAACGAGAGTTCAGTGTAACTTGATGAGGGAATTATTCCGCCGGGGATAATGTGCGCTATAGACAAACCGTCGGGGCAAGATGCCCCTCCTACATGGAAATGTGAAGCAGTTACTTGATGAAAGAATTATTCCGTCAGGGATAATGGCGCGCTCTCAACAAACTGAATCCTGCACCTAATCGTCCATTCCAGATACTCGTTTTGCACGGATTCGTTCAGCTTTCCAAACCTCCAGCCCACTCCTCATTTGCTAACCAACCCATAAATATGGCATAATAATTGCCATAAACCTTGCGTTACGACACCAACACGTCGTCTGAATTTTAAATCCTGATAAACCCAATCAACCGAATCTCGATTTACGCAATGACAGAAAGAGTTGCCAATATCCTTTGACCTCCACCGAACTTTCCTATTTTAGGTGGCATAGCTCGTACGTTGCAGAAGGGGGCATCATGAAGAATTTGCTTGTACTATTGGCTCTTTTCGTCGGTTCATCAGTGGACACTTTCGCACAGATTCATTTGCCGGAGGGGGCTACCCAACGTATTGGCAAAGGTGCAATATGGGAAATTGCTTATTCACCTGATGGCAAGTACCTGGCAGTGGCCAGTTCTATCGGAACTTGGCTTTATAATTCACGGACAGGAAGCGAACTCGCCCTACTCACCGGACATTCCTATGGAGCGACCAGTATAGCGTTCAGCCCTGACGGTCAAACACTTGCCACCGGAGGGGATTGGCCTGACAGGACCATCCGGTTGTGGGACACGGCGACGGGGGTGCATAAGCGTACGTTAGACGTGATTGCATTTGATGGACGAAGTTTAGCGTTTAGTCCCGACGGAAAGACACTAGCGGGAGCGACCTACGACAGGAAGGTGCGTCTTTGGAATGCCGCGACAGGAACTCCCATCCTGACACTGGAGGGGCATACGTCCAGTATTTCAAGCGCGGCGTTTAGCCCGGATGGCCGCACTCTCGCGTCGGGAAGTCAGGACGATTCCGTCCGGTTGTGGGACATAGCCACACAGAAAGAAAAGCTCAACATAGCCGCACATGGGAATAACGTGACTAGCGTAGCCTTCAGTCCGGACGGGCGCATGCTGGTTAGCAGCAGTTATGACGGCACTGTGCGTTTGTGGGACGCGGCAACGGGAGATCTCCAGAGATTACTTGGAAGGCAGACCGGAGTGATTGATTGTGTCGCCTTCAGTCCGGATGGTCGGACGCTTGCCAGCGGGGGCGAGGACGGCGCCGTCCGCGTTTGGGATGTCATGACCGGCGCTCTTGAGCGTACAATCGATGGGCATTCGTCCTGGGTAAAGAGCCTAGATTTCAGCCCGGACGGCCGAACTCTTGCCAGCGGAGGTTGGGACTCTACCATCCGCTTTTGGAATACGGCGACGGGAAATCACAGGCGAACAATCGAGGGACATACAGGGGTTGTCTGGAGTATCGCGTTCAGCCCGGATGGTCATTCGATTGCGAGCGGGAACGGAAATCCATTTCCTTGGATTGCGAACAATCATATCCGCATTCTGGACACACTGACAGGCGGCCCGCAACAGACTCTGGAAATCCCAGACCACCCTTGGATACAGAGCGTGGCTTATAGTCCGGATGGACGTTTACTTGCCAGCGGCGGCGGACGTGACATACAGGTTTGGGATGTGGCAACAGGAGCGCAAAGGCAAACATTGAAGGGGCATCGGCGTTCAGTCTATGGCTTGGCGTTTAGTCCCGATGGTCAAACCCTTGCAAGTGCGAGTGATGACAAGACCGCACGACTGTGGGATGCTTCGACCGGCACAAATGATTTTACCTTGGAAGGTCACACGGTCAGGGTAAATAGCGTAGTGTTTAGTCCGAATGGACGTACACTTGCCAGTGGGAGTGATGATCACACCATACGACTCTGGGATACGATAACGGGTGCACACCTTGCGACGCTTCGAGGTCACAGGGACGACGTTGAAGGCTTGGCATTCAGCCCGGACGGGCGTACGTTAGCTAGTGGGAACGGGGGTAAGATCCACCTTTGGGATACGGCAACAACGACAATCCAACAAACCCTTGACGGCCATAGAGGGCAAGTGAAAAGCATTGCCTTCAGTCCGGATGGACGCTCGCTCGCCGGCGGGAGTTGGCAGAATGTCCATTTGTGGGATGTGATGACAGGTGGTCGAAAGCGCATTCTCAAAGGACACAAGGATTGGGTCAATGGCGTAGCATTCAGTCCGGACGGACAGACGCTTGCCAGCGGGAGTGGAGACGGCACGATTCTCCTGTGGGAATTCAACCCTACGGTCAACCTCAACGCCGTTGCGAACGCGGCGCCAACTGCCTTGCGTTCACTCGCCGTCGGTGCGCAGTTCACCATCGCACTCAACGTCAGGGAAACCGACAACGTGGCAGGTTACCAAGCAACGCTTCGATTTGATCCTACCGCTGTCCGATTCGTCGCGAACACAAATGGCGATTACTTTGTTGGTGATGATTTTGCCGCGCCACCTGCCGTCGAGGAGAATAGCGTTACGATTGTAACAACGTCTCTAGCAGGGGTAAACAGCGGAGCGGGAACGCTAGCTTCTCTCACCTTTGAGGTTGTGGCTTTCAGAGCATCTAGCCTGACGTTGTCCGATGTGATACTGGTGGCACCCAATGGAGAGCGATACTTTCCTCACATCGAAAACAGGGAGATTCTCGTGGAATCGCCGGACGCAACAGGAATCGCGGGTGACGTTAATCGCGATGGGGTGCTGGACCTGCAAGACCTCGAATTGATTGGTTCGAACTTGGGGCAGATGGGACAAAATAACGCGGATGTGAACGGTGATGGTATCGTCGATATCGTTGACCTGGTTAAGGTCGCCGGAAGGATAGCGGACCGCGGGGAGGCAGCACCAGCATCTCTCGATGTTCAGTCAAGCCTTTCTGCAACCGATGTGAAACTCTGGCTTGAACTATCAAAGAGCTCATCATTAACGGATGCAACACTGCAACGAGGTATTCACATGCTAGAAAGTCTGTTGGCAACATTAAACCCCAAAGAGACTTTACTCCTTCCAAATTATCCCAATCCGTTCAACCCGGAAACGTGGATTCCGTACCATCTCGCAAGCGATTCCGACGTTGTAATCACCATCTATGACGTAAATGGCATGTTGGTGCGGCAATTGAATCAAGGTGATCAGCAGGCGGGATTTTACACGGATAAGGGTCGTGCCGCGTATTGGGATGGCCGCAGTGTGAGGGGCGAGTCCGTTGCAAGCGGTACGTATTTCTATCAACTCCACACGCGCAATTTTTCGGCAATGCGGCGAATGGTAATTGTCAAGTAGCCCATTGCAGCGAGACAAAGAAACCTCAAAGCTAGCCTCTCGGGCTGGGTGTTATAGTGTTGCGGCAGAATAACAATTGCGGTAAAGTATATCCCTAGTTCATCATGTGATGGATTGTGGCTGCCAAGTACAGTTGACACCAACGGAACTCTTGCAGTCTTATCGATCAGTTAATTGCGGAAATAATTCGGTTTAACTATGAGGCATATAAGAGTAATAACCCCTGCCCGCCTTCACTTCGGGCTAATTGATCTGAATGGCGCCTTGGGCAGGATTGATGGTGGTATCGGAATCGCAATCAACGATCCGACCTTCGAGTTAATCGCTAAACCTTCACAGCGAATCGAGATCAAGTCTTGGCAATATGAGGAACGGGTGCACGCCATTCTTGAACGCCTTCAGTCGAAGCACCACTTTCCCGGTCTACACGTGGAGTTTGTATCCGAAATCCCGGCGCATTCCGGCTTTGGATCAGGAACACAACTTGCTCTCGCACTCGGTCAAGCGGTCAACACCCTTTATGACCTAAATCTTAGCGTTCCGGAACTTGCCTTCGCTGTCGCTCGCGGCGGAACTTCCGGAATCGGAGTTGCGGCGTTTGATCAGGGCGGGTTCGTCCTTGATGGCGGACATTCTTATCCCGATCGGAAGTCTTCGTTTCTGCCCTCTTCCGCGGTCGGAAATGTCCCGCCGCCGCCCATCTTGCTTCGATACCCTTTCCCTAGTTGGGAGCTGTTAATTGTTAGTCCGAACTGCAAGCATATCTCGGGGAAAGCAGAGGTCAATCCGTTTCAAACGTTGTGTCCGCAACCGCAATCGACCGCGGAGCGGCTCTCGCACATTATTCTCATGAAACTCCTACCGTCAATTTATGAAGGGAATCTTGAAGCTTTTGGTGATGCGATTAACCGAATTCAAACCTTCGGGTGGAAAAAAGTTGAGATTGACGCCCAACGGGGTGTGCTTCAGCAGACTCTTGACTTCCTCCGGGACAGCGGCGCTTTGGGCGCCGGAGTGAGCAGTTGGGGTCCCGCAATTTTCGCGGTAGGCGAGAATCTCCCCGCCTTGCATAGAAAGACCGAAGCCTTTCTCGATTCCTTGCCAAATGGCGGTAGCTGTTTTGTCACGCAAGCAAACAATGTCGGTGCAAGAGTGAAGTTGACTTGATAAACCCGACACATCTGTTTGGCAATCACCGCAAATTCGATTAATCGGATTACTTTGCGGCCGCATAGAGTCGAATCTGACTCCCGCTTAAGTTTCTCAGACAGATTACTAGCTCATGTTTGTCATCGTTGTCCGCGTCGTCGATCTTCAGGTCAACAATTTTCCCCTCAAATGACGGGCCCATCCAAACGATGGTATATAGGCCGTCCCTTTCCTCGAGAATTACAAACCGATCGCGCAGCACACCGTTTGCACCTTCCGGATCCGTAGCCAAGGTTGCTGCAATCTCAACTGTTGCGTCTCCGTTCAAATCTCCGACGGCGATTCCCTCGCCAAACAGTGGTGGGGTTTGCCAGAGAAGGCGTGCCGACCGAGGATCAATTCGGTACGCACGGAGATGACCGTCAGAATCAATCATAACAATCTCACCGCTCCGATTTGACGAGTCAGCGTCAAGTATACGCGAAGCAACCGAGTGATAATTCACACGGAGTGCCGATGGTTGCGTGCCCTGATTGCCCTTTACATCCCTGACGAAGAAGACTGTCGATTTTCCCTCGTAGTTCGCATTATGCTTATCGGTTTTCGCGGCAAGGAAGAAATTGGCGCCATGAGCAACTAGCATTGGCGAATGCTCTGACACCACCGCCATATCATCCCCCGTCCACGCAACTCGCCAAGTGGTATCCGGCGGAGAGCCGATATAGAGTTCGTCTCTATCGTGTGCAGCCTGATTGGTTGAGAGCAATGTCCGCCGTTCTCGGTCCGTAATCGGTGATTCATCATCCCGGTATTGGATGTCAGGAGAAGCCGACCGTTTTTCAAAGCCGGCGCCATTCCACTCCAAAATCTTTACGCGATTCGCCTCCGCCAAAATTAGCTCATTATAGCCATCTCCATCGGTATCGGCCACGTCAAGCGCTAGAATTTTCATGTTTCTTTGTGGCAATCCCTTCCACTTCAGGTAGAAGGAACTGTTGTTTGTTTGAGCCGTCGATGTTGAGGAAGGTGAGGAAGATAGCGAGAAGACGGATTTAAATTCAACAAAATAGTTCAGATATCCGGTAGTTGTGTCCCAAAGAAATAAAGTGCCATGCACGGACTGATACGGTTGGGTACGCGAAATCCTGCCAGTAATCAACTGTTTGCACGGAAGGGATTTACCATATTTTTTCGCCTGAGAAATTGACAACAATCCATTGTCCGTAGCGAAATTTCGCCAATCAATCCCGCTTAATCCGATAAATCGATCCTTGGCATCAACAACCAGCCGCGCTGCAAGCATTCGAGTTAGAATGTCACAGACAACGTCAAGACTATCTTCGTTAGAAGTCAAAGGGATAAGCCCTACAGGTGTATCGTCTTGTGAAAGTTGCAGGTTGATCTCATCGGCAACTTGGCGAATCGCAAGGTTTGGGTTGATCGCCCGATCAGCGAATGCCATTGGCAAGAAACATCCCACTATCTGAATTAGGAGGAGGATGGAAAACAGATTCATGGGAATCGTAATCTGCATGTCGCGATCCCGTGGAGCGTGCATAAGGGAGAATTGGTTTCCGCAGCGCCGCAGTGAGGTTTCAACGGTACAGAGCGATTTGTCCTTCGGCTCAGGCCTGTTGACATAAGGCGGCAACAATCTGAATGGAATTCCCACCGCGCTACCTATGGCAAAGACTATCGGGATAAGATATTGCAAGCGGATTTCAATTGCCCTCGTTTGCGCTCTGCCGGTGGCGTTCCGTATTTTGTGCGCTTCAAGTTTCAATTTGTCGATCGTATATTAAGTCGAATTAAACGGTTCAAATGACCCCACGGAAAAGGAGCCGTTGCGAGTGTCTCACACCTGACGCATCATAAGAGATTATATGAATCGTGTACTCACGTGTTGTCCTGCGTGCGGCTTGGGAAGGAAGCCCGATCCGCCGCATGAGACGGCAACTCGAGACTATGGTACAATCTAAAGTTTAGCTTGACAAATTTTGCGCGCTATGTGAATATAAAAATGATTGCTTAGTCCGAAAATAGTCAACTCTTTCGAGGCACCGCGATTCAGATGTCAATACCTGACCATTATCAGACATTAGAAATTGACCGGCACGCGACGCCGGGAACAATTAAGCAAGCGTTTCGTCGGCTGGCGAAGGAATATCATCCGGACAAGAATCCGACTCGCGAAAAGTTTGCCGAAAAGATGTTCCGGGAGATTTCTATCGCTTACGATGTTCTGCGTGACCCGAAGGAGAGATTCAAATACGATTTAACGCTAAATGCTGCGGCACGAAACGCAAGATCTCGCAGCCGCCATCGCGAAGACCTCGAACATTCGCGGCATGCCCAATACAGGTTTGGCAGAATGTTTCAGCAGTTGTTGACTCAAAATTATGAAATTGGCATCCAGATCTATGAGCAGTTGCAACGTGGAAACAAGGCATTCCGCATTGATGACTTCTTAGACTATAGGAATAGCCGGGACTGCGAGTTTCTTATCGCTGAAGCCTATCAAACCCTGGGCGACTTGCCGAAGGCAACACAAATATATGAATCTTTGCTCGCGTCGGAAAAGCGTCGGCCCGTTTTTCATCACTTTGCCGAGGAAATTAGAGACCGGCTAAAACGAATCTACTGTTATTCCTTAGCCGATCCGGTGCACATTGAGTCCATTCCTAAAAATCTGGAGAAAATCCGGGCGTTGAAGTTATCAAAACGCGAGACCGCTTGGGTATACAAAAAACTCGCGGAATTTTACTGCGAAATTGACTGGTTCACCAAGGCTCAAGAAATGCTGCTGTTGGCTTTTGAACTGCATCCGCGCTTAAAAGGTACAAAGAAGATTTGCCGGAAACTGAACTTGGAACATCAGTTATTTCAGGATTGATCGCCGTCTCGTCAAGATTGTAACATCTGTCGAATTGACACACAAGGCAAAAGCCCAGGCTGATGAAATCACGATGACACGATCTGAGTTGGCGTGGCATTCATGCCGCGCAAGGCCGTCGCAGCGTGTTCAAAACCAGCGGATAAGGCCGTGAGCGGCAATAGGTGAAGGCCCTGATGTGATAATCGTCGCTTGCAACAAATTTGACAGGCATCCAGTCAATGTTCAGATTTGTCATTCCCACCGAGTCAAAATCAAGCAACTCGCATTCTGAGACAAATGACGCATAAAGACAGAGCGGTTTTGAGTCGTTTCAGCACCGAATCCACGACGTGATTCAGGTTGTCATCATTGGCCGCGAGTTAAATTACGGATTGACGATATACTTGGCAGAAAACTATCCTTCGGGAAGCCCGCCCATGAGTGAAGCAGATCAAGAGTATGATGCGATAGCTGAATACGTCCGGGAAGGTGAAAGGAAAGCAATTGAGCTTGACAACCGCGGTCCCATCGAATTTAACGCAGACGGCTCTTTAGATGACAGGATTCTGGATGCCTACTCTCGATACGGCTTTTATGTGTTGGAAGACGTTGTGACCAAGGAAGAGCTCAGTGATCTGCAAACTGAGTTGGAAGAGTTGCTTGAGCGCGCTCCTCACACCAAGGACGCGCTTGTCGACGCAAAGGGTCGACCCGCATTGGGCAACGAGTATTCTCATCCGGTGTTCAGTTTTGCCAAGCCGTTGAGCGATCCCGTAGGCGGCACCTCAAGAAACAAGGGGCGCCACCATGTCAAAATGTCGGAACCCGAACCACCCCCCGACGCCCCGGAATATGTCCTATACACGATATCTGGGCCGCTGCAGCTAATGGACTCCTGTCTCCGGCTTTACGGTCATCCACAACTGCTATCCATTGCGGAGCAGATCAATGGGCCTGACTTTGCACCGTTTGGCGAAGCGATATTTATCAAGGAGCCAGGTTTGGGAGCGTCGGTTGCCTGGCACCAGGACGGTACAACGCATTGGGATAAGCCCAACCTTGACGAGGGCACGCACGGGTTTAATTTCATGTTTCAATTCTACGGAAGTTCTGCCGGCAACGGCGTGTGGGTATTGCCCGGATCACACAAGGGCAGAAGATATAATATCAGGGCAATGGTTGAGGCGAACCACGGGTCCGACCGCCTGCCCGGAGCGGTCCCGCTGGTCTGCGAACCCGGCGATGTTGTCGTGGCAAACCGCCAAACGTTGCACTGCTCCTTCTCGAACACTTCACCGGAAAGGCGGGTGACGTTCAACTTTGGATTTCACCGACGCGCTTCCGTGCTCAACTACAAGACACACTTTTTTGAAAAACCTGTGGTCTACGACGAGGACTACATTCACGACCGAGCAAGATTGATAGCGGTGGGAATCGATGCTCGACAGCAGCGTTTTCCTCACGAGACACGCTACGTCTACCATCCATTCATCGGACAGGAGGACGCCAACCGCTGGAACGAAGATGCAAGAGTTGATATTGTTAAAGACTACCATCTAAAGGATCTTCGACTCTGACGTTTTTCACGCTCCAATTACCTTCGAACCACGCCCGCACCTGCAAATGTGGCTTACAAGATTGGACACAGAAAGTTGCAGGGCGCGCACTGCTCCACTTGCAAAATTGCATCAAAAAACTAAGTTGTTACTTACAGTGCATTTTACATGCGCCTCCGACTTAAATTGGGGCTAGTTAATCAATTGCGGAAATTCCTTGGGCCAAACTGACAGTTTTCATATCACCGGCACAATCTAGCAGCTCAAGCGACTGAAAAAAGAATGCGACAGAGATCCCGCGTACTGCAATTGTGGCATCTTTGGATAGAATAAGGAATCGTTACTATGCAAAAAGTACTGTTAGTTATTGGTGACGCCGCTGAGGTGACCGATACCCTCTATCCCTATTATCGAATCGCCGAAGACGGTTATGAGGTGCTGGTCGGCGCCCCCGAGAGACGAACTTATCACCTTGTTCAGCATGACGCGCACCCGGAGTGGGACATAACGGTAGAATCAAAGGGATACGAGTTCGCTGCCGATGTCGCATTCCGAGAGGTCAATCCGGAAACCTATTTGGGACTGGTGATTTCGGGCGGACGAGCACCGGAGTATATCCGTTACGATGAAGACCTGATGGCGATCACTCGGCACTTTGGCGAGAGCGGCAAACCTATCGCATCCGTGTGCCACGGCATTGAAATCGTGGCTAAAGCTGGCGTCATCAAGGGCAAAACGATAACAACTGTCGCGAAATGCCGTTTTGACGCCGAGGTTTGCGGCGCAACCTATGTGGACGAACCGGTGGTAGTGGACGGCAATCTTGTGACCGCTCGGACCTTCCACGACAATGCGCCTTGGATGCGGGAGTACATGAAGCTCTTGAACGCCGCACGCGACGCTTGATAACCCTCTAGCTTGGTGGCATGAGCAATCTCTGGATTCGTGGTCCCAATGTCCGGGACTCCCGGTCTCGGTATCACGCACGGCATTTCGTGAGAAAGTCAACCTCGACACATCACGATCCCTTCGCACAATTCGGTAACGTTACGCTTAGGGGAAGCGCATCATGGAAAACGCATTCATGCGATGGTGGGGATGCGGCGCCTTTGAGGTCATTTTAGGCGATGTCAATATCGCCTTCGATCCGTACCTCTTTAACAAAAACTTGGAATCGGCCAAACCGATCTACGATTATATTTTTATTTCGCACGAGCACTTCGATCACTGCCATCCTCCTACGCTACAGAAACTTTGTCAGGGCGAACGATTCAAGAAACTCTTCGTGAGTCCCGGGTGCGTTCAGCCCGTGCTGCCAATAGATAAAAACTATGGGGACGCCGCTTTTGAGCGCGATCTACCAATTAACAAGTATCTGAATTGGGACAAAATTCAAGTTCTTTACCCCAAGCATCTCGACAACAGCCACGCGAATAACCGGGAGTTTTCAGGCTCATTTGAGGTAGACCTAGGGGTGATAAAGGTCGAAACTATCGAAAGCGGCGAGAATTCAGATCCGCACACTCCAACATGCGGGTATCTGGTATCTCACACGGAAAAGGACATCTCCGTGCTGCATACCGGCGACATGCACGTACCTTATCCCGCTCTAAAAAACATAGAGGGACGAGTCGATTTCCTCGTTCACATGAAGCTGGGTTTGACGGAGTGGGAAGGACCGAATCATACGCAGAATCTTCTTGATTGCCTCGACCTCATACAACCTCGCTACCTTATCCCCACGCACTACAGGACGGACAGCGCCAGCGATCCGATCCCCCACGGTACTTGGCCACCCAATGTTACCGATGTGTTTGCGTTTATCGAATGGATTCGGGAGGCAGCAGGGGACAGGACCAAAGTGCTCCCGTTCACCGCCGGGGTTCAATACGAAGTGGAAATGCCGGCAAAGAAAGTGCTCTGGAAATGGAACTGGTTCAATACATGGACGGTGCCGCCATGGCGAGAAGGGTGAACGTTTACCACGCTGTTTCTGCATAACTGTGTGTTATCCACGTCAATGCCAAAACTCAACGACGTCAATACCACCGATATCCGTGACGCGATCCGCTTAGGCTGCCGCACGATGGGCAACGTCTTCAATGCGGATGACAATGACATGCCGTTCTTCGGTGCCCACGTGCGTCCCCATCCACCAGCACTTGCCTGGAGCGAATTTCACGCCGAATCGCACATTCCCGGTAGGCACCTCAACGCACTGTTGGCGGCGGAAAGCGTTGCCGGCGTCGAGATCGATGAGCAAGCTGTTGAAAAACACACGCGAGCGGCATTCCTTACCTATTCGGGTCCGGCGCCGCTGCCGCTCAACAGGCAAACAATGGACGGCGCGCCAATTAGGCTGATTTCACACAACGTCCGCGAAGGCTTCCATGCGCTTCATGCCCTCGTGCGTTACCGCGACTGCAATCGTGCCAAAGAACTTGCCGAGGGTAGCATCGACACTATTCTGCAACGTTGGGATCCTGATGACGGCTGGGACGGGGATCACCTCGATAAAACATGCGGACTGAAGATTTGGGGAGCAATAGATAATACCTACCGCGATGGGAACATCCTTATCGGCTTGGGGAGGTCGGTCGGACCACTGGTAAAATACTACCGCACAACTGGATATGGCCCTTCGTTGGAGTTGGCGCTGCGATTGAAGGACAAGATGCTTCAGGATTGTTTCTGGGAAGACGGAGGCTACGATGGCGACCGATTCGGACACCATGCGCATTCGATCACATCGTCAATGTCCTCACTGGCGCAACTGGTGGATCTGCTGAAGGATTCAGCACTTCTAGAACGTGTGAAAACCTTCTACGATAACGGTCTCTGGCACTTTCGCGACGAAGTTGGATGGGCTAGCGAGCACGCGGAAGGCGGCGACAGACCCGAAATGGGGGAGATGAACACTACCGGCGACATCGTGGAAACCGCGTTAATTCTGGGGAGTTGGGGTTACACCCAATATTATGAGGACGCCGAGCGGATCCTCCGATGTCATATTCTTCCGTCTCAACTCCGCGATATCTCTTTTAGCGAGGCAGGGGAAAATCCCGGTGACGAAGACCGGCTGCGTGACGTACCCAATCGATTGCGCGGTGCATTCGGCTTTCCGGCGCCCTACGGTCACACCCCCCTTGGCGTCGACGGGATCTGCTTTAATTTGGATGTCGTAGGCGGCACGGTCGGTTCGCTGTGCGCAGCCTACCAGTCAATCACGTGGTTTGATGAGGTCGGACACAGGATAAACCTGTTATTTGACCACGAGACAGACGCTATAAAGGTCGATTCTCCCTATACACACGAGAACTTGTGCATAAGACTGAAACGGAGTGGGCCTTTTATGGTTCGGATGCCGTCGTGGGTGAATTCGGAAGCGCTAGAGGTCACGGGAACAGACCAATCGCCGGTTTTTAACAACGGTTATGCCTTCTTTTCCAAGCCGCCTGTGAATCGTCCTATTGAAATTCGTTTCCCACTGTCGGAGCGTGAGATAACCCTAAAGCATTCAACCCGGGACATCCGTGTCCGGCTTCGCGGAGATGCCGTAGCCGCAATGGAAGATTTCGAGGTGGAGCTTACCTTCTTTGATTCACTCTAGCCCCATTTTCAGATTAAGGGACTTGGATTCTGTGGCATGAAAACATCACTATTCTCAGCTCTTTTGACAATGGTCCTCGCGTTGTCTATTTGGCTGGCAAACACCTTGGCGCAAAGCACTTCACAATGGGGGTTACCCGCGGGCGCCAAAGCGAGAATTGGCAAAGGCTTGATATATGAAATTCAGCTTTCTCCGGATGGTACCCGGCTGGCTGTCGCTAGCAGCATTGGCATTTGGCTCTATAATGCTCGCACCGCCGCCGCCATCAGGTTGCTTGCAGGACAAGGTATCCGCTGTGTAAGTTTCAGTCCTGACGGCAGCGTTCTGGCCAGCGGCGATGAAACCGCTGCAGTTCGATTGTGGGATTCCATGTCCGGCGAACTTTTGAAGACACTTCAGGGGCATACGCATTTTGTTTCGCGCGTAGGTTTTAGTCCCGACGGCATGACACTGGCTAGCGTCGCACATTGGGAGGGGGTAATTCGCCTATGGGACATCGCCACCGGCGAGCAGTTAAAAGCGCTGGGAGGTACGTTGCCTTCCAATCTCTATAGTCTCGCGCCTCCGGAAGACACCATCGTGGTCAGCGGCAGTATCGTCGCGCCCGATGGAAAGACGGTTGCAACTGCGGGAGGTTTTGACGGTACAATTCGTCTGTGGAGTGTATCCACCGGTGAACAACAAAGGACACTCACGGGACATACGAAAAGGGTTTCTAGCCTTAGTTTCAGCTCGGATGGCAAGACGCTCGCAAGTGGAAGTTGGGACGGTACAATTCGTCTGTGGGATGTTATGAGCGGTGAACATCTGAAGACCCTCACGGGGCATACTAAAGAGATCTCTCGCACCAGCTTCAGCCCAGATGGCAAGACGCTCGCAAGTAGCAGTTGGGACGGTACAATCCGGCTATGGGATGTAGCGATCGGCATACATCGGAAGACCCTTTCCGAGCAAACGAGCGATGTGATCTGCGCCAATTTCAGTCCGGATGGCAAGACGTTTTTGACCGGGGGTGCGGACGGAATGGTTCGTCTATGGAACGTCGCGACTAGCGAGATTCTGAGGACGCTAACCGGGCACACCCATGTCGTAAGGTGCGTCAGATTCAGCCCGGATGGCAGCATACTGGCAAGCAAGTGTTATGACGGTACAATTCGTTTGTGGGAGGCAATGACCGGCGAGCATTTGAGTACGCTTGAGGGCTACACTGAATCTCCCCTGAGAGCCATCGTCAACCCCAACGGTGGAACGCTCATAACTGCGGGAGAAAGCCAGAAAGTCATTCGCCTATGGGATGCGGCGACCGGCGCACCTCTGAAAACTCTCTACGGGCATACATCGCGGATCGAATGCGTTAACCTTACTCCCGATGGCGGCACAATTGCAAGCGGAAGTGTGGACAATACCATACGCCTGTGGAATACCACGACCGGAGAGCATCTAAAAACACTTACCGGGCATGTCCGCCCGATCACGAGCATCGGTTTCAGCCCCGATGGCGGCATTTTAGCGAGTGGGAGTGTAGAGGACAGTGTCCGTCTATGGAATGCCAGAACCGGCGCACAACTGCACTCGCTCCAAGGTCATAGAAGTGTTGTACGTAGCATCAGGTTCAGTCCGGCTGGCAGAACCCTCGCAATTGTCGAGGGTTGGCCCGATAATACTATTCGTCTATGGAACGCTGAAACTGGTGAGCATTTAAAGACATTCACAGGGCATCCGGGGCGCGTCACTTGTCTTAAATTCAGCCCCAACGGCGAAATGCTCGCCGGCGCTAGTCACGATGAGATTTACCTGTGGGATGCAATCACCGGCGAGTGCTTGAATGTGTTGACGGGCCATGCAAGTAATGTGCATGGCATCAGTTTCAATCCCAACAATTACACCCTCGCCAGTGCCAGCTTAGACAATACCATTCGTCTGTGGAACACCATGTCCGGCGCACATCTAATTACCCTCACCGGGCACAAGTTCCCTGTCCTAAGTGTCAGTTTCAGCCTCGACGGCGAGACGCTCGCAAGCGGTAGTTCGGACAAGACCATCCGTGTGTGGGATGCCCTGTCCGGCGCACATCTGAACACCTTCACGGGGCATACTTCCATTGTCGAAAGTGTAAGTTTCAGTCCGGATGGCAACACACTTGCGAGTGAGAGTGAAGACGGCACTGTTCTTTTGTGGGAAATTCGTGCCAACTAACGATACCAATGCAATCGCTGTGCCGTGGTTTTCGTTAAAATGCGAGATTTATCACCGAAGATTGTTTGCAAAAATTTACCAAATGAAGACACGGAGGTTTGCAAGTGAATGACTCCTCAACCATAAATGAACTCACATCATCGGCGACATCCGCCGAACTTGCCAAAGCCCAAAAATGGACACGGGCAAAGTTTGAAGGAGTGGCGGAAACGAAACCGGACGAAGGTTATCTGTCGGTGAAATTGGATGCGGGCAAGATTCAGAGAAGTGAAGTCACGACCACCGGATACGGACTCTATGCGATTGCCAGCCGACCGCTCCGAATCGCCGACCGTGATTTTGAGCGAGGGCTGCATTTCCAGTCCGAAGGCGAGGTGTTGGTTCATCTGCCGAAACCTGCAAAGACGTTTGAAGCCGTTCTCGGCGTGGACAGCAATCGGGTCACCGGCTTTTACTCCAACGCAGGTCGCGGCACCGTGATTGCCACAGTTGATGTGGATGGAAATGAAGTTTTTCGTTCGGAGGTGCTTCATGAAGGGCTGGAAGGAATCCCCCTTACCATCGAACTCAACGGCGCAACCGATTTCGTTCTCGGATTAATCGACGCCGGCGGAGGAACAATCCAAAGGGTTAACTTCAATCAAGTAGATTGGGCAGAAGCGCGGGTGATTCTGGTGGACGGTGAGACGGTGTGGTTGGATGAGCTACCCACGGCTCCGCTGCGCGCCGCGTATACAACCGATGCCCCTTTCTCATTCCGCTATGCGGGAAAATCGTCCAGTGATATTCTTGATGATTGGAAATGTGAACGCGGCGAGAACGTGTTGGACGAAGAGCGAACGGAACTCGTGACCACATACACCGATCCCTCTACCGGTTTGCAGGTTCGATGTGTTGCCGTGAAATATGCAGATTTTCCTGTCGTTGAATGGACGGTGCATCTAAAAAACACAGGCGAGCAGCCGACCCCCA
This sequence comes from Candidatus Poribacteria bacterium, assembly GCA_028820655.1. GTDB lineage: Bacteria > Poribacteria > WGA-4E > WGA-4E > JAJDTR01 > JAJDTR01. Next base: position 36,348 of record JAPPIK010000004.1, on the reverse strand, counting down.
TTATTGAGGATGTTCAAGCGCTTGACACCCGATTGGAACGCGGTGGAGACGGCGAGTTTCTGCTGCATCACAGCGACGGCAGCCCCCACTCCGGCTTGGCGCCGCAAACTCCCACGCAATACGCACCGCGGGAAACCGAACTCCCTCCCGGAGCCGAGAAACGTCTAGCTGCAATGGAAGGGCTCCCGGCCGGAGGAGATCTTCCCTATTTCAACGTTGAGTGCAACGGCGAAGGCATTATTTTCGCGGTAGGTTGGCTTGGGCAGTGGGCGGCGCAGTTCAGCCGTGACAACGCCAACGGCTTAGATTTACGTGTGGGGCAGGAACTGACACATTTCAGACTGATGCCGGGCGAAGAGGTGCGTACCCCGCTCATCGCGATGCTGTTTTGGGAAGGCGATTGGATTCGTTCACAGAACCTATGGCGCCGCTGGATGATTCGCCACAATCTGCCTCGACCGGGCGGGAAGTTACCGCCGCCGCAACTGGAAGCCGGCGGATCGGCTCAGTACATCGAGATGTCTTTGGCGACCGAGGAAAACCAGATTGAGTTCGTTGACCGTTACTTTGAAGAAAAGATCGAGATTGATTACTGGTGGATGGATGCCGGTTGGTACAGCTTTCGCGACTATTGGCTAAGCTTGGGAACTTGGGAGCCCGATCCGGAACGGTTTCCGCGCGGACTTCGTCCAATCTCGGATCACGTCCATACCAAAGGCGCCAAAGTCATCCTCTGGTTCGTTCCTGAAAGAGCGGATCCCGGCGAATGGCTCTACGAAAACCATCCCGAATGGCTATTGGGAACAAACGAGGGCAGGAAACTTCTCGACTTTGGTAACCCCGAAGCTTGGGAGTGGGCAGTTAATCACTTCGACTCACAGTTTGTCGAGCAGGGCGCCGATCTCTTTCGAATGGATGGCGACGGTCCCCTCCCCTTTTGGCGTGCCAACGACACCGAAGACCGCCAAGGAATTACGGAAATCCGACACCTTGAGGGTATCTTGGCGTTTTGGGATGAATTGCGGCGGCGCCATCCCGATATGCTGATGGATATCTGTGCCGGCGGCGGCGCTCGAAACGCACTTGAAGCGTTACGCCGCGCCGTGCCGTTATGGCGTAGCGATTACGCTTACGAACCCACGGGGATGCAGAACCTTACTTTCGCCATGTCGCTTTGGATTCCGTACTTTGGCACGGGCACCAACGCGTTTGAATCGTACACCTTCCGCAGTCAAATGGCGCCGGCAATATCATGCATCTGGGATTTGCGCCGCAGGGAGGTGGATTACACCTTCCAGCGCCGGATGGTGGCGGAATGGCGGCAGGTAGCGGATAACTATTACGGTGATTACTATCCCCTCACGACTTACCGCACCGAGGACGATGTGTGGGCGGCTTGGCAGTTCGACCGGCCTGAGTCCGGTCAGGGGATAGTGCAAGCATTCCGCCGCCAGGATAGCGATGTGACCCAGATGTGTTTCAAGCTGCGCGGATTAGACCCATCGGCAGACTACACCATCACGAATATGGACATCGATGGGTCGACGAGAATCTCCGGTAAGGACTTGACCAATAACGGTCTATCAATTAAAATTGACGAACAGCCGGGAGCGGTCCTAATCGTATACGAACGGGTTGTGTAGGGTGGGCACTGCCCACCATGATTTAGGAAAACCGACATTCCCGTCAAGAGTCTACTTTAGGAGGAGAGACAGCCATGCAGGTAAACCCGAACCAGTTGTGGGAGGATGGTTACATCATAATTCCGGACTGCGTTCCTCCCGATCGGCTTGATGAGTTACGCAACAGTTTCGAGGTTCTTGTTGAACGCCAGAAAGAGATATGGGCGCGCGAGCGCGGGCCCCACGATCCGCCCGGCGGCCAATGGGAAATAGCCCCGCAACCACGGGTAACCTTCGGCCCGCTCATTGACGAAGAAACCGCCAACACAGTCGAATTTTGTCTTCACGAGAACACGTTAGGGGTTAGTCGTCAGGTGATGCGGTCGCCTGAAACCATTCTCAAATACATTACTATTATGTGCAGTCCGGTGCAGGATCACGGTCCGTCAGGTTGGCATCGCGACATCGAACCCTATCGCGACGGTCCGCTGAGCGGTTTACAAGCAGACATGGCGGCAAACGGTGTGGGCACGGTTCAATGGAACATCGCGCTTTACGATGACGATGTTCTTTGGATAGTCCCGGGCAGTCACAGGCGGCGCAACACCGATGCCGAGAATCGAACGCTGCTTGAAAGCAATCGGCAGCCATTACCGAACAGCATGCCCGTCAAACTCAAGGCAGGAGAGGGAGTGGTCTATTCGAACGCCATTCTCCACTGGGGGAGTAACTACAGTTCGAAACTGAGGCGGACGATTCATCTCGCTTTACGGGCCTTCGGCTCCAATCTGTTTTCGTATCGCCCGTATCTCAATTGGACCATAGACTTCAGCGAACGCCTATCACCCTGGAGCAGAGAGGTTTTTGAACGGTTTAGAAGGCGTTTCAATGCCGAGTTTGACGTTGTCGCGCAGGCTTTCCGCGCGGTCATCGACAAAGATGAGACGGCTTTTCTGGAAGCTCTCGCCACGCTCCACCCCGGTGAAGAACACCGGATGGTCTGCGTCATGTTCTTGACCAAACTAGCCTACAAGGTCTATCACTTGAATAAACCGGATGTGGCTGCACTCCCCGATGCCGAGCAGTCGGCACAGGTAGGATGGCCGTGGGAAAGCGTCGATGTCCTTCAGAATGTTGCCAGCCGGTTCACGGTTGATGAGACCAACGTGCTGTGGAGCCGCTTTCTTGATTTGGAGAATCGGCTCAAGTCGGAGGAGGACCAGTACGAACCCGGTTTCCAGACCGGACCCACGAAGTATTACTTCTATGACATGCCTTCGAATTACGAGGTCGAGGACTTCATCGCTACATGGGAGTAATGCGTGATGCATATTTCGTAACTAAACAAACAACAGGGGATAAACGTGGATTGAGTCAGGTTTGGGTACTGTTATTCCTCATGCCGTTGAAATAACCATATCGCAGGTACAAACCGGAGTTTTATGTTACGGAGTTAATCTATGCGCCTGTTGATATGCGTCTTTTACGCATTTTTTCTTTCATTGACCCATCGTCCAAAACCTGCTAGAATGTCCTATCCCCGACTCCCCGAGTATCGCCGATATCTAACCGCCAGAACCTTAGCCCGCGGAAGGAGAGGTAACCATGGCTCTAACACAGGCACAACTTGACAAGTTTCATGAAGACGGCTTTCTTATCGTGAAGGATGTTTTCGACAAAAAGGATGTGGAAGCCGCACGAGTCGAAATGGAGAAGATATTCTACGGTACGAGTTTTGAGGATTACTTGGCAAAGTTGGACGCCACCGGAGAGGCGGAATCCACCGACCCCACCAGTACCGCCACAGTTCCCCACTACGGCGAAACAAAACACGGCCGCGCGCAATTCCCGACGGGCATTGACGCCCTTGATCGCCTAATCGAGAACGAGGACTACCTCGACATGTATGAACAGTGCCTCGGAACCTCGGATATGAGTTACTGCAACGGGCACCTTTTTTTGCGGTCGGGGCCCACCGACAAACGGCATTCCGATCACCCGTGGCAAGGATACCACATCGACCACGCGACAAACTGCTTTTTGCCGCCCAACCATGAGGTCGATTTATACAACTACGTAAACTCCTGTGTCTATCTCCACGACGTCGAAGATGACGGCGCCCCGATGCAAATCATCCCTCATACTCATCGTCAGATCATCGACCTCCTTCCTCGACTCATTGAAGAGGGAAACTGGACCGGTATGGGCGGTATCAAGGACATCCGGGAAATCCCCGAGTTTTGCGCGCCCGTTGCCACCACTGCCAAGGCAGGCAGCGTACGATTCAATAGTTCCTACGGCGTTCATGCGGCAATCCCGTTCGCCAACAAGCGTAGACAGCGAGGATATTGGACACTCTCACTCTGCCGCGGAGATAGCAGTCAGTTCACCAAGTTGTCGAACCTGTGGAGGGAGCGAGATTACTCCATCCCATTCTGGCAGAAGACCACGCCGCGTGTGCGGGCGCTCTTCGGATGGCCCAAGCCGGGACACCCCTATTACTCGCCTGAGACAGTCGACTCTCTCGCGCACTGGTATCCGGAGATGGATCTCACGCCGTACAAAGATGCGATGGAGGCATAATGCCCCGCATTGATGCTCATCTTCACGTTTTCACCAAGGCGTCCACAAGATTCCCGAGAGAAAGCAATGAGCTATGGCCCGCGGAACGGGAAGAACCCGTCGAAAAGTTGCTGGCAGAGATGGAAGCGCATCAGATTGATCAAGCGGTGCTGGTACAACACCCCGGTGTACAGGTCGAGCATCACGCCTACCTTCGGCACTGCATCGGGACTTACCGTGACCGTTTTTTGGGCATCGGACTCATATCTCCCGATCTACCGGACGTTGAAGACCACATGGATACCTTGACAGATGGAACCGGTATTATCGGTTTCCGGCTTTCAAGAATCGGGGGACCTCGCGATCCCTTTGAAAAGATTGATGTGAAGCAACTCGGCGCCTATCGTATTTGGAAACACGCCGCAGAGAAGGATTATGTCCTGTGGTTGATTCTGCAAGCTCGCGACGCGCATCTGCTACCCTATCTTGTGTCGACATTTCCTCAGGTCAGGATCGTGATTAACCACATGGGTATATGTCCGGGAAACGGCAAACTCTCTTGGGGCACCAATTGCCGACCGCGAATAGAGACACCGATGTACAATCCCGCGTTCCATACGACTTGGCGTCTAGCGAAATTCGAGAACGTCGCGATGTTATTGTGCCTTCAATACGCCTTCAGTAACGAGCCGTTCCCTTATCGGGATCTTGCGGGGTGGCATCAAAGCCTTTTGAGGATTTACGGTTCCAAGCGTCTCATGTGGGCGACCGATTTTCCGTGGATTCTCGAAGATCCGGGTTACGGCAAGTTGACCACCATCATCAAAGAATTGCTGCCCGATCTAACACACGACGAATACCGCGACATCATGGGCGAAACCGCAAAACGGTTCCTGCGCTTTCCCGACCAATGATATGTTTTACACGAGGCGTACAACCGCCTCCTTGGCAGTATACATCGAGGAGTTCTGACACGGAAGCTCCAAATCAAAGTTCTTCCGTGTAAATCTCCTATCTATGCTCTACGCTGTTGGATGTTGCGTTTTGAAGACTCACGAAATGGAGCGTGAGTTTTGCAGGTGGTAGGAGGAGTTCCCACCGATTCCCGACCGTCGCGATTCGGAGAAGATCTCTATCGCACTCACTCTTCATTCGCTTGATCTCCTACAAACCTTTGGTGCACAATTACGCAAATTTAACCGATGTCGAGTATGTTCTGAATCTCGCATCGTGGACCGCGAGGAAATATGGACATTGAAACGCTAAAAACGGAACTAGATGAGTATGGATTCGTCCTTATTCCTGATCTAATTCCATCGTCGGACGCCGAACGTATGGCACTGCGGCTAATGGAGATTATGGATCAGATTCCGGATTCGCCCGATTTCAGCGGCGCGCAAGAGACGAGCCAACACCTGCGCGGCGTCTTCAATTATCTGCACCCCAGCGAATTTGACCTGTTCGAGCAGATTGTCGCGAATCCAGTCCTCCTTGATTTAGCGGACTATAAACTCGGTGACGGTTTTCAACTCAACACCGTAGCGGCGCTCTGGCGCAAACCGGGGGCGCCAATCGGTAAACTTCACGCCGATCTGCCGATGCTAACGAGGCGTGAGACGCCATTCCCTTCACACGAGGTGTGCTTTCTCCTAAACTGTTTGTGGATGCTGACCGACTTTACTGTGGAAAACGGTGCTACGCGGGTCATGCCCTTCAGTCATCATGCCGGAATCCCTCCTAGAGCCGACGTCGACTACAGACATCTGGTTCCAATCGAAGGACACGCCGGCTCGGTTGTCGTGCTCAATGGCCCCGTGTGGCATGCCGCTTGGTCAAATACGTCGAAGGACCAGCAGCGCATGGGAGCGCCCGTCCCCTTTCACGCGCGGTGGATGGATCCCACCGATCCCGCACTCGGTTGGCGACTGCATAAACGCAGCGTTCGTGAAAAATTCTCGCCCAGGATGCGGGAGTTGACACAGCATGTGGAAGACGACTGACTATGAAATGTAGGGCGGGCACTGTAAATCGTTGGCACATACGTAGTCAGAGTTTACCGTAATTCGATTATTGAATGTCACGCGTGATTTCTTCTATTCTTCACCCGGGTTTTGTCTCGTAGCTAGACTTTGTACAAAAGTTCAACGGCTGGATTGAACGGAAAGCCGTGCAACTTTACACTTGCAGGGAGGAATCAAGCGAGTGGGTAGCGAGTGATCAACTGAACGAATAGTGAAGGCGATAGAGATCCCCCTACCCCACCGTGCAATACCTACATTCGAGTAAGACCCAACACGTCATCTGTATGGTACTTGAATCCATGAGCGACTCTTTCAATGGTCTTTTTGGTTCACTTGTGAAAAAGTCTCCCGCGGCTCCTGGCCCAATATAGCCTGTCGTTCGTTGCTTTTTCAAAGGCTGGTGCGCAGTGCGCACCCTACAAACTGTTGCCTTCCACTCAAGGAGGAAATCAACAATGGCTCTCACTTCCCAACAATGCGAATTCTTCCATTCATTCGGATACCTCGTCCTTCCGGGTTTGCTGGCAGACGATGTCGATTGGATGGCTGAGGAGCACCAAAAGGTTTTTGAGAAGAACGGCGTCGTCCACGATGGCACGAAGCGCACCTATGTCGTACCTTTTATAGATCAAACCGAAAAACTCTGCACCCTACTCGACCATCCCAAGGTTCTGGAAGTGCTCGGATCCCTGTTAGGCGACGATTTCAATTATGTCGGCAGTGATGGCAGCTACTACAGCGGCAGCACAAGTTGGCACGATGACGGCGGACATCGGCCCGGTGGTCTAACCTTCGCCAAATTCCACATCTATCTCGACACGCTGACGCGGGATACAGGCTGCATCCGCGCCATTCCGGGGAGCCACCTGCCAGGACCCTGGAGAGACCACCTGAGAGAAAACATCTGGCTCCAGCCGTTTTGCGAATCGATAGGTGTCGCCGGCACCGATATCCCTTGCGTCGCCATTGAAAATGAACCCGGAGATGTCGCCGTGCTGAATCACACGACGTATCACGCATCCTTCGGGGGCGGAACGGCGCGCCGTCACTTCGATCTCAATCTTTCGAGCCGCGCAAAAACGGAAGAAGAAATGGCGGACCTTGAAAAGTTCATATTGCCGAAAGACCGGACAAAGGAGAAACCTGGTAAATGGGCGCCGGGAGAACAGGACATTATGCTCGGCACGGCTACTCCCGAGAGGATGCGCCACCTCGAGCAAGTGATCGAGCGCGAAAACCTCGATCGCGCCGCTTGGGAAGCTACCCAATAGCCCCAACCACACACTTTGCGCGGTCATCACACTGATTAATTTTGAAAATGAGGTACGTGACCGAAAATGACACTTACTCCCCAACAGTGCACCTTCTTCGAGTCATTTGGCTATCTGATGCTGCCGGGATTGATGACCGACGACATTGACTGGATAATCGAGGAGCATGGGAAGGTTTTTGAGCAACAAGGCGTCGTTCATGACGGATCAAAGCGTTCCATGATAGTCCCGTTTAGCGATCAGCGTGAACGACTCTGTACACTTCTAGACCATCCGAAAGTGCTCGGTGTGCTGAAGTCACTGCTCGGCGATGATTTCAACTATGTGGGCGGCGACGGAAATTACTACAGCGGCGATACGAACTGGCACTCCGATGGCGGGCATCAAGTCGGTCTCTTCGCCAAATTTCATCTCTATCTCGACCCCTTGGGGCGGGACACGGGATGTATCCGTGTGATTCCCGGCAGCCACCTGATTGGTCCGTGGAGAGAGTATCTTCAGCGTACTCGCCAGCCCACCGAACTTCTTGGCATCTCCGGTCGGGATGTTCCCTGCGTCGCCGCCGAAACCGAACCGGGGGATGTCGTCGTGTTCAATCACAACATTTACCATGCCTCTTTCGGCGGTGGACCTGCCCGCCGTCACATGTGCCTCAATGTAACTAGCCGAGCCAAGACCGAAGCCGAAGTCAGTGAACTCGACCGTTATCTGCGACCAGCCGGAAGACCAGAGCATTGGCCCGGAAAGTATGCACCCGGCGCACAGGACCTCATGCGCAATACGGCCTCACCTGAGCGTTATGTCCATCTAGAACAGGTGATTCAACGCGAGCAGTATTACCTAAACGCGGTACAGTAATACCATTTCCATAAATTACTTATGCATTAATTGAGTGATTCAGGTAAAGAAGCTTGCATGAGGTGAAACAGAAAGTCTTATCCGCGCACAAAATCGGCGGGGCAAGGGGATCTCTATCGCGGTCGTTGTCCGCTCCCTTGATTCCCGCCTACGGAGTAGCGATGGATAAAGTAAAGATATCATATGTACTGTTATTCGAGTGAAATGGAATAACTTTTGGATGCTCCGCGTTTGCCTGATTCTAATCATATCCCGCAATCCAAGGAAAGATTCTCAAAATGGCATTGACTCCTCAACAATGTGCCTTTTTCGAAGCATTCGGATACATTCTTCTTCCGGGATTGATGGCCGATGACATCGGTTGGATAATTGAGGAACACAAGAAAGTCTTTGAAATAAAAGGTGTTGTGCACGACGGAAGTAGGCGCTCTCAGATCGTGCCATTCAGCGATCAGAGCGAGCGGCTCTGCACCTTGCTTGATCACCCCAAAGTGTTGGGCGTGCTTAAATCACTGCTTGGCGAAGATTTCAATTACATCGGCGGCGATGGCAATTATTACAGCGGCAATACGAATTGGCATTCCGACGGCTTCCATACTGTCGGTCTCTACGCGAAGTTTCACCTTTATCTCGACCCATTGACGCACGATACCGGTTGTATCCGCGTGATTCCCGGCAGTCACTTGGGTGGACCATGGCGGCATCATTCGGAACGGGCTCGCCAACCAAACGAAGATTTTGGCATCCAGGGATGCCACATACCGTGTGCCGCTATCGAGACCGAACCCGGTGACATCGTGGTATTCAATCACAACATCCTCCACGCTTCTTACGGGGGAGGTACCGCCCGCCGCCACTTCTGTTTGAATGTGTCACGTCGGGCGAATACTGGCGCCGAGATTGAAGAATTGCACAAATACATCCGACGTCCCGATGGATTTCCGCGCTATCACCCTAGATCCGCCAGCGTTCACTCCGAACTCATGCGCCGCACCGCATCGGCCGCCAGAATGCGCCACTTGGAGCAGGTCGTCGCCTGCGAAAACCAGTCGTTAACGAAAGGGAGAGAAACACACGAATGACAATCTCCGACATCATTGACGGCGAATCGGAACTCGTTGCTACCGGGTTCGAATTTACGGAGGGGCCAATTTGGCACCCTGATGGTTATCTCTTCCTCAGCGACATTCCGGCGCATCGAATCTTTAAACTGGCGCTCGATGGCACATCAGAGGTCTTTCGCGATCCCAGCGGCGGCGCTAACGGACTGACATTTGACCGCCAGGGGCGGCTCATCGCATGCGAGTACCACAGCCGCCGCGTTTCTCGTACGGAATCCGACGGCTCTATCAGCGTTCTTGCAGACAGTTACAGCGGAAAGCGTTTGAATAGCCCCAACGATGTGGTCGTTAAATCAGATGGTAGCATCTATTTCACCGATCCCTTCTACGGTTTCCCCGCAGATCAGGAACGCGAACTGGATTTTCAGGGAGTCTACCGCATCGCCACTGACGGCGCAGTCACGCTGCTTGTCGATGATTTCGGCGTGCCGAACGGATTGGCGTTTTCGCCGGATGAGAGTATCCTGTACATCGACGATTCAAGACACCAGCATGTCCGCGCCTTCGATGTTTTATCGGACGGTTCGCTCGCCAACGGGCGAATTTTGATCGATATGAGAGCCGACGCACGGGGGGCGGCGGATGGAATGAAGGTGGATGTCGCCGGAAACCTCTACGTCACGGGCGCGGGCGGAACGTGGGTTATTTCGCGGTCGGGCGAACACCTCGGAACCATTGTCACTCCCGAATTGCCGGAGAACTGCGCTTTCGGCGGGCCGGATCACAAGACACTCTTTATCGCGGCTCGAACTTCAATCTACAGCATTCGGCTTAAAATCGCCGGAGTTCAGTAGTGATTTTCGCGTAGTTCCTCTTTTCGACATCGGTAGAGACGGTTCTTTTCAATACGCAGTAAGCATTACGTATTAGTTTCTTGGGAATGTTCTGCGCCAGATCCGTCTCTTCTCATCCCGCGTTACTATCCTTGACCGAGGTCTAATCAACATATGCAATATCGCCAGTTAGGTTGTTCCGGGATTGAAGTGCCGGTTTTAGGGGTGGGCGGTTGGACACTGGGTGGATCGGCATATGGGGCAGTTGACCGGGACACGGCGGTGACCGCCATGCGCACGGCGTTCGACCTCGGCATCACTCTCATCGACGGCGCGCCATACTATGGCGATACCGAGATTTGGTTTGGAGAGGAATTTCGTTCTAGACGACATGAAGTGTTCCTCATCACCAAATCTCAGCGGCGTCCTTACACCAAATCGAATCTGTTTGCCAACATTGAGGGCAGCCTGAGGAACTTACGCACGGACTACGCCGATCTCTACGTCATCTTTCCCGATGCGAACACTCCGGCAGACGAGATCATTGATGGTTTGATTCAGGTAAAGGAATCCGGCAAAGCCCGCGCCGTGGGCGTCACCAATTGGGATAGCGCTATGCTGCAGGCATCCGTTGGCAGGGTGGAACTGGCTACCAATCAACTCGGCTACAGCCTCTTTGATCGCTATTGGCAAAAGACCGTATTCCCAACCTGCGCAGTGCTGGGAATCGGTGTCATGGCTTACAGTCCGCTCGCTCAAGGGCTTCTGAGTGGGGCAATTACCGCCGACACCAGTCTCCCGCCGGACGACGTGCGAACCCATAACAATCTGTACGCACCCGAGAACCTGCCTACGAATTTAACGGTGGTGGAGAAGTTGATGGAGTTCGCCAGCGAACGCGGGTTGACACTCTCCCAACTAGCGTTGGCGTGGACACTCGCCAATCCGCTCGTAAGTGTGGCAATCATCGGAACCCGGCGCCCAAGTCGATTAGTAGAAGACGTTGGTGCGCTTGAGGCGGAATTGACGCCTGTGGAATTAGCGTGGCTGAATACTATCGTCGCCAATATCGCCGGTGTTGCGCCACGTTTTGGTTGAATCGCGCACAATTTTTCGCTTTTATCCTTCATTTTTTGATGTTTCTACCAAATTACAGTCTACGTTGCACGCCGCTGGAGCGCGGAGATTGGACGCGCCGCGATACTATTGACATTGCACTCGGATGGAGTGCAGACGCGGGGAGGCATCGTGATCTATTTACATTGCCGAGATCTCTATCGCGCTGGGATCTCTATCGCGTTCCTTATTCAGTCACTTGATCTATCAACTCCCTTGATCCGCTGGAGTGCAAGAGGTGGAAAATCTCTGTCAGGGTCCGTTCTGAGAACATTATTCCGATAGGGATAATGGCGTGCTTCCAACCGTCTAACACGCATTACGTATTACGAATCATCATTACAGGTTATTGATCTCTGATTTCTTTTATGTTCCACTCCTTACACGTTTTTTTTCTTTAAGGAACACTTCCGATGTCCAATCTTTCTCAACAACGCCCCAATATAATGGTTATCCACTGCCACGATGTCGGGCGTCATCTCGGCTGTTACGGGCGCGGCGTAGAAACGCCGAACATTGACAGCTTGGCAGATGAAGGCGTCCGATTCGATCAGTATTTTTCAACTGCCCCCTACTGCGCCCCGAGCAGATGCAGCCGCATGACAGGACTTTATCCCGTAAATCACGGCGCGATCGGTCAAACGCACTTGGGTTGGAAAATGAATGATGGGCTTCAAACCCTGCCAATGTATATGAACGCGCTCGGTTACGATACTCATCTTTTCGGTTTTCAACATGAAGCCATCGATCCTAAAGATCTCGGTTACCAGCACACCGAGTACGGCTTTCCAAACGCCACAATCAGTGCCATGGATGCGGCGCCGCGAGTTCAACAGTTTCTCGACAGTTACCGCGAAGAGGATGGCCCCTTCTATATGGATGTGGGATTTACCGAGGCGCATTCCGCGACGCCGCGCGGCGGGTTCGAGAACTGGCGCGACAACTTGCCCGTGCCGCGTTTCAAACCGAAGTATGTTCATCGTGTGGACGCCTCCAAGTATGAGGGTCAGATAGTCCGTCCCGTCGACAATCCGTGCGATCCCTATTTCCGCGACTACGATCCGGACGAAGTCCAGCCGTTGCCATACCTGCCGGACCGGCGCGGAATCCGCGAGGACATCGCGGATTTGAATAGCCTCATCACCTGCGTCATTGATGTCGCGGTGGGACGAATTCTCGACAAACTTAGCGCCACCGGGCTGGACAGAAATACGCTCGTCATCTTCACGACGGATCACGGTATCGAGGTGCCGCGCGCCAAAGGATCACTCTACGACGCGGGTATCGAGTGTGCCCTGATTATGCGCTATCCCGACAACTTCCAGCCGGGGACAGCGAATGATGCTCTTCTCAGCAATGTTGATTTTCTGCCTACGCTTGTCGAGATTGCGGGTGGCAACGCGCCGGATGATATCGACGGGCGCTCCTTCCTTCCAATGCTCCAAAATCGCGCCTATCAACGACGAGACCACATCTATGCGGAGAATACGTGGCACGGTCAATATATCCCGATACGAGGTATTAGGACCGAGCGCTTCAAATACCTTATGAATTTCGATACTCACAAGCATCTCCTTTACCCGCAAAACAGATCCGCCCGCGAAGTTCTTACGGAACTTCTAACGGGATTCAAGGGAATCGAGGAACTATACGACCTCGAGTCCGATCCGCACGAACAGAACAATCTTGCATCCACACGCAAGATGTTCGGCTTCGGTGACGTGGACTTCACCGGGTTGTCCGGCTGGGAGCCCTGCCATCCCGACTACAAGAGAATTGCGACATCCTTCAAAGCGCAATTGAGAGCGCATATGGAAGAGACAGACGACTTACTGCTGAAAGGTCCCGTGACTCATCCCGGTTTTGAGCATATTTGGGATGACTTCTAATTGTCAGATTGATTTTCGCAATTCCTTATCTAGCGATTGTCCATGCTCGGTTTGGATAGTCGTGTTGGAGATGTTGTTTTTCATACCAACACGACTCATGGATACGATTGGCACCAATGGCGAGGCCGATGTAGTAGGCACCATTCTTGCTTGTTGTCAAATGTCCGCTGTCTGATTCGGAGACCTCCGTCAATAGTGTGTATTCCATTCGCCTAAGACGCCAATATGAGGGCGCGAAGCAAAAACAGTGTTACAAAGACTGATCTCTCGAAATCGAGATAAAAGAACTTCCGCCGCCCATTCAAACCTATTCTATAGTCATTTATATTTACTCATATGAGCGTTGATTGACTCGACCTAGCTTACAATCTCCCGTTTCGCGATGTTTGCCATTGAGCGGGTCGGGCTAGAAGCCCGACCTACGGAACAGGTGGGAATTGGGATATGTTAAAATAACAATTGTGAAATTTTTAGTTGCAATGACTATAACAAAAGAGAATTTTCTTGAGATGAAAAGAAGATTCTTGCCAACAGTCAATTTCTTGTTCGTTTTTGTGCTATTGCTTCAGCACGGTTGTAACCGAGACATTTCTCATTTGTCCACCCCCAAAATTGTTAAACGAGAACTTGGGAAAGGTAGAGCCTTTGAGGTTGCGTATTCGCCAGACGGTACTCGGCTCGCAGTCGCATCAAGTCGGGGTGTTCGAATCTATGATGTCGACACTTACACCGAAGTTACGTTTCTCAGAGAGGGCTCGCCATGGGTTAGCAGTGTTGCATACTCACCCGATGGGCGTTCAGTCGCTTATAGCGGTTCGGGTGGAATTGTTCGAATATGGGATACCCAGACACGGAGGCACGCGCACACGCTTAAGGGTCACACGAGTTTAGTGCGGTCAATAGCGTTTTCGCCTGATGGCAAGAAGCTCGCGAGTGCAGGCAAGGATAGGTTGATTCAGTTGTGGAGTCTACGCGACGGGGAACCCTTATGGTCGCAAATGAGGCACACTTACGCGGTGTATTGCGTGGCTTTCTCGCCTGATGGCAATACACTTGTCAGTGGAAGCGCCGGAGGTAAGGTTGAATTCTGGGATACCACTACTGGTGAAGTTCAAAAGGAGTTTAGGGAACATAGAAATTGGATTGAATCTATAGCGTTTTCACCTGATGGCTCCATGCTTGCCAGTGGAGGCGAGGACAGGATAGTTCGATTGTGGAACGCACACACCGGAGAAATCTTGCGGGAATTGGTAGGGCATATGGGCGTCGTGAGTTCTGTGGCGTTTTCACCTGATGGTTCCACGTTAGTCAGCAGCGCGACCAGGGCCCCAAATAGTGTTCTATTTTGGGATACCAGCACGGGAAAGCAGTTGAGGACTTTCCAAGGGCATTGGGCAAAATCAGTGATTTTTTCGCCTAATGAATCAATCCTGGCTGGTATAGGACCGGGAGGAGTTCATTTCTGGGACGCGCGTACCGGAGAAATCTTGCATGTCTTCGAAGGGTATACCGGTTGGATACGGTCCGTGGCGTTTCTACCTGATAGTTCCACGCTTGCTTCCAGTTCAGGCGGGACGATTCGGCTCTGGAACGTTCATACGGGAGAACAGAGCAAGGTTTTTGATGTTCGCCCGTCTCCCGGGGGATTATGGAGAGGCATTATCAGGTCCGCAATCCTTTCTCCAGACGGCACCACGTTAGCCACGGAGAATTCTGACAAGACTATCCGACTATGGAATACTCGCAGCGGTGAAGCTCTGCACACACTTGTGGAGCGCGAAAAATCTCTCTATACAATGGCGTTTTCCCCTGACGGGATGACGATAGCCAGTGCTCGCACCAGATACCCGAATAAAGGAATTCGCATATGGGATGTTAAGACTGGTAAAATTGTGCAATCATTTGGCGAAGATGCAAGCGGAATTAGTCACGTATGTTTATCGGCAGATGGATTGACCCTAGCTAGTGCAAGTGGTAACGACATACGCTTGTGGGACGTTAGAACCGGAAAAACACTACACCATCTATGGAGTCACACTGCTCGTATTAGCACTTTGGTATTCTCCCCTGACGGCTCAACACTCATCAGTAATAGCTGGGACAAATCACTTCGTTTGTGGGATGTTCCTACCGGGCGGCTACGGAAGATTGTTGAGTGGCCTACCGGTTCTGTGAATTCAATAGCATTTTCTCCGGATGAGCCCACCTTTGCCACCGGGAGTTCGAATGGCACAATTCGATTTTGGGATATGCGCGTCGGGAGTTTGCGTAAAACCCTAAAATCCGGTTCAGGCGATGTTCTGTGCATAGCATTTTCTACTGATGGATCAACGCTTGCGGCTGGGAATTCGGACGGCACGATTTCCCTGTGGGACCTATCCCTCGCAACAGATGATTTCCATTCCGTTCCTTGAGCCCTAATTTTAACCTATATAACGATTGCAATCTAATTGACTATTTTTCCGACGAAAGATGATTCGTCGTTCAACATCGACTCGTTCAATTCTCCCAATCCATGCAACAAATTCTTATGATAAAGAAACCGTATTTTGAATCGCCCCTCGCGCTCGTTTCTGTACTGATTATGTACCTTTCCGTGTCGTCTGTACAAGACATTTCTGCCCAAAACAGTACACAGTGGGCTTTGCCTGATGGCGCAAGAGCTCGAATCGGAAAAGGCTGGATATCAAAAATCGCATATTCACCAGACGGTACTCGCCTTGCCGCTGCCGGAAGTCTTGGAATCTGGATTTACGATGTCGATGGCGGGGAGCAAATTATGCTGATTACCGGACATACCGGAAATGTGACTTGCGTCGCGTATTCACCGGATGGTATTACGCTTGCCAGTGGCAGTTCGGACCAAACTGTAAGATTGTGGGATGCCCACACCGGAGAGAACCTGCACATTTTATTGGGACACGGTAAGGAGATTGGTTGTGTGGCTTTTTCAGATGAAGGTTCTCTGGTAGCCAGTGGTAGTCGGGACAAAACAATTCGCATATGGCATGCACATACCGGCAGACACCTTCGGACGCTAGAGGGACACACGAGTGGTATCGATTCCGTTGCTTTTGCTTCCATTGGCTCCACGCTTGCCAGCAGCGGAGGCTATGACAAGACCGTTCGTCTTTGGAATGCGCACACCGGGGAGCATCTGCAGACGCTTGAGGGGCACCCGAATCATGTCACTTCCGTTGCAGTATCCTCTGACGGTTCCACACTTGCCAGCGGTGGAGGTTATGATGACAACTCCGTCATGCTCTGGAACTCGCACAGTGGGGAAATCATACACATCCTCATGGGACACTCCGGTTCAGTCGAAACATTGACCTTTTCTCCCGATAGTTTCACGCTTGCCAGCGGAAGTGTGGACAACACCATTCGGTTATGGAATGTCCGTACCGGCAAACCTGGATTGACGCTTGGTGGGTATATTGGCGACGTCACTTCCCTTTCTTTTTCTCCCGACGGGCACACGCTCGCCAGTCGGAGCGGCGACAACAGCATTCGACTATGGGATTCCCATACCGGTAAACTTCTGCTGACTTTTCACGAGCATTCAGGCAGTATCCAGTCCATAGCATTCTCTGCCGATGGATCGATGCTTGCTACCGGCGGCGGAAGTCATCACGTTGGGAACGACGACTACGCGATCCGGCTATGGGACGTGCGCACGGGCAACCTAAATCGGACGTTTGTCGGACACACACTTCCGGTTCAGTCGGTAGCGTTTGCGCCTGATGACTCCATGTTGGCAAGTGCAGGTGAGGACCATCAAATAAGAATTTGGGATAGTCACACCGGAAAAGCATTGCACTCTCTCCGTGGCCACACGGGTGCTGTAACTTCCATGGCATTTCTACCCGATGGCTACCAGCTTGCTAGCGGAAGCATTGGCGGGACAATTCTGCTGTGGAATACCAATACCGGTGAAAATCTACGATCATTCGAGAAACATCAGGATTCAATCTTTGATCTAGCTTGTTCTCCTGATGGAAATCTGCTTGCCGGTGGAGTACAGAACGGCCCCTTTCAAAACCCCATCCAATTATGGAGTGTTCGCACGGGGCAACATCTACACACACTTGAGGGGAACGCTCGACATGCCCCAACCATTGCATTTTTCCCTGACGGGAATACCTTGGTTAGTGAAGGTGATAAGGCAGCGCATGTGTGGGATACTCGCACCGGTGAACTATTGCATACTTTCAAACTGGGCAACGATTACGGAACCATCGTTTCCTCCCCCGATGGGAACACTTTGGCACACGTAGGTTCGGGGAAAATACGTTTGTTTAATCGACGCACTGGAGGTCTCCAAACAACCCATTACGGCCCCACAGGCTGGAGCAGAACCCTCGCGTTTTCACCCGATGGACTGACGCTCGCTAGCGGGAATGCCGACGGGACGATTTTACTGTGGGATTCGCCGCCCGAAACAGTTGCAGATATCAATATGGACGCGTTTGTTAACGTTTTGGATCTGATATCCGTTTCCACACAATTAGGTGAAAATGGGTATAACCGGGCTGACATCAATAGAGATACTGTCGTAGACATCGTCGATCTACTGTTGGTCGCCACCGCTATTGAGGGCGGCACCGTGGCGCTCCAGGTGCATCCTCAAAACGTCCGTGCCGAAGTCTCGGACTCCATCGCTGCGGTAGACGCAAACAGATGGCTAAAGGATGCTCGGAAACTTCAAAATCGAGACGAGATTGTGGAAAGGGGGATCGGTGTGCTTGAACAACTCTTGAGTGCGATTGGTGGATGGGCAGCCATAAAACAATACAATGTCACACGGGAGTTACCTGAAGGCGTTAAAGTACGACTTGATAAAGCCAAGGTATCCAGCAACATCGCGTATTCATCAGACGGAAAATATTTCGCTTTGGCAAGTGGCACTGCAATTCACGTTCATGATGCACGTACGGGTGCCGAGATCGAGATTCTTTCCGGGCATACCGGCAGTGTAAATAGCGTAGCGTTCTCCCACCGTGGCCATACGCTTGCCAGTGGAAGTAACGACAACACTGTTCGATTGTGGGACGCACACACTGGAAAACAGCGGCTACTCCTTAAGGGTCACAAGGCGCCCATACTTTCGGTTACGTTTTCACCGACTAAATTCACACTTGCTAGCGGAGGCATGGATGGAACTATCCAGTTATGGAATTCCCGTACGGGTGAACGCCTACTCACCCTTGAGCACACCGGTTGGATTAAATCACTAGCGTTTTCGCCCTATGGCGGGTTGGTTGCCAGTGGGAATTGGGATGGTAAAATTCAGTTGTGGTATGTCCAAACCGGCAAACTCTGGAGCACGCTTGAAACTCACACAGGATGGGTTAATTCAGTAGTCTTCTCTCCCGATGTAAAAACGCTTATTAGTGGCGGGACTGACGAGCTATTGCATATGTGGGACGCGCAGACGAGCAAACAGAAACATCCTCTGTACAGGCATAACGATGGAATCCTTTCCATTGCGTATTCGCCTGATGGGTTGCTGTTGGCTAGTGGAGGATATGACAACACAATTCGGGTATGGGTTACCCTCACCGGGGAGCACCTCCTGACGCTCAAGGGGCACACGAGCAAAGTGGTTTCCGTCGTCTTTTCTCCCGATGGGAACACACTCGCGAGCGGAAGCGCTGATGGCACGATACTACTATGGGCTTTGACCCCTGATAAACCTTCAACCAGCACAGAAAAGTGAATAACTGAGATGGAAATGGCGATATGATAACGAAATTCGGCACACTCTTCGCGGGTCACGTTGACCTTCCGGAAGTGGGATACGATGCACCGCCCGTCAATTCGTATTGGTTACCTAACGAACAGCTTGCCACCGTGTATGCCAAAACGGAAGCCATCGCGAAGTTCATGGACCGATCGGGATATGAAACGCTATGGCTGGCGGAACACCACTTCCAGCGTGAAGGATATGAGTGCATATCCAACATCCTGATGCTTGCAGTGCATCTCTGCCACCTCACGGAGAGACTCAAAATTGGAAGCGCTTTCAATATTCCGCCCATGTGGCATCCGCTCCGTCTCGCAGAAGATTACGCTACCGCCGATTTTCTCACGGGTGGCCGCGTCATCTTCGGCATAGGCCGCGGCTATCACACACGCGAAGTCGAAGTTTTCGGCGCACCGCTGCTGGACAAAGATGCGAATCGCGAACTGTTTGAAGAGCAGATAGAGGTCATATTCAAGGCATTCAATGAACCCACGTTCTCGCACCATGGGAAGTATTACGATATTCCGCCCAAGGTTCCCTATCGCGGTTATGAATTGGAAGAAATTACTCTAGTTCCGCGGCCGCTAAACTTACCTGTAGCGTGCTGGCAACCCATTGTCAGCGCCAGTGAACGCGGCCTCAATCTCATGGCAAAACACGGCATCAAAGGCATGATTGGCGGCGGAGCTGCGGCGGGGGGCGCCGCGGACAAAGTCGTGGATGCGTGGCAGCGTGTGCAAGCTAATCACGGAAGAGACCTGCCGCGCGGGGCCGATCTCATTGTCGGATTCTCCTTCTATATCGCCGATACCGAAGAACAGGCTATTAAGGAAGCGACGAAATACTTTGAAGAAAACGTCAAAATGTTCGCTCCGCTCGGGTTCGTAGGCGGATTGACCGACGAACAGATCGCCGCCACGGCAGATCCACAGCGAATAAAATCCGCCGGGCTTCCTAAACTTCAAGACGCCGTCAAAGCCGGTTCCTGGCTATGCGGTCCGCCCGACCTAATCATTGAAAAGTTGATGGACGTTCAACACCGACTTCCCGGCCTTGAGGAAATCTGTCTTAACAACACGATCGGGATGCCCCAAGACGCCATTCTTGAGCAACTCGACCGCTTTTCCGCAGATGTGATGCCGGCATTTAAGAGCGAATAGAAAGCCATCGCCCGCCGGATTCCGCGTTATCTATTAAGCGCGAGCCGCTAATCAACTTCTCTGCCTTTCCAGCGCATCGCTCATCGTCCTTACGCGTTACCATTTCCCTTTCCGATCGTTTTCCATAATACTGTGAAAGAAAGAACTCCAACCCCAATTACAAAAAGGGCCATCCTTATCGGTGTGCTGCTAATCATCGTCAACAGTTATTGGCTCGCCTACATTGAGATGATTTGGCACACAGCCCATCTGACTACGGTTGCACTCTCAGTCAACGTTCTGTTCGCTATTCTGATGATTACTTGGCTGAATCTGGGGGTGCGTGCGATCGTGCCGAGTGCCGCGTTGAGCCAGCGCGATCTGCTCCTAATCTACGGCATGCTCGCCGTGGGCAGTGCGTTTTCCGGGCACGACTCGATGCCTCGATTGATGGGTGTAATGTCTTACGCCTACCGATTCGCGACCCCTGAAAACGACTGGGAGGCTTTACTGTTTCGTCATCTGCCTTCGTGGCTCGTTATCACCGATGCCGGGTTGGTCAAGGATTTTTATGAAGGGGAGGCCGGTTTCTTCACGGGCGGCTATTGGCGATACTGGGCGGTTCCCATCATCTCATGGTCGGTTGTGGTCCTCCTTCTTATCGCGATGTTCTTTTGCTTAACCGTAATGATTAGGAAGCAGTGGGTAGAAAATGAAAAACTTGCATACCCTATCATCCGAATCCCACTTGAAGTCAGCACCCGATCAGGCGCCATATTTAGCAATCGACTCTTGTGGATAGGTTTTGGAATCGCCGCAGGCATCAATGTGCTCAACGGACTTGAGTATTTCTTCCCTTCGCTCCCGTCGATTCCGGTAAAAAAATACGACCTTAACGTCCACTTCACACAGAAACCGTGGAACGCGATGGGCAGCATGCCGCTCCGTTTCCACCCTTACCTCATCGGTCTCGCATTTATCCTTCCGCTAGACCTGTCGTTTTCATGTGTGTTTTTTTACTTCGTGGCGAAAGCGCAAATGTTGGTTGGAAGTATGGTGGGCGTTGCGACCTTACCGGGATATCCGTTCTTGGGTGAGCAGGGCGCGGGCGCGCTAGTTGCTTTGCTCAGCGTGGCATGTTGGACCGGTCGGAAGCACCTTCTGAAAGTAGCCTCTAATCTTGTCCACTCTAACAGAGAAGATAACTCTAACGAACCCATCTCGTATCGAACGGCGGTCGTAACGTTTGGAGTCTGCATAGCATTACTGATGATTATCTGCGTGAAGGGCGGGATGTCGATTTGGGGTTATGCACTCTTTATCGGAATCTACCTGCTGATTGTCGTCGGCGTCACCAGAATGCGCGCCGAGTTGGGACCTCCGATTCACGCCATCGGTTACACCACTCCCCAGTATCTGATGATTGCCATGATCGGTACACAACGGTTGCGGCCGGGCAATCTGACGATGCTCTCCCTGATGAACTGGCTCAGTGGAGCAAGCTACGCTTCATTTCGAACCCACCCAATGCCCGATCAACTTGAAGCCTTCAAACTGGCGGAATTAACCGGCATACGCAACCGGGGGATGTTCGCCGCCCTCGTAATCGCTAGCATCGTAGGTGTTGTTTCCACGTTAATCCTTTTTCCGTATGCCGTATATGACGAAGGAATCATCTCCGGATCCGAGCAGATTCATTCAGGCGGAACGGAAGCGTATAATTTTTTGTCCGCGTGGTTGGTCAATCCGAAGTCCACAGATTGGTTTGCCATGTCAATCCTGGGGCTGGCATTTGTCTTTAATCTAGGCGTCATGTATCTTCGCGCTCGATTCGTTTGGTGTCCGCTTCACCCGGCAGGATACGTCATCGGCGTTGCACCCGGCACGCTAATCATCAATGTTCTTTGGTTGCCGCTAGTAATCGCCATGACCGCGAAGTGGATCATACTCAAACATGGCGGCGTAAAAGCCTATCGCCGCGCGATTCCCTTCTTTGTCGGCTTGGTGCTTGGCGAGGCTTTGCTCGGCTGTTTCTGGCCCATAGTCAGTCTTGTTCTACGTAGTTCGGTGTATAGCTTTTATTGAGATCGAAAATAATTTGCAAAAGCAGTGAGGTCATAGTAGATAAGTACATGGCAACCAAAGGGAACGGGACGCAGATCTGCGTTCCCTACAAAACCATGGGCAACTACCATTTTCTGTCACGGGCACATGTGAAGAGCCACTTTAGAATTTCGTGGTTTTCTGTTTCTGATTTGTACGGTTGATTCCGTGCTCCTGTTTCTACTTGACACCAACTCTCACTTATGAGAAAATTTTCGCGATCTGCCGCACAAATCAACACCGCAGCAAGTTGCTCGCTCCCGTGTCTGTTCGTTAAACAAACAGTCTTCACAGATAATTGCCGGAATGGGGGTTCTACACATGGAACTGACCGACCAACAACTCAATTTCTTTCATAAATTTGGCTACCTGATGATTCCCCAACTCTTTAGTCCCGATGAGATGGATTGGATCATTGAAGAGTATGAGAACGTGCTTCAAAACCATGCCGGCGGGGATGCCCATGACGGTTCTAGCCGAACCATGATTGTACCATCGTACGGGTACAGCGAGAGACTCTGCACATTGCTTGATGACCATCGTATACTTGGGATTGCCTCCGGCATTCTTGGAGATGACTTTAACTACGGCGCCGGCGACGCCAACTACTATGTGGGCAACACCCGATGGCATCCCGACGCAAGTTGGCCCGAACTGTTTGCAATCAAAATGACCTTTTATCTCGATCCTATGACCGCCGATACCGGTTGTCTACGCGTGATTCCCGGGAGCCATAGAATCGATTCCTACTGGCATAAAAACCTCGATCCGGACTGGAGAAACTCACGGAATCACATCAATCTTAACGACGCGGAAGCCGTCTGGGGGCTCCCGCCAACCGACATTCCCGGTAGCGTTGCGATTGAAACCAACCCCGGCGATTTGGTTTTCTTCAACCACACCATTTTCCATGCCTCCTTCGGCGGAGGGGATCGCCGCCGGATGTTCACGCTAAACCTGACCAAAGGTGGTAAGACAGAGGCAGAAATCGCTCGTATTGACCAATATCTGACGACGAATTGTCCCGCCGCGCATGGTTTTAAGATCGGGGGAATGTATACCGATATCACAATTGACACCGCCACTCCTGAGAGACTGAAACATATGACCCAGCTTCATGAACGCCACGCCGTCGTGCATCCAAACGATACAGTACCGCGTGAGTTGCCAACGCTCTGAGTGGTTTATATTCCAAAAACATATGGTTAGTGTTGGGTGCCGGTGCGGTTAGAAGGGATCTCTATCGCCTTCACTATTCGTTCAGTTGATCACTCGCTGTTCACTCGCTTGATCACTTACCGGCGTGGTAGTACAGTTTTCTGTGCCAGTCTCGCAAGCATTAAATTCTTAGCGAATAGACCAATAAGAGGGTTGAGATAAGAAACCTATCTCTCTACAACGGTGAGTGAAACGGCTGGGATTGGTATTCGATGTTAGCGCATCGCTGCAAACACGTACAGCCAACATCACACATTGACTGTACTGCCAAAATCGCTCTTGACTTGAATTGGAGAACTCCTTTAAATGGCTGATACACTATCTGCAACGCCCGATGAGATGCGAAAAGCTCAACGTTGGGTAGCTGACGCGATTGATGGGCTTGTGCCGGTACTTCCCTTCTCCTTTACTTACAACGGGGAGTCTTCTCGCAATTTTCTTCCGTTGGCGGACCAGGCAAAATGGACTTGGGATCTGAAGCGGGAAGAGGTGGAGATGGACGATGGGCGTACACTGCATAGTCTGACCTATGACGACCCGCACACGGGCCTGCAAGTTCGATGCGAAGCCATAATCTTCGCCGATTATCCGGCTGTCGAATGGATTGTATATTTCCAAAACAACGGTGATCGAGATACTCCTATAATAGAAGATATCTTGGCAATGGACGTGTCATTCACCCGTCCCGGTCCCGGCGATCCGACCTACGTCAAGCGATGGATCGAGTGGAAAGGCGAAGCCGAAACCGTAGCCGTGCACAGAGAGCCCGGGGAATTCGTCGTGCACCACGCTACCGGCGGAGTACATTCCTTTTGGGCATTCCAGCCCCATGACGACGAATTGGGACCGGGGCAAGAGCTGACTATCGGCGGAGTTTCATCTCAACCCGATCTGCCTTTCTTTAATATCGAATGGCCGGAGGAGGGCGTTATGGCCGGTATTGGATGGACAGCGCCATGGCGCGCGGATTTCGCACGTGACCAAGAGAGATCCCTGCACGTGAACGTCGCCATGACAGAATGGGAGGCACCATGGCGTGCTGATGCGATGAGAGGCGCGCATCTGTCTCTCCGACCGGGTGAACGTATCCGCATACCCCGGATACTCATGTTGTTCTGGAGTCAGGATCGAGTCCGCGCTCAGAATCGTTGGCGCCGCCTGATGCTCGACTACTACTCGCCCCAG
Source organism: Candidatus Poribacteria bacterium (assembly GCA_028820655.1). Classification (GTDB taxonomy): domain Bacteria; phylum Poribacteria; class WGA-4E; order WGA-4E; family JAJDTR01; genus JAJDTR01. Next base: position 11,724 of record JAPPIK010000004.1, on the reverse strand, counting down.
CCCGACGGTGAGTTGGTCAAAATGCCATTCGGCGCCGCAACCCAGTGGCACACCGAAGACCAAAACATTGCGATCATTAACTGGCACCTTGACAATGGAATGCCGATCGAAGATTTCTGGATGGATATCGGTTGGCAGCGAGCCCCAACAGAAGAGGAAGCATTCGAACACCTAGCCGATGATGTCGTCAATGAGAAACTGTTTCCCAACGGGATCCAAGCGGTGTCCAATGCCGCTCATAAACGAGGTGTCAAGTATTTGCTCTGGTTTGGCGGCGATGAACGTTGTCGATTTCAAGCGATTTATCCCTATCTTGAGCGTGTACGGAAGTACCGACCCGAGTTACTGTCCGATGAATATCCCGGCAATGACAACGGCAACCCAATGATCAATCAATGGATGATTGATCACTACGGGCAACAGATTGAGAACCTTGGTATCGACATCTTTCGGTGGGATTCACGCAGCACCCCGCCGCCGGACTCCGATAATAATCGCCGGGGTATAAACTGGGCGAGATCAGCGGAGGGATTCTACAAGTTCTGGGATGCGCTTTTGGAACGATTCCCGAGTCTTGTCATCGATTGCTGCGGCGGCGGCGCCGTAAACATGGACCTGGAGACGGTCCAACGCAGCGTCTTTCTCCACCGCTGCGACTACCAGTGCGGCGGTATCCACGAACCCGAGAACATGTTCAATCCCACGGGTATGCAGGGCCAAACCTACGGGATATCGTCGTGGGCGCCGCTGACCAGTGGGTGTGTCCGCCAATTGAGTACCTACGCATTCAGAAGTGCTTACAGCGCCGGACTGCGAATCACCTTTGAAGTCGTAGTTGAAAGTTTCTTCGCCACGCCACCGGCCGCTCCGTCGGAGGAGGAATTCGATGTCGAACTCGCACGCAAGCTGTCGGAGGAGTACCTTTCGATCCGGCACTGTTTCTACGGCGATTACTACCCGCTCTGTAGATACAACCTTGAAGAGGACGCTTGGATGGCGTGGCAATTCGATCGCCCCGACCTCGGGGAAGGCATCGTGCAAGCGTTTCGCCGTACCCAAAGTAGCATCCTTTCCTGCCAGTATCAACTCCATGGATTGGAACCGGATACTCAATACGAATTGACCAATCTTGACGTTTCCGGTGTCACGAGATTGACTGGACGTGAATTGATGGCTGACGGGTTAATCATTGATATTGCGGACCAGCCCGGCGCCGTCGTTATCAAGTACAAGGCAATTAAGTAGGACAAAATTAAGCCACACGGCCTCTGAATAGGGAATCCAGAATTCATAACAAGATTCCGGTTTTAGTTGGATTCCGATTCTAAGCGGCACGATTCACCGTGTGTTGGGATAACATTCATCAGCGGCGAACTCATATTGATAGCCGTCGAATCCTTGATGTTCAATCTTACTGCCTAGAAAGCCCTGAAAGATTAAGAGCACTCAATGAACTCCGCCTACGTCGTAACGACCCTCGCTCGACTCGCACATACCGTGGCCCCAACCAATGTGGAGAAGGAACGTGCCCGCACGTTAACTACCACGAGTTTCACGTCCCCCACACCTACTCCACCAATCTCATTTAATTACGACGGCACACCGTCATGCGAATTGTTGAAAACATGGACGCGCGAACAGATGAGTGAGAGACTGGACGAGCGACGGTCGCTGCACCGATTAACGTACTCCGATCCTCAGACATGCCTACAGGTACAGCTTGAAGCGATTGAATACAATGACTATCCCGCCGTGGAATGGATCCCACATTTCCGGAATATCGGGAATAGTGCCACCTCGATCGTGGACGATGTTAGGGCGTTGGATCTTACTTTTGAACGCGAGCCCCCCGATGAACCTATCGTTGAGGAAAGGTGGAACGAGATGACGGGGCGCTTCGAGCCGAAACAGCTTGAAACGGAACACCAAGAGTTCGTCGTGCACTATGCCGAAGGCTCGCCGCCTGAAATCACGGCATTCCAACCGTTAGAAACCGAACTTAACGCCGGTCGGCACTTACAAATCGGAGGCTATTCGTCGGTGACGCATCTACCATTCTTCAACATTGAGTGGGATCGAGGCGGAATGATTGCGGCAATCGGTTGGACGGGGCCGTGGAAGGCAGACTTTAATCGGGATGATGACCTCTCGCTTGCTGTCAAAGCCGGCATGAGCGAGACGCACTTTCGCCTGTACCCGGGAGAGCGGATACGGATGCCCCGGATACTGGTGATGTTCTGGGACGGCGACCGAATTCGCGGGCACAACCTATGGCGAAGACTTCTATTCGACCACTACTGCCGCCGGTCTGACGGCGAGTTAATGCAAGTCCCCATGGGGGCTGCAGCGCAGTGGCACACCGAAGAGCAGAATATTGCCATGATTGACTGGCATGTGGACAACAAACTACCTATCGAATACTACTGGATGGATATCGGGTGGCACCGACCGCCAACGGAAGAAGAATCAAAGGACATTCTAAGCGATAGCGCAATCAACGAGGAGATGATTCCTAACGGTATCCGTGCCATCTCGGATCATGCGCACAGCAAAGGCATCAAATACCTACTTTGGTTCGGCGGACCGCAGTTTTTCGTCAATCCCGACAGAGTGCGGAAACACCAGTCCGAACTCCTGACCGAGGAATTTCCCGGCTGGGATAACGGTAACCCGATGATCAATCAGAGGATGGTAGAATATTTTTCAAAACTTGTAGAAGAATGGGGCATTGACATCTTCCGTCAAGATACACGAAACTACCCATTGCCGGATCCGGAAGCGGACCGCGTCGGCATCAACTGGGCGCGCTGCGTTGAGGGGAATTACGAATTCTGGGACGCGATGCTAGAGCGATTTCCCGATCTGCTGTTTGACATCTGCGGCGGCGGCGGCATGAATATCGATCTTGAGAGCATCGGGCGCTGCTTTTGTCTACATCGCAGCGACTACCAGTGCGGCGGCATTCACGAGCCGGAGAACCTCTTCAATCCAACGGGAATGCAGAGTCAGACCTATGGACTGTCACTGTGGGGCCCGCTAACCAGCGGCTGCTGTCGCGAGATGTCGCTATACGCCCTTCGAAGCGCCTACAGTCCGGGGTTAAGAGTTACTTTCGAAGCCGTCACCGCTCATTTCTTTGCCGACTCCTCCACTTCCCCCTCGAATGGAACGTTTGACACTGAACTCGCCGAAAAATTGATGAACGAATACAAGTCGTTAAGACACTGCTTCTACGGAGATTTTTATCCTCTGACGCCTTACAGTCTATCCGAACAAAACTGGATGGCATGGCAGTTTCACCGGCCGGATCTAGGAGAGGGATGCGTCCAAGCGTTCCGTCGATCAGAGAGCGATATCCTGAGTTGCCAATACAGATTGGGTGGACTAGACCCGGAGGCCCGGTACTCCGTGGTAGCAGCGGGTGACGCGGAAACCATGACAATGACCGGCACCGAACTAACAGAAAACGGATTGGTTGTTTCGATACCCGATAGGCGAAGCGCCGCCGTTATCACGTATAAGGCGGAACTCCGGAAGGGGTAGGAGGTTACGCATGCAACTGACTGATCAGCAACTCAATCACTTCCACACGTTCGGGTTTCTGCTTTTTCCTTCGCTTCTCCGTCCAGACGAAGTTGAATGGATATGCGAGGAATTCGAGCACGTCCTTCAAAGTCATGGCACTGATCATGTCGGTACGAAGCATACCCAAATTGTTCCAATGCTCGATCACAGCGAGAGGCTCTGTACACTGCTTGATGATGCGCGAATTTTGGGAATTGCAAGCGCCATCCTAGGCGACGATTTCAACTATGCGGGCGGCGATGGCGACTTTTGGGTCGGTGATACGGCTTGGCACCCCGATGGAAGCTACGCAGACCTTTTCGCCATTAAGCTTGCCTTTTATTTGGACCCTCTCACCCGGGACGCTGGTTGTCTGCGCGTTCTGCCCGGTAGTCATCTGCCGGAATCCTATTGGCGTCGCGGCAATATGCACCCCCGGAATGCACGAGAGTTTTGGGATATCGCTCCCTGGGAGATTCCAGGCAATGTCGCGATAGAAACCAGTCCCGGAGATCTTGTGGTCTTTAATCACAGTCTCTTTCATGCCTCCTTTGGCGGCGGTAACCGTCGGAGACAGTTCTCCATGAATCTGCACAAGCGAGGCGAGACTGATGAGGAATTAGCACGTATTGATGAATATCTCAGTCATCACGGCACGATTCCGCGTGGAATCCGGATTGGCGGCAAGTTCACCGGACTTGAGCCGGGCAGTATGTATGCGGACTTCAGCATGTATACCGACCTGATGATCGATACTGCGACGCCGGAGCGGCGGCGTCATCTTTCGCAGTTGCACGAACGTGCGGCGCTTGTTCACCCCCATGCGGCAACGCCGCGGCCTCTTCCGGCCGACAACACATAGCCCATCAAGATAACTTTCATGAAGATTAAGTTCCCGGCAACCGACCCAGGAATTCCGTCCTTTGTAACACTTGACGATTTCCTCGACCGCACATTCGCCAGATGTATTTCTGACGAACTTGAGTCTGACGCTGTCAGAGACATAATGGAACCGTTTCTGATTGACAAACCGAGGGCAAACTTCTCCAACAACCTGCCATTCATTCCCGACGGCAAGGGAATACCCGACACCGATCGAAGCTACGACAAGAAAAATGCCTCACAGACTTTCAACAGAATACTCGAACTCTGTCCCAATCTTTACAAACTCTGGTTGAAGATGCGCGGCGAAGAATTGTTCAATCGCTGTATTTTAGATAATATTGACATCCTTGAACATAAAGGTATCGTATCGACTCATCTCTCGTTTAACCCCGAATCGCAACTATCCGTCAAGAAGAAACAGTGCGTCAACGAAGGCACTCAACTCATGATCGCCCCTGATTTTCATTTATCAGTTGCAAAACGGGGATATGACGTAAACGTACATTCGGATAACAGATACAAGATTCTCTTCGGGGTTCTCTATTTTAACGATGTCCGAGCGGAAGAGGGAGGACAGACGTGCTTCTGGGCGTCACGAGGTAGCGGCGATATTGGCGATTATCCCCGCTATCCCGATCCCGGGGATATTCGGCTACTAGACGCCATCGAGCCGAAGGAAGGTAGGTTCGTACTCGGCTTGAATAGCAATGACGCCTACCATAGCGTACGCGAATACACGGGCAGCGGTCGACGCCAGTTCGTTTATTTCTCATTCTTTGTGCCGGATTGTGAGAATGTCTGGAAAGTGAACTGCGAACTCTAACCTAACTCTCGACACAAAATGTAAACCTGTTCGAATGTATGTTGGGCATTGTCCGCCACCCTTTTAGATTAGTTTTCATGGGAAATACAGGTCATTTCTGATTCTTTTTAGGAAACTCCATTCATGTTGACACAACATTCGGTAGGTGCGATCAACTGAATGAACCACGAAGACGATAGAGATTTAATAGAATTCCAATAGAAGATCGTCCGCGATAGAAAGTCTTGATGTTTGATCCTGATACAAATCCCTTATCGACCGCACTACGAGACGTAGTAAATTCCTGCGCGGTTAGGAAACCGAACTTTTTGCAGTGTATTAAAAACGCACGTTGCCGTCTATAACAACGAAACCGCATCTGTGGTTCAGTTTTTCCGGTCTGTGGGTAAATTGATCGGATTTTCGTGAATCTCGTGTTTCCACGTCGGAACAGTCTCGGTTTTTGTACGTTGTCAGACACGGGTGGCAACTTGGGTCGACTAATTAGTTCCTCGGACAAAAAAACTCCTACGATGCTGCAATTAGAATCAACGAGAGCGGAGCATATTATTAAAAGTAAGCCAGATATAGTGTGGGATGTCGTTTTCTATGGTATTCTGGGTAATAAATGAATTCGACAGCCCGAAACCTCAAGTTATTTGCTAAAGGAGGGTGGTAACCGTGGATAGCATTCGGTCCGCAATGATTCTGGGTTTTGTGTGGTTTGCAATAAAGGTATTCGTGGTGGTTTATTTTATGATTTTGATGTACAAGATTACGGAATCGTTAATCAGAATTAGCAAGATTCTTGAAATGAGTTCAGATAAGGACAATTAATTATGAGAAATTTTGGCCGTACATGTCCGCAATATTGATTTTTTTGGCTATTAAAGCGGTTGTTAGGGTGGTATGGGTAATTCCTAGGAAATTGCTCGAGAGTCTTGTAGCCGTCTGGTACGGGTCGAATGGCTCACTATCAATCCATACGATGCATGACTTCCTTAGTAGCTTTACTTATACATTTTCAAGTTTTCTCTGGATTTTGCTATCCCTTGATTATTCAGCAGGAGATGGCGGGCACTGTGATTCGCTTCGTACCTCTCGATAACCACCTGCTCATCCCATCGGCAGGCCTCATAAATTGCAGCGATCCTAAACTCAATTCACCTAAAGCGTTCACATTCAATAGCGTTTTAAGGTGGGCAATGCCCACAAGTCTTATGATATTCTTGTTTCGTGCAATTTGAGATATTTCTGGCTCTCTAGATTCGATAAACGCCCATAATGCCCATCCTTTCGCACGCACATCACGATCACTTCGATGAATATGGCTACGTGGTCGTAGAGAATGCTGTTCCGCTTGATCTCTGCGAAGCCGTTGTGGAGGCGATTTGGGCGTTCATGGAAATGAATCCCAACGACCCGGACGATTGGTATCGCTTGCCGCACGAACCGCCGGAACAACCGGGGGTTGGTATGGTGAGTATGTATTGGCATCAATCGATGTGGAATGTCATTCAGCACCCGCGGGTTCATCAGATATACAGCGAGGTCTACGGCACCGACCGACTTTGGGTGCATATCGACAGAGTGAATATGAAACCGCCGCGGCACCCAGATTATCGGGAATGGGTGCGTGGTACGGGGTACCATTGGGATGCGGACACATCAAAACTGCCCCTTCCATTCGGGACGCAAGGAGTGCTATATCTGACGGACACCGCCGCTGATCAGGGTTCGTTCGTCTGTTGGCCCGGGGCGCACAAATCGCTTATCGACAATGAAAACCCTCGCCTTCCGGAGTTAACTCTCGATAAATTCGTGCCGATTCCGGCAAATGCGGGATCGATGCTTATCTGGCATCAAGCGCTGCCTCACGGAAATGGGGCAAACAACTCGGACAAACCGCGGTTCGCACAATACATGAATTATTATCCCGCCCCCAACCCGATGAACGAGAAGCGGCGTGAAGAACGCATTACCCTTTGGAAAGAACGTCGAGCACTAGGTGAGGGGCCGTATACCCGTGATCCGCGTGGCTGGGAAGCGGCGAATTATGGTCCGCCCGAACTCACAGGGTTAGGACGAAGATTGCTAGGTCTTGACCTTTGGGACTGACCGGGGAGCGGCAATATTCTCGCGAGCCTTTAGGAGTTCAGTTTCTTACGTCCTAACCGACTTACGACGTGTGCCACATTTCTGGTTCATACGGTTCGATAACACCGGATTATCCCAAACCTTGAAAGGAGGTTCCACATGCAACCGACCGAACAGCAATTCAACCACTTTCACACTTTTGGCTTTGTAGCTTTTCGCGAACTCTTTGCTCCTGATGAGGTATCTTGGATTACCGAAGAGTTTGAACAGGTCGTCCAAATTCACGGCGGCGACCATGATGGATCGAAGCATACCGGCACCGTTCCGGCGCTCGATCACAGTGCTCGGCTCTGCACACTGCTTGATGACGCGCGTGTCCTCGGCATTGCTTCCGCATTTCTGGGCGATGACTTCAATTATGCCGGCGGCGATGCGAATTTTTACGTCGGTGATACCGGTTGGCACCCGGACGGAAACTATCCCGATCTGTTTGCCATAAAGTTGGCATTTTACTTGGATCCACTGACGCGAGACACCGGTTGCCTGCGCGTACTTCCCGGCAGTCACCGTCCCGACTCCGCATGGCGAACCGAGGGATTGCAACCTCGAGATGCCGAAACTTCATGGGGGATACCGCCATCAGAGATTCCCGGCAACGTTGCGCTGGAGACAAACCCGGGCGATCTTGTAGTGTTTAACCACAGCACCTTCCACGCCTCCTTTGGTGGAGCCACTCGTAGACGTATGTTCACCATGAATTTGCACAAGCGCGGCAAAACGGACGCAGACATGGAGCGCATAGATGAATACCTCCGCCATCACGGTACCATTCCGCGCGGAATTCGCATCGGCGGGAAGTTTACCGGCAACGGCAAGAACAACATGTATTCCCATCATAGCATGTACACTGACATTATGCTTGATACAGCCACCCCGGAGCGACTTAGGCATCTCTGGCAACTCCACGAACGCGTGGCGCTAGTTCACCCAAAAGCCGCTCGCCCACGCCCTCTGAAGATTTAAACTTAGCCCTTCATTTTTTGCTTGCATTGAATCTAATTTTCATGTAAGATAGTAATAAGTATTTAGAAGCATGTGTTAACTGCCTATCTGTGCGTTGCACACAGACTGGGTTATCCTCTTTGAAATGCAACAGTTCAAGGTGAAAAGGAGTAGACACATGAAAACGGGATTTCTTTTAATATGCGCATGCTTAATCGGCATGGCTGCGTTGATGGCAACGAACGGTACAGCACAAATCGACCTTTCCGGTGCCTTGGGCATTTATCTCTTTGATGAGGGCGAAGGCAAAGTAGCCGGAGACTCAAGCGGAAATGGCAGTGATGGCGAACTTTTGAACGACCCGCAGTGGGTCGACGGAAAGTTCGGCACTGCGCTCCAGTTTGACGGCACGGCGTCGGTGGTTGAGCTGAACAACCCGATGAATGTCGGCGAGTTCGGCACAGCGCACAGTATTTCCATTTGGGCTAATCTAGCTGCAGTACAGAATCCTCACGCCGATATGATCGGGAATCACGGAAAACCCGGTGGGTATGAGATTGAACAACGGGGTGAAGAACATAACAAGTTCTACTTTGGCATGAAAATCAACGATGCATGGCAAGGTGGACCTTGGGCGGAGCGCCCCTCAACACAACTCCTTGACGGCGTATGGGAGCATCTGGTGGTCATTCGAGACGGCGCGACCGTTATACACTATTTGAATGGCGAACAAACCGTTGAATACGGTATCGATCCCGACGTCGTCGAGGACACCACCGAATCCAATTTCTTCATCGGCAACAGTGCCTGCTGCGGCGAAGGCAGGATTATCACCGGTACGTTGGATGAGGCTGCTATATTTACTAGGGCACTGACCGAAGCAGACGTCGCCGCCCTAGCAGGTGGCTTGATGAATGCTACGTCTGTTGATAGCGCCAGTAAAATGACGACTACCTGGGGCCAACTTAAGTCTCAGTATAAATAACAGAACGCGTTCTACAAGGGAGCCATAGTCCCTTGAATTAGAGTGTGTCGGATTCAAATGGGGGATGGCTTTCAATAGAATCATTGAGCCATCCCTTTTTTCATGTCTTGATGTTGAGGTGATCGGGGTTGCGTGCCCCTTTCTATTTCCGTAGAATCCGAAAACGAATAGCGAGGTTCCCTCCGTTACGACATGCTAAGGACTACCCACATGAAATCGAAAATTCAGCTTATTTGTTTTAGTTTGATGGGGATTGCTTTGCTCAATGCCTCTAAGATCTCAGCCCGATTAGAGGTTGAAGACACGGTTGGAATATGGCTCTTTGACGAGGGCAGAGGAAAGACTGCCAAGGAAATGGCTGGAAAGGGACTTGATGGAGAACTGATTAACGGTCCCCAATGGGTCAACGGCAAGTTTGGAAAAGCGATTCGTTTTGACGGCCAGTCCCAGTTCGTGGAGGTCAATGACCCGTTAAACGTGGGAGCGTTCGGGACAAGACATAGCATCTCGGTCTGGGTGAATCCGGGCGCTACCCAAAAAGCTCACGCGGACATGATGGGTAATCACGGCAAACCGGGCGGGTATGAGATTGAACAACGAGGGGGCGAGCACAATAATTTTTACTTTGGGATGAAAATCGATGACACGTGGCAAGGCGGTGCTTGGGCGAACCGACCTTCAACCAAACTCCCCGACGGAAAGTGGAGTCATTTCGTTGTCATACGCGATACCGAGACGATCAAGCACTACTTGAACGGAAAGAAAACCGTCGAATACAAAATCTCCGACAACCGAGTTGATGACAGCCAAGCGAATTTTCTCTTTGGTCACAGTGCTTGCTGCGCCGGTCGCAATTTTAAGGGTATACTGGATGAGATAGTCATACTCAAGAAAGCGGTAGGAACGGACGACATCCGCGCGCTTTCCAAAGGCGTTGAGGCGGCGATGCAGGTTGAATCGAGGGGAAAAGTTACAACAAGCTGGGGAAAACTCAAGACCTACTACGCTCCGACACCGTGAACGCTTTGCATGATTATGTCGAGCGCTTGCACCACGTGATCACCCGATGTAACTGACCACCAACTCAATCGCCGGCTTTGATAGAACCCCAGGTCACGGCAATCTTTCCCGATGATTCCACGGCGTAAAACCGCTTTAGCGATCCCCGCATTGCACGCTTGATTTCGCCCTCTGTCAATGCGGTGCTGTATAGGGCAACTTCATCAATGATACCCTTGAACCATTGTTGAACACCGCCGCCGACCCAATTCCTACCGCCAATCTTCAATCCTGTCTCCTTCGCATCCACTTTGGGAACCAAATCAATCTCCTCCGCGGATTCCCCATTCACGTAGAGCACACGTTTATTGGCCCTCCTATCGTCCTGCACTCCGGCGACGTGGTACCATTTCTTCGGCTGAATTTCGGGGCCGTTTCCCGTGGCATTTTCGGCTCTAGATTGGAAAGCTAGTTGGTTCTTGTTGGTAATGGAGAGCCGATATGTAGGTGTGTTGTCCCAGACAAGTCCTCCCTCCTTAAAATAGGTCTTGTCAATTACGGAGTAGAACTCTTTGTTCACAACCTTGGGGAAAATCCATGCCATGATTGTGAAACTCCCTTTGTCGCCGATATCCAGAGACAGGTTGTCGTGGTCAGCAACCTCGACGTGCCCCTTGAATCCGGTGAATTCCAGCGCGTTGGCAAACTTCCCCTCGTTCACCCATTTGACGCCTTTCCCCACTAAGGTCGTCGTGTGGCCGTTCATACTTAGGTCTCTCGTGCTCGTGCCCTCTCCTTCGTCAAAGGGAAGATAAAGAACGAGTGACTCGTCCTGTATTGCGTCTACGTTCCAAGAAAACAGAGCGATAGAGCAAACGACCATCATGCCCAAAAATATAGTCTTCATGCGCTTATCCTCCTTTGTCAGCTTGATTGTGTCAAAAAACCTGTGTAACCCATTCTAACACGTTGTACCTACCAAATCAAGAAAAACCCTTGACTGAATCATGCCTATGTAGAGAACACGTAATAGACTTTCCATAGCACCCCATTATTCCTATCGGCATAATTCATTCAGCAGGTAACACTCTCGTACCGCAAACTGTTACTCATCTTCCGCATAATAGACTTGTGTAATCTCGAATTTTTACATCCTTGATTCTAGGGCATGTCGCCTCGAACGAGAAAAATCACCAAGATACTTCCGCTAGTCCGATTGATTGGGCGGTTGTCCCTTGCATTATCAATTTCAGAGTGGGGAATCGCGACCTGGAGATCGCTCCTACAGGCAACGTAGGGCATCGCGATTCGGAGATCGCTCCTACAGGCAACGTAGGGCATCGCGATTCGGAGATCGCTCCTACAGACGACGTTGGGCATCGCGATTCGG
>JAPPIK010000036.1 GCA_028820655.1 Candidatus Poribacteria bacterium | reverse complement strand
GCAAGTAACACTGGTTTTTTCGCTCAATGACTAGCCGTGAAGAGTGTTCCTTCGTCGTCTGGTTTTCACTCCAGCGGAGTGAGATGTCAATAGAACACGACTCCTCCTCGCGTCTGCACTCCAGCGGAGTGCTATGTCAATAGAATCGTGATGCGTCCAATCACCGCACTCCAGCGGAGTGCAATGTCGAGTGTTACTTGGTAGCGCCCCATTATCCCTGTCGCGATAATTCATTCAGCAAGTAACACTGGTTTTTTCGCTCAATGACTAGCCGTGAAGAGTGTTCCTTCGTCGTCTGGTTTTCACTCCAGCGGAGTGAGATGTCAATAGAACATGAATCCTCCCCACGTCTGCACTCCAGAGGATCAAGGAAGTGGATAGCGACCGCGATAGAGATCCCGGCAATGTCGAATGTTTCTTGAGAGCACCCCATTATCCCTGTCGGGATAATTCATTCAGTAAGCAATACTTTTGTACCGCAAACTGTTAGTTTGCGATCGCAATCCATCAGCGGGACACATTCATTTATCGCTTTATGACTGGCTGTAAAAAGTGTTCCTTCGTCGTCTGGTTTTCACTCCAGCGGAGTGAAATGTCAATAGAACATGAATCCTCCCCACGTCTGCACTCCAGCGAATCAAGGGAGTGGATAGCGACCGCGATAGAGATCCCGGCAATGTCGAGTGTTACTTGAGAGCACCCCATTATCCCTGTCGGGATAATTCATTCAGCAAGCAACACTTTTGTACCGCAAACTGTTAGTTTGCGATCGCAATCCATCAGCGGGACACATTCATTTATCGCTTTATGACTGGCTGTAAAAAGTGTTCCTTCGTCGTCTGGTTTTCACTCCAGCGGAGTGAGGTGTCAATAGAACATGAATCCTCCCTACGTCTGCACTCCAGAGGATCAAGGAAGTGGATAGCGACCGCGATAGAGATCCCGGCAATGTCGAATGTTTCTTGAGAGATTCAACAGAACTTGGAGCTATCGAGTTACGAATCAACGTCGGGAACATTTGATTGCTTTATCAAGCACCACCAGACCGCTGCCGCTGCCGTGCATGCTGCTATAGCTGATGTGCAATCCTTGAATCACCTCAAGAGCAATTGGAAACGAATTTGGAACCGAAAATTCTGCCCATAGTTCGGGATTCTCCCTATTCCGCGATTGTCTTCAATTGCTGTTTCAACGCCCCACATTCTCCTCGAAACCCACTGCACAGACCACTCTATAAACCCATCTCCGCGAGTTGTGCATCAAAATCGGCGGGCAAATTCACAAGCGGCTCTGAAATATCACGCGCAGCGTACCGCAGCATATTCCGCAGTAAACGCTCTGCGACCGGGTCGTTGCCAAGGTTTTCTCGGATTCGCAGTGTGTTCAAGATGAATCTTCCGGCGCCCAAATCATTGACCGAAAGTAGCAGACCGGAAGCATAACTACCCTGACCGGTATTGATAGCTCCCGCGACGACTTCGGCAGGAACATCTTGACCGGTAAACCCTATATCAGGAACAATCTCGCGGTAGAAGAGGTGGTCCATTAGCCCTCCGGAAGGGAGCCCCTCAAAAATGGGGTGGTTCTTAGCCCACTCATCCTTGGGAAACACCGCCGGGGCGTTTGCAATTTTTGATAATGCCCCCTTGTTTTTAAGTGGAAGCCAGCCAAGTGGCTGATCGGGACGCTGGTACCAATCCGCCGGTTTATGAAAGACATCGGGTGAAAGAAACACCGCGGTCGAACCTCGACCGAGACGCCGCGCTAACTCTTGAAAGGTTTCTCTACCACCTTGGGCGTGGGGTTTGTGCGAGACCAATATCAGTTCCCGACCATTCGTAGCGTCCGGATCAAATGCGCGCGTTCGAATGTCGTGATCCGAAAGCCACTTCGCTAGTTCGGCGTCTTCGCCCCACAGAACGACTTCCGTTTCTACAGGCGGCATTTTTGCCGGATCCGCAACATGAAACTCCACTTCTCCGCCAGCGGCAGCGGCACCCTTTTCAAACACCGCCATGAACCGGTATTTACCTTCGGGGGTGCCAATGACTACGTCCTCGGACAGAACCGGGATAACAAACGACGGTTCTGACACGTCGTCTCGAGGAGGCACTGTAACGGTCACGGTGCGCTCAAAAACGCGCGTTTGGTTAGAATCAATCACCTGCACACGTACAGGATATTTTCCGGGTTGCAGGACATCTTCGTTAGCGAGCACTGCCTCCAGTCGCACGGTTGAATTCCGATAGATGTTAACCGGCTCGACGAAGAGGCACCATCTTAACGGGGCGTTTATGTCTGAGAGCGCATCAACCGTGCCCGGTTTGAGCTCACGAAACACAGTGTTCAGCCCTGTGCCGCGTCCAAAATCATTCATGCCGGACAGCAGATAACCTACGACATTCGGATTGGCTCGTATGGCATTAAAGCCAACTAGGCGCTGCCCAGCCAACTTAGCCATGGACCTCCTAAAGTAGTCTTCCGGGCTCGCGAAAGTATCCCCCATGTTCCAGCTATTCCAGTCAGCCATGAATCCATCAAGTTGGTGTCGGTAATTTCCTATTGCGAATTCCGCCGAATGGAGCTCATATTGTCGCGTGAGCACTGCGAGATTCTGTGCTGTGCCGTTACCGAATTCAGACATAAAATATGCCCGCTTGCCGACAGTTCGCAGGAATTTGATGACATCTGCGCCGTGGGGCACTCCCCGGTACGGATGACCCTCATCTAGGACATCTTCCCACACCGTTGATCCTGGATTGGAGATTGAACCGAGTCCGGCTTGATGGTCTGAGCGGCCACTGTTCAATATCACAACGCGGCTATTGTCATGCGATCGTACCAACCGGAGTGAATTCACGGCATAACGCAGCATCTCGCCGCCAAAATTTTCGTTCATGAGTCCCCACATCACTACACTCGGATGGTTTCTGTCTCGTTTAATCATGCCAATGATCGAATTGTCAAACCGCTCCGGCATTTTCGGTGAGTCACCCCATTCCCAACTGGCAAAACTCTCCTCGTAGACCATGATGCCAATCTCGTCTGCAAGGTCGAGTTGAAATCGCCGAGGAACACCCGAGAAGAAACGAACCGTGTTAAATCCCATCACTTTGAGTTGAAGCAGGTCCAGTCGGAGCAGGTGCGGATCGTATGGCACGCGGCCGCTAATGGGAGTGACGGGCATGGCGAGCGCCCCCCGCACGAGGATACGACGGTCATTTAGACGGAAATATCCCTTCTCGAATCGAAAGTCCCTGAACCCACAGCGGGTGGATAGTTCGTCGAACGAATTTGAATCCTGTAGGCGAGCGCGAGCTGTCACCCTGTAAAGGTTAGGAGAATTTAGCTCCCAGAGTCGATAGTTTTTGACGTTCAGTGTGACGTTTATCAGTGTATCGCCCGGCGGAAGGTCGTGATTGGTCCGTACTGCATCCAGCGTTTCGCCGCTATTTGCCGGCGCGACGGTAAATTCAAGGGTAACTTTTTTCGGTTTGTTTGAGTCGCGTGTCTCTGTGATTTCCTGATCACCCATTTGTGTTGGATGGTCTTTCAAGTTCTTAGTGTAACGTAGGTTCGCCTGAATGCGAACATCTCCAGTACCATAGTCGGGTATGACGTACAGGTCTTCGATTCTAACTGCCGGCGCGATCACTAGTTCTACCGAATCAAGAATACCGCTTTCAAGACCCATTTGAGGAATCTCGCTACGGACGATTCCATCAATTGGCTCCTCGGTAGGGTTAAGGACGCGCACCGCGATTTGATTTGTCTCGGTTGGCGTTACGGCTTCGGTGACATCCAGAAAGAACATGTCTTCCCCGCCTTCATGTTCACCAACAGAAACGCCATTCACCCATATATCCGATTTGTAAGACACTGTCCAGAAGCGCAGTAGATATCGTCCGCCCTTGTGAGGATTAGCCGGTACATGGAAGTCTCGCCAGTACCATGCCACCCCACCGAAATATCCGGGAAACGCTTCCTGAACAATCCACGGCACCTTGGTTCGCTTGGATTCCGATATGGGACCGACGTGCCAACCCTGTTCGCGTCCGATATTATCCGGATCGATAGCAAGCAGCCATTCGCCGTCCAGTGATACAATACGCGTTGGCTGCAAGTTTTTTTCTGATGTCATCACTGTTGAACTCATTGATTCATTGACAGCCGCATCCTGATGTGTCTCTCCAGCTCCCAATGTAGTATCATAGTTTCCAGCGATCTGTTCCAGTTTCTTTGACGGCTTGCTGTCACCACGATCTTTCGAAACATCATCGGATTTCCTGTCTTGATATCTGTTGATGGGCCACGCTGCATTCACATCTTCTAAATTGGCGGCACAACTTGCTCCCGAGAGAATCACGCATGCCGCAACTAGATTGAGGGCAGTGAGTCGGAATTTCTTTTTCAATCAGGTACTCCGTGAAAATCGTGGAAGTTCAATCCAGCGGTGGATGTGGGACGCTCCCGATACACGTCAAATTCGTCTTGGGATTAAAACTGATAAATTACGATTATAATCCATCGCTGTCTTCAAGTCAAAGTCTTTGGATTCCGCAGGTACTTCGATGATTGCTGACCTCAAAATTCGCGCAATCAGAGTTCCAGCCGGCGAGGTATCACGTCTTTGGTGTTGTGCCTTCTTTGCCCTCGTGCTACAATGAAAACTTGCAATTGTCATCTGAATTATTCACAAATCAACATGACGCAAGTTTGATTTCTAAGTTACTCGAGTTTACGATTGCAGCTTAGAAAGAGAGCCCCCACGGAGGAATTAGATGAGGAAACTACGCGTCGGTTTTATTGGCTCGGGTGGTATTACTGAGCTACACTATCCCGCTTACAAAGACAACCCCAAAGCAGAATTGTACGCCATCTGCGACTCCGACGAGAACCAACTCAATGAGCGAGCCGCCGAGTGGGGAATCGAAAGGACATATACCGACTACCGGGAACTCCTCGACAATCCTGATATAGATGCAGTTGAAATCATAACTCCCCACCATTTGCATTGTGAAATGGGTGTAGCCGCGCTCGAAGCGGGCAAGCACGTCTCAATGCAGAAGCCTCCTGCGATTAACGTTGCCGAATGCGATACATTGATCGAAGCCACTAGTCGTTCGGATAAAGTGTTTCGAGTCTTCGAGAACTTTCAGTATTATCCTCCGATGGCGAAAGCCAAGGAACTTCTTGATTCGGGCGCCATCGGCGAGCCGCTATCTATCCGGATAAAGTGCGTGCAAGGCAAGACCGGAAAAGGTGGAGAGATTCCATATCGCCGCTGGGCGTGGCGGTTTGATCCGGCACAGAGCGGCGGCGGGCGCGTCATCTTTGACTACGGTTACCACCTTTTTTCAATCGCAAGGTGGTACCTGGGAGAAATCGAAAAGGTGTTTTCCTGGATCACCTACCGTCCGATTCAGTACGGGTGGATTCTCGACAGTCCGGCGGTGGCGATATGGAAATACAAAGACGGCGAAAAGTACGGTTCCTACGAGGTGATTTCCTCGGACGATATGTTGGTACAATCCAAGACGTTGGTGAAAGGCAGAAAGGGACGCGCGGAGGATGAGTGGGTGGAACTCAGCGGATCTCGAGGATTCCTGTGGATTACCCGCTGTACCACCAACCTGCTAGATCGCCCTCCGTTAATCATGTATCGGGACGGGGTGACTACTGAGTATTCGAATATGCCGGCGGATTGGGGATCGAGTTTCATCGCCGGTATCAACGACTTTATCGATGGCATAATTGAAGGAAGGCAAGTGAGACAGTCAGGTGAAGAGGGAAAGTTGGTTCTGCAAATCTGCCGCGCTATTCAACTTTCCGCCAAAGAGGGGCGTGAAGTGAGCCCGGAGGAGATAGTATAGAGTAGAAGTCGTTATGACTTTCAAGCGAAGAACTCCCAAGGTTGATTCAAGCTCCAACAACCTTGGGAGAAGGTCTTAGCAGCGACAATGCCACGGGATTACCAGTTCAGTAGCCCTGGTTTCTGCGCTTCCCAACCATCGTCAGATGGAAAGATGGTGTTCATCGTTACCTTCTCGATTTCGGTTTCGAACATCGGCTTGACGATTGATATCCATTTCTTGAGATGCGGAGTTTCTATGTGATCCTGAAACGCCGCCTCGTCGCGGTACACTTCGTAAAGATAGAAACGAGTGGGAACTTCTGCGTCTTGGTTAATGTCAAAGCGAAAACATCCGGGCTCGTCTCGGCATGCGCCTTGCGCGTCGCCGAAACTGGCCTGGGTAAATTCATCCAAATGTTCCTCTTTGACGTTAATCGTTACGAAAATTGCGAACATAATGTCTCCTCTTTAAGTTTGCCGGTTAAAGACCGGCTTCTGAAATATTCGATCAAATGGTTTTAAGTTGGACGGTTTCAAGATTGAACTGTTGTGATTGATCCGAAACACGCACTATAAAGGATTTCCATTCAAACAGGCTCTAAAAGTATACAAATAATGACGTAAAAACACAAACACTGATCGCTCGCCCGAGATTTACTGAAACGTGTAGCGGATGCGCGTGCCCACCCGCCGCGGGGTGAGCACGTTGGCGAAGTAGCGGCGTGCACGGAAACCGTCCTCCGTGGTACCGATTTGGGCGGGAGTCTGGCGCACGCCGGTTACGGCGTACTCGTCGAACAGGTTGGCCGCATAGAACGTAAGCGTCCAGCCGCCCCTTGAGACCGCCGCCGAGAAGTTGTGGAGGTCGTACGCCGGCAGCACTTCACCGTCGGCACGCAAACCGATCCGCGTGAACACGTCGCCAACGTAGGTATAGCCGTACAGCAATTTCAGCGCGGTTCCGCTGCCAAGCATCGTGCCGTAGGAAGCCAGCAGGCTGCCCTGGAGTTGCGGCGCGCCCGACAGGCGGTCACCCTTGAAGGTGTCCGCGTCGTCATTGAGTAAGCCCGGCGAGTCCTGGCTCAACGCCGCGTGCGTGTACGACCACGCCCCACGCAAGTGCAAAGCATTCGTCAGACCGGCGGCCCCGGCGACCTCCACACCACGGCTTACGGCTGCGGCACCGTTCAAAATGATCGGCTGCGCACTGAAAGGCGTCTCGCCCGCGACCTGGATATCCGTCCAGTCCACGTGGAACAGCGTGCCGCTGGCGGTGAAACGTCCGTCGCTCCACGAGCGACGCAGCCCCACCTCGTAGTTGGTCGTCCTGTCGGGACTGATCAGGGCCTGATCCTCGTAGATGCAGCCGGATTGCGGCGGGTCGTTGTCGGGATCCGCGTCGCTGAGCAGTGCGATCTCCTCGTCGGTGCAGACCCGGAAGTTGTTGCCGCCGCCGATACGGTAGCCTTCCGAGCGGGTGAAGTAGGCGTACGTCTGGTCGTCAAAGCGGTGGCTGACGCTTGCCTTGAGCAGCGCGCCGTTATCGTCGGACTCGAAAGCGGTGAAAGGCGAATTGTATATCGGGGTGTAAGGGAACTCGGTCAGGCTGCCGGTGTCGATGCGGTAGCCAAACCAGCGTGCGCCGGCCGTCAAGCGCCAGCGGTCACCCAAGTCGCGCGAGATTTCCCCGAACAGCGCGCGCTCCGTTACTGACTGGCTGTCAAAACTGTAAAACTCGACCGGATCGGATGCTGCCATGCCTTCCAGGATGGGCGTGATGCCCGAGAATTCCGTTAGCCCGGGTGTGAACTCGAAACTCGTCCCGCTACTGTCGTAGTTGTTGAAGAAGACGCCGCCGACCCAATGCCACGGTCCTTCGCCCATTGAGACCAGCCGCGTCTCCCAGTTGAAGCGCTCCTCCCGAGAGTCTTCGTTCGTGTAAGCCGAGAAGCTCCGGAACCGCGCCGTTAGGTCGGCGACAGAGACGTTTGGATCGAGCGCCCTAGCCCGCTCTAGCGCTGGAAACTCTCCGGGCAGTAGACCCCCGATACCGAAGGCCTGAATCAGCAGGTCGGTCTGGTCGCGCTGGCCCTGCTCAGCGAATCGGGAGTAGCCGACGGCGGTGATAAACTCCGCCCAATGCGGCGCCCACGTCAGTTCCAGACTCCACAGCTGGTTTTTGCGGTCGTTTGGCTCCAGGTAGCGATGCGCCGAGACGTATCGGCCGGTGTCGAACGATCGGGCGTGATTGATCTGACGCGCGCCGACCTGCTGATCCTGCAGGTGATAGGTGAAAATAGCCGACAGTTCTGGGGTCGCCTCCCACAGCAGGGAGAGCCGCGCCGAAAACGTCTCCTCGGTGTTGGCGTCCGGCTCGCTGCGTAGGTTTGCTTCCACCGCGCCGGGGTCGCTCAGGTCCGGCTCCGGCTCGGAGATGCCCGGGGCGCGCAGCAGATAGTCATAGTCTATGAAACCGGGATCGACGTAGCGGTCGACCGAGCCGCGCAGAGCTAGCTTGCGCGAGACCAGCGGTAGGTTGAACGTGAGGCCGGCATCCGAGCCGGGCGCGCCGCCATGCGCCAGGGCGAACAGGTTGCCGCGCACCTCGAACGTGCGTAGCCCGGTGTCGGGGCGGCGAGGCAGGTAGCGAACCGCCCCCGCCAACGTGCCAGCGCCGTACAGCGTCCCCTGCGGTCCGAGTAGTACTTCGATCCGCTCGATGTCGTGCAGCCGTAAGTCGACCGCCAGAGGGATGTCCCCGAGATATGTGGCGACGCCGTTGTTGTAGTTGTTGCCGCTGAACTCCGATCCGTTCAACGAATCCGTGTTGAGACCACGGGCGATGATGACGTTGCTGCCGCGCGCACCCTGATCGACGACAGTGAAACCGGGCATCCAGCTCGCCAGCTCCGTAAGGTTCCCGATGCCCCGCTGCTCGAGATCTGCGCCGGTCAACGCCGAGATGCTGAGCGGCACCTGCTGCAAGGGCATCTCGACGCGAGTTGCTGTTACAACCACAGCGTCAAAGGCGGCGACCGGCAGTTCGTCCGGATCGCCGGCAACGGAGCCCCCGCCGATCGTGCAGACAATCAATCCGATCACCACCAGATTCTTTATTGTCGTATGTATCATGCTCCAGCCTTTAATCATCAAACTGTTGATCCCCAGCCGAGTTATTAGGCCTTGAACCGTTGCCGGATGCTCCGGTACCCTTTTTCTCATCACGCATGGTTTTTCTTCCAATAGTAAATTCTGAACTAGGCTGTGCAGCTACCAAACTTGTGAAGGAATGAGTTAGTCAAATGAGAATGTAGACCCTAAGCTCGACTTTGTGCATTTAAGCAGTATGAGAGATGGTGTCAATCATACGTTCCAGAAAAGTGGGTGAGATTTTAACTATCTGGTCTTTTGGGTTGACCTGTGAAATAGTCGGTAGCGATTTCCAGTGCGATCACGGCGGGGCAAGGGGATCTCTATTGCACTGGAAGTTCTATCGCGTTCCTTATTCAGTCACTTGATCTATACGCTCGCTTGATTCCCGCCTACGGATTTGGTCTTGTACGACTTTCCGTACAATCCAAACGTTGTACTTTTGTACAAAGTCGAGCTTAAACCGGCGGTTCATTCCTGCATTTTTATCGCACCCCATACTGCTGCGAGTTTTCCCGATGGCGCAATCGCCAACACGTCCTGCAGTCCGTTCGTCATGATTCCGTTGATGGTTTCCTCACTCAACGCTTCGTTAAAGATTCCAACTTCGTCGATTGTGCCGTTGAAGTATTTACGTTCAAAAGCCCATCTTCCTATGGCAAGATCCTCTTTCACAGTATCGATCCTGTACTTTTTCAAGCCGTCCAATACTCGTTTGTGTACATTGACCCCGTCCTTATACAAGTTATATTCTTTCGTCACGAAATCATAGGTTCCCGCGACGTGGTGCCAATCTGTGTCTCTCCAAGTCTCTCTATCGGAGAAATGCCAGCGACCATCGACATGAACACCGAAATGAAATCTCCCAAGTCTAACGGATAGCGCGTACGCCCCCGGTTCTCCTTTACTACCCTTTATCACGGCTCTTTCATGATCATCGTTGCTTGTGGTGTTTCGTTTCGCCCACATCACGATCGTAATTGCTTCGGTGATGTTGAGGCTTGCACTGTCGGGCACATCGACATAATCTTCTTCACCATCAAACTCGATAGCCGTGCCAAACTTTCCATCCACCCATGCAACTTCGCTTTTCAATCTGCCATGGTTCTCGTGCGACGTGCCATCTCTCACATCTAGTCCTTTGCCTTCGTCGAAAAGCCAGATTCCCACCGCTTTATTTATTAGGGGCTCGCACAAGGCATTCGACGCCAAACCGACCAATATGACACAGATCAGGATTACCGTTCTCATCATTTTATACCTCAAATTTTTCGTATGTGAAAAGTGACGCCCCAGGCTGGTCCGAGATGGTTATCGTAAATCCGTCATTCATGAGTTCTCTTCCAGTCAAGTGGCGAGTTTTACCGGTATCGTGATCCGACACGCAGTACACCGCACACGATTCGAGTGCATGCAACTTGAATTGTGCCGAGACGTAGGGACAATCGGGACGTCGAAATGCTTGGATCATGCCCTCGGAGCGGTCGGGACGACTGAACTGCCAAGCCATCCAGACATCTTTCCCAATATTGTAGGCGCTTAACGGCCAGAAATCGCCGAAGAAATATTCGGCGGCATTTCGCCATTGAGCGAGGCTTTTTTGCGCAGCATCGACATCAAAATCATCGTTCCGAACATCCCAGTTGCACTGCATGAATGGCGCAATACTGCTGCGGAAATAATAGTCGTCGAACCGTTCGTAGTTTGTGTGATCAAAGAATGGCAGCCATAGCCCGAACCCATAGGTGCAACACTGATATGCCTCCGCGTCATTTTCGACATCCGTTGGTAGGATAGGAATGGCGCGCCGCATCGTTTCCAAATCATCCCGGCGTCCGCCGCTCGCGCAGGAATCAATCATCATTCCCGGGTGTCGTCGGCGCAGTTCGTCCCAGTAGCCGAGATATCCTTCAATGTAACGAATCTCGGTAATGCCTTGGCGATCCTCGGCATCGTTTGCTCTCCAAAAGGGAAGCGGATCAATGTTAAAGTCTGACCGGTACAGATCGATGCCGGATTCGGAGATTATGCCATCCACACGATCGATAACCCAACCCACTACCTCGGGTTCATCAAGTTTTAGCAAGCCGCCCTTTTTCCCCCCGTGAATCCATTCGGGATGGTTTTGAGACAACCATGTGTCCGCGGAGACACGCTCCATCTCGAACCAGACCATGAGTTCAATACCATCGGAATGACACCGGTCACCGATTGGCTTTAACCCATTCGGAAAACGTTGGTTGTCGGCTTCCCACGTACCTACCTTACCCCAGCCAGCGCCTCGGGTGTCGTACCAGCCGGCATCCATCCACCAATAGCTAAGCTGTATACCGGCGTCGCGAAAACGGTCTAGAAACTCAATATCGCCATCATGAGTGCAATTGAATCCGTAAAACTGAACACTTCCCGCCCCCAATTTTGGCGCCAGCGGCTTATCGTAGTCTTTCGGAAAGTTGTGATCGAGCATCCACCGCCGCCAGATGTTCTGTCCTCGAAGCCAGCCGCCTCTGTAGAATTGCAGCGCTATCAGTGGTGTGCGTATCTCCTCTCCGGGATAAAGTGTCAAGTGGGTTAACTCCTGTCCGGCGGTGAAATGAAGCCCCACACCGTCGTCGCGGGCAAACTGAGATTTCCACTGCCCCGGCCAGCCGATTGCTATTATTACGCCCTTTCCCTCATTCGGACACTCCAGGTTGTAGTATGGCCATTCACCGTTGCTCGGGCGGCCGCCATCGGGGACGAAGGCCTTCGATATTCCCGGGTCAAGCCTTGTTTCAATCGGCGCGAAGCTATCGATGGTACACTTGTCGCCAATGTGATGATGCAGTACAAACTCGCCATCCGGACTGCGTTCGAATACGGTATCTGCCGCTTGAATGGAGGAAAGAATGGGGGTATTCGTGTCGCCGGTATTCTTGAAATACGCCGTCCATTCTATGGTGGGATAGTTCTTCCAATTCACGAACTCATTCCGCACCTGCAGACCTGTCTTTGAATCGGTGAACGTGGTCGTTCGCTGGGAGCGGTGCTTGTCAAGTTCCACTTCGCTGCATTGAAAGTCCCAAGATTGTAGGAGTTCATTGGAATGCACCCCATCGTAAAGAAATGAGAAGAGCGATTCCTGTCTTTCCACGCTGGAATTTCCCGACTCCCATTGGCGGGCATCGTCCATCTCCTCGGTAGTGGGGGAAACTGTGTATACGTGCGGTAACAACGAGGTCAAAATGTCTATCATACTTTGGAAAATCCCGATTTTTGCGGTAGGTTTATGATTTTACACGTCTGGTTGTATTAACCCAAATCGCTCAACGGCGTTCGGATTATGAACACTCCGGGACCGCCGGGTTGTTCCGCGTCTAAATCGTAGAAAATTGTCCCAAGTGTTTCGTTATCAATTTGCACGGTGCGCGGCCAACCGCGTCCCATGATTCTTCGACCGGGGTTGTGGACTTCATAAGCGGTATCAAAATCCCAAGTTTTGCCGTCATCACGGGATTGGGCTATTTCGTAACTGAATTCTCCATCAACGCCAACACCGTACACGATGTACGTCAATATAACCCGGCCGTTGTTCAACACGGACAGATCGTAACCGGCAACGCCGAAGTGCGGAAAATAGTTCAGCGCTTCCCATGTCAGCCCTTTGTCGATTGACCGAAGGCCTCGAACCATATTACCCGGGACTCCTACAGGCACTGTCGCCACGGTCTGTGGCGCGCCGCTAATGAGTGTCCCTTGAGAGGTTCTTACAATGGGCACCATACCGTGGTTTCGTCCATCGCCAAAAGCACTGATCTTGTGCGTCCGAGCGTTATACAGGACGCTCCGATCATAGAAGGGACAAAGCCATTCATCCGCTTCCCATTCAAGCACACCATGGCGCATACAGGTGTAGTTGCTGCAATCGGAAATCGGATAATCGCGCGGGTCGGACCACGTTTCGCCATCGTCGCAGCTCATCGAGAATTGCGGCTGACGCCAAAGCTTGTCGCCAGCGTCACGATAACAAGACCAATTGAGTAGAATTCGACCATCGCCCAATGTCGTCAGCGATCCGGGGTAGATGGAGCAGTTTCGGATAACAGGGATAGGCTCTGAATCGGACCATGTCCTTCCGCCATCGCCAGAACGGCTCAAGAGGAGTTCCACCCCGCCTCCGCCCTCTTTATTGTAAACGACCAGAAGGTCTCCGCTTCTGGTAGCGCAAATCGACGGGTGGATGTGTCCGCCGATGACATTCGCAATGCGTATTGGTTGGCTGGGGTTACTCTGTGTAACAGTCGACATTTCCTCTATCCTTGATCCCGATTAAACAACCTCAATTTTAGCATGATTTTGTCCTAAGGCAAAGTGGATATTTATCCATGTCTAGGGAAAACGCTTCTGATATATCAGCGATAATCCTTACGATGGATTGAACGGCGCCAAACATAAAAATCGCGGTCTTCTATCTAACTCCGATGCCTGATAGTTCCAAATGCTTACGGAGCATAGTAAAACCCAACTAAGTCGCGATACAGGAATCCTGGGCGTTGGGCTTCGCACATTCTACTCGCAAGACCATCTTTGTATGTAAGTTGGATTTTCTTTTGTGGTAGACGCATATTCGTGCTTGAACGTTCAACCCAACCTACATGACCGAGAAAAGAATCGCAATGGGTATTGCAAGGAAGTATTATTTCGGGCGAATCGCGTACAGATGGACTTCATAGGGGGCAAAGTCGTCCTTCCACGCGCCTTCTTCAGCCTGAATGTCTCGATTTTCGAATAGGACATTCACATTCTCAATGCGGGGATTTGAATTGGATCTGGATTGAATCTTGAACGACGAGGCATTGACGGGATGGTTCTCATAATTGACGGCTATTACATGGTAAACGCCCTCTTGGGAATACAACCTGGCATCAACACTATTCGCGGGATCGACTTCGAGTAGTAGATCTGATGGCGGGTTTGAAAGAAGGATTGGCGCGAGGGATCGGATTTCGCCGGCAAGTTCCTTGAGATCCTCCCAAGTCTGTGGATCCCGTTCTTTCATTGGGCCGCCAAAGTGGTAAGAAAAGTATAGAATTCCGGCTACCCCGCGGACAATGCTATGATAGGTCATGCAGCGAAGCTCCGCCCGGTTCGGCATCCGTCCTCCGTTGTCTTCATAGAAGGTCTGGAGAACCGCAATTACGGGTTTGCCGCGCATGTCGTCGACGGCTATTCCCATCGCTTCGCCTACTCTCCCGACGCGGCCACCGGGAAACCCGGGGTATATATCCGGTCCTAGAATGTCTGTCGCACTATGATATGCCGGGAATAGGTGGGGCGTAAAGATAACAGTGAAACTCGGATGATATGGATCTTCCTCGTTCACGATGTCATGCAACCCCTTTACCAACGGATACATCAATTCGTTCGGTTCATCGCGAGTGTACCAAGCGAGAATGTTCTCCGGTACTTCAGATGAGATCATCCGGACCGCTTCTCGTGCTTTCGGTAGCCTGCCCTCGCGCATTCCTTTCCAGGAGTAATCGCGCCCGGATTCGTATCCGTAAACTTCACTCATATTCTGAATACCTACTATCGGCACGAGTCCAAAAGGTTCCATGCCGCGCGCCATGGTGACATAGGAACTTGCGTTCATCCATTCCATAACATAGGTGTTAAACCCGGCGTCGGCGTATTCTTCTCGAAATTCCCCACTAAGATAGTTTGTGACATAGTACATTCCGAACGGAAAAAACGGCTCCCCATCGCGCAGCAGCGTTCCGCGTTCCGTGTACTGCACGCCTCCCGCGCGCCACGGTAATTTACGTAGATTCGTCGCGAAAGGCGCCTGGTCATATCCGTCTACAGTGAGGGTCACGGGATAGTTACCCGGTGGCAGGGCTTCGAGGTCAAAGGCGGCGCGGGCGGTGTTCCGGCTATCGAAAGGAACGGTTCGGCTTTGCAAGATTTCGGTTTCTCCAGCTTTACGCAGGTCACATTGGGCCTCTCCAAGGTTCTCTATCGTGCGATGACACCGAATCGTCAAATTTGCGGAATCTTCGTTCATGTAAAACGAGCGGTCCCACACGGCTAGTCCGGCATCGACTCCGTCAAGTAGTACGGGACGATGTGCTACGATCTTCCCGGTTTCTAAGTCTTGAACGGACATCAGCAAAAGTTGATCACCCGGTGAATGGATTGGAATTGACAGACTCCCGTGCGCCCAATGGA
This sequence comes from Candidatus Poribacteria bacterium, assembly GCA_028820655.1. GTDB lineage: Bacteria > Poribacteria > WGA-4E > WGA-4E > JAJDTR01 > JAJDTR01. The sequence goes on along the minus strand of JAPPIK010000036.1, from coordinate 42,736 downwards.
TGCCTTCCGGTGCGACTTCCCAAATACCCTCTTGAGGGGGAAACATATTCTCGATTTCCGTGTCTTCATGAGAGACAGCCGAGGCAATGACTTTAATCTTGCGATGGACGCCGGTGTGGTTGCTCATGGTGAGGACGATGGGAACTTCGCCGACGGTCTTCGGACCGATACCGATCAGATATGCCCACCGGTGCGGAGTCGGATCCACGTCGATAGCGGTAGCTGAGCCGAATGCGGTAGGGTAATGGGATTCACTGGCATTGAGATTAAACTTTCCGAGCGAGGTAGTAGCGTCCCGTGATTCAGCGTTTCGCACCCAGGCGGTATCATCAATCGCAAAATTGATTCCCCAAGTCGATTCCCAGCCGGGCTGCAGTCCGCTCCGATCCGTCGACTCGAAGAACGCGAACGACGCAAAGGGAATTGCCAGTTCCGCGCTCCAGAAATTGTCGCCAATGTGCGTTGCGCTTTGCCAAGGGACTTTCCACCACGGAATCCCCATTAAGTCTGAAAACTGACCGTTAGCGGCGTTGACCGCAAATCGGAAAATCTTTGGGCCGGGGTGTGCGTAAAAAAGAGCGTCCGGGTCTTCGGCAAGGCCAACATCACGCCGGTGATCCAAAAGCGGATCCAGGAACACTTGTGCGGTATTCTTGCCGAACATCTGATCCCGCTGATTCGTCACGGATTGTGGGTCGGGTAATGGGCATCGGAATCCAACAAAAAGGGTTTCATCGTCGAAGGCAAGCTGAACGGACGCAGAGGGATTGGCACGCGATGATCCATCAGAGCGCCAAAATTCGGAGGCAACATCGGCTTCTCGCCAACAATCGTCCAATAGTTTCCCGTCAATGATCGGAGGCGACGTGAGACGATGCGCCGCAATCGAGGGCACCGCTTCCACCCGTGGTGGGTTGTTTTCCGTTGTCCCACAAAAACTGAGCGCCGAAAGCGCTAGAACTGAACCAAGAATGTACATACTACACCTAGTTTCTGGAATCTGTGTGGCACAAATATCCGAGGGAAAACATGTCTGATTCTAAGAAATCAATCTTCATCAAACGCAAGATATGTTCCTGAAGATAGACTGTACACTGATTCGCCGCACATCAGAAGCCCCGGCAGGGCGACAGGTGTATAGCAACGTCAACCGCGCCCACATAATAGCCCCAGCGGGGCGACATCTTGGACAGCGACCGATCCTCGTAGGTTGGGTTAAACGGTCAAACACGAGTCCTTGTCAGCACCAAGAGAGAATTCATCTTGCAACAACGCTGTCTTGTGCATAGAGAGAGTGAACCCAACAGCTATGTTTCCTGAATTGCGTCTCCGTTGGGATTCACAATGCTCTGTTTGGTTTTATGCGTGATTAAGCACCTACCCTCAAAGGAAAGCTGGGCTTTTCTTTAGTTGGCGAGATCTCAATCGCACTCGCTAATCGCTCGCTTGATAGTTCAAACTAATCTACCGATTATCTGTTGGAATTTGACAGACTGAATCAATCGCCATTCCAAGTTTTCGATCTAGTGCGTTTTTAGCGATTTGGGACAATTTCGAAATACCAGCTTGTTACATAACCCTATATCGTCGGAACAAGGCGGCCTCGTCTCCTAGTTAGGTATTTCTCTGCCAATTACAGTCATTCCCCGGAAGAATGTCAACAGAACCTAATAACCTATCGCGCTGAGATATTCGTCAAAGTCGGCGGGTAGGGGAGTCGGCTGCGGATTGACGCGGCGACCGGCATGGTTCAGCATGTTCCGCAGCAAACGCTCCGCGACCGGGTCGGATCCAAGAACATCACGAATGCGGAGGCTGTTGAGGGTAAACCCTCCCGCGCCGAGGTCATAGACTGCCACGGTGAGACCGGAACTGTATCCGAGGCACGTATTTATCGCCCCGGCAACTACCTCGGATGGAACATCCTGGCCGGAAAATGCGGTTCCGCTGAGCATTTCGCGATAAAAGGTGTGTTCCAGTACGCGGCCTGCCGGCAGCCCTTCGAATATCGGATGGTTTTTTGCCCAGTCGTCCTTGTGATATAACGTTACGGTCAAACCGACAATATCTCCTTTGTTCGCAAGCGGGAGCCAACGGGCCCGGTGCTCTCCTTCCGCGAAGACATCCGGCGACAGGAACACGGCGTGCGAGCCTCGGGCAATTTGTTTGGCGAGTTCCCGGAACGCTTCCGATTTGTCGACGGGAGGCGCGGCGCCCACGAGTATGACACTCGGTGACTCGTCTGTACCCAGCTCAAACTCTCGAGTTGGGATGCCACTCGTATCCAGCCAATTTGCAGCCACAGCATCATCCCCCCAAAGCACCACGTCGAACTCGAGCTCAGGCATTTCACCTGCATCTGCCGCGTAGAACTCGATCTGTCCACCGGCCGCTGCGGCATTCTTCTGAAAAGTGGCGAAGAAACGGTACTTCCCGGGCGGGCCTTCAATCACGACCTGTTCATCAAGCACTGGCAGCGCGAAACTTGGCTCGGAGGCTGTCGCCGTATCGGGAATTGTGAGTGTCTCGGTTCGGTCGAATACTGATACATTTTGGGGACCTACAACTTGAAACCGAACCGGGTACTCTCCGGGCGATAGCACGTCCTCATTGGCCAGTACGGCTTCGATGCGCACCGGACCCCCGCAGAAAACCTGAACCGGTTCGACGAACAAGCACCAGCGCAACGGGGCAAAAGCGTCGAACATGGCGTCTATAACCCCGGGCTTTAACTCCCGAAACGTACTGGAAAGCATGCCTTCGCCTGTTGTGCTGGGGTCAACCAGTCCCGTGATATTGTGGGCGATCAGGTTCGGATTGGCTCGAAGCGCGTTGGCAGCCAATTTGCGCAGTTCCGCCATCCAAGCGATGCACTGGTGGAAGTAATTTTCGGGATTGGCAAACGTATCCCCGAGATTCCAGCGTTCCCAATCGGCGGTGAACCGATCCAAAGCGCGGCGTACCACGGCAGCATCTTCACAGTCAGTACTTCCCAACTGTTCGTAATGGCGCGTGAGACGCACAACATCTATAGCGCTACCGATTCCTCCCTCCGAGTGGAATATGGGTTTGCCGTCTTTGTCCAGAGTTCGTAGCTCTTGGATGACATCGGCGCGATGCGGCACCGTCTTGTAGGGGTGGGTGTCGAGAAGCGTTGACTCCCACTTTTCGAGTCTGGCATCGGCAATGGAATTTCCGGTACCGGCAAAGTCGCCGCTGTTGAGCAGAACCACGCGCGTATCGTCGAGTTCGCGCACATACGGCAGTGCTCCCAAGGCTTGGTCGTAAACCGGACCTTCGACCGTTTCATTCAACATTCCCCAAATGACGATGCTTGGGTGGTTTCGATCACGCTTTACCATGGCTTGCACTGATCTGCGAAACCGCTCGGGCAATTTGGGCGACGGCGCCATTCGCCACGCGGCGGCGTGCTCCTGATATACGAGCAATCCGATTTCGTCGCAGAGCTCTATTTGGTAGCGCGGCGTTTGACCCCCAAAGGAGCGAATCATGTTGTGACGTGTGGCTTTGCAGTGAATCAAATCTTGCCTCGGCAGATCGGGATCGTGCGCCACGAGATGTCCGATCGGTGCCCTGGCGTCGGTCTGAGCGCATTTGACGAAAATGCGCCGCCCGTTGAGACGGAAATAACCGTCTTCAAATCGGAAATCACGGAATCCACAACGAGTCGAGTGCTCATCGATTGAGGCCGACTGGTTCTCATTTACACTAGCGCTAACGCGGTACATGTAGGGATCGTTGAGCTCCCACAGATGCGGCGTTCCTATCGTCAACTCGGCTTCGACAAGGCTTTCGCCGGGTGGAATCTCACAGACCAGTCGTTGCGAGTTCAAAGTGCTTCCGCTAGTGGCTGGCGCGATAGAGAAGATAAGTTCTGTCGAAACCGTCCGATTTCTCGCGTTGTGTAGACTTGCACTCACGCCCACGTTACCAGTCTTCCAGTCCGGCTTGACATACAGGTCGGACACCCGAACAGCAGGTACGATATAAAGTTCCACTGAATCTGTAATTCCGCCGTAATTGAGGGCGAGCCCCGGGGTACACGGGATTCCTCGTGCCCAGACGGTAGATTCCATGAGGGAGATGCCGTCAATGGGTTCATTCGTCGGGTTCAGGACGCGCACGGCAACCCGATTCACTGCATTCGCCACGATTGTGTCCGTCACATCCAGCGTAAACGGATCTCCCGTGCCTTCGTGCTGCCCAACATACTCGCCGTTAACCCAAACGTCCGCGAGGTAATCCACCTGCCAGAACTTCAGCACGTATCGTCCATCTTCATGTGGATTTTCCGGCGGAGCAAACTCGCGCCAATACCAAACGACGCCGTGGTAGGTTGGGAACGTTTCTTGGATGATGCCGGGGACGCGGGCGGCATTCGCCTCACCTGTCACTCCTTCATACCATCGTTCACCCTCGCCAACGTTCTCGGGATCGGTGCTCAACATCCAGCTATCCCCGTCGAGGTCCAACGTCGAAATCGAGCTCATGTAAAGTCTCCTCCGCTACGGCGGGAGTCATTGATACGTATGATTATGACATTCGCCTGTACCACAATCTGTTAGATTGTGGCATGCGCAAACTAACAGTTCGCGCTACCAAGACGAGTCTGATGATTACTGTAATGACAAGATTTCGCACTCCAGTTGGTTCTAATGATATCCGTGGGCCGTACGGCAGGTGGAATACAAGTAGATTCGATGCCGGTGTCTTTGATTTGATCCGGCTCGGAGCTGCGCTCGTACGTAACTATTGAATTGGATTCCCAAGAGCTCAAAAACTGTAGGACCTAGGCAGCAAGTTGTTCCTCATACGGCGTTAAATCTATCCCCGGGTACCAAGCGGCGAGGAGGCCCAGTGTTTCGCGCGTGTAATACGGGTGACCGGGGGTGGGCCAACCGAACAATGACCGGACGCGGGGCGTAGTTTTTGCCCAGAAGGTGTGCGTGAACTCCGTATCCAGTCCGCGTTCGCCAATGTGGCGTGTCATCCACGCGCTTGACCCCGCGGAACAGACCGTAAATCCCCATGTCGCCCTTCGGTTGCGCTTGTTTCGGAACGGGATGGCGGCGTGAACGCCGTACGAAGACCGCAACAGAACGCTGCCGGCTTTACCCTTTGCGGGAACCGGCGCCGCAAATTCGGGAATCTTCCGGATGTCATTGATTGAGCACCAGTGGCTAAAAATGCCCTCCTCTATCAATCGCGGTATCAATCCGGGAATCTGCTTGTGCGATCCCGGTATGATTTGCATGGGGACATTGTCGTCTTCGATATCGTGAAGAAAGGCGCCTGCAATCAGATAGGCGTTGAGATGTGAGTCCTGCGTATGCGGTAGATAGCAGGCTGTATGATGGTCGGTGTGGTAGCCTTGCCAGGGGTGTTCAATGCCGAATCCGCCGGGTACGGTGTCTGTCGGACCTGATCGCAAGAACAACCCGCCGAAAAGGAATCGGATTTGGTCTGTATCGAGGATGGCTTCCATCAGGTCGAGAAGGTAGTCGTTTTCAATGAGGCTGTCAAGAGGAGCTCTGCCGCACGGAAACTGGTGTCCGTAAGCCGTCTCAAGCGGCGCGTATTCTCCCTCCTTCTCCGACTTCGCTAAATATTCGTCAAAACTCATGCCGTAGAAGAGGTTTTCCATTTCCCGACAAGCTGCTGCGGCGCGGTCCGGATCGAAAACGTCAGGCACGACGACATAACCGTCGCGCTCAAAGGCGTCCATGTAGGTTTGAATTGCGGTCATCAGTTTTTCCTTCCTTGTCAGAATCGATCAATATTGGGGTTGTCCATCACAACTCCGGCTTCTCGTCGCACGGACGCCTCCTGCTGCACCTGTTCGCTCCATGCCTCGAATTCCGGTGTCATAGCGCTGTCGTGGAGTGTCGCTCGGATGCTGTAAGGGACATAGTTTCCTATATGCCACACTGAACTTCTATACAGGGCAAAATCACCTGCTTCGAGGTGCAGTTGGAGGCAGCCGGGCATACTTCGACAGTATTCCAGACAGATTTGCTCACGTTCCTCTGTATTCTTGTTCTTAAGATTCGGACCACTGATGGGGCGATTCGGGAACCGTTCCATTTCGCTTGCTAGGTCGTGCCGCGAGTGGCTGCCCGGTACGAGCCACGTGCAGTTATCGTTGTACAGCGCGCAGTTTATTTGATTGAAAAGGTTCGTGTCTTGGAATCGCTGATTCCATCGATCCAAATTCATGCCTGGAAGGTTGTCTCGCCAATCGCGATGCCACGGTGTACAGTAAGGTTCTTCCGCAGGCTCAATGAGGACGCCGAGGTGGTTTCTGTTACCATGCTGATGACGCGGCGATAGCAACTCGGCGATAGCCTTCACAAGATCCGGCAGTTCGGCATAGTCGATGAAAGGTGGTTGATCGATATCGAAGCTGCCGACTGGTTGCAGCCGTTGAGCCTGCGATCCCAGACGGTCACGGGCGATGTGTCTTGCGGAATGGCTCACGCGGCGAAGATCGCGGATTAGAGATGTGGGAAGAATCTTGCGAAATACTGTGTATCCCTGCAGTTGAAAATCGTCGATGTGCTGGTAGGTGAGTTGGAATCCCATATTCATTCACAAAAAATACCCAAATGACCGCCGCCCGAGGCGCGCCCGTAATTCGCCGAGAGAAACCGAACTGTAATCGAAGAAACGTCGCCCTTACTCTGTAGGATTTCGCAGCGCGCCAATCACCTGCGATCATGCCAATTCGGTCATGAAGTGCATTAGAACAAAGATTAGACTAACCTCCTGAATACACCGTCTGAGACAAGCCCTGCAGGATATCAATCCCGTCAATCTTGTGGAGGCGAATGGATTTGATTTGATGCGCTTCGGGATCCCAGTTGAGTTGCTCGTCTTGATGGCCCATACGGCGCAGCCACGCCCACAACTCCGGATTGATTTGCGCGAAATCGGCATCCCAGTAAGCGAAATATTCAGCGCCTGCCTCTTTAGCGGCTGACAACCAGTGTTTCCTACGTTCTTCGCCAAGCCCGTGCATGTATTCGCCGTCAGCCAGAATGAACTCGCAGTTATGCGCTTTGCCGAGGGAAATGTAATCGCTGTCGATGCCGTATATTCCCGTGTCGGGGTCACGACCGCGAGAGACAACGCTATCCAGCAGTCCCGCCTTTATCCACGCTAGAATGTCGAGCCCTTCGTCAATAGGGCGATTCCCGAGCCACACGTCCTGGTCGTGCGGCCAAGCCCAAATTGACAGTTCCAGCCTTTTGCCCTTCGCGGCGCCCACTTCATCAAGCGTCCGACGCACCTTGTGCATGAATTCCGTCATGATACCGGCGCGAGTTTGAAGTAGGCGCGGATCAGACGGATCCACGCTGCGGGCATCCTCGCCATACTTGCTTGAAAAAGCATCCAGTATCGGCTGTTCATAGGATAGAAAGCGAGGACCTCGGGTATAGCAGAGATTAATACCATCAGCGTCGATCAGGGTTGTGGCTTCTAGAATGAGATTCAGCATCAGGTTCTGTACTTCGGGGAAGGCGTAGCTGGCTTTTTCGACCACGGTGCCGTCTCGGAGCACTTGGCGGTACTCGGGATGCTCCGAGACAAAATCGCCCCTGTCGGGTTGACGCGGAAGAACTCCCAAGATGCCCATGCGAAACATCAAATCGAACTTGATACCCACCCCCATGTTGTGGACGTGGTCGGCAGCCAATTGCTGGGGGATGATTCCGTCGGCAGCCAGCGCTCTTAACGTGTTCAATGTCTGTTTTTCGCCTCGATGCCTGGATGTGATGCCGTGATCGCGATCCTCAAATACCTGATCAATAAGATTTGGCCATGCGCCGTCCGTGCGAAATTGCGCGCCCTTAACCTTCGTGGGATAGTTGGTAAGAGCACCGTAACAAACTGCCCAGAAGATTCTACCGACATCGGAATGACGGTATGGTTCGACAAGAGAGAGTATGTCGTTGGGACTGCTAAACTCGCAGAGGTGGAGAAAACTAGCTCCATCAATGCTGACAGCCAAGTTTCGTTTGCTTAGATCCGCGCGATTGTTTGTGAGTTGCTCAACTTCCTCCAATCTCATGGGTACCAACTTGACATAAGCAAAGAACATCTGCTTGCCCAGGATTCCGTTTGACTTGCCGATTACAAGATCTTGACCGGTGAGATCGGCATGGTCGAAAAACGCTTCGCGCAGGAAGGTGGAATCCTGTCTATCGGCGCTTATGCCTTCGTGAAAGATACGAAAAGCCGGTTGGCCGCTCAACTTGACTTTTATGATTGGGTCGTCGTCGTACAGATGGGAGGGGTTCCAGTAGCCGATATAGACCTTGTGCCAGCCGGCAGCGTCTAGCGGAATGGTCAGATTGGGGGCATTGATGATGGAAAGCGCTCCGATCATAACACCCTTGAGTTCTTCCGTTTCGTAAGTAATCAGTTGCCATTTGCCCTGTTCCATTCTATCCGAGAGGGCACCCCGGGGTTGACAGGCATCCATTTGGGTGATGTAACGTACAACCGGCGATTCAACGGAATCTGAAGCCATGGTGGCGTTCTCCTGCATTCTCAAAACAAGGCTTGAAATATAAAAAAAACTGCCTAGGATTACGATATAGGAAGGGACTTGCTTTACCGTAGATCGACAAGAGTTAGACGGATGCATTTTGTGACTATTCGGTGCCTATAAATGTACATCGCCCTCATTGGTCACGGCTCGTGTTGGCCTGAATATCGGAACAGCCCCAGCGTTTCTGAGGATATTTCGAGATGGTGCGTAGGCTAATTGGTATTCCCATTATAGGGACGGGCTGGACGACTGTCAACCGCATTCTCCCCTCCGTGAAACCCGGGAAGGGATTTAAATCACGGCAAGAGGACGAAAACAGCCGTAACTTCGGAGCGCGTCGGGCCAGAAGACAAAAGCGAACCCACCGTAATAAAACTGGCCTCCAACAAGCCGATTGGCACGCACCGCGAAGTGTTCTTCAAGCCAAATCCAAGAAAATCCTCTGTCCGTTGCGAGATCGTCTTTTCGAGGCATGTGCGGATACAGTTGGGGAATAACATTCATTTCTATCGCCCGTTCCAATCGAATTTGAGAACGCCCGAATCCCAGAAAATCAGCCACGGCAGGCCGGATTTCGTCTGCCCATTCATCGATCGAGACATCAAAGCGCGAGGATTGAAGACCGTAATAGTTTTCAGTAATTCTCTTCTCGTCGCGCAGCCTCTCCATGATCGGACCGAGAAAAAGGTGGTCATCCGCCCACATCTGCTTGTCCTCTTTGTGAGTCGGTTTCAATCGGGTATCCACAAGAACAGTGACACCTTCCAATGCAAAGGCTTTGTGATCGACTTGAAGTTCCCCGTCGAACCGTTGGCGAAGAATTTTGCCCTCTTTGACTTTAAGATAGAGCCACTCTTCGGGTTTAACTTTCCAACCGGGAAACTCGGTCTCTCGGCTCATTGTAATCTCGGGCAAAAAGTGAGGCTCCAGACCTAACGCGTTCCACCTTCTAACTTTTTCTTCTCCATATTTCTGAAGCGCGGCTTCAAATTCAGTTAAGTCGAACTTTTCTCCAAAGAAATCTCGGTGAAGTTTCGCTTCGTTTTGGAGGATTCTCTCTATCGTCATGTCAGAAACCTTATCTTGAGTCGATTCGGCTACATCGTGATCTACAATCGATCCGAACCCGTCTCCATTCGTAATCGCTTCTTAGTATGACGCAAGCAACGATAATTTTCCAGTGAGGTCCGAGAGCACAATTGATTCCAACTCCCTACTGAAATGCGGCCACGGTTTACCGTTAACTGTGACGTGTTTGATGGATAGAGATTTCGGATGGCGCAGCCTCAAATATACGGAGTCAGGAAAATATCGCGATGGCAGATCGACCGTAGCGGCAACGATACCGTTGTCCACGTCCGACACGATTTCAAAACCGACATTGCCGAAATGTGTCGGCGCATTCTTCACCGAGATTCTATTGCCTTGCTCCAGCCAGACTCTAGGTGTTCCTCGAGCAAGCCAGAGTGATTCGTTCAACTCCATCACCAGCATTTTTCGGAAGTTTGACAGAAATGCAGCATTCCCATGTGATTTGTCGCATTCCACATGAATGGTGTGTTCATTGAACGTCCAGTTTTTCATGTTCAGGTCCACCGCACACCGGTTTAACCAAGCGCGGAGGAAATTCGGTATGTCATCTTTGATAAGGTAATAGTCCGGTACCCTTTCCCAACCGCTCTGATAACCAAATCCTGCGTGATTAAACCACGCCTCGTCCACGGTATCGCCCCTCGCTATGGTGCGATTTTGCCACTCACGCCCCCAAGGGTTGTCCAGCAGAAGGACATCCTCCAACACGTCGAAATGAGCGTCGATTCGCGGGTCTTCGGCGGAGAGCATTCCGGCTCCCAGCCAAGCGTCAACCGACGATGAGGTGACGGTGATATCGCCCGACAGAGGACCGCAGTGGGAATGGACATCTACTCCTTCGGGCAGCGTTCGGGCACGGGGACCACGGTCCTGAAACCCTTGAGGCAGGAACGATCCGTACGTGCCGTTTCGGGTTTTGATTAGTGGAGACCGAATGAAGGTTTCGTCCAACACTGCAATTAAATCTTGTGCGTAGTTTTCTGCCTCCGCCGACAGGGCAGCGCCGGTCTGCGAATCTATTTGCAAGAGGGCATCTGCTAAGAGTTTCACGGAACGGTATGCAAACGCGTCTGCCAGAAAGAAATAAACCGAACCTCTGGCATCGGAATCGCCCATTGAAGCTGGAGGTTGCAGTCCATAGGGAGACCATGTTCCGTCTTTAATCCCTGAAGCTTCTTCGCGCGAAAGACTCTCTTTCATCGTGCAACGGCGCCGATCAATGATCCACTCCGCCACCGCTTTCAGCTTGGGTGCACCCTGCTCTAGCCATTTTCGATCTCCCGTTAACCGCGCGTGTTCCGCCAAGATCCACGGAAGTTGCAACGCACCCTGTCTGTGCGCGGCTTCGATTCCCGAATTGACGAACAGTGCTCCGTTCGGTTGTTGGTTTTCTAACCAAATGGATATACCGTCGCGCGCCACGTCGTGCATTCCCATGTGGTCTAGCGCCAATAGGATACGCTCGGTTTCGCAACTCAGCGGAGGAAACGGGTGGTTACGCACGACATACATACCCTTTGGGTCGTCCGGGTCATCAATTCGCCTGCAACTGCCGACATCGCCCGTTTTGCCGACGAATTGAATGTCGTCGCGGTGAATCCTCGGGCAATTCTTGATGAGTTGCCAAGCACCAATACGCCAAAGCGCGGTCAGATTTTCATCAGGCACAGTCACATCCATGCGCGGATGGCATGGCGGAGTGGGGAGACCGGAGAACTCTATTTTTCCGTGAATGGTTTTCATCGCGCCTTCCCACGTCTGTTCCGCGTGTTCACGAACCATCTGACGAATCGACTTCAGGCTCTTTGATGCCAAATCGTCTTGGAATGCCGCCGCGGTTAGGTTCGATGAAGTGTCCGTTACGAAAAATCCGTGTGCCGGCGCCAAAATTGGTCCGTCATCTAGGTCGACCGGTTGAAAGGAGAAACTTCCCGAACACGTCCGCACGGTGAGTATCGTTCGCCCGGGACCGCGGACCGTGTCCGAATATAGCACGGAAACGACAATCCCGCGGCGTGGGCCGCCGCTTGGAGGCGATTTCCAACTGTGTTCGGCGGTCATTTCGGTCGAGTTGTCTCCGGATAACGGTTTGACTGTGGCGACTTTGCCGAGAAAGTGAGTGGATTGAATGTCACCGTCGAACGCCAGATTCTCGGTTCCCTTCTTGAACCCCCACTCAATCAAAAGTTCCCGGCATCTCCACCGAAGCGGCTTTGCGGATTCACCCCTGTCACCCAGGATCCGAGGATCGACCTCGACGATGCAGCCATCCAAGCCGCGAAGATCATTGGCAGAATGAGATACATCTGTTGAGCAAGTTTGTCCGGTGTCCCCGAACGCCAGTGAAGCCATTCTCAGTAACATTGCGTGTGATTGATCAATCATACTCTTCACTCGCTCTGATGTGGATAGTCGGAAGATTCGGTTGGTCTGAAACGCCGCTACACCATGCGCACCCTACAAGTGCAATTTTCGACGGGGACGATAATTATTTGCCCGGTAGGGGACGCACATAGTCCAGAGTATAACGGCTGCCTGCAACATAGCAGTGGTACTTTGGTCGGACGCAGAACAAGCCCCCGTCCGCTGTTTCTCCCGGCTTCAATTGGGTTACTTTCGGAAGTGTGTAAACGCTGAAGATTGTGCCGTCGCCGAGTTCAATCGAGGGAGGACCGCACGGAGAAATCCAGGGACCGGGAATCACGTCGTCTCTCAAGATTTTTTCGTTCTCAATATCGTAAGACTCCCCTTCATCGTAGCTGAGACAGGATCGAATTCCGCCGGGAAACAAACGGTGGCAGTAGGTACACAGTATACCTCCATCCCGCAGCTTAAGCAGCAGTAGCGGTTGCCCGCGTACGGGCGTGCGCTTCGCCGGACTCCAAGTCAAGCCGCCGTCATCGGAATTGGTCGAGTAGACAAAGCCGTCGCCTCCAACGTCGCACCTCATCATCATGTGCACCCTACCGCCGGGGAACGCCGCCATCGAGGTTTCAGTGAGGGAGAGTTCGGGATCGGCGGGTATTTTTGATGTCTGCCAGTTCTTCCCGCCGTCGGTGGACCGGAGCACGTAAACGGAGCGCATCTGCTCGTGAAGCTCGCAGCCGTAAAAGAATTCGAGTCTTGTACCGTCGGACAGTTCAAGGCTTCCGCTGGGAACGGGGCCATGTCCGAAAACCGGCAATCCCTGTATGTCCGCGTCGATCCAAGTCTCTCCACGGTTTGTAGAGAATCTCCCCTGAATCGCTCGTGCGTAGACCGCGGCTTGCCCTTCGGGAATAATCGGATGTTCGTCGAAAACAGAATATCCTTTTGCCTTGAGTTCCGCCGCCATTGAGTCAGGGTAGATTAGCCAGCCAGATTGCCCATCACCGAGGGTTGTATCGTACAAATGACCAAGCCCGGCTGCCTCCAATCGTCGTTTTCTTTCCTCAGCTTCTTCTTCCGTTAGGGCGGAACATGTGGACACATCGACCATGAAATCGTCAGGGGAATTCGTTACGCCGCTGGCGATGCGTTCGTTGGAGGTCTCCGTCCATGACAAGCCGTCATCTGTTGACGAGAGTGTGACTGTTTCGCTGTGCTCCGCATACCAATCGTCGTAGTAGATGTCCTCCGGATGTGAGATGCATTGGACGAGAATCTCATCCCCAACAAGCCTGGGTCCGGCAATCCACGGCGTTGACCAACCGGGGCGGTCATAGATTGTCACATCCCATTTCCACCCTTCGAGTTTTTTGGGTTTGGTGGATCTTTTGCCGGGAACTTCTGACTCAATTGCGGACATATTTGGTCCAGGGGAAGTGGTTTTGGCTTGTAGCAAGGATTGTGCTAAGAAGAGAATCGCCCCAGTCATGGCAGGTCGGCCTCGCACATAATTGTGTAGGACTTACGAAAGTTGCCTCAATGCATAGTGGAGATTTAGGTGCAAGTAATACGTAGTAGGAACTCTATCGTGCTCCTTATCGAGTCGCGTGATCGCAATACGTGAGAAAATCAGTTACGCATCACGTATTACGCATAATGAATCGTCATTACGACACACTGAGATTTCCACCTGCGCAAGTCCTATTACCGAAAGCTACACTAAATCGGTCTTTCGGTCATTTCGGGAAAGATGGGTCCGGAATACGGATGCTGTGCCGCGACTTCCTCGTCCAGTTCAACGCCCAATCCCGGTTTGTCCGACGGTATAATGTAGCCGTCCTCCCATCTGATGGGTTCTTTGAGAAGTTCGGCGTGAAAGCCGCCGAACGTCTCAATGCTTTCCTGAATGAGGAAATTCGGGCTGCATGTTCCGAGTTGAATGTTAGCGGCGGCTTCGATTGGACCGCAGTAGAGGTGAGGGGCAATCTGCGCGTAATGCGCCTCCGCCATTCCCGCAATCTTCTTTGCCTCAAGTATTCCCCCAACTCGAGCGAGAGCGGGTTGAAGGATCGCGGCGGCTTGTCTTTGCAATAGTTCTGCGTATTCGTACTTTGTCGTCAAGCGTTCGCCGGTAGCAACCGGGATGCTGGTGGATTGGGCGACACGTGCCATTTCCGACGGGTTTTCCGGCGGCACCGGCTCCTCGAACCAAAGTGGATCGAATGGCTCCAGGCGCTTGGCGAGGCGGATTGCGCTGGAAGTGGTCATCTGTCCGTGAGTGCCGATGAGCAGGTCGCACCTGTTGCCGACCGCTTCTCGAATAGTCTTTGTGACGCATTCGGCGTTGTCCAGAACCTCTAAAGAAAGCTGGCGCGGGTCAAAGGCGGACATTCCCCAGACGGGATCGAATTTCACGGCGGTGAACCCATGCTCAACGTACGCAGCAGCTCGTTCAGCGGCGAGCTGCGGGTGACTGTGCAAGTTGACGGGTATCCTGCGGTCGTGAGCGGTGTCGGTTGGTGGAGGCACATCGGAATCGGCGTACAAGTACGTGTAGGAACGCAATTTCTCGTGAACCTGCCCGCCGAGCAAGTTGTAGATGGGTTGATTCAGGGCTTTTCCGATAATATCCCAACAGGCTTTTTCGATTCCGCTAAGTATTCCGACCAAGGTAAGATCGGGGTGCTGCGTGTAGCCTCTTGAGTACACTATCCGCCACAGTTTTTCGATCTGGAACGGATCTCTCCCTATGACGTTTCGACCGACAACGTCCTCAATGAGTGCCGTAACTTTGCCGGGTTGGAACGGCACGCCGTACACCTCACCGAAGCCATGGACGATGTCGTTGGTGGTGAGTTTCAGGAAGACAAAATAGGGCCCGCCCCGGTGGGGAGGTGGATTTGCGACTACGTATGTCTTGAGATCGGTAATTTTCATAAGGAGTCACTCGATAGAGAAAATGTGTTCAGCTACCGGTGGGATGCACGACCCGGGATTGCAACGTCACATACATCCGACGCTTCGATTCATACACAAGACGTCAATCGTGGTGGAATCTGAGGTCATGGCCTATTGTTCTCAACAGAAAAAAAAGCGAAGCCGGATGCGGCTTGTGTGTCAATTCGATGATTTAATCTTGCCCCAAACAGTCGCGATTTTTCCCTTTGTATCCACGTGTTGTCCCTCCACGATACCGTCGTTCATGATCCTGATGATTTCCTCTTGACTCAGTGCTCTCTCGAAAATAAATGTCTCATCAAGTATGCCTCGCCAGCGGCGCGCATCGTCGAATACGGCTGTGCCTATCCGGAAATTCTTCCTTGCACGTGCCAGCCTTTTTTCCGATCCGAGGTCTATGTGAAATCCGTTTCTCATTGGACGATCCGGTTCGCCGTTCAGATACCAAGTTCCATTTCTGCCATTCCGGACGAACACGAGGTGATTCCATTCGTCTGTTTTCAGTTGGGCGCCGTGCCTCGGATTGCCCAGTCCCTCCCACGCGAATACGCCACCGATGGCAATTCTATAGCGGTTGACATGATTTTCATATTGGAGTAGGGAGATTCCCGTGTTCGATTTTTCTTCGTCTCTACCGGCGAGCAAATTTGCCCAAGTGCGCTGCGGCTTAGCGGGTTTCATCCAGCATCCTATGCTGAAGTCAACAGAGTCCATAGCCACCGGTTTTTCAATGTCCACCCACGCCATTTCATCTACACCGTGAAATTGCAGAGCGGTGCCAAATTTTCCTTCGACCCAGTCGGGTTTACCGGTAAGGAACACACCATCATGGCCCTTTCGGGCATAATCCTTGATTTTCTTGCCGTTACCCTCGTCAAAAAGCCAAATGGCAACCACGTCTTTCAAGAATTGTGCATGAGTGACGCTTGGAAAAATTAGACTTGCGATGTGAATACTCATACAGCAAAATGCGATTCTGATAGCTATTGTCTTCATCATTTTATATGGTTGTACATCTCGGAAGAATCTGTGTGAATGACTATAGTCATTCCAACTAATAATTATACATTTGGAACTACACAGTTTGATCTTAAATTTACGCACCTCATACGTATCTTTTGTAGGAGATCAAACGAGCGATTAGCGAGTGCGATAGAGATCTTCTCCCGGTCGCGATCTCTTGTCTTGAGCAAGGATCTCCTCTGCAGGTAGTTGATTTGTCGTAACAATCTACAACTATCAAACCGAGTAGCATACGATCTAAATATGTGTAACTATGGTCGCAAATGACTATAATGGTCAAGAAACCGGAGTCGAATGAGGCGAACGAAGTTCCGCCTGAATTGAAAACACTTGGAACAAACGGACTGAACAGCTATAAGGAATTGCACCGTCTCCAACAGCGAGTCGCTCGTGTTAATTGGTCTAATCCCGCCTCAAATTGTCATTTCGCTTTATGACATCGGGTATTGTGTTTCCGATCACGCGATCGTGAAAAAATCGATATTAACCGTAATCGGTACACCAAAACCCGCAGGCGGGGCATCTTGCCCCGCATCGAAAGCGTTCAACTTGAACTATGGATATAGGGCATGGGTATATTCTCATTCATGCATTTACACGCGCTCTTCGATGAATGCGTAACAGAGGACGTGCGTCATCGCAAAGAAACAATCTTCGAGGTGGCCCATGTGCGACGACGGAACGAGAAGCGGTATGCGGACGAGATCTCTGAGTTTCCCACCTTCAGCGGTGGTGCACGCAATTGTTATGACATTGCATTCGTTAGCGTATTCAACGGCATTTAGCACATTTTGGCTGTTGCCGCTGCCGCTAATGGCTATGAGCACGTCATCGGGCGCTGCCCAGTTCTTAAGCTGTTCTACAAATACGGAATCGTAACTTACATCGTTGGCGTAGGCGGTCACAGTAGCAATGCTATCGGTCAACCCGATCATCTTGATGCGTGGTGTCGGCTTTCCGTAGGAACCGCCTTTCACGAGATCGACAACCATCTGCGAAGCGATGCTTGCGCTTCCGCCATTGCCGCACGAGTAGATAGTGCTTCCCCGGTCGCGTGCGTCTCGCAGCGTTTCAACCGCCCGTTGGACTTGTGAGGCATCGATTCCCAAGAGGATTCCCGAAAGCGATTCTAGATACTGGGAAGCAAATGACGAATTTTCCATGCGATCATTCCTTTTGCTGTTGAATCCAAAGACTGAGCCGGTCCGGCAACTGATAGGGGCGCGCGACTCCGGTTGTAGCGAGTTGTTGGATAGTAATCGATGCGACAAGGTGCGCGACAACCGTTGCTTCAGCGAAAGAAGCGCCGGCAGCTAGGGCAAGCGTGGCTCCGGCGTTAAAGCTGTCTCCCGCCCCGGTGGCATCAATTTCGCCGTCTACGCGTACGGCTGGAACCCACTTCCAGTCGGGATCGCTGATCAAGACACCCTTGTCACCGCACGTAACGACGACCGGGGCGCCGTTTCTCCGCCGGAGTTTACGAGCTTCAACCTCTACTTTATTCAAATCTATTATAGTTCCCGGTGGGGGCTGTTTCATGCCGAGCACTTCATATTCGTTTGATTTTAACGTCATGCGTCGGAATTCGTGGACGCGTTCCCTGCTATCCACCCAGAATACGACGCCGGGAAATCGTTGAGCACGCTCAATGGCAGCGTCGCGGATGGCCGAAGAGAGCACACCTCCCACCGCTTCCTCAACCTGATCCAAAATTATTACGGCGTCAAGTTCCGGCAGAAGCACGTCAAGCGCTTGGATAAGCTGCGCCTCCAGTTCGGGTGACATAGGATCCCGATTTTTTGTATCATAGCGGCATATTTCCCCGTCCAACCCCGGTATCGAGTTGTCTCTCGGTTTGAGGTACGTGGGTGTATTGTGCGAAGACGACCGGATTAGATGGTCAGTCGTGCAGTTCCGAGCGGCAAGGCCGCGCCGCAGCTCAAAGGCTTCACCGTCGTCGCCGGTGAGACCGATAGCGTGCAATTGACCGGGATTCAGCGACGCTAGGTTATTGACAACCGTTCCGGCGGCTCCCGGGCTGCAACGGATGCGAACGACTTGGTGCGCTTCTTTGCCTGTTTCAACACTGGTTTCAACGAGCGCCGGATCAGTGTCCAAGTATTTGTCCAAGAAGAAATCGCCGAGAACGGCTATGCGGCAATTCGGGAATCGTTCGATGAGTTGATGCAGACCATCCTGAGAAAGCAGCGCGTTGCTCAAACTTTAGCCTCCCCCGATAACTGGTGGGACAGAGCGAGTAGGAAGTCCCGATTGTCCGCACCCAGATAGTGCATCGTACCGCCCATTCTGCTAAATGTCTTGTTATATCTCAGGTAATAGGCGGGATTCTCTTCAGGTGGCTCGCCTCGTGACCAATCCCAATCTGATTCTGCGAGATCGTTCACTAAAATGAAATGATTGTCAATGTGTCCACCGTTTTGAATTGCAAGATTCTGCGCCATAGAGAGCGATTTCTCGAATATCATGGGGCTCATAATTGCCGAGCCGACGGAAATATAGACCCCGCCATCCAAACGGTTAACACTTTCGGCGAATGTCAAAAAATCGCGTTGCGCGGCTCTACCGAGACTGGCACAACAGTTCATCGGATGGTTATAGATGATGTCGTGTCCAATCATGGGATGTCCGGTGAACGGTATGCATTGCCGATACGCCCCGGCTTGGATGCTGAATTGTTTCCACGGATGAGGAACTTCTAACGCACCGCTTGGTAAGTCAAATCTCTGCAACACTCCAAGCAGGTCCGCGGCTGCGGCAGCCGCTTCAGGCTGTTTGGCGGTCTCATTTTGGATGAAGCGCTCCAGTTCGCCGGTTGATGGGATGGTTAACCCTTCGTTCTGAATTAGGGCGCCGATTGACTCCCCGTACCCTTTCCCCTCATAAGCACCGACGTTCAGTGCAAGGTTGATATAGAACCCGGTTTCTTCCCAATTGCCGAAACGTCCCTCCTGCACCATTAACTCGACATCTTCGCAACTCTTGCCTTGAAACGCAAACTCCCAGTCATGGATAATTCCCGCGCCGTTGGTCGCCAAATGCGTGACCCATCCTCGCTCAATCAGGCTCAGAAAAACGGGAGCGAGTCCGTTCTTGATCGCATGGGCGCCAAAGGCAAGAATCACCGGAAGATCTTCCCGCCTCGCTTTTCTCACTCGCTCGCCGCATTTGCTAATCAGCGCTTGTGCCGTCGCACTCAACCGGTTTGGTACGGCCTCCGGAGAAACGTGGTCTTGAACGATATTCTTCTTATTCTCCCTTGTCGAGAGCGGCTGCATGCGGACCGTGAAACGATCGAATTGAGGAAAGGGCATGTGAAAAACTGTGGTCGATGGTTAGGTGCCAGTGGTCAGTATATTTCGGCATCGCCGATTTTCAGGCTTCAATCGTAGGTTTCCATCCTGAGGCACTGGGAAACATGCTACTACAGGTCAATCAGTCGAAGACGATTACAGTGCGCGCTACCTTTCCTTGGTTCATGTCATCGAATGCCTCGTTGAGTTCGTCCAGTGGTCGATAACGCGAAATCAACTCGTCAAGTTTAATCTTACCCTGATTGTAGAGGTCGAGCAGCCAGAGGAAATCAACTCTGGCTCTGGCGGCGCCGTGCCAACCGCCCATAAGGGCGCGGTCGTGCAGAAGGTCCCAGCCATCAACATAAATATCCTGTCCCGCCGGCTGTACTCCCACCACTACGGCTGTCCCGGTTGGGCGAACCGAGTCGATTGCTTGGCGAACCAAGGCGGGAAAACCGACAACCTCAAAGGCGTAGTCCGCTCCGCCGCCCGTAATCTCCTTGATTCTCTGGACGGGATCTTCTTTGTCGGCGTTCACTAAATGAGTAGCCCCAAATTGTTCCGCTAACTCCAGCTTGTATGGAACCCTGTCAACGGCAATGATTTTGCCGGCAGACGCCAAGACGCCTCCCTGAATGGCGTTAAGGCCAACGCCGCCGCATCCAAACACCACCATGGCGGACCCCGCCTCGACTTTTGCCCTATTTACGACCGCTCCAATGCCCGTAATCACCGCACAGCTAATAAGACACGCTTTCTCAAGCGGTGTTTCATTCGGCACCTTGACGCAGGCATTTGCCAGAGCTATAGTCTGTTCCGCAAACGTGGGACGAATGTGATAAAACGGCTGTCCATCCTTCTTCATACGGCTGACGGGGTTGTCCGGATGCGTTTCGCATAGCGCCGGGCTTCCTTGGCTGCACGTTCGACAGTATCCGCACATAGCGTCAAGCGAAAGAATGACCTTGTCGCCAGGGGCGAGGTTTGACACACCCGGACCGGTTTCCACGACGACGCCAGCGCCTTCGTGTCCCATGACCCAAGGCGTCACCTCGCGTTTGACGTGGCCATCCACGAAGTGGTAATCGCTATGGCACACTCCCGCCCCTACGATGTCAAGCAGGACTTCGCCTTCTTGCGGTGCCTCGATTTCAAGTTCCTCGATTGAAACGGGAACATTGGTCTGGTAAAATACGGCTGCTTTCATGGTTTTCTCCGAGATGTGGGTTGGTCAACGGCCTCATCAACGCGACGGCCAGAGGTATTCAATGAGGTCTTCATGGTGGCGAAAGTCCGGTATGATCAAATCGGCTCCGACCCCGATTAGCCGCTCGCGTTTCCAAACATCGGGTTTGCCGCTGCGCTCGGATTCATCGCTCGCGACACCGACCGCTGTACCTCCCGCCTCTTTCACGTTCAAGATTTCGACATAGCCGTCACCGAAACCCACTAGCTTGGATGGCACGACATCTGCATTGTCGAGGATGTTACGAATGACTTGCGCTTTTGAAAATGAGCGATAATCGTCGATGGCGCCGTAGATGTTTTCCCCGAAATAAGAGTCGATCCCCAACAGCAATGCCTCCTCGCGGACATAGTGCTCGTCCGTGCCGCTGGCAAGATACATTTGCACATCCCGCCGTTTGAGACCGTTAAGTAGCTCAACGCTTCCCGGAACAAGCATTTCACCCGGGGCAGTTCGACCGGTGCGTAGCCCCTCTCGCCGCGAGTTTATGCGCTCCATCAAGCGGTTGTGGTATTCACGTTTATAATCAAGCGGATCCAGCGGAGTACCACCTCGTAGCGCTACCTCCTCTTTCAACCGAATCATCTGATAGATTGTCTGCTTACCCGTTAGCTCGGTCACGAACTTATAGACAAGATTGTGCAACTGCTCACGTGATTCACCGGTTCCCGTTTCACGCAAAACCTCGACCATCACCGGGATCATCACATTCATCCACCCCTCGCGTATGAGACTCAGCGTGCCGTCGAAGTCAAAGAGGGCATATTCGGGAGGACCGGTGAAGTTAACCGAGCGAATTATCTCGATCGGGCTTCCGGGTAGAAACCGGGTTGACTCCTCGGTGTCAGCAACGATGCGCGTGTAATCAACTTCGATATTGTCGTTAGTATATTCTTGTTGGGTCATTACAACAATAACTGATGAGACATGAATGTGTGGAACGAAATAATCAACCGCGTGACGGTTCTGACATCCTCGCCCGTGCTTGGCGTGACATTTCGGCTAGGTGTCCATCGTTCGCCATTACTTGCTCAAGATGCCGCATCCGCTCGGGCCCAGCTGTGTTCACCATTTTCTCACTAAAGGCGCGTTCGACCCAGAAACGGGCGCCGCCGCTGATGTAGTTGCGCAGATCTTCCAATCGGTCGTCCGGGTAGCGTTGACATAAGTTCATCGTGAACATGCGCCGCCGACCGCCGCCGCCGAATGCCGAGTGCTTGCAATTATGATTGAACAGCACAACATCTCCCGGTTGGGTGTCAAAGATAGTGGCGGGCACATCACGTCCGTGAATTCCCCACAGGTCGGCGCTCTGCCCGATTTGGCCGCTCAGAGCTTCCGCATAATGATCTCCCAATCGATGACTACCGGGGATGACTCGTAACGATCCCGTGTCACCGGTCAAAACATCAAGGTAGAATGCGATTTTGATGTGCATCGGGTCATCGGGCCCGTGTCCGCCGTCGGAGTGCCAGCCCGTGTCGCCGACATAAAAATTTCCATCGCTTCCCATGTAGTTGAAATCGTCGCCGAGCAACGTTTTGGCAATGGCGAGAATGCGGTGGTCGTCAAGCAGTGTACAGAGAACTTCGCTCTGATCGATGAAGGGCACAATACATGAACGGGCTTTGCCTTCATGCGGCTTGCCGTAATGCCCGCCGCCGCGCTCCGCCCACACGTTTTCGAACTCTCGTACAATTTCATCTATTCGATCGGCTACCAGTCCGGGAAAACTAAGATAACCGAATACGTCGTAGAAGTTAATCTGGTGTTCCGTGAGTCTGAAACTTTGATCTGCCATTCTCTAATCCCTCGAATTCGTCAAGTCGTTGGAAGTGATCATTACTTGAATCGACCAAACGTCCGAGGCTGGTAAGTGCCTCGGAAAGCTATCACAAATCGCTTATCTGCAACTATGCGTAAAGAGGTATTATCCTGTATAGATCGTCTGAACAACACGCGTTATAGTCTCGCTCGGTGACGGCGCTGCATGTCATAACATACCTGTATAATTGTGTCGCAAGACTCCAAATTGCTTTGACTCGATTATAACATATTCGGGAAAAAGCGAGGAAGTAAAATCTTGTAGAGGATGAAGTTACTTGTCAAAAATAACCCGGTGTGTGACTGAATCACGAGGAGTGGGTGTATTGTATGGCACGCGTATACAGAAGCGCAGAATTTTACGGGAGTCCGCCGCAGGTCCAATTCGTCCACAGTGCTCACGTTTGACACGACATGCCGCGGGTGATATACTAGCTTGCGTAAGATTGCCAAAGTCTTCTATGGTTAATTCCATTCATGTGTACCTAAGTTTTCGGTAGGCGCGGTTGGAAACCGTACCTACGAGGCTGGATGATCACCGGTTCGGTTAGGAAACCGGACCCGCCGCGGCGTATCAATGATTTTTGGGCATCTGATTAGTGCATTGTTTCGTTCATGGTGTTACAATGCGTCCCACCTTCGGTCAAGGCAGGGAAGCCTCGGGGAGTCGGAATTAACAATGTACAGTCCTACTCGATGGATTCCCTGCGCCCCGCTCGATCCGGATTGAAAAATCCAGATCGATGGACTAAACAGTTACATTCTTGGATTTACTGTACGAACTACCTACCCAAATAGGAGAGATGGAAATATCATGCCGAAGATGAAAGGCCCGGGGATATTGCTTGCCCAATTCATGCGAGATGAGGAACCGTTTAACAACATCGAAAACATTGGACGATGGGTCGCGGGGTTGGGATACGTGGGGGTACAGATCCCGACGTGGGACATACGGATTATAGATCTTGATCGGGCGGCGCAATCGAAGGCATACTGTGATGATTATAAGGGAAAACTTAAAGAGATAGGTCTCGAGCCGACCGAATTGGGCGGATATCACGCCGGACAGGTGCTCGCGGTGCATCCGGCTTACGAAGTCATGTTTGAAGTGTTTCACCCGGCAGGCTTAAAGGGTGATGCCAGAACCGAATGGGCTACGGAAGAATTGAAAAAATGCATCCACGCCTCGGTCAACATGGGCACCGATGTCATCCCGGCGCTGTCCGGAGGATTTGCGTGGTACATGGTCTATCCGTGGCCCCAGCGTCCCGATGGGATTATCGAGGAATCGTTCAAGGAGTTGGCTAAGCGATGGCGACCAATACTCGATTTGGCGCATGAGAACGGAACTGTCTTCGCCTACGAGTTGCATCCCGGCTCCGACATTTATGACGGCGCCACCTACGAGATGTTCCTTGATTTTACGGACAATCATCCGGCGGCGTGTCTGAATTACGATCCCAGCCACCTTCTATTGCAACAGCTCGACTACTTGGAATTCATCAGGATTTATGGAGAGCGTATAAGGGGATTTCACGTCAAGGATGCCGAATTTCGTCCAACGGGACGCGTGGGGGTTTATGGAGGATATCAACCTTGGACGGGACGTGCGGGGAGGTTCCGTTCACTAGGGGACGGTCAGGTTGATTTCAGGCGTGTGTTCACGCTCTTGTCGGAGGCTGGTTTCGACGGTTGGGCTACACTCGAATGGGAGTGTTGTGTGAAAAGCCCGGCGCAAGGTGCAGCGGAGGGGGCACCCTTTATTGCCGATCAAATCATCGAAACCACCGAAGTGGCGTTTGATGACTTTGTGGGCGGTGAAGTGAATCTTGAACGCAATCGAAAGATTCTTGGTTTAAGCGAGTAACGGGGCGTGAATTTTGAGGCGGCTTTTGAATCCTAGGAGGGAGTTTCATGAACAATGGTGCGACATCCACGGGGGACCTTGATGGTTTAATTGCGGTGGTGACCGGAGGAGCTCAAGGGTTGGGTTTGGGTATAACCGAGCAACTCGCTCGCGATGGAGCCACTGCAATCATTGCGGATCTTCAACTCGACAAGGGCAGGACTGAAGCCGCACGTCTGCAGGCAGATGGCTTAAAAGTACACGCCGCCCACGTGGACATTACGTACAGCGCCAGCGTTACGGAATTCTTTGGTGATGTGATAAGCGAACATGGACGGTTGGATATTCTTGTGAATAATGCAGGCGTCGGACAGAATGTTGCACCTGTCGTCTCGCTGAGTGATGAAGAGTGGGACCGGGTACTTGGCGCCACATTGACAGGAGCATTTTACTGCTGTCGGGCTGCCGGGACCATTATGGAACAGCAGGAATCCGGATGCATCGTCAACGTTGCATCGATCAATGGTCAGAATCCGGCGGCACTGGTGGCGGCGTATAATGTTGCGAAAGCAGGAGTTATCAGCCTGACCCGAACGTTAGCGGTTGAGTTGGCGGCCTACGGCGTGCGCGTGAACGCCGTGAGTCCTGGTCCCGTTTACACGGAATTCAACAGGCAAAACATGGCACAGCGCTGTCAAAGCTTGGACATCACCGAGGATGAGATGATTGAACGCATCCGGGCTGCAATCCCTTTAGGACGATGGGGTGAACCGATCGACATCGCACAGGCCGTGGCGTTCCTCAGCAGTCCTCAAGCGTCTTGGATAACCGGCGAGGTATTGAGGGTAAGCGGAGGCTTGGAAGGGGTGTCGGCCACACCTCCGAAACGCGCGTCGAATCCGTAAAGGCGATTGCCTCTGCTAGACAGTCGAGCACAGACTCCCGAAGTTTTATCCAACGGTGTTATGAGTCGCCGAGACGGCTGCTTGGGAAGTCGACGCACGGTATGACTGAAACGATGCATATCCGGCATCTACGAATCGACAGAGTGCAGAGGGGTTAGTCGGTTTTCTGTTTCTGTATCCAACCCCAGTACAGATTGTCGCGCTGATTGCCGGCATCCGAATACTCGGCTTTAAGGCGTGACAGTTCGTCATTCCGGTAATCTGCAATCGGACAACCGTTCGAGTCGAGTTCGATGCCGTACTGCCGAGCGGCGTTGCCCCCCAATATAGCGGTTTTTATTGGTCCATCTGGAGGACCTAGCGGTTCAAAGTCGTACCTCTCCTGAAGTTCCGGTGGAACTTCTATTCGTCGGAATGCTTCGATTTGCCATTGCGGCGAACCCGCCCAGATTGAATCCGTGCCCCAAAGGACGTGATCTGCACCGAGTCCTTTAATCAATTTGGCCAACATAACGGCGGCAACCCTCGGCTGAGTTATAGCCAAGGCGCCGAACGAAAGCCCGATGTCTGCATACACGTTCGAGACACCGTATTTTTCGGGAATCTCAGCCATCTCGTCAATCCACTCGAGTCGACCGGTCCGTTCAAACTCTTCACTAACGCTACGCGCGTCCCGCCACATTTTCAAGCCGGCGTGATAGATATGAAAATTCAAGTGGGGCCAATCCCGAGCCGCTTTTCCAACATCGTCCACCGCCGCGAATTGCCAGTTTGGAATGGTCTCATACTCGATTGGCAAGACCCCTTTGTGAACACATATGATCGGGACCCCAAGCGTACGTGCTTTCTCGTAGGTTGGATAGGTAAGTTCCTCGTCGTCCATGCGCCAGGGCTTTTCAAAACTCGGTATTTCTCCGAGAATGTCCCCGACGGTGTAACCCTTCCACGAATCCACTTTAAGCTCGGCGGCAGCGCGGTCCATCGCCTCCGTGTAATCGGGAACACTCGGCCAGATGATACCGTGAGCAAACATTCGCTGCGTACCGGACAGCCGATTGACGAGGTTTCGGGTGGCGACCATCTGATCGTCGGATAAAAGCCTCTTGTAAGGATCGACTGCTGGGGAGGTGCTGAGCAGGGCAACCGTAGTATCGCTATCGAAGAACATATCCTTGAGATAGTAGTCGAACTTGTAGTATTTGAGGTCAAGATCCAGTTCGACAAGTGCCGGATTCCACGCTTTCTTTGCTTGATTGTTTCCGCGGGCAGTGTCGCGCAGCCAGAGAATTCCGTCCCAACTGTAATCGTCGTGTACATGATGGGTATGGACATCAAAGACGAATTGATCCGCGGTTTTTTCATGTCGTTCGCTGGCGGCAACCTGATCTTCGGCTTCGGCGGGGAGGATGTCGTAGACTTCTCCGAAGACCTGATTCATGGCGAGAAATGCGCTAGCCATCCCGCTGCGAGAGCGCAGAAAGGTCTGACGCTCCAAGCCTTGGCGACGAGAATACACCTGGGCATTTTCCTGAATCAGCGATTCAACCTGAAGCTGCTGTCGTGTTTGCGGCGGTGGATAGCACTCCCCGCTCGAAATCACCTGTGTAGGGACGGGGGATTCGACTTTCTTTGTGTATCCGCGTTGCAAATTTTTGGTTTGCTGATTTGTGAGCCACATTGATATATGGTTTATTCAAGAGATATGTTCAGTGCTTGCTACATCATTCCGTTATGCAATTTTCTCATATTTGCAAATGCATCGTAGGTGCGGCTTCCAACCGCACCTAGAAGGCTGAATAATTATTGTTCGGTGAGAGAACCGAATCTACCACGGTGAACACAAAATTGTTGGCTTTACTCTTATAATGTCTTTGTTCCGTGAAGATTCTCCAATGCGAATTCGAACGCCGCAATTCAGACAGCGGCCTGCTTATTCACGACATCTCTCGCCAAATGCGGGAAAAGCTGGTCATGGATAGCTATCGGTCCCTGTAGGTGAGTCATCCGATCGTCGCTGGCAGTATCCACCATCGGCGGAAAATACATTCCCGCTCCGGTCACGAAATTCCCGGTGCCGGGGGAATGTTGCTGCAAATATTGGCGGACCCCCTTCTCTTGGTCTGACGTCTTCGGACATATAGTGCAGTTCATCGTGAACATACGTCTTCTCGTACCGCCGCCAAATGAGGCATGATAGAGGTCGTGACTAAAAATAACAATGTCTCCGGGATCGGTTTCAACGGCTATGCTACCGGGAAACTCCGAGGGTGGGACTCCAAAAAGTTCGAGAGAATTGTTGACATCTATTCCCTCTTTGCGAACGAAATGATCGGGATGATGAGTGCCCGGTATGAGACGAATTGCTCCGGAGTCACGAGTAAGATGGTCAAGGTAAAAGGCGGTTTTCGTCGCGATGAGCCGCCCCCAACTACCATCAGGGTGCCAACCCGTGTTCCCACTATAGTAATTGCCGTCACCACCGCAGTAATAGAAATCGTCGCCCATTACACCACCGAGGAGACCAAGTATTGAGGGGTGATCGAGAATTGCGCACATTTCCGCGTGACGCTCGATCGGACCCCCAAACATGGTACGTCGGGAGCCATCATGGTCTTTTCCACCACCGCAATTTTGGATAGACCATTCAAAGTTCTCGATAATCCTCTCTATTTCCTCCGGGTTAAATAGCTGCCGAATCAGCAGGTACCCGAAAGTGTCAAAGAAGTTCTGTTGCTCTTGAGACAGTTTCATTTGGGATATCTCCTTGAAAATCTGCGCTAAGGGCGGGCGTGGTGCGCCCTTGGGAAGACCATTCTCTTCAGCTTTGGTTAATGAACACAAACGATTGACATTCCATAAACTGTACTCAAGCTAACTAGAAGCGGACTTGTCTCGCACGTTTGAGCAGATAGGACACAGGATTGTTGATTTGTCTCGTGGTTCTGGATGCCGTTCGTTATCAAGCTTTTTCGCGGCGCCACCCATATCATGCCACAAGATGCAATGCCGATAGAATGCCGTAAGTTCATCCTCTACATATTCGAAACAGAAGACGCGGTAGCCGCACCCAATCCATTTCTTGAGTTCCTCCTTGAGTGCACTGCCGTTGGTCTTCTCAATTCGTGCCTTGTAGTGGGCGTATCTTTCGGTTACTTCGATGCGGCGAACGAGATATACGGCGGGAGCCGTCTCTGTGGCGACCGCATCAATTACGCTCTCTGCAAGTTGAAATGGACCTTCCATGTTTTACCCAAGAAACGGTGATCAGAAGGAGGTTTCCACCCCACAATGCGGGAAACACGACGTAGCATGGCTTTCGAGGTGTGAGTCGGCTACGGATGATGGCTCATGCGGGTTGTATTTCAACCGCCGTGCCGGTTTCAAGTGACTCAAAGGTGGCGTCAATGACTCTAGCTTGACGAACACTGTTATCCAATGAAATACGGTGCGGGGCGCCCGTGCTTAGACAATCGCAGAGGTGTTGAAGTTGATTGGCGAATTGAAACGTCGGCTCAAAGTCGATGTTATCGCTTTCATCTTTGGTTTGAAGTTGGAGAATGACGGACTTGTCTTCGTTGCTCCATGCGCGATCCATGCGAATCATCCCTGCTGTTCCACAGATTTCTGTGTATTGGGAATCCCAAGAGGTGTAGCCGACCGAAATTTGAGCCGCGCGGTCGTTGGCAAATTCAAGGATAATATAGGTGGCATCATCAACTTCCAGTCCGAATTCCGCAACGGCGAAGACTCGCACCGGTTCGGCATCGAGGATAAACCGTGCGTGATGAATACAGTAACACCCGACATCGTAAATGCTTCCTCCGCCCTTTTGCCGGTTCCATCGCCAGTTTCGGTCAGGAAGGAGCTGTCCGTCGCTGTTCTTCATACGAAGCACTCTGGGCGGTGTAACGAGTGTGCTGCGGATCGAACGGATGTCGCCGATGGCACCGCTATCGACCAACTCCTTTGCACGAAGGTGCATGGGGTGGTGGCGATATTTGAACCCCTCCGCAAGCAAAACACCGTTCCGCCGCGCCGCGTCAGCCATTCCTTCGACCTCGTCCGTGGTGAGTGCAAACGGTTTTTCGCAGAGGATCGCTTTAACTCTTCCGGAGTCGGCAAGTTGCGTGGTGGTTTGGGCGTGCGAGGGGCCCCATGTGGAAACGATAGCGATGTCGATTTTCTCGGTATCCAGCATCTCCTGTAAGCTGGTGAAACGACGCGCCACACCGAACTCTTCTCCAAAAGACGAGAGAGAGTCCTCCGAAATGTCGCAAATTGCCCGCAATTCGGTGGAATCGACCTCATTGCACGCCCTGCCGTGCCGTGTCGCAATGCTACCCGTTCCGACAATGGCAACTCTATATGGCTCGGCATGGGCGACATTTGCCATAATTTGGATTTGCTTTCCTATTGTACGGACTATCGATTGTACCAGTGTTGTCGGAGAACCATACGGCTTTAGCCAAATCCGAATGTCAAGTCCTCGCTGAATTTCAGTCTTGAGAGAGCCAGGGATGATCGCGTGTTATTCGTATGAAGTCTTTATCTTGCCCCACGATATCGCAACTCTGTCATTTGGCTTAACGGGTCGTGCGCGCTCCAATCCATGATTCATGATGGTTCTTATTTCCTCTTGGCTAAGCGCTCTTTCGAAGATAAATGCTTCATCGACGATTCCGTTCCATGCACGGCTGCCGAGCACCCAATTTCCTATACGAAAGTTTGAAGGTGAAGCAACAACCGGATTGGCCGAATCCAGTTGCTTTACATTATCCATCCTACCGTTTAGGTACCATGTCCCAATTCTCTTTTTTCGTGTAAACACCATGTGGTTCCACTGCTCGGCTTTGAGTTTTACGAAACCTGCGCCTCCCCACGTTTCGCCGTCACCCATGGCGACTCCCATTCGATTGACATTGTTATCGTGCTGTTCGAAGGAGATTCCTCGGAGTGCATTGTGGCTAGAGAGAATATTCGCCCAATTTTTTTGACTGTCCCTGGGTTTCGCCCAACAGCCCATTGACCAATCCACAGAGTCCACGACGACCGGCGCATTCATCTCGACCCATCCCCGCTGAGTAAATTCAAGTGCCCGGCCGAACTTTCCACCAGCCCATTTTACATTACCTCCCACGAATCTTCCATTATGCCCGTTATCAGACGTGTCGGAAATTTGGTCGCCATCTCCTTCGTCCAGCAGCCACATCGCGACGACGCCATCCATGTTCAGTTTCGCGTCGCAGATTCTGGCGAATGTTGTAGCGAGAATGGATAGAAGCATGAAGAGTAAGTTCAATTTGAAAACGAGAGTTTTTTTCATATTGCACCCGCCTTTGCGTATTTGAAGTGAGAGATTCGATTTCGCGTAACGGGCGACTCCGGTGTTAGGCACGAGAGGATTGAAGCGTCGGTAGCGCAACATTGTGTCTCCTCACGGATTGAAAAGAATCAAGGGAGAATAGGATTTCGAATCTACGGTGCTAGAATTAAGTAACTTCACATGATAGGATAGATGTCCGTGGTAATCGGTCGCAATCGGCTCGCAGGGAACCTACTCCGGCACAGACAACTATCATAAACGAGCCGAGAGAATGTGTCAAGTTTTTAAGCCTAGGGCTCAAAAGAGAACACATCGAAAATCCCGCATTGTACTCGTACAAGAATCAACACGGGCACGAATTTTAGGATTCATGGGTTTTGCACTTTAGCGCACTCGCGGTGTGAAAGGCGTGAAGAGTCAACAGATGCCATTTTTCTGAAGCCACACCGGAGCAGCAGGTCGGTGGTGCCTCAAGGGCATCGTTCGTCATGGAGATGTATCTGGAATAATCGGCAAATTTGAGTGTTCCAAGCGTCAACAAATGTCACCCCGCGTGGACTTCTGATGTGTGACATAGTTTACTTATTCCATTGCAGTAAACGGAGAACGAGCGACCGTTTTATTGTCACGGCCGCTATAAGACTCAAGGTTGTTTACCTGACAGCGCAATTACTTGGCGCTGGCTCAACCCAGTTATTCGACTTATCCAACGTAGAAATGTTGAACATCTCGTGGAATTGTTCATGTTTATGGCGCTTGACTCCATCAGATTTTCGTGATACTTTGATTAGGGTTACAGATTAGGACGTTGCAACCGACCAATTCTGCGAAATCACTTTGTATTGATGATTATAATTTTTAGCGCGAGAAGCCGGAAAACTTGATGAGGAGGTACGTATGGAGCCGCTAAAACTTCTGGTGTTCGTGGGTACCGAGGGTATCTATCACGACCATGCCGGACAAGGGCGATTCATCGCAGAAACAGTATCGAAAGACGGTGACATTGATACCGACTTTTCTCGAGATTATGATGTCTTGGCGGACGGACTCGACAGTTACGGTTCCGTGCTTTTTTATACTGACATCGGTGAACTTACAGACGCTCAGGAACACGGTCTTCTGGAGTATATCGAGCAAGGCGGAGGATTCTTCGGACTTCATACGGCGGCGGCGTCCTTCCATGAATCGAAGGGCTACCACCGTATGTTAAATTCGTTCCTCGCCGGGCACAGTAAATATATGAAATTTACCGTCAATATTGTAGATTCAGATCATGAAATCACGCGTGGGCTTTCCGATTTTGTAGTGACGGACGAACTGTATTATTTGAAACATGACCCGTCACGATCGCACCATCTGATGCAAGCGTACGATCCAACCTGCGACGAGACTCACGTCATGGCATTTCATCATACCTTCGGGGATGGGCGTGTCTTCTACTTAGCGCTGGGCCATGATATGGCTGTCCTTGAGAATTCAAATTTCCAGGAGGTTATTCGACGCGGTGTGCTATGGGTAGGTAGACAGTTATAGAGAAATAGATTTACTGGAGGTATTGAGGGTTTGCTTTTTTCATTACACCTTAGGGGTATTTAACGTGCGTACATACAAACATGGAGGAGATTAATGCAAAAACTTCGTGCCGCAGTTATCGGATGTAAAGGAGTCGGGAGAAAGCATGCGGAGGGTTTGGTCGGATTGCCCAACGCCGAATTGGTTGCTGCTTGTGACTTACTGCAACCGGCATTGGACGGCTTCCAAGAGGATTGGAAGGACACCTGGCCCAACCTTGGATTATACACAAACCATCAAGAGATGTTGGCGAAGGAAAACCTCGATATCGTCACCGTAGCGACCTCGGATCATCGGCACGCCGACCTCGTCGTCGACGCTTCGAATGCGGGGGCAAAAGGAATCTTTTGCGAGAAGCCGATGGCGACCAATCTGGATGATGCCGACCGCATGGTGGAAACGGCCGAACGAAACGGGACCATCCTGTCCATTGATCACACGCGCAGATTTACTCCCTTGTGGCGTCATACGAAGGAGGAAGTGATCGACGCCGGTGAGATAGGGCCGGTGCACTATATAATCGGCACTCTTAACGGCCCTCGCGCGATGCTTTTCCGTAACGGAACACACATGATCGACGCAATCTGCTACATTGCCGACTCCGATCCGGAATGGGTGTCCGCAGAACTGGAAGACGGTTACGAAGACTATACCGAGTATCGTGGGGATGGCGGGCACGATCCGAAAACCGAGCCGTCAGCCCACGGATACATCCACTTCGCCAACGGTGTGCGCGGCTACTACGCCGGGGGACCAAAATCGGCAATGTGGAGCGGAGTGCGCCTTGAGATTGTGGGTTCTACGGGCTACATCCTCATAGGAAATCACGGCTCCACCATCTACAGACAGGAAAGCGTTGAGTCGGTTGAGGCGCCCGAATGGGAAGTGGAGGGAATCCCCGCGGGCGTTGTGGAACTCGTCCAATTAATCGAAAATGGCGGCGAACCCAAATCACCGGCACGAGCGGCGCTCAATGTCGTCGAAATTATGGTCGGATTTCTGGAGTCTCAGCGCCGGGGGAATGGGAAGGTTGCGATACCGATTCCACGGATTTGACGTTTTTGCTCCAAGTCATTAAGTCGGAAGGGAAAATAATTTTGCGGGTCGTAGATGAAACACTCACGACGTAGTTACTGGTCGTGACAAAATCAATGGCTGCCATTCAGTCACAAACTGCTGATGGACATGAAGGTTGACACCGAACGCGGTGTATGCTATACTGCGATTCTTGCCGAATAGGTTGGGCTGGTTAGTGGAATCTACGCTTTTTTTGTTTGAGCATCCCTATATCACAAACTGAAAACCACCCACTGCTCCACAGGGCAAATTTAGGACACGCATGAACAGGGAGAAAATGCTATGACACAAATGTTCGATCTTTCCGGTCGAGTTGCCGTTGTGTCGGGCGCCGCCAGTGGAATGGGCCGCGCCATGTCGCTTGCGCTGGGGGAGGCCGGCGCCGACTTGATGCTTCTCGATATTAATATAGAAGGCGCCGAAAAAACTGCCGGTGAAATAGAATCCATGGGACCCCGTGCCGTTCCGGTGAACTGTAACGTGTCCCGACCGGACGAAATTCGGGCCATGTTCCTGCAACTCGACAACGAGTTCGGGCGTGTTGACTTTTTAGGAAACGTCGCCGGCGAAGCGGTACGCGCCAAACCGGAGGTTATCTCCCTTGACGATGTAGAGTGGACATGGCGCAATCTCGTCTACGGACGGTTCTGTTGCGCTCAAGAAGCGGGACGGCGCATGCTTGCCGCAGGAAGAGGCAGCATTGTCAGTCTTGGTTCGCTCGCCAGCATTACGGGCATGGGCAGAGGACACATCGCATATAGCATGGCAATGGGAGCGGTAGTTCAAATGACGAGGGAACTGAGCACCGAGTGGTCGGGACGCGGTGTGCGTGTGAACGCAATCCTGCCCGCGCAGGTTCTAAACCCGGGTCTGCAACAACGAATTGACAAAGATCCGCGCATCAAGGAACGATTCCTTAGCGGCATCCCAAGAGGGCGATTCGGCAGTCCCGATGACATCCGCGGGCTCTCGGTACTGCTGGCATCGGATGCTTCGTCATGGATTACGGGTGCAATTATCCCGATGGACGGTGGAAATCTTGCAATGAACGCGGGTGGATCGGTCGGTACCGAAGTATTTAAGGAGTGAGAATGGAAGTACAACAAGAAAATTTGGGCTTAAACAAAACCGCCGCGCTTGACTGCTATCGCACGATGCAGTTGATTCGGCAGTCTGAAGAACAGCTTGCCAGATCTCATCAGCGCGGTTTGGTACATGGTGCCTGTCACACATATGTTGGCGAGGAGGCAATCGCGGCCGGCGTCTTTGCCCATTTGCGACAAGACGATGTTGTCTTCAGTACTCATCGCGGTCACGGACATGCGTTAGCCAAGGGGCTTCACCCCAGAGAACTGATTGCGGAATTGTATGGACGAGAAACCGGCTGTTCACAAGGACGCGGCGGCAGCATGCATCTGTTCAAGCCGGAGATCGGGTTGATGGGGACGAGCGGTATTGTTGGACCGTGTATCCTGCAAGCGTGCGGCGGCGGCTATACCTTCAAACTCAAGAAGACCGATAATGTTGCGGTGGCCTGTTTTGGTGACGGCGGCGTCAACAACGGCGCATTTCACGAAGGATTGAACATGGCGAGCATTTGGGATTTACCCGTCATATTCGTCTGCGAAAACAACCAGTTCGCTACCGAAGTGCCATTCGAGTACGCGAGCGGGATTCCCGATGTCGGTCGACGGGCCTCAAACTATGGATTGGTCGGGTACGAGGTTGACGGGAATGATGTCTTGGAGATTTATCGAATCGCGGGCGAGGCAATCGAGCGAGCTCGCAGCGGCCGTGGCGCAACGCTAATTGAATGCAAGACCTACCGGACGCGGGCGCATTCCGAAGGCATGGGAGATTTCACGTATCGGACACGTGAGGATGTTGACGAATGGAAAACGCGGTGCCCAATACAGCGACTGCGGGGAACGTTAATAAACAAAGGTATAGCCGGTGCCCCGGAGTTGGACGCTATTGAAGAGGAGATTCGGGAGTTAGTCGCCGAATCGCACAAATTTGCCGAAGAAAGCAGCTATCCGGATGGGAAAACAGCTACGGATCACGTCTATTCCGTACCTGCGGGCGATTCTATCTCGGAGCCATTGTCCAAAGGAGATCGCGAGGCGACGTATGTTGGCGCGACGCTTGAAGCTCTCGACGCGGCAATGGCGGAAGACGATACTATCTTTGTCATGGGAGAGGGAGTTGGAGTACGAGGCGGCAA
Organism: Candidatus Poribacteria bacterium; assembly: GCA_028820655.1. Classification (GTDB taxonomy): domain Bacteria; phylum Poribacteria; class WGA-4E; order WGA-4E; family JAJDTR01; genus JAJDTR01. The sequence continues at coordinate 7,390 of JAPPIK010000036.1, read as the reverse complement.
TTTCATGACAACCCACGGCCTATTCGAGAAATATGGCGCGGATAGGTTGTGCGATACTCCAATCTGCGAGCGTGGATTTGTCGGGCTTAGCGGCGGCGCCGCGATGTCAGGCACTCGACCGGTCATAGATTGCATGTTTTTTGATTTTATTAACGACAGTTTCGGGGAACTTATCAATCAGATTGCCAAAATGCAATACATGAGCAGCGGACGGTTGAAGATGCCGGTTCTTGTGCGAGGCTGCGTTGGGATTGGGCACTCCGCGGCTACCCACCATTCGGGCAACTACCATTCCATTTATGCCCAGATTCCGGGACTGCGCGTCGTTATGCCAGCTACTCCGTATGATGCCAAAGGTTTTATGATGCACGCGCTTCGGTGCACGGATCCAGTGCTATTTCTTGAGCATCGGGAGTTGTTGGCAATCAAGGGGCCTGTACCCGAGGAGACGTATGAGATTCCGTTCGGAAAGGCTGATGTCGTGCGCGAAGGAACCGATGTCACGGTAGTCGCACTCGCGTTGATGCGTCATCATACGGAAAAAGTCGCGGCACAGTTGGCAAACGATAATGTATCCGTGGAGCTCATCGATCCGCGAACTGTCTCGCCGTTCGATTTGGACAGCGTCCTCGAATCGGTGCACAAAACGGGGCGTCTCTTGATTGTGGACGAGGTTTTTGCTCCTTGCAGCATGGCGTCTGAAATTGCGGCGCGCGTAGCGGATGCCGGGTTCGACGATCTTGATGCACCGATAAAATGTCTGAATGGCGCTTTTGCTCCAACGCCGTATAGTCCATCGTTGGAGAAGGAAGTGGTCCCAAACGTTGACAGTATTGAGCACGCAATAAGAGACTTGCTCGCCGAATGACGAGGTGAATGAATGGCAATTGAAATTGTAGTGCCGCGCCTTGGTTGGTCTATGGACGAAGGCACGTTTGTGGAATGGCTGAAACAGGATGGCGAGAGAGTTGAAGCGGGCGAGATGCTGTTTGTCCTGGAAGGCGAGAAGGCTTCGCAAGAGATTGAATCCTTTGACGCGGGGATTCTGCGAATACCGCCGGATGCACCGCAGCCCGGAGATGAAGTGGTCGTCAGCCAAATGCTGGCTTATTTGGTGGAGGAGGGTGAAACCCCTCCGTTCGAGTTGGAACGAGCCGCCAAACCGGCAGCCCCCCAACCGCCTCGCAAGGAGGAACCGGTAACTCAAGCCGAAACACCCTCCCCGGTGCCAGAATCGAAAGTCCCTGAGCCGTCAAGCGCACCTCCATCGAAAAGAACGGCAATTACCCCGCGTGCCCGGCGTGTAGCGCGCGAACTTGGCGTGGAATGGTCAGGTTTACGTGGAACCGGTGTCGGGGGACGCATCCGAGAAGCGGATATCAGAGTTGCCGCCCGGGCTTCGAAGGCGCCAGTTGCCGTTGAAGTTCCGGCAACGGCAGTGCGAGGGACAACAGTTCCGATTACGCGAATTCGGCAAACGATTGCCGAACGCATGGTCGCCGGTGTGAATGAGGCTGCTCCGGTCACCATATCAACTAAAGTGGACGCCTCCGGATTGGTGGCGCTACGTGATCGGTTCAAAGCCTCCGATCAGTACCAGTTCGTCCCGACATACACCGACATGGTGTTGAAACTCACATCGATTGCGGCAGGCGAACATCCGATGATTACCGGGCAGTGGTGCGAGGACGGGATATTCATTCCCGAGGATGTTCATATCGCGTTCGCCGTTGACACGGAAAACGGCCTGTTGGCGCCGGTGATCTTCGACGTCCCGGAAAAGAGTCTATCGAAAATAGCTGCCGAATCACGAGAGATCGTCGACTCCGCGCGGAAAGGCGAATTGAAAGTCGATCAGTTACAGAACGGCGTTTTTACGATAACCAATCTGGGCGGGTACGGCGTTGATTCGTTCACTCCGATTATCAACCTCCCGCAATCCGCAATTCTGGGTGTCGGCCGTATAGTCCGCGAACCAGTCCTCCTAAACGGCGAGGTTGTCCCCGGCGAAACGATGTCGTTGAGTCTTACGTTCGATCACCGCGTCATCGACGGCGCTCCCGCCGCACGGTTCTTGGAGAGGGTTTGCCAGCTTTTGGCGGAGCCTGTGCTTTCGCTGATTGGGTAGTCTGTGGTTGACGAGAGAGAAGGGATCGGGCCGGGATTTGACAATCCGGACCGAGCCGGAATGAGACGGGACACGCACGAGAAACGGTGGGCGGAAGTTCCTAGCTCATTCACTGTGCGGTCGCTTGATTCTACCCTACAATTATTCGGGAATTCGGTCCGGGAATGTCTTAACGTTAGCCCGTTCGCGGAGTCGGGTTAACCATTCCTCTGTAAGGCTTTGACGCTTTCGGCGTTCAGCGTCGTTTTCGACGCGGCTACGCAGCCAATCTTCTTCCAATTCCGGTTGGCGTGCCTCGCGATACTCCTCTTTCCGAAAGATTAGGTAAAACTGTTCCCCCTCCACTTCAATCGGGAAAACCTCCTTCACCATCTCCCCGACCTCAAGCGCAAAAGCGGCATCAGCGAAAGCCTCAGCTCTTTCAACGTACGATGCGTGTGTAAAGAAACCGGTGTCACCCGGTTTCTTGGGATTCGATCCCGGTCCCACCGTCAGTTCTCCCCTATCGGACAGTTCGGTTGCAATCTCGATCATGTCCTCACCTTCCCGAATCCGTTGAAAGACTCGCTCCGCGAACTCTTCGCTCCTTAACGTTAAGCAAATTAGGCGCACCTTCTCCGGTTGGAAATAGTCAGCCTTGTGTTGCTCGTAGAAACGCCGATAGTCATCTTCGGTGAGTTGAAGTTTCTGATCGATTTCCAATTCTGTGATCTTCTCGATCAGTCTGTCGTGTTGATAATCTTTCACTTCCTGTACGATTCTTGCATCTTCATCAATCTTCCGTTCCTTGGCAAGACACAGCATCAAACGACTCTCCGCCATAAGATTGATATATTCCTCAAGTCCCGATTTATCCTTATATTTCTTTCTCGCAAAGTCGGGAAGTCCGTTAAACTCATCTTTTACCTCCGCCAGCGTGATAAACTGTCTGCCATCGCACTCAAATTCGGCAATTGATAGGGTATCAGTTCCGTCTCCATCAATATCCCCTTCCTTCGACGCACTGCCGCTTAAGGCCGACAGGTCAGGAAGGCGATCTGAATATATGTCGAACCTGGCATTCTCTCGTGCCGCGCTCATCCACTGGGCGAAGCGGCTGCGTTTCTTCCGGTCTTCGACTCTTTGTTCTATTTCGTCTCTCACTTCATCGTAAGACATCTGCCGTTCGGGAATATATGCGTCTTTTCGGAAGATCATGAAATAGGTCACATTGCTGACTTCGATTTCAAAAACGTCCCGAGTCATCTCGCCAATCTCTAGTGCGAACACGGCATCGACGAACTTTCTCCAACGTGGATAGTCGGTTTGGGCAAATAGACGTGTATTGCCCGGATCGGATTCGATATCACCGGGTCCTCTTAGCTCCCCGTTCCTAGAGAGTTCTACCGCCAGTTCCTCGATGTCTCTTCCGTTTATTATCTCGTCCAACACCTCTTGCGCCCGGCGATTGCTGGTAAGGCTAATACAGGTGGCGTGCGACTCCGCTTTCGCCCTGTAGTCCTCTTTGTGCGCTGCATAGTACGCTTCAAGCTCAAGGTCAGTATAGGAGATTTTTTCATCGACTTCCATCTCTATCAATCGCTGCACCATCCGTCGCTGTTGATACTCCTCTACCGATTTGAGCAATGTTGCATCCGTATCCAAATTTCGGCTGATAGCATCTAGGATTTTCAGTTTTTCATCCAAGAATTCCTGAAGATATTCCCCCCGGCGTTCTCTGGACTTAAAGTCGTCACTGCGGTTTCTAGGCAGTTTGTCGATGGAGGACTCTAAGTCTTCGAGCAAGATATGATACTGGACATCCTCCCACTCGTATTGTGCAACAACAACCTGGCTATCAGGGGAATCTGCAACAGCGTAGGTAAGCCAAAAAGACTGGTAGACTATAAACCCGAGAGTTAAGAATTCTAGCAAAGTATTGGATGGTATTTTCATAGCATGTTCTGTCTCAATGCTTAGTTATGTCGCCTTAGTTTGAAAGCTAAGGGTTTGGCGGCGCGGTACAGATCAGAATCTCCAATGTCTCGTCGCCTGTGTTTTCGATGCCGTGTTCGCACCACGGCGGTAGGTGGATGAACTTGCCGGCTTCTACTTCCACCTTCTCGCCAGCCAGAGTCATTATACCCTTGCCGCGCAGGATAACGTAACATTCCTCGGGATGGTGCGATGTACCCGCTTCCAGCTTGACATGCGGAGGAACATAAAACATTACGATGCTCATATTCTGAGCGGGCGCTTTTGGATTGCTCGGGTGGAGAACCCGTACGCCGATACCTTGACAATTCGGATATTTGACGGGTATACCGTCTCGAACTGTGACGATGTTCGGCAGCACCGTCTCCTCCGGTTTAGGTATTGGTGGATCCGAATCATATCCTTTGTACGTTTCGATTTTTGCCATATTCCATCTCCTATTTGCACATAATTCGGTTGGTGCGGTTTCCAACCGCACCTACGAGGCCGCATAAACACCGGTTCGGTTAGGAAACCGAACCTACCGCAGTGTAGGAATTATCGTTGGATTTACTTTATATTCATTTCATTATAGCAGAAAGATTGCTACCACCACTTCAAAAAATTGTAGGTGGGTGTTTGGAATACCACGCCAAACAGCGCCCAGAATCCACCTACCACGAAGTCGCCAAGAATCAAACCGTAGAACAGCGGTAAAATCCGGCGGTGCAGTCTGAGTCCACCGTGTTTTAGAACCAGCAGTTTGACCAACCAAGCAAGGAAGAACATCGACCACAATCCGCGCATACCGTAAGTGCTAGAAACGGCATAGCCAGCAGGGTGAAAGGGCCACCAGATGAATCGAAGTCGCATAGCCATCAAGAACAGTCCAAATATCAGACCATAAGTGAAGAAGCCTAGACCGGCGAAGTCCGTCGATTTTGAATAGGTTAACCACCCGCTCAAGCGGCGGAACGGTTCATTCCCGCTCCATGCGCTGCCGAACCGGTAGGAGGCATCAAGAATCACCCAGAATGCGACGATCGTTCCAAAGATTGTCGCAACGATCATGACGATAAGAAGGCCGCGCTGACTCATGCGAGCGCGGTCCGCCAGTTTGAAGCCTTCGAGTTGGTGCGGCATCGCATCGCTGTAATGAGCGCGCGTCAAAAACCAGAAGAATGACATCACCGTCAAGCTGCTCGCCCCGAGTTTACGTGTCCCTACCGCGTCCACCATCAGATACTCGGGTCCTGCAAAGTGGAGGTCGTGGATGGGCGACCCGACCTCGGCGCGAATTCGCGTAATTCCTATTTCTGTCATCAAGAAGAGTGCGAAGAAGACTGCCGCCGCCCACATTGACATTCCGGCATACCAACAGAAGATAACGAGCAAGGAAAAACCCAGGATGAGTCCTAGCACCGCCGTCCGGTATCGGAGCGGTTCGCCGGCGTCTTCATCGCCGCTTGTCCGAAGTTCTGAAGTCCATGTAGATTTAAAGAAGCGTATCAAATGACGTCTTCCCATCCACGATGCGATGACAAACAGCGCGATGTACGCCCCCATGCTCTGCTCGGGAAACTCCGGTCGTTCCCTCCAACCCAACGCGCTGGCGGAGATTAACTGAGCCTTCCAGAAAAAGAAAAAGAACCAGCAGGAAAAGGCGATGTCGAGGGGAATAAGAAACACCAGTCCTAAGATGAAGGGTCGGATCAAAAGAGCCGTTTTGCCCAACGCGTTCCACGGTTTGGTGGTAAAGTAAACCGCTAAGTCAAGCGGAGGCGAGTTACGCAGATAGGGAACGTTAGGGAAAAAGAAACTCAATCCATTGATGATTCCGATGAGTCCGACAAACGAAAAACTGAGCCAAAACAGCTTGCTGCTAAATAATCTCGTTCCGGGCTTTGTCATTTCGAACGGCAGTTGGGCAATCGGGTATGTAAGCTTCTCCCTGTCGGTCCACTGCTTGCGGATGATGATGTTGATGCAAAGCATGACAAACATTAACACCACAACAAATGCGGACCATGCGAGAACCGGCATAAGCCATGCTTCAATGTTGCGCGGTAAGTACAGTGTTGGCTCTCCCTTCTTTACACCTCGGACATACCCCTCAAGCGCCCTCTCGTCGCTTATGGCGAGCCATTGTGGAATGTATCGCCAAAAGAGGTCGCGCCAGTCGTTTTCCGGAGTGGCAAGCGCCAAGGGAGCAGCCATCGTGGCTGGCAGAATCTGTAACATGCTGTGACCAACCAGAGCGGAGGACAGGCTCAGCATCACATAGACAGTTATCAGTTCGCCTTGATTGAACGCCAAGTTTGGAAATAGTTTTCGAAGGGGGATGTTTAACAGAACCAGGATGAGAAGATTACACACGACGTTAAAAAAGAGAGCAATCAACGTCGAATGCGCGGAATAGTAAACCGCTTCCATCTGCATAATCCAGACGGTATTCAGCGGGATGAGAAGGAGACCTATGATGACCGATCGCCATGTAACGCTTACCCTTTGGTTTGCTGCGTCAGCGGTCATACCGTATGTATTCCCCTTCCGTTAATCGGTCATATGTGAGAAGATTATGGGCACATTCTCGCTGATTATATCATAATGACACGATCTTCTGTTCATAGAAGTGCCGCCAACGAGCAACAGTGGTGGTAGATTTGAGATGCCTGGGCGTGCTCTGCACCACAATCTGTTAGATTGTGATCGCACACTAACACTTATCTTGCACCCATTATTGACAGAAAAGAGAGACCGTTTTAATAGCAAATTTGTAGTCCGTAGCAGATCAAAGGAATGAATAATGGCTGCGATGGAAATCTTCTCCGAATCGCGATTCCCTACGTTGTCTCTAGGAGCGATCTCCAAGTCACGATGCCCCACGTCGTCTGTAGGAGCGATCTCCAAGTCGCGATTCCCCACGTCGTCTGTAGGAGCGATCTTCAGGTCGCGATTCCCTATGTTGCCTGTAGGAGCGATCTCCGAATCGCGATCCCCTATGTTGCCTGTAGGAGCGATCTCCGAATCGCGATCCCCTACGTTGCCTGTAGGAGCGGTCTCCGAATCGCGATGCCCAACGTCGTCTGTAGGAGCGATCTCCGAATCGCGATGCCCAACGTCGTCTGTAGGAGCGATCTCCGAATCGCGATGCCCAACGTCGTCTGTAGGAGCGATCTCCAGGTCGCGATTCCCTACGTTGCCTATAGGAGCGATCTCCGAATCGCGATCCCCTACGTTGCCTGTAGGAGCGGTCTCCGAATCGCGATGCCCAACGTCGTCTGTAGGAGCGATCTCCGAATCGCGATG
>JAPPIK010000013.1 GCA_028820655.1 Candidatus Poribacteria bacterium | reverse complement strand
AGCGAACGCGGTAGAAATCCAGCAAGTGAGTGAATAGCGAACGCGGTAGAAATCCAGCAAGTGAGTGAATAGCGAACGCGGTAGAAATCCCGTAGAGTTCCCATAGAGGTCTCACGGGTTGCAACTTGCATTAATCAAACCATGAATCTTCAGAAGCGCCAAGCGGGAATTGAATGGCTCCGCAGGTTAAGAGGCACAGAGGTAAATCCTCCGAATCTCTCGACTGTGCATTGCGCCCTTGGTCCCTCAACACCGTGAACAATGTCTGATACGATTGACATTATTTTGGAAAGATGTCTAATAAGGAACGCGATAGAGATCTTAGCCTGATAGAGATCCCCTTGCCCCGCTTTGGGGAGGCCTGAATTACCTCAATTACGCACTGCCATTTTAGTGAACTGGTATGACAGACGAAAATGATCCAAATTTCAGGGTCGATTGCCACGCTATTCATTTTTGGAGTTGCTAACATCGGCGTCACAAGCAGTAGCGATCTTGCGAGAAGCGGGGGCATCCCCTTAATGACTGCGAAATTCCTTCCGGATACGATGCCTGAACTGGAGAATTGGAGATGGCCTCCCGGCGGTCACTATCTGATTGCCGTCCGCAATACCGGAAAATCGCCCGTGGAGGTAAAGGACATCCGCCTTGACGAGATGTCTGTAGTCGACGGACTAAAAACGCAAGGAAACCTCAAGACGGTTAGCATTTGGAATGGGGAAGACTTAACCAAACCATCAGCGCAAACAAAGACCTTGAGGGATGCCGGAGAGCCAATATGGTACAAAATTAGACCGGCTTCCATAGATCCCGGCGCATTGGGATTCGTCCTGATTCGGACACGGTTCGTTCCGGGTAAACCAGTCAAGGTCAGTGTTATCGACAATAGGGACTCCGCATATACCGCGGTCGTTGCGACGGAAGAACCCATGGCTCGGATTGCGTTCGTGGGATTCGGTGCAAGCTGTGAACGCATGACTGTCTTTGTCCGGAAACTGACGCCCGAGGATTTGACACTGGACGGGGTATACCTTGACGACGTTGATATCACCGCACGATGTAAGTTTGAGTCGCAAGACTTCTGGAACGATTTGGGAATTCTGACGGTTGCCTTGGATACACCGCTCAAAGAGGGATCGCATCACCTGCTCCGGCTAACCACAAAACAGGGCGTCGAGATCACGGACATGGTCAGGGCGAGAAACGATTTCTTTCCGGTTGGCGTCTACGGTTGGAGTTCCAAGGGGGAGACAGCCGTTGAACGCATGTATGACTTCTACCGCTCGCTAAAGGCGCACCACTTCAACACCGGCTTAGTCTTTGTCTGGCCGAAAGACAGCGCAATGCGTAATTCGGTTGAAGGGCGCGAATTGGCTAAACGTAACGATATCATGCTGCTTGACGCGGACGACAAGCACTGGTACGTGCGAGACGAGATAGACATCTGGGAGGGGGTTCATCTCAAAGACTTCCCCGAGTCAAAACGCCTGGGGTGCATGGCGCAGACCGACGTCATCGATTTTATGAGGCATAAGCTAAGTGAGGACACGGCGGCGCTTGGCTGGCTTCAACTTGACGGTTGGGGACATCCCGCAAACTACTTTATCCACGCAAGAGGCGCGGACATCTCATCCAGCGGAGATTATGCGGGGCAAGGCGCAAAACAGCCCATTGAGGTCTATAATGCAGTGAACGCCTTGCGCTGGGCAGCAATGCCGGGAGGGTTTAATACACTTATCTATGCTGCGTGGGAACACAGTATCGGCGTGCCGCGCTTCCCCACGCCTCAGGAAGAAAAGATGATGGCGTACTACTGCTTGGCTTCCGGCGGTAAGGGGCTGTGTTACTATACGTATGACGATTCAAAACCGGAAGGTTCGGGGGACCACGGCGTCGAGGCGAATCCAACGCTGCTCAGCGCGATAGGGCAGATAAACCTCACCGTTCAGACACTAACGCCGTTGCTCTTAAGCGCGTACCCATGTGATGGTATAGTGTCACGGCACAGCGTGGAATCGGAAGACAATTCTGATGCGTTGTGGCATCGGGCGCTTTTGTGTGCGGATGGGACGGTAATACTTATTCTGGTCAATCATGACTTCACCTCCGAGAAAGAAAAGTTTACAAATACCCCACTAAACGATGTCCGACTTGAACTCCAACTGCCGCCGTGGGAACATCACCAAATGGCACTTGCAATGGACGGCAATGGGATTCGAGAGCTTGAGTTCTCGACCGATGGCGGCGACCGCTCAATGACTCTGTATCTTCCGGAATTGATAACGGCAGAATTGATCGTGATCGGAACGCTTAAAGTCGGTGCGGAACTTGGTAGACGCTTCGGTATATTGCGACACCTTGCGAATCAGCGGGCCGAACAGTTGACCGCCCGACTTGAAGCCGAAAGAGCGGAACTTAATCGAAGACGGGCGATCCTTCGAGACCAAGGGATACTGCTCGAATCGGGATGCGAGATTGGAGACGGCAGAGATCTCGCCGACTGGCGGGAGGAGGGAGATTGGCCAAGGGTAAGCCGTCCGGATAGTGAGGAAAAGCGTAACGGCGAGTATTCTCTTCGCGTGACTGAACGCAAACAGTATTCACTTCCGGTGGATATTCCTGACGGGATAAGATGCCGGCTTGAGTTCTATGTCAAATTTTCGGAGATAGGGGGCAATGAAGCGATACATGCCGCAATTGAATATCTGGATGAGAATGGTACGATTATTGATACCACGTCAGTCACCCAACTCGCGTCCGCTAGTGACTGGAAACTTGTAACGTGTGAGAGCATTGCCCCGCCGGGTGCTTTGCGTGCCCAGATAAGGTTTCAGATGGAAGGCGCAACCGGCAGTGCTTGGGTGGATGACGTTCGACTTATGGATGCGTCCTATCAGGAGCGGCGGTGATCATTTTCCGGTTGACTGCGGAACCAATTAAAATGATAATACGAGGCCCCTAACTATCGTGACTCAAGAGGAGAGAATCATGCGGAGTCATACGTCGCGAATCGCTTTGGCTGTGCTGATTGGCATTATCGCTCTTGGTTGTGCGTCTTCGCCGCAAGATCGGCGGCGTTATATTGCCGAACTGCCATCGTCGACGGAGACTGCGAAGTCTTTATCAGTTTCCAACTCGGTTTCGAACGCGTCGTCAACCTCAGGTCAAGCCAAGAGAGTCTATACGGACCTACGCGAGCGGATGTGGTTAGATCGACTATTCAGGACGAAGCCGCTACTTCAGTTGAAGAGTTTGAATGAACTCGAAACTATCCTGGTGAAAGAATATCCCCGCTTAACCGGAGGACTTCGGAAGCAACAAAACACAGAAAATCCCGATACCGCACTCATTCCAAAGAATTACAATGTCGCTGTTATAACTCATTGCGACGTAGAAGTGTTGAAAGCCTTTATTGACGCGGGTTGGTGGTCTCTTGTGCTATTGGAGTCAAACCCATGGTTGGTCGTAGGCTATGACGATTCCGGGCACATCATTTTGGAAGATCCACGTGGACCTAACACGAACAGAAAATCGGAATCCGAATTTGAGCGCCTATGGCTGCTCCCGTCCCGTACGCAATGTGTGCTCATCCAACTGGAGAAACTCGATAAATACACGGTGAGACGCAAGTTGAGAGGTCATCTTTCCCCCAAAAAGATTAGCAAGATTCACGTGCGAACACCGGCAAGACCGGCAATCCTTCGCAAGTGTTAGTGCATCTTATTTTGCGCAGTCCCCCACGATAACTGCAAGTTTAAGCAAGAGGAGGCAACTTTCGTGAGCATCTCAGGCAACGAAACCGAATCACCAGCCGAAACGGGTGAACAACCGTGGTTCCGCCGAATGTTGGTCGGTCTGGAATACGGTCCTACCGGCGCAAACGATGGCGATGATGTGTACATGGCTGGCATTACCGGTCGAGAAATTATTGACAATGTGCGGCGAGCCAATGCCGAATATATCATTGTATTCATGAAAGACCATGACTTTGCGTATTACAACTCCAAGGCGGGAAGAAAAGCGCCGAACCTCGGGGAGAGAGATTTACTTCAAGAGTGCATTGACGAAGCGAAAGAGCACGAAATTGCGGTGGCAGCCTATCTCCAGATTCAGTATGACAACTCTTCGTGGCACGATCATCCCGAATGGCGTATGAAGGACAGCACCGGACAGGATATTCCGAGCCGCCTTTGCTATAACTCCGGATACTTGGAAGATCGAAAAGTGTTTGCCGCGGAGATGATGGAATATGAAATTGTAGGCTTCCACTTCGATATGCTCGATTTCGGCTTCGGCGCGCCCATCGGATGCTGGTGCGACTGCTGCCGGGAACAATTCAGGGAGACATATGGCATTGAAATGCCCGATGGCGTCGCTTGGGACGAAGCTTGGGATAAGATGCTCGAATTTCGGTGCAACTCCAATGCAAACTTTTGCCAAGAATTGGAGGCTTTCGTCAAAAACCGGAACCCGGCGCTGAGCGTCGATTTCAACTACCACGGCTACCCTCCCTTCTCGTGGGAGGCGGGTGAATTGCCGGTACAACACGCACAGAGCGGTGACTTCGTGACTGCGGAAGGATTGCCGTGGGCGTTCGGAAACACAAACCCCAGCCTGCTTTCACTCTTCATGCGTGGCGCCAAACCGGAGGGACTGGTACAAGGAGTTACCTCTCGCTTCGTTTTCAACTACCATGATTACACCGTACGCCCCGCCGCGGACATGACGTGGGAAGTCTTGACTTATCTATCCCACGGGTGCCAATGCACAATTGTCGACAAAGCCGACTACGATGGGTGCTTGGCACCGGTCGCTTTCGAGCGTATCGGCGAAGCGTTTGGCGAGGGCCGGCGAAAACGCGAGTTTTTTGGATATCCAACATTACCCGAGGTGGGGCTGTACTATTCCTCCCGCAGCCGCAATTGGTTCGGCCGCGAGGATGGCCCCAAGTATTTTTCGGCTTTCGTAGGGGCGCACAAGGCGCTGCTTCAGTCGCACATCCCTATGGGCATGGTTATGGACGAAAATGTCTCGGCGGAGAGGCTGCGGGAGTTTCCCGTGGTATTTGTTCCCAATGCCGTCATCTTGACGGAGCGGGAGGTGGAGTTGTTCCGTGACTATGTGGCGGATGGGGGAAACCTGATCGCAACCGCGATGACGGGAATGTGCGATTCACATGGCGAATTGGGGGATACTTGTGATCTTGCCCAGCTTCTTGGACTGCAATCCGTAAAGGCGTTTACCGACCACCGGGATAATTACCTGCGATTTCCGTCGAACCTAAGTAGTAGTGAAGCAGCGTCGCTTGTGGACGGGCTGCCAACCGACCACTCCATCTTGACGCATGGACCGATCGTCGAAGTGGAGACAAGTTCGGCACGCGGTTACGGCGAGGTGCTCGCCGCTCATCGTTCCGTCGAAGGCGCCGACAATCCTTGGCGCGATCACATGTCCGCCGGCCGCGTGATTGGCCCGGCGATAACACTCAACGAATACGGGAAAGGCAAAGCCGTCTTCGTCGCCTGTTGCGTGGATGCCGCCTGGGGCGAGTCGTATAGAATGCCGGAACACCGTGACGCTATTCGAAACATAGTGCGCTATCTGAATCCGAATCCGGAGGTGTTGATTGAGGCGCCGCTGAACGTCGAAACTGTCGTGACTGAAGACAGAGATCGCCAGCGCCTGTTTGTGCATTTTATAGCATTCTGGGGCACGGCAACTTCCGCCATGGGAAAACAGGGGCAAGGACGAATGGTATTACCGCCATTGATGGAGGAGACTTTTGGCTACACGGCGGCGGTTACGGTGAAGAGACCGATTTCGAAGGCAAGCGGCGAAAGTGCGGATTCCACTGTCTCCGTGACAGGTAATACCGTAACGCTTCGGACTTCGCAGATTCACGAAGTGCTAATTATTGAGGCATAGAGAAAGTGGATCGATTGCCGATTGGATCAGCGTAAGTGCGCAATGATATTCCCTCCGAGTTGAAAATCATAGACAACCGCATAGATTTTGTGGCAGAATCTTGCTCATAATTTCATCAGAAAGGCAACGCATATGGTTGACCTAAAATCAAAAGCGAAAGAGGTTAAGGATCACGGTTACTGTGTCATTGAATCGGCTTACGACGACCGGGAGTGCGAAGGGATGCGAGCTATCTTTGACGCACTTTGCGTGAAAAAGGGAGGGCTTTCCGCCGATCAGCCGTCCGTAGGCTTCCACCCGCTCCTCGAGTGGGGACCCGAGATGGCACCCTATTATGCAAAATCGGTGCTCGTGGACGCGATGGAGGAGGTGTTGCAGGACGATGTTCGGCTCTCGCACAGCGGCGCAGCCGTTTTTGACAACTCGTACACGAAGCCCTATCTCACTCAATGGCATGTGCACTACGCTTGGGACATTCCCGACGGGGGACTCCAGCGCGACAATCCGGAGCGTATCCTGTGTAACATCTATGTAGACGGCTCCAGTCTTGATGTCGGTCCTCTCATAGTGTTTCCTCGGCAACTGAATGAATCTGTCGACTGCAAAGACGATGTGTCGGTCGATTGGGAGGGGCAAGACGTGGTACAGGTGCCGCCCGGTGCAGCCGTCATTTTTGACACGGCTGTATGGCATTGCTCGCAGCGCGGGAGCGCCAAGGGCATACGCCGTATCTGGGGTGGGCATTATCAGGGCTGGAACAACCCTACGCCCCATCCCGAGGACAACACCTCCGATAATCCGAAGCTAACCGGATTCAGGAATGAGTTACCGCTCCTCCGATCGCTGTTGGACGGACCGGAATAATCCTCCCCGAATCATGGTTTCTAGACCTGGGATTGATTTCGGGCGCAAATTGGGCTGAATCGCACCCATCTGCAGCTACATATCTCGTTTTAATAAAACCAATGTTCATTCATTCACTGCCGCAAGTTCGGTTTCCCAACTGAACCGGCGTTTGTTCGTTCTCGTAGGTCCGGTTGGAGATCGCACCGAACGAAATGCGTGAAAATACGAATAGAACTGACCGAAGAAAGGTGATACGGATGATTGACCTAAAGTCGAAGGCGCGCGAGGTGAAAGAGCGCGGGTATTGTTTAATCGAGTCGGTTTACGACGAAAAGGAGTGCGACCAGATTCGCACAATTTTCAAAGGGCTGTGCGACGACAGGGGAGGGCTCTCAGAGGAACAAGCCAGCATGGGATTTCACCCGTTGTTGGAGTTAGGGCCGGAAATGGCGCCGTTCTTCGTGAAATCCATTCTGATCGATGCGATGGAGGAAGTGCTTCAAGACGATGTACGACTAGCACACACAGGCGCGGCAGTTTTCAGCAACGCCCCTACTCAACCCATCCTAACTACATGGCATGACCACTACGCTTGGGAGATTCCGTCGGGTGGTTTGCAGCGCGAAAATCCCGAGCGGATTCTTTGCGGCATCTATATTGACGGCTCTGATCGCGGCATTGGCCCCCTCATTGTGCTTCCGCGGCAGTTGAACGACCCAACTGACGCAAAAGGTGATGGGGACGCAGCGTGGGAAGGCGAGGAGGAAGTGATGATGTCGCCCGGAGACTCGGTTATCTTTGACACCGCTTTGTGGCACTGTTCTCGGCGAGGCACAAGCCGTGGACCGCGTCACATCTGGGGCGGACACTATCAGGGATGGAGCAATCCGACACCGCACCCCGAGGACAACACCGCCGACAACCCGACTGTCAACGAGCACAGAGCCAATTTGCCTCTTTTGCGCGCAATGCTGGACGGTCCTAACTAAAGCAAGTTGCTTCTCTGCACCACAGAAGGTTGTCTGTCGATCAACCGGCTGGACAGTAAGTGCAATCGCAATCCATGCATTAAATGCGATCGTTTAGTTGCCGACTGTACCCTACAAACACATGAAGTCGCGCAAAGGAGAGGGAATACCCATGCCGCGATTTGGACTAACCTTGAATCTGAAAGACGACCCGGACGTCATTGAACAGTACAAAACGTACCATCGCAATGTTTGGCCCGAAGTGCTAGATAGTCTGCGGGAGGTTGGCATCACGCAGATGGATATTTACCTTCTCGGGAACCGCCTGTTCATGGCGATAGACACCGTCGATGATTTCGACCCCGTCCACGACTTCCCGCGTCACTTGGAGATGCATCCACGCTGCCGCGAGTGGGATGTGCTCATGCGAAACTTTCAAGAACGGGTGCCGGAAGCCGAACCGGGTGAGTGGTGGGCAACTATGGAACAGGTTTTTGAACTCTGACAGAGAAGGAGGTTGAGTTGAATTCGGATGGTTGCTGGAACAGCGATTGATAACGGAGTTCTGACGCGCGAGCAAATTGAATACTTTAAAACCAACGGCTATCTGATTCTGGAAGATTTCGTCGGAAATGATGTTGTCCAAAGTTGGCGAAAACAGACTTGGAATCACCTTGATGCGGACCCATCCGATCCAAGCGGCTGGCCGGATCAGTATGTTGCCGACGGATTGAAGATTGAGCCCGAGTCACAGATTTTCGGACAACTTCCGCGAGTCCGCGCAGTCGTAAATCAGCTTGGCGGCGGCATGTTCGACGGCGGCGGTGGACAGTTGCTTATCAAGTGGCCCGAAAAGGAAAAAGAAACGTGGAGCATACCGACCGACGGCCATATTGACGGATACGGGCCGAACGGGTGGAGCGGAGGTTTTATGCTTGGTGCGACCACCTACATGTATGACGTTCAACCGAGCGGTGGGGCGTTCATTTATTGGCCCAAAAGCCATATGACGACACACACCTATTTCTTGGAACAACCAAGCCACATCGACGGCAGCTTCAAAGAGGATGAAGGTTGGGGCTGGGAAATCTTCTCCGACCGGTCGCCCGAACCTCCCCGCGAATTTATTGCACGTGCGGGCGATGTCATGTTTTGGCACTGCTTCCTCTGCCATACCGGATCCCCAAACATCCAAGATGTGCCGCGATTCGGAGTTTTTTCGCGTTGGTCTTACCGTGAGAAGGAGAGGATGCGATTCGAAATACCTGAAGATCTCTGGAAATATTGGACGATTTAAGCGATGGTAGCTCCTGGGGCATGTTGACATTTATGTAAGGCGTGTCCACAATTCGTCGATAAGCCCCTATCGTAGGGCCGAGGTTTCCTCGCCCAACGGGTTGGGAAACCCAACCCCTACGGGAATCGATCCGACATTGGGTCAAGTGAATCAATATTGGCTCAATTTTCAAATGTCAACAGCACCTAGCATCCGACCCGGATTTCTATTCGGTTTATTTGCTTTCCAATTGCCGGTGATGCGGAGAGACATGCTGATGAATCAATTCGACTAGCGGGTGCGCTCCCTGAAGAAGCGTACCAGACGCTGCGTAAAGAGCTTGACCTACGGAACAGTGGAGACGAGATTCAATGTTGCTGAACGAAGAGCAGATTCGCCACTATGAAGATTGGGGCTATGTCGTGGCACGGGACGTTTTGGGCGATGCTGAACTGGATCCCGTTCGCGGCGCATGTGCCGCAGCCGTAGATATTAAGGCGCACGAACTCTATACCGAAAAAGGAATTGTTGACCTGTATAAGGACGCGTCGTTCACTCGCCGCTTGGTGAATATCTACGAAGATACCGGGACCGAGGATTTCTCGTGGAATAACCAAGTTTTCAGCCGTGCAATATACGACCTATTGATGACGCCCGCGGTGCTCGACGTGGCGGAATCACTGCTCGGTCCCGAATTGACGGTCAACGGAGACTACTGGGTTCGTCCAAAGTTGCCCGGCGCACGACTCACTACCCTCCCGTGGCACCAAGATAGCGGGTACTATGGGCCCGCATCGCTTGCCGTCCCCATACTCAGTCTCTGGATTCCTCTGGTTGACGTTAATGAGAGAAACGGCTGTCTCAAGGTCATTCCGGGGAGCAATAAATGGGGATTGCTTCAGAGTCAATCCAACGGAACCCACCTTGAGCCGACCGAAGACGTAGAAGCGCGAGGCAAACCTCGGACGCTGCCGATGCGAGCTGGCGACATACTGGCATTTGGGCAGTACACGTTTCACGCCTCCGGGGAAAATTCAAGCGAAGAGGTGCGCTGGAGTATCGATCTCCGCTACAGTCCGACCGGATACGACATGGAGTGGCTGTTTGAACGATACCCCGGTTTCGTCGCCAGAAGCAGGAAGAACCCTGACTCGGTCGAGTCGTGGGAGATGTGGCGGGAGTATCGTCAAAGCGGCAGGAACGTGACGGACGAACCGGTGCATGTCTGACGATTCCGTTGAGGAAAATCGTCTTAGCGTCAATCGGCTGCAGCGGCGGTTTGTTTGCGTTGCGCGTGCAGTTCTCGGACACCGTCGCCGTGTTGGCGCCAATACCTGTGAAGAATGCTGACGGTGGTTCCCAATGAGAACATACGGATGCCCATATCGAGCCACGGCGCCGCTTCCTCAAACGAGTTGATTTCTACAATCGGCTCGACGCCCCGATCCAAAGCGGCGCGGTGCACATGCGTCTGTATCGCGCGGTCCTCGTCCGTACCCCTCTTTTCCGGTTGTCCCATGCTCTGCCAATAATCGCCGGGTCCCCAGATGATTCCATCGATGCCTTCGACGTCAAGGATCGAGTTCAGGTTTTCGACGGCTTCGGCTTTCTCGATCATGAGGATAACCACGATCTCTCTCAACTGTTCAATATAGGCTTGCGTCCCGCCGTACCCGGGATAGAACGCCCGAACGAGCCGCACCGGATTCAATCCGTCATCCCCCGGCGTCGAAGCGCGGATAATACGGACGCATTCCTCCGCCTCGGCGCGATCATGCACATCCACGAAGACCACGGCTTCAAAGCCGGCACCGATCGCCCTCTGTACGCGGAGTTCCTGCCCGGCGCTATCAATCTTGATGATTTTACCGAGGTTGTTTGCTTCCGCGGCGCGGCACAGGTTCTCAAAATCCAAAGTTTCGAGTGCTCCGTATTCCGCGACGACCTGCACCGTGTTCAGGGCGGTACAGCCGATCATATCAATCTCGTTGCCCCATGGGCTGTGCATGCGGGTGTCAAGCAGAAGTTCGTCCGAATTAAAAATTTCCCTCACTCGATTTTGTCTCATATCGGTTTTCTCCCTAGTTGAATTTCGCGGTCTTCTGAAGGTGGTTGCGCTGTTCTCGGAGAAAGAGACAAACTATCCGACGCCAAATATCGTTGACTTGCCGTCTCCTCCGATGTATATTTTCAAGCGTGTGTGGTATTATATCATTTCTTGGTTATTTTGTTAAGTGTTGTGGAGTACTCATTCTTTCCTGACAGCACTGATCCCTACAGTCCTATCGCTCCTACCATGAACCGCCGAACCTTCATTAAACTTTCCTCGCTCGCCCTCGCAGGAATCCTCACTCAATCATGCGATTCAAATTCCGAGAAGCCCAACTCGCAGTTATATGACATATCGATCAACTCTGACATGAGGGCGGGACATCTGCTTTTGAATAGTACCGCTATGCCGGCAGGGAACACGTTCTCTACCGAATATCTTGTCGTGGGCGGCGGCATCTCCGGGCTATCGGCGGCATGCCAACTGCGGGACAGGGACTTCGTCTTGTGCGAACTGTCGGCGCAACTCGGCGGCACGTCATCGAGCGAATCTTACGCCGGTGAAGTCTTTTCTCAAGGCGCACATTACGATTTGGCTTACCCAAACTATTATGGGGACGAGACCTTAGACTTCCTTGAAGAACTGGGGATAATTCGTTACGATAATCTGGTTGATTCATGGAATTTTGTCGACCGTCGGTATCTGATTGATGTTCGGCGGGAAGGTCAAACCCTCACCTCGGAAGGAATGCGAGAGGACATTCTTGAACCGAGCCAACTCAGAACCGAATTCTTGGAACTTTTACTTCCCTATTTGGGGGAAATGAGGCAGCCGTCGCGGATTATTAAGGAGGAGTTTTGGACGCTTGACGAGATAAGTTTTCTTGACTTTCTTGAGCGTGCTTTGAGATTAAACTCGTCCTTTAAGCAGGGGGTGGATTACCAGATGAGGGATGACTACGGCGCCGACGCGGCAACGGTCTCCGCGCTCGCCGGCATCCACTACTACACCTGTAGACCGTACTACACCCAATCCGTGGAACTGTTTTCGCCGCCGGAAGGAAACGCATATTTTGTGAACAGAATGGAGGCGACCCTCCCCGGCGGCAGGATCAAGACAAGCCACTTGGTGAAAAGTGTACAGAAGAGCGAGAGCGGTTTTGAGGTGCTGGTAGTAAATATTGAGAACTCTCGGATTGACCGCTACCTTGCAAAGAATATCATCTATGCAGGCGGTAAACACGCGCTGAAATACGTGTATCCATCCGACGCCCATCTTTTTCAAGATAACATATATGCACCATGGCTGGTGCTAAACATCGTCCTTAAAGACGATCTTCAATCGGACGCGTTTTGGCAAAACGAACTCTTGGGACAGGATTCGACCTACATGGGATTCGTGGATAGCGCCTCTCAATTTCGCGCGACCGACGCTCGGGTGTTTACGGCATACTACTGCTTCTCGCCCGACCAGAGACCGTATCTCGCCAATATTCGGCGCAACGCCCAAGAGATTGCCCGAAAGACGGTAGGGACGATCAACCAGTTCTTCGATAAAGATGTCGTGCATCTCGTGGAGAAGGTTTTTTTTAAGGTGCTGGGGCATGCGATGCCGGTTCCGAAACCTCATTACCTGTTCAGTGACAAGAACCCGCATCGGTCCGAACCCAATCTTGTCTATGCCGGAGTAGACAATAGCCGGTTGCCGCTTCTATTTGAAGCGTTGGATAGCGGCATCCAAGCCGTTAAAGAACTCGATGGGCTATGAATCATCTAGGCTATCCATTACGAATGATTTCTGATTTGTGCCGGTGCGGATTCAATTGCCCGCTAACGGTACAAAATTAACTCTTGCAACCCCAACAAGATTCACATCGTTTCTTGGGCGGGAGACAATAAATGCTATGTCCGAATTGTAAACATGATTCGATCAAAACTATAGACGAGGACAAGCTATTCTGCTTGGACTGTGACTGGGATAATATGTCCGAGCTGTCTGAAATCGAGTTGGCGACGCCCGGTGCGCCATTCCTGGCCGATGCGATAGGAGGGGATCGACCTGGCGCGGATGTTTTGTCTTCGCGGGCGGGACGCGAAGGATCCGACGGTGTACCCTACGGAAGCCCTATTCGAATTGAAGCACCGGAAGGCGAACGGTCGCTCACCATACGATTTTCAGCGTTGACCGTGAGTGTCGAGTAATGACAAGCCTTGCATGGGGATTCACATTCTGTTACAGTAAAATACTGTATGCATTCAGAACCGTCAACCATGCATAATACCTACCTTCATCATCATTAGGAGGATTTTTCGACTATGTCCAGTGACAAGCCTCAAGCCTTGGAGGAATTTGAATACCAAGCGGAGATGAAGCAGCTTCTTCATCTTATCGTTCATTCGCTCTACAGCCATCGCGAAGTCTTTCTCCGCGAAGTGATTTCCAACGCTTCAGATGCCCTAAATCAGGTGCGTTTCAGACAGTTGACTGATAAGGATATTGTAAGTCCCGATGCGCCTTTGCGAATCAACATCAGTGTTGACTCGGAAGCCCAAACCTTCTCGATTGCCGACACCGGCATCGGCATGACGAAAGAAGATCTCGTGGATAGAGTCGGCACCATTGCAAGTTCGGGCACCGTGGCATTCTTGGAGAGACTGAAAGAGGAGGGAAAACCCTTCGACGCGAATATGATCGGTCAGTTCGGCATCGGCTTTTATTCAGTCTTCATGGTGACAGATCAGGTGGTCATCGAAACGCGTCATGCAGATCAGGGGTCAAAGGGGTACCGGTGGGAATCAACGGGGGAGAGCAAATTCACTGTTGAAGAATTCCCGCGTGAGGAGCGGGGGACGAAAATCTCGTTCAAACTCAAGGACGATGCAAAGGAGTTTGGTGAGGAACACCAGGTAAACGAGACCATCAAAAAATACTCCAACTTCGCTGATTTCCCCATTCATGTCAATGGCGAGCAGGTCAACACCATAAGCGCGCTATGGCAGAAAAGCAAAAACGAAGTGACCGATGAAGAGTTGGAGGAGTTTTATAAGTTCATTTCCAATGACTTCGGCTCGATACTCGGTCATATGCATTTGGCTATAGAGGGGCAGGTAAACTTCAAGGCGATGGTCTTTGTGCCCGAGTCGGCTCCGTTCAATTTTCTGAGGGGAGATGACTTGAAGTCGTTGCAACTCTACGCGAACAGAATCTTTATCCAAGAGGATTGCAAGGAATTGCTGCCCGAGTATCTGCGTTTCGTCGCGGGGGTTGTGGACACGGAAGATTTGCCGTTAAACGTCTCTCGTGAAGTAACACAGTCAAGCCCGGTAATGGGAAAAATCAAAAACGTGCTCACCGGAAGAATTTTGTCGCTTCTGGAGGATTGGGCGAAGAACGACCAAGAAAAGTACGACAAATTTTTCGCGAACTTTGGGTTGTTGTTCAAGACCGGGCTAAGCACAGACTTTGGAAACCGAGACCGGTTGATTGATCTCTTGCGGTTTGAATCCACGAAGACCGAAAAAGGGAAGTTCACTTCGCTAAAGGATTATGCGGCTGGTATGCAGGAGGATCAAAAGGAGATTTACTACTTGACCGGGGAGAACAGGGAAGCGGTGGAACTGAATCCAAATCTGGAGTATTTCAGGAAAAGGGGAATCGAAGTTCTGTTTTTCATTGATCCGGCGGATATCTTCAATATTCCGCAGTTGCATGAATATGACGAAAAACCGATAAAAGGAATTGAAGCCGCAGACCTAGACCTTAAGTCGGATAAAGAGAGCGAGGCTGATAGCTTAACCGAGGATGAGTCCAAGTCGCTAATATCGCTTTTCAAAGATACACTCGGGGACAAAGTGGAGGACGTGGTCGAATCCAAGAGGCTTGTCGATTCCGCGGCAACTCTAGTCGTCGGCGCTAGCGGAATGGATAGGCAGATGGAACGGATGATGAAGATGATGAACCAAGAAATTCCCGGTTCGAAAAAGATTCTTGAGATTAATCCTTCTCACCCGTTAATAAAGAACCTTGCTCAGATTCACGAGAAGAACGGTGATGAATCGCTTCTCAAGAGTTGTGTGTTGCAGGTATTTGAAGGGGCGCTTCTGATTGACGGTAATGTGGATTCTCCGACCGAGTTTGTCGCGCGCATGACCGAGATTATGGAACATGCGACCAGATAGGACCAATCACGTCGATGTAACTGTCGGCGATGGTGTTAACTTCCAAGGTTCGTTTTATTCTTTAAATCGCCACGGCGTTCCCGGTCTCCACTGATTCGCGAATGGCATCTATCACTTTCATTTGGCGGACGCAGTTCTCGGGTGAAATGCGGTGCGGCCGTCCCGTTGTCAAACAATCGCAGAGATGCCGAAGCTGGTTCGTGAACTGAAACACCGGCTCAAATTCGATGGATTCCAATCCATCAACCGTGTGCTTTTCGATTGACACGGCGCGATCTTCATTGTTCCAGATTCTGTCCAAGCGCAACATCCCCTCAGTGCCGCAGATTTCGGCGTATTGTGCGTTTGCCGAATTGAAGCCGACGGAAATCTGTGCGGTTCGCGCGCCCGGAAAGGTGAGAAGCATATACATCGCGTCATCTACCTCTATTCCCCACTGCTGGGTCGCGAATACCGTCACCGGTTCTGCATCAAAAACAAACCGCGCATGATGAATGCAGTAGCACCCTAGGTCATAAATGCTTCCGCCGCCCTTCGCCTTGTTGAAGCGCCAATTCCTTTCCGGTGGGCGAGATTCAGGACCTCCGCCCTTGCCCCCGGTGCAGAACGTGCTGCGCACTGTTTTTACCTCTCCAATATGTCCTGCCTCAATCAGTTCTTTCGCCCTTAAATGCATCGGATGATGTCGGAACTTGAAGGCTTCCGTAACAAGAATACCGTTTGCATCCGCGGCGAATACGAGCTGTTCCGCCTCCGCCGCATTCGATGTAAACGGCTTTTCACATATAATGGCTTTAACTCGGCGAGACTTGGCAATTTGGATGCCTGTTTCTGCATGAAACGCACCCCAGTTGGCGACAATGGCAATATCGAGTTCTTCGCTAGCCAACATCTGATCGAGGTCGCGGTAAAGACGTTTCACGCCAAACGCTTCGGCGTAGCGATGCAGAGCTTCTTCGGAAATATCACAAATGGCGTAGAGTTCGGCGCATTCAAGTTCCTTACACGCCCTGCCGTGCGCCTTTGCGATTCCGCCTGTTCCCACGATGCCGATTCGATACCTCGGCGCAGACAATCCGTCAGACATAATCATCCTCTCGTCGTCTGTCGATTCTGATTATAGCTATCATTATAAACTCTCAACAGCAAGTCATACAACCGTATTATCGTAACAAAATGGACCGTATATTCTCTCAGACGAGGCAACAATCAGCTTGCGTTCATGCTAGATGTGTGTCATGATTTCCCTTTTTGGCAACAAATACAGTTTTCCACCAATCACAACAGATAACGACAGTGCAAAGAATGCCTCTTCAACAGAGAACAATCCTCATCAAGGATGCACTTCATCAACAAACGTATGGGATACCTATTCTTAGTTAGCACGTTGATTTGCATAAGCAATTGGCCCGGAGACATGATTACCACGCCGTTGAAGATTCAGCCCCTCAGCAACGATGCGCCTGTAGGATTTTCTCACGTTTTTCACAAACAGGCAAGTGTGTTCGGGATTCAGGTATACGCTTCTGCGAATACTTCAGATAACAAAGCGCTACACGCGGCGAACGTGTTAGCCCAATATTTGGATAACGATGAAGACGGATTGCCCGACAATCCTGCAATCGTAGCACAGATGCGGCGCAACCGCGCCGCCATTATCATGTTTGCTACCGAGCGAGATCGGGAGGAGATTGACCTAGAAACCTACATACCTGCACACGTGTTGAATGGGATGAGCCTACAAGATCTGTACGGTGATGAAACGCATCCAAACGGTGCGGTGGAAGGAAAATTTGATGCCGCCTTGGAGGAAATACTGCACTTAATCACCAGCGCGGGCTACGCTGGTGTGTATCCGGATATTTTTGGCGAAAAGCCGAACACGAACGTTGCGAAGGCGATGGACATTGCGAGAGGCGGGCATTTTAGGCGAGTCCCCCGCGCATATCCGGAAAGCGCGTGGTTTACCAATTACGACCGAACATGCGACTATGGGTGCCAAATCACCGAGTATATCTATTGGGCATTAACATCGATTCTGGGTGCTCAGAGTTACTGCGGACGGAAGGAAGAGATTGACGATGAGTGGAGTCTGCACACCCTGGAATTGGTACGCAATCGCGATTCGCGCATTTACACATTGTTAACAAATCGGGATTACAACTTCCCCACTCGCCTGCCTGACGGAAAATACCGGAAGCGTTTCAAATGGCATGGCAGCAATTGACTGGCAAGCCACACATGGGTTCCGCGACCTGGATTGGCCACACGCGAAAACGGCCCGAATTTTCTGGAAATCTGGTTTCTCCTGACTGTCTCGACTTCTGTGTGTTTCGGTACTTACTTTAAGATAACGAGCCGTCGGGTCATTTCCCGAGCACCAGAGCCATCTCGATCTGAAATCGTAAATGTATAATAATATGCACCGCTGGCGACTAATTCACCCAGGTCGTTTCGCCCATCCCAATATCCGGCGTTTGACTTGGTGGTATACAATCCCTCCGGTCTTTCTCCCAAATCGAGTTCCCTAACCAGATCGCCAGATGTATTGCGTATGGTAACCGAGACTTGGGCCGTGGTGCCAAGTGCAAATGGAAGCCAAGTTTCGGGATTGCCCGGATTCGGAAAACTCTGATAAAGTTCGGTCTTGAGTCCGCCGATGGTGACGGCTTTCAAGCCCTCGACAGTGACAATGGGTGATAGACTGATTCTGCCCAATAGCCCTCTATTCTCCAAATAATAGGAATAGCTTCCAAGCGGCGATGTATCCTCGTCAAAAAAGACATAATCGCGTTCGGAACTACTGTATCCTCTGCCTTTCACCAAGACTTTAACCGGGCGGTCAATGGTCGACCGGAAAGCGTCTAGGAGCGGTTCAAACTCCCCATCCGGCGCTTCCCTGCGATAGATTCGCCAGCCGAGATTACCGTATTCTCCGTCAGTCGTCCAGTTCAGTCGTATCTGATTGAATTCACGCGTGCCTGTGAACCCTGCGAGCACGTTAGAGGGAGGGAGGTTGTTAACGTAGACACCGGTATGTTCCGGATTTGCTTGAAACATTCCCCACTCAATCGGTGCGTCCGTGGATTGACCTTCCAAGTCCCAAATGTAGACTGATCCGGGAGTAAACGAATCCTGATTGGGCGCCCGTAATGAGCCGATGCAGACTTCTATGTCCCCGTCGTTATCAAGGTCGCCGATAGCTGGTGATGATTGAAGATTGCCCGAGGTAATCAGGGGCCATCCCTCCAACTCGACACCGCTGGAACTGAACGCGTGCAATTGTCCAAAAATCCTTCCAT
Source organism: Candidatus Poribacteria bacterium (assembly GCA_028820655.1). Taxonomy (GTDB): domain Bacteria; phylum Poribacteria; class WGA-4E; order WGA-4E; family JAJDTR01; genus JAJDTR01. The sequence continues at coordinate 43,947 of JAPPIK010000013.1, read as the reverse complement.
AGTTGGTTGCAACGATCACTTCAATTTCGCCATCACCGTTAATGTCGCCCAGCACGGGTATCGATGTAACCGATGATCCGAATATTGAAATTGGCCATCCCTGTGCCAATGTACCGTCTTCACTCAAAGCGACAATGCTTGATGTGCCCAAATCACCGGTGATAATCTCGAGTTGTCCATCACTGTTCAGATCGCCGACCGCCGGTGCGCCGTACGGCGTGTATCCTATCCGCTGGGGCCATCCTTCTCGGACCTCGCCTTTTTGAGAAAGAACGTAGATACTTCCGTTCCTGAACATTAATATTATTTCCAGTGTGCCGTCCGTATCGAGGTCAGCCAACACCGGTGGTGCGTTGGCTCCGGTTCCCGGGCGTGGTTCAATAGGCCAGCCCTCCAATGCGGTGCCGTCGGATTCCCATACATATACGTTGGCTCCGCTCGTAGTGAGGACTAGCTCTAGGGAAGCGTCTCCGTTTAAGTCGCCAACTGCAGCGGGGGTTAAACCGAAATCCTCTATTTCCTGCGGCCAACCGTCAAAGTCGTCTCCGTCATGATGAAGCACGTGCACGCCGTCCGTTTTGGTGACAATGATGATTTCTTTGTCAAAATCTTCGTCGAGATCGGCCAGTGTAGCCGCCGCGACGATTCGGCTCCTGAAGCGTTTTGGCCATTCCGAGTTGAATCGTGTGCCGTCGGAGCGGAATATGTGTACTCGCTGCTCGACCGGTATCACAATTTCGAGGCTGCCGTCGGCATCAAGATCGGCCACAGACGGTGCGGCTATCAATTCGCCATCGGTCTCTTGCGGCCAACCCGCAACCGATGAGCCGTCGTGATTCCAAACTTGGAGCAATCCATCCTTAGAACCTACAACAACCTCGAGCGTACCGTCTCCTTCCAGGTCCACAAGCACCGGCGAGGAGAATACTTCGCTCTCTGTGCGAAACGGCCAGCCTTCTTGCTCGGGAATCAGCGTAGCATCTTGAGCCCTCGGAGTGAATACCACTTCCTCGGAGAGTCTGCTCACATTTCCCGCCGCATCAAAAGCAGCGACGGAGGCGTAAATGGGCACATCATTGTCTGCCCCCGATAGTCCAATAGCGGTATCATCCCTTACTTCATAGGGCTCGAAATACGATCGAGGCGCAGGACCGAAAAAAACCAAATAGCCGGCAACATCCGTCTCGGGGCTTGCCGTCCAGAATAGAAAAACGGTTCCATCCCCACGTGTCGCAATCAAGCCGGTAGGTGGAGTCGGTAAAGTCAAGTCTACTACTCCCGGATCTGCCGTTGGGATAACAACCAAGGGCCGCGTCTTGGCGCTCTCATTTCCAGCGGTGTTGAACGCGCTCAACGAGACGACGACAGGTGCATCGTTCGTGAGGCCCGCCAACCTAAAAGCCTCGACATTACCAGCCTCGATAATTTGGTCGAAGATGTAGATCCTGTACCCGGCAATGTTCGATTCGAGATTCGCCGACCAACTTAAACCCACCGCTCCGTTTTCGGATACACCGGTAAAACCCCGGGGGGCTGCGGGTACGTTTAACGACGCTAAGATATTCAGTCGTCCCGCACCCCAGTGGCTATCCCAGCCCGGAACACCGCTATCGACCGCACTCTCAATCAGGAGTCGCTGCAACTCTATCGCTGTTCGCCCCGGATCTTGCTGCAGCAAAAGCGCCGCCGCTCCGGCGACATGAGCGGCGGCAACACTCGATCCCCGATGTGCGAAATGACTTTGGTCATGAAGAACGTATGGCGGAAATTCCCAGCTCCTCCCCGAAAGCGCACCCACAATCATCTCTCCCGGCGCAGCGATATCGGGCTTTTCTCCCTCATCACGGCGTGGTCCGACGCTGGATATGGTAGAAATTTCACCTACGAGTGAATTGACCGCTCTACCGATGCCGAATTGGTCCACCCAGTCGTTTCGTGTGATATGGGAGGCGACACTGATGACACCTCTGGCCGTGGATGGCGATCCGACAGTTTTGTTGGCGTCGCCCGGAATTAGCCATGGATCGGGGCTTTCTGTCCTGAACCCGCCGTCGATTTCACTGGACAAATAGTAGGCATCGAAAGGAACTCCCGGCCCGTCAAGTTCTATCGTCATCTCGTACCGATCAAGTGGCAAGCTTATATCGCCGCCATTCCATAACCAAACGATGATAGAGGAGAGATCGGGATAAACCGGGTGCTGCTGTTGAGAATCGACAATCAACGTCGCGCCTTCCCAAGGGCCTTTCGGGATATCGAAATCATCCACCTGTCCGGGAGGAACCCACTCGAAATCAACGGTTTCTCCCGGATTGGTCCCCGGAACTCTCACCCGCACCGAAATGGATTCCTTTGATGAATACCAAATCTCCGTATACAGGGTGGAATCGTTAAAGTCAGGCACCGGAATTAGCTTTTGGTAATTTTCTCCATCCGGCGGCAGCAAGACTGTGCCGGCATGGATTGTACTTTCTCCTCTGTTTCCCGCGCTAGCAACTAGCGCCCTGCCGGACGTCTCCTCCACCAATTGATTCAACCCCTGTTCCAGAAGCGTTCGACCATCGTGCGGTCCTATTTGGTAATCGAAACTCAAATTTACCACTGCCGGTTTTCCGAGCGATTCCGCCTTTTCGAAGATGTAACGCACCCCATCCAATACCTGATTCTCGAACAGATGTGATTTCACCACAATTATGTCCGCTTCCGGGGCCATGCCCACGAACCTTGGACTTGACCGTTGCACACTCGTCCCCCTGCCGTTGCCGGCGGCAACCGAAGCCACATACGTGCCATGTCCATTATAATCGTTCTGAGTCGGAGTTCCCTCGTCGACCTGCATCTGCGTCCATTCTGTTCCATACCCGTAGTCTTGAGGGGTTTGATCGGTCGCCGTTTGCGTCTGATCCCAAATCCACAGAATTCTCGAGCTGCCGTCCGGATTCTTGAAATCTTCGTGAGACCAATCAATCCCGGTATCGATAATTCCGACGACAACATCCTTCCCGGTAAAGGCGGGATTGCTTTCCCATACCTGATTTGCGCCGGTAGCGATAGCACTTCTGTCCAATGCGGGAGCAGCCAATTCACCCCGCCGGGATGCGTGAATATATGCTACGTTCCGCATGTCGGCAACCGCGGACAGAGAATCTACGGGGAGTACCGTCGTAACCAAAAAACCGTACGAATGATCGTTTAATCGAATAACCGAATGTGACTCCACGCCAAATGCACGAAGGGAGTGCGGCGAGTCCGACATCAATAGCATGGCATTGATTACATCCGTACCATACAGTTCGGAGAATTGGATGAACGGTGAGGCGTAGCTTGTTTGAAGAGAGCCTTTGGGTCTCAAAACAAGCGGCTTCAGCACGGGATCTAATTTGTGAAGCGGCGTGTGCACCGCCGCATCCGGGAAAAACTGCGCAATACTTTCAATACAGCAGATTGTACTTAAACTAATTACGCAAAAAACAAGGATCAGTTTTCGTGACATAAAAGGATTTCTCCGCAAATGGTTTCTGTTAGACACGAGATGAGTTTATACGTTTGAACGAGGCCGTGCGATCACGTCAAATTATATCATAGATGCCTCAATCTATCAAGTTGCGTGTTAGGCGCCGCTAACTCTTTGAAACACGAACGAAATAGGCGTTTTCATCTGCTCTTCCTGCAATTCTCCGATGGTCTTACGTGACTTACAGAAAAGCCTGTGGTATAATGTTGTTCTGCTTAGTGCCCACCGGAATGCGTAAGGAAATCAAAGAATTCTGGTGCCGAGTCATTCAATTGGCAGGATTCAACGGGACACTTTTCCCCATTTAGAGGAGTGATTCAATGATTGACGAAACGACCGCAGATGGAGTCGGGGTTGACAACAAAGGCAATTCTGCTATTCCCTCTGCGGTGCCCACTGACTTTATCCGACAGATTGTCGAGCAAGATTTAAGGGCCGACAAACACGGCGGTCGTGTGCACACGCGATTTCCGCCGGAGCCGAACGGTTACATACACCTTGGGAGCGCAAAAGCCATTTGCATCAATTTCGGTATCGCGGAAGATTACGAGGGACTGTACAACCTTCGATTTGATGATACCAATCCCACCAAGGAAGATGTCGAGTATGTGGAGTCGATCAAAGAAGATATTCGATGGCTTGGCTTCGATTGGGAAGATCGCGAGTTCTACGCATCGGGCTACTTCGAGCAACTCTATCAATATGCCGCGCAATTGATCAAGAAGGGCGTCGCCTATGTTTGTGACTTGACGGCGGAAGAAATAAGCTACGGAAAATATCGGGGTACGTTAACCGAACCGGGAGTGGATAGCCCATTTCGCGACCGCTCCATCGAAGAGAACCTAGACCTCTTCGAGCGCATGAGAGCAGGCGAGTTCGAAGAGGGGTCGCGCACGCTTCGAGCGAAAATCGATATGGCATCTCCGAATCTGGTCATGCGTGATCCCGTCATGTATCGAATCCTTTACGCGACGCATCATAACACCGGTGACGAGTGGTGCATCTATCCCATGTACGACTTCACGCACTGTATTTCCGACTCCATCGAAGGCATTACGCACTCTCTGTGTTCCCTTGAGTTTGAGATCAATCGCCCCCTTTACGACTGGTTCCTCGATCAGTTGGACATCTATCATCCGCAACAGATTGAGTTTGCGAAGTTGTATCTCACCAACACTGTACTCGGCAAACGGAAACTGATTCAGTTGGTAGAAGACGGGCACGTTAGCGGGTGGGACGATCCCCGGATGCCTACGTTGGCGGGGTTGCGCCGCGGCGGCTACACCCCTGAAGCCATCCGAGACTTTTGTAGGCGGATTGGAATCGCAAAGGCGGACAATCTCGTTGAGATCTCGTTGTTGGAATACTGCCTTCGCCAAGACTTGAACCAACGAGCGCTGCGCGTCATGGCGGTGTTAGATCCGCTCAAAGTCATTATTGATAACTATCCCGAAGACGAAGTGGAATTTCTGGAAGCCGAAAACAATCCGGAAGACGAGGCGATGGGAGCACGTGAGATCCCTTTCTCGCGAGAACTTTATATTGAACGCGAGGACTTCATGGAAGATCCGCCAAAGAAGTATTTTCGTCTGGCGCCGGGACGTGAAGTACGCCTCAAGCACGCTTATTACATCAGATGCGAGCGTGTGGTCAGGGATGATAACACCGGCGAGATTGTCGAAGTCCACTGCACCTACGACCCGGCAACACGCGGGGGATGGTCCGAAGACGGTCGAAAAGTTCGCGGCACATTGCATTGGGTCTCCGCCCCTCATGCGATGGAGGCTGAGGTGCGCTTGTATGAACACCTGTTCTCCAAGGAAAATCCCAATGATGTTGAGGAAGGAGACGAATTCACCGACTATCTTAACCCGAACTCGCTTCAAATACAGGATTCCGCGAGAGTTGAGCCAAGCCTCGCTGACGCAAAGCCTGGTAGTCACTACCAGTTTCTTCGGAAGGGATATTTCTGCGTAGATCCCGATTCTTCCGAACAGAAACCGGTGTTCAATCGAACGGTGACATTGCGAGACACGTGGGCAAAGATTCAAAAAACGCAAAAAAACACTTAGTGATCTGCAGATGGTATAGGATTCCTACGGAAGAAAGGAGTTTATTTCAAAAACTATGACGGGAGATTCAGGAGTCAGGGTGCGTTTTGCCCCCTCTCCGACCGGGTTCCTGCATATTGGTTCCGCGAGAACGGCGCTATTCAACTGGCTCTTTGCAAGACACCATGGCGGGACATTCATTCTACGGATTGATGACACGGACGAACAGCGATCGACCGAAGAATCGATGCGCGAAATTTACGATTCGCTAAAGTGGCTCGGTCTGGAGTGGGATGAAGGCGAAACTGCTGGTGGTCCCCACGCTCCTTACGTTCAATCTCAACGTGGAGAAATCTACGAGAAGCATGTGGCGCAACTGCTGGATGACGGAAACGCCTATCGCTGTTACTGTACTCCGGAGGAATTGGCGGCGATGCGTGAGCAGGCGAGAGCCGAAAAACGGGATCAGACCTATGCGGGCAAATGCCGTAACTTGACGCCCGCAGACTGCCAGAGATTGGAAGCGGAAGGACGCAGACCGGTAGTTCGTCTCAAAGTTCCACCGGAGCCGATTACGGTGGAAGACTTGATTTTGGGTGACATTCGAGTTGAAGCGGACGCGCTCCAAGATGAAGTAATTGTGAAATCGAACGGATCGCCGCTTTACAATCTGACCTCAACCGTCGACGATTTGGAAATGGGGATTACGCATGTTATCAGAGGCGCAGACCACGTCAACAACATGCCGAAGCAGGTGTTGATATGCCGAGCGCTGGGTATGCAGCCGCCCCGATTCGCGCACGTTCCACTGGTGCTCAATAGCGCAAAAGGTGAAAAACTCAGCAAGCGGCGACACGGCGATTTGGTATCTGTCGGAAAGTACCGGCAGGATGGGTATCTTCCGCGGGCGGTAATCAACTTTTTGGCGCGGCTTGGGTGGTCGTATGATGATAAAACGGAAATCTTTTCGATTGACGAACTCATAGACATATTCGACTTGGGACGGGTCGGAAAGACCAACAGTGTATTCGACATTCAGAAATTGCAATGGTTAAACGGACACTATATTACGGACATGGACATCGCGGCGCGAACCAATGCCGTGATTCCGTTCTTGCAGCAGGAGGGTTTGTTATTGAAAACTAATCTTACGCCAGACCGCAGGGCTTGGCTAGAGAAAATCGTTGAATCCGTAGGTGATCGCTTGACGACGTTGGCAGACATTATCCCGCAGACAAGCTTTTTCTTCGTTGATAACTTTGAGTATGACCCGAAGGCAGTCAAGAAATGGTGGAAAAAAGATTCTGCCCTTGAAATATTGGGTGGTTTGCGGGACGTGATGGCGCCCCTCAAGACATTCAACCTTGAGGAGGTTGAAACCGCTATCTGGGAATATACCGACACGAACGGCGTTAAGCGTGTGCAAGCTATGCAGCCCTTGCGAATCGCTCTTACCGGGGTTTCGTTTGGTCCCGGACTCTTTGACATTATTGCCTTGCTCGGCAGGGATAAGGTGATGCAAAGACTTGACCGAGCGATTTGTCATGTGAATGGAGGTGCGTGATGGAACAGTGGATTCACCACGTCATACAAGAACTGCCTCTGTACGCACTTTTTGCCATCATCGTTGTTACCCTATACACCTTGGGCAAAGGGGCGGATTGGCTGGTTGAGGAAGCCGTGATCCTGTCCGTCCGTTGGGGAGTCCCCAAAGTGCTGATTGGTGCGACTATCGTGAGTTTGGGCACCACGACTCCGGAAGCCGCCGTTTCGGTGTTGGCAGCCATCAAAGGCAACCCCGATTTTGCACTCGGAAATGCGGTTGGATCAATCATCTGTGACACGGGGCTTATACTTGGAACCGCCGCCTTAATCGCGCCGCTGCCGTTGAACCGAAGAATTGTAAACCGCCAGGGCTGGCTGCAACTCGGCGCAGGGGTTCTCCTCGTTGTCTCCTGTCTATTCGTCGGCTCGGAGGGAAGGCATTTGCCGCAATTCATGGGCTTCGTGTTCTTGATTCTTCTTGTCGCTTACTTGTGGCAGTCGATTCGTTGGTCTCGTGATGTGGATCAAGACGCAATAGCCGAAGACGTAGAATCAGCCGAAGGCAATGCCAACGCAATTTTCGTGGTCCTTAAGCTGGTGTTCGCCATTGCGGTCGTGGTAGCCTCCTCATGGATTCTTATCCCTGCTGCGAAAGAGACCGCCTTACGGTTACACGTACCCCAAAGTATCATCGCTGCCTCAATCGTTGCGTTGGGCACGTCATTGCCGGAGTTTGTCACGGCAGTCACCGCAGCGAGAAGGGGGCATGGCGAACTGGCAGTCGGAAATGTTATCGGCGCCGACATTCTCAATGTGCTCTTTGTCGCCGGGGTGTCCGCCGCTGTGACAACTGGAGGCCTGGTTGCCGCATCTCATTTCTTCGTCATCCTTTTCCCGACAATGCTATTTATTTTGGTTGTTTTTCGTATTGGCATCTTCACCTCGGGAGATACGCTGAAACGGCCTTTCGGCGTTGTGTTGATTGGCGCGTATGTTGCCGTGATGATCGTGAGTTACGTGTTCCGATCGGTATGACATCTGAAGGTCAGGCCGTTCAGAAATCAAAAATTCCTGTCACGGTTGATTCGTTGCAGGCGGATGTCTCGGATCTCGGTGTTGGATCGGGGACGGTCTTGTTGGTTCATGCCTCCTTGAGCGCCTTGGGATGGGTCAACGGCGGCCCCGTAGCAGTCATCGTCACCTTTCAGAACGTGATCGGATTTACCGGCACTCTCGTGATGCCAGCCCATTCAACGGGGCTATCCGATCCGAGTGAATGGGAAAACCCGCCCGTCCCCCGGTCATGGTGGGACATCATCCGTGAAACAATGCCAGCCTACCGTCCGGATTTGACTGCGACCCGCAAAATGGGAGTGATCGCTGAAACTTTTCGATAGCAAAACAGGTGCGCCGCAGCAATCATCCACATGTCTCGTTCTGTGCGTTTGGAGCCCACGCGGAGGAAATCACGGACAATCATTCGTTGGCATTTGGCATGGCTGAAGAATCGCCGCTTGCCAGAATCTACGATTTGGGCGGTCATATGCTTCTCCTCGTTGTTGGACATGAACGCAATTCATCCCTGCACCTCGCTGAATATCGGGCGACCTATCCAACCAAACGCATCGCGCAGCAAGGTGCGCCCATACGCACGTCGGGCGCGAGAACTTGGACTATCTTTGAATATATAGACTTGGATGCTTCCGACTTTGAGCACATTGGCGACGACTTTGTGAATTCCGAGGCAGGAAACATGACTCATCACGGGAAAGTTGGTTTGGCAGATTGCCAACTCATGCCGCAGCGAGAGATTGTGGTCTTCGCTGTAGATTGGATTGAGGTGTATAGTGCGAAGTGACTCTCCATTTGCGAGCTGGCAACAAAGGGCATGAAGCAAAAAGGATTTTCAATCAGAATTGCGAGATATTTGCTCCTCAATTGATTTCGATTGAATATTAATTGATTTGTTAGGATTGAATTTCTCAATCACATTTGATTTCTTATTCGCTTATGCGTTTTCGTGCATCTCTGGTCGCTAGAACGATACTGTTTTCAATCCTGCTATCCCAAGTTAAGAGGAGATAAAAATGGAGAAACTGGATCGAATCCAAATCAATCCCAAAGTTTGCCTTGGTCAACCTGTAATTCGAGGTACGCGAATCACGTTAAGCGTGATTCTTAAAATGCTGGCAGGCGGCAAGTCGGTTGAAGATGTCATTAAAGCCTATCCGGAATTAGAGGTTGATGATGTACAGCAGACGATGAGGTACGCTGCATGGGTAGTTTCGGACCGGCTTTCCACGACTCCATCAATGTAGGGATTCCGGATGACTTCACTCCGTTTTCTGGCTGATATGAATCTTTCACCGGCGACTGTCGCTGATTTGCGCGAACAGGGCTGGGACATACTCCGAGTTTCGCAGGTTTTGCCGATGAATACCAAAGATTCTGAAATCCTCAAGTTTGCCCGTTAACAAAACCGTGTTATTGTTACACAAGATTTGGACTTCTCCGAATTAGTGGCGTTGAGAGGGTATGCAAGACCTAGCTTGATTACCCTCGCTTATTCGTCTCTGATCCCGAGACAATTACGCGGACGTTGCGGGCAGTCATGCCTCAAATCGAAGAGGCGCTCATGGGAGGTTGCGCTGTAACCATTAATCATCTAACGGTGCGCGTGCGCCATTTACTAATCCAATAATTCAAAGCCCAGTTGGCAAATTGGTGCCATCCATGAATCCGAAAGACTCCGTGCTTCAGACAGAGATTGCGCGATTATCGAGAGAAGCAGTGAATATTCCAAGTGTTATTATCATTGGCGATAAATCGCAAGCTGGAACTTATGTCCTGCGAATTCGCCTCAGGGAAGACAAGGCGTTACAAATCGGACGCTTCAAGAAAGGCAAACTGATTTCACTTCCCGCCGGGGATTATGCCTACGTTGGCTCCGCGCTCTCGGAAAAGGGCGCCACTTCTTTGGCTAGGCGGCTCGTCCGGCACGCCACGCGGAGCGGTGATAAGCGTCCACACGGAATTCGAAATAGAATGGTGGAGCAATTCGCAGAGTGCGGATTGGGAGATGGAAATCTGCTGCCAAAACGGGGCAAGACCTTGTTCTGGAATATTGATTTTCTCTTGGACTTGGAGTCGGCGGAGATCGAGGGGTTCTCCGCAATTCGTTCCTCGGCGCGATTGGAAGACAGACTCGCCAAGAAGCTAGAGCAGGATCCACACACGCAGGTTATCGAGCGCGGCTTGGGGGCAAATGATGTCCCGGGCAACACACATGTTTTGCGCGTTTGCGGCGATGAGTCGTGGTGGAGGTCACTTCCGACGGTGCTTGCGAACATGATTCGGGATGGCTCGTAATCTGAAGCGTCACGCAAGACCGCGCTGTATCGGCAACATAAGATTGACCGAGTGAAATCCTACAAATTTACAGATTATACATACTTGGAAATCAAGGACTTTGTTGACGCAAGGTGCTTGGCAATCGTACCGACAGGATGTACCGAACAGCAGGGACCGCACTTGCCGATAGATTTCGACACATGGTTTTCCGAGACTGTTGCCTTGGCGGCTGCAAAGCATGCTGGACGTTGTTATCAAGTGTGTGCTTTGGTGCTGCCGGCAATGCCATTTGGACCAACGCCGGAACATAAAGGATTCGGCTCAGGCTATGTGAACCTCCCGCACTCGGTTCATGAAGAATGCGTTTATTTCGCCCTTGTATCGCTCGCAGAACAGGGCTTTAGTGCCATCGTTGTCTGGCGGGGATGCGGCGAGCATCGGCTACAGGGCGCGGTGGACAGGTTCAATGCGAAATGTCGTTCTCAATGCACGGCATACCTTCCATCTCTACCGTACCGCGACATTTGGCTGCGTGTGGGTGATCTCGCTGTTCCGTGCGGTCACGCAGACAGTTTTGCGACATCAATCGACATGTATCACCGCCCGCAGGCTGTCCGACTCGATAGAATACCTTCCCCCAACTCCGGTGTGGTGGACTGGAATAATCCACATCTTGATTTCACGAATTACTCGGAAACCGGTGTCATTGGTGACGCGACTAAAGCGAGCACTGAGTTGGGGCGCACGTTTTGGAACGAAGTAGTATCAACTACTGCAGCGTTATTCAGAGATGTCGCGTTCAATTGTACGCCTCCACGAGGATTTAGGATACGATAACGGCAGATAAGCCGTATCGGATACCTCCCGCTGCACGGGATAGGCATGCGGAGACTTGCTTATACCATCGTTGTAGAGGTTAAGGTTCATATCGGAATAACCTACGATGGACACCAGAGCAATCAGACACTTCGAAACGGTCAAAGGAGAGGCGGCAGATATAAAGGAGGAAATATGATATTAGGTGCGTTCTCGGTAAGTCTGAATGTCAAAGACATCGAGGCTTCAAAGTCATTCTATCAGAAACTTGGCTTTCAGGTCTTTGGCGGCGATTTATCCCAAAATTGGCTCATTATGAAAAATGGCAGTTGCACGATTGGATTGTTTGAAGGCATGTTTGAAAAGAACATCCTGACTTTCAATCCGGGCTGGGACGAAAATGCCACCAAACTCGATTCATTTACTGATGTGAGAGAACTCCAACAACAGATTAAGACAAAGGGTATCAAATTAGAGACGGAAGCAGACGAGAGGACTGCGGGCCCGGCAAGTTTTGTTGTGGTAGATCCGGACGGTAATCCCATTCTTGTTGACCAACACGTATAGAGCTTTGATGAAACCCTACGGGCAACGACAGAAAACATGGTGATGTTGGTAACTAACACCACGCAAGGACAAACAAATGATTTTTCGAATTTCAACTAAACTGGGCAAGAAGATACATGTGACTCCGGACGAGATCTTGCCTGTTGATCCCAATCCATTTGCGGATTGGTCGGCGCATCTGTTCGCCGTGGACCGCACCCAATACGTCCTCGTCACGAACACGATCTCGCTCTATTCCATGGTCATGCTCGGACGAGGACTGAAGGATGAACGTTTGTTCCTAGATGGGGTTACAGACCGTATGCGCGGTGTCATTTGCTCCGATGGACTTGAATCGATATTTGAAAAGTGCATCGTTCCATCAATGGATACCGTCCGTTTTTCAAAGGCGATCAACCGGTCGGTAACAGGCTCAATGAATGATTTCATATTTCAGGCGAAATACGAACTGATAGAACCAGAACTGTCACTGAATGAGATTTCCTTTCTCCTTAACGAATGCCCAATGTCGTATTTGGATAGTGGCATGCCAAAGGATGTCTTTCAGGAACTTGCAAACAACAGAGCCAATTGATATCTGACTGCCGCCCCGGGCAGGTACACCCTGATCGGCAGTGACAGAAAGTATCTATTGAGGACGAAAAACAGAGGACAGCCTAACGGATGCAAGTGACTTTTCTCGGAACAGGGGCGGCGCCATCCATGCCAATTCCGTTCTGCACCTGCCGCGTGTGCATGAATGCCAGAAGGGTCGGCGGAAAAAACCTACGGCGGCGGTCGTCAATCATCATAAACGCTGATTTGCTGGTTGACATCGGACCCGACCTGGCAACCGCGTCATACGAGCACAATCTCTTTCTCGCTAACATTAGCGTTTGTCTACAAACTCACGCTCACGAAGACCATTTAGATGTTGAGTTCATCATCTCTAGGCACACAGAATACGGAACGGAGGTCGCCAATGGTTTGCTCTTTGTTGGCTCCGGTGAAACCCTGAGAGTTGTCGATGAGATTGTGCGTCGAAGATGTGAATACGGGAGCATTTTCGACCCAAACACGCAGGCGGCGCTGAAGATGAATGTGCTAACTGTTGCGCCGTACGAGACGTGTACGGTAGGAAACTACCGTGCAACCGGATATCCTGCCAATCACGCCACCGATCAAGCATCACTGCTATATTCGATAGAGCAAGGGGACCGCGCAGTATTCTATGGTACGGACACGTCGGTTCTGTCCGAAGAAGTATGGGAACATCTTCTAAGCTACCGCACACGGTATGACTTGATCATTCTCGATCACACCTATGGAATCGGTCTTGAGTCAAGACCGGAAGATCATCTGGGATCACGAGATGTCATTGCTCACGCTGATCGATTTCGCGAAAGTGGACTGCTCAAGGACACTGGAATAGTCTATGCGACTCACATATCTCACGAGGGAAACGCGGAACATGATGAGCTTGATAAGAATGCTGGCAAATACGGCTACCGAGTGGCGTTTGACGGGCTGAGATTGGTTTTGGATGGCTGAGGTAGCCGCTTGCGCTTCGCAGCATTCGGCAACCCCTTGACAAGTTCGGGATTTGCAAACCAAGAAATATTAAAATAGATGGGACCGCAGCAATGACGGTCCGATGGAGGATCTAAATGACTGGCTGGCGTGAATTGACATTCCCGGGTGTCACGAGAAAAGAATCGGTGATTGTTATTGATGGCGAGCGACTCAAATTGCTCGCAGATCCCCTTCGTTGGCGCATCCTGACAACGCTTGGCGAAGGGAAATCCGTGGCGGAGATTTCATCCATGTTGGGCATTACCGATACTCGGATTCTCCGCCACTTGGAACGACTCGCGGAATCAAGTGTCGTACATCTTCGCAAGTCTGGTAGTGACCCGAGGACTTGGCGCTGCCTCCCGGCGGTGGGCAAGATTCGATTCCCGAACCGAAGTGATAAGGCGGCAACCCCCTCCCATCCAATGTCTACGGAGGTCGTTTGCCAGTTTAATCAAGCGTTTCGCGAAACTTCGGACGGCATATTCGGTCCAAATTCTCAAAGTTCCGTCAACCATAACCGCGCTCGACTCTCGGAAGACCAGGCTGCAGAATTCAATCGCCGGCTCCTAAACCTCATAGAGGAGTACTTTCCACCCGGTAAGGGAGATCCTTCCAGAATCAAGTACGGCTTTTTCGGGGTACTAACTCCGATAGATCTCGCTCCCATTAAGTCATGATAGAAGAACATTCATTTCAGTTTTGCGGCGGATAAATTCCCAATCTCGGGGAATTCGACGATGGACTCGAAGACGGTCAGATACTACGAGACTGTCAAAGGAGAAGCGGCTCGACTCTCTCAGGGATCCCACCGCCTGGAATTTGAAAGAACGAAAGAATTCCTCCTGAGATATCTGCCGTCCCCGCCCGCCCAAATCCTTGATGTTGGAGGCGGGCCGGGCGCCCATGCCTTCTGGCTTGCGGAGAGAATGTGCCGAGTGCACCTGATGGACAATGTCCCGTTGCATGTGGAACAGGTTAAGGCTGAGGACAGTTATGAGATTTTAGCCGGCATCAGCTCAGGGGATGCGCGAAATCTTAATTTCGAGTCCGCCCCCATGAATGCGTTGGTCTCGCTAGACTCCTTCTATCACCTTCCCGAGCGGTCAGATCGGTTTCCGCAGTGCCGTTACTAAAATGTTACTACTCGTCGTAAGAACTGCGCACTTTCTACAGATTGATGGCTGTTACTTTGTTCTGGGGCCTTACCGTACCGTTTGTGAGTGATTGGTCTATGTTTTGCACAGGATCGACTTGGGTGGATTCATCGCCGAAAAGAACGGTGAGCTCGTTCAGATGAATGCAGCAACGCTGCTGTCCCGGATGGCAAAGATTGCGGCTTCAAGCCGCCTTTGGACTTGGTTGTTTTAATCGTCATGGGAAAAAGACCTTTAAGGGCGAACACGCGTTCAGTGAATGATCTCAACCTAGGAAGCCAGCCATCGTTTTAAGTCGCAATTAAATTCGTCTTCCGATCTTTAAAGTTAAAATTTTGAAGTTTGAGAATATTCTTATTGGCTCATAGCCGAAAGTAACGAAGTCCGATGTGCCAGACTTTTAACCGCAAAGCCATTGTTTTGATAGCGTTGTTGATGGTTTTCTCCCCCGGGATCCTATTCGCTCAAAGCCTAGGCCGTATCAATGGTTACCTGCATGACAGCGTCACCGGAGAGCCATTGGCCTACGCCAGAGTAATGCTACAAGACACTCAGTTCACCGCGACGACCGATGTAAGCGGGTACTATGTGTTGAACGGCATTCCGCCGGGCAAATACATAATGGTCGTTTCTAGGACAGGGTATGAGCAGGTCGAGAAGGAACTGGAAGTCCCTATGGGCGGCGGTATCAGGTTTGATGTTGAGGTCGCTCCAGAAGCGATTCAACTTGATGAAGTGGAAGTGACCGGCGAAAAAACGCGGTTCAAGGAAGATGTGGAGATCAGCCGTACAAATATCAGTTCCGAGGAGATTGTCAGTACACCGGCTTTTGTTGAAGCGGATGTATTCCGGACAATACAGCAACTCCCCAGCGTCACTTCGCAAAGCGACTTTAGTTCCGCACTCGTGGTGCGTGGTGGAAGTCCTGACGAGAACCTGATATTGGTCGATGGTGCGGAAATTTATAATCCGTATCATCTGGTCGGGTTGTTCTCGACTTTTAACGCGGATACGATTGCCGATGCGAAATTTCTGGCGGGAGGTTATCCCGCGGAATACCCCGGCAGACTGTCATCGGTTTTGGACATTACATCCAGAGAGGGAAAACAAATCAAGGGAAAGGGAGAGATTTCACTCCTCAGTAGCAAAATGATGCTGGAGGGACCATTCTATAAGGGCGCTTGGATTATATCCGGGCGAAGAACCTATTTTGATCTTATTGCTGAGCGGTTCAATCGCGCGAGAGGAGAGGATCAGGACTGGAAATACTATTTCTGGGACGGTCAAATCAAAATTTTCAGTGATTTGAATTCGGAAAACAGGTTGACGTTTTCGACCTTCGATGGACGCGATGTCCTCAGGTTTTTCTTTGATGATGAGGATTCTGATGAAAACATAGATTTTATATGGGAATGGGGAAACAACGCTCCCAGTCTGAAGTGGCGGTTTGTTCCGAACGCTAAGTTCTTCTCGGAATTCGTCGTCACACACTCCAATTTTGATTTTGATGTAAATCTGAAAAACTCGGAATTTGACGACGATGGAAATCAAGATGAAACAACCGCAAGCGCAATCAATCAGATTCAGGATTTTTCCGTCTCGGAACAATTAACATGGTATCTGTCTCCCAAGCACACCCTCAAAATGGGAGCGGCGTTAAAGAATCTCAACATGAAATTCAACTTTCAGGTGGACAACGTCAATTTCTTCGACATCAAGCAAAGCCCCTATGTCCTTAGCGCTTTCGTTCAGGATAGATGGAAGGTCAACGACCCGCTTTCGATTCAATTGGGATTGCGCGGTTCCAGATATGAACTGCATGACAACGTCTATCTTGATCCGCGTCTCGGATTCAAATACTTATTATCGGAAGACTGGGCGCTTAAAGGGAGTTGGGGAAAGTTCAATCAATTCCTCTTCACTATCAATGATGAAGATCAAGTGTTGCAAATTGTCGATTTCTGGCTGCCAATACCCGAGGATTTTGATGCGATACAGAACCAGCATTTTATTCTTGGAATAGAAAGATGGTTCAATACCGGATTTACCGGATCCCTGGAAGCCTATTACAAACCCTACGGTAATGTCCTCGCAAACAATCCGGATAACGATCCGGGTATTGAGTTCGACGAGTTCATTGCCGGCACGGGGCGCGTCTGGGGATTGGAGTTTTTTCTGAAGAAAACCACCGGAAGAGTTTCGGGCTGGCTCGGTTATTCGTATTCGAACATTGAAAGACGATTTGATTTCAACGACGATGGCAGGATTGAAAAAACTGAGAACCAAGCGTCCGAGATTTACACGCCCAAATATTCAAGGCCGCATTCACTCAACTTGGTTGGCAGCTATCAGATCAGCAAAAACAATCGAATCGCGCTTTCTTGGACCATGTCAAGCGGTCAACCGTATACGCCGGTCGTCGGAAAAGTTTACCACGAGTGGGACACGCTGGACGATCCCTACGCGAGAATTATCAGCATCGAGGGCAGGAGGAATTCATCGCGTTATCCTCCCTATGTTCGGGGTGACATCGCTTGGCTTAGAGACATCTCACCCTTTGGGGTGAACGGAAGATTCAAGTTGCAGGTCATCAACTTCACAAATCATTACAACTATCTAATCTATCTGTGGAATCACGATAGTTCGCCATCGGAAGTGAGCGCGATTAGCATGTTTCCGATTGTCCCCACTTTTGGAATAGAGTTCGAATTCTAGGAGCAATACTTTGCAGACGATAAGAATTTCGGCAATCCTGCTCCTTTCGGCGATATGTCTCTCGTGTGAACGAGATCTGGATATTTCCGACTTTGAAGATGATTTCGGGAATTACCAGCCGGAATTAAAGGTTACGGGACGACTCCGGCAGGAGAAGCCGCACGATTCGATTGTGCGGATAATCAGAACCGAAGCGATCACGGATGCCGATGTGTTTAACGGTATTGATGACGACGGCGATGGCGAAATCGACGAATACGACGAAACCCTCCCGCTTATCCAAGATACGACGGCTACCGTTACAGTGACAAATTTAGATTCAGGCGAAAAGTTCGAATTTCAGTATGTTGAACTAGTTGATAGGGAGACTGTTCGGTACCGTAATGATTTCGACGGAGAAGGTGCCGCAATTGTAATCCCCGACGGCGGCTACAAACCAATATCGAGTAGGTTCCAAGTGGAACTCTATGCCCGATATCGAATAGAGATTCAATCCAAAATGTCCGAAAAGACGATAACCGGTGAGACGACGGTTTATCCACCGGTTGAATTCATTGATATTGACACACTTTCGGTCTTTGACGGCGATCGCATAACGCTCAAGAGCGATGATGAAAAGGCAATCTATTGGAAATCGGATTTTAGTGTGACTTCATACATCATTACCGTTGAAGTGCCGGAGCGCATCCGTGAAAATCGAATAGAATCTGCATTCGTTGCTTCATATCTATCCTCCAGGGAAAGAGACTTGACGGAAACGCACGGTGTGTCTATCGGAAAAGAGAATTTTTATGTGGGCCGCAGATTGAATGCCGGTAAGACTCTGAAAATCACGGTTGAGTCGCTTAACCCCGAGTATGGCCGCTATATTTTTTTATCGTTGCCGTTGAACGATGCGCGAAGGTCGAATCTTCGAGATCAAGATGGAAAACCCGTAATGGGCGCTTTCGGGTCGACCGCAGCGAAAACTATATATGTATCAATAGAAGAACCGAATTGAGACTCACCGCTCGCTTAATTTGAAGGCGATGTCGGAGGTGCCGCCGTCTATTCAGTAACATAAAGAGTCGGGTGGAGGAGGAGAGATTCAGTATATTCAGCGACGATAATTTTGCGCCTGAGGAGTACTATCGTATGAGTAGAGAGAAAACCGCAAGAACCAAACCAGAGGTCACAATACGTCCGTTGCAGCTTAACGATGCCGAAGCAGTCCAACGCTACGCTTCGGACGTACGCCTCGCTCGCACGACGACAATTCCCGAACCCTACCCTCCGGACGGCGGCGAGACGTTTGTCGAGAAGGCGGTTGAAGCGCACGCGAACGGGAAAGAATTCTACTTTGGAATCCTTGCTAATGGCGAGCTAGTTGGCGCCCTAGACTTTCGTTCAATTGATCGTGCAGATCGAAGTCTCGAATGCGGATACGCGATTGCCGTATCCCACTGGGGCAAGGGAATTACCACCAAGGCGCTGTCGCTCGCGCTCTGTTACGCTTTTTGCGAACTTGACATGGATATCGTCCGATCGAGCTGCCTCAGCCGAAATCTCGCATCGGCGCGTGTGCTTGAAAAGAACGGATTTCGGGAAACCGGTGAATATGCCTCCGAGATTCCCAAATTCAAGGGCGAGCCCTTTCGCGAATTTCGACTGACAAAGAAGGAGTGGCTTTCCAATCGCCCCGAAGACCGCAGTCTAGGCAACTCCCGGTGACTGAAACAGTGCCTCCATGCCTAATTGCAGCCGCGGCACTTGAGTGTCTTGGGTTGAATCCGTGTCCTCCAATAATGTCATCCGTTTGCATGAAGCAATTTACACCTTCTGAGAATAGAGCATAAATCTAGCTTTGACTGAATTGTCCGAATACTCTGGAGAAGAGTATCTGTTTGACGTGGAGAAATTGACGATGCAATACGACAAAAACAGATTCAAAATTTGGGCTGTACCTCACCCGTTTGTCTTACACTGGATATTGAACCCGGGAGCAATATTCATCGAACTGATTTTGGGTCATCGAATCCCCAAAGTCCTGCTGATTGACAAAGAGAGCGACAAGCCCATGTTGGAACGTGCTTTCATTCCCTGTCCGCGCTGCGAAATCCTGCACGACGTGCGTTTGTGGGGGAGAGGGAACGCATTTGGACATTGGTTTGGCTATGTTTGTCCAAATTGCCATCAAATAATTCCCTGTCTTTGGAACATTTTTAGTCTGGCCATATTGGCGTTTACTTTTCCGCTGTGGTATTTCCCCGCACGGTTCTTCCGCGATAGATGGTTAGACAAAGAACAAGAACGATTGGCAAATGTCCTTGCGCGTCCCTTGATTCAAGCAACAAGCATAAATTGGCTCTTTAGAGGCGTCTTCTATTGGGGTGGATTCATGTGGTTGATGCTTGGGGTTCTGCCGGAGATATGGAAGGTTTTGAAAGGAGGAGAATGGGATTTGATAACGATGTTTGTAACATTGCCAATTTGGTTGGCGGGAGGCCTGCTGTGGGGCTTAATTATGCGTTTTGTCATGAATAGAAAAGTATAACCGTAGAGGCGAATCTATATATCGTGTCTTGCCGAAGACGCCATTGGAACTTACGAACCAATACTACCGTTACCAAAAGATATGAAATCTGTGAAAGACCATACAAAAAGTCAGACTGAAAGCAGAAGCACCGCACTCTACGACTATCTAGCCTACTACGAGTTAGCGTTCTCGTTTCGTGACATCCCTCGTGAAGTGACGTGTTTTAAGCAACTATTCACGAAGTACGCCAAGCTGCCAGTAACGCGCGTGTTGGAATTGGCTTGTGGCCCAAGCCAGTATCTTGGATAATTGTGCCAACGAGGCTACGAGTATCACGGGCTAGATTTGAAC
This sequence comes from Candidatus Poribacteria bacterium, assembly GCA_028820655.1. Taxonomy (GTDB): domain Bacteria; phylum Poribacteria; class WGA-4E; order WGA-4E; family JAJDTR01; genus JAJDTR01. The sequence continues at coordinate 23,814 of JAPPIK010000013.1, read as the reverse complement.
GAAAAAATGCTTGCCGCCGGTCGGCGGAAGGTTACTAAAGGCGCATGGACGGCACAGTTTCACGAAGCCTCCATGATAGTTTTCGACCTAGACACAACCTACCAGTTTGCTTTCGTGACGCTCGGCTCGCTGTACGCGCGAAACACGGAGGAACTGAATACTCATTTCAAATCGGTGGCGCGTGTCCTCGAACCTGGAGGGCTCTACATCCTGGACTGGTGCGTGCAGTTTGGTCAAACACCCGCCTTTTCAGATGATGGCCAGTCGTGGAGAATGGAGAAAGATGGGATTGTAGTTGAAGTGAACGATACATTGAGCAGCATCGATGCTGCCGAGCAGATTGTTCGGGAGGTTGCCACTCTAAATGTGGAAGACTGCGGTAAAACGCTGACCATATCGAGTTCGGATCTTCGTAGGGTGATGTAACCACAGGAATTTCTCCTGATGGTCGATGCTATGGACGAGTTTGAATTTATGGGCTGGTGGAATGATTGGGACTTGGGACAACCCTTATCACAAGTGACAGGTGAGATTAGTCGGCCCATTGTATTGATTCGGAGTGTCTAAGAGGTTTGAACCGAAAAAAGCCGAGTATTTCCCTCATCTGTACGGTGTATCGAGCGAGTGCGTGTTTCACCGAACGGCGAAACTTTCGTGTGACAAACGGTGTTATGGCAATTTCCGGATTTGGCGCGGCAACCAATGAAAGTCAAAAATCTACCGCAGCCGGTGCAATCTCACTTAGTGGGCTACGCGTCGGACGGCGCCAATCTTAAGACGGAGTCCCGTGCTGACGTGTTTCGCTACACCCACCCAACGAAGAAGTCTCTGTTTCTTAAAGTTAGGAATGCGAAAATAGCGCCGCAGGAACCAGATTTGCGCGCAGAGAAAACTGCTATGTCGTGGTTGGCAGGCAAACTCACCGTTCCAAGCGTGATCTGTTTTCATGAAGAGTGCGAGACGCAATATGTGGTCATGACGCAAATTGCAGGTGTCTCGGGTATTCACGAAGAGGCAATGGATGATATCCCCACTCTCATACGTGAGTTGGCTTTCGGTTTACGCCAAATTCATTCAATAAGCATGGACACCTGTCCCTTGAATTGGCGTATGGCGCGGTATTTCTCATGGGTCGAGGGCTTGATCGAAATGGGTGCGCTGGACAATCAGATTCCGGATGGAAGATCCAGAACTTTCTTAAGGGAGGAGTTGTCTGGTATCAAAGCAGGTCTACCTGAAGAAGAGGATTTGGTATTCACCCATGGAGATTACTGCTTGCCAAACATTTTGATCCAAGATGGTCGCCTGAGTGGTATCATTGACTGGGGATACGCCGGGATCGGCGATAGATATCGCGACTTCGTATCAGCCTACTACACGATTCGCAGAAATCTGGGGTCTGAATGGGTGTCTATGTTCTTCGAGGCATATGGTCTCCAAGACCTAAATTGGAATAAATTGACGGCACATCAGAAGGTGCATGATTTCATTGACTAATATATAACCCAAGTTGCTACCTATTGTTATTAGTCGAACTTGAATTTTCCCGGGTGTTATATTGCAATCCTGCTCGGCTTGGATAGACATATCCAAGCCGTATCCGCATGTGTGCAGTGGATTTGTCAATTCACTGCGAGCAGAATCAGTCGATTTAGCTTACATCGCCCCGGTTTGCGATGTATCCTATAATAGGGTCGGGCTAGAAGCCCGACCTACGGGAATGGGTAACAACTTGCGTTTTATAGGAAAGTGTCTAGTGCTAAGTGATTAGCATCTAGTGGATCCCTATCGCTGTGATTGTCCATTCCGTTAACCCCATCCACAATCCGGCAGGATGGATATACGTACTAAGTTCTGTAGACTTATCATTGCAACCGGGCAACCAAGCGCGGTGCACAGACACATGCCCCTTCGTAGGGATTGGGTTTCCCAATGCGTTGCTCCACATCGGGCCATTTTCCGACACCCGCCAATCGACTTTCCAAAATCGCTGTTTCAGTGTAGAGATACGAATCTCGACTTACGACCTATTTGCACCGTATGGTCCGGCGTTCCTAACCCGCATTGGCATATGGGCGGGGAGACGCCGCCCCTACGATTCGGCATTTCTCGGCGGATTCAAGATAGACGTCAGTTAAGTGTCAATAAACCTAGGCAGTATTTCGGATGCTAACCCGGATTTCCTCTACCGTACACATGTGGTCCGAGATTCATGGGGCAGCTAGAAATGAACCTTATCTTTGGAACAGCTATCTCATTCAGGTGAAAGATCGAGACATTTTAATCCTCGTAGATCCGCTTCCACTATCCGATGAAGAAATTCGAGAAGTTGAAGAAATCGGGGAACCTACCCACATAATCCTTACCTGCAACTGGCACCTACGAGAGTCACTCGCATTCAAGCATAAATGGGAATGTGAAGTGCTGCTCTACGAGAACCATGCGGGGCAGGCTGAAATTGAGTTCGACTGTACCTTTCAAGATCGCGATGTGCTCTGGGGACTCGTCGAAGTGATACGTGTGCCGGATGTTCGACATCGCGAAGAGGTCGGTTTCTATCTGAAGTCGGACGGCGTGCTGATCGTTGGGGATTTGATGAGCGGCGGAAGGAAGGATTGCGGGATCCCTGACGGGGAGTTGGGATTCAAAGATCCCGCGTACCTTGTAGATTTAGCCCATGCGCGTCGCTCCCTCAAGAGCCTTCTACATCTTGAGTTCAATGCCTTATGTTTTGGTCATGGGACACCCATTCGTTCCGGCGCAAAGGATGTCTTGAGGCGTTTTGTGGAGTGTGACACCACCTGGGAAGAACTGGGACGGAGGCGCGAAGAAGGATTTCGTCTAAACCCTGAACTTAGGGATTTGCACCGCACATAACAGTGGATCCCCAAATTCTCTACGTCCATAGACCTCAAATGGCTGCGTGTGGGAGGCACGTGAGTTGTTACCCGATGAAGATCAACGAATCAATACTCAATGAAACCTACTTTCGAGCCAATCGCGAGAATTGGAACGAAAGGGTCGAACACCACGTCGGAGCCAAATACTACGATGTGCAGGGATTTCTCTCTGGCCGATCCACGTTGGGACCGGTCGAACTCAAATCGCTTGGTGATGTCACCGGAATGCGAATTCTCCATCTGCAATGCCACTTCGGCCTCGATACCCTTTCTCTCAGCAGAATGGGCGGGATCGTGACCGGTGTGGACTTTTCCGACACAGCAATTCAGAAAGCACGCGAAATTGCCGAAGTGGCTGGGCTGAGTGCTGAGTTCCACTGTGCAAATGTCTAATCTGTGTGCGATATTCTAGATTGTGGTTCATACGATCTGGTCTTTGCCTCTTACGGCGTGTTCTGCTGGATACCGGATCTCTTTCGATGGTTTTCGGCTGCGAGCGCGATGTTGAAGCCTCATGGTCGGGTTTTCATCGTTGATGGGCATCCAATGCTCGACATGCTATCCTATGATGCCGACAGTCTTTCATTCAACGGGCGATATTTCCACGAAAAGACACCCGATCTGTGCACTGTCGAAGAATCTTACACCGGCGACGGCGGCCGCCTGGTCAATTCCACCACCTATCAATGGTCGCACCACATGGGTGAGTATGCCACGGCGGCCGGATACGCTGGCCTTACAATCCAAATCTTGGAGGAGTTTCCATACTGCTATTTTCGCAAGTACCCATGCATGGTTCAACGCCCCGGTGGCTACTGGGAGATTCCGGATCGCGATTGGCCCCTTATGTTTTCCATGGCTTGCAGCAAGACGCACATCGTGTAACGGCACAATTGATCGCTATTACGCCTTGACGTTTCGCAACTGTACATGCGAGATTACAGACTCCCTTAACCATACAGTTAGCGGAGGTTCAGAGCTAGTTTGAATAATCAATGCCAAAGCCATTTCTGGAAATTTGAGGACGGATGCTTTCATGACTCTGTTGTCCCTGCTATATATCCGTCGGGATTCCTTTGGTATCGCCCAGATGTACGACTGTCATACTCACGAACGTCAGAAAAAAGGAGGTGGCGTCGTTTTTCCGTTCAATGAGATTATCTTCCGTACGGCCTACTAACTCCGCATCAACTAACGATGTTACAGCTTTGTCTATCTCACTCTTTGAAATACCACTTTCCTTTGCCAAATCCGTAACGGATTTACTGCCCTCCACCAACTGTCTTAAAACAGCGACAGCGGTGGGATTTGTGAAAATTCTTGCAAGATTCGCGATGTCCGTGTCTGATGCTTTGGAAAGGAAACTTTCGATGTCGCCCGTCCAATATGCGACGCGTTTGTTCTGGTCTCCCGGAGAAGGGCGATAGGAACCCACATAGCCCCACGCGATAGGCTTCTCGGTATCGATTGGGAGCCGGCACAATGTTTTAAGTGCCTCGCCTTTTTTTAACCCAAGAAAAACGTCCGATTCACCTGCGAGGTCCTGAAGTCGCCCTCGCAGATCGTCAATCTCACGCCGCATTTCTTCCAGCCGTGCTTCGACCTTGGATTCATCTCTAACTGCCTTTGTCATGCAGATTTCTCCTTTCAACTGTTTTCGAGAGCGATACAATCGTCCTTCGATTGTACTCACCGGTACGTTCAAATGTTGAGCAATCTCTTTGTACGACATGCCATCAAGGTAGTGCAACCTCGTCACCAACCGGTTCTTTTCAGATAGAGTCTCAATCGCGTTCACGACGTGCTGACGCAGCTCCTTTTGTTCCAGCGCCTCGTCGGGTGTAGGGAGACGCTTGGGTATACCGAGGATTTCGGTCATCTGAATCTCAAACTCTCCGTCACGCATCACTTCCTCATACGATAAACTGTGCGTCTGTCGGCGCAGCCATGAAATGCTCAGGTTTTTGGTAATGCCGCATAGCCAATTTGCAAACTTTGAGGTTTCCTGAAGAGTAGATAGCCTCGTGTACGCCTCAACGAAAACCTCCTGCGTCAGGTCTTGTGCGTCAGCAGGATTTTTTACGTAATGCATGGAGAGCTGGCAGATGTCCCGTTGATGCCGTAACACCAAGAGCCCGAATGCGGTGTCATCTCCGGCCAATGCTCTTTCAACTAATGTCTCATCGGCTAAATTTGTCATGGCATTCTTTGCCGTTGCAATCCGTGAATCGGTCGCGAGACCAGGAGGCTTTTTGGCTTGACTTATCACCTGCTTGTCATATCATGTAACGCTAGACAACGATACCCACTCACCAATATAGTCGCACGCTGAACGAAAAAACTGACGTTCGCGCCTAAGTTATTTTTTTGTGCCTACCAACCGTATACGACAATTTTAATTGACAATGCGCTATAGTGCCAACTCCAAAGTAAAGGTGATAATTGACAGACCTATGGGGTCTAGGCATCCTGAACACGGTTTCATTTACCCCGTGAACTACGGCTATATCCCCGGGACCCTCGCCGAGGATGGAGAGGAGGTTGACGCCTATGTTCTGGGGGAGTTTGAACCTCTGGATGACTTCGACGGAGTTGTCATTGGAATCATAGTCCGCAACGATGACAACGAAAATAAATTGGTTGTCTCACGGCATGTTGACCGGTATGGGGCGGATGAGATTATGGCGTTGACCGAGTTCCAAGAACGCTTTTTCGATTCCCACGTGATTTCATTCGCTCAAAGGCCCATAAAATAACAATTCCGTATTTAACGTGCACCCATTATCCCTGTCGGAATAATTCTTTCGGAACGTAACACTCATTTTTCGATCTATGACAGGCATTGAGGAGGTGTTGTTTCGAGAAATGCTTTTCACTCCAGCGGAGTGAGATATCAATAGACCACGATTCCTCATCGCGTCTGCACTCCAGCGGAGTGCAATGTCAATAGAATCATGATGCGTCCAATCGTGGCGCTCCAGCGGAGATCAAGCGAATGAATAGTGAGCGCGATAGAGATCCCCAATGCCAATAGCCGACGATATGCCCTGAATCCCGCACTCCAGCGGAGTGCAATGTGAAGCATGTTCCACGACTCCGTAGGCGGGGCATCTTGCCCCGCTTGTCAGGTGTCGAGTGTTACTTGCTGAAACTCCCGCAAGAAGGAACATTGATTTCTATGACGGAAGAGTTGTGTATTCGCAAAGCACGCCTAGACGACGGTGGATTCGTCTTTGCCACAAAGAAGCAAGCATTCCGCGAATATGTGGAGCACGTCTGGGGCTGGGACGAAAGCCGTCAGAGAGAATTACACAATACGCGATTTGCTAAGCATGATTTCCGCATTATCCGGATTCGCGGAATTGACGTTGGTTTCTTTGCAACATCTAACACTTCCGAGGCGCTTAGGCTGCATCAGTTGTTTATCCTTCCTGAGTACCAAGGCAGGGGTATTGGGTCGGCCTGCATGACTAGGATTGTCAACAGAGCTAACATCGCAAAAAAGCCCGTGATGCTTCAAGTGCTAAAAATCAACGCCCGCGCCGCCGCATTCTATCAGAGAATAGGGTTTGACGTCGCCGGTACGATTTCAGCCACGTCCACATGAAGAAGCTGCCTGAATAAACTGATCCGGCTTAAAAACCTATACGTTACAGCCGATAGGAGACGCGCACTGAATTGCGCTACTACAACCCGAGCATCTGCCGCTCACGTGCATCCACGGGGGCCGTAAGTGTCTGAAAAATTCAAACTGGTCGCAACCGTCCATATTTTCCTGATAAAGGACGAAGATGAAATCCTGCTCTTGAGGCGTTTCAATACCGGGTATGAGGATGGCAACTACAGTGTGATTGCCGGACACATCGACGGTGACGAAGAGGTCAAGACAGCCGCAATCCGAGAAGCGAAGGAAGAAGCAGGCATTGAAATTCAACCATCGGACATCGAAGTCGTCGGAGTCATGCACAGAAAAGGAACCGACGAACGCGTGGATTTCTTTCTTGCCGCTTCCATTTGGAGCGGGAGCATCGTCAACGCGGAGCCGGACAAATGTGACGATTTATCTTGGCATTCTGTCCTCGAATTACCCGTCAACATGGTACCTTATGTTAGGCGCGCACTCGAGAATTATCGGGAAGGCAGATTTTTCGAAAGTTTCGGTTGGAAAAGATAGGAAGAAGGCGCGGTTTCGTGAATCCGATTGAGGTGCTTTGCTACTAGCCGGATTTGCCCTTCAGACAATCCCTCGACACGCCCTGAATTTGTCGACCAACAACATCTTGATTCCGTATTGAACCTTGCGCTTTTTCCCTTGAAATCAACTCACATCGCATGACTAATGGAGAAAAGTTATGGAAGACGATTCAATTCATGACGCGGCAGCAAACGGCGATTTGGATGCGGTGAAGAAAATCGTTGAACTCCACCCGCAGTCTGTCAATCAGGATGACAAATACGATTGGCGCCCCATCTTTCACGCCGGACTGAGACGCCATTACGATGTTGTCAAATACCTCATAGACTGCGGCGCCGATCTAGCCGCGCACGATGGCTACGCCATTCACTATGCCGGCGAGGTGCCGGACAATAAGGAAGTCGTGGCTTTGCTCGTTGCTTACGGCGGGTTGGATGCGCATGCCAAACCGTCAACCGAACTCGCCCGCCAGTTCATCTGTGCCGTTTTCTTAGCCAACCTACCGAGGGTAAACGCCATGCTCAGTAGTAACGTAGAATTAGTGCGCGAGCGCTACGCGCGAGGCGATATCGCCTTGCACCATGCCGCTCGAAACGGTGACCTTGAAATTGTGGGACAACTGGTCTCCCGCGGTGCAGATCCGAATGCGATGTCAGATCACGGACACTTCCCCTTATACTGCGCGGCCGGTCATGGACACCTAGAAACCACCCGGTATCTTGTAGAAAATGGCGCAGATTTGGGTGCGAGGCTAAGCGATGGAAAAACGGTCGTTGAGTGGCTGAGGCAGTTTGCGGATCATGACCGCCGATTTAAGGCGTGTCTGGATTTACTGGAGGGATGACTCACCCCGAATAGCATAGCTGTACTTGGTTGCTATCCTACTCGTTGGTTTTCCATCCTGATAAAAACCTAAAGTGCGATCGCCAACGCTCCACTTAATGGCTCAATGTCCAAACGAGGTAACTGCAATGATCACCCCATTGTCGCAAGAGGTGTGGAGCGCACCGGCACGTCCGTCGTGGCAGCAATTGTAGGGTGGGCACCGCCCACCATTCCTCATAAGGTGAGGGGCGCGCGCCAGCCTCTGATAGTACCATCCAGGCTCAAGCGAGTGAAAAGATCAAATGACCGCTTGAAGGTACAGCATCGAATTAAAGCGTAATTGACGAACACCCACCCATTGGCCGAATGTCCGAAATAGCAAGCCCCATAGATAGTCCGATCATTGTGCTCGGTGTGGAGCGCAGCGGCACGTCCGCCGTGGCGGCGATGATTTACAGATGGGGCGCTTTCCCCGGGGAATCCGACAAACTGCACGAGGCGAATGAGCACGCTCCGAAGGGTTACTGGGAATATCTGCCGTTGTGGGAGTTTCTGGCAGAATTGGGAGAGTTTTCCTCCGGCGGCACCTGGTGGTCTACGGACTTTCAAGAGCGGATGGAGGGCAAAGTTTCCGACTCTGCGTACAGAAGAAAAGCGTTGGAGTTGCTGAATGAGATGCGGCAGGAGGACCGCCCTTGGTATTGGAAAGATCCTGCGCTGAGTCATTTTCTTCCGTTTTGGAAGCGGCTATGGGAAGATCCCGTATATATCATCACGGTTCGACATCCGCTTGACACGGCGGTATCGTGGCAACGATTCATTATGCCCACCAAGTTGGAAGGCAATGTCTCGTTTGTCCCGATGAACCTTCTTCGGTGGCAACACATGATGATGCAGATATTGGAACATACGGGGTCAGCACGTAGGATCTTTATTGCCTACGAAGACGTCCTTCGAGAGCCGCGTGCGCCGGCTCTAAGACTGGATGCCTTTCTGAACTCTCGGTTGGGCAATCGAGTGTCACGCATTGATGCGATGGTTGACGCCGTATATCCCGATCTGTGTCACCACCACTGTGACACGCCCTTTCAAAGCGTTCGGGAAGCTACGAGTGAACAGAAAGCGCTCTATGCGTTCCTCAGAAGTTTGATTGATAATCCGCAACTTTCCTTCGACAAAACGGCTTATCCCATGCAACCCGGCTATCTCGAGTTTCTGAAGGTTCAGGACGCTTTGCTTAGGACTTACAATAGCCCTAAATAGTCAATAGATGCGAAACACCGCCAGACAAATCCGCCTATTGAGAAATTGTTTGAAAACTCATATCGAGTAGAGTTATAGTCCTGAAACCGATTTTGGACGTCAGTTCGAGATGAAATTCCGTCGGTAGTTTATGCAAGCCCCGGGGGATCAAGCGAGCGTATAGGGAGTGCGATAGAGATTTTGAACGTGTATAGAGACGCATCAACACAAAGAATTCAAGCCCCAGCGGGGACGACAGGTGTAGTTCGGACACCGACAGAAAAATTGCCTATCCTCAATTGCTTTGCCGTATCATGTTTTAACACGCACTAAAACGTGTCAACTCACATCTTAGCAGATTCGACGGCGGGCAACACGACGGCGTGCTCCAAGAGGATTCTTGGGATTGAAACGAATGCATCATCACAGAAACCAACCTCGGTAGAATTGTCCCCAGAGAGGTCATATGTCAATTGAATCTCCAGCCGATTTTGAAGGCATGTCGCGGGTCGGACACGCAGTTGCGGCGGCGTTGAAGGCGATGTCGGAGTACGTCCGTCCGGGGGTTTCGACTGCGGAGGTGGATGGCGTTGGCGCGCAAGTTCTCAGGCAACACGGGGCACGGTCGGCGCCGCAGATGTTCTATGGTTTCCCGGGTGTCAACCTGATTAGCGTGAACGACGAGGTAGTTCACGGTGTTCCCGGAGATCGCATGTTGTTGCCCGGCGATCTGGTGACCCTCGATGTCACCGCGGAGTTGGATGGATACGTTGCGGATGCCGCCAGGACCATACCGCTCCCGCCCTACTCCGAAATTACCGCTGAACTGTGCCGGTGTGCGAGAGCAGCGTTTGAGAAAGCGACCGCGGTTGCCCGTGCCGGCAGACCTATCCACTGTATCGGAAAGGCTGTCGAACAGGAGGTGAGGGAAAGTGGATTCGCCGTAGTTAGGGAATTAGGCGGACACGGCGTTGGCAGACACATTCATGAGACTCCGTTCATTTCCAACGTATTCAAGCCAACTGACACACAACCGTTGACTGACGGTCTCGTCCTTACAATCGAACCCATTATTGCTGAACGATCGGGGCGAATCTTTGAGGACGATGACGGTTGGACAATTCGCACGGTCGATGGCGGCTTATCCGCCCACTACGAAAACACTGTAGTGATTAGGACTGGTGTGCCGATTCTACTAACGGCGGCATAATTCTCTTCGGTTTTGCAAACGCTACGTTCTCGCTGCGCCGCACAAACACTCGGAACAAGAGTCTCGAATCTGGGAGAATCACGCACGGGTACCGAATATGAATAGAACTTCTCCGCGGCCAAGGCAGTTCTGGGACGATCACGCATCTCTGTTTAAGAATCGGAGTTTGGCGGAAGCGTACAAATTGCGTCCACCATATCCTGATGAGATGTATGAGATTCTCGTCGGATCGCTAGGGAATGAGAATTCGAGAGTTTTGGATGTCGGTTGCGGACCCGGAAAGATTGCACGAGCACTTGTTAATCAAGTAGGGCATGTTGATGCGGTTGATTTCTCGCGGGAAATGGTGCAAGTCGGGAAGTCGCTCGCTAACGGCAATCACCCAAATCTCAGGTGGATTCACGGGCGCGCTGAAGAGGTGAGTTTGAATCCGCCGTACGATATGATTACGGCGGGATCGAGTATCCACTGGCTGAGGTGGAACGTCGTATTTCCGAGATTTGCGGAAATCCTATCGACGAGTGGGAATCTTGTAATCATAGACGGGGATCGCCCGGTTGAATCACCATGGCATGACGCGGAACTTTCGCTCATCCGAAAGTATTCCACCAACCGGCACTATGAGGAAATGGATTTGATTCGGGAACTTGAAGACAGGAACCACTTCCAGCCGATTGAAGACAGATGGACGACACCGATTGCCTTTTCACAACCGATCGCGGACTATGTGGAGTCCTTTCACTCAAGACAGAGCCTATCGAAGGAACAGATGGGTAATGAGAATGTGACAGCGTTCGATACTGAACTAACGCATGTCCTATCCGACTTTGCCGACGGTGAGGGCGTCATTGGATTCAATGTCTCGACAAGAGTCACTTGGGGAGAGCCGTTAACGTAGGCGGAGTTGCTCGCAACACCTAACACATTCGTCCGACATTGCGTCGCATTCGCGTTTTTGCTTAGCGGCGGCATCCTGCAAGCCACGGTTGGCAAATGCCGGGACACTTTGTCATGTAGTATGGACTGCGGAGAACAATCAAGTGAATCAGGATAGGACGCAAGATATTGGGTTGGCGCCGCGATGGCGGGGTCCGCGATGACGGGCGCAAAATTCGATTCCGTTACGACTTTATTACCGCCGGAATGGAGCCATTGGTCACAGCCAAAAAGGTGAGGTGATAGTCGCTTAGGCGTCCCGCCGAATCCTTCAGACCGCATCCGGTATATTCGTAGTTTCAATACAGACAGTTGAATCGTTCCCTTCCAGTTGCCTCACTTCGCAAGAGTCCCCTCATACAACTTCTCATTGAATCCAACAAAGAATGTGTCCCCGACCTTCAATGTCGGTGCGCGTAGGTTGCCGCTTCGACCCATGACCGCCGCAAGAATATCATCTTGCGATCCATCATTTGGGTTGAACACATCAACTCTTTTGCCTTTTACAACGTGCACGGATTCAGCGCTCTCAAGACGCTCCCACACTGCACCGGAATCAAACTTCTCCTTCCCGGCGTCTGTTCGCCTTTCTACTTCGATACCTTTGGCGTCAAGAAACTCTTGCGCTTTTCGGCAGGAGTTTCAGTTCTTCCTGAAATACATCCAATTTACCGTCATTAGCTTCCTCCGTTGGAAATGGGATTTCGTAGCCGACTACTTCGGAAAGTAGCGGAAATCGTGATCTGCTGAAGTGTAGCACAGCGCCGCTAGGACTGTAAACGCAATTTGAGAAAGACGAGAGGCATATGTCACGTTGAAGTTAGAAGCGGTGATGATCACAGTATCGGAAGTGTGTTTCAGCCTGGTGCGAAAGAAATATAATACAATTTCGCTTAAATATCAGTGCATTTGATTTTTTAATTGCATCATTCTCTTTCTCCGTAGACGGGGCATCTTGCCCCGCATTGGAACAGCTTAATTCACGTCGTTTATGCAACGTCAAATTAGAGAAATGGTATAAGGTTGCTTTTGACGATGTCCTCTTGCTGTCCAGTATGATTCATAGACCATCCAGGTGACTAACATCAATGCCCCAGCACGACTTTTCCGAGTCGACATGCCATATGAGAATTGTTTCGCCGTCGGGTGAAATGGAGAGTGGTTGAGCATGCATCGGAGCACGAACCGAGAGTTCGGACAGTATGGCACCGTCAAGTGATATGCGCAGCAATTCCCCGTGAGGTGCGAGTGCGAGGTATGACGTGCCATCCGATGACCAACTTGACGGAATATGATTCCTATGCAGTTTCGTTGGTTTTCCACCGTCTATTGATACAACCCACCACTCTACGCCGTGTACCTTGTAAGCGAGCCGCTTACCATCGGATGTCCAAGTGAGTTCCGACTCCTGTTGCTTGGGAGTGTTGGTGATTTGCCTTGAATCCCCGCCGGTTGCCGATACAATGTGGATGTCGTCAAACGGATATTGGGTGTATGCCAGCATTGTGCCATCGGGCGACCAAGCCGGTTCCCTGCACAATCCTGAATCTACCAGTATCTTCACCTGACCATCAGATACGGAAACAGCACAAAGTTGTGACTCTGGCCCCTCGGTTGTCCCTCTTATCCTATTGGTGAAAGCGATTGTTTGACCATCGGGCGACCAACGCAGATCGTATGGAAAAAGTTCATCCCTTGTCAGTTGATGGGCCGTTCTTCCTCCCACCGGCATGATGTACAGAAGGCGATTGCCACTGACTGTACGTACGAATGCAATCCGTTTCTCATCAGGAGACAGTGCGAATTCATGAATCCACGTTCTAACGGGAAGTTGCATAGTAGTGAAATGATTCGTCTCGATGTCCAGAATCCCAGGACGCGAATCAATTTGCGTGTACTCGGGATGTGAACCTTTGCCAGAAAAAATTTCGTCGGATGGGAAAAATAGTCGTTTTCCGCCAGAAAGCCATTGCACATTCTTGAACGAAATGAACGTAAAACCCATGTTCGTACTGGTCGAATCAATATCGAGATAATTTCGCTCACCATTTGTGGTGTTGAGTGTGGCATAGAGCATCTCTCTGTAATCTTCTTGCAAAACGAAAATCCTTTCTGACGATGTCCATCGCAACAGCTTTAATGATTCCTTGAGTTTCGCCGGTTCAATGACGATCGGTTCTCCAACTAAGTCACCGTTTTCGTTGAGACGATCGACAGCAATACCGCGAAACAAAAATTCTCCGTCCTGACCGACAACATAGTTGTGAGCAATCCATTTTTGATTAGGCGAGGAAATGAGCGGGTGTTGGTGGTCAACAACATTGATTCGTGTAGCATTTCCTCCATCAACCGGCTGTTTCCACACAGGCCTAGAACCGAAACCTGTATCCCGAGATGAAGCGCGTTGCGACAAATAGAAAATCCACTTTCCGTCAGGCGACCACGATGGAGAGATGTTTCCTTTTCCATCCGCTGTGAAAGGGCGTACAATTCCGGTGGCAATCGACACGATGTAAATGTCCGCATTTTCTGCCGTCCATTTGACAAAGGCGATATTCTTGCTATCGGGCGACCAACTGAACCCTCCCATACGCTGTTGAGAATCGGTTCGAGCGAGGAAACGCGCATTGCCGCCAGCCGCAGGGACAAGATATACATCGATGTCACTTCCGTGATCTTCTCCGCCTTGATGTTGATTATCCTGACGAAAGAAGGCGATCCACTTTCCGTTAGGCGACCACTTGGGTTGAAAATACTGTGTTGTCTTCTCTCCATGTACCAAGACCGTCTGCGTAGGCGGCACTTCGCCTGATACGTCTACGAGAGGTGACACAATGAGTTGAAACTCATATCCTGAGGGCGTGACCCCTCTGCCGGGGTATGCCATCTTCGTGCCATCAGGCGAAATGTCCAGGTCCCAGGAAGCATCTTTTGGGAGATATATGCTCGTAATCGCTTTCTCTTTCTCGTCTGATTTCGCATTCTCGCCAGTGATGGAAGGCACTTGGACTGTCTTCTCCTGCTTGCGAAGACCGTTCGCCCGCTGTTCACCGCTGAGAATCGCAACTTCGGTCGCCTGCGCATCAACGGCAAGCTCTCCGTTTTCGAAGACTCGCGTGTTCAGGGGCAATGGCCCTCCCAGCCACTCACCCACCGGATAAAGCGGACTCTGCGGTATAACCAATCTTAAAAGCAAAACTATCACGGCGCCAGCGGCAGACAACCCAAACGGAAGGGCGGTCTTGTGCGGCGCGCTCTGAATTTGAGTGCCTTTGATGAGTTCAAGGATACGGACTGTGAATCCGGGCTGTAGTTTCCGGTCGGCAAACGCGGTGGGTATCATGGGAATAGCCTCCTCACTCAAGACTGCTTTCAACTGTGTTCTGGCTCGCAGGAGTCGCTGATTGACAGTATTCGGAGATACTCGCAACGTCCGGGCAATCTCCTTGCTCCTCATGCCAGCCATGTAACGGAGCACCAGTACTTGACGGTGAATCTCGGAGAGAGAATCCAACGCCTCATGAATCTGCTCGTTCCTCAGTTTTTCCGCGTGCGCATCCATGTCCGCTTGGTAATTCTCACTTTGATCGGCAAGGTAAGCCACGTCAAGCCTTCGTCCTTTGGCTCTGTGAAACTCCTTGCATCGGTTGGAGGCGATTGAATACAGCCACGCATAGAAATTGTCCCATCGCCGTAACGTTGACAATTTTCTATATGCGTTAAGGAAGACATCCTGTGTAATATCCTCGGCGTCTTCAAACTGACCGACCTTCGTGTACACAACCGCGAAAAGACGCGCCTTGTCCTTGTCAACCAGCAGCGCAAACGCCTCTGTGTTCCCTGAGAGACATTGATGAACGATATGTCCGTCGTCGGTGTGCATAGGTGCTCTTCCGTCATAAAATGGTTGTTGCTGTCTTTGTAGAAGCCGCACGTTCCCGAATTATTACATCCGATACTTTTTTTCGAAAGAAGGCAGTTGCGATGTGAGCTGAGTTTGACTGAAAACTCTTATGACCCAGTGCTCTGATAACGCCTCAAGCCGTAATACCAGCAGAGATAGCTGGCACCCAGCATCACCAGTGCAGCCACGGGAGCTCCGAACTGGAAGGCTTCCGGCATTCCGAGAAACTCTTCCTTTTGAAGCAGTCTCTGGGCGGGGTAATAGGTCGCGAAAGCCACGGGGAGGATAAAGGTCAACACGAGCCGCACGGCGAGTGGGTAGATGGAGATGGGAAAAGTTGCCGATTCTTTGGTTGCCGTGATGAGCAAGTCCGACAACTTGCCCGACTTTGTCGTCCATAGCGCCGCGGTGGCGCTGACGAGTATGAGGGCAAACATGATAGCGGCGGCGCACACTACAGTCGTGAAGGTAAACACGGCAATGCTCAATGACCAGTGGATCTGTACGAAGTTTAAAGCGAGAATGAAGATGGCGACACTCGTCAGCGCCCGTGCGACGTGATGAAGTTCCACGCGGCTCGCGAGAACGTAGAATAGCGGCGGCAGGGGTTTGGTTAGAACTGAATCCAAATCGCCTTGGAGGATGTACCGGTCAAAATCATCCAACTGGCTGGCAACTATTCGCATGAGCGAATACGCCAAATTCCCTAATCCGTAAAGAAAGACGACCTCCGTCAATGTCCAGCCATTTACGGCGCGAAACTTGGTATACAACACGCCCAGCAATCCGACCAGACAAGCTTCGCTGACCGCGATCGTGACACACCTCAATCCAAAGGACAGTCGATATTGGATTCGCGAGCGCACATAAGCGCCTGCGAGAAGAAAGTAGAGCTTGAGATATCGACCCATAATGCTTAAGAGCGCACCATCATCCGTGTCGGAATATTTCTTTCAGCACGTAACACTATTGTACCGCAAACTGTTAGTTTGCGATCACAATCTATCAGCGGGACACATTCATTTTTCGCTTTATGACTGGCTGTATAAAGTGTTCCTTCGTGGTCTGGTTTTCACTCCAGCGGAGTGCAATGTCAATACAACACGATTCCTCACCGCATCTGCACTCCAGAGGATCAAGGGAGTGGATAACGACCGCGATAGAAATCCCTGCCTTGGTAGCTAGTTTGAATAGTGAATCTGTAGGGCGCAATCAAACGAGTGAATAGTGAGTGCGATAGAGAGCCCACAGGTGCGAAGAAGACAAGAATAGAGACACTGGAAGCTTCCTACAAATGAGAAAATATAGATTTGCTATCGATTATTCAAACATGCACGAGAGATCAACTCTACAAGCTAATCGAGGTAAAGCAAGAACCAAGCCAAACGGTCTGGTGGTTAAACGCCACCACGTTAGATTATTGAAATCCCAAACTTCCATTCTTCTCATCCGCCCTGGACGACCAGCTTGCGGAAAGCCGCACGATAACTTATCCGTCCGAGCGCCATTAATACAGTGGCCCACGCCAGTTGAACTAGCAGCGCCGTGGAAAGGTCACTTCCTGCTAGATTTCCGGTATAAAGCGCCGTCGGTATATAGATGATGGCACGAAACGGCAACACCTCCGCCACCTTGGATAAGAATGCGGGATAGAACTCGAGAGGCAAAAAGTAACCGGAAAACAACATGTGCAGTCCCCAGATGACAAGCGCATAAATCCCATAGATTTCGATAAGCCAGAAAGCTAAAACGCCGATTATGAATTCGATACCAAACAGAATGACATACCCCAAGACCGCACTCACGATAAAGAGCGCTGCGGTAAGGAACGACGGCGGAAGGGAT
Organism: Candidatus Poribacteria bacterium; assembly: GCA_028820655.1. Taxonomy (GTDB): domain Bacteria; phylum Poribacteria; class WGA-4E; order WGA-4E; family JAJDTR01; genus JAJDTR01. Next base: position 6,757 of record JAPPIK010000013.1, on the reverse strand, counting down.
AGCTTGAAAATCACATAAAACAAAACGACTTTCGGCAGCATGTTGAATAACAGCGTGTGAAGTGAAGTTCCGACTGCGGTAGCGAGCGTCATCATCTGAAAGTCGATCGGTTTCATTAAATCGGTTGCGACCTCGCCGGCGCGTATCTTCGCTTGGATCGTTCGTGAAATTCGAAGCGTGAACACGAAAGTCAGCAAAGACTGTGAGATGACGATGTATGTCAGAATGCCGTTGAGGTCGTATCCCTCTACGGATGTCTGGTCCGTATATAACGCCTTCCACAGGTATACATAAATCAACATAAAGAGCACATTGATAGCGAGTTCCATCCATAGCTCGAACCGATAGGTAAGCGTCCGCTGAAAGGCTTTCGCCGAAAAAGCGAGGTATTTTCTCATATATAGTTTCCAGTGGCTATTGACTCATACCGAACTTGTAAATCCGCCGGACAATCTCCTCTATTTCCGGCTCCGAGATCGTCAAATCGCGAACTTCGTAACGTGACGTCAATTGAGAGATGACTTCCGAAGCGGGCAGCGTATCTCGGTCGAATGCGAGCCAGATACGGTTTTCCTCGCGCCGGGTCAAACTCACGGCCTCAAGATCAATATCGGTATACGGCTGCGCCAGGTCGACAATGAGCATTCGGGTCTTGCCGTACTGATTCTTCAGTGCATCGATCCCGCCGTCGTAGATGAGTTTGCCCTTGTCGATGATAATGAGCCGTCCGCACACCTGCTCCACATCGTTGAGATCGTGCGTTGTCAGGATTACCGTGACTTGACGTTCGGCGTTTATCTGCTTGAGGAACTGCCGAACCTGCTCTTTGGCAACCACATCCAATCCGATGGTCGGCTCATCCAAGTATAGAATTTCGGGGTCGTGCAGCAGCGCCGCCGTCAGATCGCACCGCATCCGCTGACCAAGACTCAGTTTTCGTACCGGTGTACACAGAAACGGACGTAATTGCAGCAGTTCGCTGAAAAATTCGAGATTGTGTTTGTACCGGTTCTCGGGAATTTCGTAGATGTGTTTGAGCAACTCAAACGAATCGATTACGGGCAAATCCCACCAGAGTTGCGTTCGTTGTCCAAACACCACCCCGATCCTCCGGGCGTTTTCCTTCCGGTGAAGATACGGCGTCAGATTCATCACGTCGATATGCCCCGATGTTGGAACGAGAATGCCCGTCAACATTTTGATGGTCGTCGACTTCCCCGCCCCGTTGGCGCCGATGTATCCTACCAATTCGCCGCGTTCAAGCGTGAAATTCACGTCCTCGACGGCTTTTATAATGTCGTATTCGCGAGTGACCGTGCTGCTTAGGCTTCCCCAAAATCCTTTGCGGCGTTTATGCACCTTAAAGTCCTTGCACAGATGTTCCACGCTGATAACGGGCATATTGGTCTCCGTCGGATGTTATAGGCGTAGCTTCGCTAGAATAATAGGCTGGATTGGAATCTTGAGACTGGCTATACACGCCTATTTGGCAGGCCGAGAATAGCACGAATCGTATGAAACAAGATCACATAGTGACACAGACTGAGGACATGCGTGGGAATCTTCAGCAAAGTCCCACGCCGAAGAACGTGAAATGGAGTGATTCTTCTAACGATGGATGTAATGTTCGCCGGCAGTTGATTAGCGGCTATACGGTTCTGAAATTACAGTGGCGTGAGTCCGATCTGAAATGCATGACTACAGCGCTAGGAAAGGAAAAATCAAAGCGCGGGATTATATCACTTTTCTCGTGTTGTTGCAACTGCTACGTAACAGCATGTCAGGGGCAACGCATCTGAATTTTCTGCATCACAAAATAGAGAGTCGGGCTAAGTTTGTAGCACTATTTTGAGACTCGTAGGTTGGGTTGAACGGTAATTCGTTAGTAATCGCTATTCTTGTAACAGTTTTCGAGTGTCTATGTCGCTTGAATGCGCCAAATTCGAGTGAAACCCAACAGTAATCGTACGTTCTACCACCATGAAAGCTCTTCTGCAATTAGATGCGTTTCCCCTGAACAGCATGTGACTGCGGCACAAAATGGCGGCAGGTCATTGACGCAGTCTGTGTCTACAATGACGACTCCTGTGTTCACATTGTTCCGCGCTTTTCCCTATTATTACACATGGCCAATAAATGCGTGACAAAACAGACGAGATGTGACATAATTCGGCGATGTTCAACTGGTGTGCGGCTATGCCGACTCCTTGTAATTCTATCCTATGATTCACGACTTCGGAGGTACTGATGCCAGACCTGTCAGAACAGGAGATGTTTGCAATTCTACGGGAGTTTGATACCCCTTCAATAACCAATGTTGTTGCCACCTATCCCGGCACTGAAAACTGTCTTGGTCTCTATAACCCGTGGACTGAAAATTGGTATACCGACACGTCGATTCGTTGTATGTATCCCGAGTTGGGCCCGCTCGTCGGATATGCCGTGACTTGCGTCTACGGCCTGCCCGATCCGAACTACTCCGAGTTGTCGTTCTTGGACGTCATCGACGCGCTGTACGCATCCAAGAAACCAACCGTGCTGGTGTTCGAGCAGAAGTTTCCTCCCGAAATTGCGGAAAAAGCCGGGCTTGCAGGCGGAAATATGACATCGGCGATGAAGGCGGTAGGTTGTGTCGGCGCCATATCAAACGGTCCCTCACGCGACATAGATGAGATTCGTCCCATGAAATTTCAGTATCTGCTCAGTGGAATCACCCCGGGCCACGGAGCCATGGCGATTCGCGCGGTCAACGTTCCCGTCTCGGTCGCAGGGATGGATGTGGCGCCGGGCGAGCTTATCCACATGGACGAAAACGGCGCGTGCAAATTTCCCGCAGACAGTCTTGAAGCCGTCGTGAAAAATGTCCAGGCATTGCGCGATGAAGAAGCCGAGCGCATTGGCAAACTGGCGAATGCCACATCCGCAAAACAGGTGCGAGCCATCATGAGCGGACATTCCTATGCCGAAGAAGACGACGGCGAATAGAAGCACCCTCTGAAGAGTTAACTGTCGATTAAAGAATCCATATTTGCACGAGCCAGTGTCACTAATCACGTATGCATTCCTCTGTACCACAATCTGTTAGATTGTGGCTTGTGCAAAGTAACTCATTGAGTGACCGAATACGATCAACTGAGCGAATTTCGACGCCGAAAGAAATTCTCGCGCGATAGAGATCTTATCGAGGTCGCGATTCCCCGTTCCATCTGTAGGAGCGATCTCGAGGTCGCGATTCCCCGCTCCATCTGTAGTGGCGATCTCGAGGTCGCGATTCCCCGCTCCTTCTGTAGGAGCATCTCGAGGTCGCGATTCCCCGCTTCATCTGTAGGAGCGATCTCGAGGTCGCGATTCCCCGTTCCATCTGTAGTAGCGATCTCCAGGTCGCGATTCCCCGCTCCATCTGTAGTAGCGATCTCCAGGTCGCGCTTCCCGGTTCAATCTGTAGTAGCGATCTCCAAGACGCGATTCCCCGTTCCATCTGTAGGAGCGATCTCCAGGTCGCGATTCCCCGCACCAGCGGAGCGGAATGTCAGTAGCAGGGAGAAAACTCAATTCTCGCACTCCAGCGGAGTGCCATGTCAATAGATTCTCGCGGAAGATGAGTTATACATAGTCAATGTCACTAATCACGCATGCGTTCTTCTGTACCACAATCTGTTAGATTGTGGCATGCGCAAACTAACACGTCGAGCGAATGGATAATGAGTGCGATAGCTTCTTTACAGGCGTTAGGATTCTTGCTGACCACTCATCACTAGCCACTAAACACTGCCTTTATGCCCATTCCAAAACGGATTCTTCTTGCCGCCCTCGCAATTTCAGGCGCGGCGAGTTTTCTGCTGTGCGGTTACGAATTTATCCGAGCCGTATCAACCTCGCTGTTTATCGAGGCATACGGCGCCGTAAATCTGCCATGGGTAATGTTTGCGGTACCTCCAAGCACCTTCCTGTTGCTATATGTCTACGGACGCATACTCTCGAGATTAGGGTCGAGTCGCGCCCTGTTGCTGACCTCACTATTATCTGCGGTTCTAATTGGCGGTAGCTACAGTTTGTTATTGCGGGGAGTCGCGCTTGCGACTGCCTTCATCTACATCTTTCGAGAAGCCTATATTGTCCTTATCATTGAGCAATACTGGTCGCTTGTCAACAGCACGCTAAGTTCCGTTCAAGCGCGGCGGATTAACGGACCATTCTGCGGAATTGCATCGCTCGGCGCCATTGCGGGAGGCCTTCTCGTCAGGCAACTGGCAGAGCCGATGGGTTCCGAGTCGCTGCTTCTCTTTGCCGCAGGCTCGCTTTTTCCCGCTGCGGTATGTTCCGGATTTGCCTATGCGTTAGCCGGCGAACCGAAGCCGAGCGAGGAGGAGGCGGGCGGCAAGAAGGGACACGTAGGGTTAGCGCTATTTCTGAAGTCGCGTTATCTGGTACTCATCGCGTTGCTCATCTTGACGACACAGACAGTCTCTACCGTCTTGGACCTTCGCTTCAACGTGTTGGTAGAGATGGAGAGGGTTAATCCGGATGAGAGAACGGCTTTCTACGGTTCGTTTTATGCAGCTCTCAATACAACCGCGCTTCTGTTGCAGTTTCTTGCCGTGCCGTTGATTCTCAGGTTTGTTTCGCTGCGCGCTGCGCACGTCGGCATTCCGGCAGTGCATCTGCTGACATGCGCGATATTAACCGTCAAGCCTTCGTTGTGGAGCGGGGCGGCAGCCTTTCTCCTATTCAAAGCGCTCGATTATTCCATTTTTCGCTCGGGAAAAGAGATTTTCTACATCCCTCTGTCCTACGATGAACGCTACCGGGTGAAACAGATAATTGATACCTTCGGCTATCGCACGGCAAAGGGGGGCAGCGCCGGGGTGTTGGCACTCGTCGGTCTCTTCACGAAGATTCCCGCCGCCGCTTTTTCCATCGTAGCCATGGTCATGGCGGCTATTTGGTCTGTTCTGGTGTCAATGGTGACAAAGCGCTATCAGGATTTGGAAAACGTGAAGAGTGTGGAAAATACGGATGATGCGGTGAAGGTTCAGGAAATGAATGAGAACGGTTAGGAGGGGAATAATAGCGTATGCCCGTTTTTGAATCTGCCGATAAACTCTATCGTTGTTTGGGCGGGTTTTTTGAGTTGATGGGGAATCACCCGGAAACCCAAAGATTGCTGCAAACAACCGAATTAACCATCAGGTTTGATTTCACCGATCCGGAGGCTTCCATAACTTTGGTTGCCGGAGAGGGAAATCCATCCGTGCACTGTGGTGATTGTGTCGATCCGCCCCACGTACAACTGTCCATGTCGGGCGATGTCGCACACCGGTTTTGGATGGGGGAGGTCAATGTAATGGGCGCAATCCTCACACGCCAGATTGTGGCGGACGGCCCGCTCGAAGAGATAATGGAACTCAAACCGTTGATAAAAGCGGCAATGGAAATATATCCCCGGTACTTTAAGGAATTCGATGCACCCGCTGCAAGCTAACTGAAGGCGGCTCTCAATTTCTTCCCATAGATGATTGGCGCGGTATCCAAATCATCTACGTACTTCGCCAATCCTGCTCGTTGACCGTCAATGGGACGACTGCGGTCGGTACGGAGATGAACCGCCAGACTTTTGCGCGGTGAACTGGACAGATTGAAACTGCTACCGTGCAAAACCCGTTTGTCGTGCAGGCTCATCCCGCCGGCATCCATCAGAGCCGAAATCTCCCTCCACCGCCGATTGGGTGATAGGGCGAACTCCTCTTCGGATATGTCCTGACTGTAGAAGTCGCCGCCGGTAATCTCCTCCCACTGATGGGAACCTGCCACGAATTTCATGGGTCCCGATGAGTCATCCACATCACTTAACGCGACCCACGCCGTGAGCAGTTGGCTCCCGTCCTCCCAAGTTTTTCCCCAATACTGCCAATCCGTGTGCCAACCAATCTTCGTTGGAGTAGGCTGTTTTTCCGCCGCTGGTGGCTTATACAGCAATTGTACCCACCACACCTGAATCATGTCGGCTCCCGTAACGTGGGCCGCCCATTCGCCAATTTCGGGAGACCGAATGAGTTCCCCGACTGCCTTGCTGCCAAGCTGCGGCTGTTCGATTTTGCAGAGACGTGCAGGATCATCACCGGGATTCCAAGGCGAGTTCTCCGGCGGTCTTCCGGTGTCGTATTCTCCGTCACGGATCTTATCCATTCCGTCGCTCGCATTCCGAACCCGCTCCAACTCAATTGCCCGCGTGTTGAAAACGTAAAAACCGTTCCCTTCGAATGAATCCTTAATCTCCATCGGTGCCGTCTTCCCCCGTGCTATGAAGTGTGTTTCTTGGGCGCGCTCCCGCTCCTTCGTGATAGCGCGCCATTATCCCTGTCGGTATAACTCATTCAGCAGGTAACACCGGTATTCACACCTTGGTTAGCTTTGAAAAACCTTTCCATGTTACATATTTCCCGCGTCTCGCACTCCAGCGAAGTGCAATGTCAATAGAACACTCGTACCGCAAACTGTTGGTTTGCGGATCACAATCAAACAGATTGTGGTATAGATTTCCTTCTCTAAGACTGGTTTTGGAAAAGTGTTACTTGAGAGCGTGCCATTATCCCTGTCGGAATAATTCTATCAGCGCGTAACACCGGTATTCACACCCTGGTTAGCTTTGAAAAAGCGTTCCATGTTAGATATTTCCCATGTCTCGCACTCCAGAGGAGTGCCATGTCAATAGAATCGTGATGCGTCCAATCACCGCACTCCAGCGGAGTGCAATGTG
>JAPPIK010000002.1 GCA_028820655.1 Candidatus Poribacteria bacterium | reverse complement strand
TCTTACGTTTTACGTTTGACGTCTGTCTAAAAGCTACAAATTACTAATTCCGTTTGATTATACTATATATATGTTAAGTTATCAAGCAAAAATTGACGGGTTGCGGGAAGCAGGGGAGATTTTCTTCCAGTGGTTATCAAGTATAACCATATGGTAAAGGTTTAGCGGATGTCTACCGCAGGAGATCTTCTATGGGATTTCTATGGGAGTGCTACGGGATTTCTATGGCATTCGCTATTCGCTCAATTGATCGTTCGCTATTCACTCACTTGCTGGATCTCTACAGCGCTCGCTATTCACTCCGTAAATGGATTTACTATCGGTTCAGTCGATCACTCATTGTTCATTTGCTTGATCCCCGTGTACAGAGAAGATGAACGAGACAATTAACCCGAGTTGCCACCTATAATTAAATTGTTAAACCCAGACTCACCTTCCACATTATAGACTTATGTCACCTCGAATTCTCACTTCCCAGATTTGGGGGCAAATCGCCACAAACGAGTAGAGACCACCCAGATACTTGCGCGAGGAATCTATTCACATGGCACTCCGCTGGAGTGGGGAATCGCGACCTGGAGATCGCTCCTACAGACGGCTTGGGAAATCGCGACCAAGAGTTTGCTCCCTCGTGGAGAAATGTGTTTGTTGCACCATACAACTGCTGGCATAAAAGTCCGTTCTACCACCCCCGTAGGTGTGGTTTCCAACCGCGCCGGTATCAAACTCTTTATCAATTTTGGATTCCGACAAAACCAATTAGACGGCTTCTCGCCAAGTTATTCATAATTAACCCAGGTTGCTACCTATTGTTAACAGTTGAACTTGAGATTTTCTGAGCGCTGAATTGTAGTCCTGCTCGGCTTGGATAGACATATCCAGCCGTATCCGATTGCAGTGGATTTGTCAATCCATTGCGAGCAGATTCCATCAATTTAACGTGCATTGACACGGTTTGCGACACATCCCATAAGAGTGTCGGGCCAGAAGCCCGACCTACCGGAATGCGTAGCAACATGCATTAGCTATCAAGATTGGCTATCGGAATTAGCTATCGCATTCGCTATCCACTCATTTGAATCCCCCATGTATCAACAGGTTGATTGGTCGTCACCGGTAGAGGAATCTCTATTGCACCAGGATCAATATGGAAGTTCTATAGCCGTGTCTAATCCCTCATTTAATCTATCCGTACGTTTGATCGCTCCTACTTTATAGGTATCGATTGCCGAAAATCTATCGCAGTCAAAGCGTTACGATTCCCGAATAGCATCGAAGCGTGTGGCAGCATGGCTTCGTACATGATTTTTGCGTCGTGTTCGAGTGTGCGAACGTCTGCGATTTTCTGCGAATATAGGATAGGCTCCCCTCCCTGCGGCGGCTAAGGGACTCCCAAAATGTGCGTCAGAGGCCATAACCTGAAACTGCCGAGATTCACCCGTGTGCCGACTAAACCGGCGCGGCCAAGGGGCAACAGATGGGCAGGACAGTTGATGAAAAGCAGATTAGACATTTCCGTCTTGGGGCTTTCCTTTTGTCACGGCAAAAAATCTCGCGCAAGGTGAGGTGGATTGAGTTCTCAGCACAACGCTTTGGTCGCGATTTGACTTCTCAAGTGACCGCGGGTTCCTCTGGCAGCACAGACCCAGCGGATACGAACAAAAACAGCGTACCTACGGGACACACGGAGATTATCGGCGTGAGTCGCATCCCGACAATAATAGGACCGCGATCAACGCTAACAGGCATTATTATACTATACATGTGTAAAGTTATCAATCATAAAACCCGGGGATTATTCACGATTGTGACGCAAAGCGCATACGCGCCTTCGTGCGGAACGGACGAATCGCACACGTAACTTTGTAGAACCATTTCAGTCTGATAGTTCCGTTGGCTAGGGTATCAGGACTAAATTAAGAAATGAATAGCCTCGAATATAGACTTTCGTGCCGCATACTTTGGATATCAAGACCGGGGGTAAAACCGCCGAGATCCTCCATAACCGCGATGCATGCAAAATCCCCGACTTCTATAAGATCGGAGCGAACGTGCTGGATTATTCGCTGCCCATCCGTTGGTTTCAGTGGAATCAACCGTACCGCGGCAGACACTTGGTTTACGACAAAAGCGTGAAGATAGCCCAGCAGCGTGGAGCGCAGGTCGATCTTCGCTCCGGACGCAACCAATCCGTAGGCGATGGCGTGGTGCCCGGCGCATTTTCCCGATTGGATCCGTTTCAAGTATTCGTCCAACATCTCACTCTCAGCAAATGTCCCGGCATTGCGGAGAAACTGTTTACCAATCTTGACGCTACCTTCTCGCGATTCGCGGGAGATTTTCATTGCCGATAACCTTTGGTCAAGGTGCTCAATCCTATTGACCTCAGTTGCGTGATACGCCGATGCTACTGCAAGGGCATCACCGGTCCGGATACCGTAATGGAGGGCAGCGCGGAGAAAGGATTCAAGCGTCTCGCGATTGTGGACGCTTCCGTCTTGCACATAGGATTCAAGCCCGAAGGAGTGGGCAAACGCGCCTGTAGGGAAGAAACTATCTGTGAATTGAAGGAGAGCCAATAGGGATTCGCTCGTTAACGTGGAATCAGTGGGCATGCGCGTGAGGTGCGGATTGGCGGGCAGCGTGAGTGAAGGTGCGTTCCTCAATGGTGTATTGAAATCCCAAGCGGCAGAATTGATTCTCAAGCACGGGTTCATAAGGAACGAGAATTGCGCCGTTATCGAATCCGATGGCGCGATGAAGATTTCCTATCTGGTAACAGGTTAGACCGTAATCCTCGGTCGATTCCGGACGAAGAACAAAAACCTTTTCGGGCGCCCCTTCAACCACAATTTCCACTTCGGCATCCCGGTACAAGATGTTTCCGGGGAGTAATACCGTCCCGGTAGGCAGTGCGAGACCGATCTCCCGTCCGGCTTCCGACTTGAGTCTTTGGCGGCACTTTTGACGAGATTCCCAATCCAACTTTACTACATCGCGCTCTAGCGACGAGACTTTGGCAACTTCTGTGACGATCTCTTGGGCGAGGAGCATTGTGCTTCCGGTATATGACTATTCAAGGATTAGATTGTGAATTGAGAACCCGAGTTCTTCGTCTACCGAGTGCTGTTCGTAGTCAATCCACACATCGGTTGGATACCCCAACTCGGGGTGATATTTTGCCGATATTGTATAAGCATTCTCGTCGATTGCCGACTGTAGAAGATCGAAGAGGTTATCCATAGCTTTGTAGCGTTCAATGGCGTCGTCGAGAGGAATCGGAACATCGCCTTCGACAAGAACAGCACCGTGAATCCGATTTTCGCGCACCGTGATATTGACTTCAGCGACAAAGTCCATAGTGCAGTAGCAGGACCATCGGAAGTCAAATCGATAGTTGGGCGCCATCTGCGAATCCCACATCTTTCGATTGTCGTCTAGCAGTGATTGGGTGTCAACATGTCGGTCATCGCCTAGTCTAAGGATGTCACATCCGCACAACGGCGAGAAAATGCAGTATATCACGATTAGGCGTACCAACGTGTGTCCATTCCCCGGCCTAGATGCCCGGCTTGCCTAGTCACGTTGAGAGTTTAATTCTGGTATTTCCCGCAGGCCGTACCAATTGCCCTCCGGATCGAGGAAGATGGCGAATTTTCCCCACGGCATTTCTTTAGGCTCTTGAGAAAACTCCACGCCACGCGCCGACATTGACTTGTGGGTTTCTTCAATATCGCCGCATTCAAACACGAGCGACGGCTTTCGCTCATGCCAATCGTCCATCATGCTCTTCGGAAAAATGACAATGCAGGAATCGGCACCCGGCGGCGCCATTTCAACCCATCTGGCTTCGGCGCCCATGGACAAGTCTCTACGAATTTCAAACCCGACTTGCGCTTCCCAGAAGCGGTTGGCAACTTCCTGATCGGTCACATAGATTGCGGCAGTCGCAATTCTTTTAATCATGGTTCTGTTCACCTTGTTGAAAGTAATATGCGGGCTCGCCCGACACCGAAACGAGCGGCAGTTTAGCGGTCTGCCGGTTCACGTTTTCAATCGAATCCTAGTTTGCGTTCAATCCGTAGATGCGAGACATTAAAATATCTTTCCAATGTGATTCTCGCTGAAGAATGTTGTCGTGGCTGTCGTGCAAGTCCGATATCTCAAGGATTGAAAAACGAAAATTCTCGGTATATTTCAATCCCTTATCGGCGATCAATTCTTTGAGTTCCACGTTTCCACCGTGTCCATTGTTTGCGTATTCCGACCAGCGGTGCCATATTCCACCCTCACCATAGGCGCTGCCAACGTAAAACCTTCCGGTTACGGTATCGGAAACCATGTATACCCCTGCCACATTGGAGAGTGCGGTGTACCACGATTCAGGCGCTTTCTGCACGATAAGATCGAGTTGCGCCTTTGTGAGGTTAACGGCTTTGAAGCCCGGAAATTCACCGATAGATTGCTTTTCAGCGTAAATCTCACTGAGGAAAATCCGACTGCACCATTTCTCTGCGTATAGGTACGACCCACGGCTCGGCTTGGTGAATGTTACCACCATGCGTCCGTTCATCTCTTTGTAGTCTATGTGTTCAGTTAACTCGTACCAGTAGTGATGCGTTTGATGGCGCTCTGACCACTTTCGTTCTACACCGGCCGATTGATAGACCCCCGCGAATAGCCATTTATACTTTTGGTGAGGTGGATTAATTAAAGATACTACCATTTTGCGCTCAAAATTCTTCTTACTTTGCCAACTCTGCCAGTCGCTGAAGTTGCCGGCAAGATAAACATCAATTGGCTGTTCCACCCCATTCCAAGTTGCGAGGTGCAGTTTGGCTTCCGCCGGATCGAGGTTTGGATTCATGCTTTGCAGAATGTCGAACATAAGCATAGCACGGCGTTCCTTATGTACATCTCTCGATTCGACCTCAATGAAACTGCGTTAGGAGATATGGACTCAAGCACATCATTTTTAGGTTGAAGATCCCATGGGCAACGATGCAGATTTCTAGTCCGGTCGTTTTGAAGAGAAATCCCAACGCTATTCCCAACGGGAGGATTTGAACAATTTTCACCCATTCAGGGTTGAGTATGTTTGCATGCGCTGTAGACTAAAATACCGAGGTTAGAACATTTGCAATCCGATTTCAAATGGAGATTATCGTTCTGTGCAGATTATCCAAAAGCGGCGACCGCCACCGGGCGTTTAGTCGCAATTCCTTCTCGTTGGCGTTTGATTCGCTCTACTTCGTGCAGTGTATGACCGGTCAGGTAGCTCTCGCCACAATGGGGACAACTCATTACCGGTACACCTTCAATCACAAGAAGTGACTCTCCGCTCCCGTAACTCTTCGAAATAAAACGCCGGCGTACTCCGGTTTTTCCGCAAAGATCGCATACCATAGTACTGCCTCCTGATATTTTATTCGACATAGACAGTGATGATGACTAATTTGCTAGTTAAACTCAGTTTAGTCACAACAACGACGGCCTCTGAACCTAATGTTCGATCTTCTACGAGATATTTCCATTCGCCAGTCAGCAGGTCCTTCTGCCTTGAAACAATCTCGCCATTGAGGAGAACATGCTCAATGTCGTAGATGGTCAACCCATCATCGTTCATTTCTTCCTCGGCATGGATCGACATCACATACTCAAGCGTTCGAACTTTTTCTCGAATTCGATTCAAAATCCGTTCGAACATAGATGACTCCGAATTCTGAGTATCATTCTTTCAGTCTACCATCTAATCGCTATAGTACATCAAATGATACATCAGCGATGGATTAAGCACCTTGTCATTGAAATTATTGGCTTGTTGTAAAATTCAGGTTTCCTTCCTAAATTCGCTTGAAACTAGGACATAATGTTTCGCTATGCGCCCGCATGCTAAGCGCTTGAAGGTTAATTTTGCTTGGTTCTTCTAAAGAGGATTCTACTGATTGGAGATATATCCATTGTCATCGGGAAGGTTGTTCTCGCTTGCGGCTTGCTTTGAAAGCCTGTCGCAGATTTCATTCCATTCGTGACCCGCGTGCCCCTTTATCCAGCGAAAACTCACGGTATGTTGCCCGCACAATTTCAGCAGTTTCGACCATAAGTCCGGATTTACGGCTTTTTCTCTCTTGTTTCGCCGCCACCCATTCATCTTCCAGCGCTGTGCCCATCCCTTTGTCATGGCATCAGCCAAGTATTTGGAATCGGTGTAAAGATGTACCGTACAGCGGGTTTTTAACGCCTCTAATCCGACGATGGCTGCCATAATCTCCATCCGGTTGTTTGTGGTGAGACGAAATCCTCCGGACAACTGCTTCTGGTTGCCGTGATAACAAAGCACGACGCCGTATCCACCGCTGCCGGGATTCCCCAGGCAGGCGCCGTCCGTGTATATTGAAACCTCTTTTTCACTCATTCCAGTTTTCCCAAGAATCAGGGTTCAGTTGCTGCGGGAGAGAAACAAAACTCTTTCGATTTCGCGCTGGTGGAAGGGGGTATCATGTTTCATCGCATTACATAGTCGAATGTTACGACTGCGGTGACTTTCTTGGCTATAGACGAAACATCATCACCGGGTTTTTCGGCTATGCTGCTTGCGTCCGCGGATTGAACGCTGAATACGCCTTGACGTGCGGCGCGGAGCGGTCCCAGATTTGCGCCGCTGCCTTCAGCCAAAGTCTTCGCCCGCATTCGTGCATCTTTGGTCGCCTCGACGAGCAACTGACTCTTCAAGGCGTTGACTCCCGTGTAGTAGTAACTGGGCATTTCGGTCTTTAGGTGAACTCCACGTCCGAGAAGATCTGCTATAGACATTGCCATTCTTGAAATGTTGTGCACGTCCTTCGATTTGACCGTAATATCCTGTGATAGTTGGAAAGCCTCAATCTCGCTCGTCTCGTGTCCCTTTTCGGTCCGCTTCATCCGCTCGCGCATTTGAACCGGATTGATCTTGATTTCTACCGGTTTCACTCCGTTTTCTTCAAGAAAAGTCAGCACGTCATCGCGATGTGATGCGAGGATTGGATATGCATATGCGACGTTACTGTCTTTCGCTTTCACGGTGATTTGCCAACCTGCCAAATCAGACTCGACGGGAATCTCGGCATATCCTCTTACCTTGATAATTTGGTGAGCCATGAGGATGTCTCGCGCTACATTAGTAACGAGGTATGTCGAAATTACAAGACCGAGTGCGAGCAAAAAACCGAGTGGTATGAGAGCTTTGGCGTTGTTCACGATCGGAGTCTCCCAATTATAACTGTTCTTGAGTATGTTCTAAATTTGCGTTGGTGCGTTAGACAAAGTACATTAGTGACTGTTTAATCTATCGGTCTGGATTTGCCAATCCAGGCCGAGCGGGGGGAGGGGCCGGGACCGCTCCGATTAGGGAAGTACAGTGCTAATTCCGATTGAGTATGTTCTAGATCTGTGTTGGTGTTTTAGACAAAGCTAATTCGTATCTGTTTAATCTATGGGTCTGGATTTGCCAATCCAGACCGAGCGGGGGGCCAGGAACCGCTCCGAATAGTGAAGTACAGTGACAATTCCGTTGAGTATGTTCTAGCTCTGTGTTGGTGCGTTAGACAAAGTACATTAGTGACTGTTTAATCTATGGGTCTGGATTTGTCAATCCAGACCGAGCGGGGGACCCGGGACCGCTCCGAATAGGGAGGTACAGTGATAATTCCGATTAATCGGGGACTTGCATGCTAAACCGATGGTGCGATGATTTGTAATACTACGAACCAATCGAGGCAACGAACAGTTACGCTGAATCTATTCCTCCGCGGCGCCAATTCCAGACAGACACTCGATTGCACCTTTGTTACCGCTATTCAACGCGATTCCAAGGGGTGTTTGGTTGAGATAATGCCTTCGATCATTCATGTCAGCTCCCGCCGCGATCAGAATCCGTAGTGAGTCGGCATATTCTTCCTCTTCGCCTTCGCCGCACGCGGATCCGCCATAGGCGGCGGCATGCACGGCGTCAAGAGATTTTGGGTCGGCACCGTTTTCAAGTAGCAAACGGATGGTTGAAATCCTCGCATTGTTTGCAGCCCAAGAAAGCACGGAGCGATACCAATTCGCATTGCTGGCATTGATGTCGGCGCCATGTGCGAGAAGTTTGACGACTAGCCGATCTTTCCCGTCATTGGCGGCGTAGTGCAGTGCCGTGCTCCCTTTGATAAATGGCTGCCCCTCTTCATCTGGACCGGGCCACTCCAATTTTGCGATCTCCGGATGAGATTCGACGATGGCGATGCCAAGGTCTTCCTCTTCTTCCTCATACTTCGTATCAAGCAGTTTGTAGAATGGTGAATCTTCGTCGTATTGCATGGGCAGCCCCTTCGATTCTGTGACGGATCAAATGAGTAAAGCGTTCGATGCCTCGTAATTCAGCGATTCAAAACCGGAGACATAGGCACGAAGGCATGGGATTCCTATCCGCCATATTTGATGGATTAGGCGGTAGTGTATTATGGACAATCGAATGATGTTGGTTGTGTGTGCGAACATTAATCATCGGACGTTTCCGTGGGATAGCCATCGCGTTTCCACCAATCCAAGCCGCCGATTAGTTCCTTCACGCGATATCCTAACTGCGCCATCTTGAGCGCCCCTTTCGTTGAGGCGTTGCAGCCGATACCGTCGCAGTATGTCACATAGAGTGCTTCCCGATCAAGATGCGATGTGGTCTCGGCATTCATCATCCGATGCGGCAAACTGACGGCTCCCGGAATATGCTCTTCAGCGAACGCCTCGGCGGAGCGAGCGTCGATTACGAGGATGTTCTCGCCGTTTAGGATGGCATCATTGAGATCCCATGAGTCTGTTTCGTGGTCTAATTTTTCTTCGTAGTGTCGGATCTTATCCTGCATTAAGTGCTTGACCTTTCAAATAATGTGAAATTGAAGAGATTGAGTGCACGTTGAGTGCAGGACGAATTATAATGGAATGGTAGGATGGAAATCAAGGAATACCTAGAAGCAAGTGACCGAATATTCTGGCAGGAATTACGTCAAAACAGAAAATAACGCTGTGCCATGGGAAGGATTTCGGCGGGTTCGCAGGTGAGAAGTTCGCCGTCGGCGCGGACTTCGTACGTCTCGGGGTTGACCTCAATCTTAGGCAGGTAGGAGTTGTTGACCATACCGGATTTGTCAAGCTCGCGGCAATTTATCACGGGGACGGTCGGCTTTTGGAGCCCGAGACGTTTTCCGACTTCTGCATCGACTCCCGCCTGGGAGACGAACGTGTAGGATGCCGAATACGGCACACGCCCAAACGCGCCAAACATCGGACGCCCAAGCACCGGTTGCGGAGTAGGAATCGAAGCGTTTGCGTCACCCATGGCAGCCCACACAAGGAATCCTCCTTTTAGCACGAGTTGCGGTTTAACCCCAAAAAACGCCGGATTCCAGACCACGAGGTCCGCCAGTTTGCCCACTTCAATTGAACCAACGTAGTTGCTGATTCCGTGCGTGATTGCCGGGTTAATGGCGAATTTGGCAACGTATCGTTTCGCGCGGACATTGTCGTTGTCTCCCGTTTCATCGGGGAGCGGCCCGCGCTGGACTTTCATTTTGTGGGCAGTCTGCCATGTGCGGAGTATGACTTCGCCGACGCGTCCCATCGCCTGAGAATCGGAAGCCATCATACTGAAGGCACCGAGATCATGTAGAATATCTTCGGCGGCGATAGTCTCCGGTCGGATTCGAGACTCTGCAAAGGCGAGGTCTTCGGGGATGGAGGAATCCAAATGATGGCACACCATCAGCATGTCGAGGTGTTCGTCGATGGTGTTGACCGTGAATGGTCGGGTCGGATTGGTCGAGGAGGGGAGCACATTGCTTTGACCGCACACCTTAATGATATCCGGGGCGTGTCCGCCGCCGGCGCCTTCGGTGTGGTATGTGTGAATGGTGCGCCCCTTGAAAGCGGCAATCGAATCTTCGACGAACCCAGCTTCGTTCAGGGTGTCGGTGTGGATGGCGACCTGCACATCGTAATTGTCAGCGACAGCTAGACAGCAATCAATCGCCGCGGGGGTTGTCCCCCAATCTTCGTGTAGTTTTAGCCCCAACGCCCCGGCGTCAATCTGTTCAACCAGCGACTCGGGCAGAGACGAATTCCCTTTTCCCAAGAAGCCGAGGTTAATCGGAAATCCCTCGGCGGCTTCGAGCATTCGCGCGATGTTCCACGCCCCGGGCGTGCAGGTCGTGGCGTTTGTACCGGTGGCGGGTCCCGTACCTCCGCCAATCATCGTGGTGATTCCCGACGAGAGGGCTTCGTCAATCTGCTGTGGGCAGATAAAGTGGATGTGAACGTCAAGTCCTCCGGGAGTCACAATCATCCCCTCGGCGGCTATGACTTCGGTGCCCGCTCCGACGATCATGCCATCAGAGACGCCATCCATGATGTTTGGGTTTCCGGCTTTGCCGATCCCAACAATCTTGCCATTACGTACTCCGATGTCCGCCTTGACAATTCCCCAATAGTCAAGGATCAGCGCATTTGTCAGGACAAGATCCAAGACGCCGTCTTCCCTTGTGGCGCCCGGCATCTGACCCATGCCATCGCGAAGTGTCTTTCCACCTCCGAACTTCGACTCATCGCCATAGACGGTGTGGTCTTTCTCAACTTCGATAAACAACTCGGTATCGGCGAGGCGGACCCTATCGCCTACGGTTGGGCCGTAAATGTCTGTGTATACGCGTCGAGTGATTTCAAGAGACATTCGACACTCTTTACCTTTTGTTTATTTGTCCGTTGGTTTTATTGTTTAATCCATGCACAATCCGGTTGCCGGCGATTTCAGTGAGCGAGACCGTTTTCTCGTCACCCGGTTCAAATCGAACTGCAACACCGGAAGGGATATTTAATCTCATACCAAAAGCCTTTTCTCGATCAAACTGCAGTGCCGCGTTGACCTCAAAAAAGTGAAAGTGCGATCCGACCTGTATCGGCCTGTCACCGCTATTGGCGACGGTTAGCTCAATGGTATCGCGCGTGGCGTTGGCGGTTATGGTTTCTTCCGCAAGTATGTATTCTCCGGGTATCATAGTCAACACGTTGCCTCTTGTTCTATTCTACCGAATGGGGTTGTGGACGGTAACTAGCTTCGTTCCATCGGGAAACGTGCCCTCGACCTGAACGTCATGAAGCATCTCCGGGACACCCTCCATCACATCATCTCTCTTTAGCAACGTTGTGCCGTATTGCATCAGTTCGGCGACCGATTTTCCTTCACGTATTCCCTCCAAGATTTCGGCAGTGATGATGGCAACCGCTTCCGGGTAGTTAAGTTTCAAACCGCGCGCCCGTCTATCCTCGGCAAGTTGTGCGGCAACGTAGATCATCAATTTCTCTTGCTCACGCGGTGTGAGGTTCACTAATTGCTTCCTCCAAATTCAATATTTCCGTAAATCAACTGTTCCCAGTCCAAAGTGTTTCAGTTTTAGCCAATCCCATATTGTTTGAAATGTGGACTGAATTGCGCCTGCGTTGTGAGCCAGCATCCGCATAGCGATACCGTTACGACTCAGTTTCGACAACCCGCCGATGGTTTTGTTTGCGCAATTAAGCAGCGGTCCGGCAATCTCACATAGCGCATCCCATTCCGGCATCTCGAAATCACCGACGAGAAACCAACTTCCCCAACAGGCATAACCATCCAGCACTCCAAATCCCGCTAGATAGGGTTGATGTTTGGGCTTTAGGCAAAAGGAATCAAACAGCAACACTCCATTCGAGTCTGACACCTCAAGATGACTCTGATATTGGGCAAATGCCAACCTTTCGCCCCGTGCTAACCTGCCCGGCATGACAATCTCCTGCATGACCAACATTGCCCCGGGCGCCAAGCTGAAGGCGATACGCTGGGTGAAGTTTGCGTCACTAAACAAAATCGTGGGGTCGGGAAGATATTCGAAAATAGCGTTTTTGCCAATCTGCCCGCTCAACGATTGCGCCGCACCTTGAATTGGCATGGCGTAAACCTTCGTCGCGGCTTGAGTTGTCAGCGTAGCATGGGAGTTAGGTGAGAGCGCCACTTCGATCTGATAGTCGTCGCCTTGCACCACGCCGCCCGTCGGACTCAAAAGGTACACACACGCAGTACCCGACTCATCGTAACGAGGCTTCATTACTTGCAGCGGCACCCGAAAAAAGCTATCCGCCAACACGGTGCGTCCGTTTCGCCGTGCGAACCCCAATTTGAGCACACCGTGCCGTCCGGCAATAGACTTGATACGAGACATCTTAGACGCTCAGGTACTCCTGAATCATGGCTTGGCCAAGTGAGTCCGTTTCGCCGTGTGCGACAATCTCGCCGCGATTCATGATGTAAAACTGCTGGCAAAACTCGCGCACGAAATCAAGATACTGTTCAACGATAAGAATCGTCATCCGTTGGGTTTCCACGAGTTTCCGAAGCACTGCGCCAATCTGTTGGATGATGTTCGGCTGTATGCCTTCGGTCGGTTCATCAAGGATAAGAACTTTGGGATCGGTAACTAGAGCACGCCCGATAGCAAGTTGCTGTTGTTGGCCACCGGAGAGGTCGCCGCCCATACGTTTTCCCATCTCCTTCAGAATAGGGAAGAGTTCGTAGATGTCGTCAGGGATTTGTGTCATTTTGTCGCCCCTCGCTGAAAGCCCAACGCGTAGATTCTCCTCGACGGTAAGTTTGGGAAAAATCATCCTCCCCTGTGGTACGTACCCCAACCCGGCGCGAATTCGGCGGTGGGTCGAAACACCCACGAGTTCCCGGTCTTCAATTTGAATCGAACCGCTTGACGGCTTGAGAAGACCGATGATATTGTTCATCAATGTTGTTTTTCCTACGCCGTTCCTACCCATCACGGAAACGACTGTCTCTGCGGGCACGTGGACGTCAATTCCGCGCAGTAATTGGACTTCGCCGTATGAAAAAGAAAGATTTTGGACGTTTAACATATTACTTTGAATCTACGCTTGTGATGCTTGACACATCGGACATCGGTGCTGCTTGGCATGCAATCTCCAAAATTCCGTCTAGCACGTCGGCAACCTCGGGATCAATCCCGTCCGAAGGAACATATTGGACAAGCGAGTGATAATTTGTCCGCTGCATGAGGTTATCCAACTTCAATTTCTTAAAGAAGGTGTCGAAAAGAGGATTAAGAAAATCGTCGCTAACTTTGGTTTCCGGCGACCATGGTGAACCCTTGCCGAGCATCTCAAGGTTTTTCTCGGTCTCGGTTATGGCTTCCTCCATAGTATGAACCCATTGATGAGAAAACAGCGGTCCTTCGGTCTCTTCTCCCTTGTCTTTCGCCCACTCGATTAGAACCTCTTTACAACAGAGATAGTTTTCAATCTCGCGGCGCTTCCACATATATTCTCGTAGTTCAGTTCTGTGTTGAAATTCGTAATCCGTCCGATCGAAAAGACAGAATCCGACGCAGTCCGCCTTCGCCTCTCTGAGTCCGTCAAAATGTTCGCGTGCTGTTTCCGGTTCATTGCCCACGTAGTGCACAAAAGGGCGTTCCAATATGTCTTTTGCGGGGTGCCGCAGTTTTTCGGCGAACGCCTGTAGAATGGCAAGGTTAGTTGGTCCTTCAAGGTAAAGAACCCAGCCATTCTGTTCCGCCTGATAATATTGCTCAAATCCGATTTTCCTAAGTGATTTCAGGAGTTGGCTGCCGCCTCGGTCGTCAATCCGATGCGGTTTTCCGAGGAAGGCAATAACGACATCGCGGTCCGCCGCCTCATTGAGAATTATCTCGGAATGACTGGCGGCTATAATTTGACTGTCCTGTTTCCTCGCCAATTCCGTGAGAATCTGGTAAATCTGCCTCTGCCGCAGGATCTCAAGGTGTGCATCGGGTTCGTCAAGCAAAAGAACCGACCCGGGACGCGCCGAAATATAGGCGAGTAAGAGCAGCGTCTGTTGCAACCCGAGGCCGGCTGACGACAGCGCAAGGGAAACTCCCGAACTGTCCCGGTAGTTCATTTCAATTTCGCCCCGCTCATGAATATAGACCGGTTCATCAAGCTGGACACCAAACAATTCTCGGATCCGCCCGCAGATGGATTCCCATGTTTCTTCATCTTGACGCTCATGCAGCACCTGAAAACAGAGATTGCGAAGCACCTCCGAAGTACGCCCTTCTCCAACTCGAACATTTATGGCCCCGGGATCGAGCCGTGTTTCGTTCGACGCTAACCCGGACATAGGTCGAAGAAAGGCAACATCAAGGTTTGCCGTCTCTTCGGGGATAGACATACGCTGTAATCCCTCTCCTTCCCCTTCTGTCAATCGGAGAGGGCGGCAATAAAAGGACTCCTCGTTGGCATAATCGAACTCCAGACCACATGTCCATTTTCTTCCGAAGGTAACGCCTTCAACGACTATGTCCATCCGAATATTTTGGGTGCGCTGCTGATTATTCACACGTTGAACATCGCGAACTCGCAGATTTTGCCAAAGCAGCCTGGCGCTCGGAATGGGAACGGAAATAAGATCGCGCCGATTGATAGCAACCCCCGGACGTCTTTCGGGTCTTGGTTTTCCCTTTCGATGTTCGTGCCATCGCTTAAGCCCCACATCCCAAAGTGCGAGTGCCTGCAAAGCCGTCGTTTTGCCCGAGTTGTTCGGTCCAATGAATACAACCGGATTGCCCAGTTCGATTTGGACCTCTCCAAAGCATTTGAAATTTCGGCAGATCAATTTTGTAAGCATTTCTGCTCCAAATAGGCACTATAATGTGTGATCTTTGACACGAATAACCGGCATCTCATCGCCCGGATTTGATACTTACTGGGAACTCGATCTCCAAGTTGCGGACCGGGCGGCAAGTCGGCATATGTTCATCCCAACAGCCGTCATCGTGGATATAGTTGTGTGGAGTAGTGGGATCGATTAACGGCTGGCAAAGATGTCCTTGCGCCTTGGGTGAGGTGTGCAGCGAAGCGTGTCCGGTATCTTGAGTCTGACCGTACACGAATTTCTGTCGGATCAAACTCACGAATTTGGCAATCACCTCTCATTCGTAATTATAACAGGATTTCAAGCATCCATCAACGTTTAAGATTGGCATTCGACTTTCCACGGACATAATTGGATCATCTGCCGAGGTACGCTTCAATGACCTCTCCATCCTGCTGAACCTCGCGCATCATCCCTTCTGCCATGATGATGCCTTCGTTCAGCACCGTGACAAATGAATCCAGCTGGCGCACAAAATCCATATCGTGTTCGATCACGATTAAGGTATGGTCGTCCTTTAGCTCAAGAAGGAGTTCGGCGGTCAGCGCCGTTTCCGCGTCCGTTAATCCGGCGGCGGGTTCGTCTACGAGCAGCAATTTCGGATTCGACAAAATCAGCGTGCTAATCGCCAACCATTGGCGTTGACCATGACTCAGGTACTTGGCTTCTCGGTGCGACTCATCAATAAGCCCCACTCGCTCCAAAATCTCCAAGATTCGCTCCTCCTGAACCTTCGTTGTTGATCCAAACAGGTTGGACCACAAGCGATATTGACCCGGAAGCGCGAGTTCCATATTCTCGAACGTTGTCAGGCTGTCAAAGACTGTGGGCGTTTGAAATTTTCTCCCGATGCCCCGCAACGCAATTTCTTCCTCCGTGAGGTGCGTGATATCGGCTCCGTCGAAAAATACGTACCCGGTCGTTGGGCGAGTTTTTCCGCTCACAACGTCGCAGAGTGTTGTTTTGCCTGCGCCATTGGGGCCAATAATCACTCGGAGTTCATTGTGTTCAATGCCAAGCGCTTGGACATCCAAAGCTTTGAATCCATCAAAGACGGCGGTGATATCTTCTAAAAATAGTAGATATCGTTCCTCGGATAGCCGGCTTTCCCGGGGACTGTATTCCTTATATTCGGCGGTTCGCTGAGTTTGATCCATGCTATGGGTTCTGGGTTGAATCGGCTCTTGTCGACGGCTGAATCTAGATGATTGCTCTTTGCCTAATTATGCCTGCCAAGCGACGCCATAAATCAATTAAGCCACCGGGAAAGAGTAGAACAACGCCGATGAACAGGCTGCCCAAGACAAATTGCCAATACTCCGCTTTCCAAGTGAGAATCAGTAGATTTTTCTCCGAGGTAAAAAAGTTATAGAGAAGATTTACCGTCAGAGCGCCCAAGATTGCACCGGAAAGCGCGCCACGCCCGCCAACCGCAACCCAGACGACCACCAAAATCGAGGCACTCGCCTCCATATTCGTTGGCGTGAAGATGCCCATCTGAGGTGCGTAAAGCATGCCGCCAAGCCCGGCAATCATCCCGGCAAGGCAGAACGCGAATAGTTTATAGATATAGGGCTTATAACCGGAAAATCGCAAGGTTGGCTCGTCATCTCGAATTGCGATAAGGATGCGTCCCACGCGTGATTTTACGACATGCTGACAAAGGAGGTAGACGCCGGCGAGCGCCAACAGCGTAATAACGTAAAGGCTAACTTTAACATTGGGGTTGGTCAGTTGGAATCCGGCAATTCGGTCAAACCGTGTCAATCCATTTGTGCCGCACAATTTCATGTTGTTCATGCAGAACACCAACCAACCCGCCACGGTAATCGCCTGTGTCAATATGGCGAAATACACACCACGAACGCGGCTGCGGAAGCCAACGAAGCCGATCGCAAGCGCAGCCAGTCCCGGTACGAGCAACCCCAAGATTGTCGTGACCGGAAGGGTATAAAACGGCTTCCAAAACCAGGGAACGAGGGCGTCTGCCGGTGCCTCACCTACCTTGTAAGGATACACTACGTAAAGACATGCCGGAATCTTCCAACCGTTGGCGTCAATTATTCCCTCCGGACCGCCATGATGCGCCAAATACATCCCCATCGCGTAGCCGCCCAGTGAGAAGAAGAAGGCTTGGCATAGACTCAGAATACCGGTGTAGCCCCAAATCAGGTCCAACCCGACGGCGACGATAGCAAACGCCATATACCGACCGAGCATATTTACTGTGCCGACAGTTATTAGCCCGGCGTAGTAAAGGACCGGGATAACGACTAATCCGATGAAAAACAGCACCCACGGCACGAGGAACGAAATCCCGTGATTGGTCACGGTTGACTGTTTCTGTACCCCGACAGCTTGCAAAAAATCGGTTAATTGCTTGGCTGCGCCATCTTTAAACATCGCTGAGTCTGCCTTTGGGCGAGAACAGCCCCGCGGGCTTGAACTGGATGAAGCCCACAATAATAAGTAGCAGTAAAATTTTTGCCCAGATTGCTCCTACTACAAACGGCCCGATTGTCATGGGTTCAATTACCTTCGTCAGCACTCCAATTCCCAACCCGGCGCAAATGACGCCGATCAGTTCGCCGACGCCACCTGTGACAACGACAAGGAAGGAATCGATGATGAAGTTGGTTTGTCCCATGTCTGGCGTCACGCCGCCGATGAGCGTCCACGCGTAGCCTGCGACCCCGGCGATCCCCGAACCGAACGCGAAGGTGTACCGGTCAACGCGTTGAGTGTTCACGCCCACGCTGTTCGCCATGTTTCGATTCTGCATCGTCGCCCGCATTCGCAAGCCCAATTTCGTGTGATTCATCAGGTAGTATATGAGCAGTACGCACAATCCGCACAGAACGATGATAAAACAACGACTGTACGGCACAATGAGGTCTTGCATAACTTCAAGCCCTCCTCGCGCCCACGTTGGGGCATTGACGCCGATATTGTCTCCGTATCGAATACGCACGACTTGAATCAGGATGAGCCCGATTCCCCACGTTGCCAATAATGACTCCAGTGGACGCCGATAAAGGTGGCGAACAACCGAGATTTCAATGAGGTAGCCGACAAATGCAGCCGTTAGAAACGCGACAGGCAATGCCGCTACATAATACAAGTCCGATGGATTGTCCGGTGTGTGACCGAACACCCTCTGCATCTCGAAGGTCGCGTAAGCTCCAATCATCATCAATTCGCCGTGCGCCATATTGATGACGCCCATCAATCCGAACGTAATGGCGAGGCCTAGCGCCATGAGTATGAGCACAGATCCGAGAGACAGTCCCCGGAATATGTTCCCGATCCCACCGACGAAACTTTGATATCCGTTGATTTGGTCGATTGCGAATTTATATGTATTCGTAGCCTCTTCCTCGGTGGCTTCAGGAAGTGCAAGTCCCGCCGATAATTCATGGTACGTTTCCTGCAGGCGAGGCAATCCGCGCATACTCTTCATGTTTCCCAATTCACTGACAATGGCAAGATGTGGTTCTGCGTCTTTTTCTAGGGAGGTCTGGTTCAAGCGAATTAGAAGTAGGCTTTCCTTGGCTATATACCGAATCTTTTTGACCGAATCATGTGCTGACATTTGCTCCAACTGTGGGACCGATTCGATGATTCCGGGCGGGTCACCGCACTTTTTTGCGCCCGACATGCGGATTTCATTGTCCGGCGAGGAGAGCCTGACGAGAAACTTGGCGTTGTTCGCCAGTTTACGTTCCGCACGTGATACCGATATTTCCTCCAACTCTTCAATTGGGATTTCATACCGCTTCCCACCTGCATCCAACATCGGTTCGCCGGTCAACACATCAACGAGGCGGCAGAATTCGTTGTAATCGTCGTCTTCAAACGTCTCTTTACACAGAACGACCACATCGGACCAGAGATAGAGTTCCCCCAATTTGAACGACTCCAAGATTGCCTCTACGCGCATGTCGCCGGTCTTTGCCAGCGCCATCACCGCCGCCTTGCGAATCGACCTGCTCTCGTCAGCAAGGTTCCGGACTTCGGCACGGATGAATTCATCGCTAGATTGTGCGGAACTAGGTAACGCCAAACTGAGGGAAAATGAAGTAAAGAGTAGGGCGATGAGATAGAATAAAGTAACTCTTTGCATTTGAACTTGTCTCGGATTTGGTTCGAAGGCGGGGCGACAGATGTGAGCGTTGCTGTAAAGATCGTTGAATTAGCACAAAAAAAGAGTCGCAAAGCGCAAAGACCGGAAGGTACCTTGCGCTTTACATTCTCTATGATGCAGAAATAAACAACCTACGAACAACCCCGTTACATACCAGCGGTTGTCCTTCCCTTGGGACCACCGGTCGGCGCCGGGAAATTGCCGTCCGGATGGAGATAAGCGCTGTAGGAATCGGGCGAAACCAGTCCGTCAGACTTGTAGATGATCTTGAATTGACCGTTCTTCATGATTTCGCCAACGTAAACAGGCTTGAGCGTGTGCTGGTTGTTGGCGTGCATCTTTTTCTTGCCGCCGGGAGCGTCAAATTCCAACCCGTACACAGCATCACGCACCTTGTCGACCTCAAAGGATTTCGCCTTCTCGACTGCTGCCTTCCAGACGTAGACGCCAAAGTAAGCGGCTTCAATGGGATCGTCGGTTACGCGTTTTGAACCGCCGGGGAGGTTTTCTCTTTCACAGAACGCCTTGAAGTTCTTCACGAATTTCTTATTTTCAGGCGTCTTGATACTCTGAAAATAGTTCCACGTGGCAAGGTGTCCGACCAGCGGCGGCACATCCATTGCTCGCAACTCATCCTCCGCCACCGAGAAAGCCATTATCGGGCAGTCATCAGAGGTTAGTCCTTGGTTGGCAAACTCTTTGTAAAACGGCACGTTACTGTCGCCGTTAATCGTGGACAACACGCAGGCGTCACCACCGGCGGCGAACTTCTTTATTTTGCCAACGATTGTCTGATAGTCTTGGTGATGGAAGGGAGTGTATTCTTCCACGATATTTTCATCAGGTACTCCCTTGGTCTTGAGGAAGGCTTTGAGCACTTTGTTAGCCGTACGCGGGAAAACATAGTCGGTTCCGAGCAGATAGAACTTCTTGGCGCCGATTTCTTCCATCATGTATTCGGCGGCGGGTACCAACTGCTGATTGGGAGTTGCGGCGGTATAGAATACGTTGAGAGATTGTTCTTCGCCTTCATACTGCACCGGATAGAATAGGAGCGCATTGTGTTCTTCAAAGACCGGGAGAACCGACTTCCGGCTCACGGAGGTCCAGCAGCCAAAAACCGTAGCTACCTCGTCTTTAATAATCAGGTCTTTTGCTTTTTCCGCGAATAGATCCCAGTCACTTGCCGGATCAACGACTACGGGCTCTATCTGTTTTCCCATCACTCCGCCAGCCGCGTTAATCTCTTCAACAGCCATAAGGACGACATCCTTGAGGGAAGTCTCGGAGATTGCCATCGTACCGCTCAACGAGTGGAGCACACCAATTTTTACTTCGTGGTCTCCGGCGTTCACATGTCCAGCGCCGAACATTCCTACAGCCAAGAGTAGCATACCGATCGCGATGATACCGCGCAACTTTAGTGTAAAGCGTAACATTTGAAATCCTCCTTAGAACTTGGAAGTTTGAGCTTTCTTACTTTAAGTTAAAATGTGAAAAGTGATTCGACGGCGATGATTGTTTCTTCTTTGTCGAGCCGCTGCTTGAATTCCGCGAGAAGCAACCAGTTATCCGTCGCCGAGTAAGATGGGCTGAGCGTGAACTCGTTGGAACCGTCTTCATCATCCAGACTGATTCCGCTGAATCGAAGGGTTACGGCGACAGGCGCAGCTATCATGTCCGCCAATGATAGATTTGCCATACCGAGAAAGTGAGTACCGTTCTTGCCGTCGGCGCCCCAGTTTGTCAATACGTCAAATTCACCAGCTAACGTCAACGGCCCTTGCGCGAACTGCACCCAGGCGTTGAGTTCGCTCTGTGAGTAGTCTTCCAGTTTGTCCATCGCATAACCGACCTTGGCGATGACTTGCTCAATCGGTGTCAGTGCCACTTGTGCCTCGATGCCGGGATCCTTCACGTTGGTGTCATTAACATCCCAGACACCAGACAGGAGCGCGACGTAAATCCCGACCTGTTCGGCGGGTTTCACATCGATCCCGATTCCGTTTTGATAACCGGGATAGGGAATTCCTTCGGAGAACGAGTACTGAAACAATCCCGTCGGTTCAGCCGCTTCAAACCCCATGGCACTCAGGAATCGGCCGGCTTTGATGCTCATTCCGGAAATGGTCGAATCGGGCAGCGTGTAAGTTACATACCCCTGTTCCAACTTAATTCCCGCGTCCGGGCCCGTGCTGTCGATGTCAACATATCCGGTGACCGATCCTTGCTCAATCTTGAAATCCAACTCAAATTGGTCGAAATTCAAGCCTATTTCAGTCTCATCACCACCGCTAGTCGTAGTGGATGACATATCCAAGAATCCTGAAACTGAAAGGCTGTCGGTTAGTTTGATTTCTGCGGACGCGGAACCGATCGCGCAGACGAAAACCAGCAGAACAACGGCGCAGAGATACGATTGCGTGCCTTTAAACCTCGAATTTGACAAAATCATTAGTTTCCTCCATTATTCAAACGATGTTGATGAGATGCTGTTGAAATACTAGGAGAATAGCCAGTCCCCGTCCACTTTCAACCACTCTGTTCACATACAGGCTTCTTCATCTCTTCAGATAGACGGACACATTTCATTTTTCCGCCCACTAGACAGAAGCACTATCAGCAAGAGCAATGCCAACCCGCAGGCAGCGCGCTATTTGTGATGGACTGCACCTAAAATTTCGGACAAACACCTATGTTGCGCGGATTTGGAGAAGGTTGTATTGGCAAGCCAAGTGCTTAGGAAAATGGTGTCTCCGATGAAATTGCCTAAATTTTAGGCATCTAAACATCTGAATTTTAGGCAGTTAGAACAAAATAGGTGGCTATTTGATGTATGGGCGAGAAATCGGGCGCTACTAGCGGTCCGATTGATTCTATGGAGGGTATCGGGAGGGATGATAGGGTTAGCCTGCTTCGCATTCTCGCAACATTGACGCGATTTTCTCGTGCCCTCGGCGCTCTGCCCAAGCGAGCGGTGTTGCCCAATTCGCGCCCGCGGCATTTGGATCGGCACCGTTGGAACGTAACAGCGCGACAAGTTCCACGTTTCCTTCGCGGGCGGCTATGCCCAATGGCGTAGAGCGGTCTTCCTCGTCAATAGCGTCTATGTCGGCGCCGTAGTCGATAAAGAGCTGCACCAATTCCGGTGCATCATTTACGTGTCGGATTCCGGCACACAGGTCGTGCAATGGGGTGCGACGCTGCCAGTCGGGCAAATTTGGATTCAGCCCGTGATTCAGCAACCGCTGCGTCATGTGCGGAACATGGTAGAGGTATGTTTTGCACTCGGTAAGCGCCTTAGGCATCGGGTGCCCACGGCGCAAGAACATGTTCAGCATAGCCTCATGGGCGTCGGTGCTCAGTTTTTTGTCCAGTTGACGCCTGTAACCGCTAATTATGGCGGTGTACGGCGTTGTAAGGTATTCGCTCTCTTCGTCCGAAAACGGGTCGCCGCAGTATCGGAGGATTGCCGCCAAGGTCTCAAGATTGCCGCTCTGAGCAAAACCCCATGCTGTTCCGGTGCGTCCGCCGTACTCGTACATGAGCCCTCGCATCGCATCGGACGAGGCGCGTATTGCCGGTGTGCCAGACGAGTCAATGTCTCCATTAGGATCGGCGCCGGCCTCAAGCAGCCATCGCGCCATTTTGAGATCGTTTCTCACGGAGGCCGCCATCAGCGCGGAACCGTGCGGACACATCCGTCCTTCCCGCAGCGATGGATTTGCGCCGTGGTCGAGGAGGTAACGCACAATCTTGTGGTGGCCCCGCTCTGCCGCGGCAGAGAGTGGGCGCTTCTGCAATGCCTCGCCATCGTTAACAAGCGCCGGATCCGCCGCGATGAAGGCTTGTAGTTCAGCCATATCCCCGCGAGCCGACGCAAGTGTTGCACTGTCGGCCGCCCCTGCTTCGAGCAACATCTCTAACAGCCTGTCTACATTCTCTGCCAGCGTCCAATATTGATTGGACCAGTAGGCATAGTGAATCGCACGAAAGCCAGCGTGATCCGTGCAGTCAATATCAATGCCATTCGCGAGTAGTCCACCCACCGCATCTTTTTCGCCGGCGATCACGGCGAGGTGCAACGCTGTACGTCCGTTTGAATCGCGATTTGCACTAATGTCCGGCATGTTAGCCAATAGGCGTTGAATTTCCTCTTGATTTCCGGTTTCCACGGCTTGGTGCAACCGAAGATCGGCGCATGAAGCCTCTGCACCGATTGCCGTACGTAAGAAGTCTGCGACATCAGTATGGCTGCGATCCTCTGCCGTCCTAATGAGCCCCGTCACTTCGTCGTACGGGTATGCCTCCCAAAGTATTCGCGCCGCGTCCAAATTGCCCTCGCGGACGGCAAAGTGGATGGGAGGCGTGTACCAGAACTCCAGTCGCGCGCAATCCGGTTCCGCTTTAAGATTATCGAGTATTGTCTTCACGTCGTTGCGGATAGCGGCGCAAATCAAATCCCAATAGAGCCGACCGTCCTCGGAAATCTCGCACCATTTCGGGCGAAGGATGGCTTCAATCTTTTCATCGGACGTGCGGCTATCGGAGATTGGATTCATCGTAGTCATCGTATCATCAGATTGATACTTCTTGGTTTTCGATACAGTACGTAGCTTCTAAATCTCGGTCCAAAGGCAGGGCTCAACATTAACAGAGGCCCGTAGGCGATTGTAAAGGGAATAGGAAATTTATTGAATCCAACTATCTCCATTTCATTATAGCGAGAAACTTTCAACAATCCAAGCACATACGGACAGATTACTTTACCCCCTCAATTGTCCTCTTTATTGACCATCGAATCGTTGTAATGGGGATTCCCGCTTCCAGTCCGACCGAAATAAGTATCTCATGGGGCGAAATGCGGTAGAATCTCCTCGCATTGATGTATTAATTTGCGAACTTTTGTTGTCGTCGTCTGTCTAACATTTTGGGGAGTATCGCGTCAATCAAACTAGAACTAACTCACTCATGTCGTTATGGAGGATAGCACAATGTCAATCACACCGAGAAAATCAAACCCATTAAGGACGAAGTTAGCTTACCTTCTCGCGCTTGTATTCATCATCGGATCCGTGTTTTCCGGTGCATACTACATTTCTGCGCAAGAGGATACGCGGCCTGACCGTTCTGGCCGTCGTGAATCGGGACGCGGCGATCGGGGCGGTGGAAGGAGAGGGGAATTCAATCTTGAAGAGATGGTCGAGCGACAAACCCGGCGCGCCATAGAGGGATTAAGCCTTTCTGAAGATGAGAAAACCGTTTTGGTTCCCCGAATCAAGGCGATAGCGGAATATCGACTGGGACGACGCCAAGAGTTGCGGCCTTTAATGCAAGCGGTTCGTTCAGCGGTTGAAGCCGGGGATAATATGAAGATTAAAGCCGCACTCGATGCTCTTAAAGCAAAGCAGAATGAGCAGAAGACGAAATCCGATTCATTGGAGAAAAGTCTGGTTGAGCTTCTCACTGTGCGCCAAGAAGCCCAGTTAACCGTCGCTGGAATTGTTAACAATAGCGGCGGATTCGGAGGATTCGGCGGACGTCGAGGACGCACAGGGGGCGGAGATGGGCGCCGCGGCGACCGACCTCGCCGCGATCGGTAGTATCGAAACTTGAACGCGTCAGAAAAGGGGAAATGAAATTGCTTTCCCCTCGTTCACAGCATAATCGGACCATGAGGACAAAACGGATGATATTCCGAAAATCATATATTGGGCTCACCTTCGTCATTGCGATTCTTGTGGTGTCTGGTTGTGCCGGCACTAAACTTCTGGATATCGACAAAACCTCGAAAGCCCTAAAACTCTCGGCTGATCAGCGCGAAATAGCTCGTACTAAAATTCAGCAGATCGAGAAGCTAGTCGAAGATTACGAGTTAGAGAAAGAGACATTGGAGACTGAACTGTCCGAGATGCGGAACCAAAGGCGTGCGGGTGGCGTCGGGTTTGGCAGAAGAGGCGCCGCTTCTGTTAGCGGCCCGCAAGCAAAGATGCAATTGTTCTATCGGCAGCGCAAGGATTATCAAAACCGGATTGATGCTGTAGTTGCAGAGATTCAGGACATTCTTGACGACGAACAGCGGGAGAAGTTTTCCGATATAAAACTGCCCGATCTTACAGTGCCCGAAATCGGACGAGCAGGCGGGACCGGAGGCAATCGAAGGCGTGGCGGCGGACGTAGATTTGGCGCATTTTGATTGATAGCCAACCACAATCTGACCAGAACAGTAAGACGGAGAACCACAATGAACAATCGGCAAATTAAAGGAACATGCAAGTTGATTATTTTGTTTCTAATGCTTGCCAGTTTGTTGGCCACTTCAATCGGTTGTGCGGTTTATCCGCTACCTCGAAGGAAAATCGAGCGAGTCAAGTTAGTTTACGTTCATGAACCCCCACCAGCGCTAATCGCGGAACGTCGGCCTCGGAAGCCGAATCCGAAGGCAGTTTGGGTTGGCGGGCATTGGCGTTGGGCAGGCAGGAAATATGTCTGGGTGCGTGGGCACTGGGAGCGGAATCCGCGTGGTGCTTGGATCTCCGGTCGTTGGGAAAGGCGTCCGGACGGCTGGGTGTGGGTCGCGGGCCGCTGGCGAAAATTCAATAATCAGGGTGGATGAAACATTGACGAAGGCACATCGGAAAACCACAATCTTTTGCCTGGCGATCTTGGGGTTGGTCGTATGTTTCATAACTCTCAGGATTATATGGCGAAATGCCGCTTCTTTACCGGTTCGGTCGGAGCGGCGTTTTGTGCCCGCCAGGTCTGCTGCTTCCAAAGCGGGAATATCATCCCCCATTGACCGAGAACCGAAGAATTATGACATTATTGTTGAAAACAGTCTTTTTCGTCCCCTCGGTTGGAAGCGCGATGTCAATCCGCCGATGGAACAAAGTGTGACTCTCGGGCCTGAACTCGTTGCCGCATCGCTTTCCCCTCCACCCACATACGGCCTTTCCTTGACGGGAATCGTGAAAAGGGGAACACACTTTCTTGCTGTGGTAGAGGATCAAAGAATGAAATCCGGTGTTTTTCTTCGCAGCGGAGAGACGCTCAAAGACACCAGAATTCGGGAGATCGCTCCAGGCCATATAACCTTGACACGCGGGGATATGGCTGTAAATCTCGCATTGGGCGAACGCATTGAATACGGAACGGATGGGCGAGTCATATTTGGCAAAATTGCTAAACAGCGGGCGCTTGAAGCGCCGGAAGACGAAAGTGGACAAGACTTGATTGAGCGGATGCGTGAGAGGAGGAGGAACGAATTAAACCAATGACTGAATTCACGCGCGGGACGTCTCTTCTCATTTTTGTATTCTGTCTTGTCGGTACCGAATGCGTGAGGGGAGTCGCCGATCAGGCGGTCGTCGATACTGAAGTCCAATCGCGGCGTATTTCTATGCGTTTCAAAGATGCGGCAATCGACCATGTCTTGGAATTCCTTTCCGAAGTGACCGGTTACACGGTTGTCAAATCCGCGGATTTAGACATGCGTGTAACCATTATCAGCCCCGATGATATGCCCGTGGATGAGGCCTTTACAGTGCTGAACGCCGTGCTAGCGATCAAAGGATACACTAGCATCATCAACGGTAACAGCGCAAAAATCGTCCCGTTGGAGGAGGCAAAACTGGAAGCCACTCCGATACGGATTGGGAGCGATCCGCAAGGCATAAAGCCGGACGATACCATAGTCACGCAGGTACTGCCCCTCAACTCTGCGGACGCCACGCAACTCGTAAAAGATCTTAAGGAATTTATTCCACAGTATGGGGTAATGACCGCGTACGGCCGAAGCAATACGTTGATCATCACTGCGTCTTCTGCTCAAATCAAGAGACTGGCAGAGATAGTCACGCAACTGGACGTGTCAATGGGGGACCGAATAAAGATAGAGGTGTTTGCACTTCAATACTCGGACGCGGCGGCCTTAGCCGAAGTGATTACTAAACTGTTTGAAAAACCGGCGGATGCAGCCGCCGCCGCGGAGCAAGAACGTCAACAACGAAGGCGCCGAGGAGGTTTCGGCGGGCGCGGTCCATTCGGGGGAGGCGATGACTTCGGGAGAAATGGAGCTGCTCAGTTCGAGCAAAGCAGTCCCACGGAAGGAGGGGCGCTTCAACTGCTCGGGGAAGTCAAGGCGATTGCTGACGAAAACACCAATTCCCTTATTGTCTCTGCGAGCCAACAGAATCTTGATGTCATCAGGAGGCTAGTCAGTGAACTTGATACTCAGCGATTTTCACAGCCAGAAACGCGCGTATTTTCTCTAGATCATGGCGATGCCACCGAAATCGCCAATGAACTGAACCAAGCATTTTCCAGTGCAGCCCAAAACGTGTTTACCGGCGGAGGGTTCGGTGGATTTGGCGGATTCGGCGGAAGAGGCAGACGCTTCTTTCTCGAGCAACAACAGCGGGCCAACGAACAAAGCGGTCAAGGAGTACTCGGTTTACCGGAGTTGACGGCGGTGCCGGATGCGCGAACGAACTCGGTCATTGTCACAACTACCGCTCAGCAAATGGAGTCTGTTGGGAATTTGATTGAGCAGCTAGATCGAGACATCGCAGACTTTGCAGAAGATACGCGGGTTTTTGTCCTCGAACATGCCGATGCCGCGAATTTGGAAACAATACTTAACGAATTGCTGTCGACTGAACTCTTTGAGCGTCAAGCGGCGACACGTGGAAATTTCGGAGGCGGTTTTGGAGGCGGATTCGGCGGCGGGTTCGGAGGAAGATTTGGCGGCAGAACATTTTCAGCCGGAGCGCTAGGATCTAGCGCGCAGACCGCCGACGCCGCGCGGGGACTTACGGGCAACGTAAAGATTGTCGCCGATGAGGATACAAACTCGCTTCTCATTACCACCTTTGTCCGAAACTTTCCTTCCGTTGAAAATCTGATCAAGAAACTTGACGTGCTGCTTCCACAAGTGTTGATTGAAGCCCAGATAATTGAAGTAACACTTGACGACGAAAGTGCCTTTGGAGTTGAATGGATGTGGGAGTAGGGAACCACCATCAAAGAGAGCGCCTATCGGCAAGACGGGGCAACCAATTTTGGACTGGTTGACGAAATCTTCGGTCTGAAATACGGAATCCTCTCCGAGAAGTTGGACACGATGCTTCATGCACTGACAAAAGACACCAAAGTTAATATCCTCTCCACACCCCGAATAATGACGAAAAACAATCAAGAAGCAATTATTAATGTCGGTCAAGAGGTACCGTTCCTCGTCAGCACTCAAGAAACAGCTACCGGGGGTGTGTTGACCAGCACGGACTTTCGAAATGTCGGCGTGATCCTCACCGTCACGCCGAGGATTAACAGATCGGGAACAGTCTCTCTGGACCTGAACCAACAGATTAACAGCCTCATTGAGTTCACACTGTTTGACGCTCCGATTATCTCGACGCGGGAGGCAACAGCCTCGGTTACAATAAATGACAGACAGACCATGGTGATCGGTGGGATGATTAAGGACGACAAGACCGAGACCGTTCACAAAATCTCATTTTTGGGAGACATTCCATTGCTTGGCAGACTCTTTCGGCGGACGGACACGCGGGTCGAAAAGACAGAATTAATGGTATTTATCACGCCGCATGTAGTTTACTCCGATCAAGGAGCACAACAAGTGACTAAAGAGCAAAGAGCTAAACTCCATCTGCAGCATCGTGAACAAAGCATGTCGCGCTAGTGCGGAATAGATGTTCTTGAGATTTGCTTTGTATATTCTCATGGATAAACTGCGTCTTGCGCCCACACAGACTAGCTAAGTCTCATGCCCACTTGGTTGCGAAACTATGTATTTCAAGAAATCTACGGAAATACGCTATAGGTTGGTATCCCAAATACGGCGCCAATAATCGACCAAATGCAGCCAATAATCTGGTCACCGAGGATGAGGCCAATGAAAAACGGTATGCCCCTGCGATACGCCTTCAGACCCCCGAGCCGAAAGATAAGAACCTTAATCGCCCATCCGACAAGCACGGACGACCATGAGTGAATCATGCCCCATGATGCGCCGAGCGCATATCCCCCGGGATGAAAGGGCCACCAGATGAACCGCCTCTGCATCCCCATCAATACCCACGTGAATATCCCGCCAACCCCTACAAAGAGCATCGCAGTAGCGTCCGGCGGCTGTGGATACTGCAGCCATTTTGTCAGCGTTCTGAATGTCTCGTAGCCGATGCCGATCAGATACCCGCGCCCTTTTGCCGTTGCACCGTTTTCGTACATCACAAATAGGTAACTCCAGAATGACACGATGATGCTCGCCATGAGCGCCAGAACCATTGCTAACAGCAGATGCCTGTTGTTTATTCCCGTGCGCTCCGCGATTTTGAACCCCTCTAACTGGCTTGGCATGGGATGCGACGTACTATCCCTATTGAAAGGGTACATGAAATAGAGAATCGTCAGACTTCTGGCTCCTATGGCGCGTGTCCCTAAAAGATTCACCATTAAACCCTGTGGATTGGTGAAGACGATTTCGTGGAATGGGGGACCGAGTGCCGCTCGGACGCGTGTGATGGCAATCGACATAAGTATGTAAATGCATAGATAAAGTGGGAGAAGTGCGAGCGACAATCCCGCCCGGTTCAGTAGGAACACAAGGAAGATGAGCGACAGCGCCAATCCAACGAACGCGAATCTATATCGCATCGGTTCATTAGAATCATCAACGGCGCGAGGATTCGCGGTTACACTATTCCAGACCTGCCTTAGATGCTTTCTGCCCATCCATAGAAGCGCAACGCCAATTGTCATCCAAGCGCCAAGCCCCTGTTCGTTTCCATAAACACCCATTGTGAAGATACCGACCGACGGTGAACTGACATAAGCCACGACCTGCTGAGCCTTAAAGAAGATGTAAAAAAACCAAATCGAGAACGATAAGTCCAGCGGTACAAAGTATGTTAACCCGACAAAAAACGGATAGATAGAGAATTTCATCAGACCTATCGTGTGCCACGGTTTCTCGGTCAGCCGGTAGTACCCGTGAAACATAGGAATGCCAGGGATAGCGGGGAAGAGATGGTGCAGGCCGTTCAGAATTTCGATGCAAGCGGATACCCCGAAACCGGCCCAGAGGAGCTTTCGAGCCAATGTGCGCGGCGCAGTCAGTTCAATCGGAACCTGCACAATCGGATAACTTAACCTGTCTCGTTCCGTCCACTGCTTTCTTAGAATGATGTTCATGCTAATGAAGCTGTAGAATGTTGCGAACGTAATCCCCGACCACACCACTATAGGTGTTAACCATGCGCCGAAGTGCTCGGGAGAGTGAAAGTTTTCATCCCCTTCAAAGAATCCCCTCAGCACGCCTTTGTCGCTAACGGTGAACCAAGATGGAATGTACCTGTGGAAGAGATCGGCGTATTCATTTTCCGGTGAGGCGAACCAGAATGGGTGCGTCAACGTTCCGATGACGAACGTCATCATCGTGACACCGCAGACGGTGGATAGCATCACCAACATCACGTAGATCGTGAGAAGCTCAGATCGAGAGAAAGCGAATGTGGGAAGGAATTTCTGAAATGCGAGGTTTATGAGCGTCAGGAAGAATAGGTTGAAGACTGGATTGAAGAAAAGCGCCGATCCGGTCATTCCCCCGAGGGTGGCATGCAACTCGGCCACAATCGTGATCCAATAAGCATTAATAGGAATGAGAAGAATACCAACAAGAAGCGCTCTCGTTGGAACGGGTGGCGTGTTCTTTTCCACAACTTTGTATCACATCGGATTCGTGAGTTGATTGCGGTGGGTAGAGAAAAGATGATTCAGCAGTTACTATTTGGCTGGATTTTAATTGACCGCCGTCGTCTCACCGCTTTTCCTCCGCGGCATCATTGTGACCTTAATGTTCTTGCAAGGTCCGGAACAATCTCCGCGGTTTCGCTGGAACATGAAATCCAACCGGTCTTCAGATTATATCTACTTCCGCTACGAATTACTAGACCAGTATGTCGTGTGCAAAGGGATATGACACTTGCGATTTGGCGTGTTAGGTGTTGGTTGCCTCGATCCGGGCCGAACATGCAGCGGAAAGCGAGGAACAAGAACCGCGGGTTTAACGATTTATAGCCGGTTTCGAGCAAAGTTGATATTCTCTACTCCCGAAAGTCCCGTGCTATTTCCTTGACAGATTTGCGCAAGCATGCTATATTGAAATTGTATTGAGCGGCGTGATAATAGGCAATTGATGGTCTCGCTGTCGAACGTCGGTAGAAAGGAGAAACAAAGTGAAAATCCTAACACGGTCGATTTTCCTAGTTGGTTGCGTAAGTTTTTTTGCCATTGTGCCGAAGACATATGCACAGGGGGAGGTACGTCCCCTCGGTGCCTGGCTTTTTGATGAAGGCCTCGGAAAATTGAATCGCGTTGCCAAAGGCACCCTCAAAGACAATTCCGGTAACGGGTTTGACGGTGAGATTGTCGGGTCTCCGAAATGGCGCTGGGGCAAATTCGGTGCCGCCATGCAGTTCGGGCTGGATCCGGACGACAACGAAGGTACCGGTTGGTCATACATCAAAGTGCCCTACCACAAAGATTTGGACCTTAGCGAATTTACTTTCACCGCGTGGATAAAGGTGGCCGCGGCGCTGGAACCCCTACAAATGATAATTAATCGGGAAGTGAATCCCGATCTGCGAAATTATGCCCTTTGGATACGTACACCGGCCGATGGACAATTGGGAGGACAGGGAGATTCCGGACACTTCGCGTGTGCAATCGGGTCCACTTTTCCGGCGGTAAAGCATATCGGTGTCAAAAAAACGCGACCGGTGACAGACAATAAATGGCATTTCATAGCCTGTAGTTTTGACGGAATAACCATGACGGCGTACATTGATGGAAAGAAAGAAGCCGCCGAAGAGAACAAAGTGGACCAAGGATTGCGCCCCAGAGCCAACAAGCCAAAGGGCGCCCCGCTTCTTATCGGTGCTCGAGCATTGCACGGCTGGGAGGGCAATCAACGCCCTTTCAAAAAAGGCGTTGAGGGAATCTCCGGGTTGGTCGACGAAGTCGCACTCTTCAACACCGGCTTAACAGCAGAAGAGATTAAAGGTATCATGGAAATGGGATTGGCCGGCAAATATGAATTCCTCGCCGTCAATCGGGTCGGCAAATTGGCGACCACATGGGCTTCCCTGAAAGCGAAGTGATGCAATCATGACATTCACTTCTGTGAATCGCTGGAAGCGGGGCATGGAAGTGGCGAGAAAAAACGAAACACTCTTAAAGGGATTTTGTACGATGGTCCGAACAATGTCGTTTTTTTATTGACAGAGCACTAACAAACGGCTATACTGCCCCCAATGCGTAAGCAGGAACTATCTGAATGCGCGAAAAAATCAACTAATCCGTAAAATCGGTATAACTTTGAATTGTTGTTACAAAATAGGAGGAAATATAATGAGATTGGGCATGCTAATCGTTCTCGCAAGTCTTATGGTATCGTTGCCGTTTGCATATTCAGTCGACGAGAACGTTGATTTTCCCGATTGGGTGCCAGGTTGGACCGAAACCCCCAACCTGAATGAGCAAGCAGTTGTCGTGTTAACCTTTGAAGAGGGATCGGGCGACGTGTCAACCGATATGTCGGGCACCGGAAATGATGGCTTGTTGAGTGCAGGCGCAAACTGGGTGGATGGCAAGTTTGGAGGAGGAATCGGTCTCGGGCCGTCTGAGGTCGTTGAGGCATTCAAGACCGTAAAAATTGCTCCCGATCCATCTCATGCAATGCATACCATGACCGTCATGGGGTGGTTTATGCTAGACGGTAAGATCGGGAACGACAGTTTTCTTGTAGACAAATCTTGTTGGGGATGCGCCTCGGAGTTGCCGCGAAATTTCTCGCTTTGGGATCATCATCCTGGGGGCGCCCCGAGCAAGTTGCTCTTCGGCTGGCGAGACAATGGCGACCTGGGTGGCGGCGGTGACCGCGTGGGCAATTCTCCTGACTCGGATCATATCCATGATGGCACGTGGCGCCACCTTGGCGGCACGTATGATGGGCAAAACGTAAGAGTCTATATAGATGGCGAGGAAGTGGGAGTAAATCCCCATCCATCGGAACCTAACACGGCAAATGGTCCAGCCGCTACCTTGTCGCCAATCAGCATAGGCGCGCTGTATGGAGGTGCTCCGGGCGGAACGGGTCACGGCTTACCACTCGGAACAAGGGCGGACGAGATCGTCATTACCACATACGCCCTGGATGAGGACGATATCGCGGCAATCATGGCAAGTGGAGCATGCTCCAATGAGGGCATGGACATTCTTGGAATTGATTGCGCTGCGACTTCCGTTGAATCGGTTGGCAAGTTGACTACCCAATGGGGCGACATCAAACGGCTGCAGTAAAGCCAGCCTGCAATGTCAGCATTTCAAAGCATCGGGAGTTCGCTCTCGATGCTTTTTTTTGGCACGACATCACCAATTCTGTGAACGAAACAATAATCTAAGCACTTCACAGGGTCATGCGGACCGGTTTTGATGTATTATTGAGGGCTATCGCAATAGGAGGAGAACAAAGTGAAATCCACGGCAATTTTGAGTTTGGTGGCCATGTCAGTTAGTTTCTTTGTGATGTCCCCTTTGGCTTTTAGCCAGGGCGGAGAACAGCCAATCGCCGCATGGCTATTTGACGAAGGGATTGGGAGACTCAACCGCAGCGCGACCGGAATGGTAAAGGACAGTTCGGGCAATGGTCATGACGGCGAAGTAGTGGGATCGCCGAAATGGCGGTGGGGACGATACGGCACCGCCCTACAGTTCGGGCTGGATCCGGGAGACCCGAATGGAACATCGTGGTCTTTCATCAGAGTGGCGCATCATGAAGACTTGTCGCTGAGAGAATTCACCATGACGGCGTGGATTAAAGTCAAAGATATTGTTCCGCCGTTACAGTCGATAGTTGGCAAGGTGGTGAATGTTCCTCCCAAGGGGATGGATTACACGAACTATTTTATGTGGATCAGTTCGCGTGAAAACGTTCACGGTGCCTTTCCGCCAAACGGTCCGGGCAATCTTTCGTGCGGGTTCTTTATAAGTTTCCCGAGCGATAAAGGGGTATGGATCGAAAGAGGTACGGCAGCCGTAACGGATGACAAATGGCGATTTGTCGCCTGCGCATACGACCCACCGTGGTTGATAGCTTATGTCGACGGAAAGCAGGTCGGTAAATCGGAGAACAAGAAGAATGGCTTGCTAGGTAAACCTCATACAAAACACGAAATGCCGGTGTTTATTGGAGCCCGACCGATACAACAGTTAAACCGGGTCGATGTGGCTCCCGGTACCCCGCTGGATTTTGAGAAGGGTAGGGACGGATTAGGCGGACTTATCGACGAGGTCGCCCTTTTTGCCTCCGGTTTGCCAGAAGCCGAAATCAAGAATCTCATGGAATTGGGGTTGTCTGGGAAATATGGCTATCGATCTGTCGATTTGACGGGGAAATTGGCAACCACGTGGGGGAAAATCAAAGCAAAAAAAATGTAAGTTTCATATTGATGCATGCATG
The DNA here is from genome assembly GCA_028820655.1 of Candidatus Poribacteria bacterium. Lineage (GTDB taxonomy): Bacteria > Poribacteria > WGA-4E > WGA-4E > JAJDTR01 > JAJDTR01. The sequence continues at coordinate 30,473 of JAPPIK010000002.1, read as the reverse complement.
ACATAGTTCTCCTATACTTCGTCGCTTAACCGAAACCAAACCTATGTTAGCACGGCAAAAGGGAGGGAAGCCCCGTGAATATCTTCATTTTAGTGAGTCTATTCGTTTTTTTAGCTAGTTGCCTCGTCATCCCACCTTTCAGTCATGCTCAGGACGACTTGGAAGTCACTCCCATTGCAGCATGGCTGTTTGACGAAGGATTCGGAAAATTAAATCAAGTTGCGGCTGGTGTGGTCGAAGATCGCACCGGCAATGGGCATGATGGACGGATTGTCGGCGACGTTAAATGGCGCAGGGGTAGGTTCGGTATGGCATTGGAGTTTCTCTCGGACGATGAAGATTGGGGGCACGTCCAAGTTCCGCATCATGATGATCTCAGTCTTCAATCGTTCACCATAACCGCATGGATAAAGGTGGCGAAGCTTATTGGTCCACAGAAAAAGGTCAAGACCGACGCTGAACCGGCACAAATGATTGTCGATAAAGAGGTGTTGTTGATAGCTCCCAATAAGGTTGCCGCCGTGAAGAATCGGAATTACTCGATGTGGATACGCGCCGATGGGAGTCCTGGATCGTTCGCATGTGGATTTTGGAACGCGTTTCCGGAAAAGAATCCCCTCGAGACCGAGAGAACAAAGAAGGTCACGGATGACGAATGGCATTTCGTCGCCTGCGCGTTCGATGGGAACACGTTAAGCGCATTTGTGGATGGAAACGAACTCTCAAAGATAGAGAATAAGAAAATTCAAGGGATAACACCCAAGCTACATAAGGTAAAAGCACCGTTGTATATTGGCGCACAACAACAACCGCAGCCTCTTGTAGGCGAGCATGTTTTTGAAAAAGGAATTCAAGGGGTTGGAGGTGTTGTGGACGAAGTCGCACTTTACAACGTTGGGTTGGCACCGGAAACACTCAAGAGTATTATGGAACTGGGATTGGCAGGGAAATACGGTTACCGACCCGTTGATCCAAGGGGCAAATTAGCGACAACCTGGGCACAACTCAAAGCGGAATGAAGATTGTCACATGTGGTAAAAGCCAATAGGGTGATCATTAGGTTCTCACTGGCACAATCTTCTCTTCGTGGGCATTGCATGAATCTTCTCACCGCAGCAGCGTCCTTAATTGGAGATGATGACTGATGAAGGAACAAGTGGATTACGCGACTATGGATGATCGAGAGTGTTATCTCTTCGATCTTCAAGGCTATCTGGTGGTCAGGGGTATTCTCTCGCAAGAAGAGGTTAACGCGCTGAACGAGGCGTTAGATGCGAACACTGACAAGCGCGGGGATTTCGGAAATCCAAACGCCATAAGCGGCAACTGGGAAGGCAGGCCGCTTGAGGGAATTTTCAGTCCATTCCGGCATTACAAGGGCATGTTGACGTGGGAACAGCCCTGGTGCCAACCCTTCCGCGACATGCTGGCTCATCCCAATGCGATTCCGTACCTCAACACTATGCTTGGGCGCGGCTGGAAACTGGACCACGGAGTAGACTTGCTCAATTCCGTGGATGGCTGCGAGGGATTGAAACTTCACGGCTCCGGCAACCTAACGTTTAGCGGGTCCCGGTTCTATGCTTACCAGAACGGTCGTATGCGTTGCGGTTTGATAGTCTTCCAGTATGCGTTGACCGACGTGAATCCTGGCGATGGCGGTCTCTGTGTTATACCGGGCAGTCACAAATCCAACTTTGAAGCGCCAGAAGATATTATGACGTGGGAAGCCAACAAAGAATTGGTGTTTCAGCCGACCCTCAAGGCGGGAGACCTCGTTATCTTTAATGAAGCTACGAGCCACGGCACCCTTCCTTGGAAAGGGAAGGGCGAACGGCGGACATTGCTATTCCGGTACACTCCGAAGTACCTTACCTATGTTCCCGGCACCTATGAGACCCAATTGCCGGAATGGGTGTCTGAGCTATCCGAAGCACAACAGGCGGCCCTCGAACCGCCATATATATATCATCACCCAATGATTGAAGACGACGGTGTTAGTGTGGTGAGGCCGCGTCGGGAAGGAGAATGAGAATTACATCTCGATTTCGCCAGCGGCGCGGTGCAGGAGACAAAGGGGTCACAACGCTGTACCGGTCGATGTTCAATTTGTTAGTTGTAGAGTAGTGCATCATGCTCAGTAGCTTTTTCCTAGGGTCAACCGTCTCAGTTTCAGTAAGGTATAATCTCGAGCCCCCTCAACGATTTGAATAAACTGATTACCGGGTACATTCTCAAACGATTGTGTCAACCCTGTGGTGGGCCAATACACCTCAAGTCGTTCAATTTCATTGGATTTTCCGAGTCCGATCGTCTGTCGAAGTGGGTTACAACCAAATGTGCCGCCACTGTTGACATGCTTGTAAACTGAACGAGCCGACCCGTTTTCAAGGACTTTCAAATGAATGCGTGCGCCAATTGCCGATCGATTTGACTGGACGCCGATCAGTTGTACGGAAATCCAGTTATTTCCAAATCCCGGGTTCTCATACAAGGCGTTGTTATACGCGTCGCCGGGGTACGCCCCTCCCATCTGTTCAAATACATCTTGATCGCCATCATTGTCGAAGTCGGCGAATGCGATGGCATGACCCTTCTGCAGGTGACCGAAGCCGCCGGCATACGTGACATCGGTAAAGCCCTCGCCGTCCCTATTGCGGTAGAGGATGTTGGGCATGAGTTCCCAGTAATTCGGCCACCCGGTACCTAGATAAAAATCAAGATAGCCGTCGTTATCCAGATCGCCGAAATTGGACCCCATCGGTGCGGTTGGGGACACCAAGTTGTACTGCTCGGAAACTTCGCTGAATCCGCTGCCGCCGTCCCCGCGATATAAACGCGCTATCCCGGTGTTCACCGCCAGACCGAGTGCGTCCGCCGCCGCATGCTCAATGCCGGAAGAATAGGCGGACACGTAGATATCAAGCGCACCATCGTTATCAAAGTCCCAAAACCATGAGGGAAAGCTGCGGCGCGGTGTGTGGACCTCAAGACGCTTCGCCTCATCTGTGAATGTACCATCCCCGTTATTTCGGTACAGGCGGTTGCTTTTCTCAAGATTTGACACATAAAGGTCGGGAAATCCATCGTCATTGAAGTCTCCCCAAATCACTGATTTTGCAAGGCGATGGTTCTGTACACCCGCTCTTTCCGCGACATCCGTAAACATACCGGCGCCATTGTTTTCAAAGAGTTGACATGGGGCAATGAATGCCTTGGACGATTCATTGCCAATATATAAGTCTAAATCTCCGTCATTGTCATAATCTCCCCAAGATGCGGTCTGGGTTGGGTAATGCACTTCGCCCAATCCGGCTTCAAATGTGCGATCCGTAAAGGTGCCATCTCCATTGTTGCGCAACAAAGAATTCGGATGTCGTCCATTCCTCCCCAACCAAGCCCCTCGCAATACCAAGATGTCAACATATCCGTCATTGTCGTAATCTGCCTGCACGAGGTTGAGTCCACCATACAAGCCCAACAAACCCGATTCCCGCGTTCGATCAGAAAATGTCCCGTCCCGATTGTTGCGGAAATATCGCATCTGCCCTTTCGCGTCCCAAGTCGAGACAACGATGTCTATGTATCCGTCATTGTCAAAATCGTCAGCAATTGCACCCCCTGACAAATCAAACACGTCAAGTCCCAACCTCGGCGCGATGTTATTGAAACGCGGAATTTTTTCTTTCGAATCGAAGGCAGGCGGCGGAATGAGGTATTGACTCGGCACATCATCGGGGTAAGTGCCAATCGTCATGTAAGCAATGTTAAGCAACCATCTTGTGCCGAGAGAAAAAACCGGCCGCGTGTTTTTTGTGGTTCGTTTAAGTACCTCGGTAAATTGCGATATTGCCTGCCGTGATGATTCTTGTTCGGTGTGAATCCCTTTACCTCGAATCGGTAGAATGCAGCTCTCGGGGGTGTGACGGAGGCAGCAGTTCCGTGTTTCGGCCATTCTCATGTAGGCAAGGCCCAGGTAGAAATGGGACTCAATCACCGCATGTGGAGGCACTTCGGCTCGGCTCAATCGAGTAATTGCCAGGGCTTCTTTAAAGTGGTTGATGGCCTCGGCTTCATTGCCGAGGCGAAGTTCCTTCTCACCAACCTGCATATGAAGTTTCCATTTGATGGGGTTTGATGTATTTGAAGGCAACGAATTTAGCCGCTTGCGTAGCTTGCGAGCCGTTTTATCACCAAGAAACGGGTTTTCATCAGAAGTTCTGTCGGCGATTCGTTGAAGCAGTGCCAGCATCTTATCGTGTCCGACTGACGTGGCAGGTTCGGAAGGGAGCGACATCGCTCCGGCATTGTCACGAAGAGGCGCAGCCTGCAAAATGGGCACAACGGCGGTCAATGTCATTAACCACGCGGTGCTTAAAGAAATAAATACACACAAGAATTTCAATTTTCTCTCGAAGTCAATCCTCACGTTCTTCATCAGGGCTCTTTCAATCCTTTTCCCTCCGTTGCAATTAGGAATCGGTTGGTCTCAATATTCTTGAAGTGTTCAACCAAACCGCTTGGCCAGCGAATTTCAATGTGTTCGGCAAAGGCGGATTCGCCTAGACCAAAGTGTAACCGCATGTCGCTGTGAGACGGATAACTCCCGCCGCTCTTGACCTCGCGCATCTGTTTGCTTTCCCCCGCAGTCACCGTGATGCGAGTTCCGATGCCGCTTCGATTGCTGAGCGTTCCAATCGTAGCGATAACAAGCCAGCGATTCCGGTTGACAGTGTCATTTCGCAGGAGATCAGGAGTCTGATAGGAGTTGGTGACAAGAATATCGATATCCCCATCGTTGTCGTAATCTCCAAACGCCGCGCCGCGGCTCACTTTTTTCAGTAACAATCCGTCGCCCGACGAACCGGAAACGTCGTCGAATGTGCGATCGCCCCGGTTCCAAAAGAGCTGATTCTGCTGCGGATAGGTGGTCGTTGGATTTAGGAGATGTACCTTTTCTTCAAGATGTCCAGTCGCAACAAAGAGATCTATCCGACTGTCGTTGTCTAGATCGGCAAAATCGGCGCCCCATGCGAGACGTGCCAGCGTTGGACCGCCAATTTTCGATTGATAGGTTATATCGGAAAAAAAGCCGTCTCCATCGTTGTAATAGACGCTGTTGGGTTCATCCTGAAAGTTCGTAATTACCAGATCGAACCAGCCGTTGTTATCGATGTCGCCAAAAACAGGCGCCATGCTGGAGTACGCAGCTCCCATCTCGTTGAGAGCAACTCCGCTCGTGAGTCCGACATCTTTGAACGAGCCATTTCCCTCATTGCGATAAAGCCAATCTTCGACTTTGTCGTTCGCTACGAAAAGGTCGAGATCGGCATCGTTGTCGTAATCACACCAAATGACACCCATTCCCTTTCCGTCGGGGTTCCACACTCCGGCTTTCTCGGTTTCATCGGTAAAAGTGCCATCCCCGCTATTTCTATACAGGACACTTGCCGTCCCTTGGAAGGCTCCGGGGCCGCAGTGCGTGCGTATTCCAATCGCGCCGCACTCCGGATTGCTATTCACCGCGAACTGCACGTAGTTAGCCACAAATAGGTCCAAGTACCCGTCATTGTCATAATCGGCAAAAGCGGCCGAAGCTCCCCACAGTGAGTCGCCAACCCCTGCTTGCATCGTCGCATCGGTAAAAGTGCCGTCGCCATTGTTTCGATAAAGAGTGTTTGGCCCGAAATTTGTGATATAGATATCGGGAAATCCGTTATTGTCGTAATCTCCCACGGCGCAACTGAATCCGTACCCCGGGTCTCCTACGCTTGCTTCATTAGTCACATCGGTAAAGTTACCGCCGCCATCATTGCGATAGAGCGCATTTGTCGGAGTAACATCCGACTCCATACCGGGAAGGTCTGCTCCATTGACAAAATAGATGTCGATGTCCCCATCTTGGTCATAGTCAAACCATGCGGCACCCGCTCCGAGGGTTTCGAGAAAATAGAACGCACCGCTACGGCCGTCTTCATGGCGGAAATTGATTCCTGAGTTCGAAGTCGCATTCGTGAATCGCGGCTGTGCCTCGACGAAAACGGCCGAAAAACAGAGAAATACAATCCCGATTACGCATTCTTTGAGGAATTTAGAACGGAACACGGAGTTCGCCTTGTGATGTTCATCGAATGGAGACGCTTGATTCTTGTCCCTCACTTTCCGTCGTCCTCGGCTAGTCTGGCTTGCTGGATAACTGTTAAACCTTCGCTGTATAGCTGATTGTTCGGCTGCAACGCTAATGCCTTTTTAACGGCGGCTTCGGCTTTCTCAAAGTCTTTGTTTAGGTAGTGAAGCCACGAGAGTGTATTGAAACATGCCGCTGAATCAGGTTGAAGCTCGACCGCTTTTTGTGCGAGTCGGACTGCCGTATTGCGACGAATGCCACGGCTACCATACAGATGCGCCAGTCGTTCGTATGCTTTGGCTGAAGTGGGGTCTAGCTTGATCGCATGACCGTAGGATTCTTCCGCTTTCTCATAGTTGCGGCGCCGGACATGGAGCGTCCCCAGGTAGTAATGCGCATCTCCGGAGTTCGGATCCACCTTGAGGATTTCTTCAAACTGATGGCTGGCCTCCTTGAGTTTTCCCTCTTGCAGATAAATCCTTCCTAGGGAGGCGCGAACAAGGATCGGGATTTCAAGCTTGGAATTCAGTTCGATGCCCTTCCGGAAAGCTGAGATGGCTCGTTCATAATCGGCTTTTGCCTCAGACTTTTCAGCCCTTTGAAGCAAGATTAACCCCTTGGCGACGTGGGCCTCTGCCATGTCCGGTTGCAGCTCAATGGCCTTTTGTTGTGCTTTAAGGGCGTCGTCGAGGCGTCCCAGCCCAAAATACGCATGCCCCAATCCACTATGCGCTTCCACAAGGTTGGGGTCGTGCCAGAGAGCTTTCTGAAATTCTCGACTTGCTTCGACATATTTTCGCTGCCGCATAAACCTTCTAGCCAGTCTAAAGAGCGTGATAGCCGCGTCCGGAGCCTGCCTAATCATGGTATGCTGCGCGTTCAGTTGGTCGTAGGATGTTTTTAGTCGTTTAAATTCCTCCAATTCCGTATTTCCTTCGGAGGTTCTTCCCTGCTTTAAATACGCCCGCGCCAACTGATAGTGGGCCGCCGGCATTTCCGGACGCAGTCGGATTGCCTCGCGGAGGGCGTGAACAGAGTCCTTCCATTTTCCTGCCTTATTGTGTGCGACCCCCAGTTCAAAGTACACTTCCGCAAGAGGCGGACCCACTTCGATGGCTTGCCGCCAGAATGTCACGGCTCTGTCAAGCCTGCCGCGGTGCGAGGCGATAAGACCGAGAAAGTAAAAGGTGTTGGCTGGAGACAATTTTATACTCCATCCGTAACCTCTTGATCTGAATGACGACCTGGGTACCTCATAACGGGGTGAATCCGATTTCTGCATCAGTGCCAGCGCTTTGGAAAAAGCAATCTCCGCCGCCTCGTGATTGTGTCGTTCAAAGTATGACATGCCCAAAGCGTGATGCGCCGCACTCCAATCTGGCAACTTTTCAAGCGATCGTTTGAAGACATCAATCGATTTTTCATATTTTGCTTGCAAGAAATACACGCCCCCCAACCAATAATGTCCACTTGGAGCGTACGGATCGAGACGTATTACGGTCTCAAATGCAACCTCGGCCCGGTGCATAGATCCAAGTTCCATATAGGCAAATCCGAGGTTTAGATGGGCCTCCAATGACGCGGGATTTGCCTCGACATCCTGCTTGGCATCTGCCAGATTCTTAATGAGATCGACTTCGTCCCGCGCCTGCGTTGCGGTCGGGCAGTATAGTCCAATAATACCAATTAGAATTAGCCTTAAGCACCACGCAGAACGCTGTTTTTTAATCGACGAGTAGAGAATTGAATGTATCATGAGGTCAGTGAGTTCCTCAGGTCATACAACGTGAAAAGTTAAAGACCGACAATTCAACGGTAGGTAATGAGAAAGAGTAAGCCGTGACTCCGTTTAACGCGTGAAATCTTGATTCACGGCATGGGCGCTCAGATCGCAAATTGGAGTTGCAGAGTATTGAAATCTGACCGCCGGGGAACGTGAACCAAGCAAGCAATCCAACATCAGTTTAGCACAGTCAAAAATAATCCGAAATACAAAACTCTCATGCCTGTGGATGTAATCTCCACTTGGATCCGGGTTTGGCGCCAGCCCATCGGTTACAGGCGGCAATCATCAAATCAGATGAACCCATACGTTCTCTCGCCCATTATCGTGCCGACAATTCCCCACGAACTTGCCGCAACAAATTCGCCGAGGACAAGACCGATAAAAAATATCCCAACCTGTTGATGCAGCCTGCGTCCACCGAAGCGAAGTACGATTAACTTTACCGCCCAGCTTACGAAAATAGAGAACCACAAGAGATTGAGCGACCATGTGCCGCCGATGACGTAACCTGCTGGATGAAAGGGCCACCATAGGAACAATCGACGCATGATCATAAACCACATCCCAACCCCGAACCCTACACCCATGAAGACTAACGAATTGACATCTATTTCCTTGGGATAAATCAGCCAATTCTTCAATCGCGTGTATACTGGATCGCTTGGGTGGAAAGTAAGTACCGGGTAGCGATAAGCGGTATGCAGGTAAGCCCAGCAAGCGGCAATGGACCCTGCCACGGCGGCAATTAGAAGGCCGGCAATCAACATTTTGTCCATTCCCAGATTCATCCGGTCGGAAAGCCTGAATGCCTCAAGTTGCTGCGGCTGCGGGTTGCTGCGCTGTGCGTAGACGAGAAAGTGAAGGTAGGAAAATAGCGTCAGATTTCGCGCGCCAATTGCCCTTGTGCCTAGCCCCGCCACCATGATCTCGTCCGGACGGAACACGAAATCGTGCATAGGATATCCCGCTTCGGCGCGGATTCGTGTCACTACGGTTGAAATGGCGAAGAGGATGACGAAGAACGCAGTGGCAACCCAAACGGACATGCCTGCGATGTAGCAGAACCCCACCAGATAGCTCAGGCTGGCGATAATTCCTATGATTGCCCTCCGATACTGCCGCATCTCCGCACGGTTTTCCGCGATTTGGGACGCGGCATTCTCACTCCCGTTGCCGGTCAATCCTGAAGGTCCGGTGATGCGTGGTCTCTGGAAGATGCCAAATAACACGTCCTTTCCGGTAAATCGCAACACCCACAGCGTCATTAACAGAATCGCGCCGCATGTGCCGATAGACTGTGCCCACACATACGGAAACCCTGCGATGCTGTCCCCATATCCCGCAAGCCCACCGAGCATTCCGCTGCTATAGAGAGCAACTCCGGCCACCTGTTCAATCCGCCAGAACCAGTAAAAAAACCAGCAGGAAAAGGCGAGATCGAGCGGCATGAAGAATGCCAATCCGATAGCAAACGGATGAAAACGGATCGGGAGTTCGCCCAGAGCGTTCCACGGCTTCGTGGTGAAATATCTTCCAAGGTCGAACCCCCCGTAAAATATTCCCGGCACCGACGGAAAGAGAAAATGCAACCCGTTAATAAGGTTGAATATAACGGCGACGCTAAATCCGACCCATAGCAAACGATTGGAAAAAATCTTGGAACCGCTGTCGATAATTTGAAGCGGAATGTGGGCGAGAGGATAGGCAAGACGTTCGCGTTCCGACCACTGTTTTCGAACGATGACGTTGATACAGAGCATACAAGCCAGCACGGCGAAAATTACGGTAGACCACGCGAGGCAAGGTCCGATCCACGTCTGGAGGTATTCGGGAATGTATAACGTGTTCGCGTAAATTGGTTCGCGATCTTTGTAGTACCCGACCAACACGGATTTTTCCGCGACAACTAACCAATCGGGAACATATCTGTGGAAAAGAGCTTGCCAATCGTTTTCGGGAGTAGCGAAATGAAACGCATATCCGATAAGCGGAAACATGCGCTGGATGATGTCGTGCCCCGCTATCGCGGAGGAGACGCACAGCATAGAATAGATTAGCACCATGTCACCCGTCGCTAGCGCTAATTTTGCCTTAAACCGCTTGAGCAGCAGATTTATCAGGCTCAATACGAAGGTAACGAAGACAACGTTCATGAACAGCGACACCCGGGTAAAGTTCGTGCCGTGTCCCGTAATTCCCGTGTCAACAACCCATAAATTGTTGAGTGGGAGCATGACAACCGCGATGAACAGAAGCTTGCAGGCTCTCGCCGTCAAATTCGATTGGTGGGTGATCGACTTTGGATTTTCGCGCATGGTGGGTGTGAACTTCCGCGCCAGCAAAACTCTCCCGGATCATTGTTTATATGGTTCAATTCATTGTGTAGCGACACAAATCCGATTCAAAGCATCGTAATCGTTGCTACACTAAACACAGTTTTACGAACAATCCTCCGTGTTACATCCCACTTGGAAGATCTTACCCAAGCAAGTTTCAACAATAAACTTACGATTCGTTCTAGGTACTAATTGGTGTATTGACAACTCTATCTGTGCTCTATGCAACTGGTTGGCTTTGTGTCATCCGCTCCAGAGGAGCGGTATGTTGATAGCACACCATTATTTCTGTCGGAACATTTCATTCCTCAATTGACGCTCAATCACGATCTATGACAGGTTTTGAAAAAGCATCCCTTCTCGGAATGGTTTTCACACCAGCGGAGTGAGATGTCAATAGTAAAATCCCATTAGATGGCAGAATATCAGAAGTATATTATGCGGAAGATGAGATTCTCAACTACGAATCTATCAAATCCTTCACGTCATGGAAACAATGTATACATGTTCCTGTTGAGAACCAATCCAATCAAACTCCACAGGCTTCCCATGAAGAACTGACCGAGTATTAACCCGAGAAATACTGGAATCGCAGCCCTGTAGGCACTGCGTCCTCCATACATCATGATGAGCATCTTGATGAACCAACTGACAAAGACGGAAAACCACATATGGCCTATTGCCCAGCCAACCCCGACAGCATATCCAACGGGATGGAACTGCCACCAGAGGTATCGCCTGCTCATTACCATGAGGAATATGGTAAAGACAAAACCGAATCCCATCTGCTTTACGGAAGCGAAATTACCGCTGACCGGATTAGACAGCCAACTTCCCAATCGGTTGAAGGGATGCACGCCCCAGATGGCGTAATTGGGATACTTGTAATAGAATCCAAGATGTGCCGCGAAGGAAGCTATTGAACCCAATAGCGCGGCGAGAAGAATGGCTATCACTACCGCGGAGTCCTTCATTCGTAATCTTTCCGACATCTTGAAGCCTTCCAACTGATGGGGCATGGGATGGCATCTATAAGCATACGGCATCCATTCAAGAAGAGTGAAGTTAGTCAGGTTAGCCGCGCCGACCGCCTTGGATCCTGCCACTGCCACCATCATTCCATCGGGCGAAGCGCCATGCAGTTCGTGCGTCGGAGGTCCCAATTCCGACCTCATTCGTGTAACGGCAATACACAGGGTCGTGTATAGTGAAAAATAGAGCGCGACCATCCACGGCGAACTTCCCGCCAAGTACCAAAAAGCCATTATAAGAATAATCGACAATACCAAGCCACTGTATGCCAACCTGTATAGGTTACCCTCATTTTGACCCGTAAAAAACTTTACAATCGTATCCTTTATGTGGTGCCTACTGGTGAAAAGAGCGAGAACCCCGATTCCGATCCACGCGCCAAATCGCTGGGGGATCTGTCCGCCCTCTCCGGTCCGCCAGCCTAAAGCGCTATAGGCAACCGGCAGCAGTTTCCAGAATAGATGGAAGAACCAGAGGGAAAACGAGAGAGAAAGGGGCGTGAAATAGGCAAGCCCCATGACGAAAGCATAAATGTTGAAATGAAAATCGCCCACGGCATTCCACGGTTTGCTCGCAAAGTATTGGCGAATATTCATCTTAATCCTGAGTGAGGGCACTATCGGATAGAGGTAGTCCAGACCGGCAAGAAGCTCAATTACAAGCGCTGCGCCAAAGCCGATCCACATCAGCTTCTTTGAGAATATTTTTGGGTTGCTTGCAAGTTCTAGTGGAAGGCGGATGATCGGGAAACTCAGCCTCTCATGCTCCGTCCACTGTTTTCTAACGATGATATTTATGCAAAGGATTTTGAAGAGAAACACGAAGAGAAATCCGGTCCACGCGAGTGCAGGAAGAATCCAGGCGCCCATATTCCGGGGGGTAAAGAAATCTTCCTGACCGGTATAGTATTCGTGGAGGGAAGCCCGATTATCCACCGTAAGCCATCTAGGTATATACCGAAAAAAAAGTTGCTCCCATTCGTTCTCGGGCGTGGCAAACCAGAATGGATTCGTCATCATCGGGATCAACTGACGCATCATGTCATGCCCAAACAGAGAGGTCGCTATACAGAGCATGATGTAGATGATGGCGAGTTCGGAGGGTTTAAGCGAGAATCGATTGAAATACCGGACGAGTATCAGATTCAGCAGAGCCAGCAAAAACAGGACGAAGATAACGGTGGGAAAAATGGAGAAATCCGTAATTTCCCAGATTATACGGTTTTCGACACCGACGACCCAATACGCGCTTACGGCTATCAGCACGGATCCGAGAATCAAAGCGCGTCCGATTGGGGTTCTGGCGGTTTCTCTTCCCGCGTATTTATCCATGGATATCCCTGTGCCAAGGTGCAGATACTTCTATCTGATGATTGACAGATTCTCAGAGCATCATATTATCGTCAGGAAATGGAAATTAGTGGTGTCAAGCAGGAAGGGGTTAATCACATATCGACGGCTACTTTGAAGAGACCTTGTCGTGCAGTCGAGTGAATCGCCGAATACAAAGTCTCCGTCGGCTCAGCGAATCTGTGAATCACAGGAATCGTTGCTTTGAAGAAACAACCGTGCGAGAAAAAAGGGTCGAAGGCATGATGTGATTTCGAAGAAACCGGAACTGAATACCGCACTCAAAATGCGCAACTCGCGTAAACCGGCGTTCCCGCAGGCAGCCGACTTTTGTATGAATCCCGAATCAATTCACCAAGCAAAGCCTAGGAGAGATTCAGCGAGCACGGACAATTCATGTCTCATTCAATCCACAGTGAAGAAATGGCGTCTTTGATTGCGGCCTCAATTCCGACGGCATAAGGGAGACGCACATTCTCATGTGTGGACGCTCGGTGAGTCAGTAGGGCTTCCGCACAACTAGCTTCGGCCTCGTGAGGTTTCTTGATTGATAGCGCGAGCGCCTTGTCCGTGAGGATGTAGGAGGCGTACGAATTTGAAGGTTTCGCGTATGTGGAGTCGTTGGTGAACGCGAAGACCATTGTGTGGTCGAACGGTGCGAACGCATTCACCCACAGTTCGTATTCGGTGAAAACCTCGCCCTGCAATGCCAGCAGACACCATTCCGTTCCAAGCATGAGCGCGTTTAGTCGGTACCGCAACCCGGGCTGCTCCTCGCGTTCGATTATGCCCTTTAAGACCTGCAGGGACTTCATGGCGGCCTCATCGCCCGGAGATTCCTGTTCTAGGCGCGAAACGTCCTCCTCCCATTCTCTTATTGAAGGAACCCGAAGGGGAAGCAAAATAGTTTTGGTCCGGATAGACAGTTTATCCGTCTGGATCTCAGCGGCGTCCTTCATTGCTCTCAACACGGCGTCACCTAGTTTTCGTCCGGTGTTGGCGGCGTTTTCATAGGGCCCGCCAAGAGGTAAACCGACGGGGTAGCCATTTGTGTTTCCACCGCAGCCTTGGGCGAATATAGGCATGACCTTATCGCCCAATTCTTCGTGTATTCGCGCTATCGCGTATCCGGGATAATCGGCGCTTAGTGCTCGCCCCTCAATGGTGATCACCGGGTGCGCCGCATACTCGAAAAGCACGGCGAGCGTGTTTCCATCTTGCGTTCGTGCTTCCAGTACGTTCACCCAAGGCAATTCTTCTTGCGAGAACGCGTCGCCGTACCGGTTGTACGCTGCTCGCACCGGTGCACGGCCGGCATGGAGCGAAACAGGCGCCAAGTTAGTATAGGCTTCTTCCGCCGCCTCGTAGATTAGTTTGCCTACTGCATCCTGCCACATATCGTTGTGGAGGGTTCTCATTCCCGAATGCGTGTGTGAGCAGTTGACAAGCGTAAGAGTGATACCGAGATTCTGTTGAATTCGCGCCCGTACCTCCGGGAACCAAGGCTCCACCATGTCCAAGCAGATGATTGCGGCTTCGTCGTCACCATCGTCCAGTATCAGTACCCTTGCATAGAGAGGGTCATGAACCTTGACGCCGCCCAGAAGTTCGGGAAAAGACACATCTCTCTTTGCCACGCCGGCTCTCATTGCCATGCCGTCCGGAGGCAGAAGCAGAGAAATGCCAATCAACAGCATAAGAACCGTGTATGCGTTCGGTCTTCCCACGCACCCGATATGAGTTGGGCTTCTCCGGGTTATTCCTACATTCATGATGAACACCTAACTGCTTTCACGGTCTATAATCAATGCGACTAATTATTGCACATTCCTGTGGATAATGACACACTCCTGTACCACAATCTGTCAGATTGTGGTGTGCGCGAACTAACAGTTTACGCTACGGAGGTGTATCCGATTTTACGGGTGCTAATACAAATCGTTAACGTTCATTAACATACAATTATCATGTGTGAACATCTTCGTCTAAATGACTATGACACTATCATCGGTAAATCAGGTTGAGAAGAATTAAACAGTGAAGGCAGTCCGCTCACCATTCTACGAGAATATCCACCTTGTTTCGGTGGGGCGCATGATTATATTCGATGGTAAGAGTACGTCCGCTCTTGTTCCAAAGCCAGTCGATCAATAGATTTCTTCCGGTTACACCGTCTCTTGCCGAAACGCTTGTAGGTTCGAGATTGGGACTGTAGATGGTGACAACACCGACTGTCCGGAACGGGCCGCTTGCTTGGAATCTAGTCCTGCCCTCTTCATGCATGTCTCTTTCGATTAAGGAGGAAGAATATAGAATATCGACTTTGTTCGGCAACGGGTTGATTTCGTATAGTAAGGCGTACTGGTCGGCATTCAGGTTCTTTGTCTCAATGAGTGGGAGTTTGTGGTCAAACAGATCAATGAAGTCCCCTTTCAGGGTGACCTCGTCCTTTGCGGCGTATACGATGCGATAGGGACCGCGATGAATAGACAGATGTTTCTTCGGTTCATACGGGGCGTTAGCTTCGGCGCTCAGGTATTCCGAAACGCTTCGAATGATACGCGCGCCCACGCTCGATTTAACCAGAAAGTGCGTAGGAATCCCGACGTAGAGCAGTAATCCCGCCCCGGCTTTCTGCTCGAATATCACAGTTTGATTGTCACTTTCCGCTCCGTAAAGACGATGGGCTGATGGGGGGTTGTAGGAATAAACGTAATCGCATTTCGGCAGATTATGAATTTTCCCGAGTTCTTGCACAAGTGGGTGAGAATCATCGAATGAGTCGAGAGTATTGGGTTCAATCTTGAATTGAGTGCCGTCAAGATCAACTCCCAAATCCTTGAATAGAGCGTCTTGAGGTTCATGGATGTGCATCTTATTCCACCAAGAATGCTCTATGTCGGTATATCGACTCCCGCCGAAAAATGCCAGTATCCCTCCGTTCTTTACCCAATCCACGATCGCATCTTGGTGGGATTTAAGTTCAGGCAACCAAGAGTCGTAGCTCATGAATATGACCTTGTACCCATCCAGAAAACCGGTGTCATTCGCTCTTTCAACGGGAATCACATCGATTGGCACTCCGTCCCTAAGCGAAGTTACGCACATCCCAACGAGTCCAACAATGGCTTCGTGAAGTTCCGGACTCGTCCATAACATCGTGTCCGAGACCAGCATTGCCTGATGCGCCTTGTAATTACTGGCGTGGTTGGGCAAATCTTGCATGGCGCGCACGACCGTCATGCATACCGTTTTTTGCTCCGTGGGTGCGTCCTGCACAAAAAATCTGTCGGGCCACGGCATGACTTCGTAATCGGTTGCGTTAAAGATGCTGGAAGCGATAACCGTTTCTTCGTACCACCGTCGGTATTGCTCCCATGAAAAACCTGGAGAATCGCTCTTCGGGTCCTGCAGGTAAATGAGCTCTTTTCCCGTATCGCGTATCAAGTTCCAGAAGTAGTTATATTCGAGGAAACCCTTAAGGAAAGCGCTTTCGACCTCGGCACCGTCCTTCGTGGGATCTGGAAAAGACGAACGGGCAGTATCCGACCAAACTTGGGCGATGTAGCCGTCTAGCGCGGCAAGATTGGAAGTTTTCGCGTGGGGATATACCATTGGATTTACGGCGTAGTCAATCGGACTGTGGGCGGCTATAAGGCATTTGACGGATGGATCCAGGCTTTTTGAAAAAGTTAATACGGCATCGAGATGTTTTTCATAGAGTTTCGCCATGAGTCGCCTAGACATCCAGCGGGTCGTATCGTTAGTTGCGGGGTCTACCCAGTCATCACCGTATTCCTGCCGCCACGCCTCCTTGAAAACCGAGCTATACCCCGCCGTTGAAAAGAATTCCGGTTCTTCGGGCACAATGGCTCTGGCTCCGGCGTCGATAGCCCGCCTCACGAAATCCTTATGGTATCGAAGCCAATTGGGGTTGGGGACAATGTAAGCCCCCTCCGAGAAGACAGTTTTGTAGGATTCATCCGCGGACAATTGCACCTCGTCAAAGTGTTCTTTCCCATCATAGTTCCCTTTGACGTAGGTGCCCGTATAGTCCTGGCTGCTGTTAAACATGACCCACGGTTCATATCCTCGATCTGCCCAAGACTTGATACTTGCGGTAATGTTCGTATCGCTGTCTTCGAAATACAGAATCGCCACATTCGTTCCGATGTCGTATCGGTCGCTGAAATGGATCAATCCCTGAAATGACGTCATCATCTTCCTCTTGTCACCGGCGAAGGAGTCCTGTAATCCATGGCTTGCAATTATCAAACACAGGAATGACCATGCACCCAACTCGAGCCTCATCACTGTTCCCCAATTGTGGTTTGTTAGAGCCTACTCGAAGAAAAGAATTTACAGCCATTTGAGTTAATTTGAGCTAGTGGGTTGGGTTGAGCGGAAAACCATAGGTCAACTTCATTGAGGGAAGACTTCCGATATCTTATTCAGATCGCACGCGTAGGAAATCCGGGTCAAAACCAACTTCTCGGTTGTAAGCGATCAAGCGAACGGTTCTTAAGGAGGAATTTGTATCGAACTAACCAACCGAATTACGTTCCAACTCATGAGATGTTTCTTAATCTCGCTTGATCTTTTCGCACGTTTCATCGTCGCCGGGGCTTTCCGGGAGCGGTAGGAGCCGTCCTCCCAAAAAGTGAGCTAAGTCACGCTGAGGGATGAATCACTCCGTCCAAATTGAATTTAGATTCTGCAGCCCGATCCTTCTAGCCGCGATCCAACTCCTTGATGTCAACTCGAATCTCGTCAAGTTGACGATTCATGTCATCGTACAAACACCGCATCAGTTTGTCATTCTTGTGGTACAATTCCAACGCGACTAACAGGACACACACGGAGAAAAACATGGGAATTAACACCGTCTTTGCACTTGAACTTAATGCGGAACGTGTAACGACAAAGACCACGGCGCACCCCAGCGCCAAATATAGTAAGTAAGAAACTAACGACCACCAAGTGTCCTTCATTGTAAACCGTCCTTTCAACATTCTCTAGCATTCATTGATTCGGTGTGATTCAGAATTGAAGACAACTCTGCTTTCTAGCTCTAAGGTTAAAACAGCATCCGTGAAGAAGACCACGATAGAATCTTGACGGATAATCTTTCACGTTGAAGATCGACGATCGGGAGACAATCTGATTTGGAGGCTCACTTCGTGATCGCCGCTTGAAGATCTGTGGTTTCGATGCAATTACTTGGACTTGACTCGTCCCAAAGTTGTTGCCAATCGTCCCCTCGAAGACACGGAGAGCCTGCCAAGCGCTTCGTTCAGCCCTTTCTCCTTGATGGTTTGAATGTCGTCCTCTTCCAGAGCAACGTTAAAAATGGCAACTTCGTCGATTTTTCCGTTGTACCACTGCTCCAAGGCACGAATCGACCATGCGCCAATCAAAACATGCTCAGTCGTAGGACGGATCTTTCCCGGTTCATCGCCGCCCTTCCAGTCCAGTTTACCGTTCATGAACATTTTCCTGCGTTTCCCGTCATAGGTAAAGGCTCCGTGGTTCCAGGTTCCCGCTTTGGCTCCCGTTACCCCCGAAGCTCCGCCCATAAACTTGCCGTTGATGTTTATCTCGTTAAAGAGCTTTCCGGGACCTCTTATACCGGCGTGGAAGTTCCACTCGCCGTTTCCGGTGCCTCGGCATACGAGCGGACCTGAATCGAAATCCAGTGCTTGGAGATACCAGACGACAACAGTAAAATTGTCCAATCCGGCGCAACTTTCGGCTCGACCGCAATCAACATAGTCGTCTTGGCCATCGAATGACACTGCGCCGCCAAAGGGTCCGTCTTTTGTCCATTCGGCGCCGTTTTTCAGAACTCCGTCGTTTTCATATCCGGAGGAATCTTTCCCGGGGTTGCGCTTGTCGTCAAACAGCCACATACCTACCAGTGTCTCAGGGTCTATCTTGGCGTAGCACCAATTCATCGAACTGATCATCAAAAACACGATAGGCGTTCCGAGCCATCGGAATCTCATGCTCATTGTCTCATCCCCTCCTTAAACGGTTCGCTTTGTCGGTCATGTTACAAGACTTGACACAGGTGAACTTAAGCCGTTTAATCATAATCCGCTTCCCTCATTCTAATAAACCTCTACGTTATTGCAACCTTTTGTGTGCATTCGCTTATCTAAACACATGACACTGCGTTGGGTAATTATCGAGTCCAGAGTGAAGCAATGGCCTCTTTGATCTGACTCTCAATGCCAACCGCATAACAGGTATATGCGCCATCAACTCTGACGCCGTGGAAAAATCCGGGAAAAGATCCCGCCTCCATACACGCGGTCTCCGCCGTAATCGGTGTTTTAATCCCCAATGCAAGTGCCTTGTCGGTCGGAATGTACCCAATATACTCGTCATCGGTGGCGCCTACGACCGCATTCGTAAATGCAAAGACCATATTGTGGTCGAATGGTGCCAATGCGTTTATCCACAGTTCATACTCGGTGAATAGTTCTCCCGCCATGGCAACCAGACACCATTCCGATCCGAGAGCGACAATGTTGATTTCCATCGGGAACTCCGGCTGGTCGCCTCTTTCCATCATACCCTTAAGAGTCTGCATTGTCTTCATTGTGGACTCGTTATTGGGCCACCCCTCTCTGGGCGGCACTTCGCCTCCGACCTTAATGCGACGAATAGACTCATCCCATCTCTCCATGGAGGGCAACTGCAACGGGAGCATTATCGTTTTCGACCTTAGGTTGAATTTGCTTGCCTTTATCTGTACAGTTTCGTGCAGCGCCGTCAGGACCGCGTCGCCAAGTTTTCTCCCGGTTATCTTCGCGTTTTCATGCCCTCCGGACACGTGATCTCCGTTGACGTTTCCACCGCATCCTTGAGCGAACATGGGTACAACATCATCCCCGAGCTCCTCGTTTATCCGGTCAACCGCATATCCGGGGAAATCTGCGCTGATTCCCGGATGCGTCATGGCAATGACCGGGTGAGCCGCAGTCTCAAAGAGGACGGCAATTTTTCGGTCGTCTGCCGCGCGTGCTTCCAGCACGTTCACCCAAGGTACTACTTCCTGAGTGAAGGCGTCGCCGTATCGATTATGCCCAATTTGCACGCGGGTGCGTCCAACGTGGAGCGACGCAGGCACCAAGTTCGCATAAGCTTCTTCCACCATGTTGTAGATCAACTCGCCAACGGTTTGCCTCCATTCGTCGGTGTGTCCCATCCCTCGCCCGTTCGAGTGAGTGTGTTGGTTGTTGACAAGCGTGTACTCGATTCCGAGTTTCCTTCCAATCTCTTCGCGAACTTCGGGAAACCATGGGCTTATCATATCCAAACAGATGATACACACCGCATTGTCGCCGTCGTCTAGTACAAGTGCTCTCGCATAGAGTGGATCATGCACTTCCTGATTCCCGATAAGTTCGGGAACCGTAATATCTACCTTGCTTGCTCCTGCTCTCATTGCCGATCCTCCCGCTGGCCAGGTACTCGAAATGATAATAAATAGAACCAGAATTGTCGACGAAGCATATTTGCCGTCAAAACTATATAACCGTAAGGATGCTTCTCCAACTCGTCTCTTCATTGCCTATCGGCTACAAAACCGTGCGCGCCTCCGTTGAATTGTCTAATTGTTGATTCCTTCGGAGAATTCAATGCTCAAGGGAATTTCCGCCAATTCATTCAGCCCAGAGGGATTTAATGCCGTCATGGATAATGGCTTCGATTCCAACTGCGTAGGGTAGGCGTACGTTCTCGTGCGTCGATGCCTTAATGACACGCAGCGCATCTCGACAGCTTTTCTGAGCGCGGTGGGGTTTCCTAATGGATAAAGCGATAGCCTTGTCCGTGAGAATGTAGTGTTCGTGATCGTCCTCTCCCTCTCTGGAATTCGTGTAGCCAAAAGTCATATCGTGATCAAATGGGGCGTATGCGTTGACGAACAGTTCGTACTCCCCGAATACATCGCCTGCCATGGTCACGAGCACCCACTCCGATCCCAGCATGACCGCATTAATGCAGTATGTCAAGCCTGGTTGTTCGCCTCGTTCAATGATCCCCTTGATAGATTGCAGTGCGTTCAATTCGGTTTCATCGTTCGGGTGTTGGTCCCGGAGATGCTCCACGTGCTTCTCCCACTGCTTCATCGAGGGAACGCGCAGCGGCAGAGTGACGGTTTTGGATCGAATCTCAAGCGTGTCCGCCTCTATCTCGACGCTGTCATGAATCGCTGTTATGACAGCCTCGCCGAGTTGCCCCCCAGCCTTTTCGGCGTTTTCGTGCCATCCACTCTCTACGGTAAACCCCACCGGCTCCGCGTTAACAGTTCCGCCGCAGCCTTGAGCAAACATCGGTACGACCTCATCTCCAAATTCTTCGTTTATTCTGGCAATCGCGTAGCCCGGATAGTCGGCGCTAAGCGCTCCGCATTCAAGGGTTACTACGGGGTGAGCGGCATGTTCAAACAGGATCGCCAACGGGTTGTCATCTCGCGTGCGAACCGCAAGCACGTTCACCCATGGTATCACCTCTTGGGTAAAGTCTCTGCCGTAGCGATTGTCTCCCAGTTGTACCGATGCCCGACCGGCATGCAGCGTTACAGGTACCCGGTTCGCATAAGCCTCTTCCACCATTTCGTAGATGGACTGTCCAACAGTTTCTCTCCACTTGTCGTCGTGCGCGCCTCTCGCGTCGGAATGTGTGTGGTTGCAGTTCACCAACGTGAGCGAGATTCCAAGCTGCTGTTTGATTCTCTCGCGGATTTCAGGGAACGATGGCCAAACCATATCCAAACACAAGATAGCCACTGAATTGGTACCGTCATCAAGCACGAGCACCCTCGCGAAGAGTGCGTCGTGCACGGACGGGTGTCCAAGAAGCTCGGGAACCGTGACATCTCTTATGCTTGCTCCGGCTCTCATATCCATTCCTCCTTTTTCCATCACCGGCATCGGGAACATTATAGCATGATTGCAATGATCTGGAAATCGTAATCGACTTTGGGAGACCTCAAGGATAGTCTCCTGGTAAACCCTCTCGGTGTAATTTATGTGTATGTCGGTACTTGAAACACCGCACCTATAATTGACCATGTGCAGCTCACAATATGGTCGCCCAAAATTAGTCCGAGAAAGAACGGAGCGCCGTTTCGATATGCTCGCAATCCGCCATATTTTAGGATGATCCCCTTGATAGCCCAGCCAACCAAGACCGATGCCCACACGTGCACCATGCCCCACGACGCACCCAAAGCGTATCCGCCAGGGTGAAATGGCCACCAGATAAATCGCCGCTGCATCGCCATCAAGAACACCGAGAAAGCCGCCCCCAGGGCTATGAACAGCGTAGCGGTATAGTCGGGCTGCTTTGGGTGCTGGAGCCATGAGGTCAATTGTGTAAACGTCTCTCGGCCGATTCCGAGGATATAACCTCGTGCTTTCGCAGCCGCGCCGTGTTCGTACATAATCTGGAAATATGCCCAGAACGAAGCTAGGATACTAATTACCAAGGCAAGCACCATGCCCGATAACAGAAGTTGGTTGTTTATTCCCGTCCGCTCGGCGATCTTGAAGGCTTCTAACTGGCTCGGCATCGGGTGTGAGGAGTTATCTCTATTGAAGGGGTATAGAAAAGAGAGTATCGTCAGATTACTCGCGCCGAGTGCACGGGTTCCCACCACGTTTACCATAAATCCTTGCGGGTGGGTGAAGACAACCTCATGGAAAGGGGGCCCGAGTGCGGCGCGGACCCGCGTAATGGCAATCGACATCAATAGGTAAATCGCGAAATAGAATGGCATGACAGACAGAGATAAACCTGCCTTACGGAGCAGAATCACGAGAAATGCCATGCTAAGTATCAGTCCAAGAGCCGCGGATCGGTACCTTAGTGGTTCGGTTGAATCGTCTAAGTGTGTGCGGCCGATCAGTCTTTTCCAGACTAGGTTAAGGTGCCGCCTTGTTATCCACAATGACAGAATACCTAGTGTAGTCCATGCACCGAGCCCCTGATCCGTCCCGTAGACACCGTGAGTGAAGAACGGGAGCGACGCAGATTGCATATAAGCGATTACCTGCTGTGCTTTGAAGAAAAGGTAGAAGAACCAAACTGAGAATGCCAAATCCAATGGCGCAAAGAATGTTAATCCGATTACAAACGGGCTAAACGAGAATCTCATCCAACCTAACGCGTGCCACGGCTTTTCTGAAAAAAACATGGCGTGGTGTAACGGGATTCCCGGAATTATGGGAAAGAGGTGGTGAAGACCATTGAGAATCTCGATCAGCGCCGATGCCGAAAAACCGATCCAAAGATGCGGGCGAGACATTGTCCGCGGCGTCGTCAGCGCAATCGGGATTCGAATGATGGGGTAGCTCAATTTGTCCTGTTCGGTCCACTGTTTGCGGATGATGATGTTCACACAAATGAACGAAAAGAAGATAGCAAATATAATCCCTGTCCACACAAGTACGGGAGTTAGCCATGTGGTGAAGTGTTCCGCCGTATGGAAGGTTTCGCCACCTTCAAAGAAACCTCTCAACACCCGTTTGTCCGAAACCGTAATCCACGATGGAATATACGTGTGGAAAAGGTCTGCATATTCGTTTTCCGCTGTCGCAAACCAAAACGGACGAGTCAACGTTCCGATAACGAAGGTCATCATCGTGTGCCCGCAGACGGTTGATAGCATTACGAGCATAACATAGACAACGAGGACTTCGGTTCGCGAGAATGCGGCTTTGGGAAGGAACTTTCGGAGGGGAATATTGATAAGCGTTAGAAAGAACAGATTGAAGACCGCATTGAAAAACAGGGTTGTTGCGGTCATGCCGATCATCGTGGCCCACAGTTCGCTAACGACGGTAATCCAATAAGCATTTATAGGGATGAGCAACAGTCCGATGAGAATAGCTCGGACAGGAATGGATGAAGTGACTTTTTCAGTGGTCTGATGCGGTGGGTTCATTTCAGTCTCTAATATCTGCGAAGGAAGAGTGTGATCGTCGAGATAAACCACATTGCCCAGAAGGATAGTGGGCAGATTCAAGGTAGGACGGTGCTACAGTTTAAGGCGTGTCTGACGTTTGAGTTTATCACAGGGAAAAAATGCCGTCAATATGTTTAGGATAATACGCCATTGGCTTCTCAAGAACCAAAGATTCGCCAGATTCATCTCCTGTTTCGACGTTACATTCACTGTAGTAGCGATCTCCCGATTGCGTCCGCTTATGCGAGACAGAGCAGATGTTCTGTCAGTGGTAGGGATGTCCTTCTGCAGCTTTAGTCATATCCTTTAGCACAATCGCGGAGAGGATCTTGGCTCTAAATCCTCGCAAGTATCACAATGGCTACTTTGGGGAGGACATACTCACGCCAGGGCATGTTCATGGCTTGTTGTGAAAAAGTGTTTTACAGGAATTGTAGAGTGTGGGATAATTCGTAGTGTAGTAAGTCATTGCACGCTAGGCCTCATGTACAATGTTCTATCAATGTATTGAGACTCTTTTCAAGGCTCGACTCAGTACAAAAGTACTACTGTTGGGTCAATCGGAAAGCCTTACAACACCAAACCCGTGATAATATTGGAAACCGCTACCGACTTTTTCAATGGTCAACTCAAAAGGCCAGATGGCTAAAATCTCCCCCGCTATTTTTAACGCTTGAATGACACCGTCTGCTCTGCCGATTAAATATACAGAGTCGAGATAAGAATATATAGGAAGAATTAGGTTGCCCGAGGGACACAGTGCGACGGGCAAGACAACAAGTTTTGGAGCGGCTATTGCATCTAACCTACATGCAAAAAGGAGATGAAAGCACTTGAAAGCTGGAGTAAGTCGCAAGAATATCACGCCGCCTACACGCACACGACTTGCGGACCACACGCGATATAGTGCGGGAATCCATGACCCTCTGTTCGTGAAGTCACTCGTACTGGACGATGGGCAAACCACAGTGGCAATTGTGTGCATCGACCTTTTGAACGGGAGTTTCGAGTTTTGCGATCAAATGCGGAGACGGATTGACGAACGCACCGGGATAAAGCACAACCTTCTCAACTTCTCACAGACACATTCGGCGCCGGGAACCGTCGATTTCCCCGAGGAGCCGCATGAGAAGGAGTGGATTGAACTCGTTGAGCGCTCAATCTTGGATGCCGTGGAGGAAGCATACGCTAACCGTATTCCGGCGTCTTTACACGCCGGACAAGCACCTGTGCAAATTGGGTTTAACCGTCGTTTGGCAGACGAGTTTGGCGTAACGGTTATGGCGGTGAACGAAACTGCCGCCATTGTGCCTTGGGCAAATGTCCTGCAGGTTAGGGTGGACGGAGGTAACACACTTGCGGTGCTATTCGAACATGCTGCCCATCCCGTCATTGTCCATAACTCCAGCAGCCTAACCGGGGCCGACTTTCCCGGCTTTGCCGTGCAGCGCATCGAGGAAACCTTAGGCCACGGCGTTGTGGCGATGTTCGCTCAAGGGTGCTGTGGCAACATCAATGGCTACCCTTTGAGGAGCGGGTGGAAAAAGGCGGAGGAGGCGGGAAGGAAATTGGGTGATGCCGTGCTACAAACGCTGCGCGCGACTGCGGCGATTAAAGCCGACAAACTGACGGTGGAGTCCATACGTATTACGCTACCCACGAAGAAGCTACCATCGATGGAACAGTGGGAGGAAACCTGCACCCGACTCAAGAGTCTCGATCTCCACGCCTATGCCCATCGAAAGGAGCAACTCGAAGGGATCAAGGAAGCCATTGAACGAGGCGAACAGCCGGAACTGCGGTTTGATATTAACGCTGTAATGATGGGATCGGAATGGTGTCTTCTAACGATGTCCCACGAGCCTTTCGCTGAGTATGAACTGTGGGTATCCGAAAAATCTCCGTTCACGAATACAATGGTTTTTGGCGACACCAACGGAATGGTGACGTATGTTGCCACAGATGAAGAACTGGCGCGGGGCGACAAAGGCGGGTACGAAGCGGGGGCATTCCCGTCGTTGTGGTCGCACAACGTCCGTGTACTCCATACGTCGCTAGATATCGGTACAGAAGAAGCAATCAAAGGCGCTATCATGTCTCTTTGGGCAAATTGAGCCAGTTATTGAGTGTTCGTGCATCAAGTGCTCAATTTGTTTCCAAGACCTCCAGCAATTGCGCACCATGTCAATGCGATAAACGTAGTTTCATCGTATATTTCGCTGGCAACCTGATGGATTTGAAATCTGGTGGGTCCCGGGATAGAACGCTTTAGCACTCGACGACGTGTCTAAATATAGACTAAACTTCGCAAATAGAAGGAGCCATCATGGACGACGACATCCGGTTTATGTGGGATACCCCTGTCCCTATGCGTGATGGCGTCAAACTATCTGCCGATATCTATCTGCCGGCCGCCGAGGTGGGATACCCCGTAATTCTTCTGCGTACCCCTTACGATAACATCGCTCCGCGATTTGTCGAGATTGCTCAGTATTTCAGCGGTGAGGGATACGTCGTTGTGATTCAGGACGTGCGAGGCCGCTTTGATTCGGAGGGTCACTTTGAACCAAGAGTAAATGAGGGAAAGGACGGTTACGACACCATCGAGTGGATCGCGGGTCAACCTTGGTCTAACGGAAAAATTGGCATGATGGGCGTGTCGTACGGCGGCACGGTGCAATGGCTCGCTGCACGAGAACGTCCGCCACATCTCGTTACGGTAGTCAGCACTGCAACGGGGGGCATGCGTTGGATGCACGATGAAAATTACATGAACGGAAAGTTCCCCGTATTTCAGTTTCGGTGGTTAAACATGACGGGAGGACGCACCATGCAGCATTACCCGTTTGAACCTCTCTCCTCACATCAACCTGGGGTAGCCTCGCCATACAATTTCAACAAAATAATTCGCACTCGCCCGCTCAAAGATGTCGACAAGGCAGTGGGGCGTACGAATACCTACTGGCGCACTTGGCTTGAACACAACACCTACGATGAATATTGGCAACAAATGTCATTCGAAGATTATTTCGATAAGGTGGATATACCAACCTTACACATCACTGGGTGGTTTGACAATTGTCAATGGGGCGAGCTGTATATGTACAATCAGATGGTAGCCCGCTCTCCGGCAAGGGGTAAACAGTGGCTTCTCATTGGTCCTTGGGATCACGCCGGAACCTCTAATCCTCAAGCGCAGTTGGGGGACTTAACCTTCACGCAGGAGGCAGTGCCGGACCTAAAATCTATCCACCTACGCTGGTTCGACCATTGGCTGAAAGATGAGGATAACGGCCATGATGCCGACTCGAAGGTCAAGATATTCACCATGGGGAAAAACGTCTGGCGAGAGGAGGAATCATGGCCGATGCCAAACATGAAGAATCTCAAATTCTATCTCCACAGCGGCGGTAGAGCGAACACATTTGAAGGAGACGGAACCCTTGATACGGCGATGCCTCGAAATGAACCGAGCGACCACTACGTATATGATCCTGAGGACCCCGTTCCTTCGGTGCTCGATCCGGAATCGCCGTTACCTCCAACCGACGTTAATGTACTGACAATGGATTATCGTTACGCGCAACATCGTGAGGACACGGTAGTTTATTCTAGCGCGCCGCTGAAAGAAGAGCTTGAAGTGACCGGTACGGCGTTCATCACGTTGTATGCTGCTAGTGATTGTGTGGACACCGATTGGATTGTTCTGCTGTGTATTGCCTTGCCGGATGGCAAGTCGATTCCAATCTCGTCGGCTGTGATGCGCGCCTCCTATCGAGCAGGTGCAGCCCGGATTGACAGCCCGCAGCCATCCCCAATCTCTCCGGGTGAAGTGTACAGATATACAATTGAATTCCTAGCAACTTCAATGGTCTTCCGGCGAGGTCAAAGGCTGAGCCTCGTGGTCACATCGTCCTTGTACCCTGCCTATGACCTGAATCCCAACACCGGCGCGCCAATCGGAGAGGATGTACCGAGCCGATTAGCCAATCAAACCATTTATCACAACGCCAAGTACCCGTCGCATATCCTGTTACCCGTCGCGACCAAAACGTGACCTAAGCGTCATACGAACTACCACAGGTACGTAAACAAGGAACTGGTGATGTAGGTTACCATTTTAACTACTGGACGTGTACTTACAAGCTTTTTGAAACTCGCCGTTAGATTTACCATGTTTTATGTTGCGTCGATGTTCTGGGTAATAGATTTCCAAGAGAATGATATTAGGAGAAAAACTAGGATGAAAATGCAAGACACGGTAACTCTCATGTTGGTGATTCTAGGAACATTGGTTTGGCGGATTGATGCAGCGCTCGGACGAGAGAGGGCGGTCAGTGAAGGATTGATTAGCTACTGGTCCTTCGATCAAGAAACAATAGAAGGCAAAACCGTCAAGGACGTTTGGGGGGCGAACAATGGCAAGATTGAGGGCGATCCCAAAGTTGTAAAGGGTAAAATTGGCGAGGGCATGGAATTTAACGGGGGCAATCAATCTGTCAACGTTGGCGATCCTGCAGATGGTAGTCTGGATTTCGGCGCGAGAACCGATTTTACCCTCGAAGCTTGGGCATTCCCGAAAAACACCGGCTCATCCATGCGCATTATTGACAAGAAAGACGGCGGCGATGTCGGATATATGCTGGAGCATAACATCTCGGATGGATTTCAACCCTACGCAAATGACGGGAAGGGTAATGCAAGCCGCGTCCTCGAAGGTATGACGCGTTTTGAGCAGTGGACGCACGTTGTTGGCGTCTTCGAACGGAAGGGCGATGTCGAGTTATTTGTAAATGGCGAATCGGTGCGCAGCGTACCATCGGATTCTCAAGGGAAAGAGAATATTGACAATAAGAGTCCGTTTTACATTGGAAGAAGGCCTGGCGGAGAGCGATGGAAAGGAATTCTGGACGAGATTCGCGTTTACAAACGCGTGCTGACCGAGGAAGAAATCAAGCAGAACTTTGAAGCACGGGGCGGATTGGCGCATTCCGTAGAGATTAGTGGAAAACTGGCTATCACGTGGGGCAGGATAAAGAGTTCGAAGTAGGTCTACGATGATTGGATCCACGACGAAATCAACGTTTTCGACTTTCGCGGTCCTGTTCACCGCAATTCAACTATCCTACGGCGAGATTGAGAGAATGGATGTCGTTATGGCGTTTACCTTTGCAGCCGGAGACGGAATAATCGCACAAGTGGCGGAGGGAACCCTAAACGATATTTCTGGCAATGGCAATGATGGTGAGTTTCGGCAGAAGCCGAAATGGGCTAATGGAGTTTGGGGGGCGGGGCTTCAGGTAGGGCAGGCGGGGCAAGGTTGGAATGCGGCAACGATTCCACACTCCGATAAGATGGATCTTAGAGAATTTGCCGTTGGCGCATGGGTTAAAACTGAAAAACTCATCGGTGACTGTTGCAACATGATAGTTAGCAAGGAAAGTTGGGGTGGGGGTCTAAATCGGAATTTTTCAATGTGGATGCGGGAACAGGTGACCGTTGGATTCACAACAACGAACCCATTTGATGATGTTCAAGCGCGCGGCATAGTGATAACGGATGGCAAATGGCATCATGCAGTAGGCACTTACGACGGGGCGGACCTCACTCAGTATGTGGACGGGGTAGCGTACGGCAAGAATCCGGTTGGAGGACACACTCCCTCTTTTAATCCCTCCCAGCAATTACACATTGGAGCCACTTGGCTGGGCGGCCTCAGTCTAGGCACGCATGGAGTTGTCGATGATGTCGTAGTTTTCAATCGGGGGCTAACAGAAGAGGAAGTCAATACCCTCATGGAGCAAGGACTAGAAAAGTTGCTGGGATTTCGAGCGGTCGATCCCCATGACAAAATGGCGACTACATGGGCTGGGCTCAAATCGACCAAGTATTAGTCTGAGTGCACTCTACCTAAAATGGTGCGCCGAAGAACCTGCGGGGAATGTTCACCTCCGGCGGCTTCGTTACGGGGGACAAATGACCCACGTATCCGATATACCGCGCCCGAGCTTTGCCACTCATGTTCGTAGTGAAAGAATCCGCCTCGTTGGCGGAAGACGGAATGGTTTTACCAGCTAGATAAGATGATTTGTGCGTTTCCCCCATCATCTACGGTAAGAAAGTTGCTGCGGTGTTTACTTGGCAAGACCGTGCGGATTTGGCTTCCTCGCCAGGTCTTCAATCATGAATACGTGTCTGGGCCTGTTCAATCGTGCCCAAAAGGAGGACTACGATGATTCGATTCACAACGAAATCAACGTTTTCGACTTTCGCGGTTCTATTCACCACGATAAATCTGTCTTACGGCGAGATTGAAAGAGAGGATGTCCTTATGGCGTTTACCTTTGCGGCCGGAGATGGAAAAATCGGTCAGGTGGCAGAGGGAACCCTAAACGATATTTCTGGCAATGGCCATGACGGCGAGTTTAGGCAGAAGCCGAAATGGGATAAAGGAGTTTGGGGGGCGGGACTTAAGGTAGGACCGGCAGGCGTGGGATGGAATGCCGTCACTATTCCACACACCGACGATATGGATCTTGAAGAATTTGCCATTGGCGCATGGGTAAAAACTGAAAAACTCGTCGGTGACTGCTGCAACATGATTGTCAGCAAGGAAAACTTTGGATTAGCTCGAAATTATTCAATGTGGATGCGGGAGCAAGTAACGGTTGGGTTTACAACTAACAACCCGCGAAATGATGTTCAGGCGCGCGGCATTCAGATCACGGATGGCAAATGGCATCACGCGGTTGGCACTTACAACGGGACCGACCTCATACAGTATGTGGACGGGATAGCCTATGGCAAAAAATTAGGGACTTAGTAGTTCACTGCTTTCTGGTCAATTTGTTTGCTTTTCTCTTCT
>JAPPIK010000025.1 GCA_028820655.1 Candidatus Poribacteria bacterium | reverse complement strand
GCAATTCTTTCAAAACGGTTTGCGTGAGGGCAAGCAGGAAGGCAGAATTGAGGGCAAACAGGAAGGCAGAACTGAGGGCAAGCAGCAAGGCAGAATGGAAGAGAAGATTGAAACTGCCAAGGCAATGCTCGCCAAGGGAATGGAGTTGGCGCTTATTTCTGAAATCACAAATCTTCCGGAGGCACGTCTCTTGGAGTTGAGTGATAGTCTTTGATTTTTCGACGACGCGACTGATGCAGATTCTGAAATAGTGTCAAATGACGCTGCGGTGGAGGAGGTAAAGACAATGTTAGTCACGGCATTAGAAAGAGAAAGACAGAAATTCCTTCAAAACGGTTTGCCTGAGGGCAAGCAGGAAGGCAGAATTGAGGGCTACCGCGCGATCGTACGCAGCCTGAGAACACCAGTACGATGTCGGCTTCGGTGGAAGGCGATTACTTCGCCGCTGCCACCGCCGGCTTGTCACGGCGTAGCGTCGTCGAAGTTGGAGACGTGACTGAACTGCACGTAGTCGGTCCCAATGGAAATGTTGAATCGTATACCGTGAGATTCAGCGTGACTCCTGAACACCTTGCAAAAGCGGTCCTGTCCGGCAGAATTGACGGCATCGGTAAACCGGAGCAGGATCTGTTGCTGCAGATCTACCCGAATCCCTTTAAACCGGAGACCTGGATCCCGTACCAACTTTCCATCAAACACGTCGACTCGTCGTCATAAAGTAACGCAAGTTGCTACCCATTCCCGTAGGATCAACTGAGTGAATAGCGAGGGTTCAAGCGAACGGATAGTGAGTGCGATAGAAATCCAGCAAGAGAGTGGATAGCGAGCGCGGTAGAGCTCCCATAGAGATCCTCTAGGCTTCTAGCCCGACACTCTTATAGGATGCATCGCAATCCGACGCGAAGTGCGTTAAATCGACGATATCTGCTCGCAGTGGATTGACAAATCCACTGCAATCGGATTCGGCTTGGATATGCCTATCCAAACCGAGCAGGACCACAATTTAACACTCGGATAATCTCAAGTTCAACCATTAACAATAGGTCGCAACTTGGGTTAAAGTAACATGCCATCTACAATTGTACGCGTAAGCTGCGATCTTAGTGGCAAGAACTGTCAGATTGTGCCCACCCCGCACAAGCCCTATTTATGAATAAACGAGCGGGAGAACGTTGACTATGATGGAATGCAAAATAGCCAACGTCCGTCTTTCCTTTATTGAAAGCTTGAGGCATAATGGGAGGTGAATACCCCTCCCACTTCCCTCCCATTTAATCAGCTTGAAACTTAATCCGCTACTGGAATCGAATCCAATAGTTTCTTCAACCCCTCAATGCTTTCGAGTGTTTTCATTGCGTTATCAAATGCACTATTATCAGCATCGAAACTAGTGTGACGCAGTGTCTTGATGACTTCTCCGATTATTGTTCCTGAATCCAAGACCTTATCGATTACTTCGTTCTTGACATCTTCTGTGAAATTCGTAGTCGGCATGACTTCCTCCGTTGAATTAGTTTTCTGTTTGCGTAACAATAAACGAGTGGGTGCACGTCATAAGACAGCTACAACTACGCTATGACGTCCAACTCTCCGACGTGAGAGAATTGGATTTGAGCATAAGCAGCTCCATTCCCTCTCTCCATATCCTACCATATTATTTTTTCCTGCCTCAATATTTTTATCCTTTACTTTATAATTACCCCCAAAGAATAAGACTGTTGAATAAGAAATCTTTTCAACTAGAAAAATGGTCATCATCTGAGCGCCAATAGGGCTCGAAAACGCCAAGACAAAGTAAGGAGTTTCTCCACCATGTCCCATAGAAAACAGCATGATGGCAGATTCAAAGCTACAGCGGCTCGTGACCCTATCAATAATCAGCAAACTATCGGTCAGATTGCCAGTGAGTTCGGTGTCAACCCATCAAGCGCGTGGATTGCGAGCGCTGGTTCTTTCGCGGCGCTTTTTTCCAGTGCTCCTCGCCCGTCAACTCTCCTAGCTCTGCTCAACGGGGCATCTGATTTTTGCGATAAAATCTCGAAAATAGCACATCATGTCAATTCGTAAAACGCCCACAATTCATGAAGACCTGCGGGAGATCGGTGATAGGCGGCGCCTCAATGAACCGGTCAACCATTTATCGGACATCTGGTATTTATTTCAAATGCGCGCTGTTACCTTGAACAGTAATAATCTTGTGTTCGGATATCTTGTCCAAACTCTTCGCATTGAATGCTTGTTTGGTATCAACACGGAGAACGATTTCTATACTCCTACCCTCCAAAACAAAAAACTGTATGAAGAAACCACCGCCATCCATCAATTCGACATCACACTCGTCCGGACCTAAGCCCTCCAGCCAAATTGGCAACGACATTCCGAAATCCGGGTGATCGATCACCTCCTGCGGCAAGGCGACGATCAATTTTCCTCGCTCAACACCAGTCACCTCGCAGATGAGATTCTGCTTCTCAACCGCGAACGGTACAAGGCGGTTGGCATACTCAAAATTGTCCTCACTCGTCCGTTGCGGCGGCACAAGTCCCCAAGTGAGATGATGGATAAACGGATTTCCATGATCTTGACTCAACAAATTTTTCAATGCAGGTTCATCCACGGGATGTGCTATCCCCACATACTCGAACCAGCCGCTGTCTCGCGCGGGATTCCCCTGCGGGAGTCGCGCGGACAAAACGACGTAGTCAAAATCGTTGATTGTTATAGGATAACTGCGCCGGTCCCAGCCAAAAACGTAGCCTAGTTGTTTTAATGGACCCATCACCAGGTAGGACTGATCGGTCAAGATTGCTGCGTGATCTATGTTCGGGTATAATTGGACGCCATTTGCAGTTATCTTTTCTGCGACGCCGGTAGCCTCCTCGAATTTGAGGGATGCGTTTTTGATCGTCAAATAGTCAGTAAAATCTGCCGGTAACGAAACTGTGTTTGCCATAGCGCGCTGCTCTCCTTCGTAAGTCCAATTTGAGCCCAATCTGTCCTTCATGCCTAAACAGGTTGGAAGGCGGGGCGACGTAAATCAGATCGACACTCTCGGATGGTGCGTGATTTCTCAGAAGCTCAAGACGGTCACCGTAGTAGAGTTGATTGGTCGTCATGCTTGGGACCGTCGTGTGGGTAAGTGCCCCTAAATTATTATCGTGACAATACGAAATCGCAAAGGTCTATTGTGCGGAGGATGACTCCTAGTATATTGCATCACGCCTCTGTATTCAATGATTATCTAATGGACTCTGATTTGGAAAGAACATTGAATCCGAGGCCCGTAACTCGGTATAATGCGGTTGTGTACAGTTTAATGACAACAGCGATTTTTCGCTTCTTTGCGCGGGGCATTCAGTTGTGTGTTTTCGTAGGATGCGACAACGCGCCCCGCGTGCGGTTCGCCAAGGACAATTATGATATGTTTCACTTCCAGTGGGATCTACCGCTGAACGATGAACGGATTATCTTGGTGCGTTAGACCACAATTCTTCATGATTTGCCCTCAACGGTGGAGTTTGACCGTTTCGTCTATTTCGTTGCGGGGACGTTCGTATCAGCACCGATGTCTAGAGCCTACGGTTTCGGAGTTAGTCGCTGTATCCTTTCGATGGAGATACTTCCTGCCCGTTTGCGAAATACAGACACAGTTGATTTCCCGCCCCGTGTATGTAATCGAGGATGGAGAGTTGAGGTCGAGTGACAAGTTGATTTCACGCGATCTCCCTTTCCATTTCCATTACCTCGACCAATACGTCATACTGCGCGATCACCCCTTTCAGGAATACAACATTGATGAGCCGTCACCCCTCACCTTTGGGGAAAATGGAGAGAATGTAATTCCCCCAAAAAACTATACAGTTGAATAAGAGCCTGTTTGAAAAATACAATTTGTAGGGTGCGCACTGCGCACCAGCCTCTAAAAGCCCCGGAGGGGCGGAAGGTGTATGGAACACCGAACCCCCACGCATCTAAGCCCCAGCGGGCCGAGAGGTATATAACGAGCAATCACAAAAACATGAAAAACCGTCTTCAAATGACGAAAAATGGCTTGGCTGCCGACTTTTCAAACAGGTTCTAAGAGATCTTTTCGACTGGAAAAATGGTAATCATCTGAGCGAAAATTGGGCTCTGACCTGTCAATAAAAAGAACCCCTTTCTCTACCATGTCCCGTAGGAAACAGCGTGATGGCTGATTCAAAGCACAAACGGCTCTCGAAGCTACCAACAATCAGCAGACATTCAGTCAGATTACCAGTGAGTTCAGTGTCAACCCAGCCGGCGACCGACTAGTGATATTGCCCGTCGTTCGCGTGATCGCTTCAGCATTTTCCTATCTTTATCACAGATTCCAATTCAAGACGTACTCTATGACAGGTGTTAAGCCCCTGATAAGTTCAAGTGACTTACAATCAATCATAACAGAATCTTCGCCCAAAAGCGGTGGGAAGGCGGTACCAGCACATAAGTCATTACGATATTCTTGCGGAACTTGATCGAAGGGTACCCTTAGTCGTAGCCAAAGTGTCCACATCTGACGCCCGTCAATGAATGCGAATGGTTTTGTCATCCCACCCGTTTTGTAAGAAATATAGGTATCTACTCTAAGATTACATGCCCTAAACACTCCCTCGATTTCCATAATTTGCAGGTCTAATTCTAAGATCCTTTCAGTACGCTCCTGCAGCTGTGCCCGTAGCCCGTCATTTCCCATTTGTCTATCCTTTCTTCTGAAAATCACCCGTAATTGCGTCTTAAGTGCAGCCTTTTGCGTGTTAAGGTGTCCTACAACACCCTCTTCCAAGCCCAAAAACACTCATTTATCTCGCCACATCACGTAAGGAGACGGGGGCAATTCATGTTCAGAAATAGGCGTGTATTTGTCTTCATCAGCCGCGTCGTTATCGCCTTCATCGCGCCGGTTTTTTTCAGCGTCACGCTCCACTTGGTCATGATCGCGATAATCCAGAGGCAAGTATGTGCCTAGTGGAAGGGATGATAACTTCACGTAGAGTGGGATCCAGTCCGAATAGCTATACTCCGCGAAGTGCGAAATATCAGAAAGTCGATCATCTGGCGGAGTCGGGTCAAAGGACATCACGTATCCTAGAGGACGACACGCAATCTCCGATAATGCACGTCCTTTCGCAATGGCTGCCGAGGCCGTTCGATTCATCTCCATGATCGAGTCGCGATTTATTTCCGCGGGATTCATGACCATTCTTGATGCGCCCTCAATATAGCGACTGCAACCACTGATGTTCAAAAATGCATAGATGTGAATATCCGGATTCAAGTAGCGTTCGTTTCTATTGAGCACGAACTGCACAACATCTGGATGACTATATGCAAATCGCCAATCCCTAATAGAAAAGAACATAACCACGATTTGCTTAATCACCCGCAATGGGTAAATGCGAAAAGGGTAGAAAAATGTTGCCTCGCCTTGCACTCGGTCAAGAATTTCCATTCCTTGGTGCGCCCACTTGGCAAACGCCTCTCCATACCACGAGCCCGTATCGTTATCGCATTGCTTACACAGCGTATAATCCCCGACACCACGCTGTGAAATCCGCCTCCTTTCCTCGAAGTAGTGGTCGGGATCCCTATTAATCAGTTCCCACATCGCGATGCCTACTGCCGGGCATTCATTAAATGCACTTTGAGGCGGCACATGCCCGAACGCCAGTTGTTTGTGCTTGCCACAAATTGCACAGTTGCCAAATACTGATTCTTTCGCCATTCGATTTTCTCGTCCTCCTTACTTCAATGCCGCAGTAGCGTCGTTTCTTGCTTCACTTCCCCTCGTTGAGATCCGCAATCGTGTCCGTTTCTCGCCGTTCCACCTTTGCATATTACGCCGCGATACTCGGCCCTTGCCATGCACGCCGACTCCCCCGCCATGTTCGGAAATATTCATTTCTACATAGCCGTGTTCCCCAATGACGCCTATGCTCCCGCCGACTTCCTCACTACCTCCGTTGATTCTCACGCCCTGCACCAAATTCAAAGTACCAGGTCCTTTGGCGAAATATACCAATACACCGTGTTCTTCTGGTGTCATCATATGGAATTCCCTGGAGTCATCCATATGCTCCACGTACGATCCGACCCCCCTTCCTATACCCCGCGCCAATTATCACTCCAAATGTAGCATCTCTCACTTCGTTTTGCGCTCCGAGAAATTCCGATCAGTCCCACCGCCATCGCGAGACTCGGCCCAAAGACACCGCCCTTCCCCGCAATTGGCGCTTCGCTCTCTTTCTCCATCAATTTCCTATTGCTTAGCTTTCTTTTGCGTTTAAGCTTGCAGACGCAGCGCGCTTTATGGGGCTTGTAGGGTAGCGCGCGTTTATTCCCACAGTAGCGCAGTACCGTCCCAACTTCCGCTTGCAATTGTGCGCCCATCGGAACTGAACGCAACGCTTTGTACAAGACTTGAACGCCCGTTGAGCGTGCGCACCAACTCTCCGGTCTCCGCGTTCCAAAGGCGAACGGTTTTGTCCGAACTTCCGCTTGCGATTGTGCGTCCATCCGAACAGAAAGCGACGCTGTTGACTCCAGCGGTATGCCCGGTGAGAATGTGCACTATCTCACCTATCGCCCTATTCCACAGCAATACGGTGCCGTTAGAACTCCCGCTTGCGATTGATCGCCCATCGTAACCGAAAGTGACGCTTTCGACAGAACTCGTGTGCCCTTTCAGCGTGCGCGTCAAAACACCGGTCTCCGCGTTCCAGAGCCGAACGGTTTTGTCCGAACTCCCGCTTGCAATTGTGCGTCCGTCCAGACTGAATGCGACGCTAGTGACCCGCTCCGCGTGTCCGGTGAGGGTACGCATCATGTCTCCATATATCGCCTTCCACAGCCGAATTGTTTTGTCCCAACCCCCACTTGCAATTGTGCGTCCGTCGGGACTGAACGCGACCCAATCACTAGATTCTGCGTGCCCCTTGAGTGTATGCACCAAATCACCGTTCTCTGCGTTCCAGAGCCGAACGGGTCCGAACAAACCCCCGCTTATTGCGATAGTGCTTCCGTCTGGGCTATACGCGGCGTTGTCGCCAGAATCGGTGATGGTGAGTGTGCGCACCAGCTCACCGGTCTCGTGGTCCCACAACTGGATTCGGTCTCCGCCGAACCCACCAGTACCACTTAAGTTTGCGATGGTGCGTTCGTCCGGACTGAATGCAACACAGTAAACCGATGTCGTATGTCCGGTAAAGACTTTCTCCATCCGACCAGATTCCGAATTCCAGACCCGAATCGCCCACCCATCACCTCCGCCTGCGATCATACCTCCATCCGGCCTGAATGCGATGCTATTAGCCCCATCAGTATGTACGTGTGTGTGCACCAACTCACCAGTCTCCGCGTTCCAAAGCCGAACGGTTTTGTCCGAACTTCCGCTTGCTATTGTGTGTCCGTCTGGCCTGAACACAACGCTTTTGACCGCACCCGTATGCTCGGAGAGGCTGTACACTGCCTTTCCAGTCTCCGTATTCCAAAGCCAGACCGTGTCG
Organism: Candidatus Poribacteria bacterium; assembly: GCA_028820655.1. Classification (GTDB taxonomy): domain Bacteria; phylum Poribacteria; class WGA-4E; order WGA-4E; family JAJDTR01; genus JAJDTR01. The sequence continues at coordinate 208,467 of JAPPIK010000025.1, read as the reverse complement.
TCATATCCCCCGCTGGCGAGTGTGCGTCCATCCGAACTGAATGCGACGCTAGTTACCCCATTTGTGTGCCCGGCTAGTGTGTGCAGCAACTCCCCAGTCTCCACGTTCCACAAGCGGATTTTGTCGTCATGACTCCCGCTTGCAAGTATGCGCCCATCCGGACTGAATTCTACACTATCAACCAAATCATTATGTGCGCCTAGGGTACGCACCAGTTCGCCCGATTCTGCGTCCCACAGCCGCACCGTATTATCTCGACTCCCGTAGGCAACCGTTAACCCGTCTGGACTGAATGCCACGCTATCGACAAAATACGTATGTGTGTGCGTGTTCACCAACTCCCCTGTCTCCACGATCCACACCCGAACGGATTTGTCCAATCCCCCGCTTGCCAGAGCGTGTCCATCGGGACTGAAGCTACGCTATTGACTGACCTCGTGTGACCTGTGAGTAGGCCGATCTCGGCGCCGGTGTGTGCATCATAGATCCAAATGCCGATACTTCCACCAATTACGAGCCGCGTTCCGTCCGGTGAATATGCAATGGCTTCCACTGACCTTTTTCGAGCCGCGCCTTTGCGCCTTCGGGCAAACTGAATTTCGTAGTATCAGTAGAGCAACTGTTCAGTAAAAATACGATTAGAAGAATGAATAAAATCAAATACGTCCTCATCTATAATCTCACCATTGTTAGGAACCGGCCCGACCTTGGGGGTTAATGGCGACTGCAATAACCTATAATCGCCTATTCATTACTTCAAACGAAACATCATCGTTGTTAAATCCGCAACTTAGTCCATGACATCGTTGAGCGATGAGGCTAACAACATAGTCTCTAATGTTGGTTTCATTCCACACTCGGCTTTCATGGGGGATTGGCAACGATACCAATTCACATACTTTCCTCATACAGTCGTTCCAACTCTGTGTATCACTTCTAAGCGTAATAAATATAGGCCTTTGATATGCGACCGAACGCAAGTCCGAGCCTTTCACAGAGTACGGGAATCCGCCATAATCGCGCTTGTATCGCAAGGTAAATAAAATATCGTCCGCACTGAACCCACGCTTAGTTACATGATGTATGATCCAGTCCCTAATCTGGTCTGCTATCCAGTCAGTGTGAATCGTGTTCGGATTCTGCATGCCTAACAACTTGCACACATCTGCGATGCAATACCTCCAGCCAAATGTTCTCATTCTTATCGTGATAGATGATGGGACCATGTCGCTTATCGAGCGTGGCCGCAATCCCTTTATTGCATCCCTTTCCGAATTTTCTGATAATTCTGATACTAAATGTTCAATAGTGGGTGTATTCGTCCGAATCCTAGTTGCCAATTGATCTATGCTTATCAAAATTTTTGCTCGTTCACGTACATCAAATGCTTGAAGTAGCCTATCTCCCAACATGCAGATTTCTTCGTAATACTCGTCTTTCGGATCCATAATTCACCTCCTTTGCTCGTATCTTCGGGTAGATACGAGTAGCGTCGTTGGCTAAGACCTATTTCACACCGAAACTTTTTTTTCTATTATACCGCGGTCCGCCAAGCGGTTCAATTCTGCGAATAGCAACGCCCACGATGAATTATTCGCCGCAACAGAACCTCCCGTCGGCAAAGCGTACCGCCAGTTCAGTATTCGCAGAATAAGCCGGCCTGTTTGGATCGCCTCTCGATCGGCGGTTTTCATTTCGACGAACGTCGCTGCCGATTGTGCCAAAGCGACCGCCGAGCGCGGTAAAGAGGATTCCATGGGGCATGGGTACCCCAGAATGTGAACTGTCATACTCGGCATAAGAGGATGTCTCATAATCTACGTTAATCTGAGTTCGATAGCATTACTATGAGTGTGAAGATGGCTGCGGCGAATACGAACACGGCAACACCAGTGCCCCCGTCCTCCGCGGCAGCTTTTCGTGGTGGAGGTCGTATTGGGCGAACGAAGCTAATCGCATTATCAATGTCATCCCCCTCTAACATCACCGAAATGGTTTTATCAGTAGGCGACACCAAGAAAAATTGTGTCCATTGGGTTGAGACTCCAGGTGATATGGTAACGGGTTCAAAACTGCGATGGTATAAATCGTAAGGCAATGACTCTTTATCCAACAGGTTCGATATAATCGCGCGGTTTTCCTCGCTGCGTAAAGCCACCGCGATTGCGTAAAGTGCAGAACCAAAGATGGAATCACTATAGTCGCGTGAATCCGGCATAGGGCTAGTTAGTCGGTCAATTTGCGCCTGTTCAAACAAGGCACCCCCATAGAACTTATACATGGCATGTTCGACAGTCAGCGGCTTTAGTAGATTACGCGCGGCATCGATCACCTGGATAGGATTGGATTCTAAGTAGTAAGGGTGCGTACTCGTATTCCGACAGCTCGCCGTAACCGCCACAATAGTGTTAGTTGGATTGCCCACCTCGCGAAAGAGTGTACAGATAATTCCGCTTCGCAATTCGCTCGATTCTAGAGCGCCGAATGCCTGCGTTTGATTTTCACGAACATCGGGAACCGTCCACAGCTGTGAGCGCCACTCGGGAACATACGTCGTGGCGCAGCCGGTGAAGTAGATCGTGAAAAAAACAATAAAGAGCCAAACGGCGTTACGGGTTTTGTTCCTCATAATTACGCTCCTCTTTCAGTTTTGGGTATAGCCGCACTCAATCGCACAAATTGCTCAACACGCGGCCTTTTTTGCGCCCCGGCGCCTGCCAACTAGTCAACTCCATCAACTCCGATCCGGTCAAATAGCCGCGCTTCTTCACTTCAGGTACCAGCGATTCAATGGCTGCATCATACTCACGGGGATAACGAGAGGCATAATATTGGATCTCCCATTCGCTAAACAGCAACTTCAATTGAATTCTCCTTCCCGTCTAAAGCGATATATCCCAGTTTCTCTCGGAATTTCACGATGATTCTCCTTTCAATTCAACCAAGTGCCTCGATATGTGGCTCTAGTGCCTTATTCAGCCGAATCATAGCCTCTATCATGGAATCCTGTATTTCTTCCCAGTCCTCTCTATCATTCCGGTATCCACCCTGAGAAACCTGAGACTTGACAATTCGACATACACGTGTGCCGTCTCGTTGTTCCCATTCGAGCGGCTCACCAAACGCTTCCTCAATCTCGCATTTTTTCTCTTTGAGCGCTCGGAAAATCTCTATATTCTCGTCCTTGTCGCTTCGATCAATGTACAAACCGACACCCGAGTCACGTTGCCTGATAGTGTATTGAAGGAACACCCCGCTCCTCACTGTCGCATAGATACTCGCATACTTCTTAGCCGAAATGTTGGCATGTAGCGGCGTTCTTTCTCTCGCACGATCTAACAACTGCGTCCAAAATTCTTGACGTAGCCCATACCGTTCCTTCTCTTCTGCCTTCACTGTTACCGCCTGTTTACTTTCCTCGTTAGCCCCTACAATCAGCGTCAGCAGTGGTGCCCGCAATGAGTCTCCAATCTGGACCGCTTCAAGTTTTACCAGATAGAAATCCGCCGCATACGTTTGATTCAACCACGATATTGCGCTAACGTGTTCAGGTTTGGGATCGGCCACAATCCAAATCCCAACTCTGGCGTCGATCACAGTCAAATATGTAATCAGTTTGCCGAGGTGGTCATGGTTGCTCGCCTCAAGTTGATTCTCAATGACGACGAGCCCTGTTTCCGTCTCCGTTTCAATCTCTCCCAAAAGGTCTACGCTCAACCGCTCCGTCGGCCTATGCTCACGCTCCACGATTGAGATTGACAGACCAATGGTGTCGTTCAACACGTCGATGTTCTTCTCCAGCCACGGGGTAAAGTCGTTTGGTTCATTGTCCCACACCTCACGCAAAGCCACTCTCTGCAAATGCCCTACTGCGTTCACTATCAAATTCTCCTTTCACTTCAAAGTAGCCAACCGTTACCCGTTCTTATCCCATGTAGTAATCGCGCCGTTTAATCCCTCATTTCACGAATAATGTAATCCGACCATTAAAACAAATCAAGACATTACCATCTCCATTCCATCAAGGCACGCCCACACCATACTATACGTATGAGAAGTTGTCAACCTAAAAAGGCCTTAATCTCTCATACAGCTTTCCCGTTATCATGTACACGTACATGTCGGCGATTTCACGCGGGAACACATCCGATTTTGCATTGACAACTTTACACGTGTATAGTACAATATGGAACCAACAGTTGAGCGGCGGAGTGGATGCACGACTCCTCAAATCGCTAATTATCCGTGTTCAAACGATGTGGCGCTTTGGCTTTTTACATACTTAAAATCGACCCTCGCGCCGATGATCTCTTCTTCCTGTACCTATTTTGTACCTATTTGCCCGCGTATGAACCCACGTCACCAAAGGAAAGTATTGAATCAAACCATGTGAACACTCCCGCGAAATCAAGCCTCCGTTCACATTTTTGTACCCATTTTTGTCGTCTATTTTTACATGAATACTAGGTACAAGCTCAGTCTCCCGTCCTCAAAAAGGGTGCTGGATTAACACTTTGTTCACATTTTCGGATGCTAAAGTGGCGAATGGCAGTCAAAGGAATTAGAGCACTTGCCAAACACGGTTTTGTGTGTTACGCTTATCGCCACCGGCATACCGCAACACCATGATCTGCGATTGATGATCATATAGCAGAATCCATCGCAACGCTACATGTGTTACAGTCATATGTTAGGTCTAACTTTGACGCCTAGTTAAGCCAAGAGATGCTGTTGAATTCAAAATTTACCGGATTCCGCCCGTCGCTGTAAGCGATAATCCACTTGTCATCGCCGAACAACTGGTCAGTCTAATGTAATGATGAAACAGGAGGGATGAATAAGGCGTTTTTTCAAAGTGTTACTTTCAGGACTCCTCCATACGGCGTGATGCCTTGTCTACTCTTCTATTCAATCTTAAATCAACAACCATTAAGTGAGGATTTCGTAATGCACGATCAGACCAAAATCAGTTTTTTGTTTTACATGTGTTCCTTGTTCATCTGCCTGGTTTCCGTTTTACCGGGAACCGCCAATGCACAAGTCGACGATGAACCCGTTGGCATATCCGCCAACTATACTTTTGAAACGATCGATGTTCCGGGGGAAGAGTTTTTAGCGGTCGCTGCGAGCAGTGACTTTGAGGATTTCGCGGGCTACACGCTGAGTGATGACGGCGAAAAGGAAGTCGCATTTACACTCATTGATGGCGTTTTTACAAAGCACGATTTTCCCGGCTCGCAGAAAACTCATTTCTATGCGCTTGGCAATAATGGCTTAGCCGCAGGATATTACCAAGATAGCGACGGTCTGTACCATGGCGTTATCTTGGAAAATGGCGAGTTGCGGCGATACAATTTTCCGGGTGCCGTCCAAACGGAGATATACGGTTACAGCGACTCGTCGGGGGCAATGACGGGTAACTATACCGATGCTTCCGGCGTGCGCCGCGGATTCTCGGGAGATGACATAATTGAGTTTCCGGGGGCAGTGGAAACTTATGCCGATTTTGTGAGCACGCTAGGCAATGTGGTTGGTAGCTATGTGGATGCTGAAGGTAGTTATTATCCCTACCTGCGTGGCCCCGGGGGTAGTTTTGCAACGCTGGACATTCCAGCCGTATCAGATCCCGAATACTTTTTTCTGCATGGCATCAGCGACGCACTGAACGCCGTCGGTCGAGCCAAAGCGGCGGGCGATGTCCCGCGCACCTATGCCGGCAACCCTCTTGGCTTACAGGAATTGAAGTTTCCGGGCAGTGTCAGCACGGAAGGATGGAACGTTAATCAGGACAACTCTGTGGTGGGTCACTATGACACTGAGGATGGACGTAGACACGGGTTTATCGCCAGACCTAAACCGGGTACCCCGCAATCGCGGCGCGGCGTTACGCCTCCTAAGCTCAATTATACTTTCGAGAGTATTGATGTTCCCGGTGTAGATTTTTTAGCGGTAACTGCCAGTAGCGACTTTGAAGATTACGCCGGCAACATGCGGGGTCCCGACGGTGAAAAAGATGTCGCCTTTACGCTCATTGATGGTGTTTTCACGACCCACGATTTTCCCGGATCGGGTGGCACCTATTTCTATGCGCTCGGTAATAACGGAATAGCTGCCGGACACTACAAGGATAGGGATGGGCTTTACCACGGCGTAATCTTGGAGAATGGCGAGTTGCGGCAATACAATTTCCCGAATTCGGTCGAAACGGAGATATACGGATACAGTGATTCGACCGGCGCGCTAACGGGTAGTTTTGTAGATATGTCCGGTGTTCGTCGCGGGTTCTCGGGGGAGACAATCGTTGAGTTCCCGGGGCACCGGAAACATACGCCGATTTTGTGAGTTGGACAGGCCATATCGTGGGCAGCTATAGAGATGCTGATGGTATATATCATGCATACATGCGTAGCTCGTTGGGTAGATTTCTTTCGATTGACCTTCCAAACGCACTAAATCTGGAATACTTTTTTCTGCACGGTCTCAACAGGACAAGGACTGTCGTTGGACGAGCCAAAGCGGCGGGTGATGTCCCGCGCACCTATGTCGGAAGCCCCCTCAATCTACAAGAATTGCAGTTTCCGGGTGCTGTTAGCACGGAAGGTTGGAATATCAATGAGGACGGTTCTGTCGTCGGGCACTATGACTCAGCCGATGGGCGCAGGCACGGGTTCATCGCCAGACTCGTTGCCAAGGATATCAGCGACCGTTTCGGCAATGCCTACGACTCTAGGCTTGCTAAGGGTTTGAACATGATTTCCGTGCCTTTGATGCCGCCAAAAGCAATAAACGCCAAGACGCTTTCAGGCTTAACTGGGGCGACAACCGTCATCATGCTTGATTCGGCTAACCAAATATTCGTGGGGTGGACGCCAAGTGCGCCCAACGACGGATTTCCGATTGAAGGCGGAAAAGGCTATATCGTCAATGTTCCGGAATCCCGGGATTTCGCCTTCGTGGGAGCGCCGTGGACAGATCAAACGGAGGCAGCCGCATCGCCGCCCGCTGTATCCGTCGAAATTGCGCAGGAACAGAACGTGTGGGCGTTCGTTGTCAGTGGACACTTGGACGGACAACTAGCAAGCGAGTGGCTAGCGAGTGCGGTAGAAAATCCTGCGTTTGACGGCTACCGTGTAATCGTGCGCAACCTGAGAACAAACAGTTCGATATCTGCTTCGGTGGAAGGGGATTACTTCGCGGCTGCAACTGCCGACTTGTCGCGGCGGAGTGTAGTCGAAGTTGGAGACGTGATTGAACTACACGTCATCGGTCCCGATGGGAATGTTGAATCGCGTACCGTGAGATTCAGCGTCACGCCTGAACACCTTGCAAACGCGGTGTTGTCCGTCAGGCTTGACGGCGTCGGTAAACCGGAGGGGGATCTGTTGTTGCAGAACTACCCGAATCCGTTTAACCCCGAAACGTGGATTCCCTACCAACTTTCCAAGGACAGTCCGGTATCGGTATCCATTTATAGCGCATCCGGGGGGCTGGTTCGGACACTATCGCTCGGCATTCAATCTGCAGGTTTCTACAATAGCCGAGGACGCGCCGCATATTGGGATGGCCGCAACAATAACGGGGAGTTAGTTGCTAGCGGTGCCTACTTCTATCAATTGTCTACACCATCTTTCCGTCAAACGCGCAAGCTTGTCATTATGAAGTAGAATCAATCGGAGACTTACAAGCGTCACGGTTTAGTGGTCTTCTCGCTAAGTGTTTAACGCATGTCGAAATCAAGTTTTTTCTTGAAAACTTGATTTCTGGCTGGAAACAGAATACCGTGTTTTTTTTCCGAAGACTTGGTTTCTTCTCTGAATCCTAGTGCCCTCGAAACGATCTAGCCGGCTCATCACCGGCAACTTGACACATGCAATCAAGGTAATCACAATAATCTCATAAATCACAGTTCAGACAATGTGAACTACCGACACCCAACACTTAATCATATTTACTTACCGAGAGAACCATTTAGTTAACGGCGTAACTGTAAAACGCCGTGACGCCTAAAAAACACGTTAAGCTACCTAACCCAAGTTTCTACATACTGGGTATTCTACATGCACCTCCGTTATTTATTGCGGCTAGTTAATCAATTGCGGAGATTCTGTAGCGCAAACTGTTAGTTTGCGTATCGCAGGGCGGATCTAACGGATAGTGATACACAGGTGGCAACTTAGATTACCTAGGTCAAAAGAGGATAACTATGGATCATCACATGATTTCGAAACGTTCCCTGTTTATATGTCTGATTATCTGTTTTATGGGATATGCCGTTACACCGGTTGCTGCCGAAACACCGATTGCAGATTATATCTTTGAAACCATTGAAGTCCCCGGTATCGATTTTTTGGAGATAGCCGCAAGTAACGATTTCGGTGATTACGCAGGAAACACCCGGAGCGCCGATGGCGAGAAAATCGTCGGTTTCACACTGATAGACAGTGTTTTTAGGAGGCACGATTTCAAAGGTTCCGTAAATACCTTTTTCTATGGACTCGACAACACTGGAAAAGCTGTGGGACACTATAAAGATGCTGATGGACTTTACCACGGCGTCATTTTGGAAGACGGAGAACTCCATCGATACGATTTTCCCGGCGCAGCCGAAACCAACATCTACGGTATCAGCGATGAAACAGGGGCTCTGAGCGGTAACGCCGTCGACGCAGAGGGAGTCTCTCACGCCTTCTCGGGGGATCTGAAAATTACATTCCCCGGCGCAGTCCAAACTTATGGGGACTTTGTCAACGCCGCAGGTGCTGTCGTCGGCAGCTATGTCGATAACGATGGAATGTTTCATGGGTTCATACGTAACCCCGACGGGAGTTTCAACACTATTGATCTTCCAAGAACGCCGAATCTTGCATACCTATTTGTGAACACCATCACCGATCTCGGGATTATCGGCTTCAGAGCCAAAGCTGTAAATGATATTCTTCGGTCCTATATCCTCCTGCCAGATGACACCCTCTTTGAAGTGCGGTTCCCGGACAGTATAAGCACCGTCGTCCGAAATGTTAATCAAGATGGAAGCATTATCGGATATTATGACTCAACGGATGGCCGCAGATTGGGATTTGTCGGCAGACCTGCGACACCACTGAGCGAAGGCGGTTTCGGCAATGTTTTCTCTATGCATCTTTTTAAAGGTTTAAACATGCTCTCTGTGCCGTTGAAACCGACTGTCCACATGACAGCGCGCACGCTTGCCTTAAAGACGGGCGCGACGGCGGTCATAGCGCTCGATACCGCGGAAAAGCAATTTGTGGCATGGACACCAAATGCGCCCGACGCCGGATTTCCTATCGAAGGTGGAAAAGGGTACATCGTAAATCTTCTGAAGTCCCGGGACGTTGTATTCACGGGGACAGCTTGGACAGATCAAATGCAAACCGCTGCGGCGCCCCGTGCAGGGACATCTTCTCAGACATGGGCGTTCGTCGTAACTGGGCGCTTGAACGGCAATCCAGCAAGCGAGTGGTTAGCGAGCGCGGTAGAAAATCCTGCAAGCGAGTGGTTAGCAAGCGCGGTAGAAAATCCTGCAAGCGAGTGGTTAGCGAGCGCGGTTGAAAATCCTGCCTTCGACGGCTACCAAGTCGTCGTCCGTAACCTGAGAACAATGCGTACGATAACCACCTCGGTGGAAGGTGATTACTTCGCCGCTGCAACCGCCGACTTGGCGCGGCGCAGTGTCGTCGAAGTGGGAGACGTGATTGAATTACACGTCGTCGGTCCGGATGGCAATGTTGAATCGAATACGGTAAGATTCAACCTGACGCATGAGCACCTTGCAAACGCGGTGTTGTCTGTTAGGCTTGACGGCATCGGTAAACCGGATCGGAATCAATTGCTGCAGAACTACCCGAATCCGTTCAACCCGGAGACGTGGATACCGTATCAACTTTCGGCTGACAGTCCGGTATCGGTGTCCATTTATGACACGACCGGCGTGTTGGTTCGCACACTGTCGCTCGGTATTCAATCCGCGGGTTTTTATAATAGTCGAGGACGTGCCGCCCATTGGGATGGACGCAACGGAAACGGCGAGTTAGTTGCCAGCGGCACCTACTTCTATGAATTGGCTACGCCATCGTTCCGCCAACTCCGGCGGATGGTGATAATCAAATAGGATTCGGAGAAACGGAGTTCCATCTTGATCCTGGGGTGGCGGCCACTTGGAACTCATTCCTTCTCGGTTTAGGTTGTTTTATCAACCCCCTAAGCTCGACTTTGTACAAAAGTATAACGATTGGATTAGACGGGAAGCCATTTAACACCAAACCCGTGCAGTAACAAGATTCGGGCGAAACACAACACATTATCTGCATAGTATTTGAAATCCGTCAGCGACTTTTTCAATGGTCAGCCAAAATGACCAGATGGTTAAAATCTCACCTGCTTTTCTCAAACGCTTGATTGACACCGTCTGTTATACGGCTCAAATGTAGAAAGTCGAGCAAAGAGTCCCGCTTCCGTTGCACGGATTCCTTTGGTATTCACCATCTCAATTCAATAATTCGGACAGACGTTGTTGAATTTTTTCGTATACGGTCTACTCGCCGGTGTCGTTTTCCTACCTTCAATTGGAGACTTAGCTTGATGAGTCAAGAATCTCAAGAGTTGATAGTTCAACCAGATGAACTTCGCGCTTTCAGCGAAACACTTTATCGAAAGGTCGGAGTGCCGCGCGACCATGCAGAGACGATGGCAAATTTTCAGGTCGAGACCGATTTAAGAGGCGTTTATTCACACGGCACTCGCGCCCAGCCGCGGTACATCCAAGGTATTCTTGACGGAAACATAAATCCGACGCCGCGAATTGAAGTTGTACAAGAGGGACCTTGTATTGCCGTCATTGAAGGAGACAGTGCGTTGGGACACCTGCCTTCGGCAATGGCGATGGATATGGCGGTGGAAAAAGCGAAGTCCATGGGGATCGCCGGCGTGGGAGTTCGCAATGCCGGCCACTTTGGCGCCGCTGCGTGCTACGGCATGATGGCTGTTCGCGAAAGACTGATCGGCTTCGCCGCTACGAGCACATCGATGAGAAGCGTTGGCGCTCCTGGCGGCGCCACTCCGGTTGTGGGAAACGTCGCGTTTTGCTACGCGCTCCCGGCTGGTAAGGAACGTCCCATCGTGCTCGACATGGCATGCGGTATTTCGGCATGGGAGAGGATCAAAACCATGTCCATGTACGGTATTCCCATCCCGATGGACTGGATGTTGACCGAGGATGGCGAACCGACAAACGATTTCGATCTGGGTGAAGTGCTCAAACCGGCGGCCGGTCCAAAGGGCTATGGAATCGCTATGGCGTTGACGACGATGGCAGGTCCTCTAATTGGCGGACTGATGGGCTGTCACAAGGATGGCGGAGCCTCCGAACACTTTTTCATGGCGCTGAACGTGTCCAGTTTCACGGATTACGATCAATATACTGAAGAGGTAGATCGAGGAATTCGCACGGTCAAGGCTTCAAAAACCGTGGAAGGGGTGGATGAGGTTTATTTGCCTGGGGAAATTGAATGGCGCAACTATGAATCATCGATCGAAAACGGCATTCCGCTCCACCGCGATCATTTGAGTGTCCTCGCCGAAGCCGCCGAAGAACTTGGAGTCGAGATCTTTTGGGATCCGGGTGAGTTAGACAAATAGCGGCCACTACGACGCCTCATTGCCTTCATGTGCCTTACCGGGGGTTATGTTTTTCTCCCGCAATTTTATCGGAGCACGTTTTGAACGCGGACGATTCAGCGAGGTCGTGCAAGGTATCCGCCCGGAAGGTCCGACTATACGGATTTCCGACAACTCTCTTAGTTTTACTCCTGCTTGTTTGCTCACCTGCTATCGCAGACGAAGAGTTAGTCTTGAGCAACGAATCCGTGCAGGTGTCCGTGGCTTCGAGCGGCGGTGGAATTACCGAATTCAGGTTTATCGACCGCGCTGTCAACCCTCTAAACTGGGAAATGGGACGCGAGTCTGCATCCAATGATGAACCGTGTTTGCGAGGGCATTTCCTTTGTTTGGATCGGTGGGGCGCCCCGTCGGCGGCCGAGGTGGAGAACGGGATGACCTTTCATGGCGAGGCAGCCTATGCTCCATGGCGCCTCGTCAATCGGGAAGGATTCGCCGGAAGCCATCTAGAAGCAGAGATGGTTTGCGAACTGCCGATAGCACAAATGACGGTGCGGCGGCTAATGCGGCTTGAAAATAATCAAGCCGTGTTGGTCGTTCGTGAACGCATCACGAATACGGGAAAACTCGGCCGCATCTACAACGTGGTTCAACATCCCTCCATTGCCCCTCCCTTCTTGGATCCCGACACCATTGTCGACAGCAATGCACAATACGGCTTTGTGCAAGGAAGTAGGGTGCCGGAATCGGTCGCCGCGGCAGACCTTTGGCCAAATGCCACGATCCAAGGCGAACTTGTAGACCTGAGTAGATTCCAAAATGATGAATCCGGTACACCGTACAGCGATGTCAGCACTTTCATTTTCGATGCGTCGTCGGAATACGGATGGGTGACCGCGTCCAGTCCCAACACCGGCCTTTTACTCGGTTATCTATGGCGAGTCGAAGCCTATCCGTGGCTCGCCATTTGGCGGGCGAGATCGAACGGGCGGGTAGCAGCGAGGGGACTGGAATTCGGGACGACAGGTCTTCATCAACCGTATGCGGAGTTGGTGCGAGTAGGTCGAATTTTGGGACGGTCTCTATACGAATACATCGACGCTAACGAAACCCTCGAGAAATCGTACATCGCTTTTCTCCTCAAGATTCCGCATGATTTTCAAGGGGTAGCGGAGATTAACAATAATGATGGCATCTTGGAGCTAATCGAGCGTCGGGACCCGAATCCGAGGGTATTCTCTTTGGAGGTAGGCACCCAATTCTAATACGGCTAATCTGATTCCCGTGGTTGGTAGTTCTCAATAACCCGTCCCGCACTGCGCAATTTCTGAAATAGCCATTCACTGATTTCCTCGCGAGGCGGGGAAAGACGATCGATACCGATTCCGTCCCGACCATGATCTCTGCCTGAACTGTGGATGTATTCCCCCTCGCCGATATAAAGCCCAACGTGAGTAGCTCGCTTTTTTGAACCGAAGAATAACAGGTCGCCGCATTGTACGTCCTGCACGGAAACGGGATGAAGGAAATCCTCCTGCTGATAGGCGTCGCGAGGGAGCCAAATCCCGACCGAAGCAAAGGCGGCTTGTACAAGGCCCGAACAGTCAAAGTGTGGGCCAACCGTGCCACCCCACAAGTAATGGTTGGGTTGAGCCATCGCGTCTTGTGTAAACGACACTACCTCCGGAAGTCGCACGCAGATATCCGCCCGGTTCATTTTCCGTGCGCGATATGGATTGATGGATATTCTAAGTTGTTGGAGGTCTCGAACCTTCAACCATCCCGGGTAGTCATCCTCACACAAACGCACTTTGACCGATTGGTGGAGGCCCTTATTAACCCCATCGGACAAGATGCGAAGATGGCGATCGGCTCTTGCTTGGGTCGCCAACCGCCCACATTCAGGCGAATCATATACATCCAAATGATTCAGAACGTGGTATTCGCAATCGATAGATCGCGCAGAATCTTGATTATCCCCAGAGGTTTCTTGATGCCCCATAGTCTTCGTTCATCGCTGGAACTAATCGAGATCCGCTTCATGTTCCTCGACTTCGGAGAAGCGGGTTTTCCCTCGAATTAACTTTCCCAGACGCGGTTTCCGGTCATTGTAAACCTCTACGGCGTCGGCATCGGCGTAGCGCAAAAACAGAAGCCGTCGGTCGCGGTCCGATGTGTTACCTAGCGATTTGTGGGGCATCCATCCGTGAAAGATCAGACTTTCCCCTGCTTTCATCGGTATCGGGATCGCGCTGGTTTCGTCCATTTCAATGGACACTTCCACCATCGCTTCCTTGGACTCGACGGTGAGTTGATCGCTAACGTCAATCTGCCCAAGCCGATGTCCGCCGGGAATAATCCATAAACAACCGCTCTTCACGTCAGTATCATCCAATGCGGTAATACAGGTAATTGCCGTATAGGGGTCAAGTTCTCCGTAACCGTTGTCCTGATGCCACGGTGCTAGTTTGGTGTTGCCGCGCAGTTTGAAACTGAGTTGTGAGGTGACTCCCTTCAGATTCGGTCCAACCAGTTGCTCTGCCGCGTCGACGAATGGACCATGGAAGTAGTAGCGTCGGATGAGGGTCGAGCGTCGATGTATGTTTGTAAGCAATGAGTTCTTCAACCACGTCTGGCTTTCATCGAATTCGCGGTTTTCCTCGTTCCACTCATCCATCGCTTCTTCACGCATTAGCGCCAGTCCAAGGTCGGTCAACAGCCTGCCGTAATAGATATATCCGTGGTCATGAAATGATAGTATCTGTTCATCACTCAGACGGCGAAAGATGAACAAATTGTGATCAGATTCCGCGCCGTATTCATTCATGTCTGATGATAGTCCTCCCCGCGTCGATTTCTAGTGCGCTTGCGCAAGCATCCCGACGCATTCAACGTAGTTTCGTCAGGTTTTCTTCATACACGCTGAACTGTTCTCCCTCTTCATGCGCCGGTCCCACATGCTTTAGCCAAGGCGCTTGATTGATCTTGGTACCGTGCAACTCTCTCCAACTGCCCAACGTGTGGGTATCCACTCCGTGCCAGGTTACCTCTCCATTCTGGAGGAGGATGAATTGACCCCCGTATTTTTCCATGATGTCAACCTGGTGGTCACGGTAGAATAACGCCTGTTCACAAGTAGTCTTACGCCACGCCGCGATCTCCTCCGCCGAGTCGAATTGGCGCGAGTCGAATTCAGCGAGCGGCCGCTCTAGATCAGTTTGGAAATCAATTTCATCCAGGTTTACAGTTCCGAATCCGTTTTCCGCGGCGATTGCCAGCGAATTTCGATCGCGCTTGAACGGCGGTGTCGGCCAATCCGAAGCCGGATCATGCCCCATGAGCCATGCGCCGCAAGCGTCCGTGGCGATTGGGTGATCGCCTGCGATAAGTGCATTGCAAATACGCCCATCCCCATCCCATTCGCGTTGAGATTGTCCTACCAGAGCGTCGACGACATTTAAGCAAGGTTGTATAATCATGCCCAGATCCACGAGAAAATAGGGAAGCCTGATGAGGTGATGGAAATAATCTCTTGGCCTGTTGTGCGGAGGCAGCGGAAGCACGCCGAACAGGTTCTTCAGGCATAGCGTGACGCCCATAAAGGCGTGGTTTTTCATCTTGGATACTGACACCACGGAATCCGCATCGGAAAAGCAGGCGTTAAGTTTATACCTCGAAAACATCAGACCTCCGCCGGGAACTTCGTAGGTCTTGTGCGGGGGCATTGAGGAGTCTATGTATTCCACCCCGAATTCCTGAAGCAAGGGAATGTAGTTGATTTTCTCAACACCCCCCTTGAAATGGGTGTCGGTCGCTACAATCTGTGCGCTGCTGTGCTCTCTGAGGAAGATTAGGACTGCGCGCATAACGGAATCATCCACCAATTCGCGGCGGCGGCCGGCAAACCGCTCGACGGGGGCGCGCATCATATTGGTTTTGATTACGATTTTGCGTGCTTTCCGAATTCTATCGATTGAGCGTTTCAGCGGTTCCGCGATTCTACAGAGGTGATGGTAAATCTCATCATCGGAAGCGCGGTGGTGACAATATACGGCGCGAACCGAGTAGCTGGTGGAAGATGTCATAATGATTCCTCATGCTTTCATTGAGATTATCTTATGCTGCATTATGCAACCGAAATGGTATTAGTGTCGCAAGTTGCTACTCGCTCCCGTAGGTCGGGCTTCTAGCCCGACACTCCTTTTGGGATGCACCGCAAACCGGGTCGAAGTACGTGAAATCGACGAAATCTGCTCGCAGTGGATTGACAAATCCATTGCAATCGGATAAGTCTTGAATATGCCTATCCAAGCCGAGCAGGACTACAATTTAACACTCGGAAACCCTCAAGTTTAACGATTAACAATAGGTAGCAACCTGGTTTAATATCAAATTATTATAGCGTGTATTACGGATTCTGTATAGTCATATTCTGATCTGAGAGGGTACGTTATAAAGAGAAACCCTCCCTCAATTCTACCGTTAAAGGGAATTCTTTGCCGTCTTCTATGCCGAATGTGTAATAGCGGCAAGAGAAGAATTTCGCTTAGGCTGATCGTCTTTGGCGGAAATTTGCAAATCGCATAGCAGGAGGGAATCGCGGACCGCAGATCGCCGATTCCTACAGTCATTGTAACTTATAATTACACCTATTTGTGGAGAACGACATTCTTCTGTACCACAATCTGTTAGATTGTGGGTGTGTGCAAACTAAAAGTGGGACTTTCTATCGCACTCCTTATTCAGCCGCTAGATTGCTACGAGGGCGGGTCCGATTTTATCGGTAGTAATTCATATCGCCATCGTTCATATTTACACATACATTATCAATGACAGAAAGGAGAGCCTGTGTCAATAGAACATCTGTAAGGGCAATGAAGCGAGTGGATAGCGGGTGATCAAGGAAGTGAATAACCACCGCGATAGAACTCCCATAGGAATCCATCAATCGAACGAATAGTGAGGGAGCAACTGAGTGAACAGCGACGGCGGTAGAGATCCCATAGCGAATCTTCTGCCCACCAGACTTTTTATTGTAGGAGCGACCTCCAGGTCGCGATTCCCCGCTCCAGCGGAGTGCCATGCGAATCACACGGTAGGGTATCCAATCTCGATTAGCTTGGCGTTCCTCGATTGCTTCACCGCACACGGACAACCGCCCCTTTGACTTGTAGGAGATTAAAGGAATGAATAATGACTGATCAAGCGAGGGGACAGCGAGCGCGATAGAGATCCCATAGAGATCTTCTCCAGGTCACGATTCAAGCTCCATCTGTAGGAGCGACCTCCAGGTCGCGATTCCCCGCTCCAGCGGAGTGCCATGTCAATTGAATCTCGCGAAAGTATCTAGGCCGTTTTTGCTTGTTCGACGAGATATGCCCTAAAATCTAGGAAGTAAAAATTTGAGATTACACAGCTTTATTATGCGGAAGATGAGTGAAAATATGAATGTAAATGACTATAAAGTCGGACGCTTGAGAATATTGAAGAACCGAGCACATATGAGAGCCTCGGTCTTTTGGGTTGACTGTAAGGTTGAGAAGCGATAAAATCAACAACGAAACTCAATCTTGGTTTCACCTGACCACTAGGTTCGGATGCCAATAATCCTGCTGTAATGGAGCAAAATCGGTTATGAACAGCCTATCCCCGGATACACGAATATTGCATGTCTCCAATGAAGCGAGATGTCAATCAAATGATGCGTTGAGATGGCGTTGCATTGGGCCGCCGCGCGGCGGGCGTGTCGTCGCCGTAGCAGGACATCCCTCTGAAAAAATGACCTTCTACTTTGGTGCGTGCGCCGGCGGGGTCTGGAAAACGGTTGACGGAGGCACGTATTGGGAGAATATCTCTGACGGGTTCTTCAATACGGCATCTATCGGAGCGCTTACCGTCTCGGAGTCCGACCCAAACGTCATTTACGCCGGTACGGGTGAAACCACAATCCGGTTGGACGTTTCGTACGGCGACGGCGTCTACAAGTCGGTGGATAGCGGGAAGACCTGGAGTCACATCGGTCTGGAGGAGACACGGCACATCGGCGAGATTCGAGTTCATCCTCAGGATCCCGATTTGGTTTATGTGGCGGCGCTGGGACATGCCTTTGGCCCAAACTCGGAGCGTGGCGTCTATCGATCCAAGGATGGCGGAGAGAATTGGGATCGGGTTTTGTTCCGGAGCGAGAAGGCGGGCGCCGTGGATTTGACGATGGATCCCAACAATCCGCGCATCCTGTTTGCCTCCATTTGGGAAACCCATCGCAACTTCTGGGAGTTGTCCAGCGGCGGTCCGGATAGTGGTCTCTACAGGTCAACTGATGGCGGCGACACGTGGGAGGATATTACAGACAATCAAGGTATGCCGAAGGGCATCAAAGGAAAGATCGGCGTCTCAATCTCTCCGGCCAAATCCGACCGTGTCTGCGCGGTCGTGGAGGCAGAAAAGGGAGGCGTATACCGTTCGGAAGATGGCGGCGACACATGGGAAATGCTGACATCTAATCATGCGCTCTGGGAACGTCCGTGGTACTACTGCCACATTTTCGCCGATCCACAGGATGCTGAAACAGTATACATCACGAATTTCTTTATGTGGAAATCGACCGATGGCGGAAAGACTTTCACCGAAATTACGACGCCGCACGGCGATAACCACGACCTATGGATTGATCCGCATGACCCGCTGCGCATGATCTTGGGCAATGACGGCGGAGCGTGCGTTTCATTCAACGGGGGCGAGAGTTGGTCGACCATCTACAACCAACTGACGTCGCAGTTCTACCGCCTTGAGGTGGATAATCAATTCCCGTATCGTGTGTACGCTACGCAGCAGGACAATTCAAGCATTAGCGTACCCAGTGCCACAGAGTACGGCGGAATAAGGTGGAACGATTGCTATCCGGCGGGCACGGGTGAAAGCGGCGACATCGCGGTGCGTCCGGACGACCCTAATATCGTTTACATCGGAGCGGTTGGCAGTTCACCGGGGGGCGGCGGACCGTTGCAACGTTACGACCATCGGACGCGGCATGTTCGCTTAATCACCGTATGGCCCGAGGGATATTTTGGTTGGGGGCCAAAGGATCTGAAGTACCGTTTTTCATGGACATTTCCCGTTTCGCTTTCCCCGCACAATCCGGATGTCCTGTACGCCGCCGGGAACCTAGTGTTTCGCACAACCGACGAGGGGGATAGTTGGGAAGCTATCAGTCCGGATCTTACGCGTAATGATGAATCCAAGCTTGGTCCCTCGGGCGGCCCGATCACGCTTGACTGCAGCGGTGCGGAGCATTATGGAACCGTCTATGCGTTTGCGGAGTCGCCGCATGAGCAAGGCGTATTCTGGGCAGGAAGTGATGATGGCATTGTTCATATCTCTAAAAATGGCGGGGAAAGTTGGGAGGACATTACACCAACCAGCTTGCCGGAGTGGTCGTTGATTCATAAGATTGAACTCTCGATCCATGACAGAGGAACTGCTTACCTCGCCGCGACCCGTTACAAACTGGATGACTACCAGCCGTACCTTTACAAAACCGTGGACTACGGCGAAACGTGGATGACCGTCAGCGATAACCTTCCCGATGGCGAAATAACTCGCGTTATTCGGGAAGATCCGATTCGGAAACATCTACTTTATGTTGGCACTGAAACTGGCGTCTTTGTTTCGTTTGACGACGGCGAAAGCTGGGGACGCTTACAGTCCAACTTGCCCATTGTCCCCGTCTACGACATGGTCGTCAAGGATAACGAGCTTGTTCTTGCGACCCATGGCAGATCGTTCTGGATTCTTGATGATTTGGCGCCATTACGTCAACTTACCGCAGAGGTTATGCGGAGCTCGGTTCATCTATTTGAACCGCCTGCCACCTACCGGCGATACCTGCAATGGAGTGCACGAGGATTCACTGGTAAGACTGGAAAGAACTACATCGTTGGCCTCGGAGCGGCAGCAACCTTTCTTGAGGACAAGCTGGCTCAGGGCGGCCGTAATCGGAGGTATATCGACGCGGGAGAGGGGCCACCGAATGGTGTCGTCATTCACTACCTGCTTGAGGAAGCTGCAACAGATGAGATCACTCTAACGATTCTTGATAGCCAAGGAGAAGAAATCTCAACCTTTACCAGCGCCAAAAAGAAGTGCGGCGATACCAAAGAAGATGAGGATACGGATACCGAGCCCTTGGATAGCGGGGCGAAACGACTGTTGTCCACCGACCATGGATTAAATCGCTTTGTGTGGGATATGCGATTCCCTGATGCAATTGAGGTTACCGAGAATCACTCAGAAGAACCGGAAGATCCGCTAGACAAAGAAGGCGCGGGCCCGCTTGCACCCCCCGGAGTGTACCGTGCGCAACTAAAGGTCGGTGATCAGACATACTCTCAATCTTTCGAGCTGCTCAAGGACCCGCGCGTGTCCGCCACTCAAGAAGATTTTGATGCTCAGTTTAAGCTATGGTGCGATATCCGAGACAAAATATCCGAGGCGCATGAGGGAGTTAACTTGCTCCGGCGCATTAGGGGACAGGTGGAGGGTTGGAAGTGTCGTGCGAAAGAAGGTGATAGTGCTCGGTTTACCGAGATTTCCGAGGCGGCGGACGCGCTATTGGAGGGTCTCAAAGCTATCGAAACTGAGCTTATCCAGACTGATCCGGAGGCAGAAACCGGGCGGCTGCGCATGCCAATTCGGCTAGATGCAAAGTTAGCGGATTTGACGAGTGTGGTGTCGTGTGTTGATGCTGCGCCGCCGAAACAGGCATTCGACGTTTTTGAACACCTTTCGAGTATGGTTGATGAGCAACTGTCGAGACTGCAATTGTTGGTTGAGAGTGATGTTTCGGAGTTCAATACTTTGATTGGCTCCGCTAATCTGCCAGCCGTTGGTGGGTAGTGCGGCTTTTCTATCTTTGGCGTTGTCATTATCGACACCTGTCCAACGTGATTCGTGTGCGAATGGGGCACACTCAGATACTGTATCAACACCCGCGAAATGAAGCAACGCCGCAATTTAATTGGCATCACGGTGGCCGATTTCATAGTCAGAACGGCGTACCAGATTGGCAAGACACCAATCCTGCCGATTTTTGCGGCAAGGTTGGGCGCCCCTTGGACGTTTCTCGGATTTATAGTCTCCGTCTCCACAATCACGGGTATGGTGCTCAAACCGGCGATTGGCATCCTCTCCGACCGCTGGGGACGATATAGGTGGCTCATCGCGGGTACCGTACTTTTTGCCGGGGTGCCGTTTTTGTATCGGTTTGTCGAAACACCCGACGGTCTCTTTGGCATTCGCGTCTTCCACGGTCTGGCAACAGCCATTTATGGTCCCGTGACATTGGCTTTCGTCGCGGAGCAGACGAAGACTAAGCGTGCCGAGAAGTTAGGTTGGTTCGGTATGGCGCGCCAAGCCGGTTACATCCTTGGACCTGTGATTGGTGGTTGGCTGCTGTTGACGATGGATCCGGTGTCCGTTTTCAACATAATAGGTCTATTGAGTTGCTTAGCGTTCATCCCTGTGTTTTTATTGAAAAAAGGTGGGCACACCCGTTCTTGGATTGATCGTCCGACTATCCGCCGACAAGCTGCAGAGGCGCTGAAGGCTGGTATCAAAACACCCTCCATCTGGTTTTCCGGCGGCCTTGAGTCCGGGCTGTTTGTTGCTCTATATGCGACCAAGGCTTTTCTGCCGGTGTATGCGAGTTCGTTGGGTGTTAACGTTGCCCTGATTGGCACATTTTTCGCTATCCAGGAGGGAACGCACATGGTACTGAAGCCTATGGGAGGACGGCTCGGGGATCGATTTGGGTATTTAGGTGTGATATTCATTGGTATGAGTTTCGTCGGTATAGCGCTTCCTCTACTCGCGCTTGCCAACGGAATGTTCGGTCTTTTCATGCTCGCAATGCTAATTGGCGCAGGGCAGGCGTTTGTTTTCCCGGCTACCATTGCGCTGGTGTTAACCCAGATAAGCTCGGCGTATACGGGGGCCGGCATGGGTTTGATCGGTACCTTAAAAAATGCCGGTAAAGTCGTCGGACCGATTTTAGGCGGCATTTTGATCGATCGGTTCGACTTCAATCAGATGTTTCAGTTGATGGGAGTACTGTTGTTGCTTGGAGCCGGCTTAATCTGGTATTGGGGACAGCGCGGTTTGAGCCCGGTTTCGGTAAACGTGAGCGTACAAGAGTGAAGGGGATTGAAAAAAACTGAATATTCATGTTTTTTCCGCTCAATCCCGCAAAAAGTGCATCCGAATCTGTGTTATAGTGAGAGATTGTAAATCGCATTGTGGAACTGCCATCGTGTGGGGCGCAATCTTATCCCATACCGCTCCTCAGCGGGGAAGGGGGTAGTGACTATGAAATTTTTGAGGTGGTGTGACCGTTGAAGTCGCACTCAGGCTGGCGGAGTGGAGGCTTTGCCCTCCGTTCCGCTAGCCCATATCTGTTAAACAAAACGTGTACATTACTAGCCAAGGTCGCTCAATGAATATGAATCCCTTGCGTCATACACTCGCGATGTTCATCAGGTTTTTCTGCGAAGGATTTTATGGTTGTTCTGACTGAGTGAACACTGTATATTGTTCAGAGCCAAAGTTCCGGCACAATACTACAATGACCATTGTTAAACGAAAACGTCGGCCCTCATAACCGACGGCACAAGATTCTTCAGGCAAGATGCTGAAGACAAGAAAGGAGGCAACTGTGAGCAAGTCAATTCTGCATCCACGAATGTCGCTCAACGGATGCGACAAGATTTTCGGCACTGGTACCTCTGCCCCCCGCCCTAAATGAACTCCTCTCCTCGTCATCTCCCGATGCGATTGGAACGAGACGTTTGACCGGTAGTGGCATAGGTACCTTCTGACCCGATTTAGATGAAGGAGAAAACCGTCTATGCCGCGATTCAACCCGGATTTCTGGGAAATCCTCGTTCCGTCGACCTATTTTCATCAGTTCTGTAACGAAGACCAGATTCAGTACGAATCCCCCGAACATCGCGAACTTCAACTTGCGCGCCTAGCCAAAAAGGAAACCGTTCTGGCGCAAATCCGTGATATCATCGATGAGGAACTCACGGCTATCCAGCGCAATTGCGTGATGCTCTATTTTTTTGAAGGGCACACCCAAGAGCGGATTGCGTCGACACTCGGAATCTCAAGGCGAGTGGTGAGCCAGCATCTCTTTGGCGTGAAACGGAAAGGGAAGTGTGTCGGCGGTGCGATTAACAAGATTCGCAAAGTATGCACGAAACGCGGAGTGTGGTTCTAAGCTGCATACTCTCCAAAGAACCGTGAGAGAGTTGCAGCCGGTGTCAGAACTCTGTGTTAAGTCCTATTGTGGTGATGAATTTTCTCGTTACAGGCTGGATGTCCCACCCGTGATTAGGGTGGACTTTTCAGGATGAATGAGACAGGAAGATACGGTGGATATTGTCTCCGGCGGGAGTGTGAGTCAGGTCGCACCCCGGTTGAAAGTAACCTGTACATTACCTCCGCGAAAAATCTCGCGATTTGGACCTGAAACTTCAACAATTCATGGAGTTTGTTCATGTGCAAATCATTTACTATTGACGACGTGCTATCGTTTCCCTTTTCAGGGGTTACCCGTGGCAGATGCCACCTTTCGCTGGATGCAATGCAGGTCGCCTACAAGTATGAGGGAAACATCGCCATTTTCAATCTGGAAAAATGGTGCCTTGGTACCTCATTTGCTGGAGATTGCCCCAAGTGGTCGCCTACTGATCCAAATGCGATCGCTTATCTGAAATCAAGCCGTTCCGGTGTATTCATTCGACACTTGGATGGCACCGAACGGCATTTGGGTGAGAGCATAGGCTCGGTGAAAACCGGAGAGTGGACGTATGGCGGCCATACACTTGAGTGGTCTTTTGATGGTAGGTTTCTGGCGATGGTCGTTGAGCGGGATTCAGAGGAGATAGACTCAGGTTCACACGGGGGTACGGAAGGGGTGGAGGTCGTGAATCTGTCGCCTGCAGCGAGTACAGACGCACTGGTCGTTCTTGAAGTCGCAACGGGAGCCGTCACCTTTGAAGTAGCGGCAGCCCCTTACGAAACCTACGAGTGCGTCGCTTGGCATCCCTCCGGCAACTGGCTAACCGTGCTTTCCCAAGGCGCAGATCCGGAGATTCAGGTCGGACTAGAATCAACGTCCTCATTCGAGACGGGTCATTGCATCTCTGATTGGCATCTTTTCGATATTGACATCAGAAACGGGAACAAACGAAGTCGCGTCGGCCCCGGTGCCGGCGAGATGGGATTGCTTAGGTGGTCTCCTGACGGAAACAAACTAGCTTTTGGGTATTCGCCATACTCGGTTGAAGTCCGTCCCGTGTGCGCCATGATGGAGCACGATTCAGACCAGGTACAGATTTTGAGCGAAGAATATTGGTGTGACCAAGTCGCCTATTGGAGTCATGACAGTCAGAGACTGTTTTTCAACGGTCTCAAGGGATTGAGCCATCGCGTGGTCTGTGTGGATACTGTTACGAAACGTACCGAAGAGGTGGTAGACTGGACCGGTTGGACCTATCTTGGGGGCCTCAGTCAAGATGGCAAAACGCTTCTAATCCATTGGGAAGGGCTGAACAACCTTCGAGATGTTTATCTGGTCTCGCTCGATTCGGGGCAGTCAAAAGCCGTCACCCACTACACAGACCAGTTCAATGAATACGAGCTGCCGACGACGGAAGTAGTCGAGTGGAAGTCGTACGATGGCTTGGTGCTGCAAGGCGTGGTAGTTTCCCCCAGCGGCAAGTCAATGAGCCGGGAGCGTCCAACCATCGTTTTTCTGCACGGCGGTCCCGTTGGCGCCGCCCAGGCGATTAGCGACCAAGAGTGGAATTGGTTCACGACACAAGGCTTTCAGGTCTTCGCGCCGGACTTTCGCGGTAGTCAACAGTATCGATACGTAAATCCGCCCACCGAAGAAATGAACTACAGAGATGTCATGAGCGGCATTGAGTGGCTTGCCCGAAACGGGAAATGTGATCCGTTAAACATCGCGCTGAGTGGTTTCAGCTACGGCGCCATTCTTGGGGCTTACATTATTGGGCAGACAAATCGATTCCGGGCAGCTGTCCTGTCTGGCGGAAGTTATGGCTACCTAGGCCTGTTCGAGCTTGGCTTTCATGTGGGACGCACCGCCGTCCGTGAGAACGACAAGTGGAAAGCTGCATTGGAAGTGCCGGATTGGTTTTTGACGAGTGCCATTTTATACGTTGAGCAGGTTGAAACCCCCGTCTTACTCTTCCACGGAGAGCATGATTGGCCTGCTATCGAAGCCGAAATGTACGCAAACTACCTTTCAGATTGCGGCAAAACGGTCGAATATGTCCTTTACAAAGGGGAGGGCCACGACCTAACCCAAAACAAACGCGGTTACAGAGACCGCCTCGAACGGAAGTTGCGTTGGTTTCGCAAGTATCTGGATGAATAAAGAAAAGATATTATCGCCCAATTTCCTGTGGCTCAT
This sequence comes from Candidatus Poribacteria bacterium, assembly GCA_028820655.1. Taxonomy (GTDB): domain Bacteria; phylum Poribacteria; class WGA-4E; order WGA-4E; family JAJDTR01; genus JAJDTR01. Next base: position 183,335 of record JAPPIK010000025.1, on the reverse strand, counting down.
TAAACGAAAGGGTAATCTTGAAGCATTCGCCATTCCACATCGGCAGGCGCTCATAACAACCGTCTTGCACCAAATCGGCCACAACAGAACGGATTCTGCACCATTCCTACCAGTAGACTCAGCGATGTTTTACTGAAACGCGAATCTGCTCCTATTCGTAATTTCTGCGTGGCTGGTGTCACTTTGGCGCTTCTTGTCTGCAGATGTTGGTAACTGCCGCATAATTTGCCGAACCCATCGAGGTAGGCACGCCAATTGGACGTTTAATGACAAAAATTCATGCGGAATTTGACGGATGTGTTATTCGGGGACCAAGGCTATCAGCCAGAATGATTCGAAAACGTTAGTCCTGCATGAAGAACCGGAAGATATTTTCGATGACTATTGAGCCCCGGCATGGTAACCCAACCCCTGTTCTAGTGTCCTGGTCCTCGGGTAAGGATTCTGCCTGGACACTTTACACACTATGTAAACGTCCGGAACTCTATTCGGTTCGCGGTGTGTTCACTACAGTAACCAAGACATTTGATAGAGTGTCCATACACTCCACGCCTTCGTGGGTTTTAAAGCAGCAAGCCGAAAAACTCGGTGTTCCCTTGTACGAGATACCGATACCGTATCCCTGTTCCAATGAACAGTATGAATCCGCAATGGAGGCGTTCTTCGACCGAGTGAAGGAACTTCCGGAAGGCGCGGGAGCAACGCACTTCGCATTCGGCGATCTTTTCTTGGAGGACATTCGCAGGTATCGCGAGGAAAAATTATGCGGGACGGGCTTTACGCCGATTTTTCCGGTATGGGGTCGGAACACGGCCGCGCTCGCGCACGAGATGATTGATTCCGGTATTCGGGCGATTGTAACAGCTATAAATCCAACGCAAGTGCCGGAAGAATTCGCGGGACGCTGGTTCGATTCCGATTTTCTCGCAGATTTGCCGGAAGGGGTAGACCCACTGGGCGAAAACGGCGAGTTTCATACGTGCGTCGTTGATGGTCCAATGTTCAGCGCACCTATCAAAGCCAAACCCGGTAGAATTGTGAAGCGACACATTGCCTCGGCTTCCACCGGCAGCGATGATGAAATCCACACCGGAAACAGTTCGCCGACTTATGTGTATGCGGATGTGGTGCCTTTGACCTGATGAATTTGTGCCTCATCCGCTGTATTCTTAATCACACCGAAACCCAGCCGAGAGGAATGCAGTCGCACATGTTGAACCGGAATGGGAGGGGAGAATCTAGCGCAGATATGGTCCGATTCTCACCGGTAATCACCTGAGGCTGATTTTGGCGAAAATTGGCATTATTATTGCTAGTGATTGGGTAGATGAGAATCTACTAACTTCGAGACAGTGAGGAAATCAAGTTAAAACGTCGATTTTCTCGAATCTTGAAACGGACAAAGCGGAAAAGACGTCACATTTTGATACAGTTTTGTATGAAACACGGTACACACCATTAGGACCGATATACAAAGAAAAGACTGTTACAATATCCTTGACGCTCTGAACGTTATATGATGAGAGGCTGAAAAATGGAAACAAAAGAACTAGAAGGAAGCCAACCGAACTTTTACGAACTCTCTTTACTCTTGGCGAGCAGCCAATCCAGAGACTACTCAAGTGGCGAGACTGACTGGGAGAGTTTTATTAATAACCTGTCGCGTATATCCGACGAGTTTGCAGCGCAGATTCAATCAAGAGAGACATCGTGGCAGGAGACGTTGCGCTCAGATTTTAGCCCTGCATTTCAGGTATAACACCTCTTCGATTACCTAAGATTCTAACCGAAAGGGACGACTAGCGGCTAAGACAAAACGTCTTAGCCGATTTTTTTGTCTCGCAATGCGGTTTTCTCTTATACCCAATACCATTAATCTCTGCACACACGCCGGTAGGTGCGTTTTCCAACCGCAACTACGAGACGGGATGAAAATCACTTTGGTTGGGAAACCGAACTTACTGTAGTGGATGAATGATGCTCGGTTTTACTATAATTCTCGATAATGCCAAAACGCATTACAGATCTGTCACAATTGTGTCATAACTAGGTGACACCAGTGTAATCCAATATGCGCTTTCTGCGTTTGCTCCTTACCTGATTTTCACACCTGCCCCCAAAGCTGTGACTCCTGCTCAATGGTGAATTTCGGCTTTTCCCTAAATCCAACTGTATCAGATCTCGGCCGTGTTTTCGCGAACTGACTGTTGATAAACCGAATGAGCATCCTCCGGGCTTATCTCCCCATCCAATACGTTTCGCAATGCTCTCGCAATGCCGACAGGAGATTCTTCACCAAAGATTGTTCGCCCGAAAAGGATCGCACGCCCTCCGTTTTGAACCACGTTGTCAGCGAGTTGTAGCGTCTTGCGAGCATTTTCACGTGGTCCTCCCAATGCCCCGATAATTATTGTAGGGTCAAACTGTGTTAGCTCCTTCCAAACCTTGGCAGTCGTGTACGCTGTTTTTATGAATCGTGGTCGCTGATGTTTGCGCAGGTAGTTCATCGTCCGAACGATCGAATCTGCAACGTACATTCCCCGTTTTTCATCGTCTAATCCGGGCAGCCTGATATTCGGGAGAAATACCTCTAAAATGTGATCGAATCCTTTCATCTCACCCACAGTGTGAGCGAACTGTATATAGGCGTTCAGCATTCGTTCATCAGCTACCACATCGTTGTTTAGCGTGATCGAATACAAACCGAGCGAGACTCGGCATTCCAGTGCGGGTGCCACAAGTGCCTCGCAATAAGCACGTGCGTCGTCCGGGAATACGGTTTGAAATGGTCGCGAATGCTGGGACTGATAGGTGCCGAATCGCGGACTCCAGATGGCAGTTTCAGCGTTCATCCGTACCAGCGGCGTCACTGGGGTGCCATCAAAGAGGCTTTCCTCGAGTGCAAGTATTTCTGCATCGGCAGGCGTCATCAATAATCCATCGATACTACCATCCGCCACGAGGTCGCGCTGCAACTGTAAGAATTCAGGGCGTGTGCGATAGTGCGGTTTTGGGTGCTGCACATACCCTAGCCCCTGGATACCAACCGCAGCAAGCGGATCGGCGGCAAATACAAAAATCGGACTGGCGTCAAGTCGGTCGCTGCTTTCTAGTTTCTCGAATACACGCTCTCCCATAATCTTCTCCTGAATGAATGTGTCATTTCGAAGTCCATTGCACGAGTTCCTTCCCGATCACAATTCCTGTTTTACAACACTGTCACCGGATCGATATCCACGACCAAGTCTATATTTTTCGGTACGCGAGGAGCGTCGGTGCTGCGAACTGCCTTCTGGACAAATTCGCGTAGCTTCTCAACGTTTGCGTTTCGTAGAAAAAAATGCCAGCGATACTTCCCCATAATCTTCGACAATGGGGCGGCAACCGGACCGCGAATCTCAACATCCGGAAACTGTTCCGTCTTGAGCATTCTTAATCGCTCTAGCATTCTGTTTGCCAGGCGGATCACCTCGGTTTCTACTTCGCCGCGGAGCAGAAGCGTTGCCGCGTGCGTCAGTGGTGGATAGAGCAATTCTTCTCGAAACGCGATCTCTTGTCGGTAGAAACTCAGATAGTCGTGAGTTTTGGACGCGCGTACGCTGTAGTGCTTGGGCATGTAAGTTTGAATGATTACCTCCCCTCCGGCTTTGCCGCGTCCCGATCTGCCTGCAACCTGTGTCAACAAATTGAATGATCGCTCGCCCGCGCGAAAGTCAGGAAAATTCAAAGCTGTATCCGCAGAAATCACGCCCACGAGAGTAACATTCGGAAAATCCAATCCCTTGGCTATCATCTGTGTGCCGACAAGGATGTCAATCTCGCGTGTTTTAAACGCGTCAAGAATCTTTTGGTGCGCGTCTTTCCTCGATGTTGAATCGGCGTCCATCCGTTTCACACTTGCTTGCGGAAAAGCTTTGATAGTGTCCTGTTCAACCTGCTCGGTTCCAAGTCCAAAATAGCGCATATAGGGACTGCCGCATTCGGGACAGAGATTGGAAGTAGATCGCGCATCTCCACAGTGATGACACATCATTGATTTTGTGTCAAAGTGAAACGTCAATGAAATTGAACAGTTGTCGCACTGTTCGACGAACCCGCAAGCCCGGCAAAACACGTAAGATGAATACCCGCGCCGATTCAAGAACAGGATAATCTGCTCATTATTTCCGAGCCTATCTTTGATGGCATTCCGCAGCATCGTTGAAAAAATCGTCCGGTTGTTTCGCTTCAATTCATTGCACATATCTACAATTCGAACCGGAGGCATCTTGATATTCTTGACTCGAGATGGCAGGCGAAGGAGATCGTAGTCTCCTCGTTGGGCGAGATGGTAACTTTCTAGCGATGGTGTTGCGCTTCCGAGCACAAGGGGGCAGTTGGCGAGTTCCGCTCGTTTCACGGCCACGTCACGCGCATGGTATCGAGGAGCGGTGTCTTCCTGCTTATACGATGTTTCATGCTCTTCATCGACCACGATGATACCGAGGTTTGTCACGGGTGCGAAAATCGCTGACCTGGGCCCAACCACAACGTTGGCGTTTCCCGCCCGTATGCGATGCCACTGATCAAAACGTTCTCCATCTGAAAGATTGCTGTGTAGAATTGCTACGCGGGATCCAAACCGACCGACAAATCGAGAAACTATCTGAGGCGTGAGGGAGATTTCGGGAACCAACACAATCGCGCCTTTCCCGCTATCAATGACTCTGCTGATTGCCTGCATATAGACTTCTGTCTTACCGCTGCCGGTAACTCCATGCAAAAGGAACACCTTGTGTTGATTGTCTTTTATTGCCCTGCTGATGGCTTTGAACGACGTCAATTGGTCCGCATTGAGAATAGACGCTCTGTTTGGAGAAACCGATTCGAGGCTTAGCGGATTTCGCAGAACCTCGACGGCGTCAATCTTGACAAGCTTCTTTTTCTCAAGTTGCTTTAGCGTGCTAAAGTTTGTTCTTGCTCGTCTTGAAATTTCGGTTGTAGAAATTGGCTGCTTGATGTTGATCAGTAGGCGCAGAATCTCATGCTGCTTCGGTGCTCGTTTTGTGAAGTGTTCGACTTCCGATTCAATCTCCGGGACGGATTTTTTAAGAGAAACAAATCTCTCGATTTTCGGCTTGGTTTTAACGCTCAGGTCTGACCTGATTTCAACCAATCCTTTGCCCTGCAGGATGTTTAGAGCACGTTTCAAACTCGAATTATCGCGGCGCAGCCGCGCGGTAAGCTGGTTTGGCGATAGACTCCCGCAGGCTTGCAAGGTACGCAGAATCTCCGCCTGGACCCTTGCTCGTTTTCCAAACGCCTCAATTTGCCCGTCAGTGGCGAGCAGATGCACGATACGGCGGCGGTGGCTCCGTATTATTGCAGGGACGGCGCAACTCAGTGCCTCTCCGTGAGAGGATAAGTAGTATCCTGCCATCCATCTGGTGAGTAGGATCAATTCCGAAGAGAATGTCGGGGGCCCATCTAAACAATCGGATAGATTCTTGATCTCAATAGAGCGCTCGGGCAGGGCAGGTTCGTCTAATAGGGCAACGATAACCCCTTCCTGAAAACGTCTTCCAAGCGGGGCAACTACGCGGCTGCCGCAATGTACGTTGGATTTTAGGCGATCCGGGATGGCGTAGGTGAATGAGAGATCTTGAGGCAGAGGGAACACAACGTTTGCATAGTTCATGAGTATAGGGCGTCTGTGGCGGGTGACGACGGAATGGAAGATCAGACAACCGTAAATCCCATGACCTACTGCCCGGTGTCTGTATTGCCACCTGGTCCCAATTCAGCCATGACCTTTTTCATATCTTCCCACACCTCGCGTTTCGAATGCGGATTCCGGAGAAGGAAGGCGGGATGGTAGGTGGGCATGAGTTTGGCGCCGTGGTAATCGTGGAACCGCCCTCGCAGTCTAGAGATCTTCTCGTCGGTGTGCAAGAGTGCTTGTGCCGCAAAGCTTCCGAGCGCGCAAATAACCTTGGGTTGAATGAGTTCGACCTGTTTAAGCAGAAAAGGCTCACACGTCTCAATCTCAACGGGTTTCGGATTTCGATTGCCCGGCGGACGACACTTGATGATGTTGGCAATATAGACATCGTCTCGGGTCAATCCCATTGCCATGATGATCTTGGTAAGAAGTTGCCCGGCGCGTCCAACAAACGGCTCTCCTTGTTGATCTTCATCGGCGCCCGGTGCTTCGCCAACAAACATGAGGTCGGCTTTGTCATTTCCGGTTCCAAATACTACCGTGTTGCGCGTTGCGTGCAACTCACACCGCTCGCAAGCCATTGCTTCGTCGCGCAAACGACTAATGTCGAAACCTGCGAATGGAGATGGATTTTCCGGTTCGGCCGATTCCGGTTCCGCCAATACTGCGAAACCGAGTTCCATCTGTTCTTCCACGAATTCCCTCACTGTCGCTACAACCTGCAGGTATTCTTGAACGGTATCCTGATCGGACATGGTTTCGAAGTGCAATAAAGAGTCTGAAATTACAATTTTAAGGGTGATGACAGTTTACAAATTGTGCTGCAATAGCGCATTCAGAGCTTGTTCGCTGAAGTCCTAGTTTTGGCAATCTAAGCGGAGCCGGATTTGCTATGGGTGCCCCGCGTGGGCTTACCATTACAGTTTATTTGAAAATCCCGATGAGGTCAAACCATGTGATGTATAGAAACAGTCCGATGATTAGCACAATACTGACTTGCTGAATTATCAACTGGTTCCGGTTGCCCAACGGCTTGCCGCGTAGTTTTTCAATGATGAAAAACAAGATTAGTCCACCATCAGCGATTGGAATCGGAAGTAGATTGACAAAAGCAAGATTGACCGAGATGAATCCGGCGAAGTAGATTAACTCTCGGAAACCAAAACGAGCGGTTTCTGCAGTGGCGCTAACAATTCCAACCGGCCCACTAAGCAATTCCGGGGAAACTTCACCAGTTACCAGTTGACCAACCATCGACAGAGCTTGACTCACCATTGAGAAACTCTCCTGAATCCCACGACCCCACGCTGTAACCAAATTATACTTTGTAATCCTCACCGGTTCGGTGAGTCCAAGTCCGCTAACCAAGGGGGCGATTCGCATTTCATTTATCAGAAGATTCTCGCCATCTTGGGGATCCATCAAATTCAGCATCACCGTGAACGACCCAGTGTCCGAGTTATGGATGTCCTTGTCATCGAGAGAATTCGAATCAGTCCTGTTGATTTCTGATTCGGGACGAAGCGGTAGGTCGCGGTGGAATTCAAATTCAACAGGCTGATCGCCGTGGATTTTCGCGAGTTCTTGTACTGTCTGGTCAATATCGACGGTTTGGACAGGTACGCCGACAATTGAAATTAGCTGATCGCCAACCCGAATTCCTTTATCTTGGATGTGACTGTCTTTCTGAATCGCCCCCACAATCAGTTTCCGATCGACTTGCAGATCTTTTGCGAAGAAACCGCCGTTTGCTTTGAAAACATTGATTTTACCTTCGCCTTCCTGGAGTGTAAAAACCCGATCCAAATCGGTAATCTGCCAGACTCTACCGTCTTCCAAGGTTGAAATTGCGGCATCGCCGGATAGTTTCACACCGTGTTCGTTAAACATGCGACGCAACTGCCGTGAAATCGAACCTTTGTTCAAATTTTTTTGGGGAATCACATCAAAATCAAACACGAACCCACGCCGGATGTCAAGCCGAACCGTGTTACGGTGGCTCTGTCTGGCAATTTCGTGAAAGTCTGCGTATCTATAGATAGCCTCGCCATTGATTTTATCGATCAAATCTCCGACTTCAAGACCGCTTTTCTCAGCCCCACTACCCTCTTCGATGCGTGAAATCAAAACTTCCTGCTTCGGCGACACGCCAAGCTGACCGATCTTGCGTGCCTTGACTTCCTTCGTTTCCGTTTTTACATTGTGCAACGTCTGTTTTTGACCGTTCCGAATGATCTCGATATCCAGCTCTTCGTCGGGGTTTACTGCAACTACCATCTGCAAGTCTCCCCAATCCTTTAGCCGTTTCCCGTTAATGGCAATCAGCTTATCGCCGGGTTGAAGACTAGCGAGTTCCGCCGGACTACCGTCAACGACATGCCCGATCAGGGTCGTTTCGAGTGATTTGCGAACGTATTCTCCGGAAAATAGGTAGATGAAAGAAAACACGATGATGCCGAATGCAACGTTCATCGCGGGACCGGCAATCGCGACGAATATGCGATGACCTACCGGCGCAGAGGGAAATTCGTCGGGTTCCCCGGTGCGCTCATCGGGGTTTTCGCCCGGCATTTTCACAAAACCGCCAAACGGAATCAGAGAGATGCAGTATTCCGTGTCGCCTCGCTTGAAACCGATTAACTTGGGACCAAAACCGATCGAGAATTTATCAACCCGGATCCCACAGCGTCTAGCCGCTAGAAAATGCCCAAGCTCATGGATGAATATCAGAAATCCGAGCGTGAAAATGGCAAGAATTATTCCATTTATCGAACCAAACATATAATATCACCGTCTTGTATTGTGTTACGCCGTGAGATTAGTACCTGTAGAATATAAAACGTAAGAATCCAATGTAAGGGTTTACTATGATAAATGAGGAAGGATTCTTCCCTAGGTAACAAACCCCTGCCTCTGAATTAACTCTTGTGCTGTCGTTTTAGCCCATTGATCTGCGGCTAGAATGTCATCCAAACTGGGTCTTGGCTCTGAGTCATGCAGGTCCATCACGATCTTTAGGATGCCCGGAATGTCCATAAACCCGATTTGCTCGTTCAAAAATGCTTGAACAACCACTTCATCCGCGCTACTGAGCACGGTGGGTAGCGTTCCTCCGATTTCGGCGGCGGCATACGCAAGAGCAAGGCAGGGGAATTTCTCGTAATCAACGGGTTCGAGTTGTAGTGTCCGGATGTCGCAAAGGTTGAGTCGCGGAACGGGTGTCGACAAACGGTCGGGATAAGCTAGGGCATGTTGAATCGGAAGACGCATATCCGTGACGCTCAATTGGGCAAGGATTGAGCCATCGACAAATTCGACCAGGGAATGAATAATACTTTGTGGGTGAATGATTACGTCGATCTTTGACAACTCTATGCCGAACAACCATTGGGCTTCGATGACCTCCAATCCCTTGTTCATCATTGTTGCGGAGTCGATTGAAATCTTGCTGCCCATCTCCCACTTGGGATGTTTCAACGCCTCCTTCGGTATTACCGAGTCTAGTTGATCTATGTCGGTATGGCGAAAGGGACCTCCCGATGCTGTAAGAATGAGGCGATGGACGTCACCCCGATTCCGCCTGTCTTCGTCGCAATCACAAAGACATTGAAAAATAGCGCTCATTTCGCTATCGACGGGTAACAGTCGTACATCATGCTCTCTGACCGCTTGCATGACGAGGGAACCGCACATCACCAAAACTTCCTTGTTGACAAAGGCTAAATCCTTGCCAGCCCTTATCGCTTCTAGCGTTGGCAGCAGACCGGAACTTCCGCCAATTCCTTCAAGTACCAGATCTACCTCGGCCATTGTCGAGACCGCCAACACCCCCTCTGGCCCCCCGAGAACTTCAACCGACTTCAAATCACGTATTCGCTTTCGCAATTCATCTGCAGCGGACGTGTCGGTGAGGGCTGCGCACCTCGGGCGAAAACGACGGATCTGACACTCCATTAGATCCACGGACGTATTTGCCGCGATTCCCGCGACACTGAATTCATCAGGATGAGTTGCTGCGACCGCAAGAGCGCTCTTTCCGATGGATCCTGTCGAGCCGAGAATCGCAAGGTGTTTCATATTTTTAGAATTGAGCGAAGGTCTTTCAAGAGAGGGAGAGTTAAAAAAGATATGGAACTTGAAATGATGCGCAGGGTCCAATACAAATCATGTGGAGTCCATGAAATGCTCAAAATAGTAATAGAGCGCGGGAGAAGAAAAAATCAAACCGTCACATCGGTCTAGCAATCCTCCGTGCCCGGGCACGGCACTGCTCGAATCTTTCACCTGTGCATTCCGCTTTATTATCGATTCACTCAGATCACTGATTTGGCTGATGATGCCTAGAGACAGTCCTAGAATTGGCACGTGTACGACATCCACGGATTCCCGCATAAGCAAGAACCAGACGGCGAATCCGCCCGCCGTTCCCGTGATTAACCCCGCAACTGCGCCTTCAATTGTTTTATTTGGGCTAATTGCGGGACACAACTTTCGTTTGCCTAAGGTGCTCCCTATAAGGTATGCGCCGCTGTCCCCGCACCAAACGGTCGCGAGAAGGAAGAAGACTAAGCTGCTACCTACCTGTCCATCAATCTGCCGCAACAGTAACAGATGGTAACCAAACGCCCATCCAACATAGATACTTCCGGTGATGGTGCTGGAAACAGATAGAAAAACGTCGCCCACCTGCCTTCTAAAAATCTCCGAAGCGAAAGGAATTACAAGGGATAGTGCAATAGCCAATGCAACCGAAAAACCGAGTTGCGCCGAGAGACAAAACGGTACTGCTGAAAGAAAAAGCGTTACCTTATGACCCTTGGATCCGATGGCGCGTGCGAGTTCGTGAAACTCGACCAACATTATTGCGACTACGACGCCGAGTAGCACTGGATAGAAAGACGAACCCCAATGGATGATCAGAATGAGTACCGGAATCACGACAATGGCACTCAGAAGCCGCTTCCAAAGCATTGGCTTTTGGGAACAGTTGCCTTCAATCCAGCCGATTAAAGCTCAAGCAATTCCTCTTCCTTAGATTTCAAAAGCTGATTGATTTGATCTATATGTTTGTCGGTTATTGCCTGAACGGGGTCGTCGCTTCCGCGGGATTTCTTTCTGTCCGTCCCTCTACCTTTTCCTTTTCGCTCCCCGGATCCGGAATCTTGGTCTGCCTTGCGCGCCGCTTCATTCGCGTCACGGCGGATATTCCTGACGCTAACGCGTCCCTCTTCTGCCAACTTGCGGACATATTTCGTCAGTTGTTCGCGGCGTTCTGTAGTCAACTCCGGAATCTGAATGCGAATGACGTTTCCATCATTGTTGGGATTCAAACCTAAATCGGAGCGAGCAATTGCTTTTTCAACCTCCTTGAGTATTGTCTTGTCCCAAGGTTGGATTAACAAAGCTCGCGGTTCGGGTGTGGTTATGGTTGCAACTTGGGTTAGTGAACTCTTGCTCCCATAGTAATCTACGAAGACATTATCCAATAGTGATGCGGAGGCGCGTCCGGTTTGGACGTGCGAGAAATTCTTCGCGGTCGCGTCCACCGCTTTTTTCATAAGTGATTCCGCCTGCTGTAAAGTGATATCTGCCATTTTCTAAATCCTCGTGAAAGAATATTCTTGGTATGCCATAGGGGTACTATTAATCGTCGTCGTGCCCCAATACGTAAAGCGAAAAACGTTTCACGATGATGTTTTCCCCTAGTTGTGCAATTGAATCCTGCAAAAGCTGTTTGACCGTCTTGTCGGCATCGCGAATGTAGCCTTGCTCCATTAAGCACATTTCCGAGTAAAACTTGCCCATCCGTCCTTCGACAATTTTGTCTACTATTCTCTCGGGCTTTCCTTCATCGAGTGTCTGCGTTCTGAGAATCGCCTTTTCAGCATCCAATACGCTTTCCGATACATCCTCCTTGCTCACGTACTTTGGCTTGGCCGCGGCAATCTGCATGGCTATCTCTTTTGCAAGATTCTGAAACTGGTCGGTTCGCGCCACAAAGTCTGTTTCACAGTTTACTTCCACCAATACCCCGATTCGGTTGCCGGGATGAATGTATGACACAACCAAACCTTCGCTAGCCGCTCTGCCACTTTTCAGTTCAGAAGCTCGCAGCCCTTTTTCACGGAGGAACTGAATTGCCGCCTCTACGTCGCCGTTTGTTTCGGAGAGAGCCTTTTTGCAGTCCATGATGCCGGCCCCCGTACGTGTCCGAAGATCACTCACCATTTTTGCTGTGATATCCATCTAGGAAGAAAACCTCCAATGATTGTTGTTCAACGAGAGCATTAGGCCTCCGCTTTGGTAGTTTCGTCGTCCGCAGAAGTGCTGGATGACGTTGGGATTTCTGCTGCCGTGCCTTCAGCCGTTTCTGCGTCTGCCTTCTTGGTTCTTGTGCTGGTGCGCCGCTTGCGGCGTGCAGGTTTCGCAGCTGAATCCGCTTCAGCCGGCTCTGCCTTCTCTCCACTAGAACTGTCCTGTGAAATTGCCTCGGTGGCTGTGGATTCGGCCTCGGTAGTCCTGTTTTCCGAATCCGCTTTGTTGGTTCTTGTGCTAGTGCGCCGCTTGCGGCGTGCAGGTTTGGCAGTTGAATCGACTTCGGCCGGCTCTGCCTTCTCTCCACTAGAACTGTCCTGTGAAATCGCCTTGGTCGCTGTGGATTCGGCCTTGGTAGTCTCGGATTCCGCGTCTGCCTTCTTGGTTCCTGTGCTAGTGCGCCTCTTGCGGCGTGTAGGTTTGGGCGTTTCCTCGACCTCTCCTTCGGTCTTAACCTCGGTCACGGTACCCGCTTGAGCAGGCTGGACAGCTGAGGCTTCAACCTCCGAAGAATCTGTGTCCGTTTTCCTAGATTTCGTGCTTGCGCGTCGTCTTCTTTGTGGACGCTTTGCCGTAGTCTCGACTTCAGCGGTGTCCTTCGAAGTTTCTCCCGCGCCATCGGTTGCGCTAATTGCTGCCTCGTCGACCGATTCGACGGTTTCCGGTGCATCGCTTTCTACCGCCGCTTCAGGCGCCACGGCTTCTTGGGTGTCCGCGCCTTCCAATGCGGTCCCTCTCCCTTCAATTATCGAAGTTGCCAAAACGGAACATATCAACCGAATTGCTCGAATTGCATCGTCGTTGCCGGGAACCGGGAAATCAATTAACTGGGGATCGCAATTTGTATCAACAATACCGATAACCGGAATTCCTAGTTTGTTCGACTCCAATATAGCGGTATGTTCCTTTCGCGTGTCGGTAATGACTACCGCGTCCGGGGAGCGCTTCATTGACTTGATTCCGGTTAGGTTGTTGGTCAATTTCGATTTTTCTCGCCCTAGACGGATAACCTCCTTCTTGGGGAGTTGGTCAAAGACGCCATTGGCTTCGTCAGATTCCAATTTCTCGAGTCGTTGAATACTTCGTCGAATGGTTTGGAAGTTGGTGAGCATTCCCCCAAGCCAACGATGACTAACATAAAACATTTGACACCGAGTGGCTTCTTCTATCACAGCTTCTTGGGATTGCCTCTTTGTTCCCACAAAGAGCACTGAACCGCCGCGTGCTCCTATCTCCTGTACAAATTCACATGCGGTCTCGAGCATACGCAACGTTTTCTGAAGGTCAATGATGTAAATGCCGTTGCGTTCGGCGAATATGTACTTCGCCATTTTGGGGTTCCAACGTCGCGTCTGGTGACCAAAGTGAACTCCGGATTCAAGGAGTGCTTTCATCGTAGTTCTCAAAAAAATAATCCTCCTGTATTGCCTCGGGTTTTAGCGTTCACTCCCTTCAAACTTACATCAGACTCTCAAACTGAGAGCACCCTCTGTGTAAATCGGGAAGTGTGTTTGATTTCGAATCGAACCTCAATAATTGAAGAAATATAACATATTCTCGCGAATCGTGTCAAGTACAGATTTGGCGCTCCATGGGGCGATTGCTTCTAACCTCCGTTGATAGAGCGGCAGTCACTTTGCGACGCTTGTCTATGCTCTATTAGAAGATTGGCGGGTTGAAGTCCTCGTGGAAAAGCCGCAATCCGAAATCACGGATGGTGGCTTATACCGACTTCGTGACTCCGTATTAGACATTGCTATTTGGTTTTTCGGGTTCATGTGCGGTGTAGACGAGAAGAGCCATAATATGTGCTTCCGTACCACAATCTGAATCGATACGAACGTCCACGTTGCCGATCGCGGTCGATACAATCATGGTCGTATCTGTTTGCATCGTCTCGGCAGTTCATGATAAGATACACGCTCAATTGGTCTTAGGTTAACATTGGTCGAGGATAATTGGCTTGTGCTTAGATGGCTCCCAGGGAGAACATAGTATGCAGCAAAATGAAGAGTCCACTGTAAGTCGTAAGGTGCCCCGGAATCTATTTCCGTGGATTGCCATTGGGGCGATTGCCGCTCTCGTCGTTATCGTAATCATTATCCAATCTTTTCGGCCAATAGTCGCACCTCAACCGACTGCACCGATGCGCTATCCCCGAGTTCACTTGACCATAAAATCCAATGTCGGCGGGGCAGAGGTGTATCTCAACGGGCAACAAAAGACGGTCACTTCCGATAGCCGCCGCGAAGCAAAACTTCTCAACCTTGGGCGGAAGACGCACGAAATCCTATTGAAAAAGCAGGGCTATACGGATCGAAGGGAAATGGTTGAAATCACGGGGATCACCCCTTCGCAAACTGTTAAAATCGACATGCATCCCGGCGAGGTGCAAGCGCCCACGGAGTGAGTCGCCGTTTTGCGCGTATCCGCGACAGCATGAGAGTGTTTTCGTTTCAATATATCCTAGTCTCTATCATCAATGTTTGAAGAGATCCTCGCGGCAACCATACGACAAGCAACCCCATTGCTCTTGGCTGCATTGGGTGAGGTTATTGTCCAGCGCTCCGGCGTCATTAATATCGGTATTGAAGGAATGATGCTAATGGGGGCATTCTTCGGAATGTTGGGATCCTTTTATACCGGCATCGCTCTTCCGAACCTGGCTCCATGGATAGGCATAGTTGCCGCCGGATTAAGTGGAGGAATGACCGCTTATGTGTTTGCATTCCTGACCATTCGACTTTCAGCAGATCAGGTGGTTACCGGGACGGGCATCACGCTGTTAGCGTTAGGCTTGACCGAGGTTATCTATCAAAGACTATTCGGTTATACCGGTTCAGCGCTCAAAGTTGCCGCGTTTGGTGAGGTTCATATTCCTCTACTGTCCGGAATACCTTGGGTGGGTGCGGCTTTTTTTCAGCACAACATCCTTGTTTTTCTAACCTTTCTAATTGTTCCCTGCGTGTATTTTTATCTGTTCCAAACTTCACACGGCTTGACAATTCGGGCTTGCGGCGAACACCCCAAAGCTGTTGATGCGGTCGGTGTTGATGTGCGAAGATTACGCACACTGTGCGTATTGTTCGGAGGAGTGATTGCGGGATTCGCTGGCGGCTATCTGTCACTCGCCGATGTTCCCTACTTTACCCCCGGTATGACCGTCGGAAGGGGTTTCATAGCTCTGGCAATCGTAATATTTGGCAAATGGCATCCTGTCAAAGCGTGCGGGGCAGCCCTCCTATTTGGTCTTGGAGAGTCGCTGGAGGTCCGTTTTCAAGCCATTGGATGGGACGTTCCTTACCAGTTCATGCTCATGCTGCCATACGTATTGACACTATTGGTTCTGGCAGGCTTCGTTGGCCGGTCCACTCCCCCTCAAGCGCTGGGCGTCCCTTACACGCGCGAATAGACGTTGGCGGTCGCACATCACAATCGGTTTGGAATGATTAATTAACAACGAATAGGAGATGGAGACGGGTTATTCTTGATGGAAACACTTACACAATGGATTCCACAAATAACAAAACTGACGCCGTTGATTCAGAGAAATCTCTTCACGTCATTAGTCATCATATTGATACTCTGGCTGCTCCGTACCGTAGTCATGTCTATCGTCCTGCGGAGAGTGGAAGACGTACGTCTCCGATATCGATGGCGAAAGACATCCAAGGGCGTTGCCGCTGCTCTTGGGGTTGTGCTCGTCGGAAGCGTATGGTTCGAAGGCATTCAATACTTGGCATCCATTCTAGTTGTTGCTGCTGTCGGATTACTGATTGCGCTGAAGGACGTAGTGACAGCTATTGCCGGATGGTTTTATGTCATCTGGCGTCGGCCGTTTAATGTGGGCGATCGAATTCAGATAGGAGAGCATGCAGGCGATGTGATTGACGTGAGAATCTTTAAGTTTACCTTGATGGAAATCGGGAATTGGGTGGATGCGGATCAGAGCACTGGGCGACTCCTTCACATACCCAACGGTTTAGTGTTGAGTGAAGTCGTGTCGAATTATAGTAGTGGGTTTCAATATATCTGGAATGAACTTCCGGTGATGGTGACCTTCGAGAGCAATTGGACAAAGGCCAAGACGATTCTACTAGAGATTGTTACGAAGCACGCTCAGCACTCAAGTGAAGCTGCCCAGAAACGAATTCAAGAGGCGAGCCGCAGGTTCATGATATTCTATTCCGTGCTAACGCCCACGGTCTACACAAGCATCGCGGAAAGTGGGGTTCTACTGACCATCCGTTATTTGTGTGAACCGCGTACCCGCCGCGGCACATCGGAGACAATTTGGGAAGATGTCTTGAACCAGTTTGCCGCCCACCAAGACATCAACTTCGCCTATCCGACGCGGCGATTCTATGACAAGTCGCGAGAAGGGGAACTCGGTACCAGACCATCCACGGTTCTGGCAGATTCCTAATGAGGGGATAGTTTTGGCTCTGAGTCAGCGCATAGTTGATAGTTCCTGTCGTTAACGATAGGAACATCCTATCGTTATGCACTGTATTCCTTGCCGCGATACGGTGCCGGTTGTCGTCAATGACGAGCGCTCGGTTTACAGGTCTCCATTCAATTATGATGTCGCCCCAGCATATCGCAAAACGATTACGTCGGTGGCTGCCTTGGAAAAGTGGTGCATCCTTGCTCGTCTCCGAAATAATGTTCCTCGCATTTCTTTTGTATGTGTTCGCGTTCCACACTTTTGAGGAGCGAGAAAATCCGAATTTGGAACTCTTTGATTCGGTATGGGTAGCGTTCATCACCATGACAACCATCGGTTATGGGGACATTTCCGCTAAGACCGACGCAGGACGAATTTCCACAATCATCTTCAGCATCATAACATTGGGGTGTTTTTCAACAGTGGCCAGCCAACTAATTACAAAGCTATCCGACATTCATGAAAGGCGGGTGAAGGGATTGGTTCGATTACGTCTGAATGGGCACATATTAATAGTAGATTGGAGCAAAAACCCTGACAAGATTACAACGGTCATTGAGAATCTGCGCACCGATGCGGACACCTGCGAGTCTCCAATCGCGATTGTCTCCGAGGCCTTTGAGGAATTGCCCAACCGGGTTGCCGACAATTTCGATGACATTTATTTTTCGCACGGTTCGCCAACCAACGCGAATACATATATCCAAGCTAACGTGGCAGAGGCGCGCACGGCAATAGTCTTTGCCAGCGGAGAAGATTCCAGCGCCGATGTGCTTACCGCGGCGGCTGTTGGAATCATTGACGATCTGCATCCACGCCTTGAGATTGTCGCGGAATGTTTGGATAAGCAGAATGAAGGGTTGTTTCGGCGAAATGGCTGTGAGCGTATCGTGTTTACGGGGGAGATTGTGCCGCTAATTTTGTCGAAAACGGCTATTGATAGAGGAGTTGGACCGTCGGTATTTGCAACGCTTGATACCAGGACCGAGTCGACACTCTACAGCATCCAGGATGCGCAACTTGATGGGTATACTTTCGCTCAAATCTCCAAATGTCTGGTGGAATTGGAGGAACGAGTGCTGCCACAGGGAGTTATACGTGGGAGAAGAATCATCATGGCGCCCGAAAAAGATTTCATGGTCGAGGATGGCGATGGACTTATTCTGCTTGGCGATCGCAAGCACGCGTGGAACGCTACCGGCAAGAGTGGGTTGAGACAGAGACTGCTCGACCAACTTGGGATTGACAAGGAGGAAATCGGATGAACATTCGAGGATGGATTCTCGTTGTTGTAATTCTGCTTTGCATAATCTTCGCCGGCGTCAGTTATAATCGCCTTGCTTCACGCCTTCCGCATTCCATCACAATCGCTTCAGGATCGGAGTGTGGAGCATATCATCACTTGGCACTGCAGCTCAAGAAGCTGCTCCGACTCGAATATCCCCGGATTACGGTCGAAATACAGACAACAGACGGTTCTGCGGATAACCTGAATCGAATCACGGAAGGTAAAGTCCAATTTGCGTTTTTTCAGAACAACGGGAGCTCGCGGCTTGGGGGTGCCGACGGAGATGAATCGGGTGAGAGTGTCGAAGCGTTCCGAGAGGTTAGGGCGGTCGCCAATCTTTACGTTGAGGTGTTACACATCATCGTTCGCAAGAGCATGAACGTGAACGGTATTCAGGGATTAAGCGGCGTGAATGTCTCCGTAGGTGCCAAAGAGAGTGGCACAATTCAGATGGCGCAACACGTGCTTCGGCATTACAACATGAGCGTGAATGACAAGCAGATGCACAAACTCAATTTTGCCGACACCTTGAAGGCATTTGACAGCGGAGAGATTGACGCGGCGTTTATCGTTACCGGCAGCCTTTCGCCGATGATGAGGAAATTGCTCGGGACGGGAAAGTACGATCTCCTGCCCATTCAAGAGGTGAACGCGCTTGTCTTCAAGAACACTGCATTCCTTCCTTTCCAATTGCCGCGTAGCGTGTATTCGGGGGAGCATGTTGTGCCGACGCAAGACACGACCTGCCTTGCTGTCAAAGCAAGTCTCATCACACATCGGGATGTTCCCGCATTCCTCGTGCGTACGATGACGCAGACGGCGCTCTCGACGACCTTCCGCAACTGGTTAAGGGAGTTGTCAGAAGGGTTCGCGAAAGAAGAACAGGATTTTCCCATCCACCGCGGCGCCATGGATTATTATCATCGCGGCGAACCTACCTTTTCATCAAGCGTGGCGGAAGCATTCAACGATACCCTGCCGTATCTCTTGGTCCTGGCTATTCTGGTTATTGTGGTCGGTGCAACGCTGCGTCAAAACCGCATCGAAAAGCGGCGGAGTATGAGCATGCGATTGCACGAATTCATGACGCGAATCGCAGACATTGAAGCCGATCAGCGAGGTGAAACGAACCCGCAGCAGCTCTATCGTTTGTTGGATGTGCTATCTCGTGTCAAGAAGCGCGCGGTAGACGATCGCGTTGACGGTAGGCTTCCGCCAGGCGATGATTATGTCGCTCTCATGGTGCAGTTGGATGGGTTGATCAACACGATTCACGCCAAATTGGCTATGCTGGCTGCAAGTGATGCCGTGACGGGCGGCGCATCGCTTGTCGAACCCCCCGAGCAAAGCTGAGTCCTTGGCTGGATATTGTACTTATAAACGGTACTGATGCGCTCCTCACGAAATAGAGGGTGGGTGGACGCCGCCGGTATCCACTATCATGCCGGTGGTCCAGTCGCTCGATTAATCTCTTTACGCTGCTCTGATCTCACCCTACGGATGAATTGCCGCGAAACGCTATTGAATTTCCAATAATTCAATTTCGAATATTAGGGTTGCATTTGGTCCGATCACCTTACCTGCGCCCCGTTCGCCGTAAGCGAGATCCGAAGGTATGAACAGTTTCCACTTCGAGCCAACCTTCATCAACTGGAGGGCTTCTGTCCAGCCCGAAATCACGCGATTCACGGGAAACCTTGCGGGTTCGCCGCGGCGAAGTGAACTGTCGAACTCCTTGCCATCAATCAAGGTCCCGCGATAGTGCGTGACAACCGTGTCCGTTGTGCCCGGCGTATCGCCGCCGCCGTCGTGAATCACCTCGTATTGCAAACCACTCGGCAGCGAAACGACCCCCTCCCTTTTTCCATTCTCTGCAATGAACGCCTCTCCTTGAGATAGGTTCTCCTCGGCGAGTTGCTTCCTGTCCTTGAATCCGAAGAATTTCATGGATTAACTCCTCCCCAAGAATCCTTTTACCCGCGGGTGAACCAACACATCGGGGTTCAGGACATGAGCCGGTTCGCGTCCGTTTAGAGCGTCGATGGCTTGACCGATTGTGCAAAGATCGAGGCGTATTGAAGACTCCACGGTTATCCCGGCAAAGTGGTTCGTGGCGATGATGCGTGGATGGCCCTTGTGGATGGATCTTGAACCGGTCAATGGATCATCGACGACGTAATAGTAAAGCCGTTCTTCGCGAATGGCGCGGTGTACCGCCTCGTCGTCAACCAAATTGCCGCGCGACGGGTTGATTAGAGAGGCATGCGGCTTCATGGCGCACAGGCATTCATAGGTGACAATGGGATCTGCGCCGGCAACGTGGAGCGAGATAGTGTCGCATTCTTCGAAGAGTGTCATCGGGTTATCGACGGCTTCGGCGCCGAATTTTGCCGCTAGCTCCATGATGTCGGGTCTTATATCGTACACGAGTAGCCGACCATCCTCGCCGAGAAGCGGCTTCGCACGTAGCGCGACCTCCTGCCCGATTCGTCCCAGTCCGTAGATTCCAAGCGTAGACCCCCTTACGTCAAAATTGCGCATGAGAGAAGCGTCACCTTCATGCGCGCGCTCATTGATGGTATAGAGTCGTTTATGTGTCGCAAACCATTGGGCAATCGCATATTCGGCGACCGTGTCTAGGTGTGCCGGCGCGAGGGTAATAATTACGCCGTATTTTGTCGCGAGATCCACGTTGACGGTTTCAAATCCCACACCCCATCGAGCGATAATCCTAAGGTCTTTCGCCGCCCTGTAAAAGCTCTCGTGGACTTGGGGACCGCCCGCAAGTACCGCAATCACATCTTCCGCATGTTCCTCGGTCAGTTCATCGGGATGTTGGGAGAGTGATCCATATTCCGCCAAATCCGCTAGCCCGTTGCGGCGCGGTTCAGAATCGAAATCGGTGTTATAGAAAAGACGCGATAGCAAAATCTTTTTTGGCATTAACGCACTCCTTTTTATTTCGCGTGTGTTCTCGGCGCAAAGTTGGAATTATGTTTTCCCAATTCCGGTAGTGCCGAATAGGAGTAACAGAACTCCCGATAATAAATACGGTAGGCCTTCCGAGCCCTAGTGGATTTAATCCAACCGGATTAACTCGATCTCAAATAGCTTGGGCCAAAGTTTTCCCGTGACAAACAGACGTTTTTTTTCAGCATCGTAGGCGATACCGTTTAACACGTCAACCGGTCGCTGAAGGTCTTTGCGACTAAGAATTCCTTTCAGGTCAATCCATCCAACCACTCTACCGGTCTTCGGATTGATCCTCGCGATGCGATCGGTTTGAAAAACATTCGCGTAGATTTCGCCGTCTACAAATTCTAGCTCGTTTAGCCTGTCAACGGCGCCGTAGTCATCCTGAACCGCCAGCCGATTTTGCTCTGCGAAAGTTTCCGGATGCAGGAAATAAAGATTTGCGGTGCCGTCACTCATGATGAGGTGTCTGCCGTCGCATGTAATACCCCAGCCTTCCGTTGGATAGTTGAATTCCCGCAGCAGTTCGAAACTGTCCTTGTCATAAACGAAGCCGACGTGCGATCGCCACGTCAATTGGATGATTCTATTCTCATATATTGTAACGCCCTCTCCAAAGAAATGGAGAGGAAGTTCGCGGTACTGCAAGATCTCCCCGGTTTTGATTGAAACTCGGCGTAGCGACGATCCCCCATATAGCCCCGTCCCTTCAATGAAAACCCCATCCTCAAAAATGAGTCCCTGCGTAAATGCGTTTCTGTCATGAGGGTAAACGTTGATCACCTTGAAAGTATAGACGGGGATAGTCGAGGCGCTTCGAGACTCAGAGTTGTGCCGAAGAGTAGAGGAACGATCGCCCGACCGCGCATCCTCCGGGAAGGCCGTAGTGAGTAGGACACCCATTGCCAGCACGGCAGGCAAATGGGTGTTAATTCTTGATGTCCCCAGTCTCTTGAGCAACGATAGATTCGTCCGCCCCATTCCCCGTGACCTTGCGATGGCGAAACTCACGCAGCAAACTTTCGATGCAGCCTCCGCAGAAACAGTAAACTCTTCCATACTCCCCAACCTCCTTCTCGATAAGCTCGGTCATCTCGAATTCTTCGTGACAGAGCGCACAGATCTCAAGAAGGGTCGGCGGCTCGGATTCTTC
This sequence comes from Candidatus Poribacteria bacterium, assembly GCA_028820655.1. Lineage (GTDB taxonomy): Bacteria > Poribacteria > WGA-4E > WGA-4E > JAJDTR01 > JAJDTR01. The sequence goes on along the minus strand of JAPPIK010000025.1, from coordinate 161,458 downwards.
CTTCGCCCTACGTTTTGAAATGGTCCACAAAACTAACCACGTAACGAGGGGAACGAAGAAAATCGCGATAACAAATAACATGGTCGGCTGCCTCGAATGGTAGACATTGCCTTTTGGTTTCAGCCGATAAGGCTTGCTCAAGGAGTGAAATCTAGCCTATACCGCCGAGCCTGACGTTTCACGCCGAGGGATCGTGCTTTACAAAACGACTGGTGGCGAACGGCAAATGGGTAGAGCCGCGAGCTAGGATGTGATTCTGATTGCCATCGCCCCATTCGGTGTACGACCGTGCGTTCGCGTAATGACAGACATACGCTCTACGATATCGATCCGGAGAGTTGTTTTGCTTTGAGCGATGTATAAGGTGGCCGTGGAAAAAGATGACATCCCCTGCTTTTGCTATCGCGGGAATCTCGCTGTCTTCATCCACGCCGACAATCTCGGTCATCCCGATATGGAAGTTACCGGTGTCGTCGGGGTCTGCGACATCCTGATAAATCGGATCGAAGTTTGAGCCGGGAATAAAGTACATGCAACCGTTTTCCTCATCGCAGTCATCTACCGCAATCCAAGCCCCGCATAGTGTGTCCGGGGCTGTTTTTATATAAAAGGAATCTTGGTGATACGCTTGACCTTTCTTACGGGGCGGCTTAATGAAAAGCATCGATTGCATCGCCATCACGTCGGGCCCTATGAGCACCTCAAGTACATCGAGGATTTGTGGGTGCAACATGTACTTTTCATGAAGCGGAAGATGGCGGTGAAATTGAATAAAACGAAAGAACTTATCCTCCATTTCTGCGGGCGAGTTGCCTTCGTTCCGGGGAGTAACACCTTCCAGTTTGCTAAAATCCACCCTTCCCATAGCGAGGTTCATTGTGTGTTCGCCGAGTTCCTCAATTTCTTGGGGCGTTGCAAGCCCTTCAACTTTCAGATAGCCGTTTCGCCCAAAAAATCGTCGCTGTTCGACCGAAACTTGGTACTTTTCTCGTTGACTGTCTTCCATGAGTTGCAGTCCTCGTTGCGCGCTTACATGTGCTGTTGTCTTGACGATTTCCTTTGTGTACGGTACCATCGGCGTTCGTCAAATCTTGCCGGGCCGTCAAGAGATTCTCTGTCGCGATGGGAACTCGATCGCCATCCTTATCCCGTTACATAAACCAGGCGTTCGCCGGAACTCTGCAAGCCATCGCGCTAATTTGGTTTGGCGGGGCTCCCAATATTTGTTCTTGGAATTCCCCGCTGCGTGAGTGTATCATATTAGAAATAAATCCTCAACACTCTAATGGATTTGCATCTTTCGACAGGTTTTATGTTGTGTTTTAAGGGGTGCTCGACGGTGGGGCTTTATCGGCTGGCTGTATTTTGTCTATTGATCGCGGTAGGTTGCGGAGACAGCGGAACGCTTGAACCTGCAAGTGAATCTAGGGACTTTACCGATTCAGACTCCGAAACAGGCGCCAAAATCACGGGACGCATTCTGCCCCAAAAGGTTCAACCATTGGTCATTGCCTATCGGAATGGAAATGAATATACCACCACAACCGCCGATGAAACGGGACGCTATGAAATAACCCTCCTGCATAGGGGAGAGTACAGTTTGCAAGTCGTTGCGACGGGGTTTTTCACCGACATTTCGATTCGAAATCTCAAGGTTGAACCGGGACAATCTGTCGAAGCGGACCTTGTTATCCTGAGAGACAGGTCGGAAGCAGCCACGTTGGTAGGGCAAACCGTTGACAAATCGAACAAACTGCCGCTCGAAAACGCGGAGATTCAGGTCGAGTGTTCAACCGGGGTGTGTGCAACGTTGAGCGCTGTCTCGGATGAAAGTGGTAGATTCTCCCTTGACCTTTGGTCTGGAATAGCATCAAACATCTATATCCGTAAACCGGGCTATGTGCCGTTCCCGCGCCATGTGGAAGCGCTGGAGCCACGTCAACGGTTCTCACTTGGACAGGTGATGATGGAGCCGGTTGCAAAATAAATTCTGGAGAGACGGCTCTATTCGTGAGGTTGCAGATGGAGGGATAGTGTTTGAGGCAGTTATCGAAAAGGCGGCATTCTTGGAATGTAATTCTCGCGGAAAATTAGCCAAACCAACAGCCCTTTGGGAAGGTGTCTCTAACGTTTCTTGCGCTGTTTCTTTCGCGCAACCGTCTTGCGAATATACTCCGCCGCGTCCGGAGTTTTACAACTCGTTTCGCCGTGATCAACCTCTACTTTTCCTATTGTTTTCGCCGCTGACAGCGCTTTTTTTTCGAGTGCCGGGTTGCGAATGCCGATAGCAATCAGCGCGGAGTTCATGGCATCGCGTACCATATTCTGCCGCGTATGAATCTCGCGCTCAATAATCCCAAGGTAATTCTCGAAGTAAGAATCCGGCGTACTCTCGTCGTTCATTGCAAGCAGTGCCAAGAGTTGCCAACCGGCTCGCCCAATCCACTCCTCTTCGGAATCGAGCCACTCCCCCGTTTTCGCGTGGAAATATGGTGTCTTGCTGACAAAAACCGTGAACTCGCTCGTCACGATGCGGTCAGCCAATTCCGTTATCCACCTATCCACCAAGCTCTCCTCTGCCGTTTCCGGATCGGCAATCATGCTCGCAAGAAGTTGGGCTTCGTGATTGCTTGTTGACCACAACTGTTGCGCCAAGGAGTGGTCGATTTTCAGTTGTTTCGCCATCTTTCTTAGGTTGGCGAAACTCACGCCGTAAAGATTCTCGCATGCACCGTGACGCCGGTAAACCTTTCGGTTCTGCGCCGTACCTAGTGACTCCAGTTCTTGTAGAACATCCTGCAATGTCATTTCGCGTCACCCCGCGGCTGGTATTCCCTTTTTCGCGGCGTGGTAGGGAATTTCGGGATCTGTCCGTGAGGGTGTCCTTGTATACCGGTGTTAGGGGGCAATTGCATCTGATTGGGAACAATGATCATTTTGTAATCTGTCCCCGGATCGGGTGTGGCAACTGCCATCTTGTAATCATAATTCGGATCCGGTGTTACCGTCTGAATCTTCCACCTAAGGTTTGAATTGGGAGGTACGATGGGAACCCGAAGCTCGCTGTGCGTTTCGGGGTGAATCGTGATTGGCGGATGTGGCAGCCGGACGATCGGACGTTCCAGCCCTAAGGATTGTTCAGGTAGTGCTTCAAGCCTAGCCGTTGATTCCTCGTCCATTTTTCGCGGCGCGGTAGGGAATTCTGGGACCTGCCCGTGAGGGAGTCCTTGCACCCAAGTAGTGGGGGGCGATTGCATCTGATTGGGGACAATGTTCATTTTGTAATCTGTCCCCGGATCGGGTGTTTTAACTTCAATCTTGTAATCAAAATTCGGATCCGGTGTTACCGTCAGAATCTTCCACTTAGTGGGGTTAGAATTGGATGGTGCGAGGGGAACCCGAAACTCGGTGTGGGTTTCCGGGTGAATGGTGATTGGCGGATGTTGCAGCCTAACAATCGGACGTTCCAGCCCTGAGGATCGTTCAGGGAGCGCTTCGAGCGTAGCCGTAAATTCCGCATCCTTTGCGAAATCTTCTACCTGCACATGCTGTGCGGAACTGTTACTCCCCAGCATTAATGTTACTAAAAAGAAAACAAGAACAGGACAAGAGATTTTCCTAATCATCGGATTTCCCCTCCCCTTCTCTCAATAGATCGTGCACACGCCGCCGGCGCAGCTACTGCTAGACTTCTTCGTAACATCGCCGGCAACACTGCTTTCTTCACTGGTTTCAAAGTCCGCGAGCACCTCGGGTACACTGTCGTTTGCCGATTGTGTCAGACCAACCTGAAACTGTCCTGTTGGCGTAAACGTCGTCACACAGCCTGATAAAGTAACCAGTGCCGCGAGGATTACGAATGACCAAGTGGTTAGCCAGTTTTTTCGCATGATAACCTCCTCAATATACATGAAACGCGATGAGTGATAATCGGAACGCCGTACCTTGAGGCGTTCCATAAAGAAATTGATGAGATTCACGTGTAGTAGTTTCGGACTAGTTCCCTGAAAGGCTTCGAAATGCTTCTTCCTTTTGAATTTCTACAGATACTTCTATCTCCTGGATTTCAGGGCGGGGTCGCCCGCGAATTTGACCAAAGTCAATGGCTATGAATCGTAACGCGTCCGTTTCAACCGATTTGGTCAGTACGACACGGTTTAATCGGTTATTTCGAATTCGGTGCAACTCCTTCCATTCACTTCCGTCCCGCGCCAGCACTTTGAAATTGGTGAGGTTTCTGGCGTGGAGTACAATCGAAACCACCCTCCGTTTTGCGGGCAGCGTCACGGTCGTGGGTGCAAACATGTCCGCGTACTGCGAGTCGGGAGTGCTCACCGTTCGTTCGCCCGACCCCATCGTCCCTTCAATGTATAGGGTGTCTCCCGTGTTTAGATCTCCGTCTACCATCTGAGGTGATGTGCATACCATCTTAGGGACGGTGGAGTAAGAACTCGGCCCATTGCCTTTTCCAATCGCAGCGCATCCCATGGCTGCGACAGCGAGTGCCGTGAGCATGGCTATGGATTGAGGCATCATTGGTGAACTCGCTTGGTGTATTCGAAAACTTAAGTCACTGTCGATTGAGTCCTCGCAAAATCTCGCCCTAAACCTTAATCTGCTGAATGTCCATCTCATCAAGATCGTTCGTCCCGATGTCTGCCCGCCACGCGGAACGGATATGATTGGACAAGCGCGTGATCGATGGCAACCCCTGTTCCTCGCGTTTGTCTCCAACGGATCGAAGTACGATCTGATCTAGCGCAACGGGGTCTCTACTCATGAGTATCCCGCCGTATTTCCATTCGCCTTTCGAACTGTACATGGGACCGCCGTCAAATGAAGCCAGAAGTCCGTCCACGATATTCAATACCACTTTGCCCCGGAGAATTTCATGATCGAACACCTCTGCAACCGCAGGATCGCAGTGCAGCGGACTCGGATGGAAACGACGCGTATTGTCGACACTCCCAAATGCGAGGTTTTTCAGACACCCGCTCACGCCGGTCATGGCGTGGTGTTTCATCACCGGAACATTGATGATGACGTCCAAGTCCCGTGTAACAATCTTGGAGTACCGAGATTTAATGCCGTCGTTTTCGCGGCGAATGACGCTATCTTTTTCTGTCTCGTAGAAAATCGTATCGTCGTAGCCGACTCCCGGACTGTCCGTAGCGTACACTCGAACACCACGATCTGTCTGATTGATTTCATACCCGGCGTCGATTAAATGTGCCTCGAATCGATCCCAAATGACAATCTGATTCTTGAGTACCCCGGCGCCGTACAAACCTTCAATAATCTTGTCTACGATAACACGTCGGGTACTAAACTGTTTTCCGGCAAGAGGATTTACCTTGATCCCGACAATGTCGTCCGGAAGAACAAAGTCTTTCCAGGCCTGTTTGGCGGAATCACGTCCCGCCAACTTCATAACTGCACGATCCATCATCTCGCTAACAATCTGCTCATCAAGGACATCGTCCTTCCAAGCCTTGTCGCTCGTGACTTCGACCACGGGAACGAGCGGCTCCAGCGATTCGCCATCTGCCGGTAATGTGTCTAATTGCGCTGACGATTCGCGGCTGACACTAGCCCATGCGCTCGCGGCGACGCCTGCTCCGATCGCGCCCTTCAAAAAGCGCCTGCGAGTGATGGATTCAATAGGTTCAGTATCGGGGGACAACTCACCTGAAACCTGTGCGCAGTCAGCCAAAATCTGTGCCACAATCGGATCCGACGCCGCCTGTCCGGCTGGTTCTTCCATTCTTCCCATGCGTGCAAACCTTGTTAAAGATTCTTCAGCGCCTCTACTACCTTGGGTGCTGGCAGCCGGCCAACCTTACGTTCATCGAGGAACTTCCATCGAATGATCCCGGATTCATCGACAATATAATACTGTGGCCGTGCTATGCGAGGATTGAACGGGTCTGCGGCGTTGTACGCGTCGATCGCCTGTCTATCTGGATCCGAAAGCGTGACAAATTCGAGCCCAAGCTTGTTTGCGGTATCCTTGACTACCGCCTGCTTGTCCGTAGTAATGACCACAAGTTCCGCGTTCTCCGCCTTGATTGCCTGATAGCTCTTTTGCAATTCGCCGAATTGCAGGGTGCAGAACGGTCACCACGCCCCTCGATCAAATAGCAATACGACACGTTGTTTGCCGGCGTAATCGGCAAGCGAATGTGCTTTTCCGTTTCCGTCCTTGAGCTCAAAATTCGGCGCCTTTGTGCCTACGCTCAAGCCGTCGCCCTGAGGAAATTCCTCCTCATTGATAGTAGGTGCGAGATTGACCGTAACTGTCACCGTCTCATCAGCCGCGGCGGGAGTGACAACAGATTCATGTTTGTCATACCCGTCCAGTTCAACGACCACCGTATATTTTTGACCGACGGGTAGATTCGCAAATTCAAAGACTCCGGATCGTGAAGTCACGGTTTCCCTAACTTCACCTTGGCTATCGACAAGCTGAACCGGGGAATTCCTCAAGGTCTGTTTCGTTCCTTGGTCCACCAACAGCCCTCGAATACTGCCAGTGCCGACTGAAGCTGGTCCCTCATCTATCACATCAACTTTGTCCTCGTCAATCTTGTCTATTTCGTCCGTGATTCCGGTCTCGCTCTCGCCGCATCCCCATGCCGCACTAAGCATGCAAATCAATAGCGTAGGAAAGAGCATCGTGTGGATTCGTTGGTTCATCATAGCAGTTTTTTCAATTCCTTTTCATAGGTTTCCCTATCGCCTTGGGCGCCGAAAAACGGCTTGGCGATTCGACCTTCGCGGGTTATCAAAAACGCCGAGGGCATTACGGGAATATCGTACAAATCAAGTAACTCGGCTTCTCCGAGAAGGATGGTATAATTTACACCTAATTCCTCAATGAAAGGAGCCACAACCTTTAATCGCTCATCATCCAGTGAGATTCCAACCACTTCAAATCCTTGTGCCCGATAATCGTCGTACAGTCCAATGAAAATTGGGATTTCCTCCTCGCACGGTTTGCACCATGTCGCCCAGAAATCCAAGAGAACCACCTTGCCGCTAAAATCGGTGAGGGTGATTTCTTCAAGCTCGGTATTCAGCAATGTAAAGTTGGGAGCGATCGGTAGCGACGTGTCGATGTCTTTGTCGGGTACCATCGGTTCGCCGGAATCTTCAGAGCAACTTTGTAATGCCAAACAACAAATTATCAGGCATGAAACTACTAAAGTTCGCATTTTAATATCTCCTGTTCCTTTTCATCAGTTTGCGGTCGCGCCATTAATGGCATTTTCAGCAAAGATTCCTAAAAAGGGTTTCATTCTGCAGAATAGCCTACGACCACTATAAATAACCCCTAACTCTATTGGGTTGTTTCAAACAGTCGCATATAATCCTCTAGATTCTCCGCACGACGTATTTCGACGAGGTTCTCGCCATCCACGAGGTATTCCGGAGGCCGCATCTTCAGATTATAGTTGGAACTCATCGCATAACAGTAAGCCCCGGCGTCATACACGACGAGTCCCGCCCCCTCATGAGGAGTCGAGAGTGAGCGATCTTTTCCGAGGAAATCGGCGGATTCGCAAACCGGTCCGACAACATCGTACGCCTCAATCTCCGCGTCAACCGGTTCAATGAAATCGATGTGCTGGTAGGTGTCGTAAAGGCTTGGTCGGATCAGTTCCGCCATGCTCCCGTCCGTCACGATAAAGTTTTTGTTTCCGTTGGTCTTCACACCCACCACGCGATTGACGAATGCCGCTGTGTTTCCGATGATTGAGCGCCCCGGTTCGATAATGAGCCCCACGTCGCTCGTCAACAGATCGCGAATCGAGTCAATCAAATCGGCAGGCGAAGGTATCGCCTCGCCGGTTCGTTCGTAGTCGATTCCCAATCCGCCCCCGATATTCAAGTATTTTACCTCAAATCCTTGCGAGCGGATTTCGTCGATGAATTCCATCATCAGTTCCGTGGCGTCGCGGAAAATGCTAGTCTTTTTAATTGTTGACCCCAGGTGGCAATGCACCCCGACGAGATTGAGTCGAGAATCGTCGTTAATCCGGTCAAGGAACCAATGCAGTCGTTCGTTTCGGATGCCGAATTTTGAGTTTTTTATCCCCGTGGAAACATAATGATGCACTTGGGGGTCGACATCGGGATTGATTCGAATCAGTACGTTGACCGTTTTCTCGGCAACTCTAGCCGCTTGCTGGATATGCTCGAAGTCAAATTCACTGTCAACGTTTATCATCACTCCGTGTCTAGCCGCGAGGATCAACTCCGGGTGCGTCTTTCCGTTTCCGTTCAGCAACATCTGCTCCGGATCGAAACCGGCCGCCATCGCTATTCGAAGTTCATTTCCGCTCACCAGCACGGCGCCGCTGCCCAACTTGCGCAAGTGCCGGAGTATTGCCAAGTTGTTGTTCGCTTTGATGGCGTATCCGATTATGGATTCAAGCCCCTCCAATGCGGTTTCATACGCCGTATAGTTCGCCGTAATCTGATCTAGACTGTAAAGATAGAATGGGCTGTGCGGAACCTGCTCTTGAATATCTTTGATTTTCAATCCATCGCAGTAGAGATAATCGTCGTTTACATAAAAACTCATGTTTGTTGCATTGTTCCCTTTAAAATCATTTAGGTGAAACCAACGGCAAGAACAACAATCGATCAACCAACCATCTGTAGGAGCGGCCTCCCGGCCGCGATCCTATACCGATCCATCACCGAGTCAACAACACATGCCTGCAAGGACCAACCGACCGAATATGGATCAAATGACCGATTGGCCCGTGTGGCGTGTCAGGCATCTAAATGGCGAGGACGCTGGAATTCTTGTAGCTGCCGTCGGTATAGCGACATTGAAAAAAACAATAGTTTTATCGTCAATTTCTTAATCACATCAAACTTTCTTACGCTTTCTTGCAAAATCGTTCGACGAATTTGCTGAATACGGACACGGCTTGTGGAAACTGATCGAGTTCCATCCACTCATCCACGGTATGCGCTTGTAAGATGCTCCCGGGACCGATTACCACCAACTCCATGAGTTGACCAAACACCGCGCCGTCGGTGCCGTATGCGACCGTTCGGGCATTCTCCTCCCCCGTAATCTCAAGCGCGGCTTGTACCACTTCGGATTCAACCGGAGTAACCATCGGCTCGGCGGCGGCGCGAAGTTCAAACTCCAACCCATGTTTCTCGGCGGATCGGCGAGCGCGGTCTATCCATTCCTGCGCGTTCTGACCGGGCATCGGACGATAGTTGATTCTGCATATACTGAACGGAGGCGTGATGTTTGGAGCGCAATCGCCGTTGTCAATCGTGATGTTCCAATCTGCGAAGGGCGGGTCAAAGTCATCATTGAAATATTTTGAGTCCGTTGTCAAGGTGTAGTAAATTCCTCGCATCTCCGTCAGGAACGGTATCAACTTCAGATTGGCGTTGTCCCCTTCGCCCGTGCTGCTATGTGCCGCTCGTCCACGGGCGGTCACTGCCATCTGAACGATCCCTTTGTGCGCGTTGATGACTCCGAGTAGCGTTGGCTCGCCTACAACGCCGTAGCGCGGAAATGCACCCTTGAACAGTTCCGATTTGTCCGTAACCGCTTGCGCCCCGAGAAAACCAACCTCTTCGTCGGCGGTCACAATGACGTAGAGCGGGTAGTCCAGATCGGAATTAGAGTATTTGGCGGCTGTTTCGAGCATACAGGCGACGCTGCCCTTCATGTCGCAGCTTCCGCGTCCGTACATCTTGCTCCCCTCGATCCGAGCCTCGAATGCATTGGATTCCCAACCGACTGCCGGAACAGTGTCGATGTGTCCGAGCAGCGCGATTCCCCGGTCTCCCGGGTCGTGGTTGCCGCCTTTCTTGCCGATGAGATTGACCTTCTGCACGCCGCTCGGATCGACGTATTCGACCCACTCGACTTGGCAATCGATCTCCAACATTCGTTGCCTGAGAAACCTCATTACTTCAACATTGCTGTTATAACTCACGGTATTGTGGGCGATTAGTTCCACCGTAAGTTCCCTCGCATCCATACTCGCTCCTTCGTCGTGCCGCCGCAAAATACAATAGACGGTAAATTATCCGAAATGAAGACCTGTTGCTATCGCAAAAGCATACTGTAGCACGACCAAATTGTCAAGAGTTTTCCTTGTACAGCGAATGCGCGAATCCATAACAGATCGGGATAATCTGATTCTTCGGATACCGTCATACCAAGGCTCTTCTTCGGTTGCGTTGGAAAATTGATACATGATTGCGTATAAGGCGCCACTATTGAACGCCAATGAATGAAGCGGTTGGATCACGCTTTTGTAGGTGCGGTCGGCGACCATCAATTCGGCAATTTCCCCTCCTAATCACGTGGCAGGTTCTACCGCTTTTCAATGATAACATCGCTAGCTTGACGCGGAACTCGGGAGGGAGAGAGCATTCCTCTGACCTTCGCGCGCCATCTGTTGGTAATTGGCTGGCCTAAGAATCTCCTCAAACCCGTCCTTGCAAACGTAACCTCCGAGTCTAATAAATGCCGGCACACTTCCCAAATTTGTGCTCCGGTGGCACAACTATTGCTTTAAGGATGGGTTAAATGTGTTGTACACTAGTTTCACGCTCGAATTAGACAATGGATGAGCACGTTGGAAATTCCCTTAAGTGATTCGGCGATCAAGTCCTCCGGTATCTAAACTCAATAGGGAGCGTGAAAATAATAGGAGCGCTTTGGCGCACTCTTGTGATGGTAATTCGACGACGCCGAATCCGGCGTATTTACCGGCTTAGACGGAGATTCGTGCAGTCATATCAAGAGCGTGCTCAATAAACGTGGCGCGCCGATGGACACCTGCCAAATAATTCTGTGGAAAGCGGTGTATCATTGTGCTAACATGTTCGGTGTTTGCGATTACGAAGTGCTCTAAAGAATGAGTCTTCGGTTGGGTTTGTGCAGCTTTAGATGCATTTGCATTCGAGGCCGAAGTCGACCGAAGATAGCTGTCGTCCCATTGCTTTTAAGAAAGGTCACAATAGTGACGAAACACGGTGAGGTGCTTCTCGGCTTCGGAATTGTGGTTGTTGTAGTCGCAATTGCAATTCTCGTTAGAAGCTGGCAGGTTTCAACTGGAAGCGGAGGAGATGAGACACTTGTGCCCAGTGGTAGGCCTGCTGCTGCCGCCGACGTGTCGGTGTCTATCAACGCCGTGCCATGGGCTAATGTTTTCATTAAGCGACCCGTCGACGCCAATTTCAGAGTCCCGCCAAACATAGCATCCAACATAACGCCGATACGAGGCGGTCTGAAAGTTCCAATCGGCACCGCTATCAGATTAGTCTATGAGGGAAAAGAAAAGACTTTTAATTACGAATCGTGGAAGAGTACAGAGAGAATCTCGCACAATTTTTTGAATCCGTGAAGACATCTGAAAGAACCCTTACCTTCCAGGCACAGCTACAATCTCCTGTCATTCTGCAATACCACTCGGCTAACTATCATCCATTCGAAACTTTATTACGTACTGGATCTGAATGCCCGCGCGTAATCGCAATTAGGGATATTTGCGAATTCAACATTGTGTCAATTTTCTATTTTTCAGTGGATTCTTGGGGGAGATTCAACTCTACTATGCAATTTCCTGTATTCGAATCCCACTCTGCGGCAGCATCTCCGCCGGTGATTCAAACTACAAAAAGGAGAACTTCATGAAAATGCCTCAAAAGTTATCCCCGATCAGAATTGGAACCATACTCGTCCTAGCTGCTACAATCGCCACCACAACATCAATAACCGCCGACACAGAAGAAAGAGCCGTGATTTATCGAAAAGACGGTTCCGTGGATGTTGGTAAAATCATCAAGAAACTCGCGAATGAATCCGTTTCGATTCAAACTCTTGACGGGAAGGAATTGATTCGACCCGTAGCCGACATCCTCGGCATTCAAAAACTCTCCGTCTCCACGATTGCCGACGAGAAGGTTGTCATTTATCTCAAAGACGGTTCCAAAATTATCGGGACAATGGTCAAGCAGGCCAGGGATCAATCCCCGGACTTCACCTCGTCAACGAAAGAGTCCATCGAAATCCGCACGGCCCAGGGGCACCACTTGGTTTATGCCCAAGAGGAGATAATGGAAGTTGAACGGCTCTGGGTCTCGGCAATCGCAGACGCAAAGGCTGTCCTCCACCTCCGGAGTGGTTCAAAGATTATTGGTACGATCGTTAAGGAACTCCCAGATAGAATTGAGATTCGGACAACCGAAGGAAACCAATTGGTCTATTCGATGGACCGTGTGCTGGAAATTGAAAGATTGTGGGTTCCGACCGAAGCGGATTCAACGGTTGTGGTACAACTCAAAAACGGTTCAAGGATTATCGGTAGAATCATAAGGGAAATTCCAGATGAGTGCCTTTGGCTTCGCACGTCCGATGGCAGTCAGTTAGTTTATTCGTATGACGACATACGCCACATCAAACGACATGCGCCTCCACCAGAGCCAACCGTCGTTGTGTACCTTACAAACGGTTCGAAACTATTGGGTACGATCATCAAGGAAAGCCCTGACCGGTCCATTGAGATTCGTATGACGGATGGCAATCAATTGGTTTATCGAAGGGACCAAATTCTGGAAATCGAAAGGCTAATTGTGCCCGATAGAGACACGCATAGCTTCGATCTTCCATCTAGAAAGCCAACCAATGTTAATCTTACGCACACTACAGAAACTCCTGTTTATCCCCCCAAGCGAAACCCGCCGCTTTTTGCTTTGTCCGGCGAAAAAAATCCGGGGCTCGCGGTCGGATTGTCTTTCCTTATGCCCGGATTGGGACAAGCCTACAATGAACAATATGCAGACGGGGTGGGGTTTTTCCTTCTTCACACCGCATCGTGGACGACTTTTGTCGTTGGTACCGCATTGGAGGAAGACGGGGTGGCTCTAGGGGGACTCGGAGCAGCCATAGTATTCTCCATCGGTTCTGCAATACACGCTGGTGTATCTGCGAACAGGATCAATCGTGAATTACATGGGGCGACGAGTGGCAGAAGGTTTGGCTTCAATCCGGTGACCGGCAAGAACCGTTTCGGCGCAATCGTTCGATTGAGGTTTTAATATATTTCCAATCAAAGATTTGTCAAGGTTTCGGAGGCATTGAATGGCAACTTTTTCATGTGAATAGGTGATCGACCCCAGTCGCCCACACAGAATGTTTTCGCAACCGATGCCTCCAATTCCCTAACGCACAATTGAAAACCTTGCTTAACGTGTTGTATAATATTGATTTCTGGCATGCGTTGAAATCTCGACAGCTTCAGGCAAACTGTCGGTGGGAAGTCCTTTTGGTCTCGTATACAAGCGGCTTCTTGCCGCAAATTGCGGAAAAACGCGCTTTGAACATAGGCGAGTTCAACTGCTCCAAACCCAACTTAAAAGTAATAATCTGGGGAGATGACGTAGGCGTTAGTAAATTCTGATTGTCAGTCACCTAGAAGGACGAATTAATGGTACGCAAAATAAAATAACCTCGCGCATGGTAACGAGCGCATCCATCGGCAGAGCCCACGGTGAGGCGACAACCTCGCAATCCATCAATTCATGGCTGTGGGAAATCCCGATACGCGGAAGTAGGGTATTCCTCCGATATGTGACGTGTCCGCGCATTTTTATTAGCATCCTAAGGGTTCCCCTGGTAGTGGGCACTAGCCTCAAGGGGACGTTCGCGAATTTTGACGACAAGTGTCGCACGTTGCTTCAAACCGCAATCGAAGAGGCCTCGAGCATGATTTCAGACCTTTTCAATAAAGTCCCCCACGGCCCCGCAAGTTTCGCTCAACACACCATCCACCAAACGAGACCCGTGCACCGATGGCGGTCTGACCAGAATCTCCAAACCAAACTCAATTGCATAGAAAGTAAATGCTGTCAGCCCCCAGCATGATTTTGGCAAGATGAATAGCGCTATTCACACGAACGAAAGTCGACTTTGTCGAATAATACGAATTCCAGCTCGAACTTCAATTGAATGCGAATGTTAAAGATTTGGCGAAATAAGAAAAATACATTCGCGATCCTTGCAAGTTTGGCGTTGGTTTTTTTGTTGTGCCGTGTGTCTGCGGACGAACTCACCGGCGTGGAAATTGCGGCTCGCGTTGACGAGGCCACTGTGTCGATCATCACTGATTTGGTTGAGGGAAGTGGGTTCTTTGTAACCCCAACCCTGATTGTAACCAATTTTCACGTCATCGACAAAGCCACGCCAGTTAGCTATAAGCATGTCGAAGGATTACAACCTCGTTCAATCAAGTCCGTAAGAGGCTTCAATACGGCGTATGATTTGGCAATACTGGAAGTTCCATTAACCCAAGTCTCGCCGCTTTACATCGGCGACAGTGATTCAGTTAAGAAAGGCGAAACGGTCTACGTCGCCGGTAATCCACACGGATTGGACGGTACATTTTCGAAGGGCACACTAAGTGCATTTCGCCGGAATGCCGGCATTGATCTGCTTCAAATCACGGCTCCAATGTCTCCAGGAAGTAGCGGCGGCCCCGTCTTAAACGGAAACGCTGAAGTCATAGGCATTGCCAATCTTGGTTCTGTAAGCGCCGATGCCCAAAACCTCAATTTTGCTATACCATCAAAATATCTAAAGGAGATGCTTCGGCAGGCTGGTGTTCGATTACCGCCCAAGCGCAATTCCGATACTGGTGGGAACGAACGTGAACAAGAACAGGCAGACCACACGCCCCCGGAAATCCCGATAACGGAGAAACCCAAAACTCAGCCAGAAATAGCCGACGGGGAGAAAGAAGATTTGGAGGCGAAGCGAGACAATAATGAGCGTGCGAAGACCGAGGTAGAGACGTCTACGGGGAGGAAGGACGGGGTTTCCGATCACCAAAAATCTACAGTTAAACGACTTCAAACCGCTACCGTACACATTTTCGGACGGGATCCAAATGGAAGGCAAGGGCGTTTGGGAACAGGATTCTTCGTGCGGCCCAATCAGGTGGCAACCGACTTTCACGTCGTCGACGGTTCAACGTTGAACGAAGTGAAACCTGTCCGGCGGCGCTTGCATTCTGCCGATGAATCGCTCCCCGCCCAATTGCTGGAGTCAGACAAAGCCCGAAACCTGGCTCTAATTCATGTCGAAACCGCCTATGCTCCAACGCTCCCTATCGGGGACAGTGACACGATTCAGGCGGGTGACCAAATTCGTATTTTCAATAATTCGTCGGTTTCTTCCGGCGAGTTCTCCGAAGGAACGATCAGTCGCAACCGCTTTATGGGCGGCGTCCAATACTTCGAGATTGACGCTCTGGTGGAGCCCGGAAGTGCGGGCGGTCCAATAGTAGACAGCAGCGGTGAAGTTGTAGCGGTCACGGCGCTAAAGGTTCCGGAGCTTGATGGTTCGCTCAATTTCGCGATTCCATCAAAGTATCTGACTGAGTTTCTCGAAGCCAAAGGTGACTCGGCTTCTACCCCTTCCCCTTCTCCAAATGTAAATATTTCTCCGAAACCAGATCCCTATGCTGATGCCTCACCTTATGCACAGTGGTTATTGCGTGGTATCGAGCGATATGAACACGCAGAATTCGAAGAAGCAAATCGGCTCTTGGAGTCAGCGTTGGGCGGATTGACTCATCCGGCAAATAGAGCTAGAGCGCATCTTTACTTGGGGTGTTCGAAATGGGGGCGCGGGGATCCGCAAGAGAGCATAATCGCCGAGTTTCAAGAAGCCCTGAGCCACAACCCTAATATAGAACTGCCGCCGCAAGTTGGCCAAAACCACCCAGTCTTCAGTCCCCTACTTGAGAAGACCCGAAAACAGACAACCGGCACCCTCACGGTGAATGCGTCGCCACCACACACGCAGATCGCGATTTTAGGAAGTCGCGGGCACATAATCAAAGAGGGTGTTGGAAGCGTCAATCACTGTCGGCTCTTCGAAGGCGAATACACCGTCACGTGCACCGTTGGTGAAGCGTCCGACTTGAGGACTGTAAGCATTGTACCGGGTGTTCACCATCTTCTTGATCGTGAGATTGCAAAAACCCCGGCGGCAACTAGCCGAGAACTCACCGTGGAGCTTGTGCGCGCAGCAAAGCCTTATCGAGTTGACGTCCAATATGAAATATATGGTACCTCTGGGCAGGTATTGGATCGGGGTGTCCTACAGATGCAGCCGCAGGGGACAAAAACTGACTTAGGTGCCTGGGTTTATCACGTGAAATGGCCCCCGTCTACGCCAGCCGGTGAATTAGAGTATCGCATTAATGTTGACGGGGAGGATATGCTCTCAAACCCTCCTCCCGGAATCGTCATTCTAGAACCATCGGATGATGCTTGGATCTACACAAACCACAGTATTAAACTTAAGGCTGAAGTAAATAGTGACATTTCAATCGACACGGTCTTCGTTCACTACGACGACGACGGATGGATGGAACTCGAAACAACCGGTACTCCTGAAATCTACGTTGGCACTATTCCGCGCAGCGACGTTCGGGCGGCTGGGACTTTCTCGTACTATGTCGCAGCGGCAGATACGGAGGGGAATGTATTACGGTCAGACGTTAGGTCGGTAACAATCCGGCGTCGGGAAGATAGCCCCATCACGAGTGTTGTTTCTCCTCCCGAGGTATCTGTTCTAACACCGCCTGGCGCCGCCGTATTCCCAACTAGAGATCCCATCAGCATCGAAGCAGAGGTAAAAGCTGACGGTCCCATCAAAGAAGTTCGCCTTTACTACAATTCCGTGAGAAAGCAACTTTCTGATACCTCGCCTTCCAAGACGCTGGAGAACAAATCATCCTACACCTACACCGGCAAGATCCCGAAAGAGCACAACCAAAAGCCGGGATACATCTGGTATTTTGTGGCTGCAACCACCGGAACGGGAATGCAATCGAAAACGGAAGATAGAATGATCGAAACCAAAGAACCGACGACTCAAGAGCACCGCGGCATTTGGGCAAGCCATTCCTGGTCAAACCTCGCTGCCGACGATGGCTTTTACTCCGGTTGGGAACGGGGAGATGTTTTGAGTCTTGCCTTTGTGCGAGAGGGCAGAGGTCTTGATGTACTCGCCGCGCAATTGGATTACACCTATGAAAACCCGGATTACATCAACGCCATGTTGCAATGGGGCCCTTCGACGCGAGACAACCCCGTCGCGTTCGCATTCCTCGCTGGCGTCACCGGATACCGGGCTTCCGATCCCGATTCGTCGAGGGTACGCCAATCAAGGCAATTCACCCCGATTCTCGGCGGTAGTATGAAGTTCTTTCCGCTGGACAGCGTCGCCGCGGACCTGACGGCTTCGATGAAACTTCAATCCGACAACAGCGATGTTAATAGAGAATCCAACTTCGCGGACGACTTTTTCCATCATTACGAGATAGGAATTCGCCTCTACATGAGTTCTTCGCTCAATTTCAAAGTTGGATACGGTATGTGGCGTTTGGGAGGCTACGACAATTCAAGTATTCAGGTTGGACTTGGAGCCACCTTTTGATTGAAGCCAGGTCGAGCTAGCGATCTTGGTTGAAATTGTCAACACTGCATAGCCATCTGCAAGGGAGAAGCATGATGACAGAAACCGGAAACATGACATTCTTATGACCTCATCTATTGAACTGTATACATACTGTGGTAAATTATCAATCTAAGGAACGAAAACATGAACCTGTTGAAAGTGGGTATCCCGAAGGGAACCTTACAAGATTCTACATTAAAATTTTTCAAGAAAGCAGGCTACACCATAAGCATCAGTAGCAGATCCTACTATCCGACCATCGACGACGACGAGATCAAAACCATGTTGCTGCGCCCCCAGGATATGGCGCTGTACGTAGAACGGGGAGTGATCGACATTGGACTCGCGGGAAGCGACTGGGTGCGCGAGTGCAAGGCTGATGTGCTTGAAATTGGCTCACTCACCTACAGTAAGCAGACCAACCGACCTGCCCGCTGGGTATTAGCCGTCGCGGAGGAGTCTCCAATCAAAACTGTCGCGGATCTCGAGGGAAAGGTAGTGTTTACAGAGTTGGTCGAAGCCACGAAAACCTACCTTGCCGAGAACGGCGTGAACGCGTCGGTGAAGTTCTCCCACGGTGCGACAGAAGTCAAAATCCCTCACCTATGCGACGCGATTGTAGAAATTACGGAGACGGGCAGTTCACTGAAAGCGAATCGACTGAGGATTGTCGATGTTGTTTTACAGTCCGAGACGACCCTTGTTGCCAGCAAAAAAAGTTGGACGAACCCGTGGAAGCGCACGAAAATCGAGAACCTGTACCTGTTGCTCTCCGGCGCCTTGGCGGCGGAAAAGAAGGTCGGGCTGAAGATGAATATTTCGGAAGAAAATCTTGACGACGTCTTGGCAATATTACCTGCCATGAAAAAACCGACAATCTCTTCGCTCAGCGAGGATGGATGGCGCGCTGTTGAAACAATTATAGATGAGCATGTCGTGCGGGACCTCATACCGGAATTGAAGCGCGTCGGCGCGGAAGGAATAATTGAATATCCCTTGAACAAGGTCATACCATAGCGAGCACTGTGCCTGCGGACTCTTGCTGATTCTGCCCCCGAGTTTGGCGATTCGGCATAATCCAACTGGCAACCACACGCAGCCCAGAAAAAAACATGGACAGTAAGGAGATGAAATGGATGTAAACGTAATGGTCGGAGATTTCAAATCGGCGGCGGTTGACGCCCTCGTTATCGGTGTATTTGAAGGCGAAGAGTATACAAGAAGCGGGATCGTTCGGGTGGCGGACGAAGCATTGAATGGCGCAATCCGTCGGTTGGTCGAATTGGGCGATTTTGAGGGCAAACACAAACAAACGGCTGTGCTCTACACGAACGATGCTGTCGCCGCACCTCGGCTCGCCGTTGTCGGTCTGGGCAAGTCGGATCAGTTTGACGCCGAAAAAGCGCGGGAAGCCGCCGGCGAAATTGCCTGCAGTCTCCGAGATCTAGGCGTAAAGACGATTGGGATCCCGACGCCGTCGGACGCACCGCCGGAGATGATTCAAGCGGCAACCGAGGGGAGCCTTCTGGCGCTGTACCAGTTTAACCAACATAAAACCGAAGGACTTTACGACGTAAAAGAACTTGACGCCATCACATACATCGTTTCGGATCAGGGAGGCAGCCCTGCTTTGGAGGAAGCGGTGGTCCTCGGGGACACTTTAGCGCGCGGAACGATGCTTGCCCGCGATTTGAGCAATCAACCCGGCAACAAACTGACGCCGACAATGTTAGCCGAAAAAGCGCAACAGGTCGCGGAGGTGTCGGGACTGGATTGCGAGATTTTTGATTTGGCAGAGTTAAAAGAAAAAGGGTTTGGAACGCTGCTGGCGGTTGCTCAGGGAAGTGAAGAGGAACCGCGGTTCATCGCGCTAGAGTATGTTCCCGAAGGCGGGGACATAGACACCGTGGTGCTTGTGGGGAAAGGGATTACCTTTGACACCGGCGGCATCTCGCTAAAACCCGGAAAAGGCATGGAGGAGATGAAGCACGACATGTCGGGCGCGGCGGCGGTCCTCGGTGCAATGCAGGTCATCGGGGACATCAAACCGGATCTACACGTTGTCGGATTGATTGCCGCTACTGAAAACATGCCGAGCGGCACCGCGATTAAGCCCGGTGACGTGGTCACATCTTATAGCGGGAAAACAGTGGAAATTATCAATACGGATGCAGAGGGGCGATTGGTTCTCGCCGATGCCTTGGGCTATGCCGCTCGCTATGAGCCGCGGGCGGTGATTGACCTTGCTACGCTAACCGGAGCCGTTATCGTCGCGCTCGGGAATCTAACCGCGGGGATGATGGGAACGGATCAGGAATTGATGGATCGGTTACGTGCCGCCGGAGAGAAAACGCACGAGAGAGTATGGCAGTTACCGCTGTGGGACGACTACGACGAGCAAATCAAGAGCGATACCGCAGACGCGAAAAACGTCGGTGACGGAACCGCGGGTACGATCGCCGGGGCGGTGTTCTTGAAGAAATTCGCGGAAGGTTATCCTTGGGTCCACCTGGACATCGCCGGCACTGCTTGGGATATGAAAGGCTCGTCCTATGTCCCCAAGACAGCATCGGGATACGGTGTACGTCTCTTGGTGCAAGTTGTCCAAGATTGGTGACCGGAATCGTGATATCCGGCCGGAACATTCTCGAATCACGGTTCCCGCGAGCCGGCAAAATGTGTTTTTATGGTCATTGCAACCAAAAATTGTGCATTTGAAAGATGTACACATAAACCGTAGGTTGGGTTGAACGACACCAACCGGAAGAACACCCGATGTTCCACCTAGGTTCGGTCACTTCGATCGCGCTCAAAATCCCTCAAAACATAGTGAAACCCAACGAAGACGCGATTCGGAAAACCCGTAAGTTGGGTTTCACTTTTTCTATATTGGAAGGCGGAATCGTGAACTCCGGTCGGAACATTCTCGAATCACGGTTCCCGCGAGTCGGCAAAATGTGTTTTTGTGGTCATTGCAACTAAAAATCGTGCATTTGGAAGATGTACAGATAAACTGTAGGTTGGGTTGAACGGCACCGACCGGAAGAACACCCTATGTTCCACCTTGGTCCGGTTACTTCGAACGCGCTCAAAATCCCACAAAACATAGTGAAACCCAACGGAGACGCGACTCGGAAAACCCGAGAGTTGGGTTTCACTTTTTCTATATTGGAAGGCGGAATCGTGAACTCCGGCCGAAACATTCTCGAATCACGGTTCCCGCGAGTCGACAAAGTGTGTTTTTATGGTCATTGCAACTAAAAATCGTGCATTTGGAAGATGTTCAGATAAACCGTAGGTTGGGTTGAACGACACCAACCGGAAGAACACCCGATGTTCCACCTAGGTTCGGTCACTTCGATCGCGCTCTAAATCCCTCAAAACAGAGTGAAACCCAACGAAGACGCGATTCGGAAAACCCGAAAGTCGGGGTTTCACTTCTTCTATTCACAAGACAATGTTGTTATAGGGCGGATGTTCTGTTGGCGTTCACGTTGGTTCGTGTTGGACCGTTCAACCTAACCTACGAATCTGCCCTGATCGGGCGAGTAGAATCTGTCCATTTGATGCAAACGGTGGACGTGCAATGAATAGGATCTCTATCGCACTCCCTATTCAGTCGCTTGTTTACTACTACAAACCGAGATCGGCAATCTAGGTTGATGGACTAAAGCAGTCTCCTCGAATCACGAGCACCGCAAGGCGTTAAAATGCACGTAACTGTTTAGTCAATCAATCTGCTATAGGAATGTTGGTTCGTCGTGTTTTAGTTCAATCCTCGTACCTACACCATGAGCGTAATGTAGGAGCGATCTCCAGGTCGCGATTTCCTGTTGGCGCGTAAGTTCTGGACTGAACCAAACAATTGCAAACGCACCATTAAGATTTATATTTTCGACATAGCCGAACGGAGGAATCTTGTTAAAGCGAAGAGTCTTGTGCGCTCTGTTTATCATATTGGTAGCGTCCGGCTGCGGTGGGGCGGAGCAGAATCAACTAAACGTGTTTGCGTGGGCAAATTACGTTAGCGACGATATCCGTTCCGCTTTTGAAAGAGAGTTTGGGGCGCGCGTCGTCGTGGACACGTTCGCGAGCAACGAAGATCTTTTGACCAAGTTGCAGTCGGGGGCATCGGGTTACGACATAGTTATGCCGTCAGATTTCATGGTCGGCGTAATGATAGAGGGGGATCTGTTAACCGAACTGAATCGCGACAACATTCCTAATTTCAGGAATATCAGCCCGCAATTCTTGGGAAAATACTTCGATCCGGGAAACCTCTATTCAGTGCCATATACATGGGGCACGGCTGGAATCGCATATGATTCCTCCAAGGTGAAGCCGCCTCCCGACAGTTGGACGGTTCTATGGGACACGAGATATAGCGGCAGTTTCAGCATGCTCGACGATCAGCGCGAAGTGATTGGCGCTGCGCTGAAGTTGCTGGGTTATTCCGTCAACACCACGAGCCTCGAGGAATTGGCGGCTGCCAAACAAATACTCCTGGAGCAGAAGCCCCTTGTGAAGCTCTACAGAAGCGAAGCGGATGAAATCCTTAGCTCTGGTGACGTTGACATAGCCCATTGCTGGAGTGGCGACGCTTTCCGCGCCGCAGAGAATCGACCTGACTTGAGATATTTCATTCCCAAAGAGGGATCGACTCAGTTCATCGACACGGTGTGCATCCCTGCGGGAGCACCTCACAAAGAGTTGGCTGAGCAATTCATTGATTATCTTCTTCGTCCCGAAGTCAACGCGAAAATCACGAATTTTACCAAGTACGGAACCTGTGTGAGTGCGGCCAAGGAATACGTCTCCGAAAAGCTTCGGGACGAGCCAGGTATCTATCCCTCCGAGGAAGTATTGAGCAGGATGGAGTCGTTAATCGATGTCAAGGAATTTACCGTCCAATACAATCGCGCTTGGGAGGAAATTAAAGCCCAATAGGTACCTCCGTGATGCATTACCATATCTATTTTAGAATTAGTCGTGGCGGCATCGGTATTCCCTATGAGTTGGCGAAAACAGAGTTTCAGGCGGTTTTCAACGACTTCGGTATGGTAATCACGAGCGAGTCTTGGGCCCGCCGGCATATGCATGTTGATCTCGATCTAGAGCCGGTTGATGTCAAAACTCGCGCGGCGGATCTCGGTTATACGGAAGCAATCCTGCACTTGCACTCGGAGCCGTATCGCGATGAAGCGTTATCCCCGATTGAACGCGGACGATGGCATGTGGGTTGGGTACGTCGGCGGGAACGAAAAGTGTATCAGACGGAGGTGTACGTTCAAGACTCCGGAGCGCTCCTGAAATACGCACCGGACAAACGCGGATTTCAAATTGAGCAGGGAGGCGAGAAACGACTAGCGTTTGGGCATCACGCCCACCGAGCGATGTCTGTTTTGGACGTCCGATTCCTCTTTAACATTGTTATGCCGTCGCCGGTCGATGTGGTTCTAGACCCGTTCGCCGGGTATGGCGGCATCGTCTTTGAGGGCAGGCGCCGCGGCCTGTCGGTGATGGCTTCTGATATCGATCACACCCTGACTCCGGGCCTCTCGGCGCTTACCCCGGGGAGCTGTTATGTCGCCGATGCCCGTCTCTTGCCGCTCGCGGAGAACAGCATTGACCTAATTGTCACCGAACCGCCATTTCGCACGGTTCACCGCCCGGCGGTGTTGAAATCGATTCGGGAGTTGCGTCGCGTGCTCAAACCGAGCGGACAGATGGTTTTTGTGGTGTCTTCGGACATGCGTGAAGAAATCTGCGCCTCCTTCGCGAAACTTAACCTAAAAATCGACATTGTCGGTGTCATCCCGCGAGGAGGCGGCTTAAAGTGTCCGGTATTGAAGATTAGACCGATTGATTAGGTTAAATTACAACCACATGTGATAAGCCTGTGGATGCTAGTGAGTGCCAATCGCTATTCAAGTAAACGGATGCAAGTGGATTGTCCTTCGCAGACCTGCTTCAGAAACCTATGACTCCAAACAATTCGAGTCGACCCATTACTGTCTAAGTTATTCGTAATTGCTCCGGTCGGTGTTTCCTCCGTATTTCATCGCGTATACCAACAGGTTGGTCATGAATCGATGCACGTCGGGCGACCGCCTGTCC
This sequence comes from Candidatus Poribacteria bacterium, assembly GCA_028820655.1. Classification (GTDB taxonomy): domain Bacteria; phylum Poribacteria; class WGA-4E; order WGA-4E; family JAJDTR01; genus JAJDTR01. Next base: position 137,823 of record JAPPIK010000025.1, on the reverse strand, counting down.
CGAAGTCTCGCTCGGCTATCCACTTCCGCGGTCTCCATCGAGCACAGGTAATCTTTGCGGTTGTAGATGACCGCCAGTCTGGTGCCGATTGAGATGCCCTTCTGGTATGCGAATCTTGACGAGATCGGTCGATAGACGCCTCCCGCGCCCTGGGCTGCACCCGGTGCCGACCAAAAAACGTCACCGCCTCTCGGGGGAATAGGTAGCTCGTAATAAATTTTGTAGATTTCATGGTTGTGCGGAATGTCCTTGAGTGGATATTCCGGAAAGGTCTTGTCGAACTCGAGAGCGACCTGCTGTGCAAAAAGCCCGTTAAATCCGCAGTCATCGAAAAACAGCATCCCGCCCCGGTCGATAATGTACTTCCGCAGCGCCGCGCGTTCTGCGGGGGTGAACCCGTCCGTCAACGGCCCGTCTTTGCCGAGGTTTCGGCTGACCGTGATGTCCTTGTCATGTCCCGTCATGATTACCATAGGCGCATCCTGTATGTCCGGTTCGGTCAATCGAAGCGATCCGCTCTTGTATTTCATATCTGCTCGAATTCGCGTATTTTCTCGAAGCCATGCCATAAAACTGGGCAACGCCGTGGGATCCTGCCACCAGTCCGAAAGCGAATGTTTCAAACGTATCAGCCGGATGTGTGCAACGATGTCCTTGTCCTCTCCCGAAATAATTGCACCCAACTCGCCATCGGGTACGGATTCGAGATGCGAGAATTCGGAACCCTCGAGGCTTGCGGAATCAACCGTTCCCGTCTGTTTTATCGATGCCCCCAGTCCGCTCTTGCCCACCGTCTTTCCGCTGCCTCTGCCGGGTCCGGCGCCGCTTCCTGATAGCATCCCTCTTCCGGACTCCCCATCCCGTGAAGCTAGCGGTATTTCCTGCGGTTTGGCAACTAATTCAGCTTTGGTTTCAATGTTTCCGACCTTTGTCTCGCTCGTGCTTACCGACAAATCGACGTTCCGTTCCACCAGAGAAATCGATCGTCTTGCGGCAACCTTTGCGTCATCCGGTTTCGCCATCGGGTTTGCTCGCGGCGTCGCCACCTGGCGGGGAGGCTGAATAACGCGAGGTTGGAGAGGTTTGACTTCGGGTGTCTTTATCGTTCGCATTGTCCGTGGCAGCTTGACCCATTCAACATTGATGAAATCGTGTTCGATTTCCTTCGTGACTATAAATAGCGCACCGATCATCGCTAGTAAAGAATGTATCGCAATGCTCAAGAGTACGGAGTTCTTCGTTCTCGGCGTCCACGCTGACTTGCCTTGCCCACGTGCCGGCAATCTGAATTTTGACCAGTTCACTCGGCGCAGCCCCAACGCGGCTAACACTAGTGCGCAGCCAAGCACGACGTATCCTAGTTGTTCCATAGCCATCCTCCCTATTTCCTGTCGCCTCTCAATAGCCTGTCTTTATTTCTCTAATCAAGTATCCTGGCCCCTAATTGCATTGCCTTGGACGCACGAAAGTGATGAAGGTTTTGAACTACCTTAATGCGTAATATTATTATATCACAAAACCTCTGTAAATCCTCATTGCGTTTTTCTGCACTTGTGGCATCATGGTTATCGAACTTCAGTAGACATCTTTCAGATATAGCTCTTTGGGGGTACGGTAACCCTCTTGATTAGAATAACTCATCTTCCGCATAATAGACTTGTGTAATCTCGAATTTTCACATACTAGATCTTGAGCGTATCTCCACGAACGACCCAAAATCACCGAGATACTACCCCGAGTCCGATTGATTGACCGATTTTGCGCTTCCATCATCAGCTTCAGAGCCTGGTAGAATAATCGGTAGCAGAGCCATTTTTAGTGGTGTATTTTCCAAATAAATATGGTTAGTGTTGGGTGCCGGTGCGGTTAGAAACCGCACCTACCGGCGTGGTGGATCCGTACACTGTGTCAGTCTCGTAAGCATTAAATTCTTAGCGAATAAACTATTTAGTCACTCGTAGGAAGGTTTTTCGTGTTTTTATTGTTGTCCGCTATGTACCTGTAGGATCTCTATCGCACTCGCTGTTCGCTTGTTTGATCCCCTCCGGGGCTTAGGTGCACGGGGTTCTGGCATTTCTACACACCTTCAAGATCTCTATCGCACTCACTATCCATTCGCTTGATCCCCTCTGGGGCTTTTAAATGCTGGTGCGCAGTGCGCACCCTACAAATGTACTTTTCAAACGGGCTTATTTCTGTCAATAATGGTGCGCGATACGGCCGCATGAGAAATTAAACTTTTAGGTGCTCGATAATGCGGAAGATAAAAATAACTATACTATTTGATGCATTCTCGACGGATGCCTTTAGAACCTGTTTGAAAAGTCATTTCGAGCAGAATCATGCGTGTCGAATCCGAGTTTTTTCCTAGAAACTTGGTTCCTTTCTAGCACAATTCCGCAGATTTCTTAGTGCGCACCTCGCAAATCGTAATTTTCAAACAGGCTCTTAGTGATGTAACAAATCTTACATCGTCTGACGATATGCTCACGGTAACCATCTTGTGGCATCCATTCTCGATTGAATTACCCATTCCGTGAATCAAGCGCTGGCTCCGATGTTCCTTGATGGGCCTGGGAAATACAGTTTGGCTGTGCCCTGACAACCGCTGTCAAGCGAACTTCTCTTCCCTCCCGCAACTTGGAAACATTATATTGACAACTTAACATGTATATGGTATATTTTAACATGGCGCCCGGAATGAGGGGCAACTTTTTTCTGTTCGCATCTTGTTAGCATCACGATTCCTGAGAACCCGCTCCGGCAAAGGGATTCTCCATTTTATATAATTCTAACACGTCGCTTAAACCGGCGCTCCGTTAGCATCTCTTTCCACTAAATCGCCTCAATGAGAAAATACGGTGATCAAGCGAGTGGACAGCCAGTGATCAAGGGACAGACGGTGATCAAGGGAGTGGATAACGACCGCGATAGAACTCCAGCAAGCGAGTGAATAGCGAGCGCGGTAGAACTCCAATAGAAATCTTCTGCCGGTCGCGATTCCCCGCTCTTGCGGGGCGGAATGTTGATAGGAAGGAACCCGCTCAATTCTCGCTCTCCGGCGGAGTGCCATGTGAATCACACGTTATTTGTCTGTAGGAGCGATCTCCGAATCGCGATTCCCCGCTCTTGCGGAGCGGAATGTTGATAGGAAGGAACCCGCACAATTCTCGCTCTCCGGCGGAGTGCCATGTGAATCACACGTTGGTTGGCTGTAGGAGCGATCCCCGACCCCCGCGGCGATCAATCGGCCCCCTGTTAGGAGATCAAATGTGCGAGTGATCAAGGTAATGGATAATGACCGCGATAGAAATCCAGCAAACGAGTGAATAGCGAGTGATCAACTGAGCGGATAGCGAAGGCGATAAAAATACTGTAGAGATCTCCGTGTGCCGTAAACCGTCTTTCACCACCAAACTATCGGTAGGAGCGACCGTCCGGTCGCGACCTTCTTATTTGCATTACTCACTTGGCGAGAGAACCATTCAATTACCGAGCTTGACATTCACTGTTACCGGATGAGCGAATAAGTACGGCGCACCGGCAAAATATAATCGCAAGCAAGCTTCACTTAACGGCTGACAGTCTGCGCGGTTCATTGCGAGAACCAGAATTCGAAACGTTTCCAAATAACGTTCACAGGCTTCGAGATATTTTCGCCGGATTAGGTGTGTAGCCCACCGTCACCGATGAAAAGCGGACTGACTAAACTGAAATAGTGAAATAGTTGGTGAAAAAAGTGAAAAAACTATAGACAACCTAAGTTGACGCCTTGGTCCGACAGGGCGCAGAAACCGAGTTTTTTCCCACGTGGACGCATGAAATTGACGAAAATGACATCAATTTACGCATAATTCAGCAATCTGAACCAAAAACTTGGTTTCTTTCTTATAGGTAGCAACTTGCGTTAGACATCTTTCCTCATTGACCCGAGCTGCTGCCGATTGAAAATCTATCGACTCTACGCTAAGATTGAAGTACCTAAACGTTAACTCCACCAGATCTGTGTGTTAAAGGCTTTATCGAATTAACTCACATAGCCCCGGCGGGGATCAAGCGAGTGGATAGCGAGTGCGATAGAAATCCCTCAAGCGAGTGGATAGCGAGTGCGATAGAAATCCCTCAAACGAGCGGATAGCGAGTGATCAAGAGAATGGATAATGACTTATCAAGCGGGTGAATAGCGAGCGCGATAGAGATCCCATCGAAATCCCGTAGAGCTCCCGTAGGCATTGCAAAGGTCGCAACACGCATTGGTCAATCCACGAAGATAATGAGGTTTGAGGCTTGAGGTGAAAAGACAAGCAGGTAAACAGGCAAATAGGGACATTCCTTCAATCTCTCGACAGTGCATAGCCCCTTTAGTCACTCAACACCGCGAAAAAGGTCCGATACGATTGACATTAAGTTGGAAAGATTTCTATTGACGTTTCACGGGTATGGCAAGACCTTCCTGTTCAACTACTCGCTGTCGTGGCAATACGCAATGAAAGACTCGCCGGTCGCGCGACACCCGTTCAGACTTGCATTCGAGTCGTCGGGGGTCGGATGTTGCTTGACGGGATTGTTCCAAAAAAATTTGAATTGACATAGATATTCTACCTTGTTATAATGAACAATTGTCATGGATTGCATTTCAATAAGAATTAATCTTTCCATTTTTTTTTTTTGAACGTTTACCGTGTCTCGGTTGTCTAAACCATTTCAGATGGCAATCATTGCGTAGGGAGCATTTCTAGTGGAGCGAACCGAAACACTCCTCGTCGCCGACCTCTTTGAGGCAGATACAACAGCGTTAGCATCCATCGTGGAGAAGTATGGCCGATTGGTGTATCGGCTCGCGATTCAGATCACCAAGAATCATGAGGATGCGAATGATGTCATGCAAGAGACTTTTCTGAAGGTGCATGAATCCATCGGAACCTTCCGACAAGAGTCGGCTTTCGAGACTTGGCTCTACCGCATTGTCGTGAATCAGGGGTTGAACTTAGTCAAGCGGCGGGATCGACGCCGCGAATTTTCCATTTCAAATGAAGCCGAATTTGACATCCGTTGCGATCTTCGGGTGCACAACGACTATCGAGACACGCCTCATGCGGAAGTGGAAAAGAAAGAATTGCAAAGGTGGGTAACCCAAGCTGTAGACAGTTTGCCAGCCAAGCACCGCACGGTTGTTATCCTGCATGAATTTGAAGGGTTGACTCACCCTCGAATCGCCGCTATTCTCAATTGCTCCGAGGGCACCGTGCGATCCCGCTTGCATTATGCACGCCGCAAACTCCGCGAAATGCTAAGACCTTATGTGGACGGCGTCAATCGCCCACGCAAAAAAGAGAGGGACTGAGAAGATGAGATTCAAGTGCCGCTCTATTCAAGCATGTTTATCAGAATATATTGATTGCGGGCTTTCCGATCGCCAACATGCCGCGGTGAAGAATCATCTGCGTCACTGTACCGCATGCCGCTACGAGTTTGAATCTTTAAGACGCACAACGGGGTTGTTGAACTATTATGTTGAACCTGAACCGCCCAAGGGGTATCACCAACTATTTTGGCGCGAACTGCAGTCTACGATTGAACAAAATGAGTCTCAACCGGCGTGGGCGCTTTGGCGCAATGTGCGCAATGCCGGGCAGAATCTGTTTTATCGACTGGTTGATTCTTTTCAGACGCTTGTTGGAGCCCCTAGCCGACGGTCGTTCAAATGGAGTAAAATCGCCCCGGCCTACAGTATTATCTTCCTCATCATGTCAGGAATCTTCCTCGTAACCCAGTTTTCGCGGGCGCCAGAGGAAAAAAGACGCGCGAGAGTGGATCAAATAAGCAATCCCTTAAAAGAGTCCCCGGTTCAATTGGTTCACGCTCGAGAAAATCGGGCGTTGGTCGCAAAGCGTGATAAAGCGTTAGGGCTTACGCAGGGGATCCGGAATCGCCGCGCTCCTCGGAAGGTGAATCATCAATTGGAGATTACAGATCTGTCCAACCAAGGCTTGGATAGTTACGGTCACGCCGCATTCAACAGTACCAGCGAGACACCCCGTGGGCATACGGATGATAGCGATGTATTTCCCGAACTCATTGCTTCCGCACAGTTGACTGCACCGCATCCCGCCCTCACAACGCGCGAGTTTTCCGGTGCGGTGGCGATTAATTCTCCCTTTCCTGAGAAATTTGAAAGGGAAGGACGCCAATCGAATTCATGGTTACGAGTATTGAAACACGTGGCTGTCCGTGACTTATCGCTCACGGAGGTCTACGATTCTGTCAAGTTGTAGTGTTTTATAACGGAATTAGTTTCATCCCAAATAAAGTATTGAGAATCTGAGTTACCCAACATTTAAACCAAAAGGAGATTACAATGGATCCGAAACTGTTAGGCGCCTTAGGCGGAATTGCTCTTGTCGCTATTTTGCTTTGGCCCTCCGGTAGTTCTAAAAAGGTTGAACGGCTTTTCAATGAGGGCGAACAGATGTACGGTCAGTCCGAATATGAAGAAGCCATTTCCAAGTACACCCAAGCCCTCGAAGAATCGACGGAATGGGGCGTTAAAACCGAGGTAATCGACAAAGATTTCCCGACGCTTGCCAAATACAAAATTGCTGTCTGCTACTCCAAATTGGCCGAACAGACGGAGGATGTTAGCTACTACGACAATGCCCTCGAGAATATTGAAGAGGTAGCCCCCACGGCGACTGTCCCAAAACACTTGGAGGGATTGACCTATCTGTGGGGACATGTCTTGTACAAGCAAGAGAAGTTTGAACTCGCGGAGCCGAAGTTTCAGGCGCTGATTAATAATTACCCCAATAGTCTCTTTGTTGAGAATGCATGGTATGCAATCGGACAACTCAACTATAAGCTGGAAAATTATGAGGATTCTCGAAGCGCGTTCAAGCATGTCGTTGATGATTTTCCAAACTCCACCTTCAGAGATGATGCCCAGCATCTTATTGCGCAAGGCTTTCTGAATGAGAAGAATTACGAGCAGGCCTCCGCCGAATTTGATAAATTGGCCACTGAAGAGTATAAGAATTACGTAGATCTTCAAGCGGAAGCCATGTACAAAGCCGCTTATTGTATGAATCAGCTCGGACGTGATGATGATGCGATTGGACGGTACACTAACTTTATCACCAAATTCCCGAATAGCCAGTACGTAACGGCTGCGTATTTCGATCAGGGTGCAATTTATTCGAAGCAAAAAGATTATGAAAATGCGCGGATAAACTATGAGTTGGCGCTGCAAAATACTGAGGACCGCTCTCTGCAAGCGGAAATCAAGTCTGCGATTGGACGGACCTACTACGACCAAGAAGACTATGAGAATGCGGTTGTCGCTTACAATGAGCTTCTTGATGAATATCCCGAAAGCGAATTCATCGCGGAAGCCAGACTTGGCATTGCAGACAGCTATTACAAACTTTCAAAATGGAGCGAGGCGGCTGCCGGATACGAGTTGGTAATCAGTGAGCACCCCGATCAACTCGACTTTATTCCTTACTGTTCTTACCAAATTGGTGGGGCATATTATGAAATCGGCACGAATCTGAGGAAAAGTGGTGAAGAAGCGCAAGCTGCCGAGAATCTGGAAATCGCTCTCAAGTGGTACCAGAAGACAATTGATGAGTATCCTACGGATCCGGTTGCCCCTCATGCACTATATGGTGCCATTTGGGCCCTAAACGATCTCAATCGTAAAGAAGAACTTGAAGCTATCGCACAAAAGTTCATCGAACAGAACAAAGCAGACCCTGAGCTTGATATTTTCGCGGCGGAAGTCCAATTGAAGTTCGCGGACATTAAGTTTAATGATTTCAAGCGCTACGAAGAGGCCGCCGAAGAATACGCAAAACTGTGGACTTATCCCCCGCTTCCCAAGTTCCATCGCCTAAAGTTAATCGGTAAATTTCAAGAAGGGCAAGCGTTTTACAAGGCGGCAATGCCTTCGGGATTCCGTGAAGGGGATTCCACCGAAGGCGTTGACTTCAGGACCGACCTTTTGGAAAAATCGGTTAAAGCGTATCAAGACGCGGTCAACACATTTGAGGATAGTGCATTCCTTATAGGTGTGGAAGATGGTCGCTATGACGACTTCGCCGAACGTGTAGAGCAGGTTGAAGCTTGTACGATGAATCAGGCGCTGGCGTACGAAAAACTGGACGACTGGAGTAGAGCGCGTGAACTTTATGCCGCAATTCCTGATGCTAGTGGAAATTATGAGCAAGCACAACTGCTTATTGCCCAAAGCCATATAAAAGAAGGGAATCCTACCGCGGCGATCGATATCTATAACTCGATTATGGATATCCTGAGCCCGGATAACCGTTCCCTCGCGGAAATCAAGCTGGCCGACCTGCTGCGAGCTGAGGAACGATTTGCTGAAGCGGCCGAACAGTATCAGAATGTTGTCGCTAACAATCCTTCGGGTGAATACGCGGATGACGCTCAATACTTGATAGGGCTATGCTACTATAAGGCGGCTGCGGACGATCCCGCTATCTTGGATAACTCGGTTGCTGCCTTTGAAAAGATGATTGCCGATTATGGTGATAGTCCTAATGCGATTGAAGCATATTACGGACTGGCCCTCGCGTACCGTGATATTGCACTGAAAAGAGGCGACGCTTCCCAATGGCCAAATGTCGTAGCAACCGTGGATCGCGCCAACGAAAAATATGCGGATAGTCAAGACGACACAGTCCGCAAGACGATCGGTCACATTGACCTCGTTAAAGCTACTGCTATTGAAAAGCAAGGGATCGATTCCGATGAGCAGAGGCAAGAACTCGTCGCGAGCCTCAAGCGTATCGTAAACAATGAAGTTGCCCCGCAAGATGCGCGCACTCGTGCACAGTTAAAAATTGGGCATCTTTACTACAAAGAAAAAGATTACGCCAACGCATTGACCGAATACCAGACGTTCGTGCAGATGTTCCCTGATATCGGGGAGCTTGTCATCAATGCTCTCTATCAGGCTGCGGTCTGCCATTACCAGCTAGCCGAGGCGGCAAGTGATGAGGCAACCAAACAGTTGGCCTATCAGAACGCTGCAAATACCGCCCAACGAGTGATCGACAAGAGTTCTGAAGTGAACGACCTGATTAGCGCGTCCTATACACTCGGTCTCGCACGATTGGGTGTGAACGACAATAAGGGGGCGGTTGAAGCCTTCCGGCAAACTACGTCCTATGAGGGGCAAACGGACGACCAAGGCCGGCAAAAGCTTATCTCTCAAGCCCATTCTCGTTTGGCGGAGTTGAATACCGCTATCGGCGATTATACGGCATCCGTCCAAGAATACCAATATATCATCGAGCATACAGAGGAAGATGATTTGAAGGGGCGGTCGTACTTTGCAATGGCCTATGTCCTTGACGCACAACTGAAAAAGTATGACGATGCGTTGCTGGGGTACCAGAATGCCATTAATCTGGCAAGCGACCCCCTTGTTCAAGCACAATCGTACTATCGTTCAGGCTTGATTTATCAAGACAAACTAAAAGATTTGGACAAGGCTGTCGATATGTACGAGGCGCTGGTGAAGGGCTATTCCGCGTCAACCAATTCCAACATTAACGCGATGGTCGCTGATGCGGGATTGCGAAAATCCGATCTATACGCCAAACTTGGGCGTTTGGACCATGCCATTGCGGACGCGGTGGAAACGTGGAAGCGAACAAATGAGAATCCAAACTCAACGATTCCACAGAAAGTGTCGGCGCAGTACAATTTGGGATTCCTGTACTTTGACAAGGCACAGAGTCTATTCTCCAACGCGCCGGGAACCGACTTGCAGCCGTACATCGACGCAAGTCGCTTGTCTGCCAAAGCTTATTTTGCCGTGAACGAGGCTGCCCAGCCGATCGAGCAGGCGGATAAGAACACGGTGATTCCCTATGTTCAAAACTCGCTGTTCCAAGCCGGGCAACTTTACTATTCTCTTGGTTCGGGCATAAAACTACCTGAGGATTTGCATAACTGTCTCCCACCTTTGATGAAGTTCGTGGAGTATGCGGACAAAGGGATTTTTCCGGCTTCGGATGATTTGACCACAAACCTCGAGACTGCATTGACCTACACCGGCTCTACTTACTTCGAACTGGGACGATTGCAGCTTGGCATTGATAACGAGTTGTCGGAAGCGGCATCCGATTACTTTTTGCGCGCGGCTAACGCGTTCAAGAATCTCGTCAAACGCTACCCGAGCGCGAAGGATGCGGCGCTCTGGCAGTATCAGGCGGGAGAGTCGTACTACGCGGCCGAGAAATATGAATCCGCTATAGCGGAATACCGAAGGGTAAGAACCATCAACCCGAAACATCAGAGCGCCCCTGAAGCGCTGTATGCTATGGCGACTTGCTACAATGGTCTCGCCGTTAGCGCGGAATTGGCGAACGATCCCGTTGCGCAGGACGAGTGGCACTCGAAGTTATACGAGGTCAACGAGATCCTTGTGCAGGATTACCCAAGCAGTCCCTACACGGCGGACGCCTTGATAAACTTGGGTAACAGGTATTTTAATGAAGGATCGGCCGAAGACATTGAAAAAACAGAGCGCATACGGTTGTACAGAGTCGCGATTGAGAAATATCAGCAAGCGGTAGATACCCCGGGAATCAGCGATGGATCCAAGAACACCGCCAAAGGATACTTGAAAGACACATTGGGGGCGCTTGCCACTGATGTCTATATTCAGGTTACCTCGAATTTTACCAGAGCAAAGGTTGCCGAAAAATCCATCCAGAAAACGGCGATCGAGAATGTCATTGCTGAATTCGAAGATATCATCGATACCTATGCCGATACAAAGTATGCGGATCTCTCTTATGTCCAACTCGGAGAAGCGTATATGATCCTTGCGGACGAAGAGGAGGTATACTGGAACGATGCGCTCGATTACTTTGATAAGCTGTGGGTAAAGTACACCGAAGCGCCGCCCGTGGATGCTCAAGTCGCCAAAGCGCTGCGGTATGCGCAGAGCCAAGTCGCGATGATTACCACATTCATGAAATCGAACAATATTCATCGCCGCACAACCGCTGGCGGCGAATAGCCTCGACTTCGCGCGTAAACGGCATACACTCCACCTCCGAAGGGAACGCAGATTTGCGGTCCCTTCGGAAACCTTGTCGATTAGCGTGCCAGTTTGTGGATGTACCGTCAACTCCTTCCAATATAAGGTCAAGAGCCGCCTATCACTCCCCATCTACACTTAGACTAATGATCTTTATAGTAGTCTATCTTTCTGTTGGGTCGTTAGTCTCACACCCTCCCTTGGATGAACCCCTACCCCGTCCGGTTTCAACTCACCCGGACATTCTCAAATGGAACTGGTCCGATGGTGGCATTTTTCCCTTAGGCAGGGGTGTCACGGGAGGTTCAGGTAAGGTGTTCGTCCATTCGCCTGACGGAAAACATATCGCACACACAAGCGGCATCAGCATCTGGGTTTACGACCTAGAGTCCAAGAGACTTACCGAGCTGAACGAGGGGTGCGAAACTGAAATCAGATCTTTGGCGTACTCGCCCGACGGGCTGATGCTTGCCGCAGGAACCGGCCATGGCGCGGTTGAACTTTGGGAAGTCAAAAGCCAACGATTGCTCGATTCGCTGGTTCGAGATGCGCCTGACAGTAGAGTCGAAACACTTGCATTTTCTCCCGACGGCAAAACTCTTGCGTCCGGTACAAGTGATGACATTAAACTCTGGAATATCGAAACAAGAACACATCTCGTGACTCTACGAGGGAATAAGAACCGAGTTGCCGCTTTGGCAGTTTCTCCCGAAGGGGAAACCCTGGCTGTCAGGGAGGAGGACGATATTGTCAATTTGTGGGCAATAGCGACTGGAATAAGCCTCGCCACATTCAAATATCCGAGACGCGCTTCTGATCGCTACACTCGAGCCGCGAAACATTTCGAAAACGCTAAAACTGCCGACAAAGACCTGCAACAGGCGGCGATTGAAAGTGTTATTGCTGAATTCCGCTATATTGTCGCCGAGTATGCGGATTCAATGTTTGCGGACCTTTCTTTGGCGCAGATTGGCGAGGCTTATATGATACTTGCGGACGAGGATCATGCATATTGGAACGATGCACTCGATTCCTTCGATAAACTGTGGGAAAAGTACTTGGATGAACCGCCTGTGAATGCAAGAGTTGCCAAGGCGCTGCGATTTGCGCAGAGCCAAGTTGCGAAGATTTCAAGCTGCATGACATCAAACAATATTCCTCGGCGCACCACCGGTGTACCCGAATGACCCACGCTCAGTTGCCAAGAAATAGCGGCAGTTAGCCAGTCCAAACGTGCACATTAATCCGTGGATGCTCCCGAATTCGATTCCCAACCTGTAAATTTAGGGCAGCATTTCGCGGGTGTGTTTGTCTCGACCACATGATCTGATGTGCGCCTTCCTCGACGAATTAGTCGATAGTATCAACCCGCATCACATGCCGATCGCGCATTTGATTGACCTGTTTCACCTCGTCAATCGGCATGGCTTCTCCTTCCCCGGAACCTGATATCTGAAGTCAAATCCATTCAAATTTACACATGTTTCGGCACATGGAGATTGAATAAATGACGGTTATGTTAGGAAACCGAACTTACCGCTTCGAATAATTGACAGTCGGTTTTACTTCACAGATGAAGATTCAAAGCCGATGATCCCGTAGTGTGACCACAAATACCGACTTCTCTTTTTCCTTGGGTGAACTCTCCGCTCTTTCCGGCGCCCTATTGTGGGCGGGCAGCAACCTCGTTCTCCAAACACAGTCACAGAAGATTCCACTGTTGCTTGCAAATGTGGCTCGTTGCGCGACGGGGACACTCCTCTTTTGGGTGATGCTACCGTTTGATGATCCGCTTACGGCATTTCGACAGGTGCCCGCGCACGAATGGGCAGCAGTGTTTGGCTCGATGATTGTTGGAGTCTGCATCGGCGACACCCTATTTCTTGTTGCCATTAAAGAGATTGGCGCATCGCACGCTTCGGCGGTTGGCAGCATCCAGCCGTTAACCACGCTGTTTTTCGAATGGATACTGCTTAGGTCAGGCGTTAGCTGGACGCTGTTTGTCGGAAGTTGCTTCGTTGTCTTGGGAGTAATTTGTCTATCCCGGGCACCTCGAAATGCGCCCAAGCCTGCTGACTCGATTCGGTCCAAGAGATTCACTGTTGGAATTCTGCTCGCATTGTTGACCGCCTTATTCTGGGGATTGAGCACGGTTCTCCTCAAAGCGGGACTTACAACCCTTACTCCGATTCAGGTCAACAGCGTTCGTCTGCCATTCGTCACGGTAATTCTATACACGGCATGGACCCTCGGCTCGAAGAAAACCGGCAAACCCAGTATGTCATCGCTCCTGCTAATTGCCGGTACTGGAATCTTCAGCATGGGATTCGGTTCACTGCTGTACTTGATGGCGCTATCCAAGATAGGCCCCTCCAAAACGTCCGCGCTTATATCAACTTCACCAGTCTTTAGTCTGATTATGGCATTGGTTTTTCTGAAAGAGAAGATTAGCCTTCGGCTCGCGTTGGGTGTGGGACTCTGCGTCATAGGCGTATGGTGGGTTTCAATCTAAATCGACATCGGCTGCTGCCGATTACTCCGGTTTTGCTTGTTCATCTCCTTGGATCATAGTATACTTCAAACAGGTTTGATAACGATGCGAAATGGGGTTTGACAAAATTATCCGGACAATATGGAGAACGAATTTATGGATGAATTTAAAGGTGTATTTCCTGCGGTGGCTACTCCGATGACACCGGACGGAAAATTGAACGACGCCGCATTCCGCCAGATGATTGAATTTAACATCAATGCAGGGGTAGACGGTTTCTGGGTCGCCGGGGGTAGCGGTGAAAGCGTCTTACTTGATGACGAGGAAAACAATCGCGTTGCAGAGATAGCATCCGATCAGAATCGAGGCAGAATCAAGAACATCATGCACGTTGGGGCGCCGACAACGCTGCGAGCCGCCAAGATGGCTGAACACGCGGCCCGTGCCGGTGTGGAAGCCATCTGCTGTGTGCCCCCGTTCTTCTACAGGCGGCCGCCTGCGGAAATTGTAGAGCATTACCGTATCGTGGGCGCAGCCGCCGACCTTCCTCTGTTCGTCTACAACCTCCCTAATGCAACCGGTGTTGAGATAACTCCCGACTTAATGAAACGCATTCAAGATAAAGTTCCACAACTGACGGGGCTAAAGCATTCGTCGGTGAACTTTTACAATGTCCGTGCCTTTGTGAAGATGGGGCTCTTTTGCTTCATCGGAAACTCACGATTGATGTTGCCCGCACTAACCATAGGAGCGGCTGGTTGCGTAGATGGTCCCCCGAGCCTCGCCCCTGAAATCTGGGTGGAGATTTGGCAAGCATATCAAGCTGGCGACTTGAAGCGTGCGGAGACGGCTCAGGAACAAGGAAGTGCGCTTGCTGATGCGCTCTTTTCGTGCGGCGAGTTTCATGCGATTCTCAAAGCTACACTGGCTCAACGACTTGGGATCGATTGTGGTACTCCGCGTCCACCTGGCCAGCCGTTGACTGCGGAGCAGCGTGCGGCGCTAAAGAAGATAATCGCCGAACACGGTTTGACTGCGCACTAGTTTAGTTGCCCATTCTCGGCGCGGTCACAGTCCGGTTTTCAGCATTTCCCGCTCTGTTCCTTAATGGTGCAATCAGTGTCCGAATTGAACGCTAACAAACGATTCCAGTCAGTACCAATCCCTTACTGAAATGAAAGCGAACGAAATCAAGTCAACTTTACAAAACGGAGAGGTTTTAGTCGGTACCTTTGTCATGCAGTTTGCCGTGCCATCGATTGCGACAATTCTTGCGAGTGCCGGGGCGGATTATATCATTGTCGATATGGAACACACCGCCTTCACGATGGAAACTGTAGGAAGCATCGTTCGGGCGGCGCGCGGTTCGAATCTGCCGAGTATTGTCCGAGTGCCGGCGATCGAGCGGCACTATATCTCGAGATCGCTTGATGTGGGTGCCTCAGGCGTGATGATTCCTTGCGTAGAATCTGCCGAAGATGTAGAAAAGGTTGTAAAGAGCGCAAAGTACGCGCCCGAAGGGACAAGAGGTGTCGCGTTCGGCGTGGGACATGACGATTTTGGTGATTTTCGAAAACTGGACGGCGTCCAATACATCGCGCAGGCTAACCGAGAAATCTTCCTTATTGGGCAAATTGAAACCGTAAAAGGCGTGGAGAATATTGACGGCATTCTAGCCGCTGGCGGCCTTGATGGGATATTCATTGGACCCTACGACTTGTCAACATCAATGGGCATTTCGGGTCAGCTAGACCATCCGAGAATCGTTGAAAGCATTGAGATGGTAATCGCAAAAGTGCAAGCGCACGGAATAGTGCTCGGGAGCTACGTCAACGACTATGCGAGCGGAAAGCGATGGTTGGAAGCGGGCGTACAGTTGATAGCCTGCGGCAACGATGCCTTCCTGTTTACGTGTAAATTCGCGGAGGAAAACGAAAAGTTTAAACGCCATAATACTACAGCCTAACAAAGTTTCGATATGGAGTGACGCTTATGCAGCCTTTTTTGGACTCCCATGATGTCGCCGAGGACGGTCCCGAACTCGCTAGACGCATGGAGAGAGACGGTTACCTGTTCATAAGCGGGTTGTTGCCTTGCGAACCGGTGCAGAATCTCAGAATGAAAGTTCTGAAAATCGCGTGGGATGCCGGTTGGGTAAGATCCGATAGACCGCTCGAAGACGGCATCGCGGACCAGAGTGGATTTTGTGTGGATCCGGAGCCGGCGTTCTTGTCTGTGTTCAGCCGGATGAACAAACTTCCGGAATACCATGCGCTTCCCCACCATCCCAACATCATGGCGATGCTGGAAAGGATGCTTGCCGAGCCCGTAATGTCACATGCGAGTATCATTGGCCGGAATATATTCCCGCAGCACGACGCGGTTACCACACGAGCACATCAAGATAGTACCTCCATTCAAGGGTCACCGGATACCTATACCGCATGGATTCCGTTCAGCGATGTGCCTCCGGAAATGGGTGGTCTTGCGATTGCGCGTGGATCACACAAAGAGGGACCGCAAGACATTCGTCCCGTTTTGGGAGCCGGTGGCTTGGGCGTTGCGGAAGAACGCGAATATGATTGGGTAAACAGTCCGTTCAAGCAAGGTGACGTCCTGTTTTTTCACAGCATGTCCGTACACAAGGGCCTACCGTGCAGAGGTGAACGAATACGTCAGTCCATCGATGTCCGGTACCAACGTGTCAGTGATCCCATCGCGCCCGGAAGTCTTACACCATATCGCGCGCCGAAGGAGTGGGAGGAGGTTTACGCGGACTGGCCTACCGATGACCTCAAATATTACTGGCGGAAATGGGATTTGAACATTGTAGACTATGATTTTGCATATCTTCACAAACGTGACCGCATGGCATTCGAGATGGCGGAGAACGGCGATACCGATGCGATTTCAACGCTTCAACGGATAATAGCGCTTGACCGCAATCCCGAGAAGGTCAAGCGGGCTGAAGAGTTGCTTGCGGCTTTGGACCAGTCAATTCTATACGATTAGCTTCAATTTCCGAGACAGTTTCCTGGATAACGGATGTTGGAGCGCAGATTCACGGCTTGGATGGCTCCGTGGCCGGTCGAAAACGGGAGAGCAGAGATAAGGTGTACAACCTCAACGGACGAGTTGCCATCGTGACGGGCGCCGGGGGCGAGCACGGCATGGGTCGCGCGATCGCCAATCGACTTGCCCAAGAAGGAGCGGATGTAATCATTACGGACATTGTCAACGATCCGTATGCTCATGATCCGGCGCGTTGGGGAGGTGCGTCTGCTGTCGTGCGTGAAATTGAGGAGATGGGGCGCAGGTCGATGCGCGTTCTGACAGATGTCTCCGACGCCAATCAGGTCGATGGCATGGTACGGCAGGTACTTGATCGGTTTGGATGTATCGACATTTTGGTAAACAACGCTGGCTCGCGTCCAGGCCCGGATCGTGTTCCGGTGGTCGAGTTGGACGAAGCGGTCTGGGACGAGGTGCAGAACATAAACTTAAAGGGGACGTTCCTTTGTTGTCGCGCCGTCTCGCGTTTCATGATTGAAAGGGGGAAGGGAGGCAAGATTATCAACATGTCCTCGACGTCCGGTAAGCATGGTCGCGCCCGATTTGCCGCGTATTGCGCGTCAAAGTTCGGTGTGAGAGGCTTTACGCAATCTCTCGCTCAGGAACTCGCGCCGCATCACATAAACGTCAACGCGATCTGCCCTGGTTCCGTGGACACGGAACGAGTGGGTTACATTCTTGAAGCGACGTCAACGGAGGATGTATCAGCCGAAACCTGGCGAACCAGCAATCATCGACAAGCGTTTATCGAAGAGCGGGCGCGGAATATCCCTATGGGACGGGTGGCTGAAGCCTCGGACGTTGCCAGGTTGGCGGCGTTCCTCGCTTCTTCTCAGTCCGATTACATTACCGGACTCTCCTTAAACATTGATGGCGGCTCCGAGATGGATTGACGATGCGAAGCGCAAAGAATCAGAGACGTTGAAAAGACCAAAAATCAACAGATAAGCAAATTTTACGCCTCTTGCCTCCGGTACCTTCCCTTGCCCGTGCCATATCTAGCCTACACTATGTCGCCGCTGTGATTCACGCGATGTGACCGGACGGGGCAGTTCGATATTGATTGGAAAACCATCGTTCTCCGCTGTTAAACTGCTGGATTCTGTGCCGTTCCGGATTCGGCTTCGGGTGAAGAATCATTATCGTCGCTGGCACTGGGAATCGGCTCTTTTTCGTTTGATGACGCAACCGACTCGGGACTCTCGGGAACTTCGCTGGCTTCGACCGCTGCCTCGAATTGGCGAATTCGGATTAACAACTGATTGAACAACTTTTTCGATTTTTCGGCCGCCTTCAACTCCGCCGAGAGTTGCGTCCATTGCTGTTCGGTCATGTCGTTTCTAGATTCAACCCCGTAACGCCGCCTTACATAACTCCAAAAATCGGATTGCGGAATGCCCTGTTTTCCGAACCGTCCTTTAAGTTTTGACGAGAGAGCGAAAGCGGCCTTTTGCGCGTCGGAGATTTTGTCCTGCGGGGGAGGCGCCTCCGTTTGCGACTTTGTTGGGGGCGCCTGCCGATTCAGGTAGTAGCTAAGTACCTCTTTGATGACATGCACGGGAAGCAGTTGCTTGATGGCGTTGCGTTGCGCTTTGTGAATTGCTTTCGTGAAGGCGTGCGGATCGGAACGATTCCCGATGGCCTTTACCTGTTCATATGCTCCGTAGCGTGAAGAGCCGGTCACTGTGTCGGTGGCTTTTGCGATTGCAAGCCATGAATGCTCCCGTTCCTCATAATCTACGCTATCGATTTGAATTCCCCCTCTACGGTTGGCAGCTTCATTGATTCCCGCCAGTGTCAATCCTTCAACCGTCCGCCCGCCTTGCTTGAATGAATAGACGTAGTCCTCAATAGCCTGGCCTGTCATCATTTCAACGATTGCCCGATCATCGACTTGGTCAAGAACCTCATATTCCGCCACGGGTACTATCTCATTTTTCTTTGTTTCTTGTGTCATCGTCCATCCAAATTATTGTTTGAAACCATTGCTAACGACCCTGGGAGATGGATTTAATGTTGATCGGGTGAATCGGTTATTGCAATCGCAATCAACGGAATCCGATGATTGATCGCAATCCAAAGTGAGTTGCTATCAGCACGCGTAATTCGACCTCAACGAGTATTTCGAACCACCGTTCGCATGATTCTGTCGACTGTATATAGGTTTCTCAAGTCTCAGCGCTGTAACTAGGACTCTACCTCTCGTATAGCTTCCTTATCCGCAGCCGCCCATTCTGCCCAGCGTTCTTCGTCGGGAGTCAGGAAGCCGGAATTACATCGTAACTGAAGTTGCTCGTCCTCTCCAAGTAGCCGCATGGATCGGTGGTCATTTCGTTCACGAGCCTCATCGAGAAGTTGCCGGGTGAGCGGCCCGCTGTGGTTATCGGTGTGTTTCAGCCATGTGAGATTGTAAAAGATACTAAAAAAATATCGCAGTTCGCCGGATGTCGAGGTGTTCGGCGTTCCCGAATGCACAAGATTTACGTGTGTTATGACGACATCGCCGGGCTTCATTTTTATGACCATCTCGTCAGGATGCGGCTTCGATCTGTCGTCGGGGTGAATGGTGAGAGAACGGCGGTGCGAACCGGGAATGACGCGCAATGGTCCAATATCATCGGTAAGTTCCTGAAGGTATGAGATGGCGTTAATCGCATTAGGTCTTTCATACGTGCTACTACGAGGGACTTGGCCCCATCGATCTCTGTGCCAGCCGGAAACCTTTCCTTCAACGTCCGCTTTAGGTACGGGGTAAAAGACAGAAAGCGTCAAATTGTCAAGTTGCACGAACGGCCCCATCACCAACTCCGCAAAACCTACGATAGTTGGATGCGACACCGCGGGCCACATGAGCTTCGGAGCGTATTCCAGCATGTTTCCAAACCACGTCCTTTTGTCGAATTCCGCGTACAATTGCGCGTGTCTATCGCGCCAAGCGTTCATCTCGGCTTCGCCGAAGAGACCGGGAAACACGGTGTATCCGTTCTTTTTGTAGAATTCGATGTGTTCGCTATAGTCGGTACCCATTAACGTCCGTCCACCTGCTATGTAAATGTAGCGGCAGTGCCGGTCACGATAGAGGACACTGTACATAGAGAAGATTTGCCACCACATTATAGCAGGAGTGTAGCACTCAATCAATTCATTTCTGATGTACCAAGATCCGTTACATTTGAGCGCGGACATACGGGGTAGCTTAGGTGATAGCCCGTTCTGCAGCTTGAGCATAATTGACTTCGTCGGCACGGTTTAGTCATTGACTCTAACCGTCATGATACCTCTTGAATCCTTCAAATACCTAATGGTATAATGAGTTTGGCGAAACACTTGGTTGAACGAATCTCTCGCTCTCCTTCTTTCCTCTCACTGAAGTTTGATTTTTGAAAGCGGTGTAATCGATTGAAATCTAATTTGCGATCTTTCTGGCTGTATGTCCTAAGTACGTTGCTATTAATCACTTTCGTTGTCACAGATTCGGATGCTAGACCCGAGTTTGCCGCACAGGAGGACAAAGAATGTATCTTCTGTCACATTGATCCGGCGGGCGGCGGGCCGCGTAACGAAGTCGGTCAGGTGTTCGAGGATAACTATTTTGAATTCCCGGAAGACTTCGATGCGGAAGCAATCATGGCGGAAGTCGAAGCGGTAACCAAGAGACTCACGACCGCGGTAGACATTCGCACCGCATATATCAAGACGAATGATGTAGATCACTCGGATCGTGCGAGGGCTAGTTGCGGCTCCTGTCATTCAGCCATCGACAGTTTTTACATGATGCAAGGCGAATTGACACTTAACGCGCAGGCATCCGAGAAGGTCAGAATGACCCTGTCGAATAACATGGGATCGACTCTGAATGCGTTTGCAACCATTGATGCGGTCCCGGGTCATCTGTACGTCAAAGTGGGGCAATTCCGCATCCCGTTTGGGATTAAGCAGAAGGATCACAACATACTGGTGCGTCAAAGCTACAATCTCGGTTCGAACAAACGCGATGTCGGGGTTGAGGTTGGTGGTTCTGCTGGAAACGTATTTTACAATGCGGCTATCTTCAACGGTGGTCGCGCAATTCGGTCAGACCTAAATCAACATAAAGCGTGGACCTCAACGATAGGTAGTTCTTTCGGACCGGTACGGGCCGGGGTCTCCTATCTCGTCGACAAACCAAGAGACAAACGAAACACGGTGGCGGGAGCGTTCCTGACGGCTGTGCATAACGGGTTGTCGATCGAAGCCGAGGTTAATGTCGGAAACAGTCTCGCCGATGGTGAGAGTCTACTAGCCGATTTGGGCGTTTCGTCGCTAGGATATTATGCCGGTGCCAGATACCGGGTGATTCCCAAGTTGATTGTATCGGGACGCTACGAGGCATTTGACTCCGACCGGGAACGAAACGGTGACGAGTCGCGTCGCCTTTCCGCCAGCGCACGATATACCGTCGCGGACAATGCTACACTCGAGTTGTATTATTGGGGCAATATTGCAAACAAGGACCGGGCACCAGAAACGAAAGACCGACAACTTGCGGGTATCGATCAGATAATTCTAATGTCGCACTTCTGGTTCTAAGTGATTCATAACCAATACCATTCATATTTGCACATGTTTTGCTAAGTGCTTTCAAGCGATTGGACAGTGAGTGGGAAAGAAATCCAATTCCAACCGCACCTACGAGACTGAAGAAATACCGGTTCGGTAGTCAACCGATCCTGCCACGGCGTATAGATAATGATTGGTATTACTTCAGACATGGCACGAGCGGACATTTCCGGACTCTGGTACAACGGTAAAATCACATGCCTTCCACGGTCGAAACCGAATTGGTTGAAGTCTTTCAACGCGAGGTTGAGGAACTCTCACAATCGACAGACAAGTATGCTTCTCTTGAGCCTGCGGACATTGATGCGATTCTCCGCGTATTTCACCTCGCGATTGTCCGGACCGGAGATGGGGTAACTCCCCAGAAGCTTTTTGAAGCGATTTGCCAGCGCCAGTAGATATGCGGTTAGAAAAGATTCTCCTCAAATCCTTTGGCTGCTTCAATCGAAGAGATTTTGAACTTGGTGAAGGCATAAACCTTATCTTCGGACCGAATTTCAGTGGAAAGAGTACGCTCGTTAACGCAATATTTTTCACTTTGACGGGAAAGCCAATCGTCCCTAAGGTTGCCATGGGGGCGCTAACGCAGGGGGGAACAAACAGTGGAGCCGTCGGGGTTGGCTTTTGCGATGATGGAAATAGCTATCAATTGTTCCGCTCCACTCAAGGTGAAGTAGAACTTCGCTGTAGGGAAGGAGATGGTTGGCGGAAAATCTTTAGTGGAAATCGTGTGGCGGACGAGGATTTGGAGAGGAAGTTTGATTTCAACTATTATCACTTGGCTGCAGCGACTTTTTTGCGCGAAGGGGAGATTTTTGAGTTCTTGGCTCGACAGCCGACTCATCGGCGCGAAATTTTGTACCAACTGCTAGGTATAGATCGGCTCATTAGCTTGCGGGAGCGTTTCATTGAAGCAAGGCGCATCGCGAAGCGTGAAGAAAACCGGATTCAAGAACATCGGCGCAAACTGCAACGCGCAACGGTGAAGACTCACCGAGCGGAAATAGAGCGTATACAGAACCAAGTCGTTGAGTTGGAAAAAGAATTCGAACTCTTGTCCAGTTACAACACTGCGAGCGGCGACGAGGCACTTGTCTATGAATTGACGGAGGAATGTGCGCGTCTGCAAAAACAGATGGACACATACGCAGCGGAGCGAGCATCAAACATCGCCGGCTTTAACGACATCGAACACATTCGACGTACGATTGAAACGGTGGAAGCGGCAATTAGTGATACCCGGCAGCTTGAAAAGCAGCGCGAGAAGTTGATTCAGGAAATCGGTAGCCTCCGGAACCAATGTGAAATGTTGGCGGAGACATGCCAGACTTTGCATCGGTTACTTGAAGACGATCAAGGGCATTGTCCAACGTGCCACCAGCCGGTCCACGAGATGATTATCAAGGAACTACTAGAGGAAAAACGCACCGAAAAGGACAAATACGAAAAGCGCTTAGCCGAAAAACAGAATCAACTAGACGGAAACTCGGTTAACCTATCGTCTTTACAAAAGCTGAATCAACGTCATCAAGTCTTGCAAAGTAAAGTCCAAGCTCTGGAGCGCATTGAGAGTCGGCACGGGGAGATTCAGGTCGAATTCAATACCGTAAGCGCCAAACTCAAGAGCCTACGGGCAGGCGATTCAACCGGAAATAATGCCTCGGAAACGGCCGCGACCCGTTACGCGAAAGTCGTTGAACGCAGACGCCAGACGAAGAACAGTATTGATGCACTGCGGAAGCGGTTGGCGGCACTCAATAGGGACGAAGCCGTTATCACTAACAAAATGGAGGAACTTGAACGTTCAGAAGTTGAGGCGAGTCAAGCGCTTCGGACACGACTGAATCTTGAACTTACATGCGACGCCATTGAGCGTACAATTCAGGCTATGCAGCGCCAAGTTCTCCAGCCGGCCGAGACAGAACTGCAACGTTTGCTGAATAAAATGAATCATTTTGAATCGGCGCAAATTGACTTGAAGAGCCAACACCTGCTTCCTGCCCTGAAGATAGACGGCAATGACCGAAATTTGATGCTACTCAGCGGCAGCGAAAAGGTGATTCTATATCTTTCCCTAAAGATAGCGCTCTCGAAAACGTTGGGCAACCCCGGCTTTTTTGTCTTTGACGATCCGACGCTGCATCTGGATCATACGCGCAAACAGTTGATGATTGAGTTCATTCTTAAACTTTCCGAGGAGTACCAAGTGATTGTCACCAGTAACGATTCGGATGTTCTCGAGGGGTTGGATGGCGCACACCTGATTGAAACGGCAAAAGTGGAGGACGACATCCTCAAACAGACAACGTCTAATAGCGGCGTCACACCGAGTGCGGCTTAGATTTGCAATCCGTAGGATTTTGGTTGTCTAGTCGCTTTTTTACCTTCAAAATGGACGACATGTTCTCCCACAGTTAAAAAAGCGTGATCCGGCATATGGTACGTATCGGTAACATAACCACCACAGAATTCCCGCTGCTGCTTGCTCCGATGGAGGATGTAAGCGATCCGCCGTTCCGAGCTGTGTGCAAGGAGAATGGCGCAGATTTGATGTATACGGAGTTTATTTCATCGGAAGGGCTTATCCGACATGCAGCCAAGAGCGTCGCGAAACTAGATATCTTTGAATATGAACGACCCATCGGTATTCAGATTTTTGGAAACAACATCGATTCAATGAAGGAAGCTGCCGAGTTGACGGAACGAGCTAACCCTGACATTATCGACATCAATTACGGCTGTCCCGTGAAAAAGGTGGCGTGCCGCGGCGCTGGTGCTGGAATTTTGCTGGATGTTCCGAAAATGGTCAAGATGACGGAAGAGATCGTCAAGACAACCTCCTTGCCTGTTACAGTGAAAACGAGACTTGGGTGGGACGATAAGACAAAGTACATTGGCGAAGTTTCCGAAAGACTGCAAGATGTGGGAACTTGCGCAATTACCATTCATGGTCGTACGCGACAACAGATGTACAAAGGCGAGGCAGACTGGACTTTGATAGGCGAGATTAAGAACAACCCCCGTATTCACATACCGATTTTTGGGAACGGTGACGTAGACAGCCCGCAGAAAGCGCTGTTAATGCGTCAAAAATATGGCGTTGATGGAATCATGATTGGCAGAGCCGCGATCGGATATCCATGGATCTTTCGGGAGATAAAACACTATTTCTCGACGGGCGAGTTGCTCCCGCGTCCATCGATCGACGAGAGAATCCAAGTTTTCAAGAAACACCTTGATTTTTCCACGAATTGGAAGGGGTTGCGAGTGGGCATCGCAGAGATGCGGCGACACTATGCCAACTACTTCAGAGGTATTCCCTATATTAAGAACCATCGAGCCAAGTTGGTGACTTGCAACAGTTATGAAGAGATTCTCTGCACAGTCGATGATATTCGTCAAATTGCCGCTTGAACTCGATTCATGACACGTAGGGTAGTGTAAATTGGGGCCAATCCTTCTCCGGCTCTTGAAATTCATATCCTCGAAGGAATAGGTGTCAATTTTGAGATGCGTATGCACGAATAAGGAGAGATCTTATGACATCTGAGCAGGCGAGATCCTTGAAGGAGTCTCTTGAATCCATGTTTGAACACATCGCGAGTAGGGAAGGCATGGGAGATGACCTCCGACAGATTGAAGAATTACAGCGCGAAATCGCTTCAACCGCGCCGACGATGCTTAATCACTATCTACAGCGGCGGAGCTACACGAAAGCGCTCGACTTTCTCAATCAGGAGTTTGACGCTAAGAACTTTGGGCGCCCGACCTCAGCCGATGACTGATTTGGCGCGCAAGGCAAATGAGTTGACATCAACAAAATGCGGTGATATAGTAGCTGCCGAGTTTGATCCATTTACGAGATTGGTTCTCATGGGAACGGCAGTTCAGAACCTGCAAAAAGGATTTTAGATGGCACGAGTCGATGGGCGCCGAACAGATCAGATGCGGCCCGTCACAATTAATCGCAATTTCATCAAGTATGCCGAAGGTTCCGTGTTGATTGAGATCGGCGACACCAAAGTGGTATGTACGGCATCGGTTGATGAAAGACAACCGCGCTTCATGCGTGAGCAACAAATCCGAAACAGGGGATGGGTAACTGCGGAATACTCAATGTTGCCGCGTTCTACTTCGGATCGGATGCAGCGCGAAGTTACGCGCGGATCACCTAGCGGGCGAACGCAGGAGATTCAGCGTCTGATTGGCAGATCACTCCGAGCGATTATAGATTTGAATATGCTTGGCGAACGAACAATCTGGATTGATTGCGACGTTATTCAAGCGGACGGCGGCACACGAACCGCCTCCATAACCGGAGCGTACGTTGCGCTCTGGGATGCGTGTCAATGGCTCATGGAGCGTAAACTGACCCGGCAACTGCCTATACTAGACAACGTAGCGGCGACCAGTGTCGGAATTGTTAACGGTGCGCCGAGTCTGGATCTTTGTTATAGCGAAGATTCAGCCGCAGATGTAGACATGAACATTGTTATGACCGGCAAGGGTGAATTCGTGGAAATCCAGGGGACCGCGGAAGAGCATCCATTCTCACGGGATCAATCCGACCAGTTGTTGAATCTTGCCACTGACGGAATCCGAGACCTCATTCGTTTGCAAAATCGTATCGTGTTGGAACGATTAAATGAAGTTAGTCTTGGCAACTCGTAATATCGGGAAGGTGCAGGAATTCAACGATATGCTCAGTAATCAGAGTGGGGTTGAAGTCCAATGCATGAAAGACTTCCCGGATGCGCCGGAAGTCCTCGAAGATGGGGAGACGTATCAGGCCAACGCTAAGAAAAAGGCTGTTCATGTTGCGAAATACTCCGGTATTCTTGCTCTCGCGGATGATTCAGGGCTGGAGGTTGATGCGCTTGGGGGAGCGCCGGGGGTACATTCTGCACGCTATGCCGGTTCCGATGCCTCCGACGCTGATCGAATTGCGAAGTTGCTTGCGGCGCTTAGGCACGTACCCGACAATGAGCGAAACGGCCGGTTTAAATGTGCCGTC
This sequence comes from Candidatus Poribacteria bacterium, assembly GCA_028820655.1. Taxonomy (GTDB): domain Bacteria; phylum Poribacteria; class WGA-4E; order WGA-4E; family JAJDTR01; genus JAJDTR01. The sequence continues at coordinate 111,573 of JAPPIK010000025.1, read as the reverse complement.
GCGGTTGCATCACCGGGAGGTCGCACGGATGTCGTGGTCGGTGTTTGCGACGGTTCGATCATTCGTGAACCGCGAGGCGAATTGGGATTTGGGTATGACCCGGTCTTTGTGCCGAACGGATTTAATCAGTCCTTCGCGGAGTTGGGAGAGCAGGTCAAGAACCGGATTAGCCATCGAGCAAAAGCTCTCAACATGGCGCTGAAGTTGATTAAAGATACCTACATGCCTATGCGATAATTCGATTATAGATCTAGGGAGAATTCTATGGCATCACTGAATGATTTGCGTAACGGTTTGGTCATCCGGATTGAGGAGGTGATTTATACCGTTACAGACTGTCAGCATGTCAAACCTGGCAAGGGCGGTGCATTTGCCCGCACCAAGCTAAAACGATTGACAGACGGAGCGGTTATCGATCGCACGTTTCGATCAAGTGAAAACATTGAAACGGTTCGAGTTGAAGGGCGAGACATGCAGTTTATGTATAACGACGGTGATTTGTTGCATTTTATGGACAATGAGTCGTTTGAGCAACATGCGCTTTCTGCAGATTTGATCGGAGATGGAATGAGATTCCTCAAAGAGGGAGAGACTGTCACCGTCAGGGTAGATGGAGACACTCCCATTACTGTCGGACTTCCTACCTTCGTTGCACTTAAGATTGTCGAGACGGATCCCGGGTTGCGCGGCGACACTGTCAGCGGGGGTTCAAAACCCGCGAAACTAGAGACGGGCGGAGTGGTTCAGGTTCCGCTTTTTGTTGAAAACGGGACGGTCATCAAAGTGGATACACGCAGTGGAACGTACGTGGAAAGGGTGTAGTTCATGTCCGAAGACAAATCGCCATCTTTGCAACTGTTAAACGAGGTTTGTGACGTAATGGACGATCGCCAGCTTACGGAAGTCTACCTCCGTGATGGCGAAACTACGCTCAGAGTGCGCAGAGAAAGTCCCACGGTTTCAGTTCCTCCTAGTGCGCCTCAACCTGCGCCTTCGTCCTCCGTATCCATGCCCAGCCAAACGGATCTCGAAGACGGAGAACTTATAAAAGCCCCCATGCCAGGTGTTTTCTATCGCTCTGCCGCTCCGGATGAGCCATTCTTTGTCAATGAGGGCGACAATGTTTCGGGCGAAGATACAATCTGTTTGATCGAGGCAATGAAAATCTTCAATCCGATTCAACCCGGATTTTCCTGCCAGATTGTTGAGGTGCTCGTAGAGAATGAAACAGTGGTGGAGTACGATCAACCCCTTTTTCTCATAAAGAAAACTTGAAAAACCTACTACGGGAATTGATGGTGATGGTCAAGACTTCTCAACCCCGGGTTCAGTTGTCTTCCAGTTAAAATTGACATTAGGTATTACCTCCGTAGGTGCGTAGAACTACAGATTTGAGTTTCTTCATTACCAGACACCGGATAAGCAATTTTAGACTGGGTATCCTAAAGAACTATGTTTAGAAAAATCCTGATTGCAAATCGAGGCGAGATCGCTGTCAGAATCATTCGGACATGTCGCGACATGGGGATTAAGACTGTAGCAGTCTATTCGACGGCTGATCGAGATGCTTTGCACGTTAAGTATGCCGATGAGCAGTGTTGCATCGGACCGCCTCCTCCCGCGGAAAGCTATCTCAAGCATGCTAGCATAATCACAGTGGCACAAATGAAAAATGCGGACGCTGTCCACCCGGGCGTGGGGTTTTTGTCTGAGGATTCGCAGTTTGCCGAGATCTGCGAAGCGCATCGGATCACTTTTATTGGACCTTCGGTCGACAACTTGGTGCGGATGGGCAATAAGGCTGAAGCACGCGAAACAATGTCTAAATTGGGATTAAAACTGGTGCCGGGAAGTCGAAGTACGCGGCAGGGACGCTTGAAGAGAGGTCGAAAACCGGGAGTGGTCGAATCGGAGGACGAGGCTGTCGAGATTGCCGAACGGATAGGTTATCCTGTAGGGATTAAAGCATCGGCTGGAGGTGGAGGGCGCGGAATCCGTATTGCGAACAATCAGATGAGTTTGCTTAATCTGTTCCATACGGCAAAAGCGGAAGCGGAGAGCGCGTTTGGTAACGCAGATGTGTACATTGAAAAGTGGATTGAGAATGCGCGGCACATTGAGGTGCAGATTCTCGCGGACAAGCATGGAAACGTCGTGCATCTTGGCGAGCGCGAATGTTCGATTCAGCGCAAGCAGCAAAAATTGCTCGAGGAGGCGCCGTCTCCGTCGATCGGCGCAAAGCTGCGCGCCGAAATCTGCAAGGCCGCGGTGAAAGCGGCAAAATCGATAAATTATTCAAACGTAGGTACAATCGAATTTGTCGTTGACTTAGACGATAATTTCTATTTCTTGGAGATGAATACGCGTCTTCAAGTTGAGCACACCGTTACCGAAATGACAACAGGCATCGACTTGGTTAGAGAACAGATCCGTGTGGCGGCGGGCGAGCAATTGGGATACAGCCATTCGGATGTGCGAATTGATGGTCATGCCATTGAATGCCGGATTAACGCTGAGGACGCTCAGAACAACTTTATTCCTTCCCCCGGCGAGATAACCGCCTATCTTCCTCCCGGGGGCATAGGAATTCGAACCGACAGTCATCTGTTTTCAGGGCACAAAGTTCCTCCCTATTACGATTCGCTTATTGCCAAACTCATTTCCCATGGTCGAACCAGAGAAGAGGCAATCATTCGGATGAGGCGCGCTTTGGAGGAACTCTCAATTGGAGGGGTTAAAACGACAACTTCATTGCATCAAGAAATACTTAGGGATGAACGTTTTCTATCCGGGCGAGTGGACACGGGGTTCTTGGAAGCCGGAGTTTGATGTTTGATTAATGTCACGCCCAAGATGATGGTAATTGCGTTTGTTCCCTTCTCTCTCCTGGTTCAATTATGCCTTTGTCGGTCGATGTCGTTTTCACGCCAAAACTCCTTTCTTCCTCCCGTTTGTCCGGAAAAACCGTTGTAGTCACCGATATTTTGCGCGCGACAACTACCATTACGGTCGCTCTTGCAAACGGTGCTTGCAGTGTGACTCCTGTGTTGACCCCCGCCGATGCATTTCACTTCGTCGATAGCACCCCAATCGCCCTAATCGGAGGCGAGCGAGAAGGAATCAAGGTTAACGGCTTTGATCTCGGGAATTCTCCTCGCGAATATACTAAATCGGTAGTCGCCGGACGACCGGTTGTGTTGACCACAACGAATGGTACGCGTACACTGTGTGCGTGTCGAACTGCCCACCGTGTGCTTGTTGGATGCTTTCTAAATCTTCGATCGGTAGTGGATTGTCTCAAAAGAGTGCCGGGAAAAATTGTGATTGCGTGTTCGGGGCGAGAAGGAAGTTTCTGTCTTGAAGACACGGTTTTTGCCGGCGCATGCGCGGATGCCTTGAAATGTACTGCCGGTAACTTGAAAAGCGATTTTCAAGTTACCGATGCTGCTGAAGCGGCTCGCATTCTCTATCACGAATATCGCCGTGATCTGATTGGAATGTTGAAAATGTGCTATCACGGAAAGCATCTCACCGATGTCGGATTGGGTGGAGATCTCGCGTTCTGCGCCCAGACCAATGTAATCGATATTGTCCCACGCCAAATCGATGGTTGCATTATAGCGTAAGTTCGCAATAATGTGTTCCTTACACTAGGTCTGTCTACGGAAATGCAAAGCTCAATAAGAAAATCAAATCCCATTGACTGCATTAAGAATATCGTTGTGTTGTATTGGCGGCTAGTTTGCTCAACTTTGGTTTATATCGCTCTAAGCGGGAACGAAGTGTCGGTGGAGATGGCTTATTCAAACCCCACCGTTAAATTCACGGATGTCACTCTCGCGGCGGAGATTAACTTTGTGCACTCTCATGGTTCTCGTTCCTCGTTGTTGCCGGAGGATATGGGTTCGGGAGCAGGATTCGCGGACTACGACAATGATGGAGATTTGGATTTGTACGTTGTTAACAATCCCGGTCCCCTGGAGGCTGAGATATCTTCACAATCGCCGGGAAACATCCTGTATCGCAACAACGGAGACGGCACATTTACCGATGTCACCGGGAAAGCGGGAGTGGGTGATCGAGGTCACGGCATGGGATGTGTGTTTGGGGATTACGACAATGATGGAAATTTGGACCTTTACGTGACCAACTTCGGCGCCAATGTGTTGTACCGTAACAACGGAGATGGCAGTTTCAGTGATGTCACCGAAGCCACTGGCGTAGGCGATGAACGATGGGGTACGGGTGCCGTCTACGGCGATTATGATAGAGATGGCGACCTTGATCTCTACGTGTGCAACTACGTTGATTACAAACTTTCCACGATTGAAAAGATGAGAAGTAAGTCGAAACAGGCGGGAATCTCGGTTCCTGGCGCATTGAATCCTGTGGCGTTTGAAGCCCAAGATAACGTTCTATTTCGAAATAACGGTGACGGCACATTTAGTGATGTTACTGATGAATTGGGGGTAGGAGCCAACGGCGGAAGAAGTATGCAGGCTATATTCACGGATTTTGACCTGGATGGCGATCTCGATCTCTATGTGGCAAACGATCTAACTCCCAACTTTGTGTTTGAAAATGATGGCGCTGGCTCATTTGCCGACGTGAGCAGCGAATCATGGGCTGCAGATTTTAGAGGGTCGATGGGACTTGCCACCGGTGACTACGACGGCGATGGAGATTTGGACCTGTTCATCAGCCATTGGATTGATCAAGAGAACACGCTGTACAGGAACTTGTGGGTGGAGGGGAGTGAAATCACAAACGAAAAATCCAATAAGGCGGATCCCATCCGTCTCATTGATGAGTCCTATGCCAGTTTGCTCGCTGAAATCAGTATGAAGGATATTGGCTGGGGAACAGATTTTTTTGACTATGATAACGATACGGATCTTGACATATTTGTCGCCAACGGCAGCACCTTTCAGTACCTCGAGATGCCGAAGTTTCTCATACGCCAAAAGGATCGCCTTTTTCGAAACGAAGGCGATGGAACCTTCATTGATGTCGCGGGGGAAGCTGGTGTCGCTGCATTGCGATCGCGCGTCGGAAGAGGTGCCGCGTTCGGCGACTATGACAACGATGGGGATGTCGATGTTTTTGTCGTCAATAATCACGATAGGGCGGTGTTGTTGAGGAACGACGGAGGGAACCGGAACGCATGGTTTCAGGTCAAATTGGTAGGGACGGCAGACAATCGAGATGGCGTAGGGAGCAAGATTCGGGTGCAGGCTGGAAATCTGACGCAGATTCGGGAAATCAATGCGGGATCGAGCTACATGTCCTTTAACAGCCTGATGGCGGAATTTGGTTTGGGTCGGGAATCAATGGTGGATCTACTTGAGATTAAATGGCCGAACGGTGAAATTGAACAATTCTCTGATGTCCGTGTGAATCAGAAGGTGGTCGTCACGCAAGGCAGCGGCATTCGCCAGCGGGTCGATTGACAACAGTTTCTGCTGAAGCGTTGAGATTCGCTCAAATATTGGCATTTTAGGGTGAAACGAAACCCTGAGAGTTTTGTCTTGCGGGTGCTTTCAGCGAATTTCCGTTTTACCCGACCTGTTCATTGAGTAAGTCAAGGGAAGATGTTGATTCTGTCGCTGCGGCGACGATTGATTATGAAGCAACATGCATTCAATTCTGTTGTGGCCATCTATGTGCTGTTATTGGTAGGTTGCGCGGAGGAGAGGGAGACACGGCAGGTGTTTCCTCCGAGCGCGATTGCGGGTTCAATTCGCGGCAACATCTCACCCATATCGGTCTATGATGCGAAGGTTGAGGTGTTGTATGAAGGCAACGTTGTCGCTGCAGTCGGTGTTCAGGATGGTGTCTTCCTCATTGAGGATTTAACTCCCGGGCACTATAATCTCCGTGTTTCGGCGTTTGGCTATGTGACCAATAATGCCATCAGAGAGATTGAGGTCGCTGAAGGAAAAGTCACCGAAGTCGGACGTGCCGTAATTTTTCCGCAAAATACGGGCAAATATGTTCCCACGCGTATCATGGGCACTGTATCCGATTCGGTAACGAGGGCGCCGATTGTGGGGGCTGTAATTCGGGTCAAATGTAACGAAGCCATTTGCAATACGCTCGAAAGCGCGTCCGATTCCAACGGACAGTTTGAAATTGCCGTTTGGTCGAACCTTACTTCTATTGTCACCGCTACAAAGCAGGGATACCGAACTGCGCATGCTGAAGTTAAGGGTATTCCGACGGGAAAATCGGCTTCCATCGCCCTCGAGCTAATGAGGTTGGAAGACCAGTAGACCAAGGCTGATTCTCGTTTGCATTCGTGGCTGTCCACAGAGTGCCCTAGGCTCCAGGATTCAAACTGTTTCAAGCTGGAATTGGCGATAGATTTCGCGCGCCTTTTCTTCTACCGTCGAAAGGTAGGCATCGCTGATCGCAGTTCTGTAACTTGCAGTGAGTTCGCCTCCATAGTTGCCAAACGCTTCCGCAAATTGTCGGCAGTTTCTCTTATCGTTACCCGAGGCATATGCCTTAGTCTTTGCGTCGGTGCCAGACTTGCGAATCTCTACAAACTTGCCGCGGAATTTGAAGTACGTCCCATCACCCACAAACCGCACACCTTCAAGATCGGAAAAATCAAGCGACGGGAAAGTTTCCTCAAGGATCACACGTACTTGATTTAAACCGATTCGCTCCTCGTGCCGGGAAATTGCGAGTCCAAGGAAAAAGAGGTCGTTCCTGTCTCGCTTCATTTCTCCGCCTAGTTTCGCTCGTTTCAGTTTGGCAGGGTCGGGTTCAGATTCGTTGTAGTAGACGACGTCTTCGCGGATGTCATATTTGCCAACGATGGAATTCTCGGTGTAGAGCCTCTCGAGATATTCGGATAGATGAAGGCGCTTTGCTTTGCAATGTGCCGCAAGTGCCGCAACGAGAACCATCGACTCTCCCGCACTCTTTTCGCGCATGGCGATTCCGGTGCGCCCATTCCGACTTCGAATCAATTCCTCCGGTCCGGTAATCATTCCGCCACTCTCCTCCCCTCCGAAAAGAAGACGGGGTTGAACCCCAAGATTTATCGACTCTCCGAAAATATCCTTCACGACGACAGGTTCATCAGGCGAATTCGACATTTGTCTTTCGACCTTTTTTATGACTGCCGCAATTTCTTTGAATCCGACCGGAACATTGACGGCGCTGACACCGTTCCTAAGCGCCCATTCGTCCCATGCAATTGCGGAGGGCGTTGTCTTGATAATGAAGCGCGGGTGCGCCTCCCATACCCCTATGGTTTTCAACTGATTTGCATAGAAGTCCATATTCATCAAGAAAGATTGGTTGGGTGTAAAAATGCTCAGGATTCTCCCATTGCCAAGATCCAAAAACTCAATCCCGATTCTCTCCAAAATGCATTTGCGATCCACTGGCTCAATTTCGCACACAATCAGTCGATCGCCATCCGGGTCCGTCACCTCAATGACGGTTCCAATTGGCTCGTTCTTCAGTTTTGTAGCGTAGTCTGCCGTTTTCACGACTTCAAGAATGCTGAAGTCACAACCCAGATCGAAATACTCCGTTTCTCCGGATTTCGGGTTGTAATCTAGTTTTCCGATATTATAGTAAAGTGGATCAGCCTCAACATGGAGCCACTTCAATGTATCCGCGACTTTTAACCGTTCAAAGATTCTACGCATTGTTTGGTACATGCACCCGCCTACGCAGTCTATGACGATCGGAGGTTTCATCTTACGGATAAGATTTAAGTTGGCATCGTTTGCAACTCCATTGCGCAAGTAATCGACGTATAGGCTGACACCGCCGTCAAATCTGTCAATGAGGCTGAAATCAATATTGTCGTCGTTTAAAGCACTGAACTGAATCGAATATCCTTCGGATTCCGCCGTCTTCAAGATTTTCTCAATTTTGTTGACAAACTGAAGCGATTCCTCGGACAGATATTGACTCCCTTGATTGTTCAAATCTTTGGTTGCGGTCTTGGTACTCACGGAATGGCTTGAGGTTACGTGCTCACCGCCGTCCAGATCCAGTATAAAAATCAGGAACGACACCATCCAAATGGGAATTGGTGCAAGATTTCTTGTTACCAGTGTCTGAATGCCCTGAGCGGCCTGAATGCGAGAAATCAATTCAACGTATTTTTTTGAGTTGTACCGGACTTCGCAACCGGCAATCTTCTTAAGCTGCCTACCCTTGGAATTCTCATTTGCCACCAAACTCTTTCCGAGAGTTGCCAATACGACGCCCATTTGGTTGATAGGGAATCGCATGTCCCACGGATATAACACATTCTGTGGGCCCCGAATACCGCCGGTCGACGCCTGAGATTCTCTTTTATAATTGCGGAACCAATCCCAGAGATTCAGCCGATCGATCAAACCTGCGTCCAAAAAAAAGGAGAACTCTCCAGTCTCATCCTGTGGGAAGAGCGGAGTTCTCCAGGTTTGAGGCGTATTGGCTTTGACCGCAGAAAGCAACTCCCTTTCCGTTTGATTGCGTTGTTGGATGAACGACTCGTCAACCGGGATGATCATGAAATTGTCTGTTTTGTTATGGTCGTGTGCCATTGTGTCCGTTTGGTGTCTCTGTCCGTTGCAAAGGTAACGCGAAGTGGAACACAGATCCTTCCCCAAGCACGCTCTCCGCCCAGATTCGCCCACCGTGTTGCAGTAGAATGTGTTTGGCAATCGCTAGTACCAATCCTGTTCCACTTACCTCCGATGAACGTGCCTTGTCCACTCTATAGAAGCGCTCAAATTTCCGTGGTAACATTTCGGAAGAGATGCCAATGTCAGTGTCTCGAATGTGTATCACAATCTCAGAACCACTTATACTGGACGAAATGGTAATTTGTCCGCCCAGAGAAGTTTAATTGATGGCATTGTCAATCAGATTGGCGAATGTTTGATCCAAGAGCCGTTTGTCGACCATTACCGGAGGCAAGTCGTCGGGAATCTCCCAATCGAATGTGAGTTTGGCGTCATCGAAAACCGGACCGAACAAATTCTGAAGAGGCGAACGAAATGATCCAAGTTCACAAAGTTCAAGCGTAAGGGCAGCCATTCCGGACTCTAAACGTGAGAGATCGAGAAGATGTGTCACAAGCTGTGACAGTGCGGATGACTGTTGAAGAATCTTTTCTACGAAACGCCGATCTGTGTTCGAGTCGTTCAAGGCCCCGGTAAGCAGCGTCCGAATCTCGTGAGAAACATTGGTGACAAAATCCACACGCACGCGCTCCAATTTTCTCAGTTGATTTACTTCGTGAATCACGACCAGATGTTCGTCTACGACAGGAACCGCCGTGATTTCAATTTCGCGGTCTGCGGTTCCCACCAACTTGAGTTCGGCAAACGCGGATTCTCTCGTATCCTGACTTTTCGTCAGAGGTTCCTGTGAATTTGGATCGCGAACTGTCTCGATGAGGGGATCTCCCCGTTAGTAGCCAGAAAGATCCAACATCTGAACAGCGGCGGGGTTTGCGAAAACAATAGCAAACGACTCGTCTATCAATAACACACCTTCGACCATGTTCGCCAAGATCGTTTCCAATTGATCTCGTTCCTGGGAGATTTCATGGATCTGATGTTTGACCCGATCCGCCATGTGGCTGAAATGCCGAGTCAACCGCCCAAGTTCCTCTGGAGAATTATTTGAAACTTGCACGGAAATTCGTTCATCGGCAATCAGTTTTGCTGTCCCCAGAAAGCTGCGAATCGGTCTTGTCACTATCTTCGCGGCAATAAGACCGAGTATTAGTGTGGAAGCCAAGCCAATGGCAACGGCTAGAAGATGGGTTGATTTTAGACGTTCGGCAAACCCTTGCGTGCGATGCACGGGTATTGCAACTCGACACACGCCGATTAACCTGTTTTCTCGCAACACCGGAACTGCCAAATAACGCATATCGGTTTCGTGAACCTCACTGTATCGAGTTGCATTGCCGATACCCTGCGCTAGGGCGGTTTTGGAGGTTGTCCAATTCTGTCAGAGCGTCACCGTCGTAAGCGCTATCGCCCTATACGGTGCCAACCGGATCAATGAATGTGATGCGCTCGAAGGATTCCGTGTCAAGTTCGTCAACAAGCTCCTCTACCGTGTCCTAACTGAATTTCGTTGGGAGCATGTTACTCAGATATTGACCGGTTATGCGCACATTCGTCTCTGGTTTGGACACGGTCTGTTCAGAGAACATCCGTTTTAACGAGTGATGTAAGTATACGAACACCTCGAGCAGTGTCGCCAAAGAAATAAAGATGTAGCGCAGTATCGGTCGTGCGCGCATTCTCGCAGCTATTTGGATATATGCGTAAAGTTGATCGTCATCTTATCATACCCGCCATCGTCATCGCCATTCAAAAGAAATACGTCACCAAAAAGCCACTGAAGTGTAATACATCTGTAACATTTCCAGTCTATAGTTATGCTGATGATGTCGAAAATCCTAATCGTCGAAGACGAACCCGATATTGTCGAATTGTTGGCGTATAGTCTACATCGGGTAGGTTTTGAGACTACAACGGCATCCAATGGCGAAGATGCACTTCGACATGTGAACATTCAATCCCCCGACCTGATTCTCCTGGATCTGTTACTTCCGCGCGTCGATGGACTTGAAGTTTGTCGAATGTTAAGAGCCTGTTTGAAAAATATAATTTGTAGGGTGCAATCAAGCGAGTGGATAGCGATCGCGATAGAAAATCCCCTGCGCACCAGCCTCTAAAAGCCCCGAAGGGGATCAAGCGAACGGATAGTGAGTGATCAAGTGAGTGGATAACGAACGCGATAGAGATCCCATAGAGATCTTGAAGGAGTATAGAAACACCGAACCCCCACGCATCTAAGCCCCAGAGGGGATCAAGCGAGTGGATAGCGAGTGCGATAGAGATCCCAAAGGTATATAGCGAGGAATTACAAAAACATGAAAAAACTGTCTTCAAATGACGAAAGACGGCTTGGCTGCCGACTTTTCAAACAGGTTCTAAAAGACAATCATGAGACTGCAAGACTTCCGTGATTGTGCTGACTGCATAAGGGGAGAGAACCGACGGGATTGTAGGACTGGAATTGGGAACTGATGATTATATAACCAAACCCTTCAGTCCCAGGGAGGTAGTATTGAGGCTTCGTGCCGTCCGGCGACGTATGCAAGGTACCGGGGCTGGGGTAGCCCCGAAGCAACTTAAGATTCTCGACTTGATTATAGATTTGGACAAGCATCAAGTATTCAACAGGGAACTGGAAGTGAATTTGACCGCCACGGAGTTCAGGCTCCTTACACTCTTCGCGAGCGCTCCCGGACGTGTCTTCACGCGCGATCTTCTGATGAATGAACTATGGGCGATAACTATTACACGGTGGATCGCACCGTGGATATTCACATCAGTCGACCGAGGCGCAAGTTGCATCAACTGAGCGAGGCTATCGAAACCGTACACGGGGTCGGCTACCGCTTCAAGGAGTAGTCGAAACTGTTTTATTCGCTCAATCTCATTGAGTGGATTTAACAGATCACTATTCGGATAGACCGTATCTAGCTGCACCTGGCAGCGGATTCCAATCTCACCTCGCGGTCCTGAGCAACCTTCCATGAAGACCCTTCCAATTTTACTCTGGCGCCAACCTTCCTGACTGGCGGTTCCCAAAATTAACGAAAAACCGGATGAATCTGGTCATGTCAAAAAGAAATCGCCGCGATGTGAACATGGCGTTATCATCCCACTCGACCGAGTGGGTATAGCCATGTTTAAACACGCTGGGCGATCGGGCTTTTTGTTTCTTTATCACCTCCAAGATGATATAATAATCTTCACGTAATGCCGTTATATTTACGCCAATCTCGTGCCGACCACAGCCTCTTTCATTCTTTGCGGCTGAGTAAAACGCGCCGGATTAATATTGATAAACGTGAAAAAAAATTCTACTCTACAAATCTAATGATAACTTCACGAGACCGAGATGACATTCTCATATCCACGGTAATCAGACTCATTAAACGCAGAGCGACTTCGAACTTGCAAAACGTCGTCAGCAAATCCCATGCTGCGGACATTGCACACTGGTTCCCATATCTTCGTCCCAACGAGAAGTCCATCTTGTTTGGTCTCCTCATCGAACAGGGACAAATGGGCGAGGTGATGAGCGAACTGAACAGCGAGGACAGAAATCTCATTGTGCACGAATTTGATGCTGCCATTTTGGCGGAGGTTTTTCACACCATGCCAGCCGATGATCTGGGAGACATACTGGCAGATTTACCCGAGGAGAAATCCCGGCAATTGCTCAAGCTCATAAAGGGGAAAGCCTCCGAACATGTCGAGCAACTGTTACAATTTGAAGAGAGAACTGCAGGCTACATAATGACTCCCAACTTTCTCGCGTTGACAGAGGAAACAACAGCCGCCGCGGCGACGGCGAGGATTCGGGAACTGGTTGATATTGAAATGGTGTTCTATGTTTATGTGGTCGACCGCGAGAATCAGCTCAAAGGTGTCATATCCCTCAGACAGCTTGTGGCAACCAAACCTGACACGCCCTTGAGAGATCTCATGACCACTCGAGTTTTTTCGGTGCATCCCAACACGCCGCAAGAGGAGGTGGCGCATGTTGTGGCTCGTTACAACCTTCTCGCTGTGCCGGTTATCGATGACACTGTAAAGTTAATCGGGATTGTAACGATTGATGATGTGATTGATGTTATTCGTGAAGAAAACACGGAAGATATGTTGAAAATGGCGGGCACGGGCGATGTCAATATCGCCTCAAAGTCCATATTCAAGAATACACGCGCGCGTTTGCCCTGGTTGTTGGCAAGCTTTGTCGGTGGATTAGTCGCTGTTTATGTTATTGGGGTTTTTGAGGTTCAGTTGGACAGACTCGCCGCATTGGCTGCATTTATACCGATTGTCATTGGAATGGGAGGCAATATCGGCACCCAGTCATCGACAATTGTCGTTCGTGGGCTTGCCACCGGAGAGATTGACCCCAAGGGGGCGTGGAAAGTATTGTGGCGAGAAGTTGCAACCGGCGTGGCACTCGGATGTGTTTACGGAATTCTGCTTGGCGCATTCGCGAAATTGCGTTTTTCAAAAGTGGAGATTGACGGATTGGAATTTGCTTGGCGATTTCCTGTTGTTGTTGCCATAGCAATTTGCGTCAATATGTTAATTGCAGCCGCGATCGGTGCGCTCATCCCAATGTTTTTTAAACGGCTGCAGGTCGATCCGGCTATTGCGACTGGGCCATTTGTGACGACTTCGATTGACGTTTTCGGCATTCTGACATACTTTACTGTTGCACGGTTTCTGCTATTTTGACTATAGTCATTTAACCTAAGTGCCGCCTAATCGAGTGCGTCCCATCGAATGAAAGCACATGGGACGGCATAGAGCGGATCTCCGAGGAAGTTAACGCGAAAAATGAACTTGAGCGTGCTCGACGGGCGCGATGGACGGAAAATCATCGGCGACCTCGCAGACTATCATTTGCTGATACAGGAACAACCCAAAGCCAAGAATGTCGCGATATACGATACGTTCGATTGGCGGCTCTTTGAAAAATCCCTTCTGTTGTACGGCGCCGAGAATGAGCTGATTCTACACAGCTTGTCCGATTACAAGATTGTCCGGCGTACCAAAGTGGATTCACTTCCCGGCTTTGCGTGGGAGTTTCCGGATGGAGATTTGAAGTCTTTGCTTGCGCCAATTCTTGAAATGCGCAGGCTGCTGAAACTTACCGAATTTCGTTCTCTATTCACTATCTACCGAATTCTGAATAAAGAACAGAAAACCGTAGTTAAGCTGTTCTATGAAGAAATCTGCCGTGTTGCGCAGGAACAGACGCTATGCGTCCATCTTCACGTTGAACCGGTTAGAGGATATCCGAGGTATTATCGAAAAACAGTAGACAGGTTGGAAAAAATGGGGTTTGTGCAAATCAATCCCAAGACCATGTACTTCGACGTTTTGAAAGAGAGCGATAAAACTCCCGGGGAATATTCTTCCAAGTTGAGGTTGCAGCTGGAGCCGAACATGCGTTCAGATGAAGCCACAAAGATCATTTTGCGTTCTCTATTGAGAACCATGAAAGCCAATGAAAATTATATCATTGAGGATCTTGACACTGAATTCTTGCACGATTTTCGGGTCGCCATTCGACGCACTCGCATCGTACTAGGTCAAATAAAAAGGGTCTTCCCCGCAGACACAACCAAGAAATTTCAGAGAGATTTTGCGATTTTGGGAAAACTCTCGAACGAATTACGGGATTTGGACGTTTGTCTCCTAAAAGAAAATCCCTACAAAAAGATGGTGCCCGAAAGTTTGCGAGAAGAAATCAATCCCTTGTTCCTATTCTTAAATGATAAGAGATCCAAAGTATTGGAGGATTTCAAAAACAGTTTGTGCTCCGCTGAATATTCCAAAGCTGTACGAAAATGGGAGGACTTTCTGAATGAACCCTTGGCGGAATCGCCAACCGCACCGAATGCAACAGTTCCAATCTCCGAGTTGGCCCGAAAAAGAATCCACAAGAGGTACACTGAGATTCTAAAAACTGGCGCTCAACCTTCTGAGACGGCTAACGATCATCGGTTACATGCACTAAGGATTGAGTGTAAGAAACTACGATATTTAATGGAGTTTTTTTTCAGTCTGTTTCCTAGAAGAAAAATATCGCGTTTGATAAAAGAGCTAAAGAGTTTACAAGACAACCTCGGTGACTTCAATGATTTGTGCATTCAACGGGCGTATCTACGGAAAACTGTCGATGAGTTACCGATATCCGGCCATCAAGCCAAAAAGACAACGTTGGCGATTGGAAGTCTGATTGGGAGACTAGAAGAACAAACACAAACGGCCAAGGGCTCGTTTTCCGAGATTTTCACCAGATTCGCGTCGCCAACAAACAGAGGGTTATACCATGAGTTGTTCGTTGCAACAAAGGGTAAGGCGAGTCCATGAACATTCTGGGTATTTACAGTAATAAGGGAGGAGTCGGAAAAACGACGGCAGCCGTCAATCTGTCTTTCTTGGCGGCAGAAGCGGGACTGAAGACGCTCGTCTGCGATCTTGACCCCCAGAGTGCGGCGAGCTTCTACTTTCGGGTCAAGCCCAAACTGAAAAGAAACGCGATGGGATTCCGCAAGGGAGGAAAAAACATTGCACGAAGCATAAAAGGCACAGATTATGAGAACCTCGATATACTACCTGCGGATTTCACACATCGCAATCTTGCATCTACGTTTAATAAACTAAAACGACGCAAACGACGGTTAAATCGAATTTTGGATCCACTCCGTCCCGAATACAACTTGATTGTCCTGGATTGCCCGCCATCAATCAGCCTTTTGGCAGAGAACATTTTCAATGTGGCCGATTACCTTCTCGTGCCCGTGATTCCGACAACCCTGTCTGTCCGATCGCATTTACAGTTGCTAACGTTTCTTAAAAAGAAGAATTACGCCAAGGATAATATTTTCGCTTTTTTTTCATTGGTTGACAGGCGCAAAAAGATGCACAAGGAACTCATGGCAACCATTTCGCGAGAATTCAAAGGCATTCTGCACAATTCAATACCTTCGTTATCGAACATCGAAAGAATGGGGATTGAAAGGGAGCCGGTCCAGGCGTTCGCGCCAACTTCAGTGGCAGCGAAGTCGTACCGAAAGTTGTGGCAGGAGGTAGATGAGACCTTGTTGGATTAATCGAAACTATTGTGTCGGCGTTACTTGCTTATGATTACTAGGAAGCCATCTAACTCTAATTGAAAAGAGCCTGCCGAATCTGTCTCACAGATTGACGAAGGCGATTTTCATTCTCAACTAGCGCAATTCGAACATAACCTTCGCCATTGTGACCGAATCCCGCCCCGGGCGACACGCAAACTTCCGCTTCATCGAGCAGTTTCATTGCGAACTCCATTGAACTCAGATGACGATAGCGGTCAGGAATCGGCGCCCAAACAAACATAGTTGCTTTCGGCTTCTGTACTTTCCATCCAATTCGATTTAATCCGTTCACCATTACGTCTCGCCGTCGTCGATAAATCTCCGCATTTTCCTCTACCATGTCAGATGGGGTCCTTAGAGCCATAATGGATGCCACTTGAATTGGGGCGAAAATTCCGTAGTCGTAGTACCCTTTGATACGCGCTAGAGCCTCAATGATCTCGCGATTGCCAACCGCAAATCCGCACCGCCAACCCGCCATATTGTAGGACTTCGATAGAGAAAAAAATTCGACACCGATATCCTTTGCACCCTTCGCTTGCAGCAAACTTGGCGCCTCGTATCCATCAAAGACGATGTCGGCGTATGCAAGATCGTGTATCAGGACGATGTCGTGTTTTTTTGCAAAGTGGACAATCTCATCAAAGAACGACTGGTCTACCACCGCACCCGTGGGGTTGTGAGGAAAGCTGAGGATGAGCAATTTGGGGCGTGGCCAAATATCTCTCGCGATTTCGGCAAGACTGGGTACGAACTCGCTTTCTTCACGTAATGGGATACTGACCACGCTTCCACCGGCAAGCGCGACACTGTAAATGTGGATTGGAAACGTCGGATTTGGAACAAGGGCAAGGTCTCCTTGGTCTATCAATGCCAGAGCCAAATGGGAGAGCCCCTCTTTTGTGCCAATTACGGAAATTGCCTCGTGTTCAGGATCAATATCCACTCCAAATCGTCGTTCGTAGTGCCATGCGATTTCCCGCCGCAAGTTGAAGATGCCCCGCGAAATCGAATAACGGTGGTGTCGTGGCTCCCGCGCCGCCTCACATAGTTTGTCTATGATGTGATTTGGGGTTGGCTCATTCGGATTTCCCATGCCTAGATCTATCACATCAATGCCTTGGCGCCGTCTTTCATGCGTTAACTGTTTGAGTTTACCAAACATGTAAGGCGGCAATCGATGTAGTCGTTTGGACAGAAAACTCATGGTCTGCATCCAACTCGTATGATGTGGAGTTTTTTCAGCTCAGTGCTGATTCGGTATTTCTATTTTCTCGGAGGCTGCTTTGTGCGCGTATCGTGTTGTTTCAGGAAGTCGAAATGTCTTGCAACACCTAAGTGTTAGTCCGATAGCCGACTCCAGCGAGATCCGATGACCGATCGAGACGTATATGACGCTGGTATCGCGTCTCGTGCGGACTGCCGCTCCGATTACTTCACCTTTGTCGAACAGGTATTCATAGGAGCCTTTTTCTCTGTCGGGCTCTCCATGTTCACCCAATAAGCGCGACTTCGCGCAGCCGATTACGGGTTTGTCCAAGATTAAACCCAAATGGCAGGCAAGCCCCAAGCGCCTCGGATGAGCAAGACCTTGACCGTCGGCAATGACAATATCCGGTTCTGTCTTCAACTGGTCAAATGCTTTGAGAAGTGGGGGAATTTCACGGAATGACAACAAACCTGGAATATAAGGAAACCGAACAGAACTTTCTACGATTGCCCCGTCAATGAACTCTAATCCAGGAAAACGTAATACCACTACCGACGCACGGGCGAGATTTTTCTTGAATCCGAGGTCGACTCCGGCGACCGTTTGAACATGACCAAACTCGTCAGTGCGTGTGACTAGCTGGCAAAGGCTGTTTTGAATGTTGCGTGCTTCTTCTGGCGAAACGTCCCATGAGTGAAGTTGGCGGTACTGCATTTGGGAGCTGAAATTGCAATTTGTCAGCCACCGTTCTCAAAGATTTGGAGAACACACATTGAAGGAATCGAGCGACCCAACGGTGGGACAAAATCTTCGAAATTAGGCGTCAATCGTCTTCGCTACCTTCTGTTTTCATCCGGTTTTTCGACATAAACTGAAGCCCGGCGAAAATTGACGTTAAGAAAATGTAACCACCGGCAATCCCCATAATTGAACAGGCAACTCCGAGGACAAATTCGATTCCATTAAACATTGGATAATTCTCCCGCACAAAAATTTATGAATATACCAAGAGACTTAAAAATGTAAATTCGTGTTGGAAAGATATACGATAAATCAACTACTAGGTTTCAGCAGAAACAGGCGCGTTCTCTGATTTGAGCAAGATAAATGCCAAATCACTCATGCGTTAGGAATTCGCGCATTGGTTGAGCTGGGAGAATGAATCTTGATTAGATTCCGCTGGGAGAGGGTGTGTTGTCAAAGCCGCACTTGTGTGACTCTAGGAGTGGCGGTGTCTTGGCTTCCACACACTTCAGGGAGCGGGCGACAAGGATGCTTAGGCCTCTAGCCTAGTTCTACCAATTCGAGGGTGATTCCATCAGGATCGAGGAAATAGACGCATTTCACTATTGTACCCTGATCGGATCCAGTTGTTGTCGGTTCTGATTTGAACCGCACACCCTTGCACCGCAAGTCATGGTAAGTGACGTCTATGTTGTCGACGGCGAAGGCAATATGGGCGCTTCCCGTGTCGCAGGTGCGTGTTCTCAACGGTTTTCCGATTGGTGAGAGGTACTGAATGAGTTCGATGAGGGAGCCGTGCAAATCTAGAAAGACAATCCGAAGTTTCGCATTTGGGATGCGGGTTACACTATGACCATCGGATTCCTGAATGACAGCGTCGGAGAGTACTTGCCCGTCGAGCATTTCTGTGTAAAAGCCTAGAGATTTGTCCATGTCACTGACAGCGAAACTGAAATGATGGATGTTTTTGATCATTGCACGCTTGTACGTGATTCGGCTTCAGTTTTCGTTTGAAGAGCTTGCCCTTGTTGATTTAATGTAGTCGAAGATTGCGGATGGCACTAGGTTTTCAACAGGCGCTCCGCGTTCGAGCTGTTCACGGATGTCGGTTGAGGAAATTGCGGCGTAATCAGTGGGAAGTTCGATTACCTTGATGTTGCATGCGTAGCGCCCGACTTCCGGCGTCGATAAAAATCGCCGAATCGTATCTGCGCTGTATTCTTCCCGGTTGGCAGTGATAAAATCACATTGATCGAACAGGGATTTTAGTTCAGCGTGCATGTCGGTGTAGTATTTGGAATCGAAGAGTCGAATCAGGGTATCAATACCGGTTATGAAATGGAATGAAGTTCGTGGCGGGTAAGTGGTTTTGATGGCTGAGAGCTTGTCTACGAAACGCCCATGGCTGCAAGCTGCCACTGAGAAATCGTCCCTCTGTACCGCGTAAATCTTAAGCATCAGGAGGCGGTCCGCAAGAGAGAAACCGAATACACTTTTATCCACATTTGATTTGGCCAAGCATAGCAGAATCTCTTCGAGACCGAATTGTGCTTGCGAGTCCTCTATCATTTTAACATGCGCCACGGTAAGAGGATTGAAGGATCCGGAGAAAATACCGAGCCGTTTCCTCTTGCTTTTTATGCGCTTGGATGCCCGATGTATCCACGCAAGTTCCGGGAAGCCATCGGGATCAAGTCGATCAATCGTAGCGCGGAGGTTGCTGTACTCATCTTCCTGTCGTAGTACCGGGGCGAGATTCACGTATAATCCCAGATTAAGAATAGAACAGCATGTTTGTGCTCAAATACTGAGGATGATTCATTGCAGAAGCCCACTATTAAGAGCCTGTTTGAAAAGTGCATTTTGTAGCACCGGCCTTTAAAAGCCCCAGAGGGGATCAAACGAATGGATAGTGAGTGCGATAGAGATCTTGAAGGTGTATAGAAACGTCCAAAGCCCCGTGCACCAAGCCCCAGCGGGGATCAAGCGAGTGGATAACGAGTGCGATAGAGATCCCACCGGTACGTGACAGACGACATTAATAGCCCGAAAAGACTTACTACAAATGACCAAAAAAGTCTCTGCTGCGATTATTCAAACAGGTTCTAAGGGTTCTGAGGTTCGAGCATTCTAGCAAGCGTGCAAAGCGGTGTCAACGTAAAATGAGGATCGACATTTACACGAAAAATTGCATAATTAATGTAGGAATTCTCCGTATCTGAACATGTCATACAGCACTCCCCGTGTCAAACTTCCCTTCACGCGCGAGCCCTCACAAATCGCCGGCACGTTGAATTACTCACCGCCTGCGCAATACTCGATTACGACACGATATGACATAATAACGAAAAAATCTATGACCTCCAAGATTCTGATCGTAGAAGACGATCATAACATTGTAGAGTTGTTGACGTATAACTTGGCACAAGAGGGTGTTGACGTACACGCGGCGCTTGATGGCGCCGATGCGCTTCAGCAAGCCGCCGCGGGGGTGCCCGACCTAATCATCTTGGATTTAATGCTTCCGGAGACAGACGGGCTTGAGGTTTGTCGATTGCTCAAGCGCAATCCCCAAACGGCGGCGATTCCCGTAGTCATGCTAACGGCGAAAGGTGAGGAAATTGACCGAATTGTCGGACTAGAGTTGGGTATTGATGACTACATCGCGAAATCGTTTAGCCTGCGCGAAGTTGTGTTACGTGTGTGCCGTGTTGCGCCGCGTTGCGTCTCGAACCAATGAACCTTCGCATAAGATTGAAGTGCACGGTCTGACGACAAACCTTGACAATTATTTGGTTCGCGGCGCGGAGGGAGAAATTGACCTTACAGCTACCGAGTTCAAAATGTTGACGCTGTTTGCGCAGGCGCCTAGCCATGTGTTCACCAGAAGTGTGCTGATGGACGTGATTTGGGGACAGGAATATTATGGGGTTGACCGTACGTGGATACGCGCGTCAGTCGTTTGCGCCGCAAGTTAGGTCACTTTGGAGAGAATATTGAGACCGTTCACGGAGTGGGATATAGATTTACGGGGTAAGGGAAGGTTTGTCTTCGAAGACTCAATGTGGCAGTCTGTCTCCTTGTAGCGGTAGGTGTGCTATATCTGTTTCCAAAGAATGTCGGAAAGGCGTCGTTCCGTCATTTACGTGTGCCGGAGAACGTCGCCTTTTACCAAGTAATATACTTCCTCGCTAATGTTCGAGGCTAAATCGCCGATTCGCTCCAAATGGCGAAAGAGCAATAGGATACTGATTCCCGGACGCACGAGTGCGGAATCCTCCGAAAGGCGGATCAGGAGTTCTTGGACAGTTTGTTTATAGATTTCATCCACCTGTTCATCGCGCTCTCGAACTGCCTCGGCTAAGTTTGCATCTCGATTTACGAAAGCGTCGAGTGCGTCTTTTGCCATGTCGCGAACGATTGTTGCAACACGAGGCAAGTCAATGAAGGGTTTCACGGGGGGATATTCCAGTAACTCAAGACTGCGCTGGGCGACATTTACGGCTTTGTCTGCCATCCGCTCGACATCATGGTTAATCTTGAATACCATGCTTAAGAGTCGGAGATCCGATGCCGCGGGCTGATGACGAGCGATGAATCGGATGCAGGATTCCTCAATCTCGTTCTCGAGAGTGTTCACTTGATCGTCGCTCTGAATTACGACCGATGCCAATTCGCCATCGCGGTTCAAAACGGAATCAACAGCGTCTCGAAGCATGTTTTCCGCCATTCCACCCATTCTAAGTAATTCCTGTTGAATTTCTTTCAGTTCTACCTCAAAATGACGTCGCATTTTTGTTCCCTTCCTCTTAAATCCGGTTAAATCGACATGAAGTTTATCAAGGATGCAAGAACAAGAAGGAATCTATGTGCGCCCTCTAATCTGTTAACCAAACTTACCGGTCACATAGGCCTCGGTACGGTGGTCTCCGGGGTTTGTGAAAATCTTGTCCGTTAATCCGAACTCGATGAGTTCCCCAAGATAGAGAAATGCAGTGTAGTGTGAAACTCGCGCCGCTTGTTGCATGTTGTGCGTTACAATTAAAACGGTGTAACTATCTTTTAACTCTAATATCAGTTCCTCTATCTTCGCAGTGGCGATTGGATCGAGCGCTGAACATGGTTCGTCGAGAAGGAGCACGTCCGGCTCAATTGCCAATGTTCTCGCGATGCAGAGCCGTTGCTGCTGTCCGCCAGAGAGTGCGTAAGCGTTATCTCTCAACTTGTCCTTAACCTCGTCCCACAGTGCGGCTTTCTGAAGACTGTCCTCAACAATAGAGTCAAGTTGATCTCTGTTGCGTATCCCCGCAATCCTAGGACCGTAAGCGATGTTATCATATATAGATTTAGGAAACGGGTTCTGTTTCTGGAAAACCATGCCGAGTCTTAAACGCACCTCGACCGGATCAATAGTAGTAGAGTAAAGGTCCTCGCCTTCTAAAAGAATCTTTCCTGTTAATTTGAAAGAGGGGATAAAATCGTTCATTCGGTTGAAACATCGAATTAGTGTGCTTTTCCCGCAACCGGAAGGCCCAATCAAGGCAGTTACTCTGTTCCGTTCAACGTCAAACGACATATTACAAAGAACCTGCGCGTCTCCATACCAAGTGTTGAGATCGTGGACACTGAGAATCACATCGGCTTTGTTGTTTTTCTGCTCCTTCATGCTGTCCTTATTGATATTGTTTTTGGTAGCGGTTTCGCAAGAAGATGGCAAGTGCGTTCAAGAGAAGTGTTACTGCCAGAAGAACAACGATACCCGCCGCAGCATTGATGTGAAACCCGTGTTGTGGACGAGACACCCAATTGAAGATTTGGATCGGCAATGCAGTAAACGGAGAAAGTAATCCATCAGGTACAAATGCCACGTATGTCAATGCACCAATCGTAATCAATGGGGCGGTTTCTCCGATGGCGCGAGAGACTGCTAGGATTATGCCCGTTAGAATACCTGGAAACGCCAATGGCAGCACATGATCCCTTGTCGTTTCCCATTGTGTAGCCCCAAGTGCATAGGCGGCCTCCCGGATCGTACTGGGAACCGCTCGAATAGCCTCACGAGACGCGATAATAACGATTGGAAGAACGAGTAGCGCCAATGTCAACGCGCCCGCTAGAAGACTTCTGTCCAATCGCATTGCACGAACGAACAGTTCCAAACCCAAGAGCCCATAAATGATCGACGGCACGCCGGCTAAATTTGCTACGTTTACCTCAATGATGCGACTCAACCGGCTCGACTGATTTGTATATTCTTCAAGATACACTGCAGCCGCCACTCCTATCGGTACGGCGACCACCGCAGTCAGGGCAATCAAGTATACACTACCTACGAGAGCGGAGAAAATACCGGCTTCCGCGGGTTTCCGGGAAGGAAAGCTTGTCAAGAATTTCCAGTCAATCCGCGGCAGCCCATCAACGAGGGCATCAATAATCAGGGCTGCAAGTGTAGCAAGCGCGATCACTATGCCAACCACTGCGACGACTTGGAATACACCGTCGCCCAATTTCTGTCGTATTAATAGCTTTCGAGTGCGATCTGTTGAAATCATTCGTACCGCTCCCGAAATCGTTGGCGCATAAAGTCACCGATAAGGTTGAGTGCAAAGGTCGATAGGAATAGGAGCATCCCGACGGCAAAAATCGTGCGGAATCCTAAGGTTCCGGTCGGTGTATCTCCCAAGCTTATCTGAACAATGTAAGTCGTCATCGTCTCAATCGGCACCAAGGGGTTGAACGTTAAGTTTGGCATTTGTCCTGCCGCAATTGCCACGAGCATCGTTTCGCCAATCGCGCGCGAAATCGCAATGACAAAGGACGCGGTAATTCCCGAAAATGCTGCCGGTACGACAACCTGCCAAGCCGTCTGAAGCCGTGAAGACCCCAGCGCATACGCCGCATCGCGTAAACCGCGCGGGACGGCATACATGGCATCTTCGCTTAATGACGAAACTAATGGTACAATCATGATTCCCATCACGATTCCCGGAGAGAGTGCGTTGAAACCACCTAGATCGGGGATCAGTTTTTTAAGCAGCGGTGTAACGAATAGAAGAGCAAAATAGCCGTAAACTATGGTCGGAACGCCTGCCAGAATCTCAAGAATCGGTTTCAATGTTTGACGGAGACGGGCGGGAGCATATTCGCTTAAGAAGATTGCAGTCAGTATTCCCAAGGGACCGGCGACCAAAATGGCAATCGCAGATGTAAGCGCAGTACCCGCTACAAGCGGGAGCACGCCGAAGTGCTTCTTGACGAAAAGAGGAGTCCACTCTTTGCCTGTGAGGAACTCAATGATAGAGACCTCCTTAAAAAATCCAATCGTTTCAAACAGTAGCACGCCAATGATGCCTACGGTAGTCAAAATTGATAGCATTCCGCAGGCCAAGAGGACGGTTTCAATAATCTTTTCTCCTCTTCTGGATTTTTTTGGACGAATCATCATAGAGATCTTGCCGAATCGGACATGCGCGTCCCGGATTAGCGGATTATTTGCATCACACCAGGATTATTCTGATCCTTGACCAAGAAGTTCTTGGACCGAAACCCCCGTTTTGGCGCCTTTACCACCAAACACAGAACCCGTCACACGATTTTGGAACCGCTCCATTGCGAGTCGATATGCCTCATCCGGCAATGGAATGTAGCCTACCTCATTCGTTAGAACATTCGCGTGCGTGAGATAAAACTCTATAAATTTTTCAACCTCGGGACGCTCCGCCGACTTTTTACTCACATAGATGAACACGGGGCGGGACAGTGGTTGGTAGGTGGAATTCTTGACCGTTTCTAGCGATGGAAAAATCGGGCCATCGCCGTTTTCAGCCTTTCCATCGTCTATGGGAACTAGCTTCAGCAAGTCCTTGTTTTCCTCATAATACGCTAATCCAAAAAATCCCAGTCCATGCAGGTCGTTAGAGACTGCTTGAACGAGAACGTTATCATCTTCGCTAACTACAAAATCTCCGCGACTCGCTCCTTCTGCCCCATTGATTGCTTTCGTAAAATAGTCATAGGTACCGGAATCAACTCCGGGTCCTGCCAACGAAAATTTCTTGTCCGGCCATTCCGGTCGAATTTGATTCCAGTGAGTAATCTTGCCCTGTGCGTCGGGTTCCCACAACCTTCTTAGTTCATCCACAGTGAAATAATCTACCCAGTCGTTTGTCGGATGCACGATGACCGCCAAACCGTCATACGCCACGGGCAACTCTATATATTCGATTCCATTTTTCGCGCATAATTCGACTTCGCTCGGCTTAATGGGGCGCGATGCATCTGAGATATCGGTTTCGCCACGGCCAAATTTTTTGAATCCGCCACCGGTGCCGGAGATTCCAACTGTGACTCTAAACTTACGGTTCTCCTTCTGGTATTCTTCTGCGACTGCTTCCGTAATGGGATACACCGTACTTGAGCCATCCACTCTGATTAACTTGGCGGAAAATGCAGGACTAGCAGCAAATGTGCTGATGATGAGAACAGCTAACGTCGCTTGAGTGAATCGGTAAAGCATTATAAACTCCTTTAGGATTTAGTGTTCTATGGAATGCCGCACGTCATTCGCCGCTGTTGAAACTTCCATCCTCTACGCACTCAAACAAAGTGCAAATGTCGGACGGTTCTCTTTTCGGTTAGTCGTGTCGGCAGTTTCCACAAAACGGTTTCTATTATATCACAGTAGGGTCACGAAGTTATCAAAAAACGTATACGGAAGACTGCTCTGTAGACTAGAACAGCTAGGCCGGCGCCAATGCCCTGCATCAAAATAAACGCTATTCCGTCTATCGGTTTTACGCCTGCCGCCGAGTATGTGAACATGCGCGCGAGTGTGACCTGCGGGTTAGCAAACATCGTGCTTGATGTGGCAATCAACTGGCCTGCGACCAATAGTCCCACGACTATGGAAATCTTCTTGGACCGGCGCTGAACGAGCAGCAGAATCGTGAGAATATGACTAAAGGTGCCAAGAATCTCCGCGAAATAACTTCCGCCCGCACGCTTAACCTCGGAGATAGCAACCACGTGCGGTATTCCATGATAGCGTCCCAACATTCCTGTCGGAATAATTCTTTCAGCAGGTAACACTATCGTACCGCAAACTGTTAGTTCGCGATCACAATCTAACAGATTGTGGTACAGAGCACGTCATTATACATAAAGATACGATTCCCTCATTTCGAAACTCGTTTTTCGCTCTACTACTAACTTTGGAGAAATCGTTACTTGAGAGCACGCCATTATCCCTGTCTGAATAATTCTATCAACAGGTAACACTCGTTTTTGGCGCTATCACAAGCTTTGGAGAAAGTATCACTTGAGCGGTTTTCCATCTCTTGCACTCCAGTGGAGTGCAATGTCAATAGAATCGTGATGCTTCCCAATCTCCGCGCTCCAGGGGAGCGCAATGTCGAGTGTTACTTGTTAAAATATAAAACAGAAATTTTTCAGAATTGTGGTAATCCCTTGACTTTTTTATGTCTTGAGTTTCGTGGAAATAATTGCATCCGGATTCTCGGGGGAACGTGACTCACACGAATAGGTGGGATGAAATACAGTAAAGTCTGGTTGATGGCGGGTGATTCTAAGGTTCTTGCAACCGGAAATCATTCAGTGCGGACTGTTCGGTTTGTAGTAGCTCAACTCAGTTTAGGTCTTTGGTTTGAGGAAGTTCTGATCGCTAAGGAAGTCGCGATCAGGATATCGCGCCTTCAACAGGTATGCCGCACCTACCACTCACGAATGGACACAACATACTACTCAAAATCGAACAAATAAGAATAGAAATGGCTTTAGCTGCAAACCGGTCTAAGGTTGATTCAACGCAGAAGATTGAGTTGGATCTGGGGCGCGGATTATAGGGTGGAAATGGCGATCGAAAAAGAGGGTGTTAATGAATTGATGCAGATCGATGACTATTCAATGCCGCAGCCATGGTACGCAATCATGTTAGGTAAGGTGCTAGTTAACTGTGTCCTTGTTCAATATCGGATGCAACCGTCTTCCAAGGTCCCGTTATGGCAAGTGTTATACCCGGTGTTTGAATGTTGACAAATAAGGTACTACCATCCGGCGAAAATGTAGAGCCGGCAAACTCAAAGACATTCTTGGCGTTCCGAGCGAAGCGGTACAATCTTCCCTCTGGCGTTATGCCGACCAAGAACTGTTCTGTTAATCCATCTTCGCACACTATAAGATCGCCCCACGGCGCTACGGTTAGGTTATCCGCATTCTCCAGCAGATCGCTGCTCTTTGATTCAACAAAAAGCTCGAGCACACCCGGTTTTTTTTCTTCGTCGTGCGTGCCCTCGAATGGGCTTGGAGTGTATTTCCAAATCTGACCCTTCCTGCGCTCTCCCCCATTTGTGCAGGCAAAGAAAATGACACCGTCGCTGTACCACATTCCTTCGCCGCGTGCAAATCTTGCCGCACCCTTATCATGAAATCCTTGATTACGGAGATCGTCCTTGGGGGATTCAACATTTTCAATGTCAATCCATTCCGCATCTAATGTTTCGCCGACCGGTACAACGTGATGCACCAAAGGAAAAAGGGTTTCAAGAGGATTTTTCCAATTTCGCGTGTCGGCACTTTTCAAATCTCGAATCCTTAATGCTTGGAGGCGGCCTCCTTCCATCAGTTTTCCAGGATAGTGCGGAATGAACCGGTATAAGAGGCCGTCGCCGCGATCCTCGGTCTGGTAAACAATGCCTGTCCTGGCATCCACGGCGACGGCTTCATGGTAAAATCGTCCCATCGCTTTCAATGGGGTTGGAGTAACAATCCCACGAGCCGAAACCGGCACCTCAAAGTTATATCCGTGGTCTGTTTCAAACGTGTCCTCAGCCCTCTGAACGCATTCCTCGCAGCTAATCCATGTATTCCACGGGGTTGGCCCACCCGCACAATTACGCATGGTCCCAGCCAAACTAAGGAACTGTTTTTCCAATTTCTTTGTTCTAGTATTGTAGATGAGAGTCGTCGTGCCACCAAGGGCTGGACTTGATCCTTGACCGAAATCGTGGATTCTCTTGCTATCGATTCGATTGACTAATTCATTGGACTGACCGAAAGCTCCCGTGCGCGCGTCGATTTCCAGTTCGTGGTTTCGAACAAGAATAGTTTTGCCATCTGGTCCCGGGAAAGCGGCCATTCCGTCGTGACCTCCAGGCACCAAGAACCCATCATCCATCGTTTCCCCGGTTGTGGAAAACGTATGGTATTTGAAACCAAGGGGTAGGTCGAGAATCCCGGCCGGGTCGAGCCGGAAACCGCCGTATGGCTCAATGAGGGAATCAACCGACGGGCTAATCAAGAATCGACTGCATCCGAGGAATCCAAGAGCTAAGGCGGCAGACCCAGCCGTTAATCCTGTACGTACGAATTGCCGCCGCGTGATTTTATTTGTCGACATATTGATTCTTCCCTAGTGCAGAAAGCCGCAGTGGGTACCGGGTTCTTTACCAGTTTCACCTAAATCCCTACTCTAGAACTGGCATTCGGCAAACCGCATTATCAGCCTCGGCTTGGAATTGGCAGAAGTGGACGCCTCTTTCAACCTGAATGTTTCGGTTTTTCTGTCTGTCCAGCAGGCACCACACCTCGGGCAACGCGAACACTGTGTGTTAACCCCAATCAAGGGGGATCTCCGGATACAAATCGGGTGATTGTAGGACGTTATCCAATTCTTCGGAGTGAGTATTATCACAACATGGCTGCAATTAGCCCTGTGGCAAATTAAACTAGGGTAAGTTCAAGCTAAATGATGCATACCGGTGCACGAACGAAGCCGCTGGCATCCAAATCAGTTTGCGAAAATAAGTGGAACTGGAATCGATTGGGATATTCTCGGAGGGATTCATATAAAAGGCGACAGGTTATTTTGATAGACCTAATCTCTTTCGCGGCCGCGGCGCGCAATGCAGCCAAACAATCAGTGGAGATAACCCGGCCGGGCCGCAACTTTCCAGTAGTCGGAGAAGTAAGAGGGGTTTCTCTTATCTATTTGGATGTCGAATCAAACTCCAGTCCAACTCGAATAGCACTACCCTCGCTGGCAAACGCAAAGGCTTCGTTGATTTGCTCGAAGGGAAAGGTATGGGAGATAATCTTATGGTAAGGATACTTATGCTTGGTGCGACTTAGGAAGTCTAGTGCACGGCGGATAACCCACGGCTCGTATACGATTATTCCTTGAATCGCTTTGCTGCAGCGAACTACATTACCCGGATCGATTTCCGTGAGTTGCTCCAGATTTATGTTTCCGATCCACAAATAGCGTCCACCCCACCTTAGCATTTCGATGCCTTCAGACAGCACCCTTGGGGAACCGACAAATTCTGCAATAACATCGGCGCCGGTTCCTCGTGTATGATCGAGCACATATGCTACGCGGTTCGCAATGGAGAGTTCGTCAACATTGATCAGATGGTCGGCGCCAAACTCGCGGGCGAGTTCCAAGCGCGCCGGAAAACGATCTAGAATTACCACCTGCCCTGCTCCCATCTCTTTTGCCACTGCGACTGCGTATAGCCCGAGGCCTCCTGCTCCCTGGATCACTACAGTATCGCCAAGCATGATTTCGATCTGGTTCAGTCCATAGATGACTTGCGCCAAGGCGCAGTTGACCGGCGACACTAAAGCATCGGGTAGTTCCGCCGGTACCTTGAAAATCCAGTGTCCGGGCTTCATGTAATAGTAGTCGCCATAAGCGCCGTGAAAATGCGGTGGTTGATCACTCGACATGCCAATCCAGTCGCGATAGCGCTCTGGACAACCGGGTTTGCCGCTTAAACACATCCAGCACTGATTGCAAGGTTTGAAGTAGGAATAGGCGATACGATCTCCTTCCTCCAATCGCTCTCCCGTGCTGTCAACCTTCACGTTTTTACCCAATTGTTCAACATGTCCGACCATTTCATGGCCTAGCACTTGCGGAATACCTCGTGGGATTTTGGATCCGTGGCCTCGCCAGATATGCAGGTCGGAACCGCAGATGTTCGCCATGCTAATCTTCACAAGAAGGTCGTCATCCGCGACGGCTGGAACCGGATACTCACGGAATTCTAGAGGCACGTTAGGTTGGGTAAAAACAGAAACATTCCCGGTTTTCATTACACGATTCTCCTAGAGGTTTAATGCTTGGGTAACTGTTTAGTTCCTTGATTTCTGGGGTTAAGTGCTATTAAGGTAGGCAGTTTTTTTGCCATTTTTTGGGAGCACTTGTGCAAATTCCCATTCCTCCGGCTTTTGGTCGGATCAAGTGGGTGAAATACGAATGTGGTAGCTAATCCAGATAGAGATCCCGATTCGTTGTCCCTCTTACGGTTTAAGGTTTTCACTGACCATCAAGCGAATGGACATTGAGCGATCGACTGAACGGATGGAGAAGGAGCAACTGACCGATAGGAATTCCCACGGTAGAGATACCATGGGGAGTCCTGATAGAAGATCTCGTGCGATAGTAAATCCTGATTGAGATTTCATTCGCTATCCGTCCTGTCGCTCAAAAGGTTTCACTGACCACTGACCACTAATCGCTAGCCATTAAACGCGTGTATGATTGGTTAATGTAAATTTTGCCTCAATGGCTGGAGAGTTAGTCGGCATATTCGTCGAAATTAGTGATTTTCCATTTTCCATCGATTAATTCGGTGATTATGATTACATTTCGGGCCGGACTAGATGATGCCGTGTTCTTGATTGTCAATCGGTAATTGAAAAAGACCATATTTGCGCCGTCGGTTTTCTGAGTCAGCTTTTCAAAGATTATTTCCGGCATCTCGGTCGGAAGTCCGCCTTGGCGGCGTGCGCCTCGCACCAGTGCAATTTCGTCCTTCAGTTTTTCCGCGGCGAGCGAGTCGCTCAAGCGCAATGCAGCTTCCTGATCAGCGCGCTGATAGTAGTTGTGGATAAAGTCTCCCGCGACGTTCTCAGGCGTGTTTCGATCCGAGCACCCCAAAATAAAGAAGAAGAGACATAATCCAATTGTCCGAGGCATTCTCACAAAGCAGCCTTCCTACCATTGTAACGAAAAACTGGCGATCTGCGGTCTGTAACTACGCTTAACTCAGTTTCGGGACGTAAGTATAACGGCAAGGTTAAATTGTGTCAATGACCTATTGAAATGCGTGAAGGTTCATCCTAGTGGATGAATTCTTACATCGAATTTCGAGTTTCGCACTGCTTGAAATTTGTTCCAAAGTTTCAAAAAAAGGCTTGATCAAACTCCCGTATTTTGATAAAATAAAACTCCCATTCCTCATAAAAAATACTCGTCAACGAGAAAACCCCAGTTGCGTCACAGTTCTCGAACTTCAAGGAACGCAAGTATGAATCACTCGGATGAGGCTAGAAAAAGAGTTCCCTCCCAATCTGAGGCCAATGAGAGTTCCCCGGAGTCACAATCTCCTCAACTGTCACAAGGCGTTTCAACTTCGCGAGCACGTTCGGTATCAAGTTCCGGATTGAATCCTGTCCTAACTTTAAAGCGATTTGTCGTTGGCGAGAGTAATCGGACCGCTTATGAGAGAGCAATAGATACGATAAACGAAACGGACAATTTGGACGGACCTATACTTGTATTTGGTGGCGTGGGTCTCGGCAAAACACATCTTTTGCATGCCATCGGAAACCAATTTCGCGCAAACCATCCGAATAAAACAGTGTTTTGTGTGCCATCCGAGAAATTTGTGCGCGAGTGTATTCAATCAATAAATCACCCTCACAAATATTCCGTAATGAGGCAACGGTATTACAACCTTGACCTCTTGTTAATTGACGATCTTCATTTTTTGACCCATGAGCAAAGAGTTCAAGACGAATTTGTTGATTTGCTGAGTCACATTTCGTCGCAGAATTGTAAACTGGTTTGTACTTGTGATCGTCCTCCTGAATTTTTGAAATCGTACTTGGCTGTAGCCGATGATTTTAACTACAGTGCCCATGTAGAAATCCTCCCACCTGAATTCGATCTGCGTGTTTCTATCCTGAAACAGAAGTTGAAGGAACGGAATTGGGGGCCTGTACCTCCGCGAGTAATTCGTTTCATTGCAAAACACCTGACCGGACATGTCCGCCAACTTGAAGGATGTCTAAACCGCCTTATGGCGGAGGCACGACTCGGTTCCGACCTTAACGTGGAAGTTGCGCGCCGTGTAATAGAGGGCGGGCACTTGAGTTCTAATTCACCCCACCATGTGAGCCTCGAAAGGATCCAAGAAGCGGTTTCACGCTATTTTCAAATTACTTTGTCGGAATTATGTTCGAGAAGGCGAGGAAAGCGATATGTGCTTCCTCGGCAAATAGCGATGTACCTTGCGCGACAGTTAACAACCCTCTCTCAAAAAGAGATAAGCCGAGGTTTTGGGCATAGCCATCACACTACGGTTGTCCATAGTGTCCAACGCATCGAATCGCTGCTGGACGAGGATTTCTTACTTAGCCAATCGATTGCTTCAATTAAAGCTGAATTGATGCGTAGCGCTCCAAGTTGAATTGAAGAGAGGCGCTCAAACGAATACCGTTTTTCGCTTCAATCATCCATTCCTAATAGGTTACCCCGCCCCGATTTTCTACCGCAATCCTCTGACCTAGGCAAATTCGCTGTCTTTCGAATCCCGCTTTGGAGATCCATGCCATATTTCATGCCGGAATCAGCGTCATTTAAAGGCCCGAGAGGAAAACAGATAAGTGGACAGTAAACGGTAATTCGGGTATACTAAACCGGCGTTAAAACACAAGGATAATAGGAGATAGGATATGGAACCAATGACGATGTTTGAGAAAATATGGAACAATCACGTTGTTCGGGAGATGCCGGATGAAGCCACCGTGCTCTATATGGACGCGCACCTGATACATGAGGTTACCACACCACAGGCATTTGAAGGACTGCGGCTCGCGGGGCGATCGGTGCGGCATCCGGAATTCACTGTTGCCACTATGGATCACAATGTCCCGACAACGGATAGATCGCTTCCCATAAAAGATCAGATAGCAGTAAAACAGATGGAGACGTTAGCTAAGAACTGCGAAGAGTTTGGAATTACATTGTACGATATTGATAGTCCCGAACAAGGCATAGTTCACGTCATTGGGCCGGAACTTGGCATCACTCAGCCCGGAATGACAATCTGTTGTGGCGATAGTCATACTTCAACACATGGCGCAATGGGCGCTTTTGCACTCGGAATAGGCACAAGTGAAGTTGAGCATGTTCTTGCCACTCAGTGTCTGTTGTACCACAAACCTGAGACGTTCGAGATTCGAGTTGATGGCAGTCTGCGGCGCGGTGTCACCGCCAAGGACATTATACTGTCAATTATCCGTCGAATCGGGACGGATGGCGGTACCGGCACGGTGATTGAGTACACCGGCTCGACAATATCAGCCTTGAGTATTGAGGAGCGGATGACCGTTTGCAATATGTCCATCGAGGCGGGGGCGCGAGCGGGGCTAATTGCGCCGGACGACGAGACCTATGAATATTTGGCAAATCGCCTATTTAGCCCGAAGGGACAGGATTTTGACAGAGCGGTGGAAGAGTGGCGAGAATTACCAACAGATGAAGGCGCGACCTACGATAAGACGCTTCACATTGACGCGCAATCGTTGGCGCCCCAGGTAACGTGGGGCACAAATCCTGCCATGGGGGCTGATGTGACCGATGTTGTGCCCGATCCGGGGGAGATGCCGACCGACGATGCCAAAATGGCAACCGAACGCGCCCTGGAGTACATGGGACTTATACCGGGAACCAATATTACCGATGTTGAAGTTGATAAGGTTTTCATCGGAAGTTGCACGAACTCCCGCATAAGCGATCTTCGCGCTGCCGCAGAGGTTGCAAAGGGGCGTAAGGTTGCGGAAACGGTGAATGCCCTTGTTGTGCCGGGGTCTGCAAGTGTAAAACGTCAAGCCGAAGCGGAGGGATTGGACGAGATCTTTCGTGCGGCCGGCTTCGAGTGGCGCGAAGCAGGTTGTAGCATGTGCTTGGGGATGAATCCGGATATCCTGATGCCGGAACAGCGTTGTGCTAGCACTTCCAATCGAAATTTTGAGGGTAGGCAAGGAAAAGGGGGGCGAACCCACCTCGTCAGTCCGCAGATGGCGGCTGCTGCTGCGGTTGCCGGACATTTTGTTGACATACGAGAGTGGGAATCATACTGAAGCATAGAGGTGCGACAGTTATTTCGTACCGAATGATAGATAGCACAGAAGTCTCACGGTGAGATTCCTTGGGAGTTTTTTAGGAGAAGACCTAGAATGGAAGCGTTCAAGAAACATACGGGGCTTGCGGCACCGTTTAATCGAATAAACGTAGACACCGACCAGATTATTCCAAAACAATTTCTCAAAGGTATCGAGAGAGCGGGCTTTGAGAATTATCTCTTTTATGATTGGCGTTTCCTTGACGACGGAACCCCCAATCCGAAGTTTGTCTTAAACGCTCCGCGTTATCAATCGGCGAGCATCCTTGTTACCGGTGCGAACTTCGGTTGCGGCAGCTCTCGGGAGCATGCACCTTGGGCACTGCAGCAGTATGGATTCAAAGCAATCATCGCTCCGTCGTTTGCGGACATTTTCCGGGGGAATTCCTTCAAGAATGGACTATTGCCTCTTACCTTGCCGGCGAATATTGTCGCGGACACGATTGCGCAAATCGAAGCTCAAGCGGGTTATGCGCTAGCTATCGATTTGGAATCACAGACGGTGACCCAACCGAATGGCGTCTATCACGAATTCGAGATAGGTGAGTTTCAGAAACAGTGTCTTTTGAACGGGTTGGATGAAATTGGTTGGACGTTACAGTTTGAAACCGAGATATCGGCATACGAAAGTAAGAGAGGAATTTGACGACTGCTGAAGAGCAATCAATAGTTGTCATGACAAATAGAGGCGTTTGTTTGGGATTATGATGTTCCCGAGCAAGCGCCTTAATTGTTTCAGAATGAAAACAGCGCACAGAAGCCTAAATCGAAACTAGTTGGTGAAATGTGGTCAAAGAGAAGAAAATTACTAGAAAAGTGTAATATTGTGAGTAACATTTTGAGGTGATGTGCGACAATACAGTGTAACCTCTGCAAAAGGAACAGATTGCATGAATAATGATGATGCCCGATTGGTGGAATCCGTGTTGGCGGGCAACCTTGATGATTATCGCAAGTTGGTGGATGCTTACCAGTTATTGGCAGAGCAGTGGGCATTTCGTCAGGTTGGGAATATATCCGAAGCCGAAGAGATTGCCCAGGAGGCGTTCGTTGAAGCGTATTTTAGACTTGATACATTGCGGCAAGCAGGAAAATTCGGACGATGGTTGCGTCGAATCGTCGTCAATACCGCAGTTTCTTGGGTCAGACGCCGAAAATCTACCGTGCGTTTCGACGACATTGCCAGCATCTACAAAGATGGCAAAGTCCATGAGTTATACAGCTGCTATGAAGAGCCGTCCCCTCACGATATGATAGAGCAGCAAGAGCGGGAAGATTTGCTGCGAAGGGCAATTGATGCGCTTTCTCCAGCGCATCGCGACATCATCAAGCTTTTCTATTACGACGACTGCTCCTCCAAAGAGATTGCAGACCGCCTAGCCATATCGGTTGCTGCTGTTAGTAGCATGATGTATCGCGCTAGAAGACGATTAAAAGAGGAGATGTTACGTATGAGCACTGGACAAACCGATAGCAGGATTGAGATCAGCCGCAAATTTGGCGAACAGGTCACGCAAGACATCATTTCGGTCCGAGAAGAATTAGCCGTAATTCGCCAACTATTGGAGCGCTTGGATCCGAGTCCCTCGCCGCCAGCTAAGGATACTGTTGAACAGGCTGTCAAAGAGTTTCGACAAATCCCGGAAGATGATGGTCAAATGATTCGATGGGGAACTATAGGCGCGTTCGGTGAAGTTGGGGCTGATGGAGCACAGCATATGGCGGCTAGTATTCTCACCATGAAACAGGAAGAATATTTCAACAGCCCTGACGCCGATGACGAAAATGTAGCGGTCTTGGCGGACGCCTTCACCAACTCCCACACTATCAGAATATTCAAGCACCTCTTTTTCTTCGGTAACGAGAAAAATTCCCGAGAAGATATCAGAAGCGAATGCAACCTGTCGGATGAGGAATTGGATGCAGCACTTGAAGCGTTTCTAGATTGGGGTTTCGCGGAATGGAAGGACGATCAATCGCTTGTATATACGAGTCATGGCATGAATTGGGTTATTACGCTGGTCGGTATGACAAAGGCGGCGATATACCACCGTGAAACTGGCATCGAGAAAGAGTGACCCGCCGCATGACCGCTATGGTGCTCTGGCGGACGATAAACCTGTGCAACTTGGGGATATTGCTCCGACGGAATTATGTCGCAAAAATGGTTTCTTGTGCGTGGCTTGAAAAGTTCTTGACATCTTAACGTGGTTTGTGATAGTATTTAGCAGTAATATCGCGATGATGACTCGTGAATTAAGTAAACCCATGCAAACTCTTGATCGACGACCTCAACTTCAAACTGTTGTTCATCATTGGCATTGGTGGCGGCGTGCCATTCAGGATGGGAGTGTGCCTTTGGTAAGATAGAGTGTTGAAATCATATCTGATTAATCAGAGCCGTAGGCATACGAAACTCCTTGTCTACGGCTTTTTTTGTGCCGAATGACCTTAATCCAAGTTGCTGCTAACGAGACTTTAAAGATGTACACCCGTTCTGAAAAGAGAATAATTCAATAATGGTAAGAGTATTCTAATACATGCTGTGATCATATGCTACAACGGTTCAACTTAGGTTGTTCACAAGCCATTGTTATAATAGGGAGGATAAGTAATGGAAATACTTGATGAACTCAAATTTGACCAGTCCGGTTTGATTCCCGCCATCATTCAGGATGATGAAAGCAATGAAGTTCTAATGGTGGCTTTTATGAATCGCCATGCATTGCAGAAAACTTTGGACTCCGGGCGTGTGTGTTTCTGGAGTCGATCCCGTCAGGAGTACTGGATTAAAGGGGAGACTTCGGGGCATACTCAAACCGTCAAGTCCGTTGCCTATGACTGTGACGGCGACGCTCTACTGATTAAGGTGGAACAAAAAGGCGGGGCATGCCACGTCGGTTATCGCTCCTGTTTCTTTAGGGAAGTCTCTTCCGACGGCGTTTCCAGTCGGATTGTAGGTGAGAAGGTATTTGATCCCGATGAAGTGTACTCGTGAAACTTGAACGCAGCGTAAAGCGGATTCGCGTTTCGCCAAGAGGAGACCCCGGATGTATTATCCGAGTTTGGAAGATTTTCGAAAAAAAGCTCAACACGGAAACTTGATTCCTGTCTTTAAATCTATTTTGGCAGATATGGAAACCCCTGTGTCGGCATACAAAAAGATCGATGCCGGTGAATACAGTTTCTTGCTGGAAAGTGTCGAAGGTGGCGAGCACGTTGGAAGGTATTCGTTTCTCGGCAGTGAGCCTTCAATTCTGTTTCAGAGTAAAGGAAATCAGGTGAGGATACAGGATTTAGAGGCAGGCACGACAACCGAATTCGAAAGCGGTTATCCGCTCGGCGAACTTGAGAAGTTGATGGGGCGCTATAAGCCTGTAGAGGTCGAAGGATTGCCGCGCTTCCACGGCGGTGCCGTCGGCTACCTGAGCTATGACGCTGTGCGTTTTTTTGAAGAGTTGCCTGACAGCACGGAAGATGATCGAGGGCTGCCAGATTGCTTCTTTATGATTACCGATACCTTGTTGATATTTGATCGGGTTGGTCATCGGATCACGGCAGTGGCGAACGCTCGAGTTGATGGGGACGTTGAAGGTGGGTACCGGCGTGCGATTGATCGTGTCGACATGCTGATTGGCAAGTTGAGAAATCTCTTGTTGATGCCCCCTTCAAAAACACGGGGTACAGTCACGGACGAGGTTGAACCGGAATCGAATTTCACACAGGCGGAATATGAAAGCGTGGTTCTACAGGCGAAGGAATATATTGCCGCGGGTGACATTATCCAAGTCGTTCCCTCGCAGCGGTTGTGCACCCCGTTGTCAGTTGACACCTTTGACGTGTACCGTGCGTTGCGCACCGTCAATCCGTCACCATACATGTATTACTTGAAGCTGGGAGATGTTCAGATAGCCGGTACTTCGCCGGAAATGATGGTTCGAGTTGAGGATGGAATTGCGGAAACGCGTCCAATCGCCGGGACGCGGCCGCGCGGAAATGCGGCCGCTAAAGATGTGGCACTGGCTGAGGAGCTGATTGCTGACGAAAAGGAGCGTGCCGAACACGTCATGCTCGTTGATCTTGGGCGCAACGATCTGGGGAGAGTTTGCAAATTCCACACTGTACGCGTGAGTGAGATGATGGCAATTGAACGCTATTCGCATGTCATGCATATTGTTTCGCATGTGGTTGGCGAGATTCGTGAAAACGTGACGGCATTTGATGTTATCCGTGCATGTCTACCTGCCGGAACACTTTCAGGGGCGCCCAAGATTCGAGCGATGGAGATTATTGACGAACTAGAACCGACACGCCGCGGTCCCTACGGTGGGGCAGCCGGATATTTTAGCTTTTCCGGAAATGCCGACACGGCTATCATCATTCGTACTCTTATTGTTAAGGATGGCATTGCTTACGTGCAAGCAGGCGGCGGAGTCGTAGCGGATTCCGTTCCGCAAACCGAATACGAAGAGACACTCAACAAAGCCCAAGCCGTGCTAAGGGCAATCAAACTGGCTGAAGCTGGGTTGGAGTAGACAGTTGCGAGGAGGACACCGTGAGTGTGGAACTCGATCAAGTCGTCCCATGGGGGCGATCACTCGAGGAATACAGACAGATGTTCATGCTCTCCAACGAAGAATTGGCATCACGTATCTTGGGAGTTGGTGATGGGCCAGCCAGTTTTAACAGTGAGATGAAGGCGCTCGGACAAACCGTGGTATCAATCGATCCAATCTACGCCTTTTCAAAAGAACAGATTGAACTTCGAATCGAAAAGACCTATGATACTGTTATCCATCAAGTAAAACAGAAGCCTGATGATTTTGTGTGGGATTTTTTTTCGAACCCTGAACATCTTGGCTGCTACCGGCTTCAACGGATGCGGATGTTTCTGCAGGATTTCGAAATGGGCAGAGCGCAGGGGCGTTATCTTCCGTGGTCATTGCCGAAACTCTATTTTGACGATGGACAGTTTGATTTTGCTGTCTGCTCTCATTTGCTCTTTTTATATTCGGATCAGTTATCACTTGCTTTTCACCGAGAATCCGTACAAGAGCTTTGCCGGGTTTCGCGAGAGGTACGAATCTTTCCTCTACTGGCGCTTGATTGTAGAACGTCACGGCACATTTCACCCATACAATCTTTTTTCCGGGGAATGGGCTTTACAGTTGACATCTGTCCTGTAACCTATGAGTTTCAAAAAGGGGGAAACGCGATGATGAGAATCCGGGGGAACACTTAGGAGACAACGATGATTCTGATGATTGACAATTATGACTCGTTTACCTACAATCTCGTCCAATACTTTGGTGAGTTGGGGGCGGAACTTGCAGTCCATCGAAACGACAAAATAACGTTGGATGTAATTGAGCGCCTCTCACCGGAAAAAATCGTCATTTCACCCGGCCCCTGTACACCTCGTGAAGCTGGGATTTCCTGCGGCGTCGTCCGATCTTTTGCGGGAAAGGTGCCGATTTTGGGTGTCTGTCTGGGGCATCAGTGTATTGGAGATGTTTTTGGCGGGAATGTCGTCCGTGCAGACCGATTGATGCACGGGAAAACATCGATGATCGAGCATGATGGTCGGGAGATCTTCGCGGGGGTGCGGAATCCGTTTGAGGCGACGAGATATCACTCGCTGATTGTAGAAAAGAACAGTATTCCGCAGTGCCTCCAAGTCATTGCGTGGACCGACGAAGACGAAATCATGGGTATTCGACATAAAGACTACCCGATCTGGGGAGTACAGTTTCATCCCGAGTCGATCTTGACTCCTGAAGGGAAAAATTTGCTGGAGAATTTCTTAAAAGGCTGAAAGATGTCGCAATCGGATTTTCGTACACAACTTGACAATGCCAAAAAAATTGAGGACCCACTGCGTCGCCGGCTCTATGTTTGTGCGATAGCTAACGCGGCATTGGTACCTTCAGACGAATTGCCCTTTGTTGTTGTCGGCGGCAATGCCCTAGAATTTTACACGCTCGGCGATTACACTACCGTGGATGTTGACCTCGTCAGTGCAAGGCGTTCCGAGATCGGCAACATACTGGAAAGTTGGGGGTTCAATCGGATGGGTAGGCACTGGTACCACCCCGACTTGGATGTTGCCATTGAGGTTCCCGATGATGTTCTCGCCGGGTCCGAAGAAAAAATCACTCAGGTCGAGATTGAGGGCTTGAACGTCTATATTATCGGCGTAGAGGATCTTATCATCGATCGAGTCAACGCGTATGTCCACTGGCGGTCGATAGATGATGGCGATTGGGCGAAAGAGCTAATGGCTTTGTATAGAGATGATATTGACTGGGATTACCTTGTAGAATCTGTCCAAACAAAAGAGTTGCTTGATGCACTGAACACGCTAAAATCAGCGATTGAGGATGAGACGAAATGAAAATCGTAAACTTTGATCGGCACGTCCAAAACATAAGAGAGAAATCGCGAGAATATCAACTCAAGCAACGCGCAAAACAGTTGCACCGATCGCCTCGCCGTCGTCCGCGAGACGCGGCTTCACGCCGGGATCTGATCAAACTATCGCTGAAACGTCGCGAACAATGGTTGAAGGATGGGTGGTTGGAGAAACTTGGTCCGAGACATTACCGTGTACGTCTCAAGTGAATAGAAAAGGTACCGTCGTCGCCATCGAATCCAATTTAACTGCCGAGCGCCTGCACGAGTGTGTCTCCAATTGTCGCGGGGCTTTGGGAAACGGCGATGCCGGCGGATCTTAACACCTCTATCTTCTCCGCCGCTGTGCCCTGTCCTCCCGAAATGATCGCGCCGGCGTGTCCCATCCGTTTACCCTTGGGGGCGGTCTGTCCCGCGATGAAGCCGACAACCGGCTTGCTCATGTTTTCCTTCACAAATTGAGCCGCCGATTCTTCGGCCGTCCCGCCGATTTCCCCAATCATTATCACCCCTTCCGTGTCTTTATCGGCTTCAAATAACGT
The DNA here is from genome assembly GCA_028820655.1 of Candidatus Poribacteria bacterium. GTDB lineage: Bacteria > Poribacteria > WGA-4E > WGA-4E > JAJDTR01 > JAJDTR01. Next base: position 70,737 of record JAPPIK010000025.1, on the reverse strand, counting down.
CAGGACATCAACGAAAGTCGTACCGATGACTGGATCGCCGCCGATACCAACGCAGGTGGACTGGCCCAATCCGAGTTTTGTCACCTGATCCACTGCTTCATAGGTTAAAGTTCCACTTCGAGAGACGATGCCGATCTTGCCGGGACGATGAATGTAACCCGGCATGATTCCGATTTTGCACTCTCCGGGTGTAATAACTCCAGGGCAGTTTGGACCAATCAGTCGAGTGGACAGCCCGTCCAGAAAACGCTTGGCCTTTATCATGTCAAGTACGGGCGCCCCTTCTGTGATGCATACGATTAGGCTAATGCCGGCATCAGCCGCTTCCATGACCGAGTCGGCGGCATCAAATCGCGCCGGCACGAAGATGACGGATGTATCCGCACCGGTCGCCTCCACAGCTTCGCTCACCGTATCGTAAACGGGGATTCCGTCAACATCCGAGCCGCCTCTGCCCGGGGTAACGCCTGCGACAATCTGTGTGCCGTATTCAACGCACTGTTGGGTATGAAACCGTCCGGAACGCCCAGTTATCCCTTGAACGACAACTCTCGTGTCTCGATTTACAAGAATGCCCATTCAATCAAGTTCCTTGGAAAATAATTCGTATTTCGTTACAGGTTGCTAAATCCTGATTCAAGTTTCGTCAACATTGTTATGTGCTAATAGGCTCGTGCGAAAACAGTTATCTCCGTCGCCGATTCGCCGCACACAATGCACTCTCCATCCCCGCCGGGTTGATCTATCGGCATACAGCGAGTGGTCGCTTGCGTGTCGGCTTTCACCTGATCCTCGCATGACGGGTTTCCGCACCACCAAGCACGCGCAAAGCCGGTGGCGACTGCCGCTTTGAGTTGATCGTAGTCCGCCGCTTCAGTCGTATTTTCATCGCGGAAATCCGTGGCGCGCTGCAGCAGGGCGCCCTGGATGGCGGTCAGTGAGTCGTTAACCGCTGCCGATATGCCTGACAACGGAATGGAAGATTTACCTTCTCTGCCCGGCTGATCTCTTCGAGCGAACACAACCTCACCCTTTTCTACGTCACGCGGACCAATCTCGATACGTAACGGCACACCTTTTAGCTCCCACTCGTTAAATTTCCAACCGGGCGAATATTCGTCTCGGTCGTCTACCTTCACACGGACATCCTCGCCAATTTCGGCGGTCATCTTTGCCACCGCTTCCATGACTGACCGTTTATCGTCGTCTCTGTTTTTCTTCCAGATTGGTATGATAACGACCTGAATGGGCGCCAATTGCGGTGGCAAAACAAGACCTTGATCGTCCCCGTGTGTCATGATTATCGCGCCGACCATACGGGTACTTACACCCCAGCTCGTAGTCCAGCAGTATTGCAGTTCACTGTTTTCGTCCTGATATTGGATCTCAAAAGCTTTAGCAAAGTTCTGTCCGAGATTGTGAGATGTGCCCGATTGTAGCGCTCGTCCATCGCCCATCATGGCTTCTATGCTATAGGAAGCATCCGCACCGGGGAATTTCTCGCTGTCGCTCTTGCGCCCGGGAATAACCGGTATAGCGGCGTCATTGACGGCAAAATCTGTATAAACGTCGAGCATTCGCAAGGTTTCCTCTTGGGCTTCCTCAACGGTGGCGTGCGCGGTATGCCCCTCCTGCCAGAGGAATTCCATCGTGCGCAAAAATAGCCGAGTGCGCAACTCCCATCGTACCACGTTCGCCCATTGGTTAATCAGCACCGGCAAGTCGCGGTATGACTGAATCCACTGGCTGTACATGTGCCCGATGACCGTCTCGGAGGTAGGGCGCACCACTAAAGGATCTTCTAGTTTCTTGCCGCCGCCGTGTGTTACAACCGCCAACTCGGGCGCGAAACCTTCGACATGTTCAGCCTCCTTCTCAATGAAACTCATCGGAACGAAAAGCGGAAAATAGGCGTTCTCATGCCCCGTTTCCTTAAAGCGGCGATCTAAACCCTCCTTCACGTTTTCCCAAAGTTCGTAGCCGTAGGGTCGAATAACCATGCAACCGCGCACGGGCGCGTAATCTGCCAGTTCCGCCCCACGGATCACCTCAGTGTACCATTCGGAATAGTCCTGACTGCGAGGGGTGATTTTTTGAAACATGTGTGCAATGTCTCCTTAATTTTCCTGCTTCGATTTCCAAAATCTAAGGTGCTTTATTCTTATTTATCCGTCAATGCGTCGATTCCGGGCAATGATTTTCCTTCAAGAAATTCTAGTGATGCACCACCGCCGGTGGAGATATGTGTTATTCGATCGGCAACTCCGGCTTTGTGCACGGCGGCGACACAATCACCGCCGCCGATGATGCTAACCGCGTCCGACTCGGCGACTCGTTTGGCAATTTCAATTGTGCCGTTCGCAAATTTTTCGAATTCGTACATGCCCAATGGACCATTCCAGAAGATAGTGTTTGCTCCATCGACAATCGCACCGAAAGCCTCAACCGACTTAGGACCGATGTCCAAACCCCTCCAACCGTCAGGTATTTCCGTGCGTGCTACAATCCTTGATTCTGTACAGAGATTTAATTCTCTACCAATAACGTGGTCTTCCGGCAGGAAGATGCCCAAATTCCGATCCGCGGCTTTCTTGAGTAGCTCGCTTGCCAGTTCCAATTTAGCCGGTTCCACTATCGAGTCGCCGATTGGCAGCCCTATGGTTTTCAGAAATGTATACGCCATGCCGCCACCAATGAGGAGCGCGTCAACGCTTTCGATTAAGTTTTCAATCACTCCGATTTTATCCGAGATTTTCGCACCGCCAAGTATTGCAACAAACGGGTGCTCCGGTCTCTCGACCACTTTGCCGAGGTATTCAATTTCTCGTTCCATCAGCAACCCCGCAGCGCACTGATCGAAATGGCGGGTGATTCCTTCAGTTGAAGCATGAGCGCGATGTGCGGTGCCAAAAGCGTCATTCACATACATGTCTACTAGCACAGCCAGCGTACGCGCAAACTCCGCGTCATTTTGAGTTTCCTCTTTGTAGAAGCGGATATTCTCAAGTAATAGTATGTCGCCCTCTTGAAGTTCATTGATTGTGTTTTCAACTTTGGGTCCGATGCAATCTCCAGTGTGTTGCACTCGTTGTCCGATGAGTTTACTCAACTCTACGGCGAGCGGCTCAGTGGAAAACTCCGATTCGAAACCATTGGGGCGCCCCAGATGGGTCGCCAGCACCATCTTGGCGCCGTCATGAATGAGTTGTAGAATCGTAGGGAGGGCGGCTCGAATTCTGGTGTTGTCGGTGATACGACCATCTTTCATCGGCACGTTGAAATCAACGCGCACCAACACACGCTTGCCTCGCGCGGTTATGTCATTCAGACCAAGTTTCTCCGCCATTCATCAAGTCCCCGCTACATAGTTGTGCCAATTCGCATGGGTTAAATCCGTTTAAGTTTGTTTTCGCGCTTCCCACTTCAATTTGGCGTAGTGCGTTGGAGGCATTAAGTTGACCGAAGTTCCCACGCACCTTTCGTTCGCAGAATCTAGCCTAGACCGGTTCCACAACGATGCCTAGGAATAGTATCGTCTCCGTTCTGTCGTCATGAATGGCGAAAATGAAAGGACGGTCCACTCGGAAGGCGGGAGGCAGAGATTTGACTCCGACAACGGCTGTCACGGCTGCCGCTTCGGTTCCCTCCTCGTTTACTTCGATAATGGTTTTGTGCCGTACCTCGCTGATAAACAGCTGTGTGCCCATGCCGCTAAAATCTGCACCTGCAACGAAGGCAATTCCCATCCCCAGCGCCGTCAGTGCCTCGTTGAGTCTTACTTCGTACTCCAATTTAAAACGCGGTAGTATCATCTCGCTGTTGTCCGTCCGGTCTTGGAATTGGGAAAGCCAATGTGACCAGTTTTCTGCGTTCAACTGTTCGATGACATCGTTTGGGTTAGAATCGCGATCCGGTAGAAAGATATACATACTCACTCTGCCCTCGCCATACGGCAGCCGGGCGGCTTCAAAATTCTCGCCTCGCAAATGTGAATATGCCCCTTTTCGATACATCAATTTCACCCGCTTTTGCCCGCCATCGGATAGATGAAAGATGCCGTCGCGGGTTGCGGATTTGTCGAACTCTTTCTGCCAACTCCCTTTGAAGTATATGGCATTTATCAGGAATATCAGCGTTGCCGGGTCGATCTGTTGAACGATCTGATTTATCTTGCCGTTCGTGTTTGTATCTACCCAACCGTTTATGATTTCGGTCGCCTGCGGATCATTGAAATTGAGCGCCCCGATCTCCGCCTCAAAGAACTCACGGTTTCGGTCGAGAAATCCTGGGTTGAAATCTACTCCTTGACTTGACCAGATCGAGTTTGCAATCGCGATTTCGACTTTCGGGTCGGTGTTTTCCAAGCTGTTTCGCAGCGCCGCGTTGGAGCGATTGACCGTGTCAATGCCCAAACCTTCGATGTCCAACACCTCTGCCATGGCGCGTTGCGTTTGCCCTACGGCTCCGTTGTACGTCATCGTCAGCGCAATCGAAATGCTCAGCGGCGAAATCATGATATTCGAATCGGGTTGTCGTTTCTGCAGATCCTTTAGCAGCTTGAACCCGAACGAGGTGTTAGCGGTAGCGACGTTTGAAATAGATGAATCGTCAATGAGGTTCAATACCTCGTCAATAGCATCCTTCGGTGAACCTCCGTCAGAACAAGCCGAAAAGCACAACAGAACTGTACACGCGCATGGGATGCAGATTGTCCAGCTTGAAAGTTTTTTCATCTCAGTTCCCCTGCACAGCGGCCACTGCTTGCCGTGCCGCTTCCGCAAGCCCATCAGCCGTAATCAAATTCAAACCGGAATTTGTAAGAAGCTCTTTGCCGATTTCAACATTTGTGCCCTCGAGGCGCACGATGAGCGGTACTTCCAATGCTTCCTGCTTGACAGCTTCGATAATGCCGTTCGCGATGACGTCACACTTCATAATGCCGCCGAAAATGTTCACCAACACCGCTTTCACCTTTTTGTCCGCGAGGATTAGACGAAATGCGTGTGCGACGGTCTCGGTCGTCGCCCCTCCTCCGACATCGAGAAAATTCGCCGGCTCGCCACCGTGCAGTTTAATCAGATCCATTGTCGCCATGGCAAGTCCTGCGCCATTCACCATGCACCCAATATCTCCCTCGAGACTGATGTAACTCAATCCCGATTCACTTGCCTCCAACTCGCGGGAATCCTCCTCGCTCGGATCGCGCATGCACTCGATGTCTGGTTGCCGCCAGAGCGCATTATCATCGAAATTGAGTTTGGCATCAAGCGCCGCAATGTCCTGTTCCCCGTAAGTTTTCGTGATAGCAAGCGGATTGATTTCCACGAGCGAGCAGTCGCAATCGATGAAGGTAGCGTACAGCGCAGACATCAATGAAGCGGCTTTCGAGATGAGATCCTTGGGGATAGCAAGATTGTAAGCCAGTCGCCGTGCTTGAAAGGGGCGTAACCCAACCGTCGGATCTATCATCTCTTTGAAAATCTTCTCGGGGCGGGTTGATGCCACCTCTTCAATGTTAATCCCGCCTTCGTCGCTGCCCATCAACACGATGCGCGAAGCCGCCCGATCAAGCACCATGCCGAGATAAAATTCATCGACAATCTCGCTCGCTTCGGCTACCAAGACTTTGCTAACCAGCTTGCCCTGCGGGCCCGTTTGATGGGTCACAAGTTGCATTCCCAATATAGCGTCCGCGTGCGTCCTGACCTCTTCGGGGCTTTTCGCTAGTTTCACGCCTCCACCCTTTCCGCGTCCGCCGGCATGAATTTGCGCCTTCACAACGTATGTCGAACAGTCGAGTTTTCGAGCGATTGCTTCCGCTTCTGCCGGGGTTGACGCAACGTCTGCGTTCGGAACATTGACACCGTGGGCTTTTAAGATTTCTATCGCTTGGTATTCATGTATGTTCATCCATAGTCTCCGAATTCATTATATTGGTTTTCATTTCCTCGCTCGAATCCACTATTCGTTTGCTTGAACTCTAAAGGGCTTTTAAGGCTGGTAAGATTTCTAGGGATTACCATTGGGTCTGTAATGCACTCACTTGATCGAGGTGTCTACCCTACGATGATACAGAGTCCTGTTTAAGGCGCTAAATCGTTGAGATTTCCTTCGCCCATTCCCTATTGGCTTGGTACCAATCTACCAGCGCTGAAAATCCATTCCGAAATGAAGAACGGGGGTGCCATCCCAATAGCTGTTCGGCTCGTCCGATGTCAGCCCACGTTGCGCGTACATCTGCAGGATGGACGGGTTTATGTTCAATTTCGGCTTTTTTCCCTGTTAGTTCCTCCACCAGATGGATCATGTCCATTAGTACGGCAGGAGAATCCGATCCCAGATTGATGACCTCATAGCCTAACGGCTTTAGGCCCGCAATTGTTCCGCGGGCAACGTCGTCAACGTAGGTGAAGTCGCGCGACTGCCCCCCGTCTCCATATACCACCACTGGACGCCCTTCGCTTATCCATTGGACAAATCGAAACGGGCTCATATCCGGCCTCCCCGCGGGACCATACACGGTGAAAAAGCGAAGCACCGTCACATCTATGCCGTGCAGATGGTGATAGGTGTAGCAGAGCGTTTCCGCTCCCTTTTTTGACGCGGCGTATGGAGAAATCGGAGAATTTGTGTTGGCGTCTTCTCGGAATGGTTGAGGATTATTTGCCCCATACAAGCTTGATGTTGATGCCAGTACAAATTTCTTGACTTCCGCTTCCCTGCATAACTCCAGCAGATTCAGTGTACCGGTGACATTCGTTTCATAATATACCCACGGGTTTTCGACTGAGTAGCGGACACCGGCGCGGGCAGCCAGATTGATGACCGCATCCGGAGTGTTTGCGTTGAACACCTCGCGTAATCCAGATTGATTGCAAATGTCCAGTTCATGAAACTGAAAACCGGACTCCCCCTCAAATTGTTGAAGCCGCCAGCTTTTCAATCGCACATCATAAGCATCGTTGAGATTATCAACACCGACTACGGTGTGCCCATCCTTGAGCAGCAACTCGGTGACTTTGCTTCCGATGAATCCGGCGCAGCCAGTGACGAAGTATACCATGCACAATTTTCCAGATTAAGCAATTTGCAAAGATAATTCTTACAATTTTACAAACACAAGGGCGTCGTGGAGTCCCGACCGCTCCTGCTGGATTGACAAATCCAGCAGTTCTCTATCACCCTGTTGGCTTTGAGTCTTTCGCTCCGGAAGAGCGGTATGTTGATAGAATTACCCATAGATTCATTCTTCTGCTCCCGAGGAGCTGCATGTGTATAAATCGGGCACTACTTCCACTGTTTCTAGTCCATGTAGAAGGCAAGCATTCTTATTGAAACTTGCTTAGCCTTGCGCTATTTTCAAAATCGAAAATACCATGAATTCGATTGAGCACTGCCAGTACTTTGACCGAAGTATTGACTGTTCCGGTAGGATATAAGGTGTAACTCATTCCGGCAATGCGTCTTTAGCCGGCGGCTTTATCTTGCTGATTGCCGCTTTGAGTTTCTCGTATGTCTTCTCGTCAAAGTCTGACTTCGCATGGAACACGATTGATCCATTTGGAGCGATCAGAAAAAGATTCGGTTTCTTTATGTCGGTGTGATAGGCATTATGAATTTCGCCTTTCCAATCGAGCAGTAACGTCACCGGTGGTTTATTCTTCCTAAGTTGCCTCTTGATAAATCTCTTGGGCACAAATCCGGGGACGCTCCGCATGTCTGCGATGATGTAGGCGACAATACCTTCACGACCGCCATAATCTTTCTGAAATGCCTCCGCCCACTTGTCGTCCTCTTTCCGAATTTTTCTGTTGCCCAAGATAAGAAATACAACCTTACCACGTAGCTTCTTTAAGGGGTGAGATTGGTCTTCGGCGTCTTTCAAGGTGAAGTCGGGAGCGATATCACCCACTTTCGGAGGCGCCTCGTCTCTTGACGCGCCAACAGGACATGTCAAAATCGCTATCGCCAGAAAGTATGTACTGAACCGCATCGTACAACCCGCCCTGTTCCCAATCATAAGGTTAATTTGAAACAAACAGACTCGGCCACATGCGTTCAAGCAGAAGATGGTTCGCAGCGGTAATTAGACGGGTGGGGCCAAATTTGGTTTTCGTTAGGATTTCGCCGCTTGGCAACTGAGCGTCATAGGAAAAGTCGTCCTCGTTCAGCGCGGACACCACGGCTTTTAGCGCTTCCAACCCGCGTTCGTAGGGCATCAAATCGACCTCCGCGTCGTGTTGTTTTAGGATTATCTGACGGCATGCCTTCTCTCCGGCGCCCACGCCGACGGTAACAATCTTGTCAGCGAGTCCATGTAATTGTACCCCTTGAACCGCTCCTAAAGCAAGGGTACTATCCGCCGCAATGACAGCTTGAATGTTGCCTGCGTAGTCCTTCAGCATCCGACCCGTGACATCAAAAGCGGCGTTTGCGTCAAGCGCTGACGTCCGTGAAATTACTTGGATTGTGTCTACATACCGGTCTAAAACACTATGAACGCCAATCGCGATCTTGCGCATTGATTCCACTCTAACCGGGGCTTCCAAGACCAGGACATTTCCCTTATATCCGATCTGTTCTAGTGCATACTGCGCGGCTTTTGCCCCGAGACGAGATTCGTCGACCGTGACGTGTCCGTGCACCGGCATACTGGGGAACATCTGGTCCAAAGAAATCACCGGTACGTTCCAACGGCGCGCTTCTCTCAGGATTGGGTATGCGGCTTTCGGGTCGACGGGTTTGATAATTAGCGCCCGGATTTTCGATTCCAACATCCGCTGAACCACCTGCCTTTCGGTCAAGACGTTGTCTTGGGTTGGTCCCTTGTCGAGTACGCCGTTCCATGTGATTTTGACGCCATACTCCTTTTCGTGATCCAGCATCGCTTGTTTCATGAGAGTGTAAACCGGAGCCGTCGTCTGCGGCACGCTGACACCGATGCTGATGACAGGTGCCTCATTGTTGCACCCAATCACGGCTGCCAAGAGCAAAAGCGTAATGGCAAACCGATGATCAAACCGCTTTGGTAGAATCCCAGTTGCGGACGGTAAATTGTTGCATTTATCCTGTGTTGTAATGCTATTTAGCCGCATTTCTTAGAAGCGTCCGGTTACAATTGTCAATTCTAGTTGTATTAACACACTTATCGGTAGGTGCGGATTTCGTTGTACCCACGGGACTGGAAAAATGCCTGTTCGGTAGGGAAACCGAAACTACCGCACAGTATGAATGTTAATTGGATTTAGTATAGCACTGTCAATCTGGATAACAGATATAAAAAAGCCCTGCGGATTGACAGTTCGCAGGGCTGGTCTATTTCCGTTCGACACAGAATTTTAGTGAAGAACACTCCGCACAAGGGCTTAGGAATCAGTATCGGTTGCCGCGAGTTTGTTAATCTGTTTGAAAAATTGACCAATCGTCATTTTTGCGGCGCTTCCGATGATGCGTTGACCGACTCGGGCAAGTTTTCCGCCCACCGCTAATTCACCATTAAGTCCGACTTTCGTTTCATCGGGCTTGGCTTCCTCCAGTCGAAAATCGCAAGCGCCTTTCAAGAAGCCGATTGTGCTCTTTCCTTCAACCATGAGTCGATATGCGGAAGGCGGTTGCATGTTCTCCAACCTAACCGTGCCTTTATACGTCCCTTTGATCCCGGCAACTCCCACCTTGATTGTTGCTTCATAGGTGCCGCCGCCGGTAGCCTTGAGTTCTTCGCAACCGGGGATACATTGGCTCAAAAGTTCGGCATCGGTCAAATGCTCCCAGACCCTCTCTCGGTTTGCGGATACGGTATGATCGGATTTGATTTGCATTACGGAGCATTCCTGACGAAATTAGGCGTTAGGATGTAGGTTGGGTTGAACGGTACGAACCAACGTTCATCAACGCCAATAGCACGGCGGCATTTCAAGTCGATTGTCCTATGAGCTACCTATAGTGAGTGAAACCCAACACTCATACGGCCAACTGGTGTGTTATGAAGTGTTGGGTTTCGCTACAATCTACGAGATTTCAAGCGACATTGGCACGCGATATTAGCGCACGCTCGGCGGATGATTTCCATATTGCGCTCAACCCTATTCTCATATTCTACGATGCTGCACCTTCAATCGCCCGGCGCGTGTAGACCTTCGCAAGGTTTGATCGGTACGCCTCGCTGGCGTGAATGTCTTCCAGAATATCCACTCCATCAGCCGCTTTCTCCGCCGCCGCCGCGATGTTGTCCGCAGTCAGGGCTCTCCCCGCCAACGCAGACTCGACCTCGGAGGCGCGATAGGGCACATCCGAAACACCGGTGATGCCAACCGCGATATTCTCGCAAACGTCACCGGATTTCGATAAAACGGCGGCTACGCCGGTGAGCGCAAAGCCGGACGCCACCTGATGGAGTTTGAGATAGGTTCCCGTTGTGTTCCCATCGGGAATACTGACGTGAATCTCTGTAAGAATCTCATCCGCTTCCAAAGCAGTAGTATAGAGTTCTTCAAAGAAATCTGTCGCTTTCACGACGCGTTCTCCGCCAGAGCCGACAATCTTTAGGTCGGCATCAAGTGCCAAAATCGTAGCGGGCCAGTCCGCAGCCGGGTCGGCATGTGACAAACTTCCTCCGATTGTCCCTTTGTTGCGAACTTGGACATCTCCAATCTCCCCCGCGGTCTGAGCCAGAATCGGCAGCGTTCGGTTTACGAGGTCCGAGCTTTCCAGTTCATGATGAGTGGCTAAAGCGCCAATCACCAGCTTGCCATCGGACTCGGAGATCCCCTTTAATCCTTCAACACGTTGAATGTCTATCAGTACCGCCGGCTCGGCAAGCCGCAGCTTCATCGCCGGAATTAGGCTGTGTCCACCGGCAAGGATTTTCGCGTCATCTCCATGTTCACTCAAAAGCGACAATGCTTCATCGACTGAAGTTGGTGCGAAGTATTCAAAACTGCTCGCAATCATCGTCAATTCCTCCTTTCGGCTAGAGCCGGCTTTACTGTGCGTCTTGGATCGCCTGCCATACGCGATTCGGCGTCATTGGCATATCGATATCGGTAACCCCGAACGGTGAGAGCGCATCGACCACCGCATTGACTAGACACGGCGAGGACGCGATTGTTCCGGCTTCACCCACACCCTTGACGCCCAAGGGATTAACGGGAGACGGCGTTGTCGTATGCTCGGTTTCAAAGCGCGGCACTTGGGTCGCCTTTGGAATGGCGTAGTCCATAAATGAACCGGTTAAGAGCTGCCCGTTTTCATCGTAAACGGCGCCTTCGTACATCGCTTGGCCCAGTCCCTGCGCGATACCGCCGTGCACCTGTCCATCGACCAACAAGGGATTGATGATATTTCCGCAGTCATCAACGGCAACATAGCGCTGCAGATCGATCTCTCCCGTCTCGGGATCGACTTCGACGATCGAGATGTGAGCGCCGAATGGGTACGTGAAGTTCGACGGTTCAAAGAAATGTGTCGCCTCAAGCCCTGGTTCAACGTCCGGGGGCAGGTTCACAGCGACGTGCGCCGTGGCGGCGACATCCGCGAATGTGACGGCGGAATCGGGCGATCCCTGCACAAAGATGTTGCCATCTTCAAATACGAGATCGTCGACATTCGCCTCCAACATGTGCGCCGCGATTTGCGCCATCTTCTCCTTCACCTGCTGAGTAGCAATGATCAGCGCCGCTCCACCTACCGCCGTGGCACGACTACCGAATGTACCGATACCTTGAGGCTGGCGCCCGGTATCACCGTGGATAACCACTATGTCGTCAATGCTTATCCCGTATTCATCGGCCACGATTTGAGCGAAGCTGGTTTCTTGCCCCTGCCCGTGAGGAGACACTCCGGTCAGAACAGTCACTTTGCCAGTACGCTCAATACGGACGGTGCTGCTTTCCCATCCGCCGCCGGCAACGCCGACAGAGGGACCCATACCGCAGATTTCGGCGTAAGTCGCCACGCCTATTCCCAGATATCTCCCCTGTGATCGAAGCTCCGCCTGTCGTGTTCGGAGATTGGCATAATCCACCGTATCCAGCGCCTTGTTGAAACTCATCTGGTAGTTGCCGCTATCATAGGTGACCCCTGTAGCCATTTCGAGCGGAAATTCATCCGGTTGCGGGAAGTTCTTGAACCGAATCTCTTTGGGATCCATTCCCAACTTCTGCGCCGCCAGATCGACCATGCGCTCAATAATGTGAGTTGCCTCGGGACGTCCGGCCCCACGGTACGCGTCTGTCGCCATCTTATTCGTGAAGACGCCGATTAGCTCCAATTTGATGTTCGAAATCTTATAAGCTCCCGGCATCATGAGATAGGTCAACACGGGGATAATTGGGGTGAGCAACTGGTGATACGCTCCCATATTGGCAAGCAGTTTCGCGCGGAGCGCCGTAATTGTTCCATCATTCTTGACCGCCATGTCAACATAGTCAACTTGGTCGCGTCCATGAATGGTTGTGGTGAAGCCCTCGCTCCGTTTCTCAATCCATTTCACGGGTTTCCGCAACTCCGTTGCCAAGTAAGCGACCACAGCTTCTTCGGGATACACGTTCAACTTGCTGCCGAATCCGCCCCCCACTTCCGGCGCTATGACACGAACGAGTTGCTCGGGAAGGTCAAGGAGCAGTGAAAGAATGGTCTTTAGATGATGAGGAACTTGGGTCGAGGACCAAACAGTGAGCGTTCCCTCTCCAGGCAGATATTCCGCTAATACTCCGCGCGGTTCGATTGAGTTGGGTATCAGACGCTGATTCACGAATCGTTGCGAGACTACATGGTCCGCTTCGGCAAACGCCGCGTCCACATCTCCCGCGTCAAGCGGCATCGTAAAAGCGATATTGTCGCCGAACTCATCATAGATGACGGTCGAATCCGATTCAATCGCGTCGTCCAAATCGACGACGGTCGGCAATTCATCGTACTCGACTTCAATCAGATCCAGCGCATCTCTCGCTACGTAGGGATCCGTTGCTACCACAGCGGCAATCGGTTCGCCGACAAACCGTACACGGTCTACGGCAAGAGCGGGGTGATCGGGAACCTTGAGACCTTCGATTTCCGCAGCGCATGGGATTGAACCAACCTTGCCTTGGATGTCTACCCCCGTTATCACCTTGACTACGCCCGATAGGTTTTCTGCTGCTTCGGTGTCGATGCTCTTGATATCCGCGTGCGCGTAATCGCTGCGCAAGAACGTACAGTGATGCATATTGACCAACTTTATGTCGTCTACATAATGGGATAATCCTTGGACTAGCCGCGGATCTTCCCGCCGCTTAATCGGCGCACCGATTAGCCGCGATGGTCCTGCCATAGTTGCCATTATAAGTCCCTCCTCCTGTCTACGTCAGATAAAGAATGCGCACGGTACACCGCATATAAACCTGCATGTGCCGGTGTACCTTCCAGATAAGATCCTGTATAATCAAGTATCCATTATTGAAGGTACGTATCTCAAGATCTAACCTTGCATCTTCTCAGCCGCGTATTGCACGGCGTCCACGATATGTTGATAGCCGGTGCAGCGACAGAAATTTCCTTCCAATCCGTGCCGGATCTCCTCTTCCGTCGGGCTTGGATTTCGTTCTAGGAGTTGGTGTGCCGCTACGATCATCCCCGGTGTACAGAAGCCGCATTGCAGACCGTGACGTTCCCAGAATCCCTCTTGAATCGGGTGGAGTTCGCCATCCTGCGCAAGCCCTTCGATCGTTGTGATGTCTGCACCATCTGCCTGAACTGCCAACATCGTGCAGGTCTTGACTGCTTGCCCATCTACAATCGCCGTGCAAGCACCGCAGAGGCTGGTTTCACAACCAACATGTGTGCCCGTAAGTCCGGCAACTTCTCGAAGGTAGTGAACCAGAAGTAGTCGAGGTTCGACTTCGTGTGTGTAATCTTCACCGTTAATCGTTGTGTTAATCTGCGTTGTCGCCACTGTCTTAACCTCCTGTGCCGTAGATTGTGACCACAAAATACATCGCTATTTGGCCGCATTATATCAAGATTGCGTTTTCCCTGCAACAATAAAAGGGATGGGGTTTGTCAACGTCAATCGCCTTTATTGCTGGTGTCCGGCATTACTCTAAGTCAATCGAATCGACTTAAAAGTCTCAATTTGTTCCGTGATCGCGCGTTCCGTGGGAAGACGCTCGGCGCTTGACGCACCGTAAAATCCGACGACGCCATCGGTATTGTCCAAAATATACTGTGCGTCCTCCGGCTCGGCAATCGGCCCTCCGTGGCAAATCACAAGAATCTCCGAGTTTACGCCTTTCGCGGCGTCGTGTATCGCCTGCACCCGTTCCGCCGACTCTTCGAGCGTTAGCGCCGTTTTCGCGCCAATGGACCCCTTTGTTGTAAGGCCCATGTGTGCCACGAGGATGTCCGCCCCGGCATCTGCCATCTGTTCGGCTTCAGATTCGTCAAAGGAGTACGGTGTTGTCAGCAGATTCATTTCGTGGGCGATGCGAATCATCTCCACCTCCGGACCGTAGCCCATTCCCGTTTCCTCCAGATTCTGCCGAAGCGTTCCATCGATCAATCCGACGGTTGGAAAATTCTGTACACCGGAAAATCCGATGTCCCGAATCTGTTTCAAGAACACGTCCATCAAGCGGAACGGATCTGTTCCGCAGACGCCGGCAAGCACCGGAATGTTTTCAACGACAGGTAGCACTTCACTTGCCATTTCAACGACAATCTGATTGGCATCGCCGTAAGGCATCATACCGGCAAGCGATCCGCGACCGGCCATTCGAAACCGCCCCGAATTATAGATGACAATCAGGTCGACACCGCCTGCCTCTTCGCATTTTGCAGAAATGCCGGTGCCGGCGCCAGCGCCGATTATCGGTTTGCCGGCCTCAACGTTTGACCGCAATCGTGTCAATATATCTTCTCGTTTAAACTGCATAGTTTAACCTCCATGTAGGCTTCGATATTTTATTCTTGCTCAGTCGAGATCATTCCATCAAGATTGAGATCAGAGAGAGATCAATGCGCAACACACAAGAGAATTGTTTACGCAATACGCATTACGTATTACGTATTACGCATTACGAATCACTGAACCCTTCGGTCGTGTAAATGCCTATGTTTTGTCCCTAGTCCGCATCGGTTTTCTTCGGCGGCATAACCACAATCTCGATTCGTCTATTTCGCGCCCGTCCTTCGCGCGTACCGTTCGTGTCAATCGGGCGATGATAAGCGTAGCCGACTGCCGCCAGACGGGTTGGCGCCACCTTCGCATGTTCTTGCAGATATCTCACGGCGGAGATTGCACGTTCCGTCGACAAGTCCCAATTGTTCAGCACTGAACCTCGGAACGGCACATTATCCGTGTGCCCTTCAACTCGAATCTCGCGGTTCGGGTAGCGATTCAAGAACGTCGTCGCAATTTTATCCAAGACGCGTTTGCCCGCCGGTTTGATCACCGATTTCCCCGAGTCGAAGAGAATCTTGTCCATCAAGTTGACTGTTAACATTCCTTGAAGCTCGGTGATTTTAATCTCCCTGTTATTGATTTCCTGTTCCAAGCTGCTGACCAAATCCTGATACTCTGCTTCTCGCTTCCTTCGTTCCTCTTCAAGTTTCCGTTTCTCATCTTCAATTTTTGCTTTGGCTTTGCTGATATCGACTGCCTCCTGCTGTATTTCGCCGATTGTCTCTTCCAAGATTTCGATTTTGATAATCTTCGCCGCGACTTCCTCTTGGGATTGGTTCAACTCGCGCCCCAGACGATGTGATTCCTCTTCGAACCTAATCCGATTTGCCTGCTCTGCCGCGAGTGCATCTTCCGTTTGCTTAAACTTTGCTCGGTAATATGCAATGAAAGTGACGAGAATCACGAGTGCAAGGGCCGCGCCTCCGCCAATCATATAGGTCTGTCGTTTGGTCATTTAACCTAATTTTGTTCTAAGAGCTTGTTTGAAAAGTACATTTGTAGGGTGCGCACTGCGCACCGGCATTTAAAAGCCCCAGAGGGGATCAAGCGAGTGGATAACGAGTGCGATAGAGATCCCACAGGTACGTAGCAGACAACATCAAAAATATGAAAGAACTTCCTACGAATGACCAAAAATGGCTTCACTGCCGATTATTCAAATAGGCTCTGAAGGATGCAAAACGTATTCCGAAAATCCGCGGGGCGTATGTTCTTTCACAACTGAGCTTGGGTCATGAAGGTGGCATAGATTTTCGTCGTCTTCACTAGATCCGAGATGCTGACCCGTTCGTTGACTCCGTGCGCGCCTTCACCCCGCGGACCGTAGCCCATCCCCGGCAGCTTTCCGTCTTCCACGAAAAAATGCAGATCGGTGAACCCGCCAGCCGGCGCCCATTTCACAGGATTGCGCCGAATCGCGCGTACAGATCTGGAGAACTCCTGAACCAGAGGTTCGTCCGAATCAACAAGGCACGGCTCGATACGCAAAGCGGATTTCATGTCTACTTTGAGATCTGGTATGTTCTTGCAAGCCTCCTTGATTGCCCCGCGCAATTCTGCTTCCGCTTGACCTAACCGTTCATTGGGCGGTATCCGTCGATCGATGGAGAAGGTCAATTGCGCGGGAACCGTGTTGATTTTGTCGCCGGAGGTGCCGCTGAACACCCCGCCAATGTTGATGGTTGGTTGTCTTTCAATGTCAGGGGGCATTTTGAAGGTTCGATGAGGTTTGCCAAATTCCTCCTTCAGTGATTGAAGGGCGGTGACCAACTCCGCTGTTTTTTCAAAAGCGTTGAGTCCACTGTCGGGATGTGCCGCGTGCGCCGATTTGCCATGAACCGTGACCTCTAGCCACAACACACCGTGATGCCCATTACAGATGGTTAAACCGGTGCTGCCTTCGCAATTCACGGCGTAGTCTGCGTTGACCAACCCCTTGCGAACCACTTCGCCCGCACCGAGATCGCCGCCAATCTCCTCGTCGCAGGTGAATGAGCATTCAATGTTGAAATTCGGTTGCACCCCTGTTTCTCGGAGCGCCGAAACGGCAAAAAGCACAGACGCAATCGAATCCTTCATATCGTCGGAGCCGCGTCCATACAGCCAATCCCCTTTAATTTGAGGGTCGAATGGGTGCGAGCGCCACTTTCCGGAAACGGGGACAACGTCAAAGTGCGCGTTGAAGTGGACGGTTTTTTTCGCACCGACATCCCAGCGAGCAATAAGGTTCATACGGGGATATGCATCGGCGTGCGGTACAACCTTTACGGCTTCAGTCTCGGGGACGGGGACAATGCGGGTCTGCATTCCCAACGCGCGGCATCTTTCGTCGAGAAGATCGACAATCTCCGCGTAGTTGTCTCCCGGTGGATTGACGGTCGGAATTCGCACCAGTTCTTGGAGCGACGTGCAAAGCGCCTTCCTGTTTCGCTCAATAAAGTTAAGGGTTTTTTCTGTCATCACCCGTCCACGAGTTGCATTTATCGAATACGATTCGCTGTTGACAATTCCATAATCTCGTCGTATTTGATTCTAAAATCTTCCTTCCGAACATGGCCCCTTACGCACCAATCTCGCATTTCAGAAGGTATTCTCTACTCACAAGCGCATCCTCCAATGGCTGATCCGTTGCGGTATTTTCAATCAGGAGGTCGCCCTTGTAGCTGAGTCTAGTTAGGTGTTGTGAGATTGATTTAAAGTCTACAAATCCGTCGGCTATCTGTGTTGAGAATCCGTCCGCCGTTCTTTGCTTAATGTGAACGGAGGCAAGATCTTCGTTTCTCACGGTGCTCCAGAAATCCTCCGGTCGATTACTGGCAGTGCCATCAGAGCGGAACGTGTTCGCCTGATCGTAGATCAGCGGACAACCGCCGTGCCGTGCCAATTCCAAGGTCCACGTAGCTGACTGACGCCCATGCTCGAGGGCGAAAACCATGGGATACGAAGGCAGCAGCGACTTGTACCGCTTCGCGTTAGCTATTGCGACCCCCGTGTCGATTTCACCGTCGGTTTCGACATCGACAATACGAAATCGAGCGGCGTGCGGACAGAGTAGATAGGCGAATTTCTTCGCCCGGATGATTTTCGCGTTATCGGCGTGGAGGTCGTCGGGTTCTGCGAGCCAGACGTGTGACGCCGCGAAACTCAGAGTTAGACCTGACATCTTTCCCACGAATTCGCTCGCCTTGTCGAACAGTGATTTGTGGTGCGCCTTTATGAGTCCGTTCCAACTGGTTCCCCGCCTCAACGCTTCACAGATTGCTTTCCAACCTTCGTCCGTGTAAGCGTCCATCGCCGCCTCGATCTCCCGCATCATGTCCCCAAATTTCGAGTTGCGGAGATAGTTGTGGTCGCGCACCTCCATCTCACGAAACCCGTTTTCGCCGAATTTCGAGGCGAGATCTTCGAAGGAATCGCCGCTCTCCATGCGCTTCGCCCAGATGTTTGTGACGATGCCCAGTTTTTCGTACATGCGGGCTCCAAAAGCCTAATTGACTGTACCAAAAATCCTAGAATGCAAAACTTTATTATAACATAACCCAAGAGCCGATCAAACAGGGAAATCGCTATGCAGCGAAGCCTCTACATCCCACGTAGGATTGGGCGGACAGGCATTATGGCTATTTCATCTGTGTTCCGGCGGCTGCGCTTGAAACTGAAGGGACTGTGCCCGAAGTATGGTGCTGATTATTGGAAGCGGGTTTGAGGTGGGAAGTTGCAACACGCCGTCTGAACAATCCAGACATACGCTCCATCTTGGCGCGTTCTATCGAGATCGACACGAAGCTGCGAACGCCCAATACAAGGCGTTCATCCTGGCAAACCGGAGTTGCGAGGAGCGCGCGTTGATGCGAGATTCAATGAAGGAACCTAGAAGATCGGGAGGGAATTAACTACTGAATCCGATTATTTATATACTGTGGTAGGTTCGTTTTCCTAACCGAACCGGTATTTATTCAGTCTCGCCGGAATTGCGTCAAACCTCTGAATTACCAGATTCAATCCGCACGGCGCAGAATTTCAACTCCGGCTGCTTAGACAGCGGATCGAATGCCGGATTCGTTACATAATTCGCGTTCGTCTCGGCGTGAAAGAGATCGCCCCAATGGAACGGTGTAAAGAGCAATCCGCGTCGAATCGTTTCTGTGACACGCGCCCGCGCATAGCACCGTCCACGCCGCCCGACAAGATAGATCCACTCCCCGTCTTGAACGTCGTTTTCTACCGCATCATCCGGATGGATTTCCACAAACGGATCCGGATCTTTACGGACAAGCTGTGGCACCTTACCTGTCCGGGTGCGGGTATGCCACTGACTCGCGATACGTCCTGTTGTCAAACCGAGCGGGAATTCCTCATTAGTGTCTTCATCGGGTGGTCGATAAACTGGGGTGTTGAATTGTGCTTTCCCCGATTCGGTGAAAAACTTCCTGCGTGTGTACCGCCGATCGGTACCGGGATGCCGCGGGTGAGGGCAGGGCCAACGCAGTGATGTTTTCGCGAGACGCTCATTCGTCATCCCCATCTGATCGCACCGTGTGCCCGCTGTCAAAAGTCGATATTCATCCCATACCTCCTCGGCAGTATAGAAATCAAAATTCAGTTTGAAACCCATCGCTCTCGCGACCTGTGTGAATATCCACCAATCCGGTTTCGCATCGCCGGGAGGGACGAGGAACCGATCGCTTCGGACAACGAGTCGTTCGCTATTTGTCATGGTGCCTTGCTTTTCACCCCACTGCGCCGCGGGAAGCAACACGTCCGCGTATTCGGTGGTTTCCGTCGGGTAGTAGCAATCTTGCACAATCACCAAATCGGCGCGGCGCAAACCTTCTTGCGATACCTTTACATCGGGCATGCTAACCGCGGGGTTCGTGCAGGCGATCCAGAGCGCACGAACTGCCCTCTCGGCTGCCGCCTCGAACATCGGCACCGCCGTTAAACCGGGTTCCGGGTCGATGCTGTCCGGCGGGATACGCCACGCACCCTCCAGATAAGCACGATGCGTATCATTGGTGACGACGCGGTAACCGGGCAACTGGTGTGACAAATAACCGACTTCTCTGCCGCCCATCGCATTCGGTTGCCCTGTCAGCGAAAACGGACCGGCACCTCTTATGCCAACCTCTCCCAATTGAAGATGCAGGTTGATGAGCGCGGCATTTTTGTCAACGCCGCTCGTGCTCTGATTGGTGCCTTGGCAGTAAAAACTGAGCAAGCGACTCGGCTCGGAAAGGTATTCAACAATCTCGTCGATACGCGCCGGGTGAATATCACTGGCAGTGAGGAGTGCATCTTCGCCCAGGCTATTCAAATGGTTCTCGTAGGCACTAAAGTTTTCGGTGTTCCTCTTTACGAAACGTCTATCAATCCGTCCTACCGCCAGGAGGCGTTTCGCAATGAGCTGTAGAAAAGCAACATCGCTTCCGGGCGCGAGCGGTACATGGATATCCGAGAAATCTGCCGTTTTCGTGCGGCGTGGATCTACGGTGATAATCCGTGTATTTGGCGCAAGTATTCGCTGTTTCCGAATCATCTGAAAGAGGACAGGGTGGTTTTCCGCCATATTTGCACCGATAATTAGAAAGATATCGGCGTGCTGGATATCGTCATAGCAAGTCGGTGGTCCGTCTGAACCGAACGCCTGCATGTAACCAGCCACGGCAGAGGACATACAGAGCCGGCTATTCGTGTCCACATTATTTGTACGGAGGAAGCCTTTGAATAATTTATTGAACACGTAGGAAGCCTCCGTATCCAACTGTCCGGAGCCGTAGAAGGCAATAGAATCTTTACCGTGCTCCAATTGAATCTCGAGAAGCCGATTCGCTGTGAAAGCGACAGCCTCGTCCCACGAGACTTCGCGAGGGGGTTCACCCCGACGGTCGCGAATCATGGGATATGCAAGCCTTCCGTCATGGTTTTGAAAAACCTGTTTGAGATGTGCGCCTTTTGGACAGAGCATTCCGTAATTTGGAGCGACATCGTCGTCCGTCGAGATCCTTGTAATTTTGTTATCGCGGACGGTCGCACGAACCACGCAACCGACCCCGCAATAAGGGCACACCGCTTTACCTGTTGAATTCTCCACTGGCTACTCCGTGTCTAATACAATTTATCTTATAAATCATTTGTAGGACCGGAACAAGGAAACTGCCTCGTTCAGAGCTTGTTCGAAAAGTACAGTTGTAGGGTGTGCACTGCGCACCAGCCTTTAAAAGCCCCATATGCGATCAAGCGAGCGATCAAAGGAGCGAATAACGACTGCGTCAGACATTTTAAGGCGATAGCTAATCGTATTCACTATCCAATCGCCGGATCGCGCCGGCCAGACAGGGGTGTATGTTACAATTAGGACAAAGCTCCTTCGACTTTCAGGCGCTGTCTCTCCGCGAGTGCCGCATCAAACGCCTTCTTCTCCGCGACTTGGACTGCCGGCGAGAATCGCACCAACGCCGTGGCAACCGAGGCAACCGCAACCATTACGCCGAGATACAGCAAACCTTGCTGTATTGAGATACTTTCGGACCGGAACAGGAAACCGGCTGCAACAGCGCCAGCGTTTCCACCCGCACCGACGATACCGGCGACAGCCCCCAACGCTTTTCTATTGATAAACGGAACAATTCCATACGTCGCGCCTTCGGACATCTGCACAAAGAGACTGAAGACAATCATCGTTCCAACAGCAAGCGCGAGCACTGCCATCTGCGAGAATAGCATCAGCATGATACCCTCACCGAACAGGACGATGAAAAGGAACATGACGCGCCCACGGAGCCCCATCTTTTTCGCAAAGAAATCGGAGAAAAAGCCACCGACGGTGCGCGCAAAGATATTCATCAGACCGAATAATCCGGCGATTAGACCTGCGGTCTTGACATCCAACTGGAATTGGTCATGATAGTAGAGCGCAGCGACATTGTTAATGGTCAATTCCACCCCGAAACAGGCGGCGTAAATGACGAAAAGCACCCAGACGCGGTAGTCTTTAATCGCCAGCATAAAAGACTCCATACCCTTACCTTTCGCAGGTTCAAGCTCCCCTCGTTCTCGAAGTTCTTTATAGTTTCCATCCGGTGCATCTTGCGTAAGGAAGTAATACGCAAAACCGGTGATAAATAAGGCAATTCCGGGAACAATCATTGCCAGCCGCCATCCGACAAATTTGTCTACACCGAAGCTGAGAATGACGGTAAAGATGAGAGGCATCACCATCTGCGTAACACCGCCGCCGAGATTGCCCCATCCTGCCGTTGTCGCATTCGCTGTACCGACACAATTGGGTGCGAACATCACCGACGTATGATATTGCGTGATAACGAACGAGGCGCCGATTGCACCAATCGCCAATCGAAAAAGCAGAAATGTCTCATAATTTTGGGCAAGCCCGATACCCATGACCGGAAGTGAACCGAGAATCAGAAGCCACGTATACGCCTTTCGGGAACCGATTTTGTCGCAGAGCGGTCCGATTAAGATGCGAACCAACACCGTAATCGCGACGGAAGCGATAATCGTATTACCAATCTGCGCTTTTGTTAACATCAGGTCTTCGCGGACAATTGCCATAAGCGGGGCTATGCCGAACCACCCGAAAAAGGCTAAAAAGAACGCAAACCATGTGGTATGAAAAGTTCGCATCTGGATCGTTTTTGAGCTAAATAACCTAATCCGTGTTGCTTTATTTTTGATGTCCATAATCTTCTCCGACTTTTTGAATAGCCGTTTGTGTCTATTCTCAAGTCGAAACCTCCCTTTCCGATAATGAATGCTAATTTGTAACTGTTTAGTTCACTCTCAAGTTTGTAGTAGTAATCAAGCGACTGAATAGGGAGTGCGATAGAAATCCTATTCATTGCACGTCCGGCGTGCGTTTGTAAGCCCCGAATCATCGGGATTAGCATTGCGCTTCTTTACTCGGCGCGTTCCTTGGCCACTCGGTCTGGATTGACAAATCCAGACCGATGGACTAAACAGTTACGTTAATTTTTTTGTAGACGTAAGGACGACTAAGCTCGACTTTGTACAAAAGTACAACGGATGGACTGTACGGAAAGCCGTACAACGCCAAACCCGTAGGCGGGGCATCTTGCCCCGCTGTGATCGTACTGGAAACCGCCAACGACTTTTTCACTGGTCAACCGAAAAGACCAGATGGTTAAAATCTCTTACACTTTTCTCCAACGATTGATTGCCACTGTCTGATAAACCGTTTAAATGTACAAAGTCGAGCTAAGACACGCTTCACCGGGAGAGGGAAAACCGCCCTACCTCCGTGAGAGATATGGTACGAGTCCCTCAAGCACTAGCGGCAAATCATCGCAAGGTACGTTTTCCAATAACTTTGGGGCGATTTTAGGGTTTGCCCCGGCATTTCCCTTGAAAAATACGTCCACCGCATCGGTAACGACGCCATCAATCTTGATCTTCTTGCCAAGGAGTCCAATATCTGCGGCGGCATGGTTGCCGCACCCATTCGGACATCCAGACCAATGCACCGTCAGCGGTTTGGTATTGCCGAGTTTCGCTTCCAAATGCCGTATTGCTTCCATCGCGCGCTCTTTCGTTTCAATAAGCGAGAAGTGGCAGTAGTCGATCCCGGTGCAGCTCACCGTCCCGCGCATGATCTCCGAAGGATCATAGCGGAGTTCCTGCAGGAGCGGTTCGGCGGTTATGTCGCCAATCTTTTTGTCCGGCACGTTAGTGATAATCAGATTCTGTCCTTGAGTGAGGCGAATATCGCCGTTCCCGTATTCATCCGCGAGTCGGGCCACTTCCAAAAGTTGCGCGGTCGTGATACGTCCGACAGGCACAACAAGACCAACGTAGTTGAGCTGTGGCTCTTTCTGAGAGAAGATACCGGTGTGGTCGGTCTTGTTCTTACCGCGCATATCTTTCCCGGCAGTCAGGAGCGGCTGTTTGCTATGCCGACGCCTTTCTAATTCTCTTCGGAATTTCTCTATACCCCAATCGGCAATCAGAAAAGCGAGACGTGATTTATTCCGAGCTGTCCGAGGTCCGTGATCCCGAAAGATTCGCGTAATGTCCGCGCACAAGACCGCAGCCTCTTCGGGGATAACAAACACATCAAGTGGTTGCGCGACGGTATAGCCGCCGGAACCCATCTTTCCGCCGACCGCGACGTTAAAGCCGCTTGTATCTTGACCGTCAATCTCTTTTACCGCAGGCGTGAGTGCAATGTCCTGTGAGGCTGTATGGGTACAGTTATCCATACACCCCGTGATGCCGACATTAAACTTGCGCGGTATATCGGTAAATTCCTTGTTGCCGACGACGAGTTTTGTGAATTCCCTGCCAACATGAGAAGCATCAAAGAGTTCGTTCGGCGTCAATCCGGCAACCGGACATCCAATCACACCGCGAATGTTGTCAAAACCGGTTTGGAGTGAGCTTAAGTCGACCCGTTCAAGCCGGTTCCAAATGTGTTGGACATTCTCGATTGCGAAACCTCGGAACTGAACCTGCTGACGCGTCGTAAGATCCACGAATCCCGGTCCGTGTGCGTCACTGATTTCGGCAATAGCGCGGAACTGCTCGGCGTTGCTAAAACCGCTGGACATGCGGAGACGCATCATAAATGCTCCGGGGGTTTGCTTTCGATAAAAGACACCTACCCACTTCAGCCGGTCACGCTCGTTCGGTGGAATGGATTCCCAACCGTCCCGAATATAGTTTGGAATGTCGTTGATTACCTCCAGCCCATTTTTTTCGCGCTTTAGGAGCTCCGCGGCATTTATCTTTGGTTTCCTTTCTTTGGCAACCGTTGCGCTTTTCAGATTCGGCGTTGAACGCATAATTCGGCTTGTAGATATGGCTTTCTTTTTTGATTGGTTCACTTTTGAATCTCCTTCGGAATCAGGCAGATTATCGGGTTAGGCGGCAATAAAAAAGGCGTCTACCGGCGAGTATAAACTCAGCCAGATAGACGCCTATGTCCGGTCCCAAACCACCGTTGGTTGGGTGTTGTTTTTATCTACATCGTGTGCCCAGTGGCATAGATTCCTCCAGTCCTACCGAGCAAAATCAGCAATTCTGATGTGTGCGCCCTGTTCACCCTTGAACAAACGCACTTTTGTAGTGGAGACGAATATTTTCTCTATAAATCGCTCGTCAATATATCTGCAACGGATAGCACGTCTTTTGAGACTTCCGCGAGCCGTTTTCTGCGATTCATCGCCATCTTACGCAATATTTGATACGCTTGTGATTCGCTACAGCCGCGTTGTTGTGCGATCAATTCCTTTGCGCGTTCAATGATTTTACGTTCGGCAAGGTTCGTCTTTGTCTGTTTAAGTTCCTGCTGCAACGCTTGGAATTCTTGAAATCGGGCAACAGCTGATTCGATGATGGTTTTAACCCGGACACCGGTAAGTTCACCGACAGCATACGCGGACACACCGGCGCGCGTTGCTGCCTGAATCGTCCCTGATCGCTCATCTCTCGAAAACATTACTATCGGGCATGGATAACTTTCATGGAGGGACGCGACCCAACTAAGCACCGCGTGCCCGGGAAAATCAACACCAATTAGTATGATATCTGGCTTAACCAGCGCAACCTGCTTAGCCACACCATCCTGTAGACGCACGGGCGCGGCGACTTTGTAACGACTTTTTTCTAGGATACATATCAACGAATTCGCCCTCTCCGGATCATTATCAATGATTAGGATTCGTCCCTTCCCGGTAGCGGGTTGGGACTCCGGTGTTGGGGTGACCGTTTCCATCCTTTGCCCTTTCCCAAGTTAATTCCGCGCAAAAATGCTAGATTAACGAGGCATATTAACCTGCATAACACATTGGGGATTAGCAAAAAACTTGCCAAAAGTATGAATTCCTTATTTCCTTAGGGTTCATAAGGCTTCTACATAACAGTAACCCTACGAAACGTGCATGGGGGAGTCAAGATGTGCCTAATTATTAAGCAGAAAAACGAGGGTTTTCCTAGCGGACGGAGTGATTTAGCGGATTTTTTCAACCGGATTATTCTCGCGTTGCCGACGTCAAGTTCATCGGATTCGGCAAGCCCGGACATGGGAGGCTGTGTCCCTCAGAGTTACACCTAATACCAATTCGTAATCCGTAAGTTACAAAATCCGGGGGTTCGTAGTAGCAATCAACCGAGCGGATAGTGAGGGATCAACTGACTGGACAAGGAAGGATCAAGCGAACGAATAGTGAGTGCGATAGAAATCCCATAGAGCTCCCATAGAGATCCCTTCATTGCGCGTCTCGGAACGATTGTTACGTTTAGATTTTGATATCATATAACATATTTTCGACGCCCCTCGATGTGTGGATCAACTCCGTCTTTGCCTCGGCGAATTGCGCGCCAAGTGTGCACACAGAAACTGAAGATTCACTAGCCAGACCGTAACGAAACGATATTGCTAACGGGTAACCGTATGAGGTAAAATATATCCAAAATCATACCCGTAATTGTAGGCAGTTGGAGTTTTGCCCGGTTTGAAAATTTTAACCAAATATACGCTCAAAGAGTTTTTCCCACCCTTTCTCTTAGCGCTGCTCTGTTTCACTTCAATCCTCCTGTTTGACGAAGTATTTCGCCTCACCAAGCACTTTGTCAAGAAAGGCATTAGTCCATACTATCTCATTGAACTCCTGATATATCTTCTGCCAGTCGTCGTAGTCTTGACAATTCCCATGGCAACGCTCGTAGGTATCCTGCTTGCTCTTGGACGGCTATCCACCGATAACGAAGTCACCGCCATGAAAGCGCACGGTATCGGGTTTCATCAAATATTATATCCGCTGATATTGACCGCCGCCTTTCTCAGCATCTTCGATTTTGTATTCATGGATTATTCCCTGCCGCGCGGCAATGCGGCGTACTCCGCCAGGAAGCGCGATATCAGTATGAGAAATCCGGCGTTTGTCCTTGAAGAGGGTGTCGTCATGAGGGAGCTGGAACGCGAACAAAAACTCTGGATGTATGAATCAATGGATCCCGTCACCAAACGACTGCAGAATGTCAGAGTTTGGGATTCGATATGGGGCGGGAAACCTCGATTCATCCATGCCAAGGAAGCTACAATCGGGTTTGAAGAGGATGGACAGGCATGGTTGGCGCTCTTTGACGGCACAACCTATGAAACGGCTTCCGATGATCTTCAGGAGTTTCGCGTCACCGCGTTCGATAGACAGCGAGTTGCATTGGATTTTACCGAAGCATTGGAGCGCAACGAATATAAAGCCCAAAGACCGAAGGGAATGTCAATCGCCGGGCTTAAAAGCTATATAGAGAAAAAACGGAGCGAAGCAATCGACGCAAGAGAGAAATCCTTCGTGATCAAGCAGTTGCGGGACGCGCAGGCGGAGTACCACAAGAGATTCTCTATTCCGTTCGCATGTTTGGCATTCGGTCTAATTGGCGTTCCACTCGGTTTGATAGTCAAACGCAGCGGCAAGATGGTAGGTTTTGGCATCGGATTGGGACTGATTCTCGTATATTATCTGTTGCTTCAGTTTGGCCAAGGCTCGGTGAAACGAAACAGCGTCATCTCGCCGGCGCTCGCCATGTGGATCCCCAACATCGTGATTGGAGCGCTGGGAGTCGGATTCAGTCTGCACGCGATGCTGGAAGAACGGCTGCGAGCGAAGTTTTATCGCCAAGAGACTGTAACTTCGGAGCAACTCGGTGCAGACGGTAAGAGAGTGGGAGAATCGAATTGAGAATTCTGGACCGCTACATCTTGGCGGAATACTTAAAGGCGTTTTTGAGCGGACTGTTTTTTTTCATCGCGCTGGTGATAATTGTCCGTCTGCTGGACAAAGACATAAAAAAGTTTGACGACGATATTGCATACCTCACGGCAGTGCAAATTGTGTTGTACCAAGCGCCTAGACGAATTATGGAGATTGTGCCGCTCGCCGGTTTCATCGCCGCCTTCTTTGTCTTGGGCAGAATGGTGCGCAGTAACGAATTCTCCTCAATGAAAGCGGCGGGAATTAGCGTCTACCGCATCGTAGCCCCCATTTTGATTTCGACGCTCCTTATTTGTGGTGTTTTTTCTGTTTTTTATGACCGGGTCGCGGCACCGGCTTATCACCGGGCAAATGAGTTGAAGAAGAAGCCGCGATTCCGTGGAAACAGGAACATGCTGTTTAAGGGACAGGAAAATCGGTTGTTTTATGTTCAGAATCTGGATTTGGAGCGCGAGAGCATCAGTCGAATGACGATTTATCAGCTTGATGATTCGGACAATCTTGCCAAGATTACTTTCGCGGAAACCGCCACTTGGGAACCGGAGGAATGGCATCTCGTGAAAGGGTTTGTGCGTCGATTTAATCCTGATGGAGAGACCGAGTTCGAACCGTTCGTACAAAAACAGATTACGCGGCTGGAAGACCCCAAACTCTTCGCGGAAAACAACAGAGATCCGCGCGCAATGACGATAAAAGATTTACGAAACCAAATTGCGTACAAAGAGATGGTAGGACAAACAACTCGGCTCGAGCAGGTGCGTATGCACCACAAGATGGCGTATCCTTATGCTGCGTTTGTGGTTGTTCTAATCGGTGCGCCAATCGCTATCCGTTTTGGCAAAGCGGGCTTCTTTGCCGGACTGGTTATTGCATTTTTTCTCAGTTTTATGTATTGGGGACTATCATTTGCGACCCTTGAAGGATTGAGCGAAAGTGGAAAACTCCCACCCTTTGTGGCATGCTGGGGCGCGAATTTCTTATATGCGATTGTCGGTACAATACTACTCTGGAAAACTCCGAAGTAAGAAATGTGGTAACTGTTAGATGCATCGTTTGGTGCGTAGTATTACGATTCCGTCCGGCCTGGGCATGTGAGGCCCCGATTAGTCGGGTTTATTATGGTGCTTCCCTACTCGGCGAGTTCCCTGCCTCCCGCTCGGTCTGGATTGGCAAATCCAGACCGGTGGGCCAAACAGTTACGAAAACTGCTTTCACAGCGATAAGCGGCTTTCAGAATTTTCTCGTTTCGCAGTATATGGTTAATGACACACCGCACTCACGCCTCGGGAATTGGACAGCTCTTCTTTCGGCTGCGTAGCCTGACTCCCATCCCCCTTATCCTCCTTCTGATACTCTTTTCAAAACCTAACCCATTTTCGATTGTCCTCGGAGGCCTGTTGATTGTGCTTGGCGAATGGCTTCGCATCTGGGCGGTGGGTTATGCTGGCGGTTCAACCAGGACTCGGACATTGGGCGCCGCGCGAGATCTCGTCACGACAGGTCCTTACGCACATGTCCGCAACCCGCTGTACCTCGGTAATCTTGTCCTTAGCCTCGGTGTCTGCGTTTTAGCCAACGTGTACTGGATGATTGCCGTTCTCGTCATCGGTTTCCTCATCCAATACACACCGATTATCCGTTCCGAAGAAACCTACCTGCTGGAGATGTGCGGCGGCCGCTACCGCGCCTATTGCGCGGCTGTACCTCGCTTCTTACCGCATCCTCGCCCGTATGCAGAACCTTCCGATCACGATTTTTTGCTCCGACGTGCCCTGAAGAGTGAGAAGCGAACCCTTACCGCGATTGCATGCGTCCTCCTCCTGATCGCAGCCCGGTCGTTTCTGTGATAGACGCTATGCAAGTCCGAGCAATACCACAATCCTCTTTCGAGTTCTACGACTACTCGTTAAATGCAAAATCTACAGTCGTCTTCGTTCATATTTTCATGTATTTTGACGTTGGAAATTAGCGTCTTTAATTTGAAATAAGTTTCAATAATAATACTGAAGGAGTAATCAAATGGCAGAATAAGGTTCTAGTAACCGAATAGGATCAACTGAGCGAATAGATCAAGCGACTGAATAAGGAGCGCGATCGTAAATCCTATGCAGTGTCAAGTGTTATTTGATAGGTACATTGAGGGCGCAACTCGTGTCAAGGTAACAGCAACCTGAGACTCGGTGCGGGTGATTCCCAAGACCAATGCACTAGGCGTTATCACGAAGGTCGACATCTTTGCAGTGCCGGATTGAAGCCGTTCCGGTTGTAAGATGTATCGTAACCTTTTCGCCACATGTCTGTTGACTTTATCCACCACTTCCGCTCGTGAATGCCAACTGCTCCGTTGTTGTACCAAGAGCTGGCAAACTTGCAATGAGCAATACTGGAAAGCCTAGCCGGTCTTGGCATTATAATTGCTCTACCAGTCGTACCCGCTTCAACATGGTAGGAAGCAATTCACCGTCGGGCGGGGACAATGCTGTCACTTCGGTGTTAATTGCCCCACTAGTTCATGAGTGATAGAACGCCGGCATTGCAGCGTGATATGTTGACGTTTTATCTTGCTTCAGGATTATGGGACATACCAAATTCAGGAGGTGTAGAAATGTCAACTCGTATCGCAAAAAGAAACGGCGTGGTCATTTTGAAACCTAACGGCAAACTGATTGGAAACGCCGTTAATGAACTGAGTCAAACCATTTATGGAGAATTGCCCAAGAGCGGTGATAATCCAAAGCTGTTGATTGATTTTGACAATGTTTCACTGATGGATAGTTCCGGGCTTGGGATGCTGATGGGTGTTCACGTGGATATGCTGAAAAGAGGAGGGCGAGTCGGCGTGTGTCATGTTGGCTCGAATATCAAAAGCCTTATTGTCAGGAGTAAGTTAATTGGTACGTTTGAACATTTCAATGGTGAACATCAGGCGGTTACGGGGTTGACTGCCCAGGGAACGTGAAAGGTCTCATCGATTGAGCGATGTACCCTATATTTTACGCCCGCAAGTCTTAACGGCTTGCGGGCTTTTTTGCGTGTCGTACTTGAAGATTCAGAGCGTGCACTCGAAATAGGGAAGGAGTTCGTGGCGTAACTTGTGATGGGCATGAAAGAGATGAGCTTTGACCATGCCGACGGATCGTTCGAGTCGGTGGCAATTTCTTTCAGGGTAAGTCGATGCTTGTAGCGTAGATTACACACGGTTGGGAGTCAACACGGAAAGTGCATCGAGTTCCTGCCGAAGAAATCCTTCGGTCTCGAGCGCGGCGTGGTAAGGGTGGTCGTAGAGCCATTATTGGCAGTATATCCACAATATTACGGCTAAAGTCGGAGTCAGAAGTGGGTTATGTCCGGAAAATACGAAACGAACTCAGAAAACAACGCAAATGAAGACGTTGGAATTGCCCGCAGGCGTTTGTTAAATCCCTAGATTCCAGGAAGTATACTTAACTTTCACACCAATGCGCTCCATATTACATTTAAGGTCGTGAAAGTATTTTACACAGTCTTGCCTTGTTCCACTTTCAATCGCGACGGCACGTTCCGGATTATCTTTAAGAAAAACAATCACTTCCCACCAGTCCCACTCGCGCTCGCGTATTCCAATAGTCCCGATGTCATTTGGGAACACAATTTTTTCGTCTATAAACAGCGGATCGTCCAAATCAGCGTTTCTAAGTTCATTTCTATCTAAAATCCCTTTTTGTTGCACAATAACTCTCCCTTGTTTATTGAAAGAGAATGCGTATCTCCTCCAATTGTTGTTTAAGTTCTGATGAAATGTCCGATTCTAAAAGCGGCTCAATAATCTTTGACATGGTATCACGGTCATAATACTGCATATCACATTGCCACAGATAAATCAATAGCTTCGCCACGGCTTCGGGGTAATTCTCCCATGTTTTATATGTGAAAAGACAAGCCAGAATCCTCGTACGTTCCAACGAAGGTATTGGCATTTGGACAGCAAGAGTTACGGCTTCAGGAAACGCGGTATCCAACTCCGGCAACCAGTCAAGCATGAATCCAGCTTCGTTAGACGTGAGGGGAGCAGGTTTGCCATATAATCGATTTTGCCAATAATCCTTTAGCCAATCTTGCCACAATTCTCGCTTATCGGTGTCATTCATGTGTTCTAGACATCTCCCGACCTTCAGAGTAAAAATCTCCGGAATCGTTCTATTGTCGTCGCGCAATAACGTAGGTTCACGATTTTCAGGTTCGCTTTGTTGATGTCCGTGCTCGAACAGTTTGGGAATCCAAGTGTCGAGAACGTCATCCACGACATAGATGAGCATGACTGTGTAGCATTCAACAAATCCATGACGCTGAGGGCGTAGGTCGGTGCTAACACGAGTAACCGCTTTGAGAAACGAGCTTTTCAGTGCCTCACCGACCGGGGGTGAAAGGCGTCCCGTTGCTACAAAGCCATCCCACGCTGTCTGAAAGTCCACGTTGTCTGGCTTAAAAAGCGGGAGGAGGTATTCTCGCGTAAATTCTTCGTCGACTGCCAACAGAAAAGTTAATTGACTCGTTAGGATAGACTTTCCTAAGCCACCGATCTGTGACGAATCTTTAATGATTTCCATCAAGGGGCGACGATAATCCTCACTAAGGATTGCCGGCGGTGGATCCTGCTGTTTCCGCCATAGCGAAGCTGCCGAGAGCCAGAAGTTGGCAAGCCCCCATACCGGATAACTAGCACTTTGATTAAACCAACCGTGCTTCAAGTCTACAGAGATGTCTCGGTCAAGGCTTTTCCATAATCCCGCAGCGATTCGTAAGGCTTCTGGGAGTAATTCAATGGCATAGGAAGGTCCTCCATTCTTCACTAGCGCGTAAAGTCCGTCGGAAATTTCGTAACGATATTTTTTATACAACTCAGCCTTTGCAAAATACTCCAGCACCTGCGTGTGCTTATTTATGTCCAATTCCATCTTTGACCACGAGTCAAATAAAACTCGCCAGAGATTGTTATCCCACCTGCGGGTTTGAGCTAACGTGTACGCTAAGTTTATACCCTTACCAAAATCGTCTCTTATGGCTTTCTTGATGCGTTCAATTTCTTCCCTGATAACCGGTGCTTCCATTGAGGAAAACTGGATTATCCTATCATGAGTTGGGTTTTCCAGAACGTCTTCAAATGTCAAGGGAGTCGGTACGTCTATACCGCCTGATTGAATATAGGACGTAAAATCCGGATGATCTTTAGCCGCGAAGTGCGGATACTTCGCCAAAACTTCATCCATAGCCTTTCGAGTAAGCGGACAATCGGTCTTTGCTCTGTGTAGCCACTCAAACCAGTCAAAATGTTCTCTCGCGGTAATGATCTCTTTGTCTGCATGTTCTTCGTGTGGAAAACGGTAAGACCTCACAGCTTCAATGACAGTACCTCGGCAATCCGAACTAGCTCCGGGATACGAGTCTCGCATTGCCTGATGTATTTCGTGGTGAATTGAATATTCGTGCAAATCAATATGCTCTAGCAGCCAATGGATCTTTTCGTCTGGCGTTAGGTCTCCGCGTTTAGACATACTATGTACTGTTAACCGGCGCAACAATGGCGCATCGGCATTCGTATGACGATTGCACCATTGTGCGGCAACTTCCGGTTCATGTACCACAAGATGCTCCAAGCAATCACGTGCGACATCAATCACGACATTGATACCAAAATCGCCTACATTTTGTTCGTGGGGTTCAATAGCAGAGCGCATTTCACTGTCATGTTCCAACAAGCGAGTAGCACCCTCCCACGTGTGTCGAAGGAAATACCGACTCTCTAGACACCAGGTTACTCGCTCTAATAAGCGCACTGCGACCTCAGATATATGTGGCTCTAGCCCTTTCTCCCACAACTCTTTTAGGTCCTCATCTCCAACCAGCGATAGATCTAAGCGAGTGTAAAGTTCTACTTCAGTTCCACCCGGAGGGCGATACTGATTCATTCGAACTAGCATACGATCCTGCATCATCGCGTCGAATATCAACACCAACTCTTTTGTCATCTGCTGTGCTATGCAGCGCTGTGCGATTAAAGCTAGGCGACTACCTGCCATTACGTTATCCTCATCTGGAGCCGTCGATAGCAACAATGAAACCCAGCGAGATAGTATTGTTTTATCTGAAGGTAATTCACTGTGATGTCCAATCTTCCATGCAATATTCTCCCATAAGGTCTGATGAATGCGCGTGTGGTGTTTGGCGACGAGAAGAAAAAGCGAGGAAGCGTGTGCGAATACGAAAGTTGTCAACCACTGCGATAGAATCTTATCGCTTTCTCTCAACTCTCCGCTCTCAAACAACCGGCACAAGTGACCACGTGCGTCAAGCCACTCAATCCATTCGGGATGTAACGCTTTTTTCGTAAAAAAAGTGGTTCTAGCCTTATCTTCAAACGCGAGATCATCTTCAAACGCAAGATTTATAAGTCCTTCTTCTTTTTCATTTAGTTCACAAGTGCGTTTTTCGGCAATCGCAGAAATATCACGGTGCCAATCAGCCATTCTGCGTCGCGCGTGATCCGCAAGTTCGTTAATCGCTTTATCAAGTTCGCTATGGTCTCTTTCATGTTGCGGATACGGAATCATTTCAATTTCAAGGCTGACCACGTGTTGGTTGTCCGCGTCTCTTTTGTTTCCAATCAGCGCGTAATGCAATGACTGTGCGTTTCG
This sequence comes from Candidatus Poribacteria bacterium, assembly GCA_028820655.1. GTDB lineage: Bacteria > Poribacteria > WGA-4E > WGA-4E > JAJDTR01 > JAJDTR01. The sequence continues at coordinate 36,379 of JAPPIK010000025.1, read as the reverse complement.
CGGTAGAGATTTTATCAAATAGTTCATAATTGTATCACTATGGCTGTAGCCTACAAAGAGAACCATATACTCTTCGTACAACTCAAGCAGAAAATTGGTTGTTACCCTCTCGTATAGATATGCGCGTCCAAAATCGCTGTCCGTCAACACCATGTTGGTGATGTCAGAGATAGAGCCGTGAATATGAACGATGCCGTTTAACGACTCCCCGAAAGGCAAAGCACGGGGGGTAAATACTTCTGGGGTATTGCCGAACAATTCCTTTGCGGCCTGCTCAAACAGAAGGTCAAAATTGGTGGTAACTAGACGGATTGACTGATCTTCGCGAAATAGTCTCAGAAGATCCCGATGAAGTGGGGTGAATTTTAAGCCTTCGCGAGAAAGCTCGTTTTTTGCGAGTTGGTACACGTCGACTCCACATTTGACCAGACGTCCGAGAAACTCATCAGGACTTTCATCTTTGCCTCGGGTTTTGCCCGTGCCACTCGCAATCTTTTGGGTTAAAGTCTCAAAATCTGGTAAATTAGCAGGTTCACCCATTGAGACTCCGGCACCGGCAAACACTACGAGCTTGTTATCACGCAAGGCGTCTAAAAGTCGGGCGGGAAAGTCAACATTGGCTAGTCGCATGTGAATCCTCCATAGCGGTCAGATGGTGCATATTGTGGCTACAAGAATCTTGAAGGCCATCATAACTTGAGAGCCTCTAAACTCCCGTTGTTTGTTATTCAGTTGTAGGGTTTGGGAATCGCTTAATCTCTGTCTCCTAGAGAGACAAGAACAGTTGGCGGAGATTTCCAACCGCGAGACATTTTACCAAAGCACCACTAGATATTGTAGCAGAAACATGAAAATATGTCAAGATTTTGTGGGTTGCAGTGCAGCGGAAACGCATCTAATTGCAGAGCAGGTCTCATGGTCGTAGAGCGCAGGATAAATATTGGATTGCACTCAAATTCTGGCATGTTCAAGCGAAGTAGGCACTCGTTTGAGGGATCTTGTATCAGGATTTGCTATCGCCTTCCTTATCCAGTCAGTTGATCACTCGTTATCCACTCGCTTGGGGGATTTTCTATCGCGCTCATTATCCATTCGCTTGATCCTACAAGAGTAGCGAGTATTAACGGATTTCCGTTCAGCCCAACCTACGACTCCCAAAATTGTTGTCACAAACTTAGCTCGATTTTCTTTTCTGTGATGCAGAAAATTTAGATGCGCTTCCCCTGGTACCGCAATCAGCGAAGGTTGACATTCTCGTCATTAAAAGGTATAATGCTATTCTACCGTGCGCTGAAGCACAACCTCCTGCCTATGGTCGTCCTTTCACCCGGATTCCACATGCAATATATTGCAGTGCCCAAACGGATGCAACTGTAGGTATCACTCTGCTATGCTAGGGCGATAACGCGGAACAGATTGATACGAATGCTAGGGATTACACGGAACCACCGCAATAGCTATAATACTAACCGAGGCCCTAGTTCCCGCAGACGATAGTTAGCTGGATAGTAAATTCGAAAAATTGATGAGGTAGACTGTACATTGGATAATATTGGAGAGATCGAAAAACGCTTATTTGCCAGCGCGGACAGCCTACGTGCTAATTCCAATTTTGCGAGTAACGAATATTTCCTTCCTGTAATGGGGCTGATCTTCCTTCGACATGCCACCAGTCGTTTCCTCAAAGTCAAGGAAGAAATCGAAGTGACACTGCCACGGCGAGGGGGAAGAACCCGCCCACTTACGAAAGAGGACTTTTCCCAAAAGGGGGCAATCTTTCTGCACCCGGAAGCACAGTTTCACTATTTCGTTGATTTGCCCGACAGCGCCGACCGGGCTCAAGCAATCATCAGTGCTATGGAGGGGATTGAAAGCGATTACGAATCCCTACGCGGCGCCTTGCCCAAGTCAGAATATCAGGAACTCGATAACGATGTTCTTGGTCAAATCCTTCGGATTTTTAACAACCCGGGGCTAAATCATGCCAACGGTGATGTTTTCGGACGGATTTACGAATACTTTCTTACGCAATTTGCAGGTCTAAAAGCGCACGACGATGGGGAGTTTTTTACGCCGGCATCCCTTGTCCAAATGATTGTCAATATCATTGAACCGGACGACGGTACAGTTCTCGACCCTGCGTGTGGCTCAGGTGGCATGTTCGTACAAAGCGCACACTTCATCGAACGTATGCATCACAATCCTACAGAACGTGTCACATTCTACGGTATGGAGAAGAACGCGACGACGATACGACTCGCCAACATGAACCTCGCGGTGCACGGCCTGGAAGGCAATATAAAGAAAGCCATCACGTACTACGAAGACCCTCACGAACTGTTCGGTAAATGCGACTTCGTGATGGCTAATCCACCGTTCAATGTCGATGAAGTCGACGCCGAGAAAGTGAAAAGCGATTCCCGCCTCCCCTACGGTCTTCCCGGTGTGAACAAGCAGGGCAAGGTCCCAAACGGCAACTACCTCTGGATTTCGTATTTTGACAGCTACTTGAATGAGAAGGGGCGCGCCGGATTCGTTATGTCTTCACAAGCTTCGTCGGCTGGCGGCGAGGAGGCAAAAGTCCGCAAGAAATTGATTGAGGCGGACCATGTGGATGTCATGATGGCAATCCGTTCCAATTTCTTCTACACGCGTACAGTGCCGTGTGAACTTTGGTTTCTTGATAAGGCAAAACCGTCCGCACGGCGAGGCAAGACATTGATGATCGATGCGCGTAGCGTGTGCCGACAGGTAACACGCAAGATTTTCGATTTCACGCCTGAACAACAGAAGAACCTCTCAGCGATTGTTTGGCTTTATCGAGGTCAATCCGATCGCTTCCTCGAACTCGTTGCTGAACATCTTGAGCACATGGTTGAGGCAACAGTCACTGCACTAGGCGCCATCAACTGCTATGCTGCGGAACTTCACAAGACAACCGTAACCTATGAAGATGGCAATCTCTCAGATGATCTGGCTGAGCATTTTGAGGAACTCAACATCCTGGAGGCCGCGTTTGGTGAACACGTGGACGTTGTCGAGGAAAAGGCAAAGCAGAATTCAAATGATTGGAAATCCTTAAGTTGTGAAAATGACGACCTGAGAAAGTTTGCAGAGAGCGCTCAGCCGCTAATTGAAAATTCCCAATTACTAATTCATCAAACCAATCAGCTACATGAACGGTTGTCGTCCTTTGTCGTCTTGTTACATAACGGGCGCCGGAGGTTACCCAAGTCACTTGATGAAATTCGTAACGATACAGTCGAACATCTAAAACTCCCTCAATATTATTGGCGACAAGCACGCTGGTTACAGGAACGCTTTCCAGATGCGGAAATTTGCGATGTTGAAGGCCTCGTGAAGGTAGTCGACCGGAGCGATTTGAACGCAAACGACTGGAGCCTAACCCCAGGCCGCTACGTTGGCGTTGTACCAGAACTAGAGGACGACGATTTTGACTTTAAAAAGACAATTCGAGACATACAACACGAGCTCAAAACTCTTGATGTCGAAGCATCAAAACGAGCAGCGAAGATCGCTAGAAACCTCGAGGAATTGTATCAGTGACTTTGCCTTGTCATCCAAAGAACCTGGCAGACGAGTCGCAACATGTCATTACGCACTTCTTTGAAAAGACAGTTTATTCGGATTGATAAGAAGTATTAGTAAACAGCGAGCATGGTATTCTCAGCGGCTTCAGAATAGCGTCCATATTAGCAAACCAATAGCAAATACCAACAAGGCCAACTACGCGTGTGTTCCAAGCCTCGGCGTAAGAAGCTTTCTGTAGAGTTCTTGTTCAAACACGATTAATTCACTAATTATTTCGGCGGTTATGCGGTGGACAAATTAAGAATATTGAAATTTAAGGATTTTATTTCCCTACAAAGAGGATTTGATTTGCCGAAGGAAAATATCAATCCTGGTACATATCCAGTCGTGGGATCGACCTCAATTATCGGTCATCATGACGAGTTCAAAGTCGAACCGCCAGGAGTTGTAATGGGGCGAAGTGGGTCATTGGGAATTCCACAATATGTGCCAGTTAAATTCTGGCCTCACAATACCTCACTGTGGGTCAAGGATTTCAAGGGAAACTTTCCAAGATATGTCTACTATTTGCTACAAACCCTTGATTTGGGACGTTTTAACGCTGGAACTGGCGTTCCAACATTGAATCGAAACCATCTTGATAATCTCAAATTAACAATCCATGACCTCCCAACTCAACGTAAAATTTCCGACATCCTCTCCGCCTTCGACGAGTTGATTGAAATCAACCAGCGACGGATTGCTTTGCTGGAACAGGCAGTACGGGAGATATACCGCGAGTGGTTTGTTCGTCTGCGATTCCCCGGACATGAATCCACGAAGATTGTCGCTGGGATACCAGAAGGTTGGGAACGTAAGACATACTCTGATGTTTTCAAATTCCTCGGTGGTTTCGCGTTCAAGAGCAAAACCTACCAACCGGATGGCAGGTTTGGAATTGTCACCATCAAGAATGTTCACAATGCACAGTTTATTCCTGAATGTGCATCAAAGACTGATGATGTACCAGAGAAAATAAAAGAGCATTGTGTACTTGGTACCGGTGATATCCTGTTGTCGCTTACGGGCGAAGTGGGACGATGCTGCATGGTATTTGGAGAAAGCTACTTATTGAATCAGCGTGTCGCTAAAGTGGTTGGATACACCGACATTCCTACAAGTTTCGCCTATTGGACCTTTAGCAATGAGCGAACCCGAAAGGAGTTGGAAAATCTTGCCCACGGCGCAGCCCAAAGTAATCTCAGTCCTGTCAAACTCGGCAATAGAGAATTTATTAAACCTGCATCAGAAATCTTAAGATTATTCGGGAAAATCGCCAACCCAGTTTTCTGGCAAATTGCAACGCTGAATTTAGCAATAATCAAACTCAATCAAGCTCGTGATTTGCTTCTTCCGCGCCTGATGTCTGGGAAACTTGAGATATGACTCTGCAACTTGCTTCTAATCTTCGCGCCCACGGCCAGGGCCTTCGGAATAACATCACGTGCCCCGGCACTTTGCGGCTCCGACCCACACTGTACAGTTTTGGAATCATTACCGTAGGGAAGATTTACGTTGACCCATGAACGATTCATCTTACACAGAAGACAACCTCGTTCAACAAACCACTGCTGACTATCTGGAACATGACCTCGGTTGGGAATCAGTCTACGCCCACAACAACGAGACCTTTGGGCCAGATGGAATGCTCGGGCGCGCGGACGACAGTGAGGTCATTCTAACTCGTTATCTCCACGATGCACTTGAAACCTACAATCCCGACCTGCCGTCCGAAGCCTACGAAAACGCTATTCGTGAAATCAGTCAAGTAAGCGCGGCGGAGTCAACTCTACAGACTAATCTTGAAAAGTATAATCTCCTGCGTAACGGCGTAAAGGTGTCTTATCGTGATCCCAACACACTCATGGAAACCCGGACGCTGCGCGTCTTTGATTTCGACGATGTAGAAAACAATCACTTCCTCGCCGTGCGTGAGCTCTGGATTAAGAGATTGCCGTACCGCCGTCGTGCCGACATCGTTGGTTTTGTCAACGGTATTCCGCTGTTATTTATGGAACTCAAAAACATCCATCTCAATATCCGTCGCGCATGTGACGAGAATCTCGCAGACTACAAGGATACGGTACCCCACATCTTTCACCACAACGCTTTCGTCGTTTTGGGCAATGGTGTTGACGCGAGGATTGGTAGTTTCTCTGCGCCGTTTGAGTTATTCCGCGAATGGAAACGCCTTGATGAAGACGAAGTAGGAATAGTTGAGATGGAAACACTTCTAAAGGGTGTTTGCACTAAGTCTAACTTCCTGGATCTCTTTGAAAATTTCATTCTATTTGATGAAAGCGGCGGTCCGATGTCAAAGATTGTTGCCCAGAACCAGCAATATCTCGGCGTCAATCGGGCAATTCGTTCATTGGAAGACCGACGAGGTTTTGGTGGCAAACTTGGTGTCTTTTGGCACACCCAAGGCGCGGGCAAATCCTATTCGATGGTGTTCTTCAGCCAGAAGGTGCACCGTAAACTGGGCGGCAACTTCACTTTCCTCGTGCTGTGTGACCGTGATGACCTCGACACTCAGATTTATCGTACCTATGCCGGCTGCCGGATTGTTGGCGAACATGAAGATGTACGACCCAAAGATGGCAAACACCTGAAGCGACTACTCGGAGAGCACAAAGCTTATGTGTTCTCACTCATTCAGAAATTCAATCAGGAGGTAATTCCCGGCAAGCCATACTCCGACCGGAAAGATATCATTGTCATTGTTGACGAGGCTCACCGTACGCAATACGGCAGCTTGGCAGTGAATCTTCGCAACGCGCTCCCGAAAGCCCTTTACATTGCATTTACCGGCACGCCACTGATGAAAGATGATGAAATAACCCGTAAGGTGTTCGGTGACTACGTATCTCGATACGGATTTCAACGGGCAGTCGAGGATGGCGCAACGGTGCCTCTCTACTACGACGCCCGGGGCGAGGAGCTCGGGGTCGCCACAAACGAACTCAATGAGAAGATCGCCGAGAAATTAGAGGAACTTGAGATTACTGATGTTGATGTCGAGCAGCGTCTAGAACGGGAACTCCGACACGAATACCATATCATCACCGCCCCGGAAAGGCTAGACGCCATCGCGAAGGATTTCGTCCGTCATTACTCAACAGCTTGGGAAAACGGAAAGGCGATGTTCGTCGCCATTGATAAAATCACCGCTGTGAAAATGCACGCGTTAATCACCAAATATTGGGAGGAGCGCATCAGTGTACTTGAATCAGAACTCACTGCGCTCTCGGACGAGGACGATCGTTTGGCGTTAGAGCAACAATGTAATTGGATGAAAACGACACAAATTGCTGTCGTCGTTAGTGAGGAACAGGGCGAGGTCGGTAAGTTCCGCAGATGGGATCTTGATATCCGGCAGCATCGGAAACTCATCAAGGAAGGCTTTGAAACGGACGACGGTCAGCGGATTGACGTTGAATCCGCCTTCAAAAGGGACGACCATCCCTTCCGCGTTGCCATTGTTTGTGCAATGTGGCTCACCGGTTTTGACGTGAAGAGTCTTGCGACACTCTATCTGGACAAACCCCTCAAATCGCACACGTTGATGCAAGCCATAGCGCGAGCAAACCGCGTTCATAAGGGAAAAAACAACGGTCTCATAGTTGACTATTGCGGTATCCTGAAAAACCTCCGCAGTGCATTGGCGACGTTCGCAGGACATACCGGTATTGAAGATGACGATACGCCCAACCTACCTGCCAAACCGCAAGAAGAATTGTTCGAAGAACTTCACGAAGCAACAGGTATGGTGCGCGATTTCCTCGCCGCGGAGGGCTTTCGACTTGAGGACATCTATGAGAAGAGAGGATTCGAGCGCAATGCGGCAATCATGGCTGCCAAGGAAGTCATCAATGAAAACGATGAAACCCGGAAACGCTTCGAGATTATGGCGCGCGGGATGTTTCGCAAGTATAAAGCATGCTTGACCCTTCCGGACATCAACGATTATCGTATCACATACGGGGCAATCAATATCATCTACAAGAGCCTTGCCGAGGACCGTGAACAAGCTGACATCTCGCACATTATAATGGAACTACACGCTGTTGTCGGCGAGATTATTGAAGTCACCGATCCCGGTGGTCTAGCAGAAACGCAGAGGCTTTATGACATATCAGCGATTGACTTTGAACGACTACGTCAGGAATTTGCAGCTAGCCCGAAAAAAAACACGCACCTGCAAAATTTGAAAACTGCCATTGAGAAACGTCTTGCTGTGATGCTGGCGCAGAACCCTCTGAGGACAAATTTTCAACAGCATTACGAGCAATTGGTTGCCCGATACAATGAGGAGAAGGACGAGATTATAATACAGCAGACATTTGAGGCATTGCTGAAACTCGTCGCAGATTTAGACGATGAGCAGGATCGTGCCATCCGTGAAGGCTTAGACGAGGAAACGCTGGCACTGTTCGATCTCCTAAAGAAAGACAATTTGACGCCCGATGACATTAAGCGCATCAAAGCGGTGGCGGTTGATCTGCACGCGAAAATCAATGCAGAAATGGAGCGCATCCGAGACTGGGAGAGCAAGTACGCTACCCGAGATGCCATGAAGCAAAATATCTACGACTATCTCTATGACGAAACGACGGGGCTGCCGGATTCCTATTCCAACGATGAGATTGAGCAAAAGTCGGACATGGTCTATGTCCATATTCTCCACCAATACCAGCATAGAGCAGCGCTTGCTGCAAGGTGAACGCCTGCATGATTTACTAATAAAACCAAATCAGAAATGAAACATTCATCAATGAGATTGTATTTTGGCGAATCATGGTTTAGAGCATCGGAACAAAACTGAACGGAATTTCGTTAGCGTTCATGTGAAACAAAATCCAACAAAACATTTCATGGAAGAACATAATCGCGAGAACAATCCGCCCCGAATAGAACCGGACGATTTCGCACGTCGCTTTTCGTTACGCGCGCCACAACTTATGTGGTTTCTTGGCGCTGGTGCATCAGCCTCCGCTGGTCTACCTACTGCCGCTGATATGGTATGGGAGTTCAAGCGGGAGCTGTACGTGAGCCAGCAAAAGGTATCACGTAAATCCTTGGCAGACCTGTCGAATCCAGCTGTTCAGGCTAAACTACAAACTCATATCGATTCTTTGCAAAACATGCCCGAATTTGGCGCAACTGATGAGTATGCGGCGCTATTTGAAAAAGTGTATCCATCTGAAGCAGATCGTGGTACGTATATCAACGCCACGATTGCTGGTGGGAAGCCATCGTACGGGCACTTGGCGTTGGCTACTCTTATGCGCGCAGCGCTTGTCCGCATTGTGTGGACAACAAACTTCGACCCGCTGTTGGCCGATGCTTGTGTGCGCATTTACGATACTACCGGCTCTTTGACGACTGTGGACCTCGATTCATCACATTTAGCAACACCAGCTATTGCTAATGAGCAATGGCCTATTGAAGTTAAGCTGCACGGTGACTTTCGTTCGCGAAGACTCAAAAACACCTCTGAGGAACTGCGTCGGCAGGATGAGACCCTCCGAAAGGCGCTCATTGATTCATGTACGCAATCTGGACTTGTCGTGGTTGGCTATAGCGGTCGTGATAACTCAGTGATGAATGCTCTTGAAGATGCAGCGAAACTCCCGGATGCCTTCCCCCATGGGCTTTTCTGGTTGTATTGTGGCGACACTCTACCAATACCTCGTGTCTGTGAATTGTTGCATAAAGCGCGAGAGTATAATATTGACGCGGCACTCGTGCCAATCGACAACTTTGACGAAATACTGCGCGACCTAATGCGACTTGCCAAGGACATTGATGCTAAAGAGCTCGATGAGTTCGCTAAGGAACGACGATGGCGGAGTGATGTACCTCCGCTAACCGGTAACCCCGGATGGCCCGTTGTGCGTCTTAATGCTTTACGTGTTGCCTCCGTGCCGCCTGTTTGCAGGCGCATTGTATGTGAAGTTGGTGGAATTGCTGACGTACGCGCCGCAATCACGGAAGCTGACGCTAATATAATTGCTACCCGCACCCGTGCTGGTGTATTGGCTTTCGGGTCTGACGACGATATAGAAAACGCCTTTCTCAAGTATGGAATCAAGGATTTCGGCGTTCATACACTCGAGACCAAGCGGCATAGATATGACTCTGTTGAGAGAGGTCTTCTACGAGAGGCGTTGACCTCTGCGATTGTTCGTGAATGCAGATTGGAACTTGTAGGTCACCGACGCAACACAGACTTGCTGGCGCCCGCCAATCCAGGAGCGCACATTTGGCAACCCTTGAGGCAACTTACTGGAGCGATTATGGGGAAAGTCGGTAAACATCAACAACTAACGTGGAGAGAAGGAGTCAGCATCCGTCTTGATTGGGCAGATGATCGTTTGTGGGTTTTGATCGATCCTCGAATTGTGTTTGATGGGATCACTGATGAACTTAAAACTGTCGCCGCTGACTTTTCCCGCGAGCGCACTGTCAAACGTTACAATAGAGAACTTAATGCCCTGATACACTTCTGGACTCAACACTTGGCAGGGGACGAAGGCGATATTTGTGCGTTAGGGATAGATGACGGACTTGACGCGGTCTTTCGTCTTTTACTCCCTACGGCCTTTTCTCGGAGAACAAAATCATGAACAATCCAAATCAGATCGCCATGCACCAAAGCTTACACGAACCGAAACTTGCGTTTCACCCGGATCGTGCAGCAGATTCGGACATTCACCCGCTTCGTGGGTTGATAAACTTCGGTCCGCACTCTACCAGTTTGGTGCTCGATCCGATTCGAGTGGCTACCGTCGCTCCCGCAGGAAATAGTAATGACCTTCGCGCATTTACGGATCGCCTTGAAGCCAAATACAGCCCTAAGGAACGCAGCGACTATTTGCCAGAATGGCCCGGTTTTCACAGTGTGTTTGGTGTGTATGTGCGAGAAGCAAGTCATTACTGCCACATCAAGCTAAGCTCAGAGGTAGAAACTAAGGTAAGGGGATCGTCAACCCCGCATTTGGTGCTCGCTGAGGAACTTGTGCGAGCTATCAACCGTTTACAAGCTCACCGGAGCGAGTTCGATCTCGTAGTCGTATACATTCCTAGGCGATGGGCTTACGCCTACACCGGCGCGCCTGATGAAGACTTCGATCTTCACGATCACCTGAAGGCTACAACTGCCGCGATGGGATTACCTATTCAAATGGTGCGGGAAGATGGTGCCCTGTCATATCGTTGTCAGGCGAGCGTTATGTGGCGTTTCGGCTTAGCACTCTATGTCAAGGCTGGCGGGATCCCGTGGAAATTGGCGGCGACCGACCCAGAAATGGCGTACATCGGAATTTCATATGCCGTTCGTACGACGGACTCCGATAAACCGCGTTTCGTCACATGCTGTAGCCAGGTGTTTGACGCGGAGGGAGCCGGCTTAGAGTTCGTTGCATATGATGCCCATGATGTTGAAGTGCAGCGAGACAATCCCTTTCTGTCACGAGTTGACATGTTTCGCGTGATGACTCGGTCTATCGACCTCTATCGTCGTCGCCATGCCGGGCAGTCACCCAGTCGTGTGATGGTGCATAAAAACACGGAGTTTAAACGCAACGAAATCGAAGGTTGTATGGAGGCATTTCATTTGTGCGAAGCTGTCGACCTAGTGCAAATAGTTGAAGATGTGGGATGGAGAGGGGTACGAATTGATCGGCCCCTTGGTAAGGCCAAAAGGGGAAATCCCGCGGCGTTCCCCGTTTCACGTGGCACCGTCCTTCCACTTGGGCCACGAGACGCCCTACTTTGGACGCACGGTGACGTACGCGACATTAGTGAAAAAGGTTCTTATTTTAAGGGTTCAAGGAGCACTCCACACCCACTACGTTTGGTACGTCATGCCGGCCACGGTTCATGGGACGATACAGCACGAGCCGTACTAGGACTCTCCAAGATGAACTGGAATAATGATTCAGTTTATGACTCCTTGCCCGTCACCATGAGTTATGCAAAGGTACTCGCACGCGTGTTCAAGCGAATGCCTAGCCTCCGACGAAGACCGTATCAGTTCCGATTCTTCATGTAGGACTGTGTATCTACCAGTGTCGCTCTAGCAACTCTGTGGCATAGATACAAAGTGTGCTGTATGTTCAGCAAGAACTCGGAGATAACGTGTCTCATGAGTCCTCCCATATTTGCCCCCAAACCCCGTTTCTAGCTTGTCCCTTGGCTCCTGAACAGCGAAATCACATCTAATTTTCAATTGACAACTATACACACGTATAGTATAATATTCCCCAAACAAATGACGCTCTGAATTCTCACTAACTCACGAGTAACCTTCGTGACCAATTTTTTTTCCGTTAACATCTTGTTCACATTTGCCCGAGGACAAACCCGCACTATCAAAGGAAAGGGTTGAATCGAACCATGTGAACATCCGGTTAAAATCAAGCCTCTGTTCACATTCTTGTACCTATTATTTTGTGGCTATTTTTTGCGAAACACTACCTACAAATCCAGCCGAACCTACCCCAAAAAGGTGGCGGTTCCACAGTTTGTTCACCTTGTCGACCAATCAACTGAGATCAAGCGAGTCAGTAGATCGAGTGAGCGAATAGCGATGGCGATAGTAAATCCTGATAAAGATCTCACTGCGATAACAGTTCACTCTGTAGGAGCGATCTCCAATTCGCGACTTCCTATCGCGAGCATAGATACCTCATACAGAACACACTCAGCGAAATGCTCTACAGTGGTTGCGATCAAAATACGCACAAGGCGTATTTCCAATAATGCCAAGGATGACACGCAAATGAGATTCGTCGGAATTCATTTCTTTAATCTACTCATTTTGCGTCAAGCGGACCGGGTGGGCGAAAACATACTCGCATAAAATCGCAGTTTTTCGCAGTCCGGGAAAATCCGTTCCAACCCGCGTCATTACAGGTTTTCAAGGCGATTCTTGCTATTTTCGATGTTATCCGACATAAAAATCTAAAACTCCGAATCAAATCTAGTGAAGCGTCATAGGTTAGGTTGAACGGAAATCCGTTGTAGGAGGGAATTCCAATTCCCGATTAGGCTTCTCTAATCTTGTAACTGTTTTCGGGTGCCTATTACCCGTGAACGCGCCAAGATTTGAGTGAAACCCAACATGAATCGCAGGTTCTACTGGCATAAGACATCTTCTATAGTTAGATGCGTTTCCCTTGTACCTCACACCTGTTTTTCTTGCGGATTGTCCTCGGATTCGTTATAATGTAATTCATCTTTGAGGTTTCTGCGGTAGGTCAAGATGCAAGCACGCGGGCTAACCAACAATCCTGAAGCGGTCTCTGAAGGAACAGTTAACCGTCTCTCCTTATATTCTCGACTCCTCGCACTGTTGGAAGCGGAAGGTTTAACCGTTACTTCCTCAAAAGAGCTATCGGACCGGATGCAGTTTACCGCGACCCAAATTCGGAGAGACCTCGCCTGTTTCGGTCAGTTCGGAAAACGCGGCATCGGTTACCAAATCTCCGACTTGAAACGTGCCATCGACAAGATTCTCGGTGTCCATCTTCGCCGTAAAGTTGCCCTCGTCGGTGTGGGAAATTTGGGCAGTGCATTGCTCGGTTATCGTGTATTGCGCGACCACAATTTTGAAATCGTGGCGGCGTTCGACAGCGACCCGCAGAAATGGTCCCAAGAGATAAACAATGTCCTGATTCAAAAGCCTGAGGAACTTACCGAAACCGTAAAGGCACAACAGATAGAAATCGGGATTATCGCGGTTCCTGTCCAGGGCGCACAGAAGGCACTGAATCTGCTTGTTTCGTCCGGTATTCGCGCTGTACTCAATTTCGCCCCTGCCCGTCTTGCCACTCCTCGCAACGTTCAATTGCGGAATGTTGATTTATCCATAGAGCTTGAAGGGCTTTCTTATTTTTTGGAACACGAAGTTTGAGCATTTCTTTAATCGGAAGTCGTATTCTCAATTCGAAGATTCGCGAACCGTACCGGAAAGTTTGCGTTCGAGGCCGTCGGTTTTAAAAACATAGTCAAACCTCGTTCGGGAGTAGCCATGGGTCATTTCCCCAATTCTCGCCCCAGACGGCTCCGCGCCGGTGAAAACCTGCGTCGGCTCATTCGGGAAACGACGATTTCGGCAAGCGACTTTATCTATCCGATGTTCGTCGTGCACGGGCACGATGTCGCTATTGAGATTTCATCCATGCCCGGGTGCTATCAGTATTCGGTGGATCGCCTCATCGTAGCCGCTAGGGATTTGGTGGCGCACGGCATACCGGCGACAATTCTCTTTGGCATACCCGAATTCAAAGACGCCGTAGGGTCGGAGGCATATGCAGACGATGGAATTATACAACAGGCGGTCAAGGCGCTCAAGGATGTGGTTCCCGAGTTGCTTGTCATTACCGACGTATGTCTGTGCGAATATACCGACCATGGACATTGCGGGGTGATCCGTGACGGGGAGGTACTGAACGATCGAACCTTGGAGCTACTGGCCAAAGAAAGCTTGTCCCATGCCCGCGCAGGCGCGGATGTCATTGCCCCTTCCGACATGATGGACGGACGTGTGGGGACAATTCGAGCAACTCTGGACGAAAACGGTTTCGAAAGTATTCCCATCATGGCGTACTCTGCGAAATACGCCTCCGCTTTCTACGGACCGTTTCGGGAAGCGGCGGAATCAACGCCGCAATTCGGTGACCGCCGGTCTTATCAAATGGATCCGCCTAACGCGGAAGAAGCTTTACGAGAAGTTGCATTGGATATTGAGGAGGGAGCCGATATCGTGATGGTTAAACCGGCGCTCTCCTATCTTGACATAATTCGACGCGTGAAGCAAAAATTTGAGATGCCGGTAGCGGCGTACAATGTCAGCGGAGAATATGCAATGATTAAAGCCGCTGCCCAACAGGGGTGGATAGACGAGAAAAGCGTCGCTCTTGAGGTGCTCACGAGCATAAAACGCGCGGGAGCGGATATGATTCTGACATACTTCGCCAAATCGGTTGTTGAATGGCTTGAAGAATGACGAGTGTCGCAGTATTACTGAAACAGTTCGACATACCTATACTCGGCATCGGCTAATATTGCGCAATTGCGCACCAAAGGTTTGTAGGAGATCAAGCGAATGAAGAGTGAGTGCGATAGAGATCTTCTCCGAATCGCCATGGTCGGGAATCGAAATTCCCTCCTACTCCCTGCAAAATTCACGCTCCATTTCTTGACTTTAAAAGAAACGAACCTTCAACAGTGTAGAGTATAGCAGATCAATTGAGGAAAGATATTTTGAACAACGCCAATTCACTTGAAGCGTGGGGCAAATCGCAACAATTCATTCCTGGTGGAGTGAATAGTCCGGTACGCAATTTCAGCAAGGTCGGCGGCAACCCCCGCTTTATTCAGCGCGGGTCGGGCTCGAAGCTCCTCGATATTGACGGGAACCAATATATTGATTATGTCGCATCGTGGGGCCCCCTCATTTTGGGTCATGCTGATTCACGTGTCATAGAAGCCATCAACGCGGCGATGGTCAATGGTACCAGTTTCGGTGCCCCTACGACGCGGGAGACGGAACTGGCTGAAATCATTGTTGATGCCGTTCCGTCCATAGAGAAGGTGCGAATGGTCAGCTCCGGAACAGAGGCGACGATGAGTGCTATTCGATTGGCTCGGGGATATACGGGACGCGACAAGGTAATCAAAATCGAAGGGTGCTATCATGGCCACGTTGATTCGCTCCTCGCGGAGGCCGGATCGGGCGTCGCAACGTTCGGTCTCCCGGAGTGCGAAGGGATTCCGGCTGACTTTACAAGACACACCTTAGTTGTGCCGTTTAATGATGCGAATGCGGTACGCCAGGCGATTGAAGCTCACCCGGATCAGATTGCGTGCCTCATTCTTGAACCCATTATGGGGAATATGGGGATCATTCCTCCGCGGGATGGATACTTGAGTGAACTTCGGGAAATTACCTCCGAACACGGAATCGTGCTCATCTTTGACGAGGTGATTACCGGTTTCCGAGTAGCCTATGGGGGCGTACAGTCACTATACGGCGTTATCCCTGATATGACCTGCTTGGGCAAGATCATCGGCGGTGGTATGCCTGTCGGAGCGTATGGTGGAAAAGCGGAGATTATGCGGCACATCGCCCCGGAAGGCGGGGTCTACCAAGCTGGCACGTTATCCGGAAATCCGCTGGCGATGGCGGCTGGGCTTGCGGCACTTAATGCCCTCGCCGAACCGGGTGTGTACGAGCAACTTGAAAGCAGGGCAAGCCTACTGGCGGACGGACTTCGAGATGCAACAAATCGTCACGGCATTGATGCATTCCATAGTCGAATCGGTTCAATGCTTATGTTGTTCTTTACTGACTCCGAGGTTACCGATGCCGCTGGCGCACGCGCATCGGATACAGAACTGTATAGCCGATATTTTGGGGAGTTGCTGAAGAGAGGGATCTACGTTGCTCCATCCCAATTTGAGGCGGGCTTTGTGTCACTGGCGCACTCCGAGGCGGACATAGATGCTACCGTGCGAGCCGCGAATGAAGCGTTATCTGCGCTATAGCCGAAAAGGTCGCTAATTTCGGTATCCAAGTTGAAGCACCGAAGCCCCTAGACCGAATAGGATCCGAAGGAGGGAAGATGCCCCTCCGGACACGGGAAGAAACCTGATGTCAGCCCCTAGCCTTGATAGTATTTGTGAACCCATCTCCGTAGACCTTGCAGCGGTCGAGAAAAAACTAAGTGAAAAGAGTGCGAGTCAATACGATTTTGTGGACAGCGCTGTTCAACACGTTGTGCAAGGAGGCGGCAAACGGTTACGCCCGATCCTGCTGTTGCTCTCTGCCAAGGCTTGCGGTCACGAAGGCGAGGACGCGCATACACTTGCGGCGGTTGTTGAATTGATTCACGTTGCCTCCCTTGTGCATGATGATGTTCTTGATGAGGCACCCCGCCGTCGTGGACGAGAAACTCTGCATTCAAAATGGGGAAACAAAGTCGCGGTGCTTGTAGGCGATTACTTGCATGCTCGTGTGCTCTCAATGTTGGTGGATCGGCATGCCGAAGATCCCGCCATGGCAATACTTGCTCGGACGACGCAGGCCATGTGTGAAGGAGAAGTCATTCACGCCTATAAAAGCGGGGATTTCGACATCTCGACGGACGACTACCTAAAAATCATAAACCTGAAGACTGGAGAATTGATTACCGCGTCGTGCGCTATGGGTGCGATCATAGGAACGCGTGAGGAGAAGATTATCCAAGGCGTGACGGAATACGGAAAAGCCGTCGGCGCGGCATTTCAAATTATTGACGATTTGCTCGATTTTGAGGCTGACGAGGAAAAATTTGGGAAGGAACCCTTTAATGATCTTCGCGAGGGCAAGTTGACGTATCCCATAATCCACCTGCGAGGCGTGTGTACAACGGAGGAAAGTAGACAGTTAGAGCTAATCTTTAATTCCAAAGTCGACGAGGAAGAATCAATTGAGTGGATTGAATCCCTGCTTCTTCGATATGAAATACAGCCTCACTGCCGTTGTATTGCGCGGGAATACGCTGATCGCGCAAAGTCTGCATTGACGGCGCTTCCTGAGTCTCCCGCCAAGGAGGCACTGGGGCATCTTGCCGATTTTGGAGCATCAAGAGAGTGGTAAAGTTTCAAGCCGCATTCACGCCAGGGGATGCTCAAGCTTCTTAAATACGGTTAAGTGTTGTCGGATTTTCAAACTCGTCGCAACTTGCCCATCGTGTGCCATGTCATGTTCTACCCCGCCCATTTTAACCTTCAAAATCGAAAATGCCTTGTTGTCGGCGGTGGCGCGGTCGCCGAGCGTAAGGTAGTTTCTCTTCTGTTGAGCGGAGGGATAGTAACGCTAATCAGTCCTCATACGACGACGTATCTGGAATTCTTGGCGCAGGTAGGTCAAATCGTCTGGCACAACCGTCAATTTCAATCAGGTGACACGGATGGGATGTTTCTTGCATGCGCCGCGACTGATTTGCCAGAGATAAATTCATCCGTGTTTGAGGATGCCTATGAAAAGAACGGTATTCGTCTGGTCAATGTCGTAGATGTGATTCCCGAGTGCACCTTTGCTGCTGCGTCGGTGGTGGTATGCGGAGGTGTGAGCATAAGTGTCTCGACAAGCGGGCTAAGCCCCGCCATGTCGAGACGGATTCGGGAGTATCTTGAATCACGATTCGGCGCATCGTCTCTATACGCGGATGAATCCGCAGAGACACGACCGGTTCCCGTCGAAAATCGGCAATTGCCGTATCCGGCCTATCTGCTACTGCAGGATCGGGAATGTGGTCTAATTTGCACTTCTGCACAGACGAGCCAAGAGATGAAACGCCGCGTGTCACTGTTGGAAGGATGCGGCTCTTCTATCACACCGTTGACGGCCTCGCAGGTCGATTCGGCAAGGGTATCCGATGCATTTCTCCTATTCGCGGAGACGGGTTGTGAAGCTGCGGTTTTCGCGAAAGATGCGTTACAGCCTCGCGAATTCCTTGACGACCCGCAAACCGGAGAGTTCGTTACGCCGGAGTTGGTAGTGGATGAGGACTTGATTATCGGTGTCTCGACTCAAAGCGAAAATCCGGTTGAACAAAATGCGGCCGGGAATATCCATGCGGAACTTCTCGCCCAATTTGAAAACTCCGGATACGGAGCGTTTATCGGTTTTCTGGGATCTTTACGCCCGGTCGTACTTGAAGAAATCCCTACACAACGCGGGCGGCAAAGATTTTTCGAGGCGTTGATTGACGATATACCGGGTGCTGAATCGAGTACAACGGCGGAAAAACCGGAAAAATGTTGTCTCGGCTTTGTGAACTCCGATTGTTCGACTGAATGTGTATTCAACATGATTCGACATGGTCGGATTCAACGTGCTCGAAAATACGCACTTGAACGAATTGAAAACGAGAAATCACATGATTCATCCGTAACGGAAGCGCCTGGGATGTACAGGCATGTATCATGAATCAGGAATGGCCTTGTGATGGAATTTTTGTTCTTATTGACCCTCTTGATATATCTGGCGGCGAGCATACTTCACGCCCTGTTTCTCACCACGGGGATTAGTAGAATCTCCGAGGGAGCTTTTTGGGCGACTACGATGGGGTTTGCACTGCACACGATTTTAATCGCCCTCCGTTGGATTGGCCAAGGTCGGTTTCCAATGGCGCACTGGCTCGACTCCATCTCCTTCCTCGCGTGGGCGATAATCCTTATCTATCTGGGCATAGCCTACATGACGCGCATGCGCGCGTTGGGTGTATTCGTTGTTCCGGCCGCATTCGCCGCTATCCTGATTGCCTATGCACTTCCGCAAGATGCACCGGGACTGCCCGCGAATTTGCAGAATTACTGGCTGCTTTCGCATACTACATTGATTTTCCTGTCCTACGCGGCATTCATCGCTGCGTTCGGTTTTGGAGTCATGTATCTGATCGAGGAGAAGAAGATTCGCCGGAAAGCGCAAACGCTAATCCATGATCACTTTCCTTCGCTTGGCTCATCGGACGAAATCGGGCACAGATGTATGGTGGTGGGAGTCATACTGCTAACACTGGGGATCATCATAGGCGCGGTATGGACGAAATACGCACGGGAACTCGAATGGAGATGGCTCGATTCGAAAATCATATTCACCCTCGCCACATGGTTGATATATGTCATACAGATAGGCATCCGTCAAGCTTTGGGTTGGCGCGGTCGTAAAGCCGCTTATTCGGCAATTATCGGTTTCGCGGCGATCTTGTGCACCTACGCCGGAGTCAATCTGTTTCTGCCCAGTATACACGCTTTCTGAGCCCGTCTTGAACGAAACTCAAATGAACCAAATTCATAGTGTAGGCACCAGTCATCATACGGCTCCGCTTGATTTCAGGGAGAAACTTGCATTCTCCCAGACCCAGATTTTGCAGGCATTTCCACTCTTGAGGGAACAGTATCACTTTCAAGAGGCAGTGATTCTTTCCACGTGCAATCGTGTTGAAGTTTACGCCGCATCCGAAGTCGCGGGTGGGGGTGCCCCTCTTTTAGATTTTCTTTCCGCTTACCATCATATCGATTCGCAGACGCTCAAGAAGTTTACATACGCTCATCAAGACGAGGACGCTGTTCGTCATCTGTTTGATGTTTCCGCAAGCCTTGACTCGATGGTCGTCGGCGAGCCGCAAATCCTTGGTCAGGTTAAGGACGCGTATGATACGGCGTTAGCTGCCGGAGCCAGTGGACAAACACTGAATCGCCTTTTTTCGAAAGCGATAAGTGTCGGAAAGCGCGTGCGCACAGAAACGAATATTGCCTCCGGTGCGGTTTCCATCGGATTCGCGGCGGTTGAACTTGCGAAGAAAATTTTCCAATCGCTTAAGAACAAAACCGTAGCTATTGTCGGGGCGGGAGAGATGAGCGAGTTGACGGCTCAACATCTTGTGGAAAACGGTGCGTCTAAAGTGATTGTTGCGAATAGGACGTTTGAACGTGCCGTGGAAATTGCCGAGAAATTTGATGGAATTCCGCTCCCTTACGATGAGAGTTTGTCTTTCCTCGTGGACGCCGACATTGTGATTAGCTCGACCGATGCACCTCACTATCTCATTCAGCGCAAACCCCTTGCGGAAGTAATGAGGAAACGCAAGAATCGCCACATGTTTCTGATTGATATTGCCGTACCGAGAGATATCGATCCTGAAGTCGGCAAGATAGAGAATGCCTTCCTGTACAACATTGACGACCTCGACGCGGTCGTAGCTTCCAACATAAAAGATCGCCAGCGTGAGGCGGAGATTGCCGGACGTATCGTGGAGGAGGAGGCTATCGGTTTTTACTCGCAGTTACAACTCCTTAAAGTCACACCGACCATCAAAGCGCTAAACCGGCAGTTCCAAGGCGTTGTTGAAAGAGAACTGCAAGCGTGTATCAAGAAGGCGGAGTTGTCACCAGAGCAGCGGGCGCATGTTCAATCAATGACCCAAGCCATTGTGAAGAAGCTGCTGCATCAACCGGTCAAGAACCTGCGTCAGAAGACCAATGACATTGACGGCGGGCGCGTCCGGTATATTCAGGCATTGCAGGAGTTATTTGCATTGAAAGATGTGGAAAATAGGACGGAGACGGAAGATTAGACAATATGAAGCGAACGGACGTGATTGCCTTGGTTTTCGAAATTGCTAGATTGGAAGACGCTTTCGATATTTTAGAGAGGGAATTCGCAAGAATCACAAAGGACGAATTGAGTTCAAATCTTTTGGAATGTGGAATCATACCGGAGTTATTTGGACACGACTCATCTGAGGAAAAGCTATGGGCCAAATATTGTGACATTCTGTTGGCACTGACATTTACACACTTGTCTATTCCCGCGGAGGTTTTAAGAGCAAGAGGTGATTCTGCTGATGTTTTCGGGAGGACTCGCAATTACAGTATTGTTGGTGACGCTAAAGCATTCCGTCTGAGTCGGTCGGCGAAAAATCAAAAGGATTTCAAAGTGCAGGCACTAGATGATTGGCGTAAAAGTAATACATTCGCCTGTCTTGTGTCACCACTTTATCAATATCCTCGGCGAGGTAGCCAAATCTACGAGCAAGCAATTGGACGAAATGTCACACTGTTTTCCTACATCCACTTAAAATTCCTACTTGACTATATTAATGGACAGAATCTCGATCCCCTTTGGCGTATAGGCAATGGGTTGCCAACTAGCAAAAGCGCCCAACAGTATTGGGAAGCTATTGACAAAACAGTATGCCAAATTGCAGGGAAAAACGAGGAGACACTCAGCGGTTATAAACAGAAGGCTGTAGGTACAGTCAAGCAACTCGGCAAAGAAGGCATTGATTACTGGGAAGCACGAATCGCGGAATATAGAAAATTATCTCAAAAAGAGGCTGTAGCCAGGCTTATTAAAGCCGAAAAGGTTGAAAATAAAATCCTGACTATTAAAAAAGCGATTGACATTGTTCAACCATAAAATTTGATGGATACTATTCTTGATAGAATCATCCAAGGCGATTGTATTGATTGGCTCCCCAAAATCCCACCGGAGTCTGTGCATCTCTTTCTGTCCGATATACCTTACGGCATAGGATTAGATGATTGGGATGTTTTTCACAAGAACACAAATTCTGCCTATCTGGGACAGTCTCCGGCACAAAGGGGAAAGAGTGGTTTCAAGAGGAGAGGAAAACCAATTCAAGGGTGGAACGCTGCCGATAGAAATATTGTTAAAGATTATCAAGAGTGGTGTGGAAACTGGGCAAAGCTGGTTTACCCTCTGATGATAAAGGGGGCGAGCTTATTCGTGTTCGGCGGACGTCGAACGATTCACAGAGCAATTGTTGCACTTGAAGACACAGGTTTTTTGCTGCGTGATATTCTCATTTGGAAAAAAGATTCGGCACACCATCGAAGTCAGCGATTGGAAATCGTCTTGGCCAGAAGAGACGAAAAAGCGCTCGCTGAAAAATGGAAAGGCTGGCGAATTGGCAATCTTGCACCAATCTACGAACCGATTGCATGGTTGTTTAAGCCGTATGAGCGCACCATTACCGACAATATCGTCGAAAACGAGGTTGGAGGAATGAACGTCTCAGAATGCCTCATTGATGGAAAAAGCCCTACTAACGTTTTAGAGCTTGATTTTCGCTCCGATGAAAACCGATTACATGAGGCGCAAAAACCTATTGCACTCATGGAATACCTAATTAGGCTTACCACGATTGAGAATCAGGTTGTGTTAGATCCTTTCATAGGAAGTGGCACGACGGCAATCGCATGCCAAAACTTGAATCGAAGATTTATCGGTTTCGAGATAAATGCGTCCTACTATGAAGATGCAGTCCAACGATTGGAAACTGAAACAAGACAGTTGCGATTTTTACACGAGTCGGATTCAGATTGATTGAGTGGCTATGATTTCCTGAAGGGTACATGACGCAAACCATCAAAATCGGCACTCGCGGTAGCCAACTTGCACTTTGGCAAGCGGAGTATGTCAAAAAGTGCTTGCACTCACGCTTTCCCCACCTAGAGATTTCGCTCCAAATCATCAAAACCACCGGAGACAAAATCCAAAACAGATCTCTGATTGGTCTTGGCAAGGGAGTTTTTACGAGAGAAATTGAACTCGCACTCCTAGATGGGACGGTTGATCTCGCCGTCCACAGCATGAAGGATTTGCCAACCAAACTACCCGACGGCTTGTGTATCGGTGCGCTTCCGAGTCGCGGGGACCCGCGTGATGTGCTTGTCTCCGCGTCGGGATCGACTCTTGAGGAGTTGCCGGAAAGAGCGCAAATTGGGACGACAAGCCCGCGGCGTCGCGCTCAACTCAGCTTCTTGCGCCCCGATTTGACCGTCGTGGAAACTCGTGGCAATCTCGACACGCGGCTCCGTAAACTTCGCGAGACGGATCTTGACGGGTTGATTCTCGCTGCCGCCGGAATCAAGAGGCTAGTGGGAGAAGAAACAATCACCGAATATTTCGAGGTCGACAAGATGGTGCCCGCGCCTGGACAGGGAGCTTTGGGAATAGAAATTCGTGAAAATGACCGTGAAATGCGCAAATTCTTGCGCCCAATAAACGATGGCGACACCGAACTTGCTGTAGCGGCGGAGCGAGCCGTGCTGAGCGGATTGGGTGGAGGGTGCCAAGTTCCCATCGGTGTGTATGCGTTAATCAAGGATGGTGACTTGGCGATTGTCGCAATGGTTGCGGATTACAATGGGAAGCGGCGGGTTGTTGCAGAAGAACGCGGTGCTCCCAAGCAAGCCGCTCATATTGCCGAGCGTTTGACGGCAAGCCTCTTGTCACAGGGAGCTCGGGAACTCCTTAGCGAGGGGGATAATGAGTGAAAAGAGAACCGGAAGGGTCTACCTGGTCGGCGGCGGACCGGGGGATCCAAAGTTAATAACGCTCAAAGGGGTTGAGTGCCTCCAATGCGCCGATGTCGTAATTTATGACTTGCTCATCAGTGATGCTCTGTTGGATCACTGTCCCCCGCACTGCGAGAGAATCTACGGTGGAAAACGGCCGGGAGAACAGCGAAAACGCCAGGATGAGATTAACGCTCTCATGCTCCGAAAAGCCAAGGAGGGAAAGACAGTCGTTCGGCTTAAAGGCGGCGACCCTTTCATTTTTGGGCGCGGCGGTGAGGAGGTCCTCACCCTCGTCGGGGCGGGGATAGACTTCGAGATTGTGCCCGGCATTACCTCCGCGATCGCGGCGCCGGCATATGCAGGAATTCCGCTCACCCATCGGGACCATGCATCGTCAGTCGCATTTGTTACCGGGCATTCGGCATCATTCGCACCCGATTCACCGATCGGATGGGAGCGATTGGCGACGGCTGTCGATACGCTCGTGGTCTACATGGGCATCGGACACCTCGACCAGATTGCTGCCCAACTGACGCAGCACGGACGCTCCCCCGATACGCCGGTGACACTCGTCCATTGGGGCACGACACCGCAGCAGAAAACCCTCGAAGGGACGCTTACCGACATATCCGAGAAGGCAAAGGAAGCCAACTTTCGGAACCCGGCGGTCGTTGTCGTCGGCGAGGTGAACCGGCTGCGCGAACAGTTGCGCTGGTACGATTCGAAACCGCTCTTCGGGAAGCGCATCGTGGTCACACGGGCACGTGCTCAATCAAGCGGGTTCGCGGAACTTCTCGAATCGTACGGCGCCCACACCATTCAGTTTCCCACCATCGAAATCCAACCTATATTGGACAAGCCTGATATAGACAAGGCTATCACATGCCTGAGTGAATACCATTGGATCATCTTCACCAGTGTCAACGCGGTCGAGATATTTTACTCTCGATTGCGAGAAAATGGCGCGGATGTTCGTTCTTTCGGGAAAGCGCAGATTTGTGCGGTGGGTCCCAAGACGATCGAAGCCTTGAATGGAATTGGAATCCTCCCGGATTTTGTCCCGTCACAATCGCGGGCGGTGGCAATCGCGGATGAGATGCAGAACCTCGTAGGAAAAAACGTCCTGTTGCCATGCGCCAAAATTGCTCCGGAAGATTTTCCCAACGGGTTGCGTGAAAAGGGAGCGGTTGTCCACACTATTCCGATTTACAATACCGTCAAAACTGAAGGCAAAGGACGTAAAGCGCTTGAAAAGAAAATCCTCGACGGCGAGATTGACGCGGTGACGTTCACAAGCTCGTCAACGGTGGACAATTTCGTTGGAATGTTCGACCGGCATCGTCCCAAAGATTTTCTAGCCGAGGTAAGAATCGCCGTCATTGGGCCGTCAACCGCGGAGGCCGCCAAACGATGCGGTTTGAAGATTGATGTGATGCCAAGCGAAGCCTCGGTAGAGGCGCTTGCTAAAGAGATTGTCCGATACTACGCGAAGAATACGTAAAGCCCGCTCCGTCGAGTAATAACGGTTTATTGCGGTTTGCGTGATGAGTAATCCAGCACCGGCTTCCGTCTGTTTTCAGCGTGATAGCGCCGAGTTCATCCGTACGGAGTACCTCACACCCGAAATTTCGATAACGCCGCAGAATCTGTCTGGGCGGAAACTTGTAGGGATTGCGCGCACCAAGCGAGAAAATGCCGAATTGCGGACGGACTAAAGCCAGAAATTCTGGGCTGCTAGAAGTTTTGCTCCCGTGATGCGGCACCTTGAGAATCTCCGCCTCCAGATTCATTCCCGACTCGACCAATCTCTCTTCCGCGCGCCGTTCAATGTCACCAGTGAAAAGGATATCCACATCTCCGTAAGAAAGTTTGAGAACGAGGGAATCGTCGTTGATGTCGTCATCGTTTAAGTCTGTCGACCTCTCATCAAGCGGGTGCAGTAATTCGAGTTTCGCGGTTGAGGAGAGTTCAATTTCCCCCGCGTAGCCAAGTTCATGCGGTATGCCTTTCTCGTCTATGAGTTCATGTAGCACCCTGTGGGTTATCGGCGGCAGATCCAAGTGTGGCACACCGAGCACCCTTTCCACGTCAAATTCGTGCAAAATGTAGTAGAGTCCTCCGCCGTGATCGTTGTCGGGATGACTCAAGACCAAAAGGTCTAATTTTCCAACGCTTTCGTAGCACAAGAACGGGGATAGGATTCGTTCGCCGGTGTCGAATGCGAGAAATTTCATGTTTCTATCGTCTTTGGTGTCGAACCGGTAATGTCCTTGGTAAGCGAACAGCAAACTCCGTCCTCCGTCGATAAGCATGGTCTTCCCGTCCGGAAATCTCACGAACGCTGCGTCGCCCTGCCTAACGTCAAGAAATGTAACCTCTAGCAGTCTACCGTCTTCCCGCCATGCGGCATCCCACACCCAAATCGCCGCTACTGTCAATCCGATCAGCAAAGCCTTTTTTCTCTCCAGCCACACCCACCGCCAGTAAACCATCGCCATACATCCGGCAAAGATGACGACAACCCAACCAAAAGTAGGCGGCGCGGTTTTGACGACACTCCACGCTTGGCTCCCGAAAAACTCTATAATTTGGAGCAGTGCGGAAATGATGACGTGGTTGGCGTAGACAATCGGAGTTGCGAGTGGAAGCCAGATTGAGCCGAGAACCACGGAGATGAGCGTGAGACTGACGATTGGCGCCGCAAGTCCCACAACAAACGGTCCCGCAATTATCCCCAATGGATAGAGCCGGTAAAAGGATCCGGCAATGAAGAGTACGGTGCCAAGTTGCGCGGCTAGTGTGACCCCGAATGCTAGATATAGCCACTGAATCCCTTTTGCCGCCGCGTGACGAAAGAGGCTTGCATTTTCTTGTGCTTCGGGTTGGTGGATCCAATCCGGTAGGATATCCCTACCGAAGTTCTCCCACTTGGGAGCGAAGAAAAGGATCGATGCCACCGCGGCAAATGAGAGTTGGAAACCGACATCCCACAGTTGCATAGGGTTAATAAGCAACAGAATGAGCGCGGCAACGGCAAGCAGGTTGAAACGATCGACGTCCCGGTCGATGATTGAGCCAATCAGAAAAAGAACCACCATCGTCGAAGCGCGAAACACCGATGGGCGGAAACCTACGACGCAGGCGTAGAGGATCACGGCGAGGATTGTCAGAACACAGGTTGCCTTCGTGGGGAGGCGCGAGAAGCAGACGAAGAAGACACCGGCAATCAACCCGACGTGCAACCCCGATACGGCGAGGATGTGCAGCGATCCGCTGTTACGGAAAGCGGCGATGGTCGTCTCCTCGATTCCGCCACGCTTCCCGAGAAGCATCCCCTTAAGGATTTCGACATGTTCCGGGTGTTGGTGATATGCAGAATCAATCACGTTTTCGACCCGCCGCCGCAGGTTTTCCGTCCAACCCAGAGGCGGGAAACCGGATTGACCGCTTACCGCAATCTCAAGCTCCCGATCCGGTTTGAGGATCCCAAAAACCTGACGGCGTGCAAGGTAGGAGCGATAGTCGAATCCGCCCGGGTTTCGTTGCCCTTGCGGACGACGAAGAGTGCCTCGGAGTTCCAAATGGTCGCCGTAGTGTAGTGGGGCAGGTGTACGAAAATGGACTAACAGCTTCGCTTTCACCACACGGTCAGGAGAGTTTTGTGTGTGGATCTGTCCCTCAACGGAGCAGGAATCCCATGATTCACCGCGTTCCGGCTGGTACAACGTCTGTCCCGAGAACCTGACCTCCTGATCAAAGAAATCAGTAGGAAGTGGAGAGGTCAGCCGTATCTGCGAATAAAGTATGCCGCAGGCAAGAACCGCCAACTGCAAAAAGACATATCGGTATGTGATGGGCGGCAGTGGTCGGATTGAGAAATTCTGTTTCGTTACATTGTTCAGCGCGAAGCAGCCGGCGAGACAGGCAAGGGCGGTCAGCCATATCCAAAAGAAGGGGATAGAGGAAATCCCGCCAACGAGAATACCGAATGCGTAAGGTATAAGAGCGTGGAGGGCTGGGCGGTACATATGATTCGATTCTACAAGCTAATTGTTACATCCAATCCGATCCACACAATGAGTTGCTATTTCAAACCCCGGTTGTTGCAACTTATGGACTGCACCTTGGGATGGGACCTATGTATTCGCGCTCTAGCGGTGATCAAGCGACTGGATAAGCAGTGACCAAGGGAGATCAACTGACTGAATAAACTGACTGAATAAGGAGTGCGATTGAAGTCCCATAGTAATTCCCAAAGCGACCGCGATAGAACTCCCATTAAGATCTTCTCTCGGTCGCGATTCCCCGCTCCAGCGGAGATCAAGCAACTGGATAAGGAGCGCGATAGAGATCTTGAATGACAATAGAACATGACGTGCACGAGTGTCTGCACTCCAGCGGAGTGCAATGTCAATAGAACGCGATGTGCACAAGTGTCTGCACTCCAGCGGAGTGCAATGTCAATAGAACGTGATGTGCACAAGTGTCTGCTCCAGCGGAGTGCAATGTCAATAGCACGTGATGTGCATAAGTGTCTGCGCTCCGGAGGAGCGCAATGTGGCTTTCGAAGTCAATGAGACTTCAATAACCAAATATGACATCCAATCCGAGCCACACAATGAGTTGCGCTATTTCAAACCCCGGTTGTTGTAACTTATGGACTGCACCTTGAGATGGGACCCATGTATCCGCGCTTCAGCGGAGATCAAGCGACTGGATAAGGAGCGCGATAGAGATCTTGAATCTCAATAGAACATGACGTGCACAAGTGTCTGTACTCCAGCGGAGTGCAATGTGGCTTTCGAAGTTAATGAGACTTCAATAACCAAATATGACATCCAATCCGAGCCACACAATGAGTCGCGTCAATTCGAATACCGGCTCTTGTAACTTACGGAAATAATCGGCATAACTGTTCAGATTCGCATGGGTTCAACTCAAGATGTCGCGTATTGTGTCTACGACGGTGTGGACGTCATCTACCGTTAAGTCCATATGCAACGGCAAACTCACGACCCGTTCGAATGCTTCTTCCGCGTAAGGAAAGTCGCCTTCACGGTAACCGTACCGCTTCTGGTAGTGAGAAAAGAGGTGCAGGGGTATATAATGGACACTGCATTCGATGTTGGCATCGCGCATGGCTTCGACGAACTCATCGCGAGAGATTTTGAGTTGATTCGTCCTCAATTGAATAATATACAGATGCCATGAGTGGCGGTGGTGCGTTTCTCCCGGAGGCGTCACGATTTCCGGAATATTCCCGAGCCTTTCCTGATAGATCTGTATATACTTGCCGCGAACTTCTATCTGCTTGTTCAATTTCATCAGTTGACACAAGCCCATTGCGGCTTGGATGTCGGTCATGTTGTACTTGTATCCCTGAGAATCGACCTGATAGTGCCAGACGCTCCGGTTAGACTGGCGTGCCCACGAATCTTTATTCAGTCCGTGCAGACGCATCGGCTCTATTATTTTGGCGTATTCGTCGCAGTTGGTCGTAATCATGCCGCCTTCGGCGGCTGTCAGGTTTTTGTTCGCGTAGAAACTGAAGACCGATAAATCCCCGATGGATCCGATGCGGCGGCCCTTGTAGTCCGTTGGAATCGCATGTGCGGCGTCGTCGATGAGAACGAGATTTCGCGCTTTGCAGATTTCTAAAAGAGCGTCCATATCGCAAGGCGCCCCCGCAATGTGCACGGGCAGAATTGCTTTGGTGCGCGCAGTGAGTTTCTCGGAGATCTTGTCAACGTCGATGTTGAGCGTTTTCGGATCGATGTCGACAAAAACCGGCTTTGCACCGGTATAACCGATGGCCTCCGAGGTTGCCGTAAACGTATACGGCGTGGTGATCACTTCGTCGCCCTCGCCAATCCCGGCGGCAACGAGCGAGAGATGCAATGCGGCGGTACAGGAACTCACGGCTAGCGCATGTTTTACCCCGATATACTCGGCGAATCGTCTCTCGAACTCAGCCGTTTTTGGTCCCGTGCTAATCCACTTGGACGCCAATACTTCGCTGACGGCGTCTATCTCGTCGTCGCCGATCCACGGGCGCGCAAACGGTATGAAGTTATTCTGTGTCATGTAAAATTCCTTTGTTGATTAAATCTAACCTCTACACCGTTCAATTCTGCCTCTTCAACTACGCCGAAAACAACGGCTACCCCCAACACTCCTTCCACTTACTCGCCCGAGTTCTCTCTCAACCTTCGCACCATCGCTTCGAGCGCGAGATCGTAACTGAAAGCGCCGAAGCCGCTGATGACACCGGTAGCAACGGGGGAAACGTAGGAGTGGTGTCGAAAATCGTCGCGCGCATAGATATTGGACAAATGAATCTCAATCACGGGGAGATTAACAGCGGACAAGGCGTCTTGAATTGCAATGCTTGTGTGTGTGTATGCGCCGGGATTGATTAAAATGCCGTCCGCCCAGTTTATGTTGTCCCCAATTTCGGAGACGATTGCGCCTTCGTAGTTGGACTGGAAGGGTTTGAGCTCAACCCCTTTCTTCAAGGCGATCTCGCGCAGGTGGGAATTGATGTCCTCCAGTGTCTGATGACCGTAAATATCGGGCTGTCGTTTTCCCAAAAGTTGGAGATTCGGTCCGTGGATGAGGAGGATTTTGATGAGAGTTTCGGTTTGTGTCATCGAGGCGATTTCCTTCCGCCCTAGTATACACCCGCTGTGTAGGTTTGTAAAGTGTCTTTCGAGTCTCGTATTCGCGAAGTTAACATCATGGTGTAACTGTTTGGTACATCGGTCGGTTCGTAGTATTACCTTTCGCCACATGTCCGGACCATGCATGTAAGCCCTAAATAGCCTCAATCAGCGCTGTAAATCCTTACTCGGCGCGTCTCCCCTGCCCCCCGCTCGGTCTGGATTGCCAAATCCAGACCGCCGGACCAATCAGTTACATCATAGTTAACGGTGATCCAATCGGGCTGCTTCAACAGTGTTCTTCCGGCGGAAGTTTTTCGTAGTATTCACGCGTCTTGTCGTTGAGCACCCCGTAAAACGACCGGACTTCCGCATCAGGATGATCGCGCCACAGACTCGCAGGTACCAATGAATCGTTGCTCAAGAACTCTCGATGCGGGTGTCCATAGTAGGTTTGCACCGATTTCCGCTCCGCCTCCGTCTTGCGCACGGTTGCCGTATGCAGTACGGAGACATTGAACAGCATAGCCGTCCCGGCTGCCCCGTGCAGGTCGTGGATGCCGCCCCGCTCGAGTTGCCCTTCGACATCCAAGACTTCCTGGTTTGCCGATTCCGGCGAAATTGAAAAACAGTGCGTCGTCTCGTCAACGTCAGTCAGATATACGACCGCCTGCAAATAGCCGATTCTCAAGCGATGCTCCTCCCAATGCGGTTTATCCCGGTGCCAAGATCGATGCACTTCGGGGGAATCGTAGGCTGCCATGTGCCGTATACATATCTCCGAGAAACAAACCTCTTCACCCATTAGAGCACGCACCGGTTTGATTATCTTTGGATGCCGGATGATGCCGTCAACCTCCGGGGAACTGACGAGGGCATCGCAGTTTATCATCTGGTGAACGGGCGCCAAATACCAGCGCTCACGTTCCTCCGCCCAATCGCGGTCAAAGATTGCGGTGTAGTGCGCCAACTCCCCGTCAGTCAGAATGTTGCCGAGCCGCAGGTAGCCGTGTTCTCGAAAGAAGGTGTAATCTTCTTGGTTCATTTCGTGCCAACTTTTAAAAACCTTACAGACAAGTAATTGTTTACACGCCTACGGTAGGTGCGGTTTCCAACCGCACCGGTTTACCACCAAATAACCGCCGCGTTGGGAGTTTGCACCGCATAACCCCACCGAATACTGGGCAGACTCTCTTGAATAGTTCTTCATGAAGTCTATTTACGTGATGCGTTAAATCGACACCTGTTCCTACCGCGAAATCCGATAGATAACGAAATTGCGTCACAGTTAACAAGCGGGACCCGGTTTGGCGGAATATGTGACTCAAGAAGGGTACTATAAAATCAAATTTGTTTCAAGCGGGTTCTGGCATATAAACTGGATGATCACATCTCATTTGAGATTTGACATGTGAGTACGCCATCAACCCTGTGGGAATTATTCTATCAGCGAGTAATACTTGCTCTTCGTGCCTTGGTCGGCTTGGCGAGATAATTTCCAGCTCTCGCACTCCAG
Organism: Candidatus Poribacteria bacterium; assembly: GCA_028820655.1. Lineage (GTDB taxonomy): Bacteria > Poribacteria > WGA-4E > WGA-4E > JAJDTR01 > JAJDTR01. The sequence continues at coordinate 4,729 of JAPPIK010000025.1, read as the reverse complement.
CGGAGTGCAATGTAAATAGAACACGATTCACCCCGGCGTCTGCACTCCAGAGGAGTGCAATGACGAGAGTTACTTGAGCCAAATTATCCGAATAGAATCTCAATCGTTCAACCGACTGGATAAGGAAGGATCAAAATAGTGAATAATTAGCGCGATAGCTAATCCAGATAGTAAATCCTTCTCGCTATCCGCTCGTTTGACCGGATTAGACAAATTACACGGATTACCTTTGGTCAATCGGTGGCGCGTGACTTATCAGAGGTACAATGAATTGCGCTCGCGCGAATCGGCTGGTGGGTCGGTTTTCAATTGAATTTCGGCATTTTGAAGGGAGATTAAAGCACGATACCACTGCTTCCATGTGCGATTTCTTAAGGGTTTGCATACAACCCAACCTACGGACTGTGAATAGGCTGAAGGGCAAATTACAGAGAACTCACATCTGCAACTTTCGCACTCTAACATGCTCGAAATTACCATGCCGACCGTTTCGGCTTCGTGAATTTTGCGTTCTTCAGCCCCGGAGGGGCGACAGTTGTATAGCGATGCCGAAGTCCCTCTCACTTAAGCCCCAGTGCGGGATCAAGCGAGTTATTAACGAGCGCAATCGCTAATCCTGATTGTAAATCCCTCTCGCTATTCGCTAGCTGGATCACATTACACAATTCGCGCAGATTAACCCCGACCAATCGGCGGCGTTTGGCGAATCGGTGGTACAATGGATTGCGTTCCAACAAACCGCCAGATGCGCTGGATTTCACTTGGATTTCGGTGCTTGGATGGGGGATGAAAGAGCGAGACGTGAGTTCTGCGTGTAATCCCTCTCGGGTTTGCGTTCAACCCGACCTACGGACTTCATATTCACGGAACCGCCGCTTTATTTTGTTTTGCGTTTGTTCCAAATTTCATCCGCGATTTTACTCGTTATCCCTGCTTGCCGCCAAATTGAACTCAGTGTTCCGGCGGGAATGCTTCTTTTGTTCCTTGGAAGGATTACCACGCGATTTTGACCTCCGGTCTCTCCAACTTTAACGTCCTCCTTGCCGCGTCTCCTCAAGGTGAGTCCGATCCGTCTCAATATCCAAGCAACACTCTTGCCCGATAGATTTTCAGTGGTCTTTTCGCTAAGTCTTTAATGCATGTTGAAACCGAGTTTTTTCCCGAAAACTTGGTTTTTTCCCTGAAACCTAGTGTCGAAATCAAGTTTTTTCTTGAAAACTTGATTTCTGGCTGGAAAGAGAATGCCGAGATTTTTCCCGAAAAATTGGTTTCTTCCCTGAATCCTAGTGACCTCGAGATAACGATCTAGCCGACTCATGACCGGCAACCTGCCAGATGCAATCAAGGTAATCACAGAAATCACATAAATCACAGTTCAGACAATGTGATCTACCCGCCCCCGCCTCGATCGATATGCTTTTGGAACATGAACCACTTAGGCATACTCAAATTCTAACGGAATCACTTTTACCGCTTGTTCGTCAGTCGTTGTGCCGGGAATAAGAAAATTCCGCAACTCATTCATAGGAACGGGCCTATAAATCTCCTTGTCACGCTTCTGTGAGGACATATACTCAACGTAAGTCTCAATGGCGCCTTTTAACCCTTCTATCGCTTTCTTCTTCGTTTGGCCGCACGAAGCTACATCTAATTCAACACAAAGGGAGACATATTGACTTCCCTCTTTTTTTACCAAGCAAGTAACCGATTGCATTATAGCACCTCGTCCGGAATTGTTTTTTTTGGCGGGATTTACGGGGTTGAGCGCTCAAGAGCATGTAGTTCAGTGATTTATTGCCAAAGAATGCGACTTCCGATACACAAAGATAACTTCGCCCGTGTATCAGAATCACCTAGGCATAATACTACAAATGAGCGGATTTTTCAAGTAGCTTTAGTCAGATGACGTGTTGGCTTTTGGTACTTGGGAAGGAGTTGAAAACACGAAACTCTTAATTTTGTGGGTGCCTTCTTAAGGGTTTCCGGTTACCCCAACCTACGGCTGCTGGATTTGCCAATCCAGCAGGAGCGGTCGGGTACCTGGCGCGCTGCCATAGAGAATATTCAAGCGAACGTATTGGGAGAGGGATCATGGGAGCGAATAGATCAAGCGCGTGGCAAACGAGCGCGATAGAGTTCCCAATGCGATAGCATTCCCATCGAGATCTCACTGCGACAGTCAATCTCGCGGTAGATCCTGATAGAGATCGCCTCGTGCCGTCTTCGTGTCCGCCATCATACTCACAGCAAGAAAACCACCTTGGCGAGTACAATCAGTGAAATCCTTTAATCCGTGTAATCCGTGATTCAGAGGTTTAACAGACGCCTAAAAATCGCTATCCATCTGGGAAATAAACCACCAAGGTTACGGTTTTGCGGCGAAGAACTCCACCAACACGAGACTAAACCCTAAACTCGATCTCTAGGCGTCAACGCGTTGTTCTGCCGGTTTTCCATTTTCAGGTGCATGAATTCCGGGCTTTCCGTTGGTCAGTCCAAGCCGGACGGACGCTTCATCGGGCGGCAACGCCTCGACGGTTTGCAGTTGACGCTCCATTTCCTTCGTGCGGGATTGCGTCTGATCAATAGTTCTGGAGGCTTGGTAGAGTTGTTGCTTCAGATTCGCCATAACCTCGCCAAACTTACCGAACTCTGACTTCACGGCGGCGAGGATTTCCCACACCTCGCTAGAGCGCTTCTGAATTGCCAGGCTTCTGAAGCCTAGTCGGAGGCTGCTCAAAATAGCGGCAAGCGTCGTCGGTCCGGCAACCACAATTCGGTGCTGGTGAAGCAGATGCGCGGAACTCCCCGGCGCCCGCAGCACCTCGGCGTATAGTCCCTCGGTGGGAAGGAACATGATTGCAAAGTCTGTGGTGTTGGGGGGCGCAATATACTTGTCGCAAATGTTTTTCGCTTGCCGCTCTACCGCGGCGAGAAAAGTTGCGAGCACTTTATCCACTTCGTCCTTGTCAGCCGCTTCGGCAGCCTCAATCAGCTTCTCGTAATCCTCGAGAGGAAACGTCGAATCGATTGGAAGCCAGACGCTGGAATTGGGTTCATTGTCATTTCCGGGCAGCTTAACGGCATACTCGACAATGTGGTGCGCTCCCGGTTTAGGCTGTACATTGGGGCAGTATTGGTCTGGCGCGAGGATTTCTTCAAGTAGGGCGCCGAGCTGAACCTCGCCCCATGTGCCTCTGGACTTTACATTAGTAAGCACGCGTTTGAGATCGCCTACGCCGGTAGCTAAGCGCTGCATATCTCCGAGACCGCGATGGACTTCCTCAAGTCGTTGGGTCACTTTATTAAAGGAATCCCCCAATCGCTGCTCGAGGGTTGATTGGAGTTTTTCGTCGACCGTTTCACGCATCCGGTCCAGCTTGTCCTCATTGCTTGTCTGTATGGCTTGCAGACGCATATCGACCGTACTCCTGACATGTTCCACGCTCGTCTCGTTCGAGTGCATCAAGTCGGTAATTGCCTTGGCGCCGCTGCTAAGCTGATGGGCGACAGCATCGCGTATTTTGTCGAGCCTAGCTTCGGTGCTCTGCTGCAGGTCTTGAAATCTCATCCCCACGGCTGATCTCATTCCTTCAGATTGGGAGGTGAGAAGCTTACCGAATTCTCCTATGTTTGCCGTCATGGTTTTCGTGGTTGATTGATGCGCCTTCTCTATATCCTCTTGAAGTTCGCGTTGGGCTTTGGATAGTTCCTTTTTGAACGAATGCAGGTCATCTTGGCCTATCAAGTCTCCTATATTGCCGCGGGAAAACAGCTTTTGCTTCAACACCAAAAGCATTAACACAAAATTCAGCGCTAACAGGGCTGCAACACACCATAATATTATTTCAGACATTTCTCATTGTCTCCGATCATGCTTTAAGGGTTTGTAAGAACAACATTGGATTCACGCAGTTGAACTCTGGAAGCCTTGTATTTCGGCAATTTGATGATCGCCGGCGCCGATAAATCACCAACTCAGAATCCAGTCGTTGATTAGCGTACATCTGTGAAAAACTTCACCGTATTCTGATGCTGAAATATGAATTCTATGGGAATTCGATCGATCAACTGCTCGAATTATGCGGGCAATAGAGATCCCGCACACTATTTGCTCCTTGATCTATCCGTCCAGTTGATTATTCGCTTTGATTCCGTCTAATTGCATTCAAGGCATAGGTAACAACGTAAATCACGACGGCATCGTTACAGAAACGAGACGAGCACTATGGGTTCGTCACTCGCATCCTGTAACGAGAGAGCGTTCCATCATCAAATCGCCGCGCTATTGAATATGATGATCGCAACGTCCCGGCGGCAGTGCAACTGTCAGATTAGGAATATCTCCGAGCGGTTGGTGTTGACAGCGCAGCGTTCAACTTAGCTCGACTTTTTACATCCGTAAGATGGGATCAAGCGACTGAATAGAATCAACTGAACGAACAGTGGCCGCGATAGAAATCCAAATAGTATATCCCGTGCGATGGATATCTTCTCCCGGTCTCGACTCCCCGCTGCATCTTTACGAGCGATCTCCGAATCGCGACCATCAACCGTCCGGCCGCTCAGGACTTCGCCGTATGCGCACGGTTTCCGCGTCCGACACACGTCACCGACCACCCTCCCTCCTAATCCGCGAAATCCGTGTAATCGGCGTAATCCGTGATTCAGACAATCCCCTCCCCCTTCCATCCTTCCACCCTTCCAATCTTCCCGAATCTGTACGAGC
>JAPPIK010000054.1 GCA_028820655.1 Candidatus Poribacteria bacterium | reverse complement strand
AAGATTGACCCAATGTAGAGAGATCCCTTGTGGTTGCCCAACATTCTGCCTCAAGTAAATCAATATTGGCTCAATTTTCAAATGTCAACAAAACCTAGCTATCCTCCTCGAAACAGACCCTCCCTGCCACGACAGTTAAGATATTCTGAGCTGATTCGTCCAAAATCTGTTGTACCACCGGCTGCCCATTATCCGGTATGGCAATCCCAATTACATCCGCGTACCAGCCGTTTTCCAGTTTACCGACGCGGTCAAGCGATAGCGCTCGAGCGCCGTTAATGGTTGCAAGGTCGATAATCGTTTCCGGCGAGAGGCTTGCTTGTGTTTTCGATAGGTACATTAATTCGTCGAGCATACTGAGTGTCCAGTTGCTGGCTAAACTGTCGGTTCCGATTGCAACGTTGACGCCAGCCCTGATGAGACGCCAAATGGGGTGCGCTGAGTGATGGAAATAGTGGTGAGCGCGTGGGCAGAACGCTACTGAGGCTCCACTCTCGGCAACAGATTCAATGTCGGCATCGGTGAGGTAATTACAGTGTGCGAGCAACGGACGATACGCCAATATGCCAATCTGCGCAAGGTACTGAACAGGAGAACACTTCGGAGGAGTCCAGCCACTCATGGAAATCCCGTACGCGTTCAACAGATCGGCAAATGCTCCCGTCCCAGATTCAAGAAATTCAAGCTCGTCCTTCGTCTCCGACAGATGCGTACACAAAGGCGAGTCGCGAGACCGAGCAAGTTCAAGGCAGTGACGATAGACCCTCTCTGAAGTGGAATATGGGGCATGCGGAGAAACAGCGGGATGGAACAACGCGTCCGGTTGGGGGGACAATGCGAGGTATTCATTGATTCGGTCAATGCCAATCCGTGTCCGCTCAGGTGAAAATCCTGTCGACTCGAAGAAAACAACTGCGCGAATCGGGGAATCCCGGTGAATGTGGGGCGACTTTCCGACTCCATGAATGTCACCAACCGTCGTAGCCCCTCCAGTCAAACTCATCTCAATCCCGTCGTTTATCGCGGCGTTCACCCGTTCCGGGTCAGACTGATGAGTCTGAATGAGTTGTGTAAGCCAATCTGTGAATCGGGGAGTTCGTTGAAGTAGGTTTTGGTGATGTGTCAGCTCTAGGTGTGTGTGAGCATTCACCAAGCCCGGCATTATAACCGCTTCACCCACATCCCTCACTTCAGAGTTATCCCATTTCCTTACTGCAGCATACGTACCGATGTCCACAATCTGTGAATCATGGATGGCAATCGCGCCGTTTTCGATGACGCGAAGACTATTTGGCAAGAGGTATTTTGCGCGTAGGATCAAAGCCAGTTCAGCGAGGAAAGTGCAATGTAGGATGGGTTACTCTGCTTGGTGTTCCGTTTCTTCTCCGTTTCCCGATTCAACGCCGCCATGTTGATTCGTACCGCGTCGGCGGGTATAAAACTTGGGTGTTTCCTGATGCTTGTTCCGGTAATAGGTGACCGTACGGCGGGAAATCTTCGTATCATATTCGCGCTCAAGGATCTCTGAGAGTTCGGCATCACTGTAGGGTTGTGTTCGTTCACCGGAACTCAACTCTCGATGTTCCCGTTCAGCGATTAAACGCCGTAGTACATCCCCTTTGCTTTGGCAGAAGAATTTCAGTGTAAAGTTGCCGTCTGGCGTGTCCACATTCTTGTGCCGAAGGATTCGACTTACGGTGGATTCATGTTCGCCCAGATCTTTGGATACTTCGGCCTGAGTTAGCGGCTTGAGATAAAGCCCGTCACCGCTCACGAAATAACGGTACTGGAATTCGTAAAGGAACATCAAGACTCGAAACGTCAGACTTTTTCGCTGGTTGATTAGCCGTAAGAGATCGCCTAATCGCGCGCCTTCTTCGTCTGCCCTCGGATCGACAGTTTCAAGCTGGTAGCGGGAATTGTACTCAATTCCCGCAGCGACGTGAATCTCGGCTCGAGGCGGATCGACAAATCGCTGTATTGTCGCGACAGCGCCTGCCTCGTCCGTTGACGGGTTTTGTGTAGGTGTATCAACAACAGTTACCTGCATTGAACTCGCAATCCGAACCCGCTCTACGAGGTCGACGATCTCTCGAACCGCGCTCTGGGGTATGCCCAACGCGCCCGTAATCCACTCCGGATCGGAATCCTCGCCCATAAAATATTGAACGAACTCGGATTGCGAAATCTCATACGCCTCCATCAACTCGGAGAGGGCTTCGTAAGGCTTTTCTGAATTGAGAAATTCCTGTGATGTCGGTGGTTCCCGGAAATCCGGATCGTCGAGCCGCATGTAGTTGTCCCGCGTATCCTTATCGCCCGCCCACGCGTGCTTGAGATATCGGCAGTATTCGAGGGCATGAATGAGTCTGCCTCGCGGAACGCGGTATTTTAGGGCGAGCTCCTTCACGTTCCGCCGGGCATCTTCTCGGAAGAAGTCGGTCTGCCAATCGGCGCGCGCTTCAATCTCAAACTCGTTCATAAATTCCACGAACTGCTGATCTTGGAATTCCTCGTAGAGATGCCGAGGAATGCGTCCCTTGAAGTTTATTTTCCGCAAATTCCCCGATTCAACCAGGCGCCGAAATGCTGGTTGCGACTCAACCTGTTGAACATACTCCCTAAATTCCTGCTCATCCTGCGTGAGTAGGTTCAAATATGCATCAGGTGGACGCGAGGTTTTTAGAGTTGGTAAAACTGCGATTTGAGGTTTGGGGCCGACGATTCGCATTGAGGTTTATTGGCTTGCTTCTAGAGGAATTGTCGCAGATATAATTGAGGCATTCGAAGCCAAAAAGCTTCTTCACAAGTTCATATCTGGACAAACGAGGTGGTTTGACGTCTAGTCAATCTTGAAACCCAGGTGTCTCTTAAAGATAAAGACCATTAGCAATTGTGGGAAAGCGGATTTTTTGCTATTTGCATCAATTCATGTAAGCGCAAAAGGGCGAACGAGATGAGGAAACGTCGAAACCTCACACACTTAAGCCTCAGCGGGGAAAAAGCGAGTTGATAAATTAAATTCGCGAATATCGAATCCGATAGAGATCCTAGTGCGATAGTAATATTTACAGGTTGAATTATCTTAGAAACAGCTAGTGACTTAATCAATTACGGACTAAAAGCGAAAAAGGCAAGAGCGTCTTTCATTCCGCTTGAACTCGTGATGAGCACCGTCAATTCTGCTGATTATATGTATTGAGTCGAGCCAAGCCGTATCTATGTACGCACGAAGTGGGTTAAAAAAGAATGACTCTCATTTTACCTCTCAAGCGTCCGTCTGTCAACAACCACTGCGTGGCAAAGTCGCGCTGCACAAATGCCCCAATTTTTCTGTTGATAGGTGCAATTGCCCGTGATAGAATGACTTTTAGAGTGTACGTAATCTGAACGGGAGCACCCGTAGCTTGAGGTATTACCGTGACAGTAAACCAAAATGAAAAAAAGCGGGCATATTGGCGTAAAAATCTCCACTATCTGGCGAGTCTGTTGGCTGTATGGTTCATCGTGTCGTACGGTTGTGCGATACTGTTTGTCGACTTCCTCGACCAGATCAAGATTGGCGGATTTCGGCTAGGCTTTTGGTTTGCCCAACAAGGGTCGATTTTCATCTTTGTCCTCCTGATATTCGTCTATGTCAAGTTGATGAATCGTCTGGATAAGAGACACGATGTAGACGAGGAGGAGCCGCGTTGATTATGACCGTACAAGCCTGGACATTCGTGATGGTTGGGTTGTCTTTCGCGCTGTACATCGGCGTGGCGGTCTGGTCAAGGGCGAGTTCAACGGGCGAGTTCTACGTTGCGGGCAGCAGTGTGCGTCCGGTGGTAAACGGCATGGCGACCGCCGCCGATTGGATGAGCGCCGCATCGTTCATCTCTATGGCGGGGCTCATATCGTTCATGGGACGGGACGGTTCCGTCTATCTTATGGGCTGGACGGGCGGCTACGTGCTGCTCGCACTGCTTCTGGCGCCGTACCTGCGAAAGTTCGGCAAATTCACCGTTCCGGACTTTGTCGGTGATAGATATTACTCAAGAGCCGCGCGGGTAGTCGCGGTAATCTGCGCCATTTTTGTGTCGTTCACCTACGTCGCGGGGCAAATGCGCGGCGTCGGGATCGTATTTTCGCGATTCCTCAATGTCGAAATTACGTCGGGCGTTCTGATTGGCATGGGTATCGTGTTCTTTTACGCCGTGTTGGGCGGCATGAAAGGCATAACCTATACACAGGTCGCGCAATACTGCGTGCTAATCTTCGCCTATCTTGTGCCGGCGATATTCATCTCCCTGCTAATGACGGGGAACATCATTCCCCAACTCGGTTTTGGCGGAACTTTAGCGGACGGATCGGGACAATTGCTGCTTGATAGATTGAATGGCCTGAGTCGCGATTTAGGGTTCCATCTATACACCGACGGCAGTAAGGCTACGATAGATGTGTTCTGCATCACGGCGGCGCTCATGGTCGGCACGGCGGGGCTGCCACACGTCATCGTCCGCTTCTATACGGTTCCCAGGGTCGCCGCCGCGCGCAGTTCGGCGGGATGGGCACTTTTTTTCATTGCCCTCCTCTACACGACTGCCCCCGCCGTAGCTGCGTTTGCGAGAACGAATTTGCTGAATACCGTTTCGGAGAAGAGTTATCTGGGTATTCCGGATTGGTTCAAGAACTGGGAGGAAACGGGTTTATTGGCTTGGGCGGATAAGAATTCCGACGGTAAGGTGCAGTACGTAGCAGGCTCTGCAATTGACGGAAATAAGCCGATCTTTGGAGATGGCAGAGGGGCATCCGGCGAACGCATCGTTACGAACGCCAATCCCGATACAACGAACGAACTTTACGTAGACAGAGATATTATGGTGCTCGCAAACCCTGAAATTGCCAAACTGCCCAACTGGATTGTGGGTTTGGTCGCGGCAGGCGGCTTGGCGGCTGCGCTGTCCACGGCCGCGGGATTGCTGCTTGTGATCTCTACGTCGATCGCGCATGACTTGCTCAAACGTGAGATTCGCCCGAGAATTAGCGAAAAAGAGGAACTGATTGCCGCACGTATCGCCGCGGGAGTGGCGGTTTGTATCGCGGGTTACTTCGGTATCAATCCACCCGGGTTTGTGGGACAAGTTGTCGCATTTGCCTTTGGACTGGCGGCGGCGTCTTTCTTCCCTGCCATTGTGATGGGTATTTTCTCTAAACGGATGAATAAGTTCGGCGCCATTAGCGGCATGATTGTCGGGATTACCTTCACCGCCGGTTATATCATATTCTTCAAGTTCATTCGTCCGGATATGAATTCGCCCGATCATTGGTGGTTCGGTATATCCCCGGAAGGAATTGGAATATTGGGGATGATACTCAATTTTATGGTGTCAATCACAGTCTCGGCTTTAACCCCTCCGCCTCCGACTGAGATTCAGGAATTGGTTGAGGATATTCGCGTTCCACGGGGTGCCGGCGAGGCGCGCGAACTGTCCGTTTAAGCGAATAAACTGAATCGATCTAATGTCTAATGTTTCGCCTAGCCCCAACACGATTGAAGGATACGACAACGCAATCTTGCCGGCCTTGGCGCTATTGGCAGGACGGCAACTCGATCTCTTCACTCCGCTCAAAGATTCGCCCTTGAGCGCTGAATCCATCGCCGAGGTTCTTGGGGTTGATACGTCGAAACTGGAATTGCTCCTATACGCGCTTGTTGCCGCAGGGGTATTGACCGTGGACGACGGTCGGTTTTCTAACACCCGTGAAGCGAATCGCTTCTTGGTGCGAGGCGAGCCAGACTATATTGATGGCGGACGCGATATTGATTTGTGGGCGCATCTGCTTGAAACGGTGCTCAAGACGGCGGATTCGGTACGGACCGGATTCCCGCAAGCTTTTCATGACTACAAAAACATGCCGGCGGAAGACTTGGAACGGTTCTTCCGAAAACTCCACCCCGGGGCATTGGCTGCGGGACGCGATCTTGCATCGAGGTGTGATTTTTCCTCCTGTCGTAGAATGCTAGACGTTGGCGGCGGTTCCGGCGGCGTTGCAATTGCGGCGGCGGAGGTATACCATCACATCCGTGCGACCATAGTGGACCTTCCCACCGTAACCCCCTTCACTCAACAATTCGTTAACGAGTCAAGCGCCAGAGATAGACTTCGCGTACTGACGGCAGATGTCGTGAATGAAGCGTTAACCGGCAGATACGATCTTGCGGTATTGAAAGCATTTACTCAAACCCTCTCGCCGGCCGAGATACGGAAAGCCCTGAAAAATGTTAGTAGTGTCGTTGAACCCGGAGGCACAGTCTGCTTCCTGGCGCACATATTGGACGACTCGCGGTCGGCGCCGCGGGAAACAGCGGTGTTCAATCTTGTCTTCTTGAATATCTATGAGATTGGGCAAGCGTATACTGTGGGTGAATACTACGAATGGTTGGAAGAAGCCGGCTTTAGCGAAGTTCAACGGACACTTCTCGAAGGCGGTCCCAGTCTTCTAGTGGCTCGAAAGCCCGATTGAACGCTGCCCCGGAGATGGCGGAGATTTCACCGAACACCGAAGATAGTTATCATGAATCTTTTCGAACAGAACTATCAAGATGCGATGAAACAGATTGCCCCGTTGGCGCATCGAATGCGTCCCGAGTCACTTGACCAATTCGTCGGGCAGGAGCATTTGCTGGGCAGGGATCGTCCTCTTCGTATAGCGATTGAAGAGGATACGGTGTCTTCATGTATTTTCTGGGGACCGCCGGGCTGCGGAAAGACAACGTTGGCTCATCTCATTGCGCGACACACCTCGGCACACTTTGAACCCCTCAATGCAAGCACAAGCGGGGTGCCGGAACTGCGCAAACGGATTGCCGAAGCCGAAGAGCGCCTGCGATACAACATTCAGCGCACCATTCTGTTTCTGGATGAGATCCATCGCTTCAACAAGGCGCAACAAGATTTCCTTCTCTCATTTGTTGAGAACGGCACACTTGTGTTAATCGGCGCGACGACGGAGAACCCCTCCTTTGAGGTCAATGCGCCCCTACTCTCGCGCATGCAGGTCTACGTGTTTCAACCGCTGGAAACCAACCATCTTCGCCACTTGGTTAATCGTGCTGTTTCAGACGGAGAACGCGGACTTGGCGAGTATGGAGCCGAACTCTCCGAGGACGCTATAGATTTGCTTACCCGCATAGCCGATGGCGACATCCGACTCGCACTCAATGCATTGGAACTCGCGGTGCAAATGTGCAAACCTGACGAGGATCACCGCCGGAATCTGGATGCGGACATTGTTCACACGGCTGTGCAGAAACGCTTGTTACGCCACGACAAGGCGGGTGACGAACATTACAACCTGATTTCTGCGTTCATCAAGAGTGTGCGAGGCTCCGATCCCGACGCTGCCGTTTACTGGTTGGCTCGATTGTTGGAGGGTGGAGAAGATCCCCGTTTCATCGCGCGCCGCATGGTGATACTGGCTTCCGAGGATGTGGGCAACGCGGATGCGCAGGCGCTGTTGGTCGCAGACGCCGCAGCAAGAGCGGTTGAGTTCGTCGGTCTCCCGGAGGCGCAGTTGAACTTGGCCCATGCTGCGGTGTATTTGGCATGTGCCCGCAAAAGCAATGCAGCGTGCATGGCACTGCTCGCGGCTCAAAAAGACGTGCGCGAAGAACCTGCTTATCCGGTGCCGCTGCACCTGAGAAACGCACCAACGCAGCTAATGCGCGACTTGAACTACGGAGAGGGATACAAGTATGCACACGATTTTCCCGGTCACGTAACGAACCAAGAACACCTTCCTGAAGCATTACAAGGAAAAACGTATTACAAACCTACGGATATCGGTGCGGAGCGCCAGATACAAGAACATTTGAAGGAGATTCGAAAAACGTCCGATGACTAATCGTGAACAGTATGCTCGGAGGCTACAGCAGCGTGGGATGAAGTGAGAGAACAACGAGCGGGATATTCAATCCCGCAAAGACATGAAAGATGACAGTCCAAACTAACGAAAAGGTCAGGTGATCGATCTGGGAGTGCGACAGAGATCTGAAGACGCTAGCAAACCCCGATAAAAAATTCACCCCGCGAGCGTTTTTGGCGCCGTAGGTTCTCTGCCGCTGAGTAAATTACGTGGGTTGCCGCCTTTGTGTTGCACTACTGTTATATGGTGCGTGTGATTCGCAAACCGACGATTTGCATTACGAAATAGCCGCAATTTGGGTCATAGTCTATTCACTTCGTGCTTACACATATTTCGGTACGTTCGATTAACTGATATTAAGCACGTAAAAACAAGCGATCAATCGACTCAACCAGGATTGAAATTGGAAATTCCGAGAGAGGTTCCATTCTAACCCCATCTACGAGACAGGGAAGATTCCGGTGCGGGAAGGAAACCGAACCTACCGCAGAACAAAACTGTTTATTTGGAATTCGACAAATAAAATTTGCAACCTTCCGCATCCGCAAGTGTGTTAATCGGGAGAAGTCGCGGAGGATTGATTATGCCTGAACTCGACGATGAATTGATGAAACGCTTTCGAAAAGGTGATGTGGACGCTTTCAATCTTATTGTACGGCGCCACCGTGTTGCTCTTGTGAATTTCATCGCTCACTTCATTGGCGGCAATCAAGATTCAGCGGAAGACTTGGCGCAAGAGACGTTTGTTCGCATGTTTAAGGCGTCAAGCCGATACAAAGCGGGTACAGCCAAATTCAGTACTTGGATGTATCACATAGCGTCGAACCTTTGTAAAAATGAACTACGCAATCGAGGAAGACGCGGCCGATTCTTTGTAGATAATGTTGGAACGAACGATGAAAATCTCGGCCACGCGGGGGCGGAAGATTTAATTGCTACCGCTCCCGCAGATTCTGCGTTCCAACCCGATATAGAATTAGAACGAAAGGAGTTAAAACGTACCGTACAAAATGCTATTGCAGAACTACCTGAACGATATCGATTACCAGTTTCACTCCGTGATTTGCAAGGGCTGAGCTACGAAGAGATCAGTGAGGTTTTGAACTTACCGCTGGGCACAACCAAGTCGCGGATTAATCGTGCAAGGTTAATGCTCAAAGACAAATTGAGGAGTTTCGTGGAATCATTATGAATTGCTTAATTGCAGAAGAGCACTTCTCCGCATACCTTGAAGACGAACTGGATTACCAGACAATAAAAGATTTTGAAGCACATCTTGTCAATTGTGGATCGTGCAGCAGTGAATTTGCGCTGTTTCGTAAATCGTTAAACCTACTACATCAACTGCCCCGTATTGAACCTTCATCGGATTTTGACCAGTCCGTGCGGTCAAGAGTTGATAATCTTGATGTTGGAAGGACTTCGGTTTGGCATCAAGTCCTTGCTTCCCTACGGTCGCGGCCCGGGTGGGCGTTTAGTGGATTCGCGACAGCCTTATTCGTTGTATTGATTAGCGCATACTTTTACCAGAAGAGCCCGAATGAACACCAATCCTCCCCTCCCAGCGTTGTAATCCAAGCCAATTCCAACCCGACCTATCAACCCGCGGACAAAATCGATGATCATGGACTACTGCCTGTGCCAGTGCATCAAGTTCATGTCCCGTTAGATTTTGGCAGTGGAGGTTTTTTTGGAAGGGAGGTCTTGGAATGGCGCCCACAGCGCACTCAGCAAAATTTTATCTTACAAACGGTCAATTATAGTACTGCCCCCCGTGGCGGAGGCCTATAATCACGCCAAGAAAGTTCTGGACGATGCTAATTAAAAAACTACGGATCAAACTTATCATTTGTTTGGGATTCGCGCTGCTCTACTCAACCCCCCACCTATATGCAGCCCAAAATATATTACAGTCCATGGAACAACAGTTCCAAGCGATTGTAAATTCAGTGAAACCGTCTGTCGTGGAGGTCACGGCGACGCAAGTGGTTGGTGAGGTTAGATTGGGACCGGTTCTCAAGGAAGCTTTCCGTGGAAAGTTAGTGCCAATACAACACCATCAGAATATTGGTTCAGGGGTGCTGATTGACTCTGACGGATACATTGTGACGACAGAAGCGGTGGTCAGGAATGCTGACAAAATTGAGGTAAAATTTTCATGTGGACAGCGTCAATCCGCGACGCTTGTGGGTATCGACGGTTACTCCGATATCGCAGTTTTGCGCGCGGAGAATGGCTACCCTACCGAAACTGTGCTTGGCGATTCGGACCAACTCGGTCCGGGATCGTGGGTTGTCACTGTCGGATGTTCTTATGGGGCATGTCCAACGCTTTCGTTTGGGATTGTAAATGGACTTGAAATTTTGTCGGATAATCCACACTACGAAGCCATCCAAATCAACGCACCCATGAAGCCCGGAAATAGCGGCGGCGCCGTTGCGAATACATCTGGTGAAATAGTGGGGGTCATCACTGCCACGCTCGACCAAGTACCGATTTCGTCTAAGGTCCAATCTTCACGAGGAGATTTTCAGCATAGCAGAATATTCTCGGCGCAGGATATTTGTTTCGCACTACCGATCAAGACTGTCCAAGCAATAGCTAGGGACATAATACACCACGGCGCAGTGCCAAGGGGATGGCTGGGGGTGAGGGTAGACCACCACGATTCCCGCGGAGTTCAGGTCACCGATGTGCTAGAAAAGAGTCCTGCCGAAAGCGCAGGGATTCTGCAACGAGACATTATCGTCGATTTCAACGGCACACCGGTTAATACCTATACCGAATTGGTGAAACTCGTAACAGCCTCAGCACCAAACACTCCCGTAAAAGTCAACGTTTTACGGGCTGGCGAGCAACTTGCTTTGGACGTAGTGCTCGGTGCAATAGACTGATTTTCCTAGCATTTATGGAAAATCGTGAAGTCCCCTCCTCTATTTTTTACCCTTCCGCCGACTTCGACTCCAACATCATTTTCGCAAACATCACAACATCATTACGAAATTCCGCTGTAAAATCCTCCGCCTTCTTCACTTCAGAAAAGGTTCCAAACACCGATTCCAGCGTCGAGCAAAATTCCTCCGATTCGCCGTTCTCCAGCGCCTCATTCGTCATTTCTTGAAGGATTCTTACCTTGGCCGCCGCCTCCTTTTCTGCCTGTACTTCCTTAATAGATTTGTCATATGTCAATCGAAGGGTTTCAACAATGTGATATGCCATTGATCTGCCATACTTCTGGGCATCCCGCTTTGCGCCATCGTAAATCTCAAATGGTAAGAGTAGGCTAATCTGCTTTTTTAATGAATGTTTCGGCTGCCGATATTCTTTCATGATTATCCCCGGTTTTACTACAGCTAAAAACTCAAAAATACCCGACTACTTGAATCTGCAATTCTAACCTAGGATAATTATACCACATACAAATATATGAATGCAACCCGTATTAGTAGTTTGCCAATGGGCATATTAAAAAGGCCGTCTGTTCTATTCCCATGATATGCTGTTCATAGTAATATGTAAATCCTGTTCGGTAGGAATAGTATAAATCGAAGTAGTATTAACGCTAGAGTGGCCGAGGATTTTTGACACTCTATCGATTGAATTGCCCGCATCAATAAGATTCTTTGCACAGGTATGACGAAATACGTGCGGAGACACATTTGGAATCTTGGCTATATAGCCATACTTCTTTATCAAGTATCGAACTCCTCGGTCTGTTAATGGCATTCGTTTCTGGCCATGGAAGAGAAATTCTGAACTCTTACCGCTAACCCTGTCTGTTACGGTGTCTTTCTGTCTTCCAATGGAGTTGAGATAATCTCTTAAAACGCTTGATACAGTTGGGTTTAACGGAATATAACGGCGTTTTGTGCCTTTTCCTTCTCGCACTGTAAGCATATTGCTATTATCAGCTATAGTAATATCGGAAACCCGAAGCGTGCAAAGTTCGCTAACACGAATGCCAGTATGAAGCAGTGTAGTGATGATTGCTAAATCCCTTATTTTACCGGCTCGACGTACCGCGCGCAGGAATGCGAGCTGTTCCTTACGGTCTAGGGCACGTGGTCCCAGTGGTTCCTCCACTACGTTTCGCACACCTTCCGCTGGGTTATTTGGAATTAAATTCGTATCGTGAGCCCACTGACAGAAACTTGAGATACTAATCAACGTACGATTGATTGTCGCGGGCTTCTTTTGCTGGCGCAGGAGAGCGTTTCGGTAGTCGATAACGTCCATGGGGGTAATGTTCTCGGGTGCAGCGAGTTCGCCTGTAATGCTCTGGAACCAATCTGAGAACAATCGTAGATCTGCCATGTATGCCCGGATGGTGTGTTCGGACTTGTCGTTATCGTGGAGATAGTCTTGGTAATCTTGGATAAATTCGTTCATGTCGGCTCTTTCTTATCGGACATAATTTTTTGAAACTGCGTCTAGATAAGGGTTTGAACGTCTGTAATTCGGTTGTTGTTACACTTATCGGACATAAAAAAGCCCTAAAATGTCCGATAAGGTTAGTTATCGGACATTTTAGGGCTGAAAGGTTTTATACTCGATTAAATGGTTGTTTTTTGACGCGAATCTCTGGTCAATCTCTGAAGAACCTAAACTCAGATCGTTCGTGATGAGGAGCGCGTCCAACTCTGTTCCAGTCTCTCGCACGGCGAGCCGAATTTCATGGTTTCCTTTTGTAAAACTGAATGCAGGAATTCCTTGCACCGAGTTTCGGTCAACGGCGGGTACAGTTCCCCACTGGCGGTAGCTGGTTACGTCGCAGGCACGCAATGACTCAAGGTCAGTACCGACGAAGAACGAATCGCTCTTGCCGGTATACCCGCGGGCGTAGAGCCAAATAGCGTAGTCGCCATCCTCTGGGATCTCAATTTCATACGTCAACCACGATTCACCTACTTGGTGTTGATCCTCTAACGCCGGATTTGCGACGATGTAGGCACCACCAGACGTAGCTAAATCCTTGGTTATCAAGAACGGCTGTGCTTTGGCAATCAATAGCGGCTGCACTTTCGGTTTTTGCCCCTTCAGTCGTGTGAAATTTTCTGCCTCAAGCACCATCTCAAACCGTTCCTCCGGCTTCTTGAAGTCCCTATTCATTTCTTGAGTCATGCCCATCCGCTCAAGCGCCGCGCGTATCTGATTTATTGGTATTGGGTCGACGCTTGCCCCCCAATTGTCATATTTCACTTCATCGTCGGGAGAGACTGCAAGCAACCGTTCGTCGTAGTATACGGCCGCAGCGCCTTTAATGAATTCGCCTGGCTGTCCGGGAGATATAACTTTCAGCGATGCAACTTTCCCGCGACCATCAGTATCAAGTTGCATGACGCTGATTTGCCTCGAGATAAGGTCATCAGGCTGAATCTCTGCTTGTAGATTGGATTTATTAGGATGGCCATGTACGCTGATTGTTGATATGTCCGGATATATGTGATATGTGCCGCCGTTTCCCGGGTTTGGTAGCGATATAAGGGCAAACTCTTGTAAATCTTCTACATTTCCGTGCACGACAGGTCTGAGGTATTTTTGTCCATCTACCTTTATAATAGCCAAATCGCTTTCCGCATCAACAGCAACAATTTTGACGGGATGATAATCGATAATTTTAGCTCGAATAACCTTGGCTTTTGTTGCGGCAGCAGGCACGAGAATATGGCCGAGTCGCGTGAGGATTATGCCTGTGAAGAGTTCACCATCCGCTTCCACTGCAACAAAGGATTTGAAAGCATCATACGCCTCTCCTGCATACACCTCCCGTTTGCGATTTACTTCAGCTTGGTATTTTTCTACTTCAGTCTGCGGCGTGTCGGCAAGAAGCTTTTGAAACTCAGGCATGTCCTGAACCACGGCAAATTGTCCTGGGGCTGCTTTTGCAGTTCTGATAGCAAACCGATGGTTATCAATATCATATGCAACTGCAATCTGGAATAGCTTCCATGTCTTTTCTCGATCACCTTGCCTAGAAAATAAGGTTGCCAATTCAACGGCATCAAAGCAAATATTAAAGGAAAAATTCCGTCGCGAAGGTAAATTGCTCAATTCCACAAACCGTTTGTATGCGCGATCCATTAAGTCCGCTGCCTCGTCCGTGTGCTCTCGGTGGTTCTTCAGAATCTGCATCATAACGTGCAAATTATCTGGGGTGAAACGGATTATCTGGGGTGAAACGGAGGAGTTTCTCATATTCAGCAATTGCTTTGTCGTTTCGGTACTGCATACTGTAGACCTCGGCACGGAGCAGAGCAATTCGGGGGATGATGCGATTGCTGAGGACATTGGTGTTTTCTGCCAACAATGCTTCAACTAACTCCTTAATCCACAAATCTCTCAGGTCAAAACCATTCACACTCTCGCGGAGAATGCCGGCTTTATCGAATACCACGTAGTGGGGCCAGTCGTTCACGCCAAACTGGTGCGGAATCTTCCTACGTTCGAACAACACGTGGATGCCCGGCATGGCGTGTGTATTAACGAATTCTTTAAGCTTCGCTTCACCGCTTTTCGTACACACGCAAATAAGGACAAAATCTGGGTTGTCTTTGTGCATTGCATAGAGGCGTTTGAGATGCGCGATTTCCCCGCCTGTTTCATCGCTCGACACCGTCAGTCCATCTCTCGGCGACCAGTGATACAGGACTACAACTTTGCCGCGCAAAGCGCCTAGTGAGACGGGATTGCCATATACGCTCGTGTGCGAAAACTCGGGGGCGGTTTTACCTAGAATCAGTTCGGCGCGAAGTAAGTCATACTCCGCCCGTTTCTCCCAGTTATTCATCCGACTGTAGATCTGCCCTTTCCGATCATATACCTCGTATAGCATCGCCGGATCATCGATTTTGTCCCACTCGGCAAGCGCTTCCGGAGATTTGAACTGGCTCTCAAGGTAATATGCTCGAAGTTTACTGAGTCTATTGGCATATTTTGAGGCTGGACGTTCCAAGAGAAACGCCGCTATATCTGACTCATACTCGGTGTTGCGTCCAAGGCGGCGGAGGCGAATCAGCTTTTCGTACCAGATCTCATCGTACCGATTGCTTTCAGGGAAGGCCCTGAGGAACTCATCGCACAGTGCAATCACACCTTCCATGTTTCGTTGATTCTCTTCCCGCCATGCAGCATTATCTGCCTCTGTTGCGTCATTTGCGAGTGGTTCCGGTTGAGTGTTGGAAACCGCCCGGATTTCTTGATACAATTCATCTTCTTGATTTCCTGCTTTTACCAACCGCATAGCCCCGATCTGTACGGCAAAAAAGATTGTGATGCAGGTTCCGATGACAAGGGCAACCTTCGTCAAAGGGCGCCGATTCAGGTTTTCGGCGAGAATTTTCCTGATTCTTCCTTCAATTCTTGATGAACGCGCAATCGCCACCGACGCTCCTGAAACCGATCCAGCCATCTTCGCGGTTCGCACAATGTCAACCAGATGTTCTGCGTAGTTGGTCGATCGATACCCCGTGGTGAGGACATAGTCATCGCACGCCATCTCCGCCTCAACCTGCATACGACGCGCCGCGATCCATACGAATGGATTGAACCAGTAGACGGCGCACATCATCTGCGCGATGAGTTTCGACACCCAGTCCATCCGCTGGACGTGTGCCAATTCGTGTAGCAGAACGGCACGTAACCGGTCCTCACCCCAGTGATCCGCATCAGCCGGAAATAAAATCGTTGGGCGGAATAGCCCCCACATTGTCGGCGCGGTAACTTCATCGCTTCGGCGGACCCTCACAGGTTGCTTCCAATTACCAACGTGCAATGCAATTCGCAAGTCTCCAACCGATCCGCTGAAATCGTCACTGCGGGCGGTAAGGCGCCAAACGGTTCCGACACCAACGACTAAACGGGCAAGCAGAAACAGTCCGCCCGCCGCCCACATTAACGCTATCCAATTTGTCCAATGCAGCGAGATAAAAGCTGTTCTCGACCCGTTCGGCTGAAGTGTTCCACTATCGCCAGTCTCGGGTTCCGGTACAACCGGCGGCAATATGACATGAGGTGATGATGCCGTAGTGGTTGGTAACGGAGGCGGCGCAGCCGGTGCGGGGGTGGCGGCGAGTTGTCTGTTCTCTACCAACAGGTCTGTCTCTGATGCGACCTACTTTCCGGGCAACACACCAATCGTGTATGGCGTAAGGGTGAGAATAAATATCGAGATCATGAGGCAACCAAGGATTGCCAAGCACCAGACCAAACTCCGTAATGCCGCTGATTTGCCGCGCAGAAGAACCACCAATACCCCGGCAACGGCAAGGATTACAAGGCTCTTCATCGTAGCGTTAAGAAGAAATCCCAACCAAGGGTTAGCGTTTAGTGCGTCAATGATATGTACCATTATGACTGCCCTCCTTTCTTTGCATGCTCAATCAGCAGTGCTAAGCAGTTGCGTCAATTCGCTAATGTTCATTCGTTTAAGGGCGTCGCGAATACGGTCTATAGGGATTTGAACGGTGCAAGGTTCTCGGTTAACGTATTTCACCTCTTTGCTAGGCGAGATAGCGAGCAACCGGCCGTCGTGGTGAACAGCCGCATCGCCTCGGATAAATTCCCCTGGATGTCCGAGTGATTCAACTTTCAGCACTGCAACCGCTCGGCTGTTGTCAATGTCAAGTTGTACGACGCTCGCATATGTTGCTATGGGTTGCCCAACCGCATCTTGGTACAGATGCGGCAATTGATGGCGGTCAACGTGATGGCCGCGAGCAGACATTATCCATATGTCCGTGTATACTTGTCCGTGATCGGGGAACGGTAAAAGCGTTGGTGTATACTCCCTCAACAAGTCGACGCTTCCGAGAACGACGGGCCGCAGGTTTCTCTGACCATCCGCCTTAATTACCGCCAAATCGCTTTTGGCATCAAAGGCGACAACCTTGGCGGGTTGAAAATCACGAATCTTGACTCGAATACTCTTGGCTTCCTTCACGCTAAGCGGCACTAGAATATGCCCGACTCGCGTTAGAATAACGCCAGTGAAGATTTCGCTGTCCGCATCCACTGCCACAAAGGATTTCAAGGCGTCCGAGAACACTTCCGCATGAATCTTCCGCTTGCGGATTTCTTCGTCGAGACGAACGTCCGCTTTAGTTGGCGTCGTATCTGCGAGAAGTCTCTGATACTCTGGCATGTCGTGAATCGCCCGGAGTATTTTCGGGCGTCTTTTAGCCAAGTTGATAGCTCTACTATAGTCACTGTCGTCGCGATTAACGGCAAGTTGAAAGAGCGCCCACGTTTTTTCTCGGTCGCCATGGTCGGATAACCGATGTGCTAGCTGGAGGGCTTGCATCACTGGAAAGTCCGTAGACGACTGACTTGCGTCAATAATAATCTCAAACGCTTGATTCAGCAACGCTGTAGCGTCGTCTCTTCGGTCTAGCTTGTCATGGATTTTTTCCATGATGAAGTTGAATTTGCGATGGCTAAGCTCCGATTGTAGATAGGGAGTGCCTGGCACGAAGGCCAGAAGTTTCTCGTATTCGGCGATAGATTTTCCTCGCTCATATCGAGTATCGTAATATGCGGCGCGTGCCATAATGATTCGCGGAACAATGCGTTCATCTAGAGGGCTTTGGTGTTCTTCCAATAGCGCCGCGACTAGCTGTTCAAGTTCCAGTTCTCCCAGTCCGAAGCGGTGCACACTATCGCGCAGAATCCCGGCTTTATCGACTACCACAAAGTGTGGTCGGCCAATTACACCGAATTGGTGAGGCACCTCGCCGTGTTTGAGAAGCAGATGGACTCCAGGCAGCGTGTGAGTTTTAACGAACTTCTCAAGTAAATCTTTACGGCTATCGATGCATATGCAGATCAGGGCAAAATCGGGGTTGCTCTTATGCGCCGCGTATAGACGTTTGAGTCTCGCGATTACGCCGCCTGTTACGTCGTTTTCTGAACTGCGCCCATCTCTGGTTGACCAATGATAGAGTATCACCACTTTGCCGCGCAAATCGCTCAATGATACGGGCACATCGTATATGCTTGTGTGCGAAAACTCGGGGGCCGGTTTACCTAGAATCAGTTCGGCGCGAAGTAAGTCAAACTCCGTCTCTTTCCAATAATTTTCCAGCCGCCTGTAGAGGTGACTCTTACGATCATACACCTCATGCAGCAACGTCGGGTCATCTATTTTGTCCCACTCTGCGAGGGCTTCTCTGAATTTGGATTCGCTTTCAAGACGGCGCGCCCTATACTTGTGGAGCGTGCCGGCGTAATTTGATGTTGGGAACTGCGATATAAAAGCTTCGACACCTACGTCAAACTCAATGCCGCGTCCTAAATGGTGGAAGCAGATGAGTTTTTCGAACCATATCTCATCGTACCTGCGACTTTCGGGGAAAGCGCCGAGGAACTTATCGCACAGTGAAATTACGTGTTCCTGATTCAGTTGGTACACTTGCTGCCACGCTGCTTTTTCTATCTCCATTGCATCTCTTCCGAGTGGTTCCGGATGGGAGTTGGAGACTGACTGAATTTCATTGTACAAGGCATTCTCTTGATTTCCAGCTTCCGCCAATCGCATTGCACCCATCGGTACAGCGATGCAGGTAAGGACGAATAGTCCGACTGCCGCTGCGACTTTCGTCAACGGACGCCGATTCAGGTTTTCGGCGAGAATCTTCCGGATTCTCTCCTCAATTCTTGATGAATTCGCAATCGCCACCGACACTCCCGAAACCGATCCAGCCATCTTCGCGGTTCGCACAATATCGACCAGATGTTCTGCGTAGTTGGTCGATTGATACCCCGTGGTGAGGACAGAGTCATCGCACGCCATCTCCGCCTCAACCTGCATCCGACGTGCCGCGATCCATACGAATGGATTGAACCAGTAGACCGCGCACATCATCTGCGCGATGAGTTTCGACACCCAGTCCATCCGCTGGACGTGTGCCAATTCGTGTAGCAGAACGGCGCGTAACCGGTCCTCACCCCAGCTATCCGCAGCAGCGGGCAACAAAATCACAGGACGACAAAATCCCCACATTATCGGCGCCGAAATAGCGTTGCTTCTTCGTACCCTCACCGGATGCTTCCAACCGGGTCGCATACCGAGTTGTAAGCCTTGGATAAGGTTGCCAAGGTCTTCGCTGCGGGCGGAGATGTACCAGACGGTACCGACGCCTGCGAACAAGCGGGCGAACAGAAACAGTGCTACCGCCGCCCAAACCAACGTCAGCCAATCGCACCAGTGAAGTGACGAAAAGAGCGTTCTCCACCCGGACAGGAAAGAAGCAACGCTCTCATCGGTCGCAAGTTCCGGTTGAACTGGCGCTGGTATGGGATCGATCAATAGCGCCTTGGTTGTCGGCGGCGGGTGTGGTGAAATCGGGGCTGATGTGGCAGCGAGTTGATTGTACTCATTTGAAACATCTGTTTCAAATGCGACAGGGTTTGCAGGCAGGACGCCAATCTCATACGGTGAGAAAGTGAGAAAGAATAGCGAGACTAGGAGGCATCCGAGGATTGCCAAGCACCAGACCAAACTCCGTAACGCCGCTGATTTGCCGCGCAGAAGAAATGCCAAAATCCCGGCAACGGCGAAAATTGCAAAGCTTTTAATCGTGGCGTTGAGCAGAAAACCCAACCAGAGATTGGAGTTTAGCGCGTCAATGATCTGTATCATGGGGTTTTCCTCCTTTCTTCGCTTGCTCAATGAGTTGGCTTAAACGGTCAAGCTCGTCATCGGAGATATCAGAGTCGGAAACCAATGTTGCCACCGTTTTTTCAACTGATTTATCGAAGAACGTCTGGACAATTTGGTTGAGCGCGGAACGCCCCACATGATGGCGCGGTTGAGTGGAACGATATACGTAACGCGGACCATCTTTTTCGTGTGAAAGGTGCCCCTTTTCTTCCAAGATCCGCAACAGCGCCCGAACCGTAGAATAACTGGGCGCGTCCGGTAAATCCGCAAGCACATCCGCAACCGAAGCACTCCCGCGTTCGTAGATGATATTCATTATCTGCCGCTCGCGGCGGCTGAGTCTTACGATACGATAATCTTCCATTTAGTCACCTCCCTCCTTCCGGTGCGAATATTTTAGCATAAGAAAAACCATGCGTCACGTAAAAATGTGAAAATTTTAGCATCAAAGGCAAAATAAACAACACTCGTGGAGAAAACGGCGAAACCAAACAACCCACGCCAATGCGTTCGCCGGGTTCAGTCTATAGATTATCTCAAGTCTTATTCGGAAGGAATTGGGACAATAACTTATCGGCGTTTTCCCGCTGGCACCGTTGAAATTTGTCCCACTCGAGCCACCAGGGGAAACTGTCGCCCGACTTAATTAAGCCAAGTATATATGCCTCGTTCCCCAAGCCGAGTTTGTAGTCCCCTTCCTCTTTCCACCGGAATGCGTTGATGTTCTTCCACTTTGTGAAATGACCTTGGGAGTTTATCCCTGCCACCCGAATCTCAAACCGATTCACGGAGGTCGCAGAGAAAAGGGGCAGTGTTATACCTAGCATGGGCCACAATTTCGCCGAGGACTCCCATCCGCCATTTATCACGGACACGATGTGGTAAAGCACAACCGCAATCCAAATGAGGAGGAAAAAGACGAAAGACACTTTGTGGGACATCGGCGCGCAAGGTGAAATAGAACGGATCCCATCATTCGCTGTTTCCGGAATCAAATGCCAGGGCAAGGCTACCAGAAGCGAGAGGAATAATATAAACATGGCAATGTCGAGTAGATTTTCAACCATCAACGCTTAAACCTTCATGACCAATTTGCACTGATCTCAAGCAAGATGTACGAATTTACGTTTGGCAGTTTTCCGAGAAACCCAAACTAGAAACGGGACATCACATCATGACTACTGAATTCAGTATACCATAGGCACAAATAAAATAGGATCAAATAGCAATTTCTGCATTTTTCATTGACATGTCAAATAACTGTATGGTAATATATCATACAGTACATACAGACGAGGTGTTGATGCTCTTTCATATTGACTACAACAGCAGTCAACCAATCTACCAACAGGTTATAGAGCAGATAAAACTCACGGTTGTCAACGGCGGACTACATCCCGGAGACCGGATGCCCTCTATCCGTGAGTTGGCGAAGACGCTAAGGATTAATCCAACCACCGCAGCGCGGATTTACAATGAGTTGGCGTACGAGGGTGTACTCGTGCTGAGGCAAGGTCAAGGGGCGTTCGTTGCTCCAAAGGTAGTCTCGGTTGCAAGCGAGGAGATTCACCGAATTGTCTCGGCGCTTGCCCGAAAAACGCTCGTTGAAGGGATGCGATTAGGATTAGCCCGAGAGGAAATCGACCTCATTATCGATCGGGAATATCAAAGAATCCGGAAAGGGGAGGGATGAGCGAAGACGTCGTTCGAACGCAGAATCTAACCAAGGTTTTTGAGCAGGACAAGGTCGTGGATTCACTCAATCTAACCGTGCCGCGCGGATCGGTTTTTGGCTTCTTGGGCGTAAACGGTGCCGGAAAAACGACCACGGTTCGGATGATCATGGGTCATCTGCATCCCTCCGAGGGGGAGGTCACACTTCTCGGCAGGAATCCTTGGAAACACTCCGATACAGATCGCCGCCGCGTGGCATATGTTTCGGACAACATGCACCTGCCGGGCTGGATGACAGCGGAGCATGCGATGAGGCTCAACGCTTCGCTGTATCCAAAGTGGAACGGGACGCTCGCCAGACACCTTCTTGACGAACTCGATGTGCACCCGTCGAAAAAGTACCAATCTCTATCAAGGGGCGAAAAACGCCGGCTCTGTCTGCTGCTTGCGGTTTGCCAAAACGCCGATGTATTGATTCTTGACGAGCCTGCTTCAGGGCTTGACGTTGTGGCGCGGCACAAATTCCTGAATCTTATCTTGGAGCAGGTGTATGACGGGAAGCGAACCGTGTTCTTGTCGTCACACCTATTGAGCGATCTTGAGCGAATCATAGACCGGCTGGCGATTCTTCATCATGGACGCGTGCATCTGTCGGGAGCACTCGAGGATCTCAAAACGAACGTCCGCCAAATCCATCTCCCGGAAACCGTGCCGCGCGAATCACTAGCCTCCCACTTTAAAGTCATGCAGTACGAGTCACGCGAAAATCAGACTGTCGCAATTGTTCGCGACTTTGACGAGGCGCGATTTCGAGCGCTATGTCAACAACACGAACGGAGTGACGCTGCGCAAGTCCACGGTTTCAACCTTGAGGACCTATTCGTGAAACTCGTTGGAAAAGGATAGGTGTTTTGACCGAAATTGTCTTTAGTTGTAGTCACGGGTTCATACCAAAATTTCATACCTCGGTCCGATGACTTCGACTCCAAAACTGTGGGAAAGCTAGTTATAGCAAGGATTTTCACCCTTTTCCGTTTCTATTGGAAAGCCCAAATTGGTATGAAAAGTATTAAAATTATCTTGGGCGCGGAACGACATTCGTAGAACAGTGCCCGACGTTCTCACACGGAGTCTAATGGAGGAAATATGTCAATCGAAATCATCAAAGTAGATGCGCGGAGAGTGTTGCCATACTATATCCCCTTCCTGTTGTTCACCGTGGGGTATGTTCTGTTCCGGAAAACGCCGTTGGCTGCGGGCGATTCGATCTTGAATCTGATTCCGTGCCTGCAGGGCATGGTTACCGCCTGGTGGGTTTTTCAGGATTCCGGAGAAACGGAGGCGTTCGTCTTTTCGCGTCCGCTGTCGCGCAAGCGGTTGTTCTTGACGCGCTGGGGCTTCGGGATTTTCCTTCAAATACTGACGGTTTTTGCCGTATTTGTAACTATCACCTCTGGTTTACGGAGCGAAATTCAGGAACTGATGGACTCGCCATTTCACCCGATAGTCAAATGGTATGAACTGTCCGTGATGGGGTCAGTGGCGTTGTTTTCAATTTTGGGATTTGAAGTCGTTATGTTCCTAAAGTTGCGCTGGAGAATTGTTAGTGATAGTCCTTCCATTTGGAAGGAAATCCTTGGGGCAGGGTTTTTCAGCGCAGTATGTCTACTTCCGTTGGGCGAACTGATTGAAAAACGCATTCATGATTACCTTATTGTGACCTATACTTTGCTTCTTTTATTATCCGCCACGTTAGCATCGCTCCACTGTTACCGGCACTTGGAAATTCAGGCATAAGCGATACGGAGGTGAAAAGAATGAAGGAAAAAGACAATCGAGTGACTCGGTGGCCTCTTAACATAACCGTGCTCCTTATTTTGCTACCTATGCTACTTTCTTCTCAATGGAGGCGGTTTGTATCTCCGGATTTCATACAATCAATGATTGAGGGTGGACGATGGTTGAGTTTTTTCGTCGTTGTCCTAGCGATAGTGCTTTTTGCGGCGAGTTTCGTCTATATATTCTGGAAGGGGCGTCTACTTGTCGGGATTATAGGTATGATCGTTATCGATGGTTTACTAGTGGTTTTCGTTCTATCTGTGCAAAAAGGCGAGGAAGCCGGAGAGCGCCGCCTATATATAATGAGCGAACCGGGAATTGGCGTCTACTGCAACGACGTGAATCTGGGTAAAACTCCGCTTGAGATCTCAAAGGAAGAGTTTCACCACAAAGTAAAGCCTTGGGACAAACCGCCGCGCCAGAATATGATTCTTGGACATGGAGAAGAGTTCATAAATGAAAATAAAATTCGGCTCCGCCAACTCCCCAAGGGACCGGAGTTGCGATGGATTTACATCCCGTACCACTATTTCAGCCAGCACCTTGGCGTCGGTCAACCTAGAGTTTTAAGTTACAACCATTCTGTGAAATCCGGTTACTGGTGGCAATTTGAGAGAGATGGATGCAGCGGGTTTGCGGCGATCAACGAGATGGTCGGCAGTTCTCAAGATAGTCTAAATCTCCGGATTTGGGCTAATCCTCTTTTACACTATCCCTCTGTCGAACCGTATGTGGAACATCTGCTACACAAGCTGAAGCAATCACATTATCAGCCATCTGTCGAATGGAGAACGCTCGTTGGCAATTCTTCCGGGTTACTTTTTCAACATCTATATGAGATAGGGCAACGGGATTCGCGCGTGATGAGAGCGCTTGAATTGGCAATCGAGACGGAGTTCAACATCCGCGAAGGGATGTCAGCGGAGGGGTGGGAATCGGTCATGGAAGAGATTTCGTCGCGAGTGGAGAAACACCACACCCTTAGCATGCCGTCACCAGAGTTCATGGCGATGGACTTAATGATACGACACAACATGGAACTGATTGAAACCCGTTTCTTGGATTTACTCTCCCAGCCGATGGATTCGGGAAGCATGCTTGGTCTGCGAGACGGACTGAGTGTCTTGATGTATGGAAGCAGCGAGGCATCGGTCTTCAAGCTCTTGGAGTACGCTGTGTTGAAAAATAGCCCGCCTGCACTGTTCAACCGACTCGTTTACGAATCCCGTCGGGGCGAACGATTTCTTAGCATGGTCGGCAACTATTCGAGTAAGGAGGCACTCAAGATTGTGCGACAGTACCTCGACGACGTTGTCCACCCTAATCCAGTCGTGAACTTCATCAGTCCTGTGAGCGGACAAATGCAGCAGCGCAAGGCACTGGAAGTTGCGGCGTATCTTCGGAATCCCGCGCTCGAAGCAGAATTGCGTCGTTTCATGCTGAAACACGCGCATGACGACTCGCCGGCATCCCAATACTATCTCCACGAGTTTATCACTGCGCGGTTGGAACGCTCCCTCACCGAAGCGGAAGCAGGTTCGCTGGCGGAGTGGATAGCTGAAGCGGCACCACTTCCTGAAAGTGAAAAACTGCGATTTTTGACTCGTTTGAATTCAAGTCATACCTACCGAAGTGTCAGGAATATGGTGCTGCAAACGGCATCAATTCAATACGGAGTGATACGAAATCTCATTAACCATCCGAATCTATGGTTAGATCGCCTCCTGATAGAAATATACCAAGCCAAGTCCGCCGGCGTAAAATTTGGAGGGATTGTTCCAATCACCGCTCCACGGAAAGTTATCAATGTTTCGAGTGACTTGATTCGGGCAATGGTGCTCTGCGATACCCCGCGTGTGCGAGATTTCCTAGTGCAATTATGGAAATCAAGCGACGCTAACAAAATCGACTTGTTGGAGGCAATAAAGGTGGAGGCGCCTAGACACTTTCCTCACTTGTATGATTGGATTCCGCTGATTGCAGAGATTGAAGATGCTGACACACGCGTCGCAGCCATTCCCGTCCTAGGTCGAATCGACACACCGGAATCATCAAAAGTTTTGGCGGATTGGGCGCTGAGTTCTGATGCGCGTGTGAAAGTCGAAGCGGCAGAGGCGCTTGCCAAGTATCATGAACGGAGCCGTAATGCAGCGGCGCTGTTAGAGGGAAGTATCAAGCCGGATGATTTATTGGTTGGGAATACCGCGTATGTTTGGGATGGAGAGAATTATGTGCCGGAGGAGACGGCTGTAAAAGAAAAATAACATCGGGAGGAAAGACCAAATCGGAACAATCCCAATATGTCCTGAGGAATCCGTGCCATCAACGACGGGATACCCACTCCTTAATCTGATTTGCTCGCTCTTCTCTGCCGAGTATTCGATAAGCCTGCTCCTCATACGCCAGGGACAACACGGGTAAAACCATCCCCTCAAACGTAATGAATTCACGATGCGTCTTGATATCAACAGGAGATTCCCATGTGCCGTCCGGGAGTTTCTTCTGTAACGCTCCCATAATCTCTACCTTCACCCCATCAATTGTTAACTCTCCACAGTGCGAAGCGAATTTATCGGATTTAGAAAATCTCACGTTGCTGATAATCATATCAGGGAATACGCTCTCGACTTCATAAGCACCGGAGGCATCGGTCTGAAGGTCGATATCGTTGACTTCGAGTTCCATTCCCTGAAGGACAAAACCGCAACTGCCAGTGATCGCCCAAACGCTCTCGATTTTCTGAAGACGATTATGGATTGTCTTCAAAGCTAGTACATGCTGTGATGAAATCATCTTTTCGTCACATCTTCATTGCTGCTCTGCAGTCGGCGGTTCAGTCGCCACTAGACTCTGTTAAATCGATTCGATACACCCCTTGCTCTCCGGTTGCGGCGTAAAGCGTAGTGTCCAGGACATCCATCGCATTGATAGAGTCTGGAGGATAGGGTTTAACGAACACCCATGTCCGATCATGTTTCAACTGAAAAATACCTGCCTCCCCTTCCACTGCGATCAGCGCCTTTCCGACTGCAAAGAGTTCCCAAGAATGTCCCTGTGGCAATCCATCGCTGACCGATTCCCATGTCTTGCCACGGTCCGCTGATCGAAACACTCCTCGTTCGTAAACCGCAATGTAGACCGTGTTTCCCATAACGATGGGACCTTCAATTCGCCCATTATTAGGGTCATAATACCCGGGGTACGTGTCAATTAGCGACCATGACTTGCCCCGATTGTTCGAGTACATGAGGTTCCGGCTAGCGTTCAAAAAGATGGTTTTGCCGGAGACTACGAGATTCGTCTAGGAATCGTTAAAGTGTTCCTCAATCTCAGGACTGATGCTTGTCCAGAACCGTTCACCCTTCCTCCATTTATAGCAGCCATATCCGTTTCCCATCCGCGCAACGGCATAGAAGACGTCGCCGGAAATTACAAGCTCTTCAACGCTTTGGATTCGCTCAAAAATCTGGTAGAGATTCTTCTTTGGATGGTCGAGATTGTCCGTGCGCATCTCCGTTTGCACGGGAATCCATGAATTCTGGTCATCAGCCAACCGGTAAATCCCGGCGGTAAACGGTTTATTTCTCCTTCCATAATTCGTCTCATCCAGACCGAGATAGAGTTCGCCATCCGCAACGGCGAATACCCGAGCTTTTGTCACCGGCAAGCCTTGATGAACTGGATCCCATCGAGTTCCGTCATCTACGGATCTTACGATGGCGTGCTCCGTTGTCGCATAGAGCGCGTTCTCGAACGGCTCCAACTCAGACACGTAAGTGTTTATTATTCCTTCGTTGATTTGTCTCCAGGAATATTCACCATCTGTCCACCGAAACACGCCAGCGTCTGTCGCAATACAGACGGAATGTGCCGACAGTGCGACCATTTTGTTTATGTCCCACTCCTCCAAGCCAGATAAGCTCGTCTCGGTAGTGACCCACCTTCCGTGCTCAGTAGAACGAAGTAAACTTCCATCACTGAAGAGAATGAAAATAGTTCCTTCGAAGCCCGCAATGCCTAAGATGCTCAGTGATCGAAATTCCAATTCTATCGGCACACGCGACCACGGAATGTCTCCTTTGACATCCTTATTCTCCCATGACCGTATGTGGATCTTTCCCGACATCGGAGCCCAGTTGTCCCCCTTATCTGTGGACCGGCGCAAATCTGTTTGGCTACCAACAATCAGTGCGCCTTGGGCTACGGCGAAAAAGCGCAGATCTTTGAGACTCGTTACCTTCGTCCAGGATTCTTCACCAGACTTGAGCCGATAAAGATTATCGCCGCGCTTGGCAAAGAGAGTCGTACCAACCGTATGAAGTTCCTCCGGTGGTTTATTAGAAAGTCCGTGTGTTTTAGGCGTGGTTCCAGAATTCTTGAGTAGTTTCGGCAAATCAATTGGAAAACCGATTGGGTGGGGTATCCATGATTCGCCGTAGTCATCCGAATAAACGACTCCCTCCTTCTCTTGGCCGACGTAAATTCGCTCCCCACTCACAGCAAACGCCTCGGTTGTTTCAAATCGATCGGGAAATCTCACCCAGTTCCAAGTTTCGCCGCGAGTCTTTGAATAGAAGAAACTCTCGAAGTCTTTGAGATAAATTATACCGTTCGACTCTGCAATGGCATGCGCATACGGCAGTCTACTACCAATTTGGTCCGTGTATACCTCCAAATCATTCTTAAGTGTCTCCCAAGTATCACCTATGGTGTCCGAGCGAAAAACTCCCGGACTGAATGTAGTCACGTAGAGCGTGCCGTCCGATGCTTGGAAGAGTTGAGTGACATTACCGCCGGAGGGGCCATTGGTCTGCTTCCAATCGGAGTCATTTAACACCTCATTTTTCACGACGTTGGATGCCGTTCCAACGGCCGCGCTTGCCG
The DNA here is from genome assembly GCA_028820655.1 of Candidatus Poribacteria bacterium. Classification (GTDB taxonomy): domain Bacteria; phylum Poribacteria; class WGA-4E; order WGA-4E; family JAJDTR01; genus JAJDTR01. The sequence goes on along the minus strand of JAPPIK010000054.1, from coordinate 38,210 downwards.
GTTGCGTGCCATTTTTATCGTTTTCTGAACTCAATCGCCCGGAGCGGCTAATGAGAGCCGGTTTTGTCTCGGGACGATAAAAAGCCGGCGCGTCAATGAGATCAACCTGCACCGATGATTCGGGTGCGTCGAGACTATACGGTCGCTGCGTTCGCGTCATTGACTGTTGCCCTAATCCGATGAATATCGCAACGATAAGCGTAGCCGCGTCAGCCACCCACGGCATCAACGGCTTGCTCGCCGGTGTGGCTGACGGGCGGAGTTGGTCAATTCGGTTCATTGTCTGTGTTGTAAAGGCTGGAGGCAATTGAAATGCTCCTAAGGTTTGCCGCATCATCGGTATCAACTCCTTTTTCAATTGTAATCGGGCGCGATAGAGCCGGTCGAGAATAGCGCCGTGCGACGTGCCCATGAACCTTGCAATTTCTCTAGCCGTCATCCCGCCGAGATAGTGGAGCGTGAGGACGGTACGTTGGCTTTCGGGAAGTTCTTCGAGCGCGCTGTGCACTGTTTGACAGGTTTGTTCGTTGGCGTACTTGGCCTGCGAAACAGTGTCAACGTAACGCTTCTCAGCGGCATCAATCGACTGCATCGGCGGTCGGCGTTTACGAAACCACATCAAGTAGAATCGTGATGCGATGGTGTAGAGCCATCCCGGAAAATGCCGCCAATCCTTGAGTGTGGATAACTTTTGGTAGGCTTGAAGGAAGGTGTCTTGTGTAATCTCTTCAGCGGTATGGAAATCCCCGATTTTGCGGTAGGCGAGGGCGTGGACGGCGCCTTTGTATTTATCGACCAGAAAGCCAAAGGCTGCGTCGTCGCCATCTAATGTGCGTTTGATCAATTCGGAGTCGCTGTGCGCCATTGTTATCCCTCCCGCTGCTGTGTGAGTTATAGGTGGGATTCACACTGCGGATTTGGCTTTCATTATACATGATGCACGTGGGACGCCAATGATCAGATAGGCATGCAATTTTTTTGCCGGCAACAGATGCCGACCCCCATGGTTCGAGAGCGAAGTTATGTATCATACTGAGTTTTATTGCGAGGTAGTTCAGTTTCTGTTCCAGAGGGAGGAAATGGCATCGTGGATCATGCCTTCGATACCGACGGCAAACGGAGCATGCGTCTGGCTGCGTAGAGCATGACCGCGAATGCTGGGACAAGAACCGGCTTCGTAGCCGCCCTTCTCTCCGCGCGCCAGAGCCTTATCCGTGGGGACATACCCCATTTGGCCGTTCGTATAACCGAACACCATTACATGGTCGAAAGGAGCGTTTTCGTCGACCCATAACTCGTATTCACAGAAGGGTTCTTGCGGCATTGTTATGAGACACCACTCTGTTCCAATCGAAACGGCAGTGATGTCGAATCGCGACTCCGGTTGCTCGCCGCGCTCGATCATCCCTCTCATGATCTCTAAAGATCCAATCATTCCACGGTAAAGTTCATGCCCGGCAGTGCCCCGTTCGTACGCGATGCGCTTCAGCAGATTGTGTGTTTTATGCCACACCTCCATGGAGGGCAACGGGGCGGGCAGCATCACGCGGGTTGACCGCACATTAAATGAATCCCCTATGATTTTCGTAGTGTTAGGCAATGCGCCGATCACAGCATCACCGAGAATATGGCCGGCTTCTTCGGCTTTGTCCCAGCCGCCTCTCAACGGGTAACCGTTGACGTTGCCGCCGCACCCTTGTGCGAAGATTGCCGTGACGTCATCGCCTAACTTCTCATTGATGCGTTGAACGGCGAAGCCGGTGTAGTCCGCGCCGCAGAGGCTGCTAGCTCCATGCACGATTACGGGGTGCGCGGCGTGTTCAAAGAGCACTAATCGCGTGTCGCCATTTTCGGCACAAATCTGCAACACGTTTGTCCACGGTACAACCGCTCCGTTTTCGTTGACCGCCATATGAACAAATCCGTCCTTATCCGGCAGACGACGATTAAACCCAACTTGCACCGGCGCACGGCCAGCTCGCAGTGCTACCGAGAAGCGGTTTTCACAAGCCTCTCCAACTGTTGCGGGAATCGATTCGTTCAGGTCTTCCATCCATCGGTTCATCTCACCCGTGCCGGCATCGCCGGGAAGACCGCCGCCGGGAGCAGAGTGAGTGTGCGAGAAGTTGATTAGGGTGTGTTGAATCCCCGTTCTTTCTTGGATGCGCTCCGCCATCGCATAGCAGAAAGCGGCACTACCGCCGCTGAGGTCGAGGCAGACGATAGCAACAGGATTGGCCCCATCATCAAGTACGAGTGCTTTGAGGAATAAGGAATCGTGTATTCCCGTGGTTTCGCCGACCGGGGTGTTTGCCCCGATTGGCGGCGTGATGTTTTTCGCGGCGGTTCCAGCTTTCATCTACATTCTCCTTTGGGGACCGAAATTCGGACTTCGTAGAACCAAGAGGGGTTTCCAACCGTGCGTCGTTTTGTCCTCAGGAATCCATGTGCCGAAGAATTACGACGTAAGGAGGTTTCTGAAGAGTTAGGGAGCTGAGAGAGGCAGCTTACACAAATTCGCGGCCCATTGAAGCTTATTCCGGTTCGGACACTTTAACCAATTGTTTGCCGATGTTACCGCCTTTCAACATGCTGATAAATGCCGATGCCGCATTTTCAAGACCCTCGGTGATTGTCTCTTTATACTTCAATTTGCCGGCTCTGACCCATTCCCCCATCTGCCGGAGACCATCTTCGTGCCGTTCCGCGAAGTCACTCACCAACATTCCTTCAACCCTGGCGCGTTTGGTGATCAGTTGCCACAGAAGCCTCGGTCCGAGGTCGGGTTCTTGCAGATTATACTGCGAAATCTGACCGCAGATTACCATACGCCCCCGTAGGTTTATATTTAGAAAGACCGCATCGGTTACGGGGCCTCCCGTGTTGTCAAAATAGACATCGACTCCATCAGAACAAAGCGCTTGCAGTTTCGCGTCATAATCCGTAACAGAATTGTAGTTGAATGCGTCGTCGAAACCGAGGTCGTTCACGACGTGGTTGATCTTTTCGTCGGTACCGGCGACACCGACAACTCGGCAGCCTTTAATCTTTGCGATTTGGCCCACCGTGGAGCCGACAGCACCTGCCGCGCCCGACACGAGCACATGTTCGCCATCTTCGAGTTGTCCAGTTTCAAGCAGACCGAAATACGCCGTCAGACCCGGCATACCAAGCACCCCAAGCGCCGTGGATATCGGCGCGAGAGAGGGATCGACCTTTTGAATGGAGTTTCCGGCTGCAACTCCGTATTCTTGCCAACCCAGGTATGATTTGACGATGTCACCCTCGTGAAAGTCCGGATGTTTCGAATTGACAACCTGTCCCACCGTGCCGCCGAGCACGACATCGCCGATCTCCAATGAGGCGGCATAAGATTTTGATTTTCTCATTCGCCCACGCATATAGGGGTCCACGGACAGGTAGCAGGTGCGGATTAGAACTTCCCCATCTCCAGGCGTAGGCATGGGTGAAGATACGAGGTTAAAGTCGGATTCTTTCGGATAACCAACGGGCCGTGAGGCAAAGATATACTGTCGATTTTGCTCTGGCATAGTTTTTTTCTCCTTCGAGGATACAGCTATAATTTTTACCGGATCCGGAATAGAGATTCGACAACCGTAATACAGCGGGTGTAGTAAGAGAAGCTGGAAAGTCGGGGATTTGCCAATTCCCAATCGGATACCTGATGTTTGCGGTATAGCAATCATGCCATGCCGCTAGAGTCGGATAATCCAATTGAATAAACGTACAGACACTGATAAAATAGGGCGCTATGCGACTTGGGAAACTACGTTCATTATAACACGAAAAACATCGATTCGCCACTTGCAGATGCAATTTGAACATTGGGATTATGCCCGCTTTGGTACAGCACGAGATTATGTCAAAAGGTAATATCACCCTCAAGCGTGTGACCAAATGCTTTGGCGATACGGTTGCCGTGAACGACATGTCAATTGAAATCGCCGGCGGTGAATTCTTCTCTCTACTTGGACCGAGCGGATGCGGCAAAACGACAACATTGCGCATGATTGGGGGATTCGATCAACCTACCTCCGGCGAGATTCTCATTGACGATGAAGCAATCGGGGACACGCCGCCCTATCGTTTGGATGTTAACACCGTCTTTCAGAATTACGCGTTGTTTCCGCATAAGACGGTCGCACAGAACGTCGGGTTTGGATTGCAGATGAGAAACGTCCCCAAGAGGCAGATAAAAACGCAAGTCCGCGAATTTCTAGAGATGGTGCGCCTGCCAGGATATGGGCATCGAAAGCCTGCCGAACTCTCCGGCGGCGAGAGACAGCGCGTGGCGCTGGCACGTGCGCTCATCAATCGTCCATCCATCTTGCTGTTAGACGAGCCTTTAGCTGCTCTTGATTTGAAGTTGCGGAAGCAGATGCAGCTAGAATTGAAGGAACTGCAGCGTGAGGTAGGAATAACTTTTGTTTACGTCACGCACGACCAAGGCGAAGCGTTTGCGTTGTCCGATAGGGTCGCTATCATGAACAAAGGCGTAGCGTGCCAAATTGGAAGCGCTGCTGAAATCTACAATGAGCCAAACAGCCGGTTTGTCGCTGATTTTACCGGGACATCCAATTTCCTTGACGGCAGGCTTCTCGCAATAGAAGGCGATATGGCAAGAGTACGACTGCACAACTACTCAGAGGTAGAATTCGCCGGCAAACACAACAGAGATCTGTGCGAGGGCGCCGCCGTGACGATGGCAATTCGCCCAGAACAGATACTCTTGACAGTTCAGCCACCGAAGGACGCTTTCAATTTTATAACAGGGGTTATTCGCGAAGAGATGTACGTCGGCGCGATGAGGCAGTATACCGTGGAAGCCCCCGGCGGAAAGTCGGTGGTTGCGCACCAACTGAGCCATGTCGGCAGGAAGGAGAGTTACCGGCGTACCGGAGACAGGGTGTATTTGACATGGCATCCTGAAAACGCTACTGTCTTGCCCGCTAACGACGGTTCTTGATGAGCAGAATGAGCGCGCAAAGCGCTTGCTTGCTCCCTATTGAACGCTTAGACGATCTGTCAGGGATTTCTTAAATTCCTCAATGCGGTCCGGTGCAGTAATCTTTTGTCCATCCGGCTCCGTAACATAAAAGGTGTTTTTTATCTCTTCAATGCGGTTTGCTTTTGCAAACGTTGTCCCGTTCGTTTCACCTGCATAGAACGCGTCCATCACCGTGCAATCCTCCGTGGTGACTTTGGCGATGCGGACATTGATATTCAAATCATGGAATAAGGCCGCTACCAAATAAAGGAAACCGACTCGATCTTGGGCGCGGATGTCAATGATGGTTGCCGAATCCGACCCGCTATTGTCGACGACAACCTCGAAAGTCAAGTCTCGCCGCCCCTGATCCGATGGATCGGATTCCCCAAGTTGCTTAAGTACGGCTTCAAAGTCAACTTCGTCAATCCAGATATTACAAAGGGCGTCCACAAGCCGGTCACGATGCTCAGCGCTCAGACCACTTCGCGTTGTTTCATCCGATAAGCAGATGGTGTCAATAACAATCCCATCGCTGCGGGTCGCAATGTCTGCACTCATGATATTGACTTTTTCCGCGGCAATCACACCCGTAATTTTGCGGAACGTGCCACGGTGGTCTCGTGTGCAGATTCCAATCTGTGTGTGAAATTTGGAGTCCTGAAAACAGGAGACGGCGATGGGATTATCCCCAAGTTGCTCGACCAGTTCAATCTGTTTGCAAATGAAAGCCGGGGAATTTCCGATCAATTGCTGGTCGGACATGGCGTCAAAATGTTGATCAATTGCATCTTCCCCAATTGATTCCCCGATTAGATCGCCGACCTGCTTTTGCAGGCTATCCAATTCTATGCGATAGGCTTCGCCCCGCAGGTATTTTATAGTCCTATCGTAGAGAGAACGCAGCAGCGTCGCGCTCCATTCTGTCCAGATGTTTGTGCTTACGGCACGCATGTCCGCGAATGTCAACAGGTAAAGCATCATCGCTTTCTGTTCGTTCCCGACAAGCCTAGCGAACTGTTCTATTGTCTTTGGATCGTCCAAATCTCGATGTTGAGCCGTATGGGACATTTCGAGGTGATTGGATATGAGGAACAGCACGATTTCCCGATCCTCGTCCGGAAGTGAGAATCGGTCTAGCATGGCTTTCGCCGCGTCAACGCTTCGCCGGTCATGGTCTTCGGGTCCTTCTATCCCTTTCCCGACATCGTGGTATAGTACTGCGAGCCGCAACAATTCCGGTTTTTCCAGCGAGTTTAGCATCTCAATGAAAGTTTGACCATCATTTACCTCCGCCAGCGCCTGTTCCTCCAAGTTCTCGATTGCGTACATCGTATGTTCATCAACTGTATATTGATGCGGGCGATCGTAACGGACGAGTGATCGAACTTTACTAAATTCGGGCAGATAGCAGTCAAGCACTTCCAAGCGATGCATTGCTCGAAGCGTTTCCGCAACTCCGGCTGAATTGCCAAGAATGGAGAGGAATGCCTCGGTGTTTGCGCGAGTGCTTTGAAACTCTTCATCAATCAGATGGAGATTGGCGATAACTGCCTGTGTCACCTTGTTACTGATGCCATAGCCAAGTTGCTGTTTGTGCACAAACAACCTCATTATGCGCGTGGGATACGTCGAGAAGTCTGCTTGACCGGGCTGGAAAGAGATTTCCCTATCGGTAATCGAAAAGCCATCAGAGAGCTTGATAGAACGCATGAGCTTTATTATTCGACTTCCCGCCCATTCTCTGTCATTCACTATGTTGATGATTAGGCTGGTGAACTCCGATAGATGTTCGGCGCGCAGATAGTAGTCTCGCATCATTGCTTCCTCTGCCAAGATACTTCCCTTGTCGGAGTATCCAAGATTCTTGGCGATAGTATGCTGAACTTCAAAGGAAAGCTTGTCGGTTTTTCGCTTCGTCACATAGTGTAACTCATTGCGCAACCACCACAAAAAATCAATCGACGCCCGGCTTGCTTCAGCAACACTTGAGGAGATAATGTTCCGCTTGGAAAGTAAATGAAGATCTTTGATCCCGTACTTGACGGCGGTAATCCATATAGCGGTGTGAAAATCCCTTAGACCTCCAACACTCTCTTTTATGTCCGGTTCCTGCAAGTAGATGGTAGAACCGTGCGAGGCATGACGCTCTTTCCATTCCTCAATGGCCTGCTCAGTGAATTTTTTTATTTGTCGCCTGTAGACGTGTTTGGCAATTTGCCGCAGCAACTGTTTGTGCACTTCCTTTTTGCCAACAATGTAACGAGATTCGATCATTGCTGTCTTCGACACAAAATCGTCATACGTGGCCTGAATGCACTCCTTTATGGATCTGCAACTGTGGCCTACCTCGTAACCAACATCCCAGAGTATTGCAACAAGATGACTCGCGAAGGATTCCAATTCGCCGACCGAGATTTTTGAGTCGTCGTACACCAGCATTACATCAATATCCGAATACGGATTGAGTTCTGCGCGACCGTATCCCCCTAATGCCAGAATGGTCAGCGGCGCACCTTCCGGCAACATTCCGCGCTGTATTCCATCTTGGTAGATTTGCTGAACCACATTATCGGCAAGGCGCGTGTATTCTTCGACGATTTCAATTCCACCAAGCCCGAATCGGTGACACTTTTCGATCCGGTCCCGTCCGTCTACCGACAACGCCTTGAGTTGTGCAACGAGCGCTTGGGTTTCCGATTGCTGCATCTGGCAACCTCCATTTCTCACTGTACGCGGTTCTATCTACATCAGTCAGTGACTTCTCTCTGCAGCCGGATGAAAACGCATAGGTGGGCGTTCTCGTCCAATCCTTGGCTATAAACTGTTGGATTGAGACTTTCGCGGACTCCACTCCGATAGCAGGTGATTTTAACTGCTTCCGTCAATAATCGCGGAGCACCTCATGTTTGATTTGATGAATGGTTTTCCTTGCTTGGTTGGCCCTAGCCATGAGTCGAATTCAACCCATCAACGCACAACCGATGCGGTTGCGAACAATACATGACTACCTGCATCGACACTATTTAAGCCCTGTTGGTTAAGCAATTTTTAATAGACATCTTTCCAAAATAATGTCAGTAGTTTCTGGATTTGTTCACAGTCTCGATTAACCAAAGGCGCAAATGCACAGTCAAGAGATTGAAGGAATGTACTTATATGCCTGTTTACGTGCTTGTCTTCTCACTTCCGGCCTCAAGTCTCCGTATCTTTGTAAATTGACTAATGCGTGTTGCTGCCTTTGGGATCTCTATCGCACTCACTATCCGTTCGCTTGATCCCCTCTGGGGCTATGTGAGTTGATTCAATAAATTGTCCAATGGTCTATTCTGCTGGAGCGAAAGGAACATCACTTCAATTTTAACTTGAAACCAGTGGATAATTAATCGCGTCTGCAACAAAGGTCAATTTGGAAAGATGTCTAATATAAAAGTTCATCTTCCGCATGGACTAGGAAGACTAGGATTGGAAGGATAGAAGAGTGGAAGGCGGAAGATCTCCCATCACTCTCACCCTAAATAGCCATTCCTTAGGAGCAGAAGACTAAAACTATCGGTTTCTACGGACATATAGACCCTCGATATAGAATCTGCCGGATTTGTCAATCCAGCAAGACCGGTTTGCATTTAGAACGAAACGTAAATTTATTTTTGAAACTTGTTTAATTGGGTTATCTATGAAAGTGAGATCGACGACGCCGGGTGGACACATCAGATACAGGAGATTTAAGATTTTTATTGATTCGATTACGTGGCTGAGGTCGAGCTTTGGCTCTCAGCCGAATCGGGTTGTTCCCCAATCATTGCGGTGAGGTTAGCGATGATGTCCACGCATTCCTTCACCAGAACAGTTTGCGCCGTGTCGTGATTGGTCATGTGTTCGGTGAACTCGTGTGCGTGGCAATCCTGTAGCTGGGTTTGCGCTACCAGATTTTCCATTAGTTTGACACAATCGCTTAGCAGCTGCGTCTGCATCTTGTTGTGTTCCGTCATGCGTTCGGTCATCAGGACCCGCGATGACACCACTTCACGATGCAAAACCTTCATCGTCTCACGGCTGTCCTCCATGTCCTCTTTCATCGTGTCAAGATAGAGGGCATCTCGCCGTGGAATGAAATAGACGAGCAGCCAAATAATTACACCCACGCCGATTATGTCGAAGCCGTAATCAAGGAACCAGAATAGAAATTTTAAAAAACCGGCACTCGTATCCATTGGACAATCAAAGCCTCTCTTTGCTCTTAGTACCTCATGAGTGAATAGGATGAGTGAGTTTCGGTCTGCTCATCCCGACATTAAATAAATACCGTTTAGAGAATGTGGGCAGTAGCCACCAAGTCTATCGCCAATGGTTAGAACGGATGTCGGGTTCAATTGCGATGATCAGGATGGCGACATGGCTGTGAACTTCGTCAAATAGGCGGCTAACCACTGTCTAATTCTTAGCGAGTTAACAATAAACGACGATGTTCTTTTAGACCAAAAAGTTCTCTTCAACACAAAACGAGGTTAACGAACTTAGTTAGTTTCTAACTCTGAATCAACCTGCTACAGACGCTGCATTTCGGATCTTATACGCTGGCGAGTAGGCGAGGCAACTGATGCAGAAACTACGACACAAATTCTAACGCGAAACAGTATCGGACTTTTTCTCCATCTTTGCAGCGAGGTTAGCCATAAGGTCAACACACTCCTTTAGCAGCATCGTCTGCGTTGTGTCGTGTTTGGTCATGTGCCCCGAAAGCGCGTTTGCTTGATTACCTTGCTGTTGAGTTTTCGCAACGAGGTTTTGCATGAGCGTAACACAGTCACTTAGCAATTTCGTCTGCGTCTTGTTGTGCTCCGACATGTGTCCGGTCATGATATCCCGCGACGACTCTACTTCCTGATGCAAGACCTTTATCGTCTCTCGTCTGTCCTCCATATCCGCCTTCATTGTATTGAGATATAGCGTGTCGCGCCTCGGAATGAAAAAGACGAGCATCCAGACGATGACGAACACTCCGATGACGTCGAAACCGAGATCGAATAGCCAAATCAGGAATTCGGTGAAATTTGAAGGTACGGTCACACCATCAAACATCTTATCCAGCATCTCTTTTAGCATCGCATTAAGCCTCCTCTCATTAGTATATCACGATCAAATAGTGTGGGTACTCACGGTGCAACCAATTCTCAAATGTGGATTAAAATTGCTACAGATCCTATGTATCAGCGCACAAGTATGTTGCCGAAACGTATCGAGAATACCGGACTTGCAGGTACGGACAGGGAAGCAGCATATTTATATACTCAACCCGTGAGAGATCCAAGTGTTGTCGGATTCATAGCGTGCCGACACTATACGCCGAGATTCTAGTTGACCAGAGAGCTTCTGTCAATACAAAAACGACCTCACACTAATATTGCCGCGCGGATCGAAGAGATTAGATAGGCGGGACTTCCAGCTACGTCTCAAAGAGCGCTTTGGCAACTCATCCCGCTGGGGACAAACGATCCATCAGCGACGTTCTAACCTCGTCCAACCGCCGTGCATCGGTAATCTTTAGGCCGTTTTCCTCAGTGACATAGAATGAATCCATGGCCGTAAAACCTTCCGTAGTTATCTTAGCAATTCGGATGTCAAGATTCAGATTGTAGAATGTATCCGAGATTGCGTAGAGTAAACCAACTTGATCTTGAGTACGGATGTCGATAATTGTTGCTAGAGAAGAGCCGTTGTTATCGACTACAATCTCCGGCGACAGACTACGCCGTGCCGCACGTCGTGGGTGTGCTTCCCCCTGCTTCTGAATAGCGGCTTCAAAGTCGACTTTTCCACTCCAAACTCCCTCAAGCACCTGGATGATTCGTTCGCGCTGTTCAAGGCTCAGGCTCTTTTGGCTTTTCTCGTCCGAGAGATTCACTGCGTCAATAACAAGCCCGTCATCGCGGGTTTCGATTTCCGCACTCATGATATTGGCGTTCTCTGAGGCTAATACGCCAGTAATCTGACGGAAGGCACCGCGCTTGTCCCGAGTACAAATGCCGATTAACGTACGAGTTTCGGTTTCTCTAAAACAGGAAACCGCGATCGGTTTCTCTCCAAGCTGGTGAACGAGCTGAATCTGATTGCTAATGAATTCGGGCGAATTTCCCACAAGTTCCTGATCGGGCATCAACGCGAAGTGTTGCTGGACAGGATCTTCTCCAACGGACTTGCCGATAAGCGCGGTGACCTCTTTTTTCAACTCGTCCAACTTCAGACGGTAGGACTCGCCCCGAAGGAACTTCAGCGTACGCTGATAGAGTTCTCGCAGTAATACCGCGCTCCATTCTGTCCAGATAGAAGCACTGACAGCGCGTATATCAGCGAATGTCAGCAGGTAAAGCATCTTTGCGTTCTGTTCGTTTCCAACCAAATTTGCGAACTGTTCAATCGTTGCGGGATCGTCGAGGTCTCGCTGCCGGGCAGTGTGAGACATATCAAGGTGCCGCTCAATCAGAAACAGCACGGTTTCGCGATCGGGCTCCGGGAGTCCCAGGCGGTCCAACATCGCTTTCGCCGCTTCCACGCTTCGTTCGTCATGGTCTCCGGGACCTTCTATTCCTTTGCCAACATCATGGTATAGGACGGCCAAGCGCAGCAACTCGGGTTTTTCCAGCGAATTCAGAATCTCTACAAAGGATTTCCCGTCCTTCATTCCCGCCAGTGTTTTCGCCTCCAAGTTTTCTATGGCGTACATGGTGTGTTCATCAACGGTGTACTCGTGGGGACGGTCGTAGCGGACCAGGGACCGAATTTTTTCAAATTCGGGTAGGTAACGGTCTAACACTTGCCACCGGTGCATTCGACGCAACGTCTCGGCAACACGTAATTTATTACCTAGGATTGAGAGGAATATCCTTGCGTTCTCTCGGGTGCGTCGGAAGTCATCATCAATAAGCGCCAGGTTGGCGGCAATTTCGTACCTTACGTCGGCGCCAACGCGGTAACCGAGGCGTTGCCTATGAACGAACAACCTCATGATGCGGGTCGGATCGTTTGAAAAACCCGAGTGTCCCGGTTGGAAACAGATTTCCTTCCGACTGAGAAGGAAGCCGTCAGACAATCTTTCGGCACGTAGACGATTAAGCACTCCGCTGCCCATCCATGCCTTGTATTTCACAAGGTCAATGATGAGTTTGGCGAATTCAAAGAGATGCTCGGCATGCAGATAGTAGTCTCGCATCATGGCTTCTTCAGCCAGCACATTTCCCTCGTCGACGTACCCCAGGTTTTTGGCCATGGTGTGTTGCACCTCGAAGGCGAGTTGGTCGCTGCTGCGCTTCGTTACGTAATGGAGTTCGTTCCGCAGCCGCCATAGAAAATTGAGTGAGGCCTCACACGCTTCGGCGACTTGCGGTGGCACAATTCTGCGCTTTGCAAGTTCGTCGAGCTCTTTGATACCGTACCGCACAGCGGCAACCCAAATGGCGGTATGGAAGTCCCTGAGTCCGCCAACGCTTTCCTTTATATTCGGTTCTTGCAGGTAGATGGTTGATCCGTATGATTGGTGGCGTTCATTCCAGTCGCGAATTGTCTGGGCGATATATTTATTGATCTGCCGCTTGTAGAAGTGTTTAGACGTTTGTTTTTGGAACTGTCGGTGTACGGATTTGGCTCCGGTAATGTAACGCGCCTCAATCATAGAGGTCTTTGAGAATAGGTCTTGATAAGTTGCTTTGATGCACTCTTTGATCGATCGGCAACTGTGTCCTACGTCAAATCCGACATCCCAAAGCATGGCGATGAGTTGATTTGCGAACGGTTCCAGTTGCGAGGTAGAGAGTTTGGCGTTGTCGTAGATCAGCATCACGTCAATGTCTGAATACGGATTGAGCGCGGCTCGGCCATATCCTCCCAAGGCGAGGATGGCGAGCGGCATTTCTTTGGAGATGAGTCCGTCCTGAAGGCTCGCTTGGTAGATTCGTTGGATCACGTTATCCGCGAGGTGGGTATATTCTTCGACTATCTCCGTTCCCCCGATTCCGAATCGATGGCGGTTCTCAATGCGCGTGCGTTCTTGTGCGCAGAACGCCTTCAGTTGATTTACCAGTGTTTCATTTTGTAACTGTTCCATCTATCTTGTCGGATATTCTCCTTTGATGTAGCTGTTTTATCCATTATGCGACTACATTGCGCGGCTGTCCTTGCAGGAAGGCAATGACGTTGTCCACCGCTCCTTCATTTAAAAGGTCCACTCCCTCCGGTGTCATGTCCGCACAGTGAGGCGTCAGTACCACCTGCTCACAGCCCAAGAGCGGATGATCGGCAGGTGTCGGCTCTTGATCGAAAACGTCAATAGCCGCGCCGCCAAGGCGCCCGCTATTCAGAGCATCGACGAGGGCATCCGTATCAACGATGGGACCACGCGCAACATTGACCAGTAGTGTGTTTGGTCTCATGAGATCGAACTGCGGTTTGCCGATTAAATTTCGACTATCATCGGTGAGTTTTGCGTGAATACTAATCACGTCCGCCGTGCGGAGGAGCTCTTCCAATCTTACAAATTCAACGCCGAGTTTTTGTGCGCGTTCCGGAGACGGGTGGTACGTCCACGCAATTACATTCATGCCAATAGCGACGCCGAGGCGCGCCATTTCAGAGCCAATATTGCCTGTGCCGATAATCCCCAAGGTTTTGCCGCGTAGGTAGATATGATCCATCCGCGGCCAGCCGCCAGCGCGCATGGATTCCGTGAAAAAGGCGGCTCTCTTGGCGATAGCCAACATCAAGCCAAATGCGTGTTCAGCGACGACAGGGGCGGTGCGGCCCGGCTGATTGCTGACGGTTATGCCGAGTTGCTTTGCCGCATTCAGATCTATCATGTCCGTTCCGATGGAGCAGGTTGAAATCAGGCGTAATTTTGGCAGTTGATGAAGAATCTCGGCGGGCCATGTAACCATCCCCCGCGAGTTGATGATAATGTCCGCGTCACTTGCGCGTTTGAGTTTCTCGTCGGCGGTTGAACAGCCGTCCGGGTATAGCTCTACGTCGGCATAAGGGTCTAAACGCTGGAGGTGGGGGGATCCTTGAATCTGGGGCGGGTTGTCGCCCGGAACAACAACCTTGAGGCGGTTTGAAGAGGTGTTTTGCATCGAAGTCGAAAAAAGCGGTGATAATTTGGAGCTTGAAGCCACTTCAAGAAATTGGCGTCATAACCGTTTATGATAGTTTGGAAATCGGAAATTTCACCTTTTTGTTATCGCCTGCCAATCAACTTGGGAATTTCTATCGCGATTGGATCTCTATGGCGGTCGCTATCCGCTCCCTTGTTCTATCCGGTCACTTGATTCCACACTTTGTTCAACGATTCAATGCTGACCTTTGCCGCGGCGGCGGGAGCCATCGCTTCAATTTCGCCGTTGCAAGTTTCCGGCGCCACGGGACCATCGTAACCAATTTCATTCAGAATTTCAAGTATTTCTGCCGCCGGAATCACTCCCGTTTCGCCGGGTAAGCACCGTTCATCGTCAAGTTGGTCTTCGGGGTTCATTCCCACCGGCGCGTCGTTGACCTCAACGTAAATTACCTCGTTTTTTAATAGCTTCCGCACATCGTCCAGCGTTAACCGACACGTATACCAGTGCCAGGTGTCGAAAAGAAGTCCGACGTTACCAGTACCAATGGTTGCCGCAAGGTCAAGAACAACATTCATGTCGTAGGCAAACGAGAATCGATGCATCCTGCGGCTTGCGGCTGGGCCTATGAATTCCAATCCGAGAGAATGGCCGAAGTCCTTCAGAATCTCGGCAGCGGGTTTCAGGCGTCTGATGTGGAATTCCCAGTTTTCGTTAAACGGTGCATTGCTCCAGTTGAAGACTTGTGTGCTCGTACGGTGACAGCAAAGACTTGCCGCAAGTTCTGCCAGAGTTGGGAGCATTTTCAGACTGTTTTGGAATTCGGTTTCGCCCCCTTTCCAATCAATGGGGAAATCCCAACCGCCCGTTTTCAACCCTGATTCTAACCATAGGTCTCTAACGTAATCAGTCGAATGTTGATTCGCTAACCTGCTTGCTTCGTCTATGTCGAGGTCAAGTCCGTCAAAACCGGCAGTTTTCGCGAGTTTTAGGTTGTCCCGCATACTAGCCTGAATGCCGATGGCCGGCGGGCATAGATTCTTGAACATACTTCGTCTGAGGTTTTACGGCGCATTGGGCGATGGCGCGGAAGTTTAACAGGTGAGGAGATTTTGGTCAAGGGATTAATGGAAACCTAGTGCGAGTATTGAATGGCGGCTTGTGAACGCCGGACACGATTTGAGGGATGACATTTGGCATCTCAAGAGAATTCCATCCTCTTCAAACCATATAGGGGTGTTTATTGGATAGAAGAAGAGGGCGTGAATTCGTGATATGGCTGGATTCTTTAGGGATTCGACATTGGTGATATCGGAGTGTTGGTATGAAATTTTGGTTGCCATTCAAGACAATTTCACATCTCGCATTGACGCTGTTTTTCAAAAGAGAAGATAATTTTCAAACGGGTTCTACTAGGTAATCACAGGGCGTTAATACTACGGTCATAGGGCACCCCAGGAAGTCTTCCGTATGGTGTCGAAGAATCAAATGCCCATCGTTACGGTTGGATTCGCCTCACCTTCCACTGTGTAGCGTTTTCAGTCGGTCAGCACCTTCGGGTCGAAGAGGCGGTTAATCTCGTCTTGCGCCAGAAGCTCATTGAAGAATATCTCTCTGCGTTTTTCTTCCTCTCTTGTTTGTCCGCCTTCCAGAACGCAATCCTTGTAGGGCCAGACGAGGGACACTTCGCCGCGTTCGCGCAGGAATTTGTCGCCGATGTTCAAGCCGATTTTGTTGTGGAATCGCGTGTAGGAGTTGGCGAGGAAATTCTTGCTGGACAGGTAGTGGGTGAATGCGTGGGCGTTGAAAATCCAGTGTCCGTCGATTTCTTCAAAGAATTCGGCTTTGATTTCGTCGTCCGAGAGCGGCCGCCGCACGAGGTCGTGGTCAAGTTGTCGCGCGCGGCGATAGACGGCGGCGGTAGTGAGTTCGTCATCCTCGTCTCGCAGGGTGTCGCCTTCTATGAGGAGGTTGATTAGTTTTTGGTGGAAGTTATTTGGCATAGTGGGGATTTACCTCTTTGGAGACGGTTCGGCAATGATTGATTTTCAAAAACTTCCCTTTCTTGATTGATATTATGAAAAACAACTGCTCTTGTCAATTGTGTTGGCTGATTTAAGCGCCAATCAACCGATCATATTCGTCGTGTTTCCCAATCCAAACCCAGATAAAATCTCCCCCGTCTTCAACGGCAAGTGCTCTGTAATCAAGCCCGACACGGACAGACCAAAACTTGCCAACCCTTTTGAAATGGAGAGCGGGATGTTGAGGGTTTGCTATGAGCAGGCGGAAATTTCGTTTCGCAACCCTCTGGACAGGTTGTGGGAGTTGCTCAAAATGTCTCCAGAAACGAGATGTGGTCCGATGCATCTACAAATCCTTGAGCGTGCCTTTTTCTTTTGCTTCACGGGCTTCGGTGACCAAGAAATCCAGTTTCCCGCTTTCTGAATCCACTTCAATCTGGCGATCCCATTTTGCCCATTCCAATTCGTTAAACCAACCCCTAAATTGAAGGTAATCGGCTTCAGAAAGCGCAAGAATCGCTTGTTGAATTTCGGTAATATTTGACATTTTGCTTTCTCCTTTTTTGTCACGCAGAATCCATACGATTTTCACAAATGACTGTAGATTATATGGTAAGTGTTGGGCGGATGGTAGTGGGCATTGTCTGAATTGTGATTCATAAGATTTTGGGATTACCTTGATTGCCAGTGTTTGGTTGTCAGTGGTGAGACGGCTAAACCGAATCATAAAGCCACAAGGATTTAGGGAAGAAACCGAGTTTTGAGGGAAAAACTCGGTTTCAACGTCTGACGGTGTTCATGGGGTTGGTTTTTCGTACATCGTGACGCCAACACGCCGGATGTGCTCCTTTACGTCGGGATCGGTGATGTCGCGGAATATTGAAAGGTCGAATGTATAGGGGAGAAGCAGGTCGTCGAGGTCATCGGCGATACGGAGCAGGATGTGTAATGTCAGATCCGTTCCGCCGTGGAGGGTCAGGTCGATATCGGAGCCGGTTTTGTGTACCGCTTTGGCGCGTGAACCGTATAGGACCACCCTTTCCACTTGCGGGTAGTGATTGAACACATCGCTGATTTTCCGGATGACGGATTCCGACAAACCGCAGTCGGATTGGCGTAGGGGATAGGCACTCATGCGGAATTCTCCATTTTCAGGTGTTGGAATTTCGCTTGGAGTACCTGAAATTCTACAAAATATACTTCTAGAATCGCTTTAACAATCTGGGCTGCTGTGGATTCGTTGTAGGTGTGTGTGGTCAGGTTCCGACTTTGAATCATATCCATCCATATTTCGCCGTTTTCAATCAAACCCGCTTTGAATGCGGCGCGCGTTGTGTCTCTGGATCCGTAAAGGTTTTCTGTCCCCTGTTCTTCGAGAAAGTCCTTTAGTGTGTTCCATCCCAATTCGTGCGTGTATTCGAAACCTTGTATTAACCCCTGTGCTTCGAGCTTCGAGAGTTGGCGGGAGCATGCCAGTTCAACAGCGTCTTTCAGTTGGGAGAATGCCTTGTCGAAGTTGTTGGCTCTTTGAATCCAGCGGATGTCTAGTCGGGTCATCGGGGAAACTTCACCACGTCCTTGAAATATCGGTGAGGATAGCTGCGTTCAGATTTTAAAGGCTGGTGCGCAGGATATTTACTATCGCGGTCGTTGTTCACTCTCTTGATTGCACCTTACAAGAGTTAAACCGGCTCTTTAGCGAGCGGGTATAAAAAAAGCCATATAGTGTCGGTTCTATATGGCTTGCGGATGCCGGAGGTCGGACTCGAACCGACATGGACCTAGGGCCCGCTGGATTTTGAATCCAGTGCGTCTACCGATTTCACCACTCCGGCTGAAGATCGGATATTTTAACATATTTCCGGTGGGAGAATCAAGCGCAAATCAGAAACGCGACGGCGTAAATGGACACGGCTATCATCAAAAGTGGCATGAAGTATCGGGAGGGTTATCATCATTGGGCTCGTCCTTCTCTCTTTAAAGGCTGGTGTTTAGGGAAGTTACTATGGGATCTCTATTGCGTTCCCTGTCCAGTCACTTGATCACTCGCGATCCACTCGCTTGATTGTACCCTACAGGTGGCCATCGTGAATGGCTCGTGTAAGGAAATGTACGAGGAAGGATGGTTCTTCAAGGGTAATCGCGACCAAGAGGTCGTTCCTACGGGGATTGTGGGTGGGTTTTCGTGTGGCTCAACGTGCGAGTTGATTTGGATTGCGTCCTTCGGGGGAGGAGTTCGCGACCAGGAGGTCGCTCCTACAAAGGAATCTGGGTGGTTTTAGTTTGGTTCAAAGGGCGAGTTGAATTGGTATGCGTGCGGCAGTGGGAGAGATCGCGACCTGGAGGTCGCTCCTACAGAGGGTTGTGGATGAGTATTCGTTTAGGCGAACCTGTGAGTTGATTTGGTATGCGTCCGACAGCGGAAGAAATCGCGATTCGGAAATCGCTCCTACAGAGGACTGTGGAAAGATTGTCGTTTAACCAAACTTGCGATTTGATTTGGTATGCGTGCGGCAGTGGAAGAGTTCGCGACCAGGAGGGGGATCTCTATCGCGCTCCTTATTCAGTCGCTTGATGCTCCTACAGAGGAATCTGAATGAATTTCTGGTGAACCTAGTCTACTGACTCGTCGAAAAGTTGCGTTGACGGGAAGGGATGACTGTGCTAATATAATTCTAGGTGTATGACTTCATCACTTCATGTATGGAAGGAGCGAGAAATGCAGGTAGAGAAACGGCTTGAGGAACTTGGTATTGCGCTTCCTCCGGCGGCGACGCCGGTGGCGAATTACGTGACAACCGTTCAAACGGGCAATCTGGTGTTCACGTCGGGACACGGTCCGGGCACCGGAGAGGGCAAGATCTACAAGAGTCAGCTTGGTACGGATGCGGAGATTGAGGATGGGTATCAATCGGCACGGCAGGTGGCGATCGGCTTGATCGGGACGCTCAAACAGGCGCTCGGGGATCTGGACAGGGTCCAGCGTGTTGTGAAGGTGGTCGGGTTTGTCAATTCGGCCCCGTCGTTCACGGATCAGCCGGCTGTCGTCAACGGGGCTTCCGACCTCTTTGTGGAGGTGTTCGGTGACAAGGGCAAGCATACTCGCTCTGCGGTCGGGATGTCGCAATTGCCGGGGGGTATCCCGGTTGAGGTTGAAATGGTGGTTGAGATTGACGGGTAGCGTTAGCGGAGGAGGAATCTCATGTCGGTTCAAGTCATAAAACCGCGAATTCGGGGTTTCATCTGTACAAACGCGCATCCCGTAGGCTGCGAGAAAAATGTGCAAGAACAGGTTGACTATATCAAGTCCTTAGGGGCTCAGAATTCCGACAATCTCAATGTTCTTGTCGTAGGCGGGTCGACAGGGTACGGTCTCGCATCGCGCATCGCATTGACGTGGCTCTACGGCGGAAAATCGATCGGCGTGTATTATGAGCGCCCGGCGGACGGGAAACGGACGGCTACCGCGGGTTTTTATAACTCGTACGCTTTGCGGCAACTAGCTGCGAAGGACGGTTTTTTCGCAAGCGATGTGAATGGGGATGCGTTTTCCGATGATTTGAAGCGGGAGACAATCGATCGAATAAAGCGGGAGTTGGGTAGGGTTGACGTATTGGTTTACAGCCTGGCTTCGCCTAGGCGCTTTCATCCGCGAACCGGAGCGGAGCATCAGTCCGTGTTGAAGCCGATCGGCGAGCCCTACAGTGGCAAGACAATCGATCTCAATCGCGAGGTGATTGCGGATGTTCACATCGAACCGGCGACAGATGCCGAGGTCGAGGACACGGTCGCGGTGATGGGCGGCGAGGATTTGGAGATGTGGGTGGAAGCGCTGATGGAGGAGAATTTGCTGGCGAAGGAGTGCACGGTCGTGACTTATACATACATCGGGCACGAACTCACGTGGCCGATATACCGCGACGGCACGATAGGGAAAGCAAAAGAGGATCTTGAGGGGCGCATAAATGCACTGGATGTCAGACTGTCGTCCTCTATGGGCGGGCATGCGTACCTCTCGGTCAACAAAGCCGTGATAACGCAAGCGTCGTCGGCGATTCCGGTTGTTCCGCTTTATGTCAGCATGCTTAACGACATCATGGATGCACAGGGAACAAACGAGGATCCGATTCGCCAAATGGGTCGGCTGTTCAGTGAGCATTTGGGGCCAAGTTTAACGCCTGCGTTGGATGCCGATCGCCGGTTGAGGCTTGATGACCGTGAACTTCGTTCCGAAATCGTGGGGGAGGTGACACGGCGTTGGGATGAAGTGAACACGGAGAACTTCCTTGATTTGTCCGATTATGCGGGATTCAAACGCGGTTTCCGCAATCTATTCGGCTTTGAGGTGGCTGGCGTAGATTACGATGCGCCGGTGGATATCGAGTTGGTTTGAGGTGGAGAGGAAATCATAACATTGAAATTCGCATAATATTCTTGTTATGCCATTTCTCCAAAATGACGCTGCACAGATTAGATATGTAGAAGTCGCGATTCGGAGATCGCTCCTATAGATGCGCGTCATATACCATGACTCGGCTCGAAGTCGGAGGCGCAAGAGGATTTCTATAGATATGATTTTCTATCGCGCACATTATTCCCTCGCCTGATCGCTGTTCGCTCTTTGGATTCCCTCGAGGTCTTTTAAAGGCTGGTGCGCAGAAGATTAGCTATCGCACTCGTTATTCACTCGCTTGATGGACTTACTATGGGAGGTCTACGGGAGTTCTATCGCATTCGCTATCCGCTCATTTGATCATTCCTTATTCAGTCACTTGATCTATCCGTTCCCTTGATCACTCGCTATCCACTCGCTTGATTGCACCCTACAAGGCTATGGCCTACTATGGGCATGATTCTACGAATATTCGCCGATTTCCTGTCCACCTACTTTGAGCGTCATTAGCCTCATTATCGCTTTGCGCTGATATTCACATTCCACTCCTCTGGAGTGGGAGAATGTAGTACCCGTTGCCTATTGACATGGCACTCCGCTGGAGTCCAAAAGCGATTAAAAGGGTGGTGGGATCGGTATGCCTTGACCAGCATTTTGAACCACTGAAGTCCTCACGCTCTTCCGCCGCCCCAGAACCTTTCGAAACAGAGCGACACTTTCCTACACTGCCCGACAAAGATTTTCATTCATCAGCAAGCATTATGTGGTTGTGTCGAGACAATGGCTGTGGTTTGATGCACGCAGTTTTGGTTCTCTGGCGGGCAACAATTTCACTTTGTCAATAGTGCGATTCTGGCCACATCTCCTTTGAAATCCACGGTTCACTCCACTTTGATTAAAATTGGCATTGTAATTGCTCAACCTGGTCCAGAATCGAACCGAGCGGCATGAATCTAAAGTTGTCGGAATGTAATTCGTGCTATCTACCCAGCGCATCGGATCCCAACACGCAATTTTATCTTACCCGAGTTGTTACCAGCAGTTTTTTGGACTTGCACCATAGCGGCGTCTACGGTCATCAGAAAAATCATACACTGTTTGTCGAGAACGGGACATTGAACTCAGGAGGTATCTAACATGAAACTGAATCCCAGCCATTTGTTAATAATCATCGCCATTCTTTGCGTGATAATTGTGGCGGGCGCGGTTCACATCGCCATTCAGAACGTGAAGGACACGACTCGCTTTACCGTGGAATCCATCCTTCCGGAAGGCACGGTCTCCCAACGGGAGAACCTCACCTTCGCGTTCTCCGATCCGGTTGTCGAGGAGCACATACTGGATAAGGATCTGGACTATTCTCCGATTGAGTTTTCACCGGCGATTCCGGGGAAATTTCGTTGGGTGGACTCCGACCGCCTCCGATTCTTCCCGGAAGTTGCGTTTGCTCCTTCTACCGTATACACAGCGAAAGTGTTTCCAACCGTCAGCCACTCGCCGGACCGGTTATTGAGCGGAAAGCGGACGCTGACCTTCGCCACCGAACGGTTCAAGGTCAAAAAATCTCGACTGTCGCTTGAGCAAGGGGCAGGCAGAAAGAGCCGAGCGAGGATTCGCGGGACGGTTGAATTCAACTATCCCGTCGATCCTACCGCACTGGAGGAAAAGCTTGCGATATCGTATGAGGATGGAAAGATAATTTCGTATAAAGCGGTGACCGAGGAACCATCGGACATCATCGATCTAGAAACAGTAGAGATCGAACGCAGTGAGAATAAACAACGCTTTATCCTCAGATTGAAGAAGGACTTCACCTGTGTCAACGGGGGAATTGGTCTCGCTGACGATCATATCAATAAAACCGCGTTGGAAGGGCGCGGTCACTTAGTTGTCGAGAATGCAAGCGTGCGCGATAGCGGAGGAGGACATTATTTGGAGGTTCGGTTCAACTCGAGGGTTGCCCCGGACCAAGCACAACTGTTTCTGACCGTTGAGCCGGAGAGTCAGTATCAATTGGTTTCGCGCCGGCGTTACCTGCGGATTGAAGGCGAATTCAATCCGGGGGACCGACGCACTGTGAAAATTGGTAGAGGACTGTCCGCACAGGATGGGACTACCTTAAAGCGGAACTTTACAAGGACGCTTACTATTCCGAACCTTGAACCGAACGTAAGATTCGCCGGCGGCGGGTTATATCTTCCGAGGGACGGAGAACTGAATCTCGGATTAGCCACGGTCAACGTGAACAAGGTGAAGGTCGACATCGAGAAAGTGTATGCCAACAATCTTGTTTTCTTGTCGAGTTCACAGGGTTGGTCGCGGTGGGCAAACAACCTCGGGAAGTTTCTACACAGCGGCGAGATAGAGATTGAATCGGTATTAAATGAGGAGGTCACGACGCCAATTTCGCTAGCAGAATATTTGGAGGAAGACCGAATCGGTGTTTTCAAAGTGACTGCCCGCGAAACGGAGAGACGGTGGCTCTACGCCACTCAATGGGTCATGATTACCGACCTTGGCATTATGGCGAAAAGAACGGCCGATGAACTATTGGTGTGGGTTAATTCATTGTCTACGCTGAAAGGAGTCGGAGATACGGTCATTGAGGTTATCAGCGACAACAATCAAACCTTACTGAGCGGCACGACAAATTCCGTCGGTTTTGTGAGATTTTCGTCGGTATCAGAAAAGATTGAGGGATTCGTTCCATTTATGATAACCGCGGCGAAAGGGAAGGATTTGTCCTTTATCGAGTTGAATCGCCGTAGATTGTCAACTACCAACTTTGAAGTTGCCGGCGCACCCTACGTGGATAACGGTTATGAGGCATTTGTATACACCGACAGGGGAATCTATCGACCGGGCGAGACGGCAAACCTAGTGATTATCGTGCGCGGAAAAGACAACCTGACTCCACCCTCACTTCCGGTTCAGATTCAGGTGGTGGCACCCGACAAACGGATCTTTCGAGAATTTCGTTCTCATACGGGCAAAGAGGGCGCTTTCGAGCTGAGCATGGAATTTCCGGTTTACGCCAAGACAGGGGGTTACGTTGCCAAGATACATGTTGCGGACAAGGAGATCGGACGCAGACGCTTTCAAGTCGAGGAGTTTATGCCCGACCGTATCAAGGTCACGCTCGCGACGGACCGACCGGTTTATTTGTTGGGCGACGAGATTTCGATTGGCGTTGAGGCGGTGAACCTTTTTGGGCCGCCCGCGGTCAATCGGAGAGTCGCTGCCAGTTGCGACATTGAGGCGAGCGAGTTTTCGCCCGAAAAGTGGCGTTCGTTCGCGTTTTCCAACTCCGCTTTGAAGTTCAAGAAGCGACATATCAATCTTGGCGAGTCACGAACTGATGAATTAGGGAAAACAGTCTTTCAGCTCCCCATACCATCAGAACTGAAGCCTCAATCCGCTTTGGAAGGCATATTTGTGGCCACCGTCAGCGAGCCCGGCGGCCGCGCTGTGAGCGCTTACCGGGGCGTGACCATTCACCCTTACACCCATTATGTCGGAATTCGCCGGTCACCGGAAGGATATGCGAAACTGAATGAGGAGATGACTATTGAATATGTCTCCGTCGACAAAGACGGCACTCCGACCCCCGAGCGGAACTTAAAGTTGACGATGTACAAACTTCGTTGGAATTCCATCCTAAGACGAGACAGGGGTGGAAACTATCGGTATGTGTCGGAAAAGCAAGCCGAAATCATCCGATCGATTCCACTTACTTCGGAAGAGGGAGTGGGAAAGTTTGCTTTTGCCCCCACCGAATACGGCGAATACCGGATAGAGATCCGGGATTTGGACTCCGGTTCGTCAACTTCAACGGAATTTTACACGGCCGGTTGGGGTTACACGCCTTGGGCGATGGAAAATCCGGACCGTCTCGAGATTGACTTGGACAAAGAGAGTTACCAACCCGGTGACATAGCGAAGGCGCAGATCAAAGCTCCATTTGCCGGCAAACTGATCCTGACTATTGAACGGGACAAGGTATTGAGTCACCGTACAGTGATGATGCAGGAAAACACAGCCGTGATCGACGTGCCAATCCGAGATGCGTACAAACCCAATTCCTACATATCCGCCAGCCTGATCCGCTCCACGGCTTCGTTGGAGAAGCACGCGCCGGTCAGAGCCTTCGGCGTCGTTCCTTTCAAGTTGAACGATGATGGCAACCGGTTGTCAGTCGAAATTGACACGGTAAAGAAAACTCGTCCAAATCAGGAGCTCGAGTTCCTCATTCAGGTCGAGGCGGCAACTGCGCGCAAAAAGGAAACCTATCAGCTTACGGTTGCAGCGGTTGATGAAGGCATCCTTCAGTTAACCAACACTCAGACTCCGGATGCTCACAGCTTTTTCTTTCGACAGAGGCGTTTGAATATCGAAACGTTGGATTGCTATTCAGCGCTGTTGCCGGAAGTTGAATCAGTAACTCGAAAGTCGAGCACCGGCGGCGGCACGGACGGAGTCGATGCGCAGCGCAAAAAACGTTTGAGCACGGTCAGTGTCACGCGAGTAAAACCAGTATCGCTTTGGTCCGGACTAGTGACGACGGGTGACACGGGCGAGGCTGTCGTTCGATTCCATGTGCCACAGTTTAACGGTACTTTGCGTTTGATGGCGGTTGCGTTCGCGGACGATCGATTTGGAAAGGCTCAGGAATTCGTTACCGTGCGGGATCCGATTGTGCTTACTCCTACCTTTCCCCGGTTTGTATCGGGAGGCGACCGCTTCAGGGTTCCGGTTAGCGTGTTCAACGGAACGGTTGAGGACGGCGACTTCGAGGTTACGTTAAATCGTGAAGGAGCCGTCGATATTCTGGGGGACAATGCGCAATGGATTCGTCTCAATACAGGCGAAGAGAGACCGGTGTTTTTTGAAATTGCCGCTCACGATGCGATCGGGAAGGTCACCTTCAACCTCTCGGCAGAGGGAAACCGTGAAAGCACGCGGATGACTACAGATGTACCAATCCGCCCGGCGACACCCCCCGTGACGCACACGGGCTACGGTGTGGTGAAAGCTGGACGCGCGGCAGATTTCAAGTTCCCATCGAACTACTTACCGGGAACCGAGGAATATGAGTTGACACTGTCATCGTTTCCGGCGGTGAAGTTTGCCGGTGGAATCTCTTACCTTCTCCGGTACCCTTACGGGTGAGTGGAACAGGTGACAGCGGGGGTCTTCCCGCTGCTAGCTTTTGACAACATCGCCCAAACCATCGCGCCGGATGTTTTTACGAAAGGCAGCGCAGATTATTTCATTAACGAGGGCATCACCAAGATAGAAAGCATGATGATGCCGGACAACTATTTCGCTTATTGGCCGGGCGGAAACTACACGAACTTTTGGGGCAGCATCTTTGCCGCACACTTTCTCGTCGAAGCGAGGAAAGCAGGCTATCAGGTTTCCGACCGGGTATATCAGATGATGCTGGAGTCGCTAAAACAGGAAGCGAAGCGCCAAGTAAGGGGACGCCATCAACTTGAACGGATTGCGTACGCCGTTTACGTGTTGGCAGCGGCAGGTGAATCGGAGAAGAGCACGATGCTCTACTTGAAGAACAATCGATTAGATGCCCTCAGCGATTACAGCGAGTTTCAACTGGCCGGCGCGTTCGCATTATCCGGCGACGTTGATACCGCAGTGTCGATGCTCCCCATAAATGTCTCGCCCACGGTCGCCGAGAAGCGAGAAACGGGCGGAAATTTCAACTCCCCGGTTCGGGCTCAGGCTATTATGCTCGATGTGCTGGCGGAGGTGCATCCCGATCATCCGTCGGTGTCAAGCCTGGTAAAGAGTTTGACCGATGCAGCGTCGGGTAAGGGTCGATGGCAAACGACACAGGAAAACGCGTTTGCGTTTCTCGCGCTCGGCAAAATACTCGAGCAGGAGCTGGACGCGCAGTATACGGGCACAATCACTATGGACGGGGAACGCTATGCGGAATTCGAGCCAACGGATGAACGGTATGCAAGCAAAGAGTGGGGCGGCAAGCGCGTGCAGTTGAGCCTCGAAGGCACCGGAAACAGCTACTACCAATGGCGGTCTTTCGGCGTCGAAACCGGAACATCCATTGAGGAGTTCGATAGGGAGTTGCAGGTTAGGCGCCGGTATCTTTCGGAGTCGGGCGAGCCGATTGAGGGGAGTATTTTCAAGCACGGCGATATGATTGTAGCGGAGATATCGGTTAAGGCGCTGACCGCCAATTTGGAGAACGTGGTGGTTGTGGACATGCTTCCGGCGGGATTCGAGATTGAGAATCCGAGATTGGAATCTCGTGCAGGCATCCCATGGCTGCCGAACAAGCGTTTTAAGCCCGACTACGTTGATATCCGAGATGATCGTCTCATTTTCTTCGGCAAGTTCCCGCGAAGGAAGGGACAGAAGTTCTATTACGCCTTGAGAGCCGTTACACAGGGCGAGTTCACCCTGCCTCCTGTCACGGCTGAAGCTATGTACGATCCGTCAAAGTCATCGGTGGCATCAGGCGGGAGCATCAAAATAGCCCAATAATGTGTGATAAGAAAAGCCATCATGATATTGGGAGAGCCTCACATTTCCGAATCGTGTTCAGGTTTCTTAACATTGCAATCTTATGCTGCCTTTTGTTAAGTCTTGGAGGCTACCTTGGAGGAATCTCTTGGTATCTTGGGTTGATGGCGCATTTCAAAGTGCAGTACCTTGCGGTGCTATGCTTCTGCGGAATCGCAGCAGCAGTTGCACGCCGGTGGCGGTGGTTTGTCGTCGCGTTGTTCGGAATTTGCATCAACGGAATAGCAGTATATCCATGGTACACGTCAGATCAATCACATCTATCCGCATCAGGCGAGCCTGAACTGAGGATTTTGTTCTCAAATGTGCATGTACTCAATCAGCAACACGAAAAGTTAATTGAGCTAGTTGAGACCGAACTGCCCGACCTCCTTATACTACAGGAGATAAGTAACCACTGGGTGCGGTCGTTTGAAACCGTTGGACTTTCATACCCCAATAAGCACTTAGTGCCTCGGAACGATAGCTTCGGAATAGGCATATTTAGTCGCATTCCCATTCATATGTCCGAGGTATTTTACTTCGGTGAGCTGCATCCCAGCATCCTAGCAATCCTGGAAATTGGCGGTGAACGGGTTACTATTCTGGCATTGCATCCGCCCCCGCCAGTTAGCGAGCAGGCTGCCGAGGACAGAAACGAACTGCTAGAGGCTACCGCCTCATATTTTCGTGAGATTCAAACTCCCAAATTGATCGTGGGAGACTTAAATACAACGATGTGGTCGCGGAATTTCACGCGATTTGTTCACGAGTCGGGACTCAAAAACGCGCGCCGTGGATTCGGGATTCTTCCGACATGGCCAACGTATTTTCCACTCATGTATATTCCAATCGATCATTGTCTGGTTAGTTCTGATATAACCGTAGTCGATATGAGAACGGGGCCGGATTTCGGTTCTGACCACTTGCCGCTTATTGTCGACCTTTCTCTGACTTCAACCAATCTGACTAGTTGGCGCGATAGCATAATTCGCAATGCAAGCGTGACAGATTAGAGGAAACCAAAATGAGAAGACAGAAGACGTTCTTTGGTGTTATCTGCTTGACAATTTTCGCGATAGCATCTTCGATTCATGGAAACGGGCTTACCGTCAACGACATTGTAGAACAGGCGAGAGATGCACTTGTCCGTTACAAGCAGGGCGATCGGATGGCCTATTACAGCCTGGATGCTACCCGGGATGAAAGGTTATTTCCGGTGTTTCTTGAAGCACTAGATGATTCCGATGCGAACGTTAGGATTCTCGCGGTAAATCAACTCACAAACTATAGGAAATTAGAAGCTATTGAACCGATCGCGGGTTTGCTCAAGCACGACAAAGATGCCGGCGTGCGTGCAGCCTCCGCATCAAGTTTGGGGCAGCTTGGATACCGCGATTCGAGTCCCGCATTGCTTGATGCCTTGCATGACGAATCGTCAAGCGTGGTGGAAGCGGCGATACGAGGGCTGGGCTGGCTAAAGTCGAAGGAAGCTATAGAACCGTTAAAAGGGAAATTGCGCGGCGACAACGAAGAGGATTGGATGATTCAACGCGCCTCGGCGGATGCGTTGCAAGATATTACCGGAGAGGATTGGAGTCAAGGCATTCACGAATTTCCGCCGGAATTGCGAGTGCGCGATGCCGACATTACTTTTGAAGCCTACAAGCGCGCGATGGTATATCTCGGAGAGCGAGTTCCAGAGATGATTGATACCACTATTACTACGGAGGAGTTGACCTCAGGCGAGAAATTTTACGTCGGGTATTGGAATCACTTGACGATTATTGAGGGATATCATTTGAAGCAGTGCCTACAAATCCAAGCGGGGACGCTACAGCAGACTTTGCAATCGCAGAAGCTGGATGAGGCGACAGGGGACGATGTCATTAACGCGCGAAAGACATATGACGAGGCGCGACAGAAGTACGAGGGTTTCTTGGCTGACAGTGTTTGGGCGGATTGATAGACCGCCAGAGGGGAAGCATTGAAATTTATGATAATCCAATATTAAAATTGTGTGGTAAACGGTACTAAGCGTACTGATCGCAGATCCGCTTTCCGTACAGAGAGAATTCTAATACGAAAATCACAACTTGCAGTATGCGCGAGCGGAGACGATAATGATGAAAAAGCTACTGACAGTGATGACCGTGTGCTTGATAGCCTTTCTGCTTGTTCTCTCGGTTCGGGGGAGTGAGGGACTAGACGAAGGCGTGAAGGATCGTTTGAAGGAACTAATTCAGCGCTATAAACAAGGTGATCGTGAAGCCTACGACCTACTCATTGGAAACATCGATGAGGAATTGTTTTCGGTGTATCTTGAAGCGCTAAGGGATATTGACTCCAAGGTTAGAAGGCTTGCGATTAGGCAACTCTCAAGATATAAAAAAAAGAAAGCAATCGCCCCGATAGGGCAATTGCTTGAGAGTGACGCGAACGAAAACGTGCGCTGGGAGGCAGCATCAAGATTAGGGCAGTTGGCTTACCCAGAGGCAAGTCGAATTCTAGTCGATGCGCTGGACGATGACTCGCAACGTGTAGTGAAAGCCGCGATACGTTCTTTAGGCAAGTTTAAATGTAACGAAGCGATCAAGCCGTTGAAGAAGAAGCTGAAAGGTGACAATGAGAAGGATTGGGAGATTCAGAGGGCGGCTGCCTACGCGCTGCGAGACATCACTGGGAAGGGCTGGCGTGAGTGGATTGACGAGGCGAGGCCAAACCAATTTGGAGGTGATGAAGAAATCTACAGAGTGCGAGATGAAGAGTTTACATATGATGAAGTTGAGATCTCCATTAGGTTTTTGAGAGATTTTGGAGGTTTAATTGAAGACGCTGTTTCACTCGAGGAATTGACCTCAACTGAGCTGTTTTACCTCGGTGTTCCTAACACTTTTCTCCTGATTGATGGCTATGACTTAAAACACAACGCACAACTTTATAAGGTCGCCCTAGAGCAGTCCTTGTTGTTGCGGAAGCTGGGCGAGATGACAGATGATGGTGTCAAGAAAGCAGAGGCGGCATATAATGAAGCCCAATCAAAGTACGATTATTTCCTAGTAAACAGTATGCGGTCAGATTGATTGAATGACATACGTCTGTGGAGAGAGCATCGCAACAGGAGTAATTTCGTGTAAAGATTTGCTTATCAGTGAACGCAGAAAAGCACGGTTAACGGGGAAAAGGAGGAAACGATGACAATGAAGCAACTCAGCGTTTTTGGCATGTGCCTGACATTCCTAGTCATAGTGTCTTCGGTTCAAGGGAACGGCGCGTTATTTGGCGAGGACATCGAGGAACAGGCAAGAGCACTTCTTGCCCGCTATAAAAAGGGAGACCCCGGTGTCTATTATAGGCTGAAAATCTCTAGTGATGACAGATTGATTCCGGTGTATCTTGACGCACTTAAGGATCCCGAAAACCGCGTGAAAAGGTTGGCGCTGAGCCAAATCTCACGACATCGATTTAGGGACTTTGTGACGATTAAGCCCATCGCCGATCTTCTGGAAAACGCCCCAGATGCTGACACACGTGCGGCAGCAGCTTCAAGCTTAGGTCGGTTCAGGAGCGCGGAGTCTACCAAATACCTCATCAAAGCACTGCGTGACGATTCCGCCAGAGTCGTGCGGACAGCCATTCGTGCGCTACGGAGTGTTAAATCCGAGGAAGCGATTGAACCACTAAAGCAAAAACTCGATGACGTTTCCGATAAGGATTGGCAGGTTCGGCTTGCCGCCGCCGAAGCTTTGAACTTCATAACCGGGAAAGATTGGATTCAGGACAGTGTTGAGATTCCGCCAAGATCCAGGGTATGTGACGAGCAAATTACATTTGAAGCCTACCAGGGCGCAATTGGCTATTTTTATTAGCTTGAAGGAAAGGTAACAAGCGCAATTGAAGCGGGCGATTTGTCAGCGGCCGAGCGATTATACCGCGAATGCAATAACAATAGCGTGGTTATTGAAGGGTTCCACTTAAAGCAACACCTCAAGCTGCAAAAGGAAACATTAGAGCGAGATTTGCTTTCACAGAAGTTGGGTGAGATGACGCAGGATGAAGTGGCAAAAGCGACGGAGTCTTACCATCAGGCCCAAGAAAGATATGACAGATTTTTGGCGACGAATGCGTGGTTTGAATGAGTCGGGGTATTCCGAAATCAAGAGCAGTGGAGTTTCAGCTGCTCTAGGTCTATAGTAAAACCAATAGTCACTTACACTCTGCGGTAAGTTTGGTTGCCTAACCCAACCGACATTTGTCCAGTCTCGCGGGTGCGGTTGGAAACCGCACCTACCACATAAGCTGGAATTTACTATCGGGATTCACTATCGCGCTCATTATCCGTTCGCTTGATCCCTACAGTGTCTTCTATGAGGAATGGTTGTCCACGGCTTGCCGAAATGCTTTGACGTGGTCCGGTGTCGTACCGCAGCATCCGCCCAGGATATAGGCGCCCGCGTCGATTAGCTCCGGTAGATGACTTACCATTTCTTCCGGCGCTTGTGAATAGTAGGTGCGGTGGTTTTCGTCCAACTGCGGCATCCCCGCATTCGGATAAGCCATTATGCGTTTGGGTTCCGATCCATTCCGCTCCATCGCGATTCGCGTCTGGTGTACGCCGTTGATGGCGTAGGGCATGCCGGAGTGTTCGCTCCGCCTGGTTTCCGCTCCGCAATTCAATCCAACTAGGTGAACATCATCAAGAAGGTTCCTTCCGTCGGAAAATTCGCCGCCAGACAAGATTTCAAGTAGGTTGGCGGCTGAATGCCCCCAGTCCGTCTTGTAGATTATCTCGCCGGTACGCCGATCCTTGGTGTACTTGTACGTCAAGTTTACGGCAATCGGGATACCCACTCTTCTAGCCACGTCGACCGCAATTGCCGCCTCTTTCGCAGAGAACATGGTTTCGATGCAGAAGAAATCTGCCCCACCTTCCGCCAGTGCAGAGATGATCCTCTCGTGAGCGTCCCGGACATCGACATTTGGGATTCCAAAGTCGGTGTCGCCGCTGTCGGCTTCGATGGCGCCGGGAGAGGGACCGATCGATCCTGCGATATAAACGTCTCTCCCGCTTTTTTCAATCGCGGCTTTCGCATGTTGGACGGCGGCCGTCACGAGTTGATCGGCATCAGACGCGCTTTTTCCCGCCATCTCCAGATGCAGCGGCGACACGACAAAGGTGTTCGTGCCAATCGCGTCGGCTCCCGCATTGATGTACGACAAATGGATGTCTATTACGGTTTGGGGGTACAGTTCGTTGGCTAACGCGCTGTTCGCCAGTTCTATTCCCTTTTCGAATAGTTGAGAGCCGAAGCCACCGTCATAAATCATTGGCTTAGGCTCTTCGAGTCGTTCAAGGAAGGTTTTCATATACGATTGATGTGGGTCATTCCGTGGTATAGTGTTGTCGTCTATTGATCCATGGAGTTTGGTATTGACACGCGATTGGAGCGAGGTCAAAAGCAATTGGATTTGTCTCGAAAATGTGCCGTGGATATTTTATCAGACGGGACAATGTAGTTTCAATTTATTCTTCGGAGACGGTATTGGACCCAAGTTGCCACCTTTGTAGGGCCATTTGTCAACTTGCGCTACGAAATCCCCGATTGGGCTGTTATCGATATTGACAATAGTTTATTCAATGCGGGAGGTCCAGTATCCTGTCCGACCGAATCGGCAATTATTCCGTCTCGCCGGTTCGGTTGGAAACCGCAGCTGCCGCAATAGGTGCAAATGTGAATGCATAGGATTATGGAATCGAATGAGATTGGTGATGTTTCGCAGGCAAATTCGCTTGACGAAGTGGCAATATTGGGGTACACTCTACGTGTCTCTTGAAGTGGGTTTTTGTGTGCCGGGATGTCGGAAATGGTAGACGAGCTAGATTCAGGATCTAGTGGGCATTTTTGCCCGTAGGGGTTCAAATCCCCTTCCCGGCATTCACAGCTAGGTGCCGAGGGCATGGAGTGCTGCCGGGAACCTTGTCACCCGGTTCGCGGTTCAGAATTCAACGTTTCCGGTACTGCCCGAAGAAAAAGTAACACGGCGAAATAGCCGATTCCCGCAAGTACAAAACTAGAGGCACTCAAACCCCACAGGTCGGCAACATTACCAACCACGAGATGTCCCGCGGCTCCGCCGAAGTCCCCCAACAGCCGCCACATACCGAGGAACTCCGCTGTACCGTCCCGTGGCGCTAGATCAGCGCCAAGCGTCATCATGATTCCCGATCCGACACCATTTCCGATTCCGATAAGGATAGCGGTCCCCAACAGGGTGCCGAAACGTCCGGTGAACGGCATCAGTGCCATACCTGTAGCGAAGATGAGGAAGCATGGAACAGCCGAATACCTCCTTCCGAAACGATCCATAAGGAATCCTGCTAGCGGGAACAGCGACATGTCCACAGCCGAAGAGATCATGACAATTAGTCTGATGGTGCGTGCGGGCAAATCGACAATCTCACTGGCATATAGAGGGACTACAACCCACCTACCTTGGCGAAGTGTTTGAACGCAGATCTGAGCAAATCCGGCTGTCAGTAAAGTTCTGTAATGTGCTTTCAGCAGTCTCGGCAAGCGCGTCAGATCGAGGGACGAAGGACTCGCGGAGGAATCTCTTGTCTCCGTTACAGCTAGTATACAGAGTACGGATGTTAACACGCCGACGGCAAAATACACAAAGAACGGGGTGCGTAGGCTCGCGCCAAGGAAAATTGCGATGACTTGCCCTCCGAAAACGCCGATACGGTTAATGCCTCCAAAAAGGGCGATCGACCGGCCTCTTTCGGTTCGTGGAATAACATCCGTCATATAGGCATGCCGAGAGAGCGACCATAATGTTCCGCCTAATCCTCCAATCAGTCGATAGATGATGAGTTGAAAGACGTTGGTGGCAAATCCTATTCCGAGCATCGACAGAGCATCAAGGATTGCACCGATTATCATTGAAGGTCTTCTGCCAATGCGTTCCACCAAGATGCCGGCGGGTAGATTGCCTACGACCACTATGGCAATGACAAATGTAGTCAGGGTATAGGAAAGAGAAAAAGACTTCACATAAATCGCAAATGTGGGAGTAACTACGCCTTGTCCGAAGGCGAGAAGAAGGGCTGGCAGGTAAACGGGTAGGATTAATGAACGGCGGGAGAATCTTGGTTTGTCCAAGTTTATGTTCTGTACCACCTCGTTAAACTAAGATTTCAAGTCGGAAAGGGCTTCCTGAAAGCATTGATAGGTGGCATCATCGAAAAGAACGAATCGTACCTCCTCTATTCCCTGATTTACGTCCACAAACTCCTTCACAGCGTTCAGGGCAACGGCGGCAGCTTCAGGGGTCGGGTAGCCGTAGATTCCCGTGCTGATCGAAGGAAATGCGATTGTGGATAAACCGTGCCGAAGCGCCAAACCTAGGCTTTCTCGATAACAACTTGCGAGCAATGCGGGTTCCTTTGAATTCCCACCGTGCCAGATCGGTCCTACGGTGTGGATGACATGCCCCGCGGGTAGATTGCCTCCCGTTGTAATCACGGCTTGCCCCGTGGGACATCCGCCCTGGCGATTGCGAATCTCATCGCACTCCTTCATAATGGCCGGACCGCCAGCGCGGTGGATTGCTCCATCGACCCCACCGCCTCCCGCGAGTTTCTCATTGGCGGCGTTTGTGATGGCATCGACTTGCTCTTTGGTTATGTCTCCTTGGACAAGCTTGATTGTTGTTTGGTTAATCAGTTTGTACATTTTCTCTTTGCAGAAAATTCAAAAAAGTCTATTGTCAAGCGATGGGTGTAGGTCGTAAACTTGCTGTAACTGCGATTCATCGAATCTCTACTCTGTTGCTTGATTTTGGGATAACCTAAATTACGGTTGTTTAATGCAATTAAGCCGGTCGCGACCTGGAGATCGCTCCTACCGAGAAGAGTATTCAGTCTCCGACGCTTCCTTAGGCAAATTCGGTCAGAATTCAAGGAAGTTACAAGGATTCGTGTCGCTGATTACGAGTCGCGCTTTACCGCGCTTGTCAGTATCTCGAAGATTAAGTTTTCATAGGAGATTCCGTCTGCCTCGGCTTGCGCCGGAAGATCGCTCAGGTCCGTCAGGCCGGGAAGCGTGTTAAGTTCCATAACATACGGCGATCCATCTGTATCAACCAACATATCCACTCTTGACGCTCCCCAACAGCCGATTGCCCTATGTGTCTTTACGGCTATCTCTTGCACGCGCCTTGTCAGAGCGTCAGACAGTCTGGCTGGTAAAATGAATTCCGTCATTCCTTCAGTGTATTTTGCTTCGTAATCGTAGAACTCGCGCTTAGGCACCAATTCAAGCACCGGGAGGGCGCGAAGATTCTCTTTCATTCCCAATAGTCCGACCGTGATTTCTTGGCCCTTAATATATTGCTCGAAAAAGATATCGCCAAACTCAAATTGGGTTTTGTGAGCGATTCGTTTCAATTCGGGTACTTCCTTCACAATCGACACGCCGATGCTTGAGCCTTCCGAGGTTGGTTTGACTACGAGCGGCAAACCCAATCGTTCAGCCGCTTCGTCGCATTGCGCCCCCAGATCGGCTTCGGGGTCCACCGCAAGATATCCCGGAGTGGGGACGTTGGTCGTGGACAACACACGTTTCGTCATAATCTTGTTCATGGCAAGGGCGCTAGCAAGCACTCCCGAACCGGTATAGGCAATTTCAAAGGCGTCCAAAACCCCTTGAATCGTGCCGTCTTCACACCCTTTACCGTGGACTGCTAGAAAGGCAATTTCGACAGCTTCGGACCGTATTTTGTCAATCCAGTCATCCGAAATTGGATCGATAGCGATAGGTTCTGCGCCAAGATTTCGGAGTGCGGCAATTACGCGAGTCCCAGACCGCAACGACACTTCTCTCTCACTGGACTTCGCACCTAAAATCACAGCGATTCGCTTGCTCAACAAGCCTTCCGTTTGTATATCCATTTTATCCCCGGGCACATGATGTTCATGAGATGCCGTTGGTGAAACTCTGAAGGACATTTTTCCTACTCCCAACCTGGATTATATCTTCTTCGTCTGTCAAGCGGTACAATCATTAAGAACATTGTTGCAGGTGTTGTTCGTTGACTGTGTCCGAATTGTGATTCATGTGATTGCCATGGTTTCAGTTGTTTGATGGCGGTGGTAAGATCGCGACCGGGAGGTCGCTCCTACAGAGTGCGGTCGCGAGTCCATAACATCTTATTGGATTAACAACCGTGCAAACCGAGAATCAGCGGATTTGGTAGCGCTTACGGCTCTAGAGAGAATGTGGCAACAAGAGAGACGCAACAACCATGCCATGTTGCCAAAGACTGACATTTCGGCTCAACGTGCGAGTATTGGTATCAATTCGATACAGGCAGAGGTAATCACACGGTCAAGACTGTGTCTCTAAAGCCGCACTATCTGTCTTATTGCCGATCATCGCTGAACGAATCCGATTTGCTGAAGATCCTCAAGGACCACCTGTTCGACCGCCGTCTGATTGGTAATACGCACATAATTGGCACCGCGATTCACACAAAATTGACGCAAACCGTTACAGAACGTGTCGAGTCGCCGTTTGTAGTGGGCGTGCGTACCTTCATCAATCGTAATTTCTTTAGCGTCCCCGGTCTCTGAATCTTCCAACCTCCATTCGCCCATGAGTTGCGGATTTATTTCAGCATCTGCCAGAATTTGTACCAGTGTCAAATCAAACTTGCGAGCCAAAAGCTGCTTTAGACCCGATATGTAGCCGTTCATGTCAAGAAAATCGGAGATGATTATTACTGCTCCGGCTCGCCGAGAATGTGTGATCAGATATTTCAGGCATCCCGCCAGATCCGTGGATTTGCCTACGTCAACGGCTTCGATCGCCTTCGAAATTTTAGTGAACTGTGCCGCTCCATAGGCTGCGGGAAATATGGGATGCGCGCGTTCAGAGAATGCATGAAAAGAAACTCGATCGAATCCGGTTAGACCGATGAAACCGAGAGCCGCAGCAATCTGCTTTGCCCGCGAGAGTTTGGTAGGCTCTCCAAAGTCCATTGACTTACTGTTGTCCAATAGAATAGTTACGGGCAGGTCCTCTTCCGCCCGGAACAGTTTGATGAAAAGTCGATCAAGTCGAGCGTAAACGTTCCAGTCGACATTGCGCAGGTCGTTTCCAACTTCATAGACACGATAATCAGCGAATTCGACACCGGTTCCTTTGTTAGTGCTGCGTCGTTCACCTTTGAGTTTACCACGAAAGACACCTCGGGACTGAATTCGCAGCCGATCAATTCGTCTAAGAAAATCAACGCTCAAAAGTGCCATTTTGCGGTATTCCAATCGGGGTCAAACTGAACTCGTGCCATCTATTTTAACAGACTATAGTTGAACGCGCAATATCAACCTATCATCGAATTTGCTTCGCAATTAATCGCTTTCGCCAAGAACTTTCGGCTCGAATGAACTCAGTTCATATTTATCAATTGCGAAATAAAGAACATCAGATTCAAGGAAGTTGGCACAAGTGTGAGGCCATCTGGTTACAGTCCGGTTAGAATTTTCGCTTGCAACCTTACGTCAGATATGGTATATTTTGCGTGGTTTTTCTCGGAATTGAATTGACGGGGCGTAGCGCAGTCCGGCTAGCGCATCTGCTTTGGGAGCAGAGGGTCGGAGGTTCGAATCCTCTCGCCCCGATTTTTGATATTTACACTGTCGCGCCCGTAGCTCAGTTGGATAGAGCAACTGACTTCTAATCAGTAGGCCGCGGGTTCAAATCCTGCCGGGCGTATCCCCTTCCCCAATGGTGGGTGTAGCTCAGGCGGTAGAGCGCTTGACTGTGGATCAAGTGGTCGTGGGTTCAAATCCCATCACCCACCCCATTTCTTATCTGCAATTATCAGAATAACGCGAAGAATCCGCGTCACGGCCGATTTTGGGGTGCCGGCAGGCGCTAGAATGCCAAAAAAGCATTCCAAGCAGTTTAATACTCATTCGAGAATAGTTGTCGTCCTACGCGTCCGTAGTTCAATTGGATAGAGCAATAGACTTCGGATCTATAAGTTGGGGGTTCGAGTCCCTCCGGACGCATGTTTCTGAAGCGCCGTTAGCTCAATTGGCAGAGCATCTGACTCTTAATCAGGCGGTTGAAGGT
>JAPPIK010000044.1:41677-66709 GCA_028820655.1 Candidatus Poribacteria bacterium | reverse complement strand
GACTGGACGGGAAAACTTCACTCTGTTGTTGTAGGAGCGACCTCCCGGTCGCGATACCTTATGATCATAATGGAACGTCGCATCTGTCACTTCATCGTGCATTTATGTCAGAAAACGTGTCAAATTGTTGTAGCTCAACGGCAATAGCACAAATCCAAGCGGGATCATTGCTGTGTTTGTCTTGCACTTGAACGGGCAGAGTTAACAGCCTCGCTGCCCTGTTCCGTGCGTTCATTGCAAGAATCCATGCTGTGCTCGAAATATGATCCGGTTGAAGCGGATGGCACAATAGTTGCTGTAAGCAGATTCTCAAGAGCCAAGCTCGAACTCTACATGGTATTAAACTCGATCGATGTCAAAATCGCGTGTGAGTATTAAGTGCCTTGGCATGAAAATCCTCTTGCGGCCTTAACACCAAGATTCGTACTCCCTCCAAATCAACTCAATAAAGACATCTCATGACTGGATACAGACACTGGCTGGTGTTCTCTATTCTAGGGTTTCTTTGTGTAATACTCAAACCTTTACCAATCGACCCTGGAAAAATTCCCCATGTGACGCACAATGAAGATACGTTTAACCGGTTGTACGGACACTATTTCAGTGGCGAAGACATAGAGCGTATGATCACGGATTTTCGGTCTGAAGCAGAATCCAATCCCAACCATTCTGATCTCCAATTGATTCTGGGACACATCAACAAACGTCTTGGTAAAGACAACGAAGCCATTGACGCTTACAAACTCGCAGCTAAACTTGCGCCCGACGACTATTATCCGCGTTACGTTTTGGGAAAGATGTATACCAAACTCCATCGTCACGAGGAAGCTGTCACTGCGTTAACTCAGGCGGCGGACCTCGAATCGGAAATGAACGCGCCACTCGGTGACATGATTGCAATCTATAAAACCCTAGGCGATGCTTTTTTTGCTCAAGACCGAGTGGAGGAGGGAGTCTCTGCATGGACTAAAATCTCCGAAATCGCCCCGCATAACATTTCCGCTCGTATTGAGGTCGCTGAGTCGTTCCGCGAAAAGGAATTGTATTCCCATGCTATTGAACAGCATGAGGAAGTCATTCGACTTAAGAAGAACGACCCGCATCGTCTGTGCCTCAGCTATCGGGAGATTGGAAGGATCCAGGAGGAGAAGGGCGAAAATCAGAGCGCCATCCTAAGTTACGACGCCGCAATGCCATCAGCCGAACCGGGAAGCTGGCTGCGGAAAGACCTTCA
The DNA here is from genome assembly GCA_028820655.1 of Candidatus Poribacteria bacterium. Lineage (GTDB taxonomy): Bacteria > Poribacteria > WGA-4E > WGA-4E > JAJDTR01 > JAJDTR01. The sequence continues at coordinate 65,475 of JAPPIK010000044.1, read as the reverse complement.
ACGACGCATTGCTATGGTTTTCGCCGGAGATGAGGATTACGAGAGTTTAATTCGGCACTACAAAAAGTTGCTTAAGGAGACACCGGATGACCTAGAGTTGATAGGTTCCTTAGCTGCCGCCTACGTTGAGACTTCTCGGCTTGACGAAGGAATCGCCGCTTACCGACAAGCCCTACAGCATTCACCGACAGATGCCGTGCTCCGCCTGAAGCTGATCTCGGTTCTCCTTAGTGCGCAGGAATTAGACGTAGCGGCAATAGAGTACGAGTACCTTTGTGAACATCAACCTGATAATCTGGGAATCCTCCGAGAGTTGGGCGAGTTGTATCTTGAACTTCAAGACGAAAACCGAGCGAAAATGACTTTCCGGAGGATGATTGACCGAAACCCTGAGAGTGCCTCAACACACCTTACCCTTGCCGAAATTTATGCCGGTCATGGATGGTTGAACGAGGCTGTCGCTGCCTATGAAAAGGCTGTCTCGCTCTCTCCTGACAACCTGGATTATATCCGGTATTACGGTGAATTTTACTTGCGTGGAGGTAATCCGGATAAGGCACTGGAAACCTGGAATCGAATGGTGATGGGCAGTAGGTCCGTCCCCGAGAATAATGATAGGCTCGCACGTTTACTCGAAAGGAAAGGCCTCCTGACCGGTGCCATCGTCGCTAGCAGGACAGCAGTGGCTTTGGCGCCGGGCAATTATGGCTATCGCTGCGCGCTGGCGCGGAGGTTGATGGAAAATGAGGAATACGATGCCGCACTCTCCGAATATAAGGAGGCGGTTAAACTCGCACCCAGCGAATTTACTGCTGGACAGGCGAACGACCGAATGATTGAGATTTATCGGCGCCAGGGTACCCTGGCGGAGCAGATTGAGAAATCAGAAGCAGCACCGAAAGCTTTCAATCAACAAATGCAACTCGCCAATATGCACCTTGAAATGGGGAACGTCACCAATACGTTCGAGGTGCTGCTTCAAGCCCGAGAGTTACAATCGGATAATGTACCGGTCAATCGCCGCTTGGCGTCAATTTATGCGAAGCAAAAGCTTTGGGATGATGCTCTGGAAACATACGGTCGCCTCATCAAAATTGATTCGGCGAATGCACGACAATACTATGTTTACATCGCGCATATCCAAGAGCAAAAGAGGAATTTCAGCGCCGCTATTCAAGCTGCAAAACAAGCAATTGCATTCAACCCCCGTAATCCGGAGGGATACCGACTTTTAGCAGGTATTGATAGGCGACGACGAGACTACATGTCAGCCATTGACAACCTTGAGCGCTCTGTCCGCTTGAGTCCGAACACCGTGGAGATCCGCTCCGAACTCGCCCATGTCTATGATATTGCGGGTAAATATCGACAAGCTTTAGAGCAGTATTGGCAGTGCTGGGTGCTCACTGACAACCTCACTGATAAACTGTCCATTGTCGAGCCTATGGCGAAGATTTACGAGAACCTCGCCGCACATGACGAATTCGGAGAAAGTTTGCGGCAGATGCAAAAATGGAATCCCGATGACCTGGCTCCTTCCATGGCCTTGGCTAAATTACATCAGTTGCGCGGTTACCTGATTGATGCCAATGAGGAATTGGAGCAGTTACTCGCAAGCGGGGTGGAGAATCCGGACTTGCTGGGACAGCTCGTTGAGATAAATTATGAACTCAACAATATGCCGGCGGCAATTGCCTACCAGCGATGGATAGTCGAAATTCATACCCAACCAGTTCACCAATTACGGCTGACAGAACTCTTCTTTGAATCTGGACAGGAACAGAACGCCAGACAGATTTGGGTTGGATTGATGCGTGACAGAAACCAGACGGTTGAAGTTGACATAGAACTAGCGTTTCTACTCATTCGTCACGGTCTACGAGATGAAGCGTTGTTCTTTCTGAACCGGGCGGGCGAGAATGTTCAGGCTGTAGAAAGACGATATCAGATTGGCGCATTGTTGGCGCAAATGGAAGATTTCGAAGGGGCGACAAGGCAGTTCGAGCGTATTTTGACAATGACTGAACCGTATCAATCAGTGGTGGACAATACCGCACTCACAGGAGATAACAGCATTTTACAATATCCGACTTGGTTAAAGGAGGACGCCTGGCGGTTCCGTCGACCGACCCAGTTAATTCACGATATCCAGCGTATGGATGGAAACGCCAACAACCCGCCGCCGTTGCCCAATAGTTTCGCGGCTGCACAGGATGGCGCGTTGGCGCACCTTGTTTTAATCGCCAAAAAGACAGATCGTCTTTCTGACTTCCTCGCACACCTTGAGGCGGAGGTGGAGTCCGACCCGACGAATCTCAAGGAACTTGAAACCTTGACGAAGGTTTATGTGCTGCTGGAATTCCGCCGCGAAGCGGCGCGGACCATGGCTCAACTTATCGCTTTGTCACCGAACGATTACGTTTATCGAGCTGCCCAAATCTACTATGCACTACCGCCCAATCTTGATTATCAGACGGCGCGATCCTTTGTTCAAGGGTTCACACGGTGCTCGGTGGAAACTCGGCTATGGTACGTTGATCGTTTGGCTCAACACCTTCAACACACAGAAAATCGGGACAGCGCAAAGAAACTGGTTCTTGAAGTCGGGTTCCCGATTGAGCGCCTAAACAAACTCGTATCGGAAGAGTCGGAACTCTCACACGCAGTGACGATACTGATGCGGCTAGGGGAGACAACCGCCGTGGAGTCGCTGCTTTCACAGCTTGCATCGGATTTGTGCCGTCCAGCGACTGAAACGGAAAAAGCTCGGCGAAAGTTGCATCGCCAGCACACGACATCACTTCTCTTAAGCGCTTACCTTAACATTGGACAGATGGACCTAGCCGTTCGCTATTTCTGGCAATGGCTCGAACAAGCCCGGCCAAACGTTGGCAGCGTCCACGTCACACCTCTCATATTGCGCGGGGATCAGCGTCATTCCAAACTTTCTTCGGTAACCCCACCCAACAATTACATTCATGGCAATGAGAGGCATCTGCTGCAGAAATTCTTCATGTACTATTGGGCTAGAAACCAGCTTCAACCCTTTTATGCAAAGCTACATGCCATGTTCAATCGAGCTGAAGGAGAGGCTAAAATCTACCCCGGTATGGCGCTGTGCTATGTGTACACGTGGGACGAATTGCCCGAAAAAACGTTGGAGATTCTAAGTGAGTTGAAAACCACCTTTCCCGACGATCTTACGTTTCTGCTCCAGACTGCTATAGTATCCATTGAGACAGGAAAGCATCGCTTGGCGATCTCGGCACTGTCCAAATTGGCAGAAAAAAACGGGCGATATCGCCAGAATCATAATCACACAATACTGCAACTCGCTATCCGAACCGGGAATACTGTTAAGGTCCGCGAACTGTTGTCGAAGATGCTCGATGAACCGGTCGAGATCGAATTGCTCGTGGGAATCGCTCGCGAACTTCAAGACCACGAATTGACCCAGTACGCGCTTGCAACGGCGAAGCGGGCAATGAAACTTGCTCGGAAACGACATGACCCGAACCTGCTCAAAAAAGTGAGTGCACAGTTGGATTGGCTCGGAAGCGGAAAGGACGCCGCCGTGGCAGCGGAACAGGCCCGACGCATCCTGAACCAACGCCTCCGTTACGGACGGTTGATGTATCATCGAAAATTCGGGCACCGGACAAGCACAACACCTCTTCGCCCGAATGCCAACCGCGAATCGAAACTCCGTGACGTGGTTGAGAGAACCCCGTCATCTTTTCAAGCGCAGATGCGGCTTGCCGCTTACTACGAGAGAACCAATCAGATCGACAAAGCAGTAGCGGCTTTTGAAGCCGCGCTTTCACTTCGTCCGCAGGATTGGTTTACCAGAAAACGGTATGCCCAGATGCTTTTACGCGGTGGTCGCACCGACGCCGCCGTCGTACAACTTACGGTTTTGATCGAGGACAACCTTCGTGCGCTTGGGAGTATGTATTACGACGTAATTCGCGCCTTTTTCGACGCAGGGAAAGTCAACGAAATTGTCGCGCTTGCGAAGAAAAAGATTGAGTTGTCGTCAGGGCATGATTTCAGCCATACTCTCGCGAATGGCGTCGCGAGTGTATGTCTTCAAAGAAATCAGCCCGGAATGGCGGTGGAGATTTATGATTCTCTGTTCTCAATTCAACCATATCATTTTTGGAAGCTTCTTTCTGCTTACACCGCAGCCGGAGATTTTGATAATGCAAGCCGGCTCCTTTGGAACGAATTGGAATCTGGTGATTCTCCACTCATGAAAGGCCAGCAAGAATACACGCAAGTCCTGTACAAATTGATTGAGATTTACAAGGCGACAAAACAGACAGATGCCTTGTGCCAGAAGTTCCGACGGCGGTTACTGGACAACCCGGACGACATCGTGCAGGCGTACGTTTTAATGCAACTTCAGATTTCAACCGGAGAAAACGAAGACGTTCAGGCACTCTTGAATCGACTGCTTGAAGATGCATCGTCGTGGCACCTGGGTTGGCTTTTGAACCTTGCGAGGATATATCGTGAGGCGGGAAATCGGGAAAACGAGATACGTCTACTCGAAAGGGCTATCCATAAACTCAACGAAATTCCTGTCAAATTCCCCCGGTTGTCTGAATTGCGACAGGCCTTCAAAGACCTGGGAAATGCGTATGCCGAAAGCGGGGACAAACAACGCGCGCGCGAACACTTCCGGAAAATGACGACCGTGGGTATGGTGGATTCCGGTAGAGTATTATACCTTGAGACAGCCGACTTGTATTTCCGGCATGAAATGTGGTCGGATGCCGAGGCGTTGTACACGGAAACCCTTCGAGATTTATTCGGTAGTCAGTATGAGCGCAAAGTGGCGCAGGAACGTTTGTTGGAACTTCGCGAGTGCATGAACACATTTAATGAGGTTCAAGGTAGCGCCGGAAATTTGGATCCTCATGTGCTGCGCGCGCTGGCACACCAACACATGAAGCAGGGACGACTCGCAAATGCCGCGGAATTCCTTGAACGTCTCACGGAAAGGATGCCGGAAGATTTTGAATCACGAGCCAATCTTGCGAAACTCTATTCACGTCAGAGCGATCATGATGCCGCCCTGAATGAGTGGTATGCACTATTAAAATCCGATCCGTACACAACAGAGTACCAAGATGGAATAGTGAAAGCTCATCAATCTGCAGGCCAAACTGAAATGGCTATTCAACTCGCGAAAGAATTCATCGAAGCCGCAACAATTGGGAAAGGAATGCATTACGTCCGTCTCGCCGATGTCTACGCATCCGATGATCGCTTTGAAGAAGCGATTGCCGCCTATTCGACGACTCTTGAGATGGATCCGGGCGATAGAAGTACTTGTCAGGCCTTGGCGAAAATTTACCTTGGCAGGAACGATTTTGATGCAGCAGAAAATACCCTGATGCAGGCTTTACGATACACAATTCGGCAATGGGACCGGAACGAAATTGAAGGCCAGATCCTGGCTCTATACCGTCAACAAGGCAAACTAAGAGAAAAGCTTGAACGGCTCGGGGCGGAGGGAACGCTCACAATCAGGATGCGGCAAGAACTCGCGAATCATTACCGAGATCAACGAGAATGGCACAATGCCGCCGTTGCCTATCGTAACGCTTTGGATATGGCTACAGAATCTCAATCCCGTGAAGAGATTCAGTTTTCGTTAATCGGCGCTTACGCCAACATTGACGAGTTTGAATCGGCGTTCGACATTTACCAGTCCCTAGACCGTTCGGGCGAGACTAGACGGTCCGGTTCTTGGTCGTCTAGGTCTGATTCATTTGACCGAGTAATTGACTTTGCTGGAGACAAGCAACGACAAAAGTTTATCGCCGTCTATAGGACAACCAACAAATTGGACGGCCTAATTTCATATTTGGAGAAACGGCATGAATCAAACCCAAATAATCCAATATTACTGGAGACGTGCGCAGAAATTCACCTCACGCGCGGAGATTACACACTAGCCGCAGAAGCATATATGCGACTGTCCAGCGTACAGCCGGAGAATGTTCGAAGTTACTACTATGCGGCGGCATCATTGAATAAAGCCAACCAGCCGGAACGTGCTCAAACGATGTTGGACGAAGGTGAGATCGCCCGCGTTCACTATTCCGCCGGGCCGTGGAACCAGAGCCGCTTGGGACTTGTCGCGCTCGCCAGCATCTGCCTTCAAGGCGAGATGTACGATGCATCGATTCGGTTGCTCAATTCTGCCATATCGAATCAGAGACATTCGGCACAGGAAGCCGAAGAGGTTTCGTATCATCTGCTCGCGGAGGCGTGCATCGGTGCGAATCGATTCGCAGAGGCAGTAGAAGCCTATCGGAAATTGGCGAATGTCACGAGGCATGACCACATGAAGAGAATCGCAAGGGAAGGAATTCGTAGGGCGGCTGTCCAAGGACACCTGTCCATTCATCGAATCAGCGACGAGTTTAGAGATCTCGAATGAGACGATTGGTGCAAATGAATGCAAGGAAGTTCGATTCCCGCTATGCAGTGCCAATATCTGAAGCGTATTGAGCTATAACGGAGCGTGGATGCTCCACAGTCGAATGATGTTCGCCATCCCGATGATCTAGAATGTTCATCACTTTGCGATTTTAATTGGAGAATTCCATGTTTGGACACATAAAACAACCATTACGGCTGTTCAAGGGTTTCTTTTGCCTCATGTTACTTCTCCTGGCGGCTGCATCTGCCGAAATCTCCAAAGTCAGAGACGAAAGAATCGTCGAACGTTACAAACTGATGCTTGAACGGAAGCCCAAAGAAGGGAATACATTCGACCGCCTCTGCCAACTCTACCTCGAAGGCGCAGGTCTAGAGCAGATGATTGCCGATTTCGAAGCGGAGATCGAAACCGACCCAGACAATGCCAACCTTCGATTGATATTGGGTCACATCTTCAAACGGTTTGGCAAAGATGAGAAGGCAATCGCTGCCTACAAACGTGCCATCGAACTTGTGCCAAATGATTACTATCCCAATTTTGCCTTGGGGCAGGCGTATGCCGCACTCCGTCGACACGAGGATGCCATTTTGACGTTGGCGCGAGCGGTTGAGCTTGCATCAGTTTCGGGCGCCGCCTCGATTGATGAGCTGATTGCCCTCTATAAAACGCTCGGGCGCGCCCATTTCAGCCGTGACCGCATCCAAGAAGCGACATCAGCGTGGGGTAAAATCGCAGAAATTGACCCCGAGAACGTCTTCGTTCGCGTAGAACTTGCTGAACTCTTCCGCGAACAGGAATTGTACGCCGAAGCTATCGAACAGCACGAGGCAATCATCCGACTCAAGGAAGACGACCCGTATCGTGTCTGTCTCAGTTATCGGGAGATCGGTAAGATTCACGAGGAGAAAGGTGATTATCGGAATGCTATTCAAAGCTACGATTCCGCCATCACAATGACTACACCGGGAAATTGGCTGCGAAAAGACGTTCAGCGGCGCATCATACGCGTTTTTGCCTCCGACGGAAATTGGAAGGGCTTAATCGCCTACTATTTGGACAAGCTCCAATCCACGCCCCGTGATTCTGAACTCGATGGTTTATTGGCGTCGGCTTACATCGAGAATCAGCAAATTGACGACGGGATTACCGCCTATCGCAAGGCGTTGAAGCTCAATCCGCAGGCAACGGACTTACGTCTTGAATTCATCACGGTTCTCAAAAACATCGAGAGATTTGACGAGGCTGCGGCGGAATATGAAGCCCTCCGCGAAATTCAGCCCGATGACTTGCACATCTATCGCGAACTCGGTGAGTTGTATCTACAGCTTGAAGACGAAAACAGGGCGAAATCAACCTATCGGCGAATGATTGAACGCGACCCGGAGAATGCAAAGATCCATCTCTCGATTGCAGACATCTATGCTGGGAACGAATGGACGGATGATGCAATTGCCGCTTATGAAAGAGCCGTCGCGCTCGCGCCCGATAATCTCGATTATATCCAATACTACGGTGAATATTTCCTGCGTCGGGACGAGCGAGATGAGGCATTGGGAATCTGGGGTCGAATGGTAGCCGGAGACAAAGCCGTCCCGGGAAATTTTGACCGGTTCGCACGCCTGCTTTGGATGCACCGCTTCCATACCGACGCCATCACCGCTAGTAGGAAGGCCGTGGCACTGGCGCCCTCGGGGTATCGCTATCGTGAAGCCTTGGCGCAGCGGTTAATGGAGAATAAGCAATACGACGCCGCGCTTACCGAATTCGACGAAGCATCGAAACTCGCTCCTAACGAGTTTTTCGCCGAACAAATGAACGACCAACGGATTGAAATTTTTAAGCATCAAGGAGTTCTGCGAGAGCAGATCAAGAAAGTATCGGCGGTTCCGAAAACCTTTAATCGAGAGAAGCAACTCGCCAAGATGCATCTCAAGCTGGGGAACGCAACCAATGCAATTGAATCCTTGATTCAAGCCAAGATTCTTAGACCGGATGATGTGCCCGTCAATCGCCAGTTGGGGGTGCTTTACGAAAAACAAGGGCTTAGAAATGAAGCAGTTGCCGCGTACGAACACTTGGCCGAGATTGACGCCGGTAATGCGCGAGAGTATTGTTCGAAAACAGCACGTCTTCAACTGCAAGAAGGAAACTTCGACGCCGCAATCCGAAGTGCGAAAAAGGTGGTTGTACTCAACCCTCGAAATCCGGAAGGGCACAAATTGCTGGCGAGTATCAAGCGGCAACAAGAAAATTACCCTGAAGCCATCCATAACCTCAAACAGGCAGTCCGTTTGAACCCGGATGCAATAGACCTCCGCGCCGAATTAGCCGAGGTGTACAAGCTAACCGGAGAAAATCGACTGGCGATTGACCAGTATTGGCGCTGCTGGGACTTATGTGAGGATCTCAACGAAAAGCTCTCATTGGTTGATGAGATGAGCAATGTTTATGATAACCTCGGTACAGAAGGCGCGCTCAAAGAGAAACTTCGAAAACTGATCCGAACCCATCCCGCCGACCTCGCGCCTGCCATCGCATTGGCGGAAGTGTACCGAAAGCGTGGTGAATTTCCCGGCGCCGTATTAGTGTTGAAAAAGATGCTGCAACATCAGCCGGAGAACCCGATTCTGCTGAGCCGAATTGCCAAAATATATTATGAGTCCGGTGACTTCGAAGAGACGATCGTTTATCAACAGCGTCTCATCAAAATTCAACCCGATCAAGCGCATCGACAGCGACTCGCCGAGTTCCTATTTGACGCTGGGCGTGAACGCGAGGCGGTTCAAGTTTGGAAAGAGTTGCTACATTCTGGTAATCAAACGGTCGAGGCAGACATTCAACTTGCATCTCTTCTCATTCGAAACAATCTACAAGATGATGCGCGTATCGCCCTGAATCGTGCTGGCGGAAAAGTCAAAACAGCAGAAAGGCGATACCAAATTGGAGTTTTGCTGGTTCAGTTGAACGATCTGGAATCAGCCGTCAAGCATTTCGAGCGAATCGTGACGATGCGTGATGCGCGAGAGTCGAAAGCCAAGGCATCCAATCCAATCTCAGGCAGCCCCGCTTTACCGTCTCAAAGTTTATCATTTCCGGACACAAGCGTGTTCGATTTGCCCAAGGACATCGTTCGACGAAGCAATGACCCCCACCAATCTCCGAAAATGGGGCGAACGGCGCCAGCCAATCCTGCGGAGATTTACGCCGGCGCATTAGTGCAACTCTTCTTGATTGCAAAGCAGCAAGAGCGGACGGATGACTTCGTGGATCGCTTCAAATCTTACGCCACCTTGAATCCGACCAATCTTCAAGCGCTTGAAACGCTGGCGGCAGTCTACATCTTAGTGGGAAATCGCGACGAAAGTGCCAAAACGATATACCGGCTGATTGAACTGTCGCCTAACGATTACGTTTATCATGCAGCACGAATTAAACATGCACTGCCTCCCGATTTTGATTTTGACACGGCAAAACATTATCTTGACGCCTTGAAGCGATTACCACTGGAAACGCGGATGTGGTATGCCTACCGAATGGCAAACGCACTCAAACACCGAGGGAAACGAGATGACGCCAAGAAACTCGTGTCTGAATCCGGCATCATGGACATCGATGTGGTAAGTAGAATGTCACACACGGGCGTAGTGTCCAATATGGTTTCCGCGCTGATACATCTTGGAGAGTTGGAGGCGTCCGAAATGTTGCTGTCGCGACTGACTTCCCTGCCTCCCAACACCACCCTTTCGCGAATTGTCCGCCAAAAAGGATGGGGTTTCCAAGCCGCGTATGGACAGCTTGCCGATGCCTACACGCGGAATGGCCAGATTGAGAAAGCGATTGCTATACTCTGGAAGTCCCTCGCACACGCCAAACCGGTTCCTGCGACCACAAACATGTCGCAAAGTGGTCACACAACCTTTAGGCTATTTTCAACTGGATTTCCCGCCAATCACATTTACTACGGCCATAATTGGCGGCCCCTCTTGCGAAAACTGTTTATCTACTACTGGAATCAAGACCGGATGGGTTTTCTATATGAAAAGTTTGATTCTGAATTTGGACGGGCTGACGGCGCGGGCAGAATCTTCTACGGATTGGCGCTGACTTGCTTTCATTGGTGGGACGATGCGCCTGACAAAGCGATCGAAATCCTTGCTCTATTGCGCGCGGAATTTCCGGATAACCGGACAATCCTTTGGCAATCCGCTACGGCGTCCGTCCTCGCCGGCAGACAGATGGATGCCTTGGTGTTGCTTGACCAGATTGCAGACACAGACCCAAGACACAGGAATGAGTGCTACAAACTCATGTTGCAACTTGCCGTCTTCTCCGGGAACACGGTGAAAATACGCGAATCACTGTCAAAACTCACGAGTTTGCAGTTGACCGCCGAGGCGCTGCTAGAGGTTTCGCGGAATCTTAGAGAGAGCGGTTTTACCCGATTTGCGGCAGTAGCCGCGCAACGTGCCATGAAACCTTCGGTACATTATCGCAATCCGGATGTTCTAAAGCGGCTAAGTAGCCAGTTGGAGCAATTGGGTGAGATTCAACACGCCGTAGTCGTCGCCGAGCGTTCCCGGCGCTTGGAAAACCAATCGAAATACAAACGAATGAAGACGCATCGTGTGAGTTTCCACGACCCGTTAAGCGGAACTCGATTTCAGGCGGGTTCAAAGCAGGAAGCCAGACTATTGCAGGCAGTTGCGAAAAACCCCGCCTCCTCTCAAGCGCGGCTCGATCTCGCCTCCTATTACGAGCGCATAGGCAATGTTGAAAAAGCCGTTAAGGCTTTTGAGGCCGCCATTTCCATCCACCCGCAAGATGAAAAAACACGACTGAAGTACGCCCTAATCCTGGCGCGGATGGGGGAGTACGATTCCGCCGTCACACAGTACATGCGCGTGTTCAAGGACAACCCTGGCGTCATTGGCTCGGGGCATTATGATATGGTCCGTGCGTTTCTTGGAGCAGACAGAATGGCCGAACTCGTCTTGGTCGCGAAGGCTACTGTTTCCGTGCCAAAGAAGGACAGACATGGTACGGTTTCGTTTAGGCGGGTCGCACGATTCTACCAACAGGCGGCAGACGAATGTACTCGGCGGAATCTACACAAAGAGGCGGCGGAAATTTATGAAAAGGTGTTGGAAGTTAATCCAAATGCAAGTTTCTTATACGGCAAACTCGCATCGGCGTATGTTGCATCCGGCGAGCAAGGGAAAGCCATTCGGTTCCTGCAGAATATGCTAGACGTGGAAGACTCTGTTCTCTCGAAAAGCCCACGCGATCGGGTTCGAATTGTCCAGCGGCTGATAGAGCTTCACGAGAAAATGGGTACACTTCAAAGCCTCGCAGAAAAGTATGAAAACCGGCTCGCGCAAGCATCCGGCGACGCCGAGCTGGTCTACTTGGTTGCCTTAATGCGGGCGGCTGCCGGAGCGTTCGAACACGCCGACCCTCTTGTGGCACAGCTTTTGGCGGACACCTCTGCGGCGAGTATGGGATGGTTCTTGAAACTAGGGGACGTTTATCGAAATGCCGACGAGCGCGAAAGGGAAATCTACATGCTTGAGCACGCGATTCAAAAACTCATCCTACACCCTTTGACGATGTACTCTCATTACGAACTTAGAGTTGCCTTTGAAAAACTAGCTTCAGCCTATGCGGAACTCGGAGATCGCGAGAGCGCGAAGACGAGCATTAGAAGAATGGCTACGATAACTACGGTATTGAACCGCCACACGGAATATCGTGACATTGTTCGGCTGTACATGCAGTATGAAATGTGGGATGAGGCGATAGGCATGTATGTGAAAATTCTCAAAGATCCCTTTGTTCAACGCTACATGCGGTCGGAAGCACATAAACGTTTGATGGAGATTAGAACTCAGAAAAATGCCTTGAAACAGGCAACCGACGATGGCAAACACATGGATCCCGGTGTACTTCGCGTTTTTGCACGGCAACTTGAGAAACAGGACGATGCGGTTGGAGCAATGGAACTGTATGAGAAACTTGCGGAGAAAATGCCGGAGGACCTTCAATCACGGGCTCGACTTGCGAAAATCTATTCGCAACAAGGGAGGCACGACACAGCTCTCGGAGTATGGCGTGGGTTAGTGGATGCGGACCCGCAGTACACTGCGTTCCAAGTTGGGCACTTAAACGCACTTCAAGACTCTGGAAAAATTGAAGGAGCGATTCGAGCGGTGAAGATGTATATCGCAAAAGGAAAGTACACCGGTCACTACCTGCGCCTCGCTAGACTGAACATCGCGGTTCAGCGCGAGAATGAGGCGATTAGCGCTTACCGAAATGCAATTGAAGCCGATCCGCACAACATGAGCGCATATCAGGAACTGGCGCGACTCTACACCGGGAGAGGCGAATTGAACGGCGCGGAAGAAACGCGGCTTCAAGCCCTGCGCTACGCGAGAGGCAAGCAACAACGCCAGGACATTGAACGAGAACTAATAGACCTCTTCCGACACCAAGGCAATCTGGTAGAAAAGTTGGAATATATCGCAACGGAAGGGATTCTGACCTTTAGACTACAATGGGAGTTGGCACAGTATTACCGTGACCGAGGGAATTGGGATAAAGCGGCGGAAGCCTACAAGAAATCGCTAGAAATGACGACTGATCCTATGTACAAGAAACGCATTCCCTACGCGTTAGTCACAGCTTATGCACAACTCGGTCAACATCGATCGGCTCTTGACCTTTACGGGACGCTACGCCGACCCGGTACACACGGTCAATCACCGGCGTCGGTGAGCGAATCGAATCCCTTCGATAATATGATGCTTAAAATCCGTGCGGATGACGCTAGTCGTAGTTTTGTCAACGCCTATCGAAACGCAGAAAAGTTGGATGACCTGATTGCTTATCTGGAGAATCTCTCCGAAACGGAGGCAGATGATCCGAACCTGCTTGAGATATGTGCGGAGATCTACCGCACTCTGGGGTATGACGAAAGTGCGGCACTATTATATCGTCGACTTGGCGAGATTCAACCGGAGAACGTGTACAATTTCTATTATGCCGCCGCAGCCCTGAATAAGAGCAATCAGCACCAACCTGCACGAGAAATGTTGACCAAGGCTGAACACGCTCGCACTTCTAATGCACAGCCGCATCATAGCGCGTGGACCCTATTGGAACTCGGAATTATCTGCTTTGAAGGTGCTTTGTTCGATGCGGCTATTAAGCTGATTCGAGCGGGGATAGCGAAAGAACGGGCGTCTGGGCGCAAACCCGAACACATGATTCATGAAGCGATGGCGAATTTGAGAGTAGAATCCGGGGGTAAATCAGATACAATACTGTCTCTTTTGCACGCCGAAGCGCATTTCGCCGCCAAACGCTTTCAGGAGGCAGTCGAAGCCTATCGCCAGATTGCCAATGCCTCTACTAACCGTCACATGAAGAAGATTGCCCAGGAAAGAATTCGAGAAGCACTCCAAGAAGGTAATCTGCCCGATTGATTCACTGGTGAATCGATTTCGATTCCACCTAAATAGTCTTCTCGCTAAGCTCGACGTCGCACCAGCCTTTTCTTCCGTAGGAGCGATCTCCAAATCGCGATTCCCTAATGTAGGAGCGATCTCCAAATCGCGATTCCCTAATGTAGGAGCGACCTCCAGGTCGCGATTCCCTAATGTAGGAGCGACCTCCAGGTCGCGATTCCCTAATGTAGGAGCGATCTCCAAATCGCGACTCCCCACTCCGTTAGGAGTGGAATATCAATAGAAACAGGCGACACCCGTCTTTGCACTCCGGCGGAGTGCCATGTGAACAACAATCATAGTCAATTTGTAGGTTGGGTGGACCAACACCAAACCCAACTCTCGGAAATCAAACGACCGGATGGGTCAATCGATACTGTAGGAGCGATCTCCAGGTCGCGATCATCTTACTTAATCGCCGCCTCAAGTGAGGACGAATAGATGCAAATCCACTGTTTCTACGCTGACTACGCTGATTTATGATTCCTACCTTCACACTCCCCATCGGCTTCCTTGCGCTCTTGGCTCTCCCGGTGCTAGTCGGCATCTATCTGTTGCGCACCCGATCTCGCCGTTATCCGGTGTCTAGCCTGATGCTATGGGTGAATCAGAAGCAAGCACGCCAAGGCGGATTGAGAATCGAGCGTTTACAGACCCCTCTCCTGTTTCTGTTGGAACTACTTACCATAATCTTCCTTGCTCTCGCGATCGCTGCACCCATTATACGAACCTCCAAAGGCCGGACACCGTTGATAATAATTCTGGACGATTCATTTTCAATGCGCGCAGGTACCGGAGATTCTCCAAGAAGCCGAGCGACAAAAGCCCTTGGTGAGTTGCTCGCCCCCGATGGATTCAATCCACTTGCCACACCCCGATACGGGACACGTTTCGTGTTGGCAGGGACTGAACCGCGGTTATTAAACGAAGAAGCAAAATCGGCGGGCGAGGCAATTGACGAGCTTGTGCGTTGGAGATGTCTTTCGGCGTCCGCAGACCTTGATGCGGCTATGACCTTCGCCGCGGCGCTAGGTGACTCCAAAGCCATCATGCTGGTGGTAACGGACGAACCCCCGGAACATCCGCTTGAGTCAGAGCGCATTCAGTGGTGGAGTTTCGGAACATCTCAATCCAATATGGCTTTCGTGAATGCCACCCGTAACCCTTCCGAATCGGGCGAACGCTGTTTGTTCGAGATATCCAATCTCTCCGGTAATGCGAGAACGACGGAACTCGTTGTGGAGTCGGTTGCCTCTGAAATGGGCAATTCCCCTGTTCGGCTCCACCATTCAACCCCCGAAATTCGTCCGATGGAAACCCATCGAGTCATTCTGAACCTGCCGCGGCAGACGCCGGCGATACGGGCGCACATTGGAGAAGATTCGCTGTCGATTGACAATAATGTCGTGCTGATTCCGCAGATTCGGAAACCGGTGCATGTGGAGGTTCGAATTCAAGACCAGCGGCTTCGATCACTCGTTAACGACGCATTGGAAGCCACGAAACGAAGCATAGCCGCAACGACGCTGCCCGAGCTAATCTTCCTTGACCAAGCGACGCTCCCGGATGGCTTAAGCGGTGCATGGCTGATGCACATTCTCATTGAACCGCGGGCGTCCGCCTATCTTGGACCCTTTGTCGTTAATCATACGCACCCCTTGACCGAAGGCCTGTCATTCAACGGAGTTGTATGGGGAGCGGGAACGACGGAACAGATTATAGGGATTCCTATCATTACTGCGGGTAACGTCCCGCTCTTGACAGACACCGAACGATTCTCCGGCATCCGTGAAATCCGGCTGCGTCTGCGACCGGACCTCTCGACCCTTCAAACGTCGCCGAACTGGCCCGCCCTGATCTGGAATCTCTTAGAGTGGCGTGCCTCCGAATTGCCGGGCCTGGTGCGCTCCAATCTTCGTTTGGGTGACGCCGCGGTCCTTAACATTAAGGCGGGAGTGGAATCCATTCGAATCGTTTCGCCGAGTGGTGACACACATGACCAGCATGTGCTTGAGAGGGAGGTAAACGTCAGCGCTGGGGAGGTTGGGATTTACAAGGTGGAGGCAGGGATCGATGAATACACCTTCGCGTCAAACGCACTCCGTCAGTCGGAATCAGACCTCCGGTCCAAAGCATCCGGAAGATGGGGTGATTGGGGAGATACAATGTTAGAGCGATGGGGATTCCGGGGGTTTTCGTGGTTTTTTCTTCTGCTCGCCATCGCGGCCTTGACGCTCCATCTAATCCTTTCCAAACGTGAAACGTGACGCTATCAGCCGCAACCCGCCGGGGCCCATGCATGTGTTCGCTCCCGCTGGATTGCCAAATCCGACAGTTAGTTTAATCATCCAAAAATGCCCCATTCATAAATTGCGGAATCCGATTAATGTAGTGTCTAACCGTCAATCCCCGATCTGCAACTAGGGCAACAATAACCGCATTCTGGGCAAATCAATCTCCGGTAGTCACACAACTTTGATTCACCTAAAACCAGAGGGTTCTTGCCGCAAGCAGATCCGTCACTTTTCAAATGTCCACCACAATAGGCTATTAAGGTTGTCCAAAGGCTGTCGTTCGGGTCGGATTTACCTTGTAAAATGTTAAAACTTTTTAATTTGAAAACCTGAAATTCGCGAATCAATCCGTTCTCGGCAGTCCACAAAGTGTTTAGCGCTGTGATTAGAGCATCTATTGTTTTCAATGGGTCGTAGATACCCAGAGGTTTATCGGTTTCTTCCCAGAAAAGGAATCGCCTATATCCATTAGGATCGAAGTTAGAATCAGCTTTAGATGAAGCAGCCATGTCTAAAAAATGCGCTAATACCGTAAGAAAGACAAAAGGTAGCGAAAGCCCAAATCTCTGGATTCGGTTAACTAACTGCTCAAGGAACGTTCGCTCCCATTGGTCCGATGCATCGTGGTTCAAAACCATGGCTAAGTTTGTTCCTGACGCCATGGCAACTGGAACAAGACCATTCTCGAAAGGATTGCGAGTTGAATTAGTAATTCTGGAAAAGTCCCTAAAGTCATCTAACGCTTTATTTCGATCCGCATACACATAATCAGGGTATTCAAATACCCAAGGAGGAAGAAATGCGTCTAACTCAGGCTTTTCGCATTGAAATTTAACCAAAGAGGTGAATTCTTTTCTCAATTTCCCAAGCTTTGTCCGAGTAGTTTCGCCAAGGAATAGGACCTTAGAATCTCTTGTATATTCCGTAGGCTCCAAAATGTCAAATGGCCAGAGGTACGGCGAAAACACGCCTGCTATGGCAACCTCCTGATTTGCCCTGTCTCGTTTGAACTGCGGGATACAGTATTCGCTGTATCTGTTTTTGCTTTTCTGAGCTTCCCGTGAGTTTTTTACGTCGACGGGAAGTCCGTCTACGTCTAAGTCGTAAAGCCTCCACTCGGACGAAACCTTTACGTCAGTTTGTGTAATTGAAATATCTTTTACCTCTTTATCATAATTCCTATAAAATGATATAGCGACTTTTTCTGCCGACCTTGCCGAAAGCAATCGCCCTAATTCCCAATTTTTGTCGCGATTCTCGATTACTGACTGAACATCAAAGTTGCCACGCATGGGCTGGCCCCACCTACTTACAAGTTGGATGTCAGACTCAGTCAGATTTGGAAGCGAATACCTTGCCTTCACGTCTGGATTCATGGCCTCAATTGCGATCCATTTTTGCATTTCCTTTACGGGAAGTGCTACGCCTTCAAAATCCCTAAAAAAATTCCCTACCTTTCTATGCATCTGTGTTTGTGACAATCTACTGTGGGGTTTTACACTGAGAAAGATCCTGTTTTTATTCTTGTGTATTCTAACTATGCCTCGTATTCCATTCTTTAGTCGTATTACTTGGTTTTCTATTGATTTCCAACGCTCAATGCGAGTCCCTGCGTATACATTAAAGTATTTCAAAAGTATTCGTTGTTCTGATGGTTTCATAAAATTCTGTGCTTCGGATGGGGCAGTACGGTATTATCTTTACCATTGCTGTCGGCTTGCTAATTGCCGATAGTTCCAAAACTAATTCTATCACAGTATTCTTGTTCAGACAATTGTTCTCCTGACGACAAACATTGGCTGTTCGTTGCTTCGCTGAGCAATCCAAAACCTATGCCAGCGTCTTCACAGTTCGCTCTTGACATATTCCGAAGTGTGGTTTATACGTATTGGGGCACGCTTTCAAAGAATGGCAGTCAAAATCAAGGCAAACAACAATAGAATCAACCTCCCGGTCTCGACTCCCCGCTACGTCTGTGGGAGCGATTTCTAAATCGCGATTCCCTATTGTAGGAGCGATCTCCGAATCGAGACCATTAACCGACCGACCTCTCCCGTCCGCTGCACGTCACCGAAAACCCTCCCCCGACACCCCCGAAATCAAGTTTTTTCTTGAAAACATGATTTCTTTCTTGGACCGAATCTCGAAACCAAGCTTAATCTTGAAAACTAGGTTTCAATAGAAACAACCTCCTAGTCTCGGTTCCCCGCTGCACGTCACCGACCACCCTCCCCCTTATCCGCGAAATCCGCTTAATCCGTTTAATCCGCGATTCAGACAATCCCCTCCCTCTTCCACCCTTCTTACCTTCCCAACCCTTCCCCCTCCTCCCCACTCATCACTCTTCACTCTCCACTGCTTTTTCCGTCTTCCTATTTTCGCACCCTTGCAAATCGCTCAATAACCCGCCTCTAATCCGCGAAATCCGCTTAATCCGTTTAATCCGCGATTCAGACAACCCTCCCCCGAAACCAAGTTTAATCTTGAAAACTCGGTTTCAATAGAGTCAACCTCACGGTCACGACTCCCCGCTGCATCTGTGGGAGCGATTTCCAAATCGCGATTCCCTACTGTAGGAGCGATCTCCGAATCGCGGCCATTGACCGACCGACCTCTCACGTCCGCTGGATGTCACCGAAAACCCTCCCCCGACACCCCCGAAATCAAGTTTTTTCTTGAAAACTTGATTTCTTCCCTGAATCCCAGCGCCCTTAAGATAACGATCGAGCCGACCCATAACCGGCAACCACCCTGCATGCAATCAAGGTAATCACATAAATCACACAAATCACAGTTCAGACAATCCCCACTCCCCACTCTCCACTGCCTTTTCCCCTTCCATTTTCGCACCCACGCAAATCGCTCGACAACCCGCCTCTAATCCGCGAAATCCGCTTAATCCGTTTAATCCGCGATTCAGACAATCCCCTCCCTCTTCCACCCTTCTTACCTTCCCAACCCTTCCCCCTCCTCCCCACTCATCACTCTTCACTCTCCACTGCTTTTTCCGTCTTCCTATTTTCGCACCCACGCAAATCGGTCAACAACCTGCCTCTAATCCGCGAAATCCGCTTAATCCGTTTAATCCGCGATTCAGACAATGCGAACTATCCGCATCCAACACTATCCATATTATTTTGGAAACGAACCAATTACCTTTACAATCACAGTGTTTTATGATACAATACGGGGTTAATCAGTATGCAAATCCAGCAAGCGAAGGAGATATTGAAATGGCACAACCTCTATTTGTCAAGTTTCTTCAACTTCACGAGGACAGACCGAAAGAGATTGAGGCGTTCTCCGCAAAACTTAACAAACGCGTAAAGGATTATTACCCGATGTGTCAAGATAGCATTGACGTACCGCTCGATCGGCAAGCGCACATCGTGGAAATCTTGGACCTATATGCGCGTGTGCGCACCAAATCGATCGTCTATGACGATGAACTTGCCGCGAAAGTTCCAGATGCGATCAAGCGGTGGGACGAAAACAAGCTGTGGTCAAAACGGGTCGAGGAGATGGCTCAACGAACTCCGCGATACCTCTACCAACACGTACATAGGGAAGGAGATCTCGGCGCGCGCGAGTTTTCCACTGAACGCATGTATCAAAACGTAAACGCCATGGGCATCTTCTATGACGAGATTCTGGACATGGCGTGGCAAAATCTAAGCGTGCACCACTGTGAATTCTGCCACGGCTATTTCCTTCCTAGCGCGCATGGCATCGGCGAACAGCGGTTCTGCTCGCCGAGATGCAGCAACATTGTCAGTTGTCGCGAACAGTATCACAAGCGGCGAGCGAAAAAAAAGCAAAACGAATAACAGAGATTATTATGAAAATATATGTTGACAGAACACTTACCTTGGATGTATAATTACTTGAAACCGGATTTTTTCCCGAAACGACCGAAATCAAGGGTTTTCTTGAAAACTTGATTTCTTTCTTGGAATGCGTCCCGAAGCCGCGTTTTTTTTCCTCCAAGACTCGGTTTCTTCCCTGATTCCTAGTGACCTCAAGATAGCGATCTAGCAGACTCATCACCGGTAACGTGCCACATGTAATCAAGGTAATCACAGAAATCACATAAATCACAGTTCAGACAATGCGAACTACCCGAATCGGTCAAATCCATAATTCTTCAATCTGCAAATCGAAACCGGATTTTTTTCCCGAAACGACCGAAATCAAGGGTTTTCTTGAAAACTTGATTTCTTTCTTGGAATGCGTCCCGAAACCGCGTTTTTTTCCTTCAAAACTCGGTTTCTACCCTAAATCACTGTTCAGAAAACGTCAAATGCCGGCAATAACTATCGCAGTTTCTCGTGGTGAGGTTGAGGAAATACGCGGTACCGCCTGCGCGGGCTTCCGCTCGACCTCCCCACGCCGCCCCTGGCGCGGTCGTTTTTTGCCTGTTTTATCAAAACTTTGTGAAAAATATGAAAAAAAGAGGGCGAACTACAAAACTCAATGCTGAATGCGCGGCTATCCTGTGCGACGCATTCAACGCAGGCGGTACGCTGGAATCATGCGCCGCGTCCGCCGGTATTACCTTGCGCACTCTCCTCAATTGGATTGCGAAAGCGAAAGACGCTCCGCCGGGTTCACTGCTTGACAACGTTCTGCGAGCCTATAACGACAGCAAACCCGCGCTCCTGCGCAAAATCGACCAAGACGACTATACACTGCGCGAAGAATTTGACGCTGACGGCAATCTCGTCAAATCTGTTCGTACCACCAAGTCCACATGGCGACGCGCCGCTTGGCTGCTAAAATGCCGCTTCCCCGATGAGTTTGGAGATCGAGTCGCGCTTGATCTTGATTCGATAGACGCTGAACTGGATCTCGAACCACTGTCTCCAGCCATGAGGGAAGCAATGAAAAACAAAGAATGATCGTGATTCGCCTTAATCCTCAACTCCTTGACGTTGCAAAAGCCCGGTCGGAATACGACCTGTTAACACTCTACCAAGATCTTTTGGACGGCGGCCATTTTGATGACGCACGCAAGATTCGAAAACACGCCGCCTACGTCTATCCCGCTCTGTTCTACCTGTTCTACATCGCTGACCCCATAGATTTCAAACCGTTCTCGGGAATCCACTTCGAAATGCTTGACGCTCTTCCGCGTAGCGCCCAAGGACTCAATATCAACATCCTCGCCCCGCGCGGCTTTTCAAAATCATCGCTAATGGCAGTCACTTACCCATTGTGGAAGATTGCCTACAAGAATTGGGACGAGCTTCTTCACATAATACCGGACCGTCACATCGTGATCGTGAGTTTTAAGCAAGACACCGCCGAAGACCGCGTGCGCGACATCAAATCCCACATCGAAAGCAATGACAAAATTAACGCAGACTTCGGATCACTAAAAGGCGCGCCGCCTCGGCGATGGCGTATATCCCGGCTTGAGACCAAGAACGGCATCACGCTGTCGCCATACAGTCGCACTGGTGCTATACGCGGCGCCTTGACCGCCGGAAGCCGCCCCAGCCTCATCATCGCCGACGATCTCGACAATGCCGAACTCGCTCTAAACGAAGAATGGCGAAAAAGGACCATGAACTGGGTCCACAGCGACCTACTACGCCTCGGCGCCCCGAACGGCACAACCAACTTCCTCTTCATTGATACCATGAAACACGCGAATGGTATCTCTGCCGTTCTGAAGAACACGCCGGGTTGGACAACGCTGGAATCGCGCACCATTGAACATCCCGCCGCACTTTATCACCCGCACCGCGAAATTGAATTACTGTGGGAGGACTGGCAAGAAACCTACACCGACATGAGCCTGCCGGACTTGCAACGCGAATCTCAAGCCAACGAATTCTATCGAACGCACGCAAACGAAATGACAACTGGCGTAATTGAGACGTGGCGAGAACAGATCACCTATCTCGACGTACGAAAAGAAATCTGCAAAACCAGCTACTTCTCGACCATGCGAGAACTGCAGAATATCGCCGTGTCCACCGAAGCCAGTACATTTGATATGGAAAACGCCGTAAGATTCAAGGTCGAAGATCGAGGCTTTTTGCGAAGTGACGGCAGGCTCGTTCTATGGAGCGATATTACTGGTTTCACGCTGTTCCTTGACGACGCTGGCGGCAAAGACGCCGAAGACCGTAGTTTCGCCGCCGTCGTCGCCGTGGCGTGGGAACGCATGCCCGGTGGGCGGCAGTTCGCGCGCCAAAATCCCGACTCGCTCGCAGGATTGCACGCCTACGTCATCAAAACATGGTTAGGCCGTGTCCCACCCAGCGCACAAGTTTCCGCCATGCTTGATGTTTACGATTGGACTCTCGCAACCCTAAGCCCCTCCGGTCCCCAATGTGTTCTCGCCATTGAAGAGCGCGGGAGCGAAAGTGCTCCATACATCCGGGGCTACCTGGCTCAACTCTTCAAAAGCGAATGCGAGAGGCGGAAATACACCGATCCTCCCACTATCCGCTGGCACAAACAGCGCACAAACAAGGATTATCGCATCAGCAGCATTGAGCCCGCGATCAAGCAAGGTTGGGTAGCGTTCAATCAACGCCTCGATCCCGAGTTTGAATCCCAAATGTCGCAGTATCCGCATGCACAACACGACGACGCGCCGGACGCACTGGAAGGCGCCCTCTTGCACGACCACCGGATATTCCAAACACATGACGAACGTCAACTGCGCGAGATATTAAAAACTAACCGCCGCCACCGATCCATGTCGTACGGAGTCAGATTATGAAAAACCCAGACCTCGCGGGCATCCGCGTTCTTGAAGCTATCTACGCCCTGACCGGCTCTGATGATTATCCGGCTTCTTGTCGAGAAATCAGCCTGATTACTCGCATTCCTCCAGAAATCGTGTCCGACCGCTGCACCGGCGATTTAAAGCCTTTTCTCAAATCTGGCGAAAGCCCTCAATACCGTCTCAACATCGCCGGCTCATACCTTGTTGGTCAATACTTTCTTGACCAACCCGAACTCTACGATTTTCAACTGCAATACACGCGGAAGCCGCCGCCCGGCCGCATCTCCGCCGCGCATTCCGGCGCCAACCCGTGCGATAGAACTCTCTTGCAGAATCAAACCCGCGCCTACCACTGGTGGTGGATCGTCAATGCTCCTAATGCGGCAGTGGCGTTACAACTGCTTCAAGTCCATTGGAAAACGCTCGACCTGCCCGATCTGACCGATTTATCCCATTGGGAAGAGCCCACCCAATCTTGTTGGAGCGTCGACCTGCCGACGGCGCGGGTCGACCTCGTGCGATCGTCTTTCGACCGTCAGTTCTACCAAATTACAGCGAGTGTTAAGGAGCGGTTTCTGCGCCGCCAATCGAGACGTTAAAGCGATCTCCAGGCCGCGATTAATCCCCCGCGCACCAACCTTTCAATCTGTGGGAGCGATTTCCAAATCGCGATTCCCCCGCTCCGGCGGAGTGGAATGTGATTTCAAACGTGAGATAAACATCGACCAACCGACTGAATAACGGGCGCGATTAATCCCCCGCGCACCAACCTTTCAATCTGTGGGAGCGATTTCCAAATC
>JAPPIK010000044.1:0-41577 GCA_028820655.1 Candidatus Poribacteria bacterium | reverse complement strand
CCCCCGCGCACCAACCTTTCAATCTGTGGGAGCGATTTCCAAATCGCGATTCCCCGCTCCGGCGGAGTGCAATGTGATTTCAAACGTGAGATAAACATCGATCCACCGACTGAATAACGGCCGCGATTAATCCCCCGCGCACCAACCTTTCAATCTGTGGGAGCGATTTCCAAATCGCGATTCCCCCGCTCCGGCGGAGTGGAATGTGATTTCAAACGTGAGATAAACATCGACCAACCGACTGAATAACGGGCGCGATTAATCCCCCGCGCACCAACCTTTCAATCTGTGGAAGCGATTTCCAAATCGCGATTCCCCGCTCCGGCGGAGCGCCATGTCAATAGAAACTGATGATTGAAGGGCAAAATCGGTCAATCAATCGGAATCACGGTAGTGTCTCGGTGATTTTTGCTCGTTCGTGGAGATACGCCCAAGATCGGGTATGTGAAAATTCGAGATTACACAAGTCTATTATGGGGAAGATGAGTGGCTGTTCTTGACTGCGCTGAATAATCCGGCAACTATTCTAGACTCTTCACATATCACTCTTGACAAATCCCAATGCGTGGTTTATACCTACTAGTGCATTCTTTCAAAGAATGGCGGTCAAATTCAGTGCAAATAACAAAGTTAACAACCGATGCCGATAGAGAATTGGAAATGGAACGGTTAGCTGTCCATTCTTAGTGCTGGGCGCTGAAACATCTGTAAAATTGGTGTGGTGACTACAGTTCCTTAACTGAGCAAATTACCAAATCGACCTGGAATAAAAAATGCCATCTCCTACTGACAAGGAGTTGCTTGAAATCATCTCGGACATCGAATCCGACCGCGCCGAGTTCAAAGAGTCATTGTCGGGTGATGCATCCGCGAGAATACGGGACGCTATCTGCGCATTTGCCAACGACCTTCCCCGACACGAAAAACCGGGCTATGTCTTTGTAGGGGTACGGAACAACCGAACCATCGCCGATTCAACCGTCACGGACGAGTTACTTAGACAGTTGGCAGATATGAAAACCGATGGAAACATCCTGCCGCCGCCAACGCTGGCAGTTGAAAAGCGCGTCTTGGACGGTAAGGAAGTCGCCGTAGTAACCGTACAACCGTCCGATTCGCCTCCGGTGAGATTCAAAGGTGTTGTCCACATTCGTATTGGTTCGCGCCGGAGCATTGCCACCGAACAAGATGAAAGGATTCTAAACGAATAACGTCGATCCGGAAATCTGACTTTCGACGTGCAACCTATCCCTACGTCTAATGTGTCTGATCTCAATCTTACCCAATTTGAGAACGAATACTTGCCTCAGGCATTTGTCCCCGAGATTCTGGCAGCCAATGAACGAACTCTCGAAGAACGTCTAGCTGCTACTAAAATGACTGTATCAGCTACTGAGCGTATTGCAACTGTATTGGGCATTCTAGTTCTCGGCAAATGTCCGCAAGACTATCTACCGGGGGCTTATGTACAGTTCCTAAGAATTAACGGCAGCAAACTGTCTGACGTAATCATTGACAGTGAAGACATAGGCGGAGCAGTTCCTGACGTGCTCCGCCGATTGGATGAAAAACTGGTTGCGCACAACCGAATCGCGGTCGATTTCACGACGGACGCTCTGGAGCGCCGAACCGAACTCTATCCCATTCCTGCATTACAACAGATTATACGTAATGCAATTATGCACAGAACCTACGAGTCAACAAACGCCCCCGTCCGCGTTTCTTGGTTCAACGACCGAATTGAGGTGTTAAGCCCTGGCGGCGCATACGGTACCGTGACCGCTGGAAATTTCGGTCAACCTGGGCTAACCGATTACCGCAACCCTACTCTTGCGGAAGCAATGCGAACTCACGGGTATGTGCAGCGTTTCGGCGTAGGAATACCGACGGCCAAGAGACTGCTAACAGAAGCCTGCCACCCAACCCCGGAATTTGCAGTTACCGATACGCACGTTCAGGTAACGATTAAGTCTGCCATTGCCCCTGAGACTCCATAACAATGTCTATCCCAGTCCTGACATTCTTCAACAATAAAGGCGGCGTTGGCAAAACCTCGCTCGTCTATCATTTAGCGTGGATGCTTTCTGATTTAGGCCATCGAGTTTTGGCCTGTGACCTTGATCCGCAGGCGAACCTTACCGCTGTGTTTCTGGACGAAAGTCGTTTGGAGAATCTCTGGAACGAGGGGGACGTTTCCCCTAAATCGGGAATCACTATTTTTGAGTGTGTAAAACCGCTGATGCAAGTTGCCGACTTGAAGCCACCGCGCCTTCAGCCAATCATAGCCCAACCAAGTCTATTTGGAGGAGATACTGGACCAAATGACCTCAAATTGATTCCCGGTGACCTAGCGTTGGCGGAATTTGAGGACACTCTGTCTGCTGAGTGGCCAATTGCATTGGGATCTAGCAATCTGTACCGCCCTTTCAGAATATTGACTGCGTTTTCAACCATAATGCAAGCAGGGGCATCGACGATGACAGCTTCAATAATATTGGCAGATGTTGGCCCAAATCTAGGCGCTATAAATCGTTCGGCTCTAATTGCGATCGATTACGTCGTCGTTCCACTAGGAGCGGATTTGTTTTCTCTTCGGGGCTTACGCAACCTTGGCCCCACACTTAACCGCTGGCGTCGAGACTGGAGGAGTAGGAGAGGGAACTGGTCCTCGCCAGAATTTGCTCTGCCAAACGGGGACATGAAACCTGCTGGCTATATAATGCAACAACATGGGATCCGCTTAAATCGTCCGGTGATAGCTTACGACAAGTGGGTCAATCGCATGCCGGCGGAATATGCGCGCAATCTTTTAGGCGATAACGAAGGACCTTACGCTGAAACTCCTGCTGATGATGAACTACATGCACTAGCCACCGTTAAACATTACCGAAGCCTAGTCCCGATGGCGCAAAAAGCCAGAAAGCCTATCTTTCATCTTACTCCGGCGGATGGGGCTATCGGTTCCCATGCCGCCGCTGCGAGCGATGCATACAAGGACTTCAAGGTGCTTGCTGAGAAGATAACGGCCCGCATCAATGTCCCGCGTACATCGCTGTAACGGAATCTGTGTCAGAATCTCTGATTGGGGAGTCTCGTTTCGATTTGGACAAGCGGATCCCGCTTGTTTGAATGCTACATGCCACCCGGAAATTCGCCGTGGCGTAAAGATTTTCGCTTGACCGCAGCGCCGATTTTTGTGAAAATAGGACGGTGGCGTATGGTCGCTTGATAACAGATCGGTGATAGATGACATCGTGAACGTCCCGCCCAAAAAATACATCCTCGTTCACGAAAGCCGGCTCTTGGCTTTCGTAACAAACTGCTTTGAAATGGCGGGACTCGAATCTCCACACGCTCGTCTCATCAGCCGGCTGCTGGTCAACAACGATCTGCGCGGCGTGCGGTCCCATGGCACTCACATTGCCCACAACTACTGTATGGACTTTGTGAACGGCAACCTGAATCCGCGTCCGAATGTGAGAACGTTGAAGGAAAGTGGCGCCTCAACGGTCATTGACGGAGACGGCACGCTCGGCTATCTGCCCATGGTCCGCGCAGCGGAGAGCGCGGTCGTACACGCAAGCGAGCACAATGTCGGATTGGCGCTGGTGCCTCACATCGGGCATTACGGTTCGGCAGGCCATTATGCCCGTATCTGCGCGGAGGGCGGATGCATCGGTTTTTCAGCACAGTCGGGCCGCAACGAATCCAGAGGCAACCCGCCCATCTGTTTCGCGATTCCGGGTGGCGATGAGCCGGATATAGTGCTGGACGGCGGATCGGACCTTTTTGGGCCGTATCAAGCACCCGAATACGAAGATCTGTTTAGCCGGATTCCCGCGGTATTCTTCAAAAACCTGGGTTTCATAACAGTTGCATCCCTGTTGGGCGGCGGACTTACCGGATTCTCACGACCCGAGGGTGATGCCATCCAAGAGCAATGGCCCTCGGCGCGATTCGGCGGCATGGTACTCGCCATCAATATTGAAGCAGCTGTCGCAGGGGAGGTTTTTCGAGCGGAAGTGGATCGATACACCCGGGACTTACGCGAAACCTGTGAACCGATACCGGGCACCGACAGGCTGTTGTTGCCGGGACACCTTGAGGAAGAACGGACGGCGCTTCACCGAAGAGAAGGGATTCGATTCGGCGAACAGGAACAGCACGCCATGAATTCGCTTCACGAGTATTTCGATGTGGCTCTGCCTTGGAATTGAGCTAACTCCGCTTTTGTGTAATCGCGTTAGTTTTGGGGGCACGTGTGGGTAGGAGGACAACCTGATGAAACTGACTGACGAACAGCTAGAGACTTGGAGGCGAGATGGAAGTCTAATCGTGCCCGATGTCTTTCCGGCGGATAGCTACTTGCCGGCGCTTGAGGCGGTTGAACGAAACGCTTATGGTGGATTGACTTACGCCGAGTATCGCACAAAATGGGGCGAGAATCCCGATAGCATCCGGGATATGTATCAAGAGACTTCTGACATGCAGCGATTGGCAGGACCGATGGGAGCGGCGGTTCATTTTCCAACCGGACTGCATGCTGTAGACCGACTGATTGAAAATGAGGACTATATTGACTGTCTCTGTCAAGTGCTAGGCACGAGCGAAATTCGCTTGGGCTACGGTCAAATCTTCTTCCGCGAAGGACTTACCGATTCGCGGCACAGCGAATACCCTTGGCAAGGCTACCACCTTGACAATGGCACCAACTCGCAATTGCCGCCTCACCCGGATTGGGAGCGGTACAACTACGTACTGTCCGTAATTGTACTGCACGATATTGAGCCGGATGGTGCTCCAATGTTGGTTTGTCCCGGATCGCACAGACAACTGGAATCCCTGTTTGGTCGTGGCGGTGCGCGTGCCGGTGGACTCGGTTTGGACGATCTTCGCGAGATCGAGGAACTTGCTGATCCTGTGCCCGTCACCGCCAAAGCCGGGAGCATCGCATTCCGATCCAGCTATCTTATTCACGCGGCTCAACCGTTTGCCAACAAGGAGAAACAACGAGGTTGGATGGGATTCAATTTCCATCGCGCCGACAACGGCGATTGGTGTCACACCACACGCCCCATCCCCGGTTGGTCGACTCCGCAATACGTGAAATTCGTAGCAGGTACTACGCCCCGTGTCCGTGAACTGTTGGGCTGGCCCGCGCCCGGCGATGCCTACTATACCGAAGATGCGCTTGGACGTTTGGCACACGCCTATCCGGACATTGACCTGGCGCCGTATCGGGATGCTATGATAGGATGAATAATACGCACCCGAAACCAAGGGATGAGACAATAGTTGTGGCACTATTTCTCCCGGGAGTGAATCGCGGATGAGAATCGGTGGTGACAACGGCGGAGGATTGCGGCTTCCCAATTTGAGAGGTAGTAATGGATGAATTGATCGCGTCTCTGACTGCCGCGAGCCACCCGCCTATCCAACTGTTTGGCAAGGGGGGCTCTCTGCTCATTCTTCCCCACGGCGGGAGAACGCTCGGCTTGTACAATCGTGATGGACATAATTTCTTCTGGGTCAACCCGGATCTTAATCACGTCACCACCGCCGAGAGCTTCTTCACCAAAGAAGGCTGGAAGAACAGCGGAGGAGACCGTACTTGGGTGTCACCCGAAGTTGAACTGTTCATTTCCGACATTGAGAATCCGGGCGAGACTTATCAAGTGCCTTCATCATTGGATCCTGGCAACTACACGGTTCAGCACGGCAAAGGACAGGTTACGCTGACCAATCGGGCGCGCGTTATTCTGAATCGACAAGAGAAAACCAGCGAGATTGAGTTGTCTAAAACAATTCGGATGGCGCAAAACCCTTTGCGCTATGAGAGAAGCATGGCGTCACCCAATCGACAACTCCAATTTGTTGGGTATGAACAACTCACGTCACTGCGGCTTGTGTCTGCGGAAGAACCCGGAATTCGTCTTGGAATCTGGAATTTGGTCCAAGTTCCTGCCGGAGGGGAGATTGTAATACCCACGGTAAGAGAAAGTGCGCCAAAAACGTACTTCGGGGGTGATGGCGCAAGCGATCTTTACGTCTCACCTGAATCTATCCGATTCCCGGTTGATGCGAAGCATTCCCACAAAATCGGTGTGCGCGCCGCGACCACAAGTGGACGAATCGGATATCTGCGAAATATAGGAGACGGGCAGAAGACGCTGGTCGTGCGCAACTTCCTCGTGGCACCCTCAGCCGAGTACGTGGATGTCCCGTGGGATGATCTGGACGACTTCGGTTATGCGATCCAGTGTTACAACGACAACGGTGATCTGGGCGAGTTCGGCGAAATGGAATATCATACACCGGCAATCGGCGATGGTACCGGAATGTGTAGCTATCAGGACAGGAGCCAAGTCTGGGCTTTCCTCGGCGACGCACAGCCAGTGAACGAAGTGTTTACGCAATTGCTCGGTGTCGCTCCAAATTCGTCAGGGTCCAAAGGTTGATCTCTGGCATGACGATGCAACGGGATGCATGCAACTGTGCCCTGTGCTGAAACTTGCGCAACCCGAGAGTGTGCAACGTCGAAGAGGGAGGCGAATGTTTGGGAAGATTTTTGATGACCGGTTTTGGAAACGGCGAACTGCAAAAGAATCTACGGTGTTCGGCATGTTCAAGCGTCGCTGAATCGTCAAGCTATTGCGTAAACAGAGCGCAAAGCCTCTCCTGACGATGCAAATCTGGAGGAGTGATGGATTGGTTTGATTTTCGTCAGGACGTTGATTTTGCCCTTCAGTGCGCGCTTGACAATTGCCAAGGAGGCAAAATAATATGAGCCACATACGGGTACACTACCGCGTATTAAGCTTAGTTGCAGTTTACTTTGCGGTTTCAGCCCTGTTGCTAGGTTGCAAGGAAGAGGTAACCCGAAAGGCGGATTGGGAAACCCATTTCACCGACCTTCACTTCGTGAATGCAAACACGGGATGGATCGTAGGACTTGAAGGATTGATAATCCACACCGACGACGGTGGGCGGACCTGGAAGAGGCAGGAAGTTGAGACAACCGGCGACTTTAAGGCGTTGCATTTCGCAAACAGTCGATACGGATGGGCAGTGGGGGACAATGGTCTTATCGCCACGACCGATGATGCCGGACGGCACTGGCAGTTGCAGTCGAGCGGAACATGGTCAATGCTGCGCGATGTGTTTTTTGCAAATTCTAGGGAAGGTTGGATCGTTGGTGAAAGCGCGGATGTCCTCTACACGCAAGACGGCGGAAAGACATGGAAGCGCCGCGAATCCGTGAGCGAGTTTCCGCTCAGCGGCGCGTGGTTTGTTAATAGTCGGCGTGGTTGGATTGTGGGTGAGCAGGACAGGATTCTACACACAAATGATGGGGGAAAGACCTGGCACGAGCAAAGCAATCGCTTTGAAGGCGAAAGAGATAGGATGATTAACGACAATAAACAGGTCTTTTTCATCAGCCCGGGCGAGGGATGGCTCGTTGGCAGCGACGGCTCTATCTTTCACACAAACAATAGTGGCGCTACGTGGGATCGACAGGACAGTCGGATACCTCTGATAAACGGACACGTCCGAGATACTATCAATAGCATCCATTTTGTCGATAGGCGAATAGGTGTGGCGGTTGCCGATGTGGGATTCATTACATTCACCGAAGATGGCGGCAAGAACTGGCGCTTGCTTGAAAGTGGTACAGAGAACAATTTGACAGGGGTTCAGTTTACGACGCCTAAAGAAGCCTGGGCAGTTGGCTGGTACGGAAGCATCTTGAATTCGACGGACGGTGGAGCTACTTGGGAGATGGTAAGCGGTACAACCGCCAATGACTTGGAGAATGTTCAGTTTGCAGACGCTAACCGTGCCATTGCTGTTGGAAAACGCGGCACGATCGCTATGAGTCAAGATGGCGGAAGGACGTGGACAGAAGTTGACTCCGACATTTGGGACAACATTCGCAACATATTTTTTGTTTCTGATAAAGAGGGATGGGCGGTCGGAGAACGCGGCATGATTGTCCACACCACTGACGGTGGTCAGACGTGGGATCGTCAAAACAGCGGGTGGGGATATGTGCTCACGGCAGTCCATTTTGTGACGCCCAAAAAGGGGTGGGTTGTCGGGGAGCTCGGTACGGTACTCCATACCGCAGATGGCGGCGATTCTTGGGTTCCTCAGACACCTGGCGAATGGCAATCCCTCAAGGGAGTTTTCTTCCTCAGCGCAAACGAAGGATGGGCGGTCGGCTGGCCCGGTGTTGTGATTCGCACCACTAACGGAGGCATGACGTGGACGCAGCAAACGACTAAAACCTACAATGAGTTGTACGCTGTTTATTTTGTTGACCGTGACAACGGCTGGATCTCGGGCCAATTCGGTGAAATCCTGCGTACCAAGGACGGCGGGCGAACTTGGAAATTCCAACGGAGCGGCACGCAGGAAAACCTCAACAAAATCTACTTCGCGAATGCCAGGCACGGTTTAATCGTGGGTGACAACGGCGTAGTCTTAACCACGACGGATGGCGGTGAAAATTGGGAATTACAAGAAAGCGGCACCGAGAACGACCTTCACGGGTTCGCGCTTTCACCTGAAGGAATGGTTGCCGTTGGCAAAGGTGGTATTGCCATGCGCTACTCCGTAGATGCTGAAGAGTTGCCTGTTGCGCTTCCGCCAACCGCGGAAGAAATTGAGCTTGCGGAGATAGTTGATGCACCACCGTCCGCCGAGGAGATTACCTATCACTGGGAAATTGTCCGCCAAGCTACGTGGCAAACAGATTTCAACGATACATACTTTGTCAATGATAGAACGGGTTGGGCAGTCGGAAGCAATGGGGTAATCGCCCACACCACCGACGGCGGAAAATCGTGGAAACCTCAACACAGCAGCGTCGAGACAGATTTGCACCGCATCGCCTTCATCGGCCCTGACCATGGCTGGATCACTGGACGTGGCGTGTTGCTCCGAACGGAAAATGGAGGCGAAACATGGCAAGTCATACAAAGAGTGCTGCGAAACTTTCGTAGCATCCGTACCATCCAATTCCTGACACATCTGGAAGGTTGGCTGGGAGTGGATCAAGGACAGACGCTGCATACGCTAGACGGCGGCTTGACTTGGAAACTCCAAAAAACCGGCACCACGGATCGACCCATTACACATTTACATTTCATCAACAACTTGGAGGGATGGGCGGTTGCACCACAACGTCGTGATGGCGGATTCATCCTCCATACGACAAATGGCGGTGATTATTGGCAGATTCAATCCAAGACCAATCAAGTGGGAATTGCGGTTCACTTTGCCGACGCAAAATCTGGATGGGTGATCGTAAGGAATGGGGATTCACTGATTACGAACGATGGTGGGCTTACATGGACACGCCGTTCTTCTGGGCCAGGTAATCGAATTCGCGGCGTGAAGATGCGTAGTCACAATGAGGCATGGGCCGTTAGTCCTAATGGGCAAATCTTTTTGACCCGAGATCAGGGGAGAAGTTGGGAGCGCACATATGTCGACTTGACCACGAGAGCCGAGGAACCGGTGTCACCAACAGAAGAATCGGATTCGAATTTGGAGTCCGCCGACTCAGGTACAGCCTCCACTTCTCAGGATGCCGGAGAGATTCGAGCCGCTTTAGATGCCGATGCCGGTGAGGCGCTCAGAAACCGCAGGCGTGAACGCCGCCCCCGTCCTCCTAGTCTCAGTCCGGAAAGTGGTTCTGGTGAGAATGTGGCGCCGTCGCGAACCGGACGCCCCGCTAATCGCAGAAGACCCCGTCTTGGCCGCCCGAACTCGGCCGAGGAGATTACGAGTTTTCACTTCGTTGACAACCAAAACGCGTGGGCAGTGGGGAAAGCGGGGCACATCTACCATACGCACGATGGTGGCTTAACATGGGAACGTCAGCTTGGCGAGCGGCTGGATGATTTCCACGAAGTGCTTTTCCTGACCGAAAACAATGGTTGGATTGCCGGCGACGATGGACTGCTGTTAGAGACCGAGGATGCCGGACAGAATTGGACTGCTCTCGACATCGGTACGCGGCAAAAAATAATTGGTGTGCACTTTGCGAACCTGGATCCCAAATGGGGATGGGCGATGAGGCGCGATGGTACGTTGTTCTACACAACAGATGGCAAGAAATGGTCCGCCGGGAAAACGCCGATGCGCCCTCCTCTTTTCGAAGAAGATCCACCGCTACGTTTTGTGATGAATGATGTGGGTTTCGGAAAATTTTCCGAAGGATGGGCTGTTGGGGAAGAGGGACAGATTCTTCATAATCGAGACGGCGGACCTATTTGGGAACCACAGAGGACTACCACAGGCAGGGATTTGCTCAAAGTTGAAACGAAATTCGTGCCACTTGCATGGGCGGTCGGGTCCGGCGGCACTGTCCAAAGGACGATCAACGGCGGTGAGTATTGGAAGCTGCATGAAACAAACACGGGATACGACCTGAACGGCCTGTCATTCTCTACCAAAAGGAAGGGATGTGCAGTTGGGCGCTACGGGATCGTCCTACGTACGACCGATGGTGGATTCAAGTGGAAAGCTGAATCGAGTGGCGTAACCTCCAACCTTTATGATGTGGCGGCAATCTCAAATCAGGACATTTATGCGGTGGGGGCCAATGGTATGATCCTGCACTCAGCAGACGGTGGAGAGACGTGGAAGCGGCAACACACGGATATTGATAACGATCTTTACACGATTGTCCACGTGCTCGACAGTGATACGCTATGGGTTGTAGGTCAGTGGGGAGTCGTGCTGCGCCAAAGAGTTGGGGGCGCCAAAATGTCAATGCGGTGAGGAATCAACCCGAATGCGTTTGAATGCTTGCCAAGAGAAGCAGTTTCCGTCGTTCACGCAACTGAACTGCGATATTCTGCTACAGATCCTCACGAAGCGTTCACGGAGTTGAATGGAGTTTCGTAGACGATTAGACTCGGAATTATGGCAAAAGAGCAAGCACTTCCCGATACTCCCCTTTCCCCGGACACCTTAAATGTTGTTTTGAGGGATTTTTATCAAAACGGCGCGACGATTGTCCGAAATGTGCTCTCTAGAAAAGAGTGTGAACGCATCATCACACGCCTCGATGAAATCTTTGCAGAGCCCTACTTTTTGCAAATGCGCAATGTCAAAGACTCTCGGC
The DNA here is from genome assembly GCA_028820655.1 of Candidatus Poribacteria bacterium. Taxonomy (GTDB): domain Bacteria; phylum Poribacteria; class WGA-4E; order WGA-4E; family JAJDTR01; genus JAJDTR01. Next base: position 30,440 of record JAPPIK010000044.1, on the reverse strand, counting down.
AAAATGGGAAGGCGCCGATTGTCATACACCGGCTTTTTGAGTGTGACCTCATGTTCCGGGATCTTCTCGTGCGTGAGCCGATTATTAGTATCGCCGAAACTGTGTTGGGTGAGCACTGCCACTGTATTGCTCAAGGTTGTATCCTCAACCGTGAAGATTTAGGCATAAATCGATTTCATGTTGACGATGGCATTGAATTTCCCGTCGCGCCGGAGATGGAACGGCACGACCCGAGGCTACGGATGCCTGTGCTCCGTATGTCCGTGCAAATTGCCTTAACGGATCAGGACGATATCAAACACGGTCCATCCCAATTCGTTCCGAGTAGCCACTACTCCGGAAGGCAACCCAATGATCCGGAACATCCAATCTTTGACGGCAATGAGCCTATCTCGCTTCTCATGAAAGCTGGGGACCTTTACTTGCTTAATGGACAAACATGGCACCGAGGCGCGCCAAACCGGACAGATAGGGTTCGGTATCTGTTCCACCAAGTCTACGGGCAACGCTTTGTAGCTCAGAGGTTTTGGCCCTACTTAAATTACCGTATGCCAGACTACGTGTTGGAAGGCGCCGATGAACGTCTGTTGCGTGTCCTTGGGAAACACCCTGAAATGGCTTATGGTTGACAGACGAAGCATTCGGCGGAGAATCTTGCAAATTCAGCTAAAACCTATCCTCAATTTTGTACATGCGTGGAACATGACGGTGCGGACCCTCTATCATTAATTCTTTGAGAAATCCCTATACCCGAAAATGAAGTCAGGAACCAAAATTAGCCGTGCGCTTATCGTTTCAATTCTATTTCATGCAATAGTAGGCGTAATCGGGTTCTTCTTCTGGATTGATTCAGGCCCTGCAAAACAGCAAGACTCGATCAGTGCGGTGTTGATTAAGGTTGATAAGCCGAAACTCAAACGCAAAACCGCCCCGAAACGAGCGCGTGTTCGCAAGAGGACCTCCGATCAGACCAATCAACCTAGACTCAAAGTTCTAACCAGCAATGCGCCCGTGACCGCGCGCGGGGTCGTTTCAGCTACAGCGCCGACAGAATTTGGCGCAACCGGGTCGTTAGACCTTAGTGACGGCATGAATATGGACACAAACAGCGTCGAATTCAATCAAGGTTCACCTCAGATTGGGCGAGTGATTGAAAATCCGATCGGGCGAATCTATAGTGAAGATGCTCGTGCCAAGAGCCGTCTAGTCAAGTTCATCGAAAGACAAGAAGGACCGCAACAGGTTGCGTATTGCGTGGATTTGTCGTCCAGTATGCTGGGGTTAACACCGCGAAAACTAAAAAAGATACTTTCTATCATGCAGGATTCGCTGACCTTTCTTGAGCCTCATGACAGATTCAATATTATTACATTCGACAGTGAAATCAACTTTTTTCGCGATGAATTCATACCCGTGACCGACGATGGGGTGTCGGAAGGAACCGCCCACTTCGAACTGCTTTCACCGAAAAAAAGTGACACATATGCCGACAAGGATATGATCGAGGCAATTCAAGAAATTCAGAAAATACCCCACACCATTGTTGTTCTATTTAGTGACGGAATCCTAACTTCGGGTGTTCCGGATCCAAAAATGATTCGGCAGACAGCGACTGCGAGTGCGCGAATCTTCTCGATGGGAATCGAAATGCCCGAGGATTTTCCGGGTGCCGTTATGCTAGCCGTGCTCGCGTCTAACAGCGACGGAGAATTCTGGTTGGTTGACTGAATAACCGAACGGCTGCTTGTCCTTTGGTGATCGCATAATCAGCCGCCTTCACCTCCCGTCTGACTCCGATTCGTCCGGGTTCATACTATTCGCGCAATCACCGTCCACATAGGCCTGAACGTTTAGACTAGGCTACCTATTTTTAGCGTCAACTGCACATTGCATGAATCCAATACCCTATTTCGCAACCGTAGCTATGTGTAAAGAACCGCTTGCCTTCTTACAGGGGATGCGTTATACTTTCACCCGTAAGAAGAAACCTGCGAAACAAAAAGTCAACAGACGAGCACAAGCACCGACAGACACGTTTCATAGTTCTCTTTTTGTGCGTCGGCGCCGCCTGCCGACGTATATCGGCACATCTATCAACGAAGGAGAGTGGAAATGTCGCTAAGAATCAACGACGAAGCACCGAATTTTACAGCCGAGACCACACAAGGAACCATAGATTTTCACGAATGGATTGGTGATGGTTGGGCAGTGCTGTTTTCCCATCCGAAGGACTTTACGCCGGTTTGCACAACCGAGTTGGGATATATGGCAGGCCTGGCGACTGAATTTGCGAGACGCAACTGTAAGATAATCGGTCTTAGCGTCGATCCCGTCGGAGATCACCTTGAATGGTCAAAGGACATCGAGGAAACTCAAGGACACGCCGTCACTTATCCAATGATTGGAGACACAGATTTGGCGGTGGCCAAGTTATATAACATGCTGCCTGCCGACGAACCTGGTACATCGGAAGGACGCACGGCGCTCAACAATGCAACGGTACGATCGGTCTTTGTGATTGGTCCGGACAAAACAATCAAACTTATGCTGACGTATCCTATGACCACCGGGCGTAACTTTGATGAAATTCTCCGTGTCCTCGATTCAATGCAGCTAACGGCAAATCGAAAAGTTGCAACCCCCGCGAACTGGGAAATGGGTGAAGATGTGATTATCGTGCCGGCTGTATCCGACGAGGAAGCAAAAGAAGCGTATCCCGATGGATGGAAGACCGTCAAACCCTATTTACGTGTGGTTTCTCAACCTGACTAGGCTACTCACCCCAGTCATATATGGTGTGTTGCGAAATGAAGATGATTCACGAACGTTGGACAGTTGGTTGAAGTAAATCTATGGTTTACGCGGGAAAAGGGAATGACGAGATGAGTATTGCCTTTTCCCGCCTAGCGAAGGGTTACGCATCAGCACAGAGTTTTTGCACCACAGGTTTTGATGTTTCAGTCTAGAACGTAGCAGTTTATTGCATGCACTATCTCACCCGCCAAGCAGCCTTTGAAGCCTCACACACCCTTTGCCTCCCCGAACTCACCGATAAGGAAAACTATGAACTATTTGGTCCCGCCGCCAACCACCATGGGCATAACTATGTTGTTGAAGTAACAATTAGAGGAATGACCTCTAACGATGATGGGATGGTCATCAACTTAGCGGATCTTGACCAGCTTCTTAGGAATCAAGTGCTCGTCCATTACGACCACAAATATATAAACCTCCAACATCCGGTTTTCGCAAACGATTCGCAGCTACAACCGACCACCGAAAACATCGCGATTGAGATCTGGAGTGCGATTGATTCTCGATTGGAATTTACAGACTTGCACCGTGTTCGCGTCTACGAAGATTCGGCTGCGTTTGCCGATTTTTACGGAGAACCTCGAATGGTTTATCTCACCAAGGTTTATGAATTTAACGCATCGCATCGATTGCATAGCCAACTTCTGAGTGATGAAGAGAACAGGGAAACGTTTGGCAAGTGCAACAACCTTCATGGGCACGGCCACAATTATGTGCTTGAAGTCATGATTAAGGGCGATGTCCATCCGAAAACCGGGATGATTGTTACCCCCAATAGCCTAGATAAAATCGTTCACAAACAGATTCATGCGCGATTCGATCATAAACATCTGAATCTCGACACTGACGAATTTGACGTGCTCAATCCAACGTCTGAGAATTTCGTAAGAGTCATATGGGAGTTACTTGAGAAACCCTTGAAACCCATCATGTTGCATCGACTTCGATTAAAGGAAACGCCTAGGAATCATTTTGACTATTACGGTGAAACGACAGAGGTAAATCATCCATGAGTGATACTGCAGATGCAAATTTTACGTCAAATCCTGAAAGTTCGGACAAGATGGATGTTAGGGCTCAAGTCACCGAGCATCGGTCAATGCTCCACTCGCATGGCGGTGCATCCGTCGAGGATGAATTCGGGATAGCAAATCCCTTGCTGGAAGACATTTACGCAGAGATTTTGATGCAAATCGGCGAGGATCCTTCTCGTGGTGGGCTTGTCAAAACCCCTCGTCGAGCATCGACGGCAATCTCCTTCATGACTCAGGGATATCACCAAGATAGCAAGGATATTCTCAATGGCGCCATATTCAATGAAGACTATGACGACATGGTCATCGTAAAGAACATTGAATTCTATAGTTTGTGCGAGCACCATATTCTTCCGTTTTTTGGCAACTGCCATGTGGGTTATATTCCAAGCGGAAAGATTATCGGTCTGAGCAAAATACCCCGGATTGTGGATATGTTTGCCCGCCGGTTGCAGGTACAAGAGCGATTGACTGAGCAAATTGCCAGGACGTTGGATGAAGCTCTTCACCCGCTCGGAGTTGCCGTAATCATTGAGGCGCAACACATGTGTATGATGATTCGTGGTGTCGAAAAACAGAATTCCAAGACGATTACAAATGTCATGCTAGGCGAATTCAGGGATAAAGATTCCACGCGGTCGGAATTCATGCAGAGTTGTCAGTCAAAATGAGTTCCTACCCCTTGATATTGCGTGAAATTCAAAGTTGCGATCCCTTCCGCGGTGCGAAGATGGGCAGGCTAGCACACTTCATCTCACAAATAACTCAAATTTTGTACGGTACGTAGATTGAGCATAGGCGAACAAACTCTAAAGAATCAAGTTGTAATCATTACCGGTGCCTCCCGGGGAATAGGTGCCGAGACCGCGATTGCATTTGGTAAAGTTGGATCGAAGGTTATATTGGGTGCGCGGACGATTCCAGAATTGGAAGCCATTGCTCAACGAATCCGCGACAATGGAGGCGAAGCGCTTACCGTGCGCGCTGATGTCACTCAACCTGAACAGGCAGAGCGGATAGTGCAATCCGCCTTGGCTCGTTATGGTCAAATTGATATTTTGGTAAATAACGCCGGGTTGGGCAAGTTCGGAAGGGTTTCGGAGTTTGATTTGGGTGATTGGGACGCCGTGATCGCGTCGAACCTCACCAGCCTTTTTTTCTGCTCGAAATACGTCCTTGGGCCGATGCTGAAGCGCAAATCAGGCCAAATTATCAATGTGTTGTCGGTGGCTGCAAAAAACGTCTTCAGCGGTGCGGGTGCTTATTGTGCGGCTAAGGCGGGAGCTTTGGCTCTGACTAGAGTCTTATCCGATGAAGTGCGGGAGGAGAATATTCGGGTGACGGCAGTGTTGCCGGGGGCAACTCACACGTCCTTTTGGGACAAGATAGATCAGCACCCTGATTTCGACCAGATGTTAAAGCCAGCGCACGTGGCTAACGCAATTCTGTCAGTTGCGAAGCAACCCTTGGGCATGGTTGTCGAAGAGATAAATGTAGCACCGCCGCTTGGCATTCTGTGATTCAGCTTGTTTACGCGCTAAACACAGTTTGTTACCAGTCCTTGTCTTTGCGCTTCAATTTTGGCAAAACTGCCTGATTTGCGGCGAATCCGAACTTTGCGAATGCTTCGTGCGTCCGCGTCCGAAACCGTGATAACAAAATCATCTGTTTCAATCTTGTCGCCCGGATTTGGAATGTTCCCCACGCGATCAAGAACAAACCCCGCTACAGTCTCGTAATCTCCTACCGGAATTGGTACTTCATACTTGTCCGATAGGATACCAATTTCTGTTCGACCGTCGCACTCCAATAGACGTGGGCCGATCACGTGGGCTACTTCCGGATCGTCCCGCTGGTCGCGTTCATCGGACAGTTCGCCCACGATTTCCTCAAGCAAATCTTCCACAGTGCTCAAGCCCACAACCCCACCGTATTCATCCACGACGAACACCATAGTATGATGGCTCTGCTGAATTTCCTTTAGAAGGACATTTGTCGGCTTTGATGCTGGAACAAAATGGAGATTCGGGCGAATGAACGACTCAAGCCTTTTAGAGTCGTCATTCGAATAGATGATATCAAGCAGATGAACAATGCCGATAACGTTGTTAACTTGATCTTCAAAAACGGGTATTCGAGAATAGCCTGCTTCCGCAGCGATTTTTAAGAAGGTATCAACATTCGTATCTCTTTCGACAGCAACGATGTCAACCAACGGTACCATCACCTGTTCTACCGTGCGATTGTGAAGATTTAAAACGCTGTGAATCATCCGTCTTTGGTCTTCCAAAATACCACCGGATTGTTCACCCATCGACGCTAATAGTCGCAATTCGTCGCGTTGGGTATCGGGGGCAGCCGGAGCCGCTCGTTTTTGACCGATTCGAACGAGGAAACCAGTCAAGTAGGATATTCCGTTGACGATTGGACGTAAGATGATATTGGAAATCCTCAACGGAACCGCATAACGTAGCGCGAGTGAGTTGGCTTTCACTCGGAATATTGTTTTCGGTAGAAGCTCGCCGAATACCAAGATTAATCCCGTGGATATAAGAGTCGCCGCCGCTTGTTCGTTGGTCCGCAGACTCGCTAGTATGGTCTGCACAATTGTGGACATTTGCAGCAGTGCTATTACAAATAGCAGTCCCATTTGGGACGCCAATACATTAGCGATGTTTGTTCCTACTAGCGTCATCCCGAGGGTCTTCTCGGGGGTATCAACCAGTTTTTTCACGATCTGGGCCTTCTTGTCTCCCTGTTCGGCAAGCTGATATATCTTGAGTCTATCAAGAGAAACCGTCGCCGTCTCCGATCCCGAATAGAATGCTGATAAAACAACGAAAATAGTCAGACCGCCCAAGAGAATAGCGAATTGGAGTATGTTATTCTCCCGTGTCGCTTCTAGCCCGTTATGACTAGTCGATCCGGCCAAAAATACGCAGCAAACCAGAATGAATACAACTGTTGAGACTTGAACTCGATTCATCGCAATAGTATCTCTGGTACAGTCATTAAACTCTCTAGGTGCGGACTCTTGAATTGAATAGATTTGGATGTGGCGAACACCGGTATAGCGTTCTTATTGACATCCCGTTGATTAGGTAGTGTCTAGATGGGAATTAGTTTGTTGAGGGAGCGTCATTATTACAACACCAACGAAGTTTCCCTCCATTGCGGCAATCTCAAATCGGATACCGTTTCTATCCTGCTCAGATTCTCCAACCGTCGGCACGCGACCAAGAAGAGCAAGGACGTATCCTCCAATAGTGTCAGCAATGTCTTCGTCGAGCGTCAAGTGCAATTGTTGGTTTATGGACTTTACGCTGACTCTTCCTGAAACTTCAATGAGCGAAGGATTGTCAGGGCTTGAGATAATGTTAGGAGACTTTAGCGCGGTGTCATGTTCATCGACAATGTCGCCAACCAACTGTTCGAGAATGTCTTCGATCGTGGTAATACCGGAAACGCCGCCGTATTCGTCCAAGAGGATTGCCATATTCGTCTTCTGCCGAGTAAGTTCCAATAGAAGATCTGCGAGTTTCTTCGTTTCGAGAACGAAAACGGGTTGGCGTACAAGGGTGTTTTCTAAGTCAGATGTTCCGATATGATGACGTCCGTTCAGGAAAGTCTCTAACGTCATATTCCGAATGTCCACATGCCGCCATGAGGGTATGTCCTTAACCTGGAAAATGCCGCATACGTCGTCTATCTGATTCCGATAGATTGGGATCCGGGAGTATCCAAACTCTTTGGCTCTCGTTAACGCTTCTTGAATTCTCGCCGAGATTTCAAGCGCAACCATATCGGTTCGAGGCACCATGATTTCTTTGGCTTCGATAGTCCACAATTCGAGGACATTGCCAAGAATCGCGCGCTCATCAGCTTGTAGCCCCTTTACTTCATCCGTGTCAAGAATCGTCTTGAAGTCGCTAGTGGTCAGGCGTTCAGCTTTTGCGGTATGGCTTGCACCAAACAAAGGCATTAGGAAATTCACGATAATACGCAAAAAAGCGCGTAAGGGTGAGATTACTATGGAGAAGCTCCATAGAGACCGAGCGGTGATGCGGGCAAAAAACTCCGGATGTCTTATGGCATGAGTTTTAGGGACTATCTCACCGAAGATCAATAACGGCGAGACTATCAATAGTGTTCCAACAACAAACTCGACGCCGTGTTGAAGGGTGTCGTTGTTGAGTCTCTCTAAGTGTACAAAGACCGGCAAATCACGAATCAGCCAATAAGCTATCGTTGCAAATGCTACGTTGACGAGAGTATTGCCTAGCAGGAGGGTAATAAACAGGCGGCGGGGATTGTCGACGAAATTGACGATGGCGACACTATTTCTTCTTTTTTCTGTCCGTAGGCGTTCTACCTGAACCCTCGTCAGAGCGCATAGAGCAGTCTCTGATCCCGAGAAATAGCCGGAAAGTAAAAGAAGCAGCCCCAATCCTAATAACTGGGGCAAGAGTTGGTCAATTTCCATGTCTTATGGATGTCGAGGGAAATCCGGTGATTGCCTGCGATTTGCGCATACGAAGTATGAAATGACTTGAGCGGGTGGCGGCTGGATGCATGTGTACATGATGCCATCACACGTTCCGATGCTGCGGAAAAGCCAAGTCTTCCACCTCTATGTTGGCAAATCCAAAATCATTATAGCACATCACTTCACAGATAACAACAATAATCTGGCCATTTATCATTGACAGCCTCGTGGATTTGTGATAATCTCTCACTACTCCACAAAGGCAGCTAGGTGCTTCCAGTCGTACTTGGAGAGTCAACTATGCAAATTAACGGATTAGTCCTAGGAAAATATCGGATTGAAAAACTGATCAATAATGGAAGTTTTGCGTCCGTATTTCTTGCAAAGGAGGAACTTACGAATCGAATCGTAGCGATTAAGGCACTCCCGAAATCTGTTTATCCTTCAGGACGATTTCGCTATTTATTGGCTGAACTAAGCGCTATGACTCTGAATTGGGGACACCAGAACATTGTGTCAATCCACACCGTCGAACCCGGAGAGGATGAATATGTCGCTTATATCGTCATGGAGTACGTAGACGGTTCCACGCTCCATGAACAGATGTCCGCTGATTCGTTATCTCCCGGTCGCGCGGTCAACATCGCCTTGGATATCTGTCGAGGGTTAACGGCTGTACACGCTCAGAACATCATCCACCGAGATATAAAACCTCAGAACATCCTCTTGACGTCCGACGATACTGCGAAACTCACCGATTTTGGTGTGGCGTGTATACTTGAAGCAACCAACGACATCGCCGCAACAGTCACGGGCACGCGGAAATACATGGCACCAGAGCAATATGACGGTGAATACGATTATCGCGTCGATTTATACTCTTTGGGATTGGTACTCTTTGAGATGGTAACTGGACGTTTTCCATTCTGGGGCAGAACTCATGATGAAATAAAGATGAAAAAGCTTGGTGCAGAGGTTGAATTCGATGATGAAGTGCCCGACGAGTTGCACGTTTTTTTGCAGAAAGTCTTACACAGAAATGTCGACTCACGCCATCAGACCGCTGCAGAAATGTATCAGGATTTGGACACCATCCGCTCTTCGTGGTATGCAAAGACGGTGCGTGAGGTGTTAGCCGAATCCCCGGATCAGGATAGGTCGAATGCAAAACTTTCTAAAACGAGAAAGGAGTTACGACTTTCAGCCGATCTGGCACGACGAATTGAATTAGAAGTCCAATACCATCAGCGAACAGAAGAAGAGCGACACAGACAACATCGGCTTGAACAAGAGTCTAGCGCATACTATGACCGTGCTGAAGGATATATTCGCCAGAAGGATCTAATCCGAGCGTTGAGAGAACTTCAGGAAGCGCATAGCCTTTACGTCAGAGAAAATGGACTTTCAATTCAAGCAGAGAGGATCTTCCAGTCAGTAACGGAGTGGGCCTCGAATACCAAAATACCCTCCAAAGCAGATGAAATTGCGCGTTTGATAGAACAGTTACCCCCCAATGAAGTGGAAGACCTTGTAACCCGGTTCACCCATCAACATATTCCGATTTCCGCGGTTGAATCGTCCAATGGCGTGGATTCGGTGGTAACCGATATGGAGGAGATTGAGTCAGGACCCCAGCCAACAACCTTCACCGATTCCTCACTGACGGAGCCGCATCACGCAGAGTCGATTTTGCGGTCACTACATGAAAATACAAAATATCCGCACGAGCGAAATGCTGCTCAAATTTGCCGCGCGGCTGAGAGTTATACCCGCCAAAGAAATAAACGTGCAAAATCCGAATATAAGAAACTTGCAGAATCATACAGCCGGTCAGCTGCAGACTTTATAGCAGCTTCTGATTGGGAGTTGGCTGCAGACTGTTACGCACGCGCTCGGTTAGCTAATGTCGCGGCTAAACGTCCCGGGAGCGCCAGAACTATGGCTAACAGGGCTGGAGAATGTTATGCCAAACTTGCGGAGGGCATGAGTAGGCGACAACTTTGGGCGCAGGCCGCAACACAGTGCGTGCTGTCAGCGGACCACTATAAACACGGTGAGTCTGAGGAATTGGCCGACGAGAATTGGTCTAACGCCTCAGTATATTATTTGAACGCTGCCGAAGACGCACGCACAAATGGTGATATTGAACATGTCGATGTTTATTGTCAAAAGATTTTCGCCGTCGCCGACAATTTCAAGAGACCGTCAAAAGCAGTTGCGGCAGCGCGAAGACTGATGGGAGAGATTAACAGGTGTTCTACCGACCCGACCCAAGTCACTTTCCAGAATTCTGAACGTAGTCCTTCAAGTTCGGCGATAGTCCACGGGGATTCCTTGCAAACAGAGCAGTGGCAAGCAAGGAGATAATATAGCGAGAACGTGACCATCATATTCCAATGAGATTCCCTCGTAACCCCTTTGTTTTGCGAGGTGCTGCCACAGAACTGCGAGTAGAAAGCCCGGTCTTAACATCTCGTGTAGTCTCCGCACGCTATGCAGCAGGTGTACTTTGTGCCAAATCATCGTTAGTCGCAGAGGATTAATACATTTCATTCGGCTTTGCGTGCGGTGATTTCTGCCCGGTGTCAATCCGTCCCGACTTACCATCCTCTTAGATTCTCTCCTTTTGGCTCGCGAAAAGTACCCAGCGTTTGCCAATGGCACACAGGCCTCATTCCACCGTGCTGTCAATTCGTGAACCGCGAGGATGATCCAACCGGTTTTCGATTGATGCCGTGACGTGGACACACTGATGCGCTCAGAGGTCCGAATTGAGGGCTGATTTAGCCGGAAATTTTTGCCCATAGTTCCTCGGACAAGGTACATCTGAGCGCATTGGTTTGATCTGGCATCACAGGCAAACCGAGCTTGGGGAAGATTTTTCTCCAACGTTCGGGGTGATCGACATCAATGTAGACAGGAACGAAATCAAGATTCAGATAGGTTTTGATAGCCGGTAGCCGAAAATCGTCGGTGCCGAGAATTGCACATTTGAAATTTCGTTGTTGAAAATACTGCAGAACGGAAAGCGTTACGGATCGACCAAGCCGGTGCCCGGTGTGGTCAGGAGTTACAGCGACCATGTGCACAGAGCCCATTTCAGATTCACCAGGGACTAGAAGGCGCGCATAGGTCGTGGCTACTGGTGTGTCTTGGAAAGTTGCAAAATATAGCCCTTCAGGACTGAAAGACGGTTTGCCTCCAATGTCCTCATAAAAATCGAATGTCGTGAACGTTTCTTTGAATGCGGCGTTGATTACATTAACCCAGTGCACATCATCGCCTTCTCTATAAGTCCGTATGGCGTAACCAACCGGAACTTCGATTTCGGGCAAACCATCAAGATGTGGTCGAACCATCCTCAGTTGTTTCGGCATGTCCCCGAGCCTCCTTAGGGAATTAAAATTTCCATCTTCGCAAAATACGTTGCAACACTAACGCCTGAAATTTAAGGTGAAGTATGCCCAATATCATTTTGGTTGGATTCATGGGAACTGGCAAAACGACCGTAGGACGAATGATTTCAAGACGGTTAGGGATGACATACGTCGATACCGACACAGTAGTTGAGCAAACTACGGGTCATTGTATTACTGATTTATTCGCTCAACATGGCGAATCGTATTTTCGTGAGTTGGAAAGTGAAGCAGTGCTTAAGGTTTCTGATCTAGACGGGCATGTAATCTCGACTGGTGGTGGAGTTGTGTTACGCACCAAAAACCTGAAGATTCTAAAGCGAAATGGGGTGGTGTTCTGCTTGACGGCAACGTCAGAAGAAATCTGGAAACGGGTAAAAAACGGAACACATCGACCATTGATTAACGCACCGAATCCCGTGGAAAAGATTCGCGACATGCTCCGAGAACGTGAAGCTAATTATGCACTAGCCGATCACATGATTTGCACCGACAATTCTTCGATTGAGCGAGTCACGATGGAAGTCATAAGAGTGTTTCGAGATGCCATCAATTCAGGTTGAACTCGGTGACAACAGTTATTCCATTGTTGTCAATCAGGGAATTCTGGGCGAAACAGGCGAGCTACTGCGATCGCGTACGAATTCTAAAAAAGTTATTGTGATTGCCGATGCTTTCGTGAGCACCCGGTATGGCCACGAGGTGATGGAAGGACTATCAAACGCCGGTTTTGATTCGCACATAACGGAGGTGCCATCGGGCGAAGAGCATAAATCACTTGAGTGGTTCGGTAGACTGCACGATCAGCTTGTTAGCCATCGCATGGACCGAACATCAACGCTCATCGCTCTCGGCGGCGGCGTTATTGGCGATCTCGCGGGGTTCGTCGCTGCTACATACATGCGAGGAATTTCGTATGTTCAAATTCCAACGACATTGCAGGCTCAGGTCGATGCGAGTGTTGGGGGGAAAACCGGCATCAATCACCCTAAGGGAAAAAACCTGATCGGTGCGTTCTATCAGCCGGAACTCGTTCTAATCGATGTGGCCACGCTAAAAACATTACCCTCGCGCGATGTTCGAGCCGGATTCATCGAAGTCATCAAACACGGCGTGATAATGGATGTCCCGTTATTCAATCAGATTGAAGAAAACCTTGATGCTATCCTGAATCTTGATGCAGAGATCCTCATTAACGTAATCGCCAAATCGTGTGCCGATAAAGCCGAGGTTGTAGCAAACGATGAAAAAGAAAATCGCTTGCGAATGACTCTAAATTATGGTCACACCTTCGGTCACGCGCTCGAAGTTGTCACGGATTACAATGTTTTCCGCCACGGCGAAGCGGTTGCAATTGGCATGAACTGCGCGGCTCAACTTTCTTGCAACATAGACATGTTGCCACTTGCGGATATGAAACGTCAAAAGAAGCTTATCAAGCGGGCTGGACTCCCTACGAAATTGCCGCCAGAGGTGCGTCCGGATATGTTGCTTGACGCCATGTATCTTGACAAGAAAGCGAAAGGCGGAAAACTTCACCTCGTGCTACCTACAAGAATTGGCGAAGTAGAAATCCGCGATGACATCGATGATTCGGATGTTCTCTACGCAATCTCGCAGTGTATAGGAGATGCATAGCTCGATATCCAAAGTGAGGATCAATAGTGGCAAGCAGTGATCGATAGTGCGCCTCTAATTTGAGTGTCAACACAGGAAGAATCGCTACACACACACTACTATGCCTCAATCACCGTCTAACCCAAGTTCATCTGCGATCCCTTTCATGGCATCAATCACAAATGCAATGTGTTCGTTTAGAGGGATGTCGAGGGCGGCTGCGCCCTGCTTGATATCTACTCGATTCACAGTGCGCGCGAACGCTTTGTCTTTGAGTTTCTTCTGTACCGAGGAAACCTTTACTTCGGCAATATTCCTGTTTGGGCGAACAAGTGCCACTGCCGTTACAAACCCCGCCAATTCATCGACCGCATAGAGGGTTTTATCCATCAAGCTCTTTCGTTCAAGCCCGAGATAATCGGCATGTGAACGAATGGCATATATTACGTCAGGTGGATAACCCTTTTCCTCCAGTATTCTTGCTCCGACCTCTGGGTGCTGATCTGGACTAGGGTACATCTCATAGTCAAAATCGTGCAAAAGACCGACATTTCCCCACTGTTCTTCATCTTCACCCCATTTCTGTGCATAACTCCTCATACATGCTTCAACGGCTAAGGCGTGCTTAATCAACCCTTCCTTTCGAGTGTATTCGCGAAGGAGTTCTAAAGCACTCTCTCTTTTCATTCGCTTATTCCTTTAATGAAGCGATCTTGTACGGATAACGAATATCCCGTTGAACCAAACCGTGACCCCGATGCCGGTTATCTGTGCAGGGCACTTTGGTGTTTTCAGTGAATGCGGTAAAAGTGCGTTGCCGTCCTTGCCGACGAAATCGGCTTTATTCGGGTTAGCGTCTCATTCGGTTGCATTCATCGACGATTCTCGGCTGCTTGTCCCGGCAGAATACAATGTGATTCTTCCAGTGATCATCGTACCGTACAGGATAATCTTCCCGATAATGCGCACCTCGACTCTCCTTCCGGATGATAGCGGCTTCGGTTATTAGATTCGCAACGTCGAGCATATTCTGAAATTCAAACCCTGTAATACTGGACCAACATCGCGGCTGCGCCATGTCCTGCAAAATGTCGTGTGCAGTCTTGAGTTCCACTTCTGATCTGAGAATACCAACGCCATTCCACATTAATCGGCGAATCTTCTCTTTGCCGGATTCCACGTCAAACGAGTCGGCAGTACCATGAACATTCCCCGTTTGAACGTGGACATTCTCCATGTCATTCGTGTCTAGTGATTGGGTGTATATTACTGCGGATTCCGCCGCACGCGTTCCAAATACTATACACTCAAGCAGAGAATTGCTTGCAAGCCGATTTGCACCGTGCACCCCCGTACATGCCACTTCGCCACATGCATACAGACCTTTGATGTTCGTTTCGGCATTGAGATTTGTTCGAACACCACCCATCATGAAATGCGCCCCGGAACGCACGGGAATGAGGTCCTTAGTGATGTCGAGGCCGTAATGTTTACACGTGTGAGAAATGGTTGGGAAACGGCTCTGGATAAAATCCGGTAACAGATGAGTGATATCAAGGTATACACATGGAAAACCAGTTAATTGCATTTCATTCAAAATCGCCCGACTGACAACATCACGAGGTGCAAGTTCCGCTAGTTCATGGTACCTTCCCATGAATTCTTCGCCGCGTATGTTTACCAGCACCCCGCCTTCTCCGCGTAGCGCTTCGGAGATTAAGAAATGTGGAGCGCCATCAAGAAAAAGAGTTGTCGGATGAAATTGAACAAACTCCATGTCCATCATCTCGCACCCCGCTCGCCACGCGGCAGCGAAACCGTCCCCAGTCGCCACTTCGGGATTTGAAGTGCACTGATACACACACCCTAAACCGCCGGCAGCCAAGATTGTGGCTTTAGCCCGAATCCAACAAACCGCATCATTGACGAGCGCGATAACTCCGTAACACGTCTCGTCCTGCGTGATGAAATCGATTGCAAACGCGTTCTCGACCACTTTCACGCGCTTCTGCTTTTGAAGGTGGCTGACAAGGACATCTGTTGTTTCTATGCCGGTGGCATCTCCTCGATGCACAACACGACGCCGCTGATGAGCGCCCTCTATCGCAAAGCCAAGTGTGCCACCCTCTTTGTCAAACTTTGCGCCCCATTTTATCAGTTCCCCCACCCGTTCGATGCCTTCCTCTACCATGACCTGAACGGCAGAGGGATCGCAAATTCCCACACCCGCTTTCAGAGTGTCCTCGACGTGAGAGTCGATTGTGTCATCGACGTTCATCGCAACGGCAATCCCGCCTTGGGCGTATCGAGTATTGCTCTCTTTCAATGCACTCTTGGTCATTAGGAGCACACTGCCATAGTGGTCCGCTTGAATTGCCGCACGCAGCCCGGCGCTGCCACTGCCGATTACCAAGAAATCAGTGTCGATTAGAGGCAGTACCGAAGTGTCAAATTGAAGTAGGTAATGGTGGTTCATGGCGTTTTATCATGGTCAATTAGCATCTTTGGAAGCCAAAACATTCCGAAATACGACAGTTCACAAACCCTTCCCCACCTTGACCACCTTGCCGCTTCCGTCGGCCACTAGCGTACCGTCTTCCAATCTAATATCCGCCGTAGCTTCGATGAGACGTCTGGTGATCTTGACCCGTTTTGCGTTGATGATTAGCTTCTCCCCGGTGGGTGCAGGACTCTTGAATCGAATCTCAAGTTGTGCAGTTACGGCGGGGCTATCGAAACTGGCTATTCCCACGTAAGTTATAGCTTCATCCAACAAAGTACTTAGAATTCCACCATGCATAACTTTCGCCCATCCCTGAAAGTGATCGGGCGGCGTGCACACAATTTGGACGGACATCCCATCGGGTGCGATGACGGGGGAAACTTGCAAGCCGAAAGGATTTTGCGTCCCGCAAACGAAGCAGCGATTGTTATTCTCAATTTCCATTTGACTCATCCGATTGACCCTTAGGGGGTCGTTATCGTTTAAGGTGGAAGGGCTACTCATTCAAGCATATTGAGGTTAGACTCCAGTTTTTCCCTTTCCGATTCAAACCTCGTAAGCAAGTCCTGTTTTTGCATTACGACTGCCTCGGGAGCACGCTCAACGAAGTGTGGATTGTCAAGCGTTTTCTTCGTGGCAACCAAATCGGCGGTTAACTTGCCAAGGCGTTTCCGCAGTCGGCTTCTCTCCGCGTTAATGTCGATCACGCCAGCCAGTGGGACGTAAATGGTCAAATCGTCCACGACGGCGGTCGCACAGGCAGACGGTTTCTCTAGAGTTTCCGCAATTGAGACGTTTGAGATCCGCGTAAATGAGGGAAGATAATCTTCAAGATGTATTTCGAGCAAATCTCGATTCTCGGGGCTCGGAGCATTGATTAATATTTCAACTTCTCGGGATGGAGCTACATTCATTTCGCCGCGAATGCTACGAATGCTCTCAATAACATTCATGATCGTTTGCATTGCATTTTCCGACACCGGATCTTCCCAAGAGGGGTTCGGCTCGGGCCACGGCGCAATCATGATGCTGTCTCCCTCGTGCGGTAATCGTTGCCAAATTTCTTCGGTAAGGAACGGCATGATTGGATGCGACAAACGCATGGTGCGTTCAAGAATATCGGATGCAACCGATTGAACTGTCTGCCTCGAGTTTGGATCGTCGGCATAGTATAGTCGTTGTTTAATCAGTTCAATATACCAGTCACAGTATTCGTGCCAGAGAAACTCATAGAGAGCGTGTGCGGCATCACTAAAACGAAATTCCTCAATGTAAGTCGTTACATTTTTTGCCGTCGTGTTGAAGCGGCTTCGGATCCAGTGATCGCATAGTAACAGATTATCGTTAGACCTTGGTGTTCGCGGCTCGTCGAAGTCGTCGAGATTCATCAGTAGGAATCGTGCGGCATTCCAAATTTTGTTTGCAAATCGTTTCCCGGCCTCAATTTGCGATTCCGGCAGCGGCATGTACGGATTTGGGAGCGTGCAGAATGTAAGAGCGAAGCGAAAAGCGTCAGCACCGTACTTGTCTATTGTCTCAATAGGGTCAATTGTGTTGCCGCGAGACTTGCTCATCTTCTGCCCCTGTTCATCGGCAACGAGAGCGTGAATATAGACCTTCCGAAACGGGACTTCACCGTGGCATTTCAACCCTAACATTATCATCCGCGCTACCCAGAAGAAGAGAATGTCCCAGCCGGTCACCAACACAGAGGTCGGATAGTATGTCTTTAGGAGAGGAGTCGCCTCGGGCCAACCCAATGTCGAGAATGGCCACAGTCCAGAGCTAAACCATGTGTCCAACACATCTTCTTCTTGCCGTAAGTTTCGGTTGCCGCAGGTACACGCCCCAGGCGCTTCGACCGCTGCGATAACTTCGTCGCAATCATCGCAATACCATATTGGCAATTGGTGTCCCCACCAGCGCTGACGCGAAACTGGCCAGGGCAGAATGTTTTCCATCCAGTGATAATACCTTTTCTGCTCGCGTTCGGGGACGAATACAATATCGCCTCTTCGGACCGCTTCAATTGCCCGGTCCGCAAGCGGTTTAACGTTAATGAACCACTGAAGTGAAAGGTATGGCTCGACGATAGCTCCGCACCGGTCATGATGTCCAACGGAATGTGGGTGCGGAACCACCTTCATGAGCAGACCGTTGTCACGCAAGTCTTGAACCAATTTTGGACGACAGTCAAACCTGTCCAATCCCTGATATTCCACGCCTGCGGACTGATTAAGGGTGCCGTTAGGATTGAAGATGTTGATTTTAGGGAGGTCGTGTCTTAGGCCGAGTTCGTAGTCATTGGGATCGTGGGCAGGTGTCACTTTGAGCGCACCCGTCCCAAATTCTCGGTCCACATACTCATCTGCAATGACGGGGATTTCCCGTTGGGCAAGCGGCAAAACCACTGTTTTGCCAATCACGTGCCGATATCGATTGTCCTCCGGGTGGACCGCAACTGCCGTGTCGCCTAACATTGTCTCCGGACGCGTCGTCGCAATCTCCAAAAACTCCGCCGAATCCTTCAAGGGATACTTGATGTGATAGAAATTGCCATCAATCTCAATTGATTCGACCTCAAGATCGGAAATCACGGTTTGACAGTCAGGGCACCAGTTTGCCAAGTACGTGTCGCGATACACCAACCCATCGTCGTAAAGCTTGACAAATGCCGTTCGAACTGCTTTGGACAAACCTTCGTCGAGCGTGAAACGTTCGCGTTCCCAATCGCAAGAGCAACCAATTTGGCGAAGTTGCTCAATTATTGTCCCGCGCGATTCATCCTTCCAGTTCCACATTCGATCTATGAATTCCTCGCGTCCAAGAGCCTCTCGAGATGTTCCCCAATCCGCCAGTTTCCGCTCCATAATCATTTCCGTAACGATTCCCGCATGATCAGTGCCCGGCATCCAAAGCACATTGTAACCTTGCATCCGTTTGCAACGAACTAGCACGTCCTGAAGTGTGTTGTCGAGCGCGTGTCCAACGTGGAGGTTTCCGGTAATGTTGGGAGGAGGAATTACAATGGAGTACGCTGGCTTATCGGAGGTGTCAGCGGCATGGAAGTAGCTACTGTCCAACCAATACTGATACCACTTCGCCTCTATTTCATGGGGGGAGTAGATTGTCGGGATATCCGTCATCAGCGGGAATTGTGCCTCCTAAGAGTATACTTCTACTTCGTACGCGTACCATCCGTTGGATCGGGCAGCGATGTGTTTCAATCGGTCGCAGCGAATTTCCATTCTACCATCCCAATTATACCCAGTTCAACAATTCTGGGAAACGATCCATCGCTACTCTCCAAATATGAGTTTCGATTTCTCCTGCAGTCGAAAGTTTCATGATTTCATCGACCAACTGTTCGGCATCTTTGAGGGATATTGAGCTTAGGACTTTCTTGATTTCGGGAATAACCGTGGGACTCATACTGAGTTTTTCGTATCCCATCCCGATAAGTAGTACGCTCAACACAGGGTCCCCCGCCATCTCTCCACATACAGTTATTTCGATTCCCGCCTCCTCGGCAACGCGAAGAACATCCCGGATCAAGCGAAGCACGGCCGGATGTAAGGGTTCGTAAAGCGGGAGCGTTTCCTCGTTGCGCCGATCGATTGCAATTGTGTATTGAATCAGATCGTTTGTGCCAATGCTAAAAAAGTCAACCTCTTTGGCGAGAAGATCAGCACTAAGCGCGGCAGCAGGGAGCTCAATCATCGCTCCAATTTCAACATTGGGGTCAAACGGGATTCGCTCTGTTGATAACAGTGCCTGTGCTTTCTCGAAATGCCATTTTGCCTCGCGCAATTCATCTAATCCGGAAATCATCGGAAACATAATCTTGACGTTTCCGTAGTCGCTGGCTCTCAGTATAGCACGTAGTTGATTCATGAAGATATCCGGATATTTCAAACAAAGGCGAATGGAACGCAAACCCATCAAGGAATCCATACTGCTTCCGATGTCTAAATGTGGGACCAGTTTTTCGCCACCAATGTCTAGTGTACGGATTGTTGCTGCCTCGGGACTGACCTGTTCCACCATGTGTCGGTAGTCCTCAAACAGTTCTTCCTCTGAAGGCAACCCATCGCGGTCCATGTAGAAGTATTCTGTTCGATACAGTCCAACCCCTTTGCCGCCGAATTTTTGAATCAGTTCAATCTCCTCAAGGAATTCGATATTGGCGGCAATTTCAACCCCTTTCCCGTCTGTTGTTTGAAGGTCAATGGCTCGTAACGCCGAAAGATCTTCCTCAACTTTGGCATATTTCTCGCGCTCAATCTGGTACTCGAAGATTTGCTCTTTGTCTGGCTGCATTATGACGCGCCCGTGTGTGCCGTCAACAACCATTGTGTCACCGGTTTGGGCTTTGGTGATATCGCTTCCTACACCGACAACGGCGGGAATCCCCAATGAGCGTGCCAAAATCGCTGTATGTGAGACTCGCGTGCCAACTTCCGTAACAAACGCAAGGACATTTGTTTTACGCATTAGTACGGTATCAGAGGGTGTGAGATTGTGGGCAACAACAATCACTTCGTTTTCTCGATTGAAAAGATCTAGCCGCTCCTCTCCCATCAGGACAGACACAATCTGTTGTACAAGATCGTTCAGATCCACAGATCTTTCGCGGAAGTATGGATTTTTTGATTCAGAGAAGACATCTACGAATTCGGCGCCGATATCCGTCACGGCAGCCTCCGCGTTAACGTGGATGGTTGCTATACGATCACGAACACGTTCCACCATGGTTGGATCTTCGAGCATCATGAGATGCGCTTTGAAGATGTCCGCGCCATCGCGGTTCGCATCCAAGTGAAGACGCTGACGAATTTCTCGCAAATCTTTTTTTACTTGCTTTACGGCATGGAGAAAACGATGTATTTCGGTTGGCACTCCGTTAACAGGGATGTTCTGACGAGGAATGTCCACACGGTCGTGGATTCGGAAAACCTCTCCGATTACGACACCTGGGGAAGCCGCGAGTCCGGTAAGAACAGAAGGATTGCATTCTGCCGATTGGAATGTCATAGATTTTAGCCAAGAAAAAACAGTGGTTGATTGAATTGAATTTGAGACAAATCGCGGGGGTCATTAGCCGTTACTGATGCACGCGAAATACGAAGCACGGTCAAGGCGCTTTCGGAGGCTTTGGTACGCTGGAAACTAGCTTTCTTCAGCGCCGAGGAGCCCTATGGTTCTGACTTGCGACTCTTGGGGATCCATAAAATGGCTGATTAGGATTTGCTAGACCTCGGGTAGGATAATCGTCTCAATCAATCATGATTCATGGAATCCGCTCTCTATGAGCGCGGTTAGTTCATTAATGGCTTCCTCTTCGTCGGTGCCGTCGGTTGTTATGGTTAACTCCGTTCCCTCACCAGCCGCCAACATCATGATGCCCATGATGCTTTTGGCGTTCACCTTCATCAATCCTTTTTGAAGATAGATGTTGGAGACATAACGACTGGATGTCTGTGCAAACATGCCCGCAGTTCGCAGATGTAAACCGAGTGAATTTCGAACAGTAACCACTTTTTCGCGCATAAATGATCCTCTTGGAGCGCCAAGACGACAAGATGCCCGTTGACATTGAATTGTCCGATAGTCTGTTTCGGTCAACCGAAAGATTTGGACGATGGCCGATTCGGCAAGAAATAGGCAGGAAAATCACGCGTAAACAAACAACCACACCGGCGGATTAAGACCCGTGACAACTCGAACACCATTACCTCGAAACGGGGAAAGGCAATTCTGACAATTTCTTTCCGCAAAGATTCCGGCATGAATCAACACGCTGTCTTGGCGCCAAACACGGGTGTGGGTTTGCCTGAGGCGGCGCGGTGTCTCCTTTTTGCCTCCCTGCTGCAAAACACGCACCGTTTATTGTTTTCCAAGAACGCTTTGAGCGGCGTCCGGACACGTGGTTGTCAGTTTTGCATGACTGGGAATAACCGTGCTAGCCATGAAATCTCTAGGCATATTGGGCACACGTCTTAAATCCCGTGTAACAGAAACTGAATCCACCTCAATGGCGAATTTTCAAATTCAACCCTCATCACCGACTATCGCTTTGCATCCAACGGTTGAACAATTTCGCGATGCAGAGTTTCATGTCGCCATTGATCCAGCACGGCTTCATCATTTTTGTCTTGTACCATTTCTACAAGCGCACTATCAAATTCCTTTGCCGCGTCCAATCCGAGTTTGTCGCCCCAAAAACTCATGGCGGCGACTTCGATCAGGTTCGAAAGGTTCCTTCCCGGACGTACGGGGATTAGCACGTGTGGCAGTTTCTCATTGTGAAAAATGTACTCATCATCTCTGACTCCGGTACGATTGTACGTCTTCTGTTCGTTCCACGGTTCAAGTGTAGCGACAAGTTCAACCTGCTTGCGATCACCAACCGCAGTCACACCAAAAAGGGCGACAACGTCGATTATCCCAATTCCCCTAACTTCAATGTAGTGCTTAAATGGTCGAGGGCGAATACCAAAAACACGATGTTCGGATACCCTCTTCAGCAGCACGGTATCATCAGCAATGACGCGATGACCGTTCTGCAAGAGCCCAAGCGTACATTCACTTTTGCCGATACCACTCTGGCCCAAAATTAAAACTCCGACACCGAAGACATCAACTAGATTGCCGTGTACATACTCGGAGGGGCCGAATTCGTCCTCAAAGAACAGGAGCAAGCGGGTCGTGAATGTTGAGGACGCGAGATCAGTAGTCAATACCGCAATCTGATTTCGATTGGCAAGTTCAATCAACTCACCCGGGGGACGCAAACCGCTGGTAACAACAATACAGGGAAGGTGATATGAAAGTAGATGGTTCAATACATCAAAACGGGCTGTTGCGGAAAGACTTTCCAAATACCCGATCTCGCCATGTCCAAAAATCTGTACGCGATCGAACCCGAAATGCTCATAATACCCACAAAGCGCCAATCCGGGACGGTTTGATTCGGCGGTTTTTATTTCCCTGTCTAACCCCGCCTCGCCGGCCGCGATGTCTGTTTGTAGTTCGTGCCCCGCGTATTTGATCAAATTGCGTACTGTTACGTGCTGTTCCATTTCGATGCATATGCGGGTTTAAGAAAATTCAGGTTCTATCCACCCGTATTCCCCACTATCGGTTTCGTAGAGCAGATTCACCTGTGATGTTTCCGCGTTAACAAACAGTAGCAGCGAATCTTCGGAAATCTGTAACTGCATTGCGGCGTCTTCAACTGTTAACGGTTTGGATGCAAATCTGTCTGTAATCTTGACAATCGGTGCAGTCGTGGGCGAATCATCGGTTGTCGGCGCTGAAGATGACGTAGCCGCGCCTTCATTCAATTGGGCGACAACATCGCGATGCGATTGGCGATGCCTCCGATCCTTCATCCGTTCCTTGTGACGTCTCACCTGTGATTCGATGCGATTTAGAGCAGTGTCTAGCGATTCAAAAACATCGTGCGTCTCAATCCGCGCATGAAATGTCACTCTTCGAGCCAATAACGTCAATTCTGCGAAAAACCGCGTTTTTTCCTGCTCTATGACGACGTGTAACTCATCAAGAAAATTAAATACCCCGTCAAGTTTGTTTGCGCGTTTCTCTACAAAATGTCGCACGTCATCTGTAATTTGAACGTGACGCCCCGTAAAAGATATATGCATGTCAATAACTCCGTAAACTGATTTTGTTGCTTGACTCGGGTTGCCGCCCTTGTCAGAATCTTTCCGACGTGGAAACGCGAGACTGACGAAATGCAGACAGAATTGCGAAAAAATCAGCAAAAGCGAACTAAAATCTCGGTGTCATAGTTCTAGGCTGCAATCCGCGTCATTTATCCGATAATATGTTGATGAATACGGTATTAAAATCGAATCAGTTACCATACTTGCTTTCTTTTGCTTGAGGAGAGTATATTGAGTTCCTCCCGGTATTTCTGGACCGTGCGTCTGGCAACATGAATCCCCTGATTACCCAGTGCATTGGCAATTGCCTGATCACTGAGCGGCTTCGCCGGGTTTTCGCCATCAATCATGTCTTTAATGTTATCTTTGACCGCTGTTGAAGATACATTTTCTCCGGTGTCAGTCGGCAAGTCCGTGCTAAAAAAGAATTTAAGTTTGTATATTCCCTGCGGCGTTTCGACATATTTATTTGAAGTGACTCGGCTGACCGTGGATTCATGAACTCCCGCCATTGCCGCAATCTCCTTAAGCGTCAAGGGCTTCAAACCGGCGGTGCCCTGTTCCAGGAAATCTTCCTGTATCTCAAAGATTGCTTCGGTCACACTTACAATCGTCCTGCGGCGTTGATTGATGCTGCTGATCAAATCAATCGCCGAACTACGCTGCTGTTCCAGCCACTTCTTTGTACCACCATCCAACTCTCCATTTTGACCGTGTAGCAGAGTCATATAAACCGGGTTCAGTCGCAATCGAGGCATTCCGTCGTCGTTGGTAAGGACGTGGTATTCCCCTCCGATTTTCTTGATCGAAACCTCCGGAATGATGAGACGAGTGGGATTGTCGCCATTTCTCAGGTATTTTCCGGTCGGATCTGAGAAATAACGTCCAGGATAGGGCGCCAATTGTCCAATCAGTTCCTTTGCTTGAATCACCTCCTCAATGTTCACATCGAGACTTTGCGCTATGCGCGGAATCTGGTTATTCATAAAGTCCGCAAAGTGGTTCTTGAGGATTTCTTCGGCAATCGGATTGTGAATTCCGTTCACCTTTATCTGAATCAACATTGACTCGGGAACTGTCCGAAACGCAACACCAATGGGTTCGAAATTCTCTTGAATGTACTCTAGTACCTCCGCCACATGCTCAACATCGCAACCCACTGCGCCGGCAATCTCCTCGAACGTCAGATTAAAAACTTCAATCCGACCATCCTCTCTTCTCGCCGTGTATGCATGTTTGTTTTCTTCATCGATTATCTTCCATTTGCCTTCATCTTCTCCTACTCGAATTGTGGAGTTAGGCGACAATGAACTTTCGTCGCTTGACAATTCTCGTCGTAGATGCCGTTCAAAATCTTTGCGAAACTCATCGGAGAGGATTGCATCATCCAAGTCGTTCTGATATTTGGGGCTTAAAGTAAAAAGAGGCATCTTTAGCTGCCCGTCATCGTTTAAATTGCCGATAATCTGCTCTCCTATTGCCTTTTCAATTTCCGACAACGGCGTTACGCGGAGTTGGGCAAGCAAGAATTCGTGCAAAGATTGTGTTTCGGCGACATCTGATTGAGGTCCATCTTCATCGCTTGTCTGCCGGTATGAGTTTTGCTCGCTAACATTTGCCATATCATCAAAGGCGGCATCCCAGTCGATGTCGGGTTCTTTATCTTCCCGATCGAGACTCTTTTCCGGTTCGTTCCATTCCGTATCCGGATCCAACTCAGTTGTGCCAACAAGGTCTTCAATCTCTAGCTCCTCGGTTTGAATCTCATCTTCTTCTAGCAGAGGGTTCTGCTCTAACTGCTGCGTCATGAACTGGTTAAGCTCCAGTTGCGGCATAAGCAGCACCTTAATTGCTTGCTGCAATTTCGGCGTCATAATGATCTGCTGTTTGAGGGCTGCAACCTGTCTTAATCCAAGGTTCATGATTTGTTCCTCAATATCATCCCTTCAAAGGGCCGCTTCTGAGTTCGAAATGTTGTCCGAAGTAGAGATCTCGCGCCAATTCGTTACCAACCAATTCCTCGGGTGTGCCGTTCAGGGTGATTTTACCATCCGCAATCAAGTAAGCTCTATCGACAATACCAAGAGTTTCTTCCGCATTGTGATCGGTAATCAAGATCCCGAGTCCCCGACTGCGCAAATGTAGGATGAGTTGCTGGATGTCTTGAACGGCTATCGGATCGATTCCGGAGAACGGTTCGTCAAGCAAGATGAAGGATGGGGAAGCTGCCAACGCTCTGGCGATTTCTGCTCGTCGACATTCTCCTCCGGAAAGCGTATACGCCTTACGATTTGCCAAGTCAGAAATGCCAAGTTCCTCCATGAGTTGCACGGCACGCCTTTTGCGTTCAATCTTGGGAATATCGAGCACTTCAAGAATAGACATCATGTTTTGTTCAATCGTCAACTTGCGAAAGATGGATGTTTCTTGTGCGAGGTACCCGATTCCCAGCCTTGCACGTTTGTACATGGGCAAAAAGGTGATATCTCTGTCGTCGTAAAATACTTGCCCAGCATTTGGGCGAATTAGCCCAACTGCAATGTAGAATGTGGTAGATTTCCCGGCGCCGTTTGGGCCGAGCAGGCCCACTATCTCTCCGGTTTCAACGTCGAGATCCACCTGGTTGACAACAATCGGTCCCTTGCGCGAATATCTTTTGACAAGTCCCCGAGCTCGGAGCCGGTTCGACATAACTCAGTTTCCTCGATCCCTCCCGCGATTACCTTACGATGTGATTCACCGAACGGTTCAACTTGAAGTTCAGGCCGCGGTTAGTTTTCCGATTTATTCTTTGGCTTCCGTTGGCGTATCGGCAGTCTTCTTTTGACGTGTCATTCTGACCCTAAATTTGACGCCGCCGTCCGCCGTTTGCTTCCCGGTGCGTCGATTGAACGTAAAATGTT
This sequence comes from Candidatus Poribacteria bacterium, assembly GCA_028820655.1. GTDB lineage: Bacteria > Poribacteria > WGA-4E > WGA-4E > JAJDTR01 > JAJDTR01. The sequence continues at coordinate 3,979 of JAPPIK010000044.1, read as the reverse complement.
TGGCTTCCAATCGATCGGCGTTCTGAATCACTATAACATTATCGCGTAGGTCCACGGTATCATCAGTGTGGTTTATGATCGCATGCTCGCACGTTGCAAACATATCTTCGTCACGGATCTCAACGTTTCGCTCCGCAACCGTTTTGATGTATTCGCCAGTCTCCGCGTCCTCATACATGCTCACTTTATCTGCGTTTAGAAAACCGTTGGGGCGAGTCATCCTGACGTTCCCGGTCCAGATGGAAACGCCCTTCTTCTCATCGCGATTAAACTTTTGGGCCAATATCTCGATCATCTCCTCATCATCCGAGTCCTCAACCGAATCAGACTCAACCTTCCCTTGCGAATCAGACTCAAGCTGCTCTTGCGCGACGCTAGTCGACTCTAACGCCTCCGCGTATACTTCGGTTGGCAATGAAAACATACTGGGGCACAGTCCGATAGCCCAAATTAGCACTAACAGTCCTCCTACGGTCCAAGCGTGAAAACCGGGACGGAATCTGCACAGGTCGGATGATGTTATATTCCGCATATCACTGATTTCATTCATTGATTTCTTCATCCTTCGGATTAATTCTGAACCGGGTATTCTTCATCGTGAGTTTCTCCAGTGACGGACTGGCTTCCAACTCGCCTCCCGTCACCGTTGAATCCCCACGCAAAATTTTTGACTGGTTTGGCGCATACAGTTTTCCGGCTTGATTGCGCCAATGAAGTTCGTCGGTTAATATTCTCCCGTCTTTACTTTCACCAACAACCTGATCGAACAAATGAATGTCATTCGAATGCTTGATTATTTCGCCGCGAATACCCGTAAGTGTAATCTTTGACTCGCCATCTTCAAAAATTTCGACAATTGGCTCTTTCACGGCGATTGCCTTGTTCAGGAATGTTGCTTCGGAGCCAACAAGCACCCATTTGACAACTCCTGCTTCGCTATGGCTTGTCGAAAACCCATGCAGCGTTTGTTGAGGAATCTCCGCCGCAATCTGTGAGTCATCTCCTTGTCCCGTGTCGCATCCCAACCCACATAGGATCAAAGTGGTTATCAACGCTGTTAATATCCCGCGCGTCCAGCGTATGGATTCCGTCAAATGAGTGATGATTAAAAAACGACTAGGATTCAATGACATCACCCGGTTGTCTTTTCCATCGCTCGTGCATCCAAATCCACTGTTCGGGATAGCGTCTCACATAGGATTCAATGATTTCGGTGAACATTTGAGTGTTGACCAAGGCATCTTGGTCCCGATCACCGGTCATCTTTAGCTCCAGCGGCGGTTCAACAATTACCCTATGAGAATCATCAGGTTGCCGAATAATGAAGGTTGGCAAAACCGGCGCCCTAGTTTTGAGCGCAATGGCTACGGGACTGTACGGTGTGTGTGCCGGACGCCCAAAAAAATCAACAAAGACGCCCTCCACACTCGTATCCACGTCCGCCAGAACACCGATGAGTTCATTACGTTTCAGGCAACGCAGAATGTCGCGGGCGGCACTGTCTCGGTCGATTGTGGAGTAGCCGGCCGCTTCCCGCCAACTACGAACCAAATCATCCAAACGTCGAGACCTCAAGCGTCGCGCTATCGGTGTCAAAGGTCCCACTTGTTCAACTAGGCTTGCCGCCAAAAGTTCCCAGTTGCCGAAATGCCCTGTAAGGATTATTGCTCCCTTTCCCTGCGCCAACGCTCGGTCAATATGGGCTTTACCTTCAAAAGTAACGATCTCACGGTTTTTCCCGCTTGAAGTGTGCGGAAATCGGACAAACTCAATGAAATTCTTGCCAAGATTCCGGAAGCACCGGTGGACCACGCCTTTGGCGGAAATCCCATCCTTTAACTCAAGGCTGAGGTTGATGTGTTTCTCGGCAATCGCTCTCTGTTCGGAGGCAAGCCGGTAAGCAACGCCTCCGAGGAAAGCCCCCAATGATAACGCGATCTTGCGAGGTAGTACGACAGCAAAATAGGAAATCAGGCTCGCGGTGAACCCATAGCTGGAATCCTTAAAGAAACGCCACATACTCCCGAGTTGTGCGGGAAATTGCATCGCACAATGGCAATCAAATCTTGAGTTTCCGTATTCAAAGCCCTAGCAAAAGTTATACCATATATTGGCGTGTATTATAGCAGATAGTAAGATTGAATAACAAGCCGATTTGGGGCGCCTGCCGTTAGGGACATTTTACCAAAGACTAGTGCGAGGAAGGGGCAATGACCGGATTTGCGCGGGGGAAAAACGGGATAGCACGATACGTGCAAACAGTGGGAATTTCAATGTTTAAGCAAGAGGTTTTTCGCAATTCGTAATGGGTAAAATCTGTCTTGTCGGGTTCTGTACCTTGCGAGCAAATTTACTTGGGAATTTGGACGGTATCAGCGTCTTCGAAAAGCAACTCGCGCCGAATCCACGTCACGACCTCACGGATGCCGTCTCCGTCTCGCAAATTGGTAAAGACAAATGGTTTGTCTCCGCGCATTCGTTTAGTGTCTCTGTCCATGATGCCGAGGTTTGCCCCCACATATTCCGCCAAGTCAATCTTGTTGATTATCAGTAAATCGGAACGTGTTAGACCCGGTCCGCCTTTTCGCGGGATTTTGTCTCCGCCAGCGACATCTATGACGTAAATCGCGGCATCCACGAGTTCCGGGCTAAAGAAGGCGGCAAGATTGTCTCCGCCGCTCTCAAGAAACAGAATATCCAAATCCGGAAAATCGTCATTCATCTGATCGACTGCTTCGAGATTGGCGGAAATGTCTTCGCGGATAGCGGTGTGCGGACAGCCGCCGGTCTCAACGCCGAGAATGCGTTCCTTCGGCAGCGCTTCAAGGCGAGCGAGAATCTCCGCGTCTTCGCGCGTGAAAATGTCGTTCGTTATTGCTGCCAACTCATAGGAGTCGCGCATGGTTTTGCACAACTTTTCGATGAGCGCGGTCTTGCCCGATCCTACGGGACCTCCGATGCCGATTTTCAGCGGTTTCATGGTGATTGTGCCTTAGTTTTTCTATCGCTGTAAAGAGTCTAGCGTGAAGTATTGAATCAATGAAGGCGGTCGAACACTCGAGTGCTTCAGATTCTGCATTGAGTTAACGAAGAATGTCTATTGAACTTCCATTGCACCGGAATCACTGTCGGAATTTTCCATGGGGTTTATCATTATATCAGCTAACCCAAGTTGTTACCTATGGGTGAGAAACCGAGCCTTTGGTTCGCGTTTGCGAATCTTTTGACCGGTCGCTGTTCGCTTTTTTTATGGCTCGTTTGGGGTGGTGTCCCCGAGATTAGAGCGCTCAAGTTCGATAAGCCCTGAAATTGCGTTTGAAGCCACTCCGGACGCAACTTGAAGCCGTGTACGACACGGAGCGCTAATCAGCGCTCATATTTTTCACTCCACTTTTTGAAGAACGCTTGGATAGCGCGTCAGAACCTAATGATGCGTCTATACATTTGCCCTGCTCAATGTGTTTCGGCATTGGCGATTTTTCTATCTAACGCAAGTTGCTACCTATAAGAAAGAGGGCGAGTTTTTGGTTCACGTTTGCCAAATTACGGGTAAATTGATCTCATTTTCGTCAATCTCGTGCATCCGCCTGTGAAAAAACTCGGTTTCCCCGCGCTGTCGGACAAAGTGGGTTATCTAAGAAACGGCAATTTGCGCGGAAGTTCTGCCATCGTAGACGCGCCGATTGGCTGATTGTTGTCTTGATTCGTTTGTCAGGGTAGAGATGCACAAGAACCACACTTTACACATTAGCGCAAACTGATTCCGAAAACTCACGCCATTCAGGTCAATGACGGGATATGAACTTGACGAAACCCGACACATTGGCGTTTTTTTGGCAATGGCGCTAATTCATCTCGCTGCGATCGCCGGGATGATCCGGCTGTGATTCGCGTTTTATGGCGCTACCAACGACTCTGAATTTGATTAGGGACTTAGTAGTTCACTGCTTTCTGGTCAATTTGTTTGCTTTTCTCTTCT
>JAPPIK010000052.1 GCA_028820655.1 Candidatus Poribacteria bacterium | reverse complement strand
CAGAGCATCTGACTCTTAATCAGGCGGTTGAAGGTTCGATTCCTTCACGGCGCACTTCGATACGTATGGGCGGGTGTTGGAATTGGTAGACAAGATAGATTTAGGATCTATTGGGGTCATTCCTCGTGAGGGTTCGAGTCCCTTCTCGCCCATCAGTTCAGAATCGGACATAAACAGGAGGTTTGCTTGAACGTAGCACTTGAGCGCCTGGAAAACGGCCGCGTTCGCTTAAAGATTGAAATCCCTGTTGAAGCTGTTAACGAAGAGCTCGAACGCAATTACCGGGCAATAAGAACGCAGGTTTCCGTGCCCGGATTTCGAAAGGGCAAAGTTCCGATTGGTATGATCAAAGCGCGATTTGGCGATCACATCAATTCGGAAGCCATTCAAAATCTTGTCCTCCCCGCTTACGAGGAGGCATTATCATCTGAACTGCTCCTTCCACTAAGCAATCCCGAATTCTCTCCCCCGCTGAATCAACTCAAGGTAAGTGCGGGCACTCCGCTTGTCTTCGAAGCAACTGTCGATGTCAAGCCGAGTTTCAACCTACCAAAATATGAGGATTTGGTTGTCGACAAAACCCCTGCCAACATTCCGCGCGAGCAAGTCGATGAATATATTCAAATACTGCAGGATCAACATGCGACATTTAACCCGATCGAAGAGGACCGTCCGGTTGCGGAGGGGGACTGCGTGCGAGTTGATGTAGAATGTTTCGTAGACGGTACGTATCTGGAAGAACAGTCGAGACAGGACGCCGACATAGAGCTGGGGAAAGGCAACCTTGATTCAGAGGTCGAGTCGAATATTTTTGGAATGCGGACGAGTGAAATCAAGGAGATCGAAAAAGAGTTTGATTCAGATGATTCACCTTCGACTCTCGCCGGCAAACATGCACTGTATAAGGTGAGGTTGCATGCAATTACCGAGAAGCAGGTTCCGGAATTGGACGACGAATTCTCTAAAGACTTGGGATATGAAGACTACGGACAACTCTTCGGCGTAATCTGGAACAACTTGGTCGAAGAGGAAAAGGCGATCAGTCGCATACGTCAGAGAGAGGAAGTTGCACAACAGTTGATGGAAAAAGTTGACATCAAGTTGCCGGAAACGCTCGTGGATCAATATGTAGACCAGAACATTCGAAATTTTCAGCAAAAGCTAAAGCAGGACAATCAAACGCCGGAGGAAGCAGGGGTCGATATGGATTCATTACCCTCGCAGATGCGCGACGACGTGATAAGACAGACGAAATTATCGTGGATTTTTGACGAAATTGCCAAGAATGAGGGTATTCGAGTCACTGATGATGAATTAGATTTGGAAATCCGCAGGGTTGCCGAACAGCAGAATCGGGATGTTCAGAAATATACAAGTGCGCTTAAAGCGAGCAATAGGTTAGAGGAGTTCAGAGGGCAAATAAGATCCGAGAAGATTTATCGGTTCTTGATTGACAAATCGTCAGCGAAAGAATCTATGATAATCACATAGGCTGTTAAAGGGAAAATATTTCAACCAATGAATCTTGTACCTATTGTTATTGAACAAACGAGCCGGGGCGAGCGATCCTACGACATTTATTCAAGGTTACTTGAAGACCGCATCGTGATGATAGGTTCAGCAATTGACGACGCAGTTGCCAACAATGTGATGGCTCAGATTCTGTTCTTGGAGGGAAAAGATCCTGATGCCGACATCGTGATTTACATAAATACGTTGGGCGGATCAGTACCGGCGGGGTTAGCCATTTATGACACCATGCAGTACATCAAACCGGATGTACAAACCTGGTGTCTTGGGCAAGCCTATAGTATGGGAGCAATCTTGCTCGCCGGTGGATCGGCTGGAAAACGATATGCACTCCCCCACTCGACGACTCTGATTCACCAACCGATCACTACCGGCATAAGCGGTCAGGCTTCCGATATTAGCATACACGCCACAGAGATTCTGCGGATCAGGGAGGAATTGTACTCAATTCTAGCGAATCATACAGGCCAAGCGATGGATAAGATACAGGCTGATGCGGACCGCGATTTCTACATGACCTCTCAAGAAGCGTTAAATTACGGTATCGTCGATCATGTGGTTTCGAATCGTGCAATGGCAGCGGAGATAGATGGGAAGACGGCGTAAGCCAGTTTATAAAAGGTGGGGCAATACGGGAACTTCAATCTTATTGTAACGCCATTTTCACGCACGTGCAGCGGGATAGGCAGCCTTGAACCGCGGTTATTGCAAGCAACAATTCGCGATTATGTCACAACCTTTCTCTGATAAACAGTTTGGTGGTAAGACGGGAAAATCAATAAGTACCTAAAGAGAGATAGTCTTATGTCAAGCGGCATTGATGATAAAATCCGTTGTTCCTTCTGTAATACGAGCAAGGAAGAGGTGCGACGGAAATTATTCTCGGCACCAGGGGCGACCGGGGTTAGCATCTGTGACGAATGTGTGGATGTTTGCAATGAGATTCTTGCCGAGGAATATGAGGAATATCATCGGGAAAAGGGAGAATCTCATTCCAATTTCTCAGATCAGTTGCCGCTTCCCAGTCCTGCAGAAATCAAAGACAAACTGGACGAGTATGTAATCGGACAGGGCCAGGCAAAGAAAAACCTTTCAGTCGCGGTCTATAATCATTATAAGAGGCTAAAACACCAAAAGGGTTCTGATGTCGAGTTGGACAAAAGCAACATTTTGCTGATAGGCCCAACCGGTACGGGAAAAACGCTTCTCGCTCAAACGTTGGCGAAAATCCTTAACGTCCCATTTGCAATTACCGATGCGACGACGCTGACCGAAGCGGGGTACGTAGGAGAGGACGTTGAAAATATCATCCTTAAATTGGTGCAAGCGGCGGATGGCGATGTGAAGCGCGCGGAAACGGGTATCATCTATATAGATGAAATTGACAAAGTTAGCCGCAAATCCGAGAACCCATCAATTACGAGGGATGTCTCGGGCGAAGGAGTCCAGCAAGCACTGCTCAAGATTCTTGAGGGCAAAATGGCAAGCGTCCCGCCACAGGGCGGACGAAAACATCCACATCAGGAATTTATTGAAGTGGATACGACCAAAGTGTTATTCATTTGCGGTGGAACGTTCATCGGTTTAGAGAAGATTATTCAAGAACGGCTCGGGAAGCAGACTATGGGATTTGGCTCCCCAATCCAAATGAAGCATGAGAAGAAACTGCATGAGGTTCTTGAACAGGTAATCCCCAAGGATTTGATTAAGTACGGATTCATTCCGGAATTTGTCGGTCGTTTGCCTGTCGTTGCGACTCTGCACGAACTCGACGAGGATGCACTGATTCGAATATTGACCGAACCCAAGAATGCCCTTGTCAAGCAATACACGCAGCTATTGGCGTATGAGGATGTTAAATTTCATGCCACCGATGAGGCGTTAAGCGCGATCGCCGGGAAGGTGATCGAGCGCGAAGCCGGAGCTAGAGGATTAAGGGCAATCTTGGAGAAGATTATGCTGGACACGATGTATGATATCCCGTCATTGGAAGGTGTACGGGAGTGTATAGTTACCGCGGATTGCGTCTTGAACAGTAAGCCGCCCGATTTGGTTCATGAGGGCCGAGAAGCACTCAGCGCCTAATTCATACTAACCCAAAAGGAGTCTACCATGGAATCTGATTCAGTTGAGACTCGGCAAGACGACCAAAGCACCACATTACCCGTAATCGCGTTGCCCGGTAAGGTTATTTTCCCCCGTGTAAGGCAGCCATTGATTGCGGCGCGCACTATGGGAGTATTGGCGACAAAGCATGCAATAGAATCGAATCAGAGTGTGATGTTGCTGAACCAAAAGGAGAAAGAAGCAGAGAACGCCGGGCCGGAGGATCTGCATCGCGTTGGGACGGTAGCCAATATCATTGAGTCGTACGATCCAAACGACGAGACCATTCGTATTGCAATTGAAGCTGAGACTCGCGCGATAGTCTTGCACTGTTTCGAGAAGGATGGATTCTTACAAGCGGAAGTGAAAAAGATTTACGAAGAATCTGACCAATCAAAGCAGGCATTGTCGCTCATGAAAAAGGCGCTTGCGACCTTTGAAAAATACGGGAAAGCCAATAAACAGATGTCGCCCGATGCTGCAATTGTCGCACAAAAAGAGAAAGAACCCGGGTTGCTTGCGGACACGATGATAGACTTTACCAACATCGACTCGGAAAAAAGACAGTCTGTTTTGGATGAAATCAATCCAATCAAACGCCTTCAATTGGTCATTGACTATCTTTCTCAAGAGTTAGATCTTGTAGCCCTCAAGGAAAAGATAAATACGCAAGTACGCGAATCCGTTCAGAAAACGCATCGGGAGTTCTATCTTCAAGAACAGATGAAGGTTATCCAAAACGAGCTTGGCAGAGGGGACGATGTTGCCGAAATAGATGAACTGCGTGAACAGATTAAAACTGCGGGAATGACGGAGGAAGGCGAAGAAAAGGCTTTAAAGGAGGTCGACCGTCTACAACAAATGCCGCCGATGTCTGCCGAGTCGGGAGTAATCCGAACTTATATTGATTGGCTTCTCGCGGTGCCATGGCAGGATCGAACCGAGAATAAGGTCGGTATTGATGAAGCCGAGCAAATTCTTGACGACGACCATTACGGACTGGAAAAGCCGAAGGAACGAATCCTCGAGTATTTGGCGGTGTTAAAATTGGTCGAAAAGCTGAAGGGACCAATCCTGTGTTTGGTCGGACCTCCTGGTGTTGGAAAGACTTCATTAGGCAAGTCTGTCGCGCGGGCTACAGGGCGCAACTTTGTAAGAATGTCGCTCGGGGGCGTCCGGGACGAGGCCGAAATCCGAGGACACCGCCGAACCTATATCGGTGCGTTGCCGGGACGCATTATCCAGGGACTCCGAGACGCCAAGTCGAAAAACCCGCTATTTCTCCTAGACGAAATAGACAAGATGAGCTCCGATTTTCGAGGTGATCCCGCATCCGCGTTGCTTGAAGTGCTTGATCCGGAGCAGAATGACACCTTTCGAGATCACTACTTGGATGTGCAATACGATTTATCCGAAGTTATGTTTATTACTACTGCAAACACGCGCGTTACAATTCCACCCGCATTACAGGATCGAATGGAGATCATTGAGCTTCCCGGTTATACAGAATTTGAGAAACACAAAATTGCCAATCTGTTCTTAATATCCAAACAGCTTAAGGAACATGGTCTTGCGGATGAATCGATAGAGATCTCGGACGATGCAATCTCCGAGATTATTCAACGGTATACTCGCGAAGCCGGCGTCCGAAATCTCGAACGCGAGATAACGAGCATTTGTCGAAAAGTGGCCAAGCAGATCGTAAAGGATAAGGCAACTGACGGCGAAGGTAACGGCGAGGAAAAGCGGATCCATGTCAGTGCCGAAAACCTTAGCGATTACTTAGGGCCCCCCAAGTTCACGCGGACCAAAGCGGAAGAACAGGATGAGGTCGGTGTTGCCACCGGTATGGTATGGACGCAGGTCGGCGGGGACATTGTGGCGGTCGAAGCCACGACTATGGCGGGAGAGGGCAAGTTGTCGATGACGGGCCAACTACAAGAGATTATGCGTGAGTCCGTACAGACGGCTGTTGCCTACATTCGGTCTCGTGCAGAGTTGTTCAGTATCCCTCCGAATTTCTTCGAGAAGCATGACGTACACATACACGTTCCCGAAGGCGCAGTACCGAAAGATGGTCCCTCCGCGGGCGTCACTCTTGCCACAGCCATCGTCTCGGTGCTCACGGGTCAGAGGGTCCGCAAAGATATTGCCATGACGGGCGAAATCACGCTGCGCGGTCACGTGCTCCCAATCGGCGGATTAAAGGAGAAGGTCTTGGCTGCGTATCGAAACGGAATAAAGACAATAATTATTCCCGAGGACAACGACAAAGATATTCCCGAGATTCCCGATGAAATCCGCGACAATATATGTTTTCACAAAGTCGGCGACATTACAGAAGTCCTAGCTTTGGCTTTGAAGGATGATCGGACAAGCGAAGGAGATCTCACCGACGACGAGGTTGCCGAAGCACTTGAAGATCTTGCGTTAAGGACACCCGATGCGATTGGACAAGTTCCTACAGGTGAGCCGAATCGTTAAGCGGCGAACCGTTTCCAATGCGGTGTGCAATAGCGGGAAGATTCTGGTCAACGGGCATAAAGCCAAAGCGGGCAAGGAGCTTTCCGTTGGTGATGTCTTGACCGTTACCTTCAGCGAAGAGGCCGAGCAGGTGTTTGAAATCGTCGAAATTCCCCCCGGTAATGTTTCAAGGGATCAAGCCGCGACGCTTTATCGCATGCTTGATTGAAGTTTCAACGCATAAGAACCTTCTGGTCCAGGTTCCCGATATAAAATACTCAATATCCCCCGCCATACCACAAACAAACGCTCCACAGACTGCACACGTTTGTCGTGACACGTCGCACTTTGTTCGGGCCCGTTTGATTCAGTAGAAGAAGATGCCACGCGATCTCAATAATCACCGAGTTTTGGAGAATACCCAGCAGAGAATTGTCTTCAGCGAGATAGCAAAATCAATCCAAATATCATCTCGGCGGCATCCGTTTACTCCTCTCACCGTGCATTGAATCGGACGATTCAAAGTCCACCTCAAAAAGCCGCATATTGAATTTCCTGCGATCAATCATGATTGCCAAGGCGTCCTAGCAAACAGAGCGAGAGGAAATACAAAAAACGCCACGCGGCTTAACGTCAAAGAGAGTTGTCCCTGTCCGCGGATGAGGCTGCTGAATTTCTCAGACAAGGAGCATGTGTTAATGAAGAGAACATCATTGCTGAAATATACGCTCTTGCTTCTCACAGTTCTTCTGTCCAATGGCGGTCTTGCCGAAGATGCTACGCAGTGGTCCTTGCCCGATGGCGCCAAATCGCGCTTAGGAAAGGGTTGGCCGTATGAGATTGCTTATTCGCCTGACGGCAAGCGGCTGGCGGTGGCAAGTATAATCGGTATTTGGGTTTATGACGTGGGCACCGGATCCGAGATGGAACTTCTGACGGAGCATTCGGACGGAGTCGATTCAGTTGCGTTTTCTCCCGATGGGGTTACGCTTGCAAGCGGAGGCAATGACAAGACGATTCGTTTGTGGGATGTTCGTTTGTGAGAAAACTTTCACACCCTTGAGGGCATACAAACGTAATTCTTTCTGTTGCGTTTCTCCCGATAGTTCGACCGTTGCCAGCGGGAGTAGCGGTGGATCGGTTCGTTTGTGGGATTCACGCTCCGGGAATTTTCTAGGGGTGCTCGAGGGACATACAGAGACAGTCTATTCCGTTGACTTTCACCGCGGCGGCCAGAGGCTTGTTAGTGGAGGCAGTGACGGGGCAATTCGTCTATGGGATGTTCACACCGGGGAATGCTTGCAGACTGTAGACCGGAATTGGGGGAATGTCAGTCCTCTCGCCTTCTCTCCCGATGGACTGACGCTCGCCAGCTCGATGGGCGACAGGAAGATTGCGTTATGGTATGTGAGTGCTGGCAATGACGAATTGGCCGCGGATATAAGGATTCCCCGATTTACGCTTGACGGTTGAGGGCCGTGGTTATCGGTGGATTTTTCATCCGATGGGAGCATACTCGCAGGCGGATCCTTTTCTGGAGAAATCCGGTTGTGGAATACTCACACGGGAGAATTCGTCCGGACGATAGCAGCGCACAGACAGCAGGTGCGATCCTTGACGTTTTCTCCCGATGGATTAACAATTGCGAGCGGAGGTATCGATGGTACAATTCGTATTTGGGAAATCAGTACGGGGAACAACCTGCATACCTATGAAGGTCATATAGATCGCGTCAATTCTGTTGTCTTCTCCATTGATGGCAACATGCTTGCCAGTGGTAGTCACGATGGGACAATTCTGCTGTGGGATTTGACACCCGACTCAGAGGTAATCGAATCGGTGCGGTAAATGGTGGAATCCTGCAATGGCTGCTACCATGCGTCATATGGTTGGGCTGTGATAGGAAACCTGAACTCAAGACAAGAGGAATCTATACTCCACGCTGTTAGAAGTTGCGTTTTTTATAGTCTAGAAATGGTGCGTGAGTTTTGCGGGTAGTAGGAGGAGTTTTCACCGATTCCCGACCGTCGCGATTCGGAGATCGCTTCTACAATCCTTCGGTGCACAATTGCGCAAAATTTACCGATGCTGAAAATAAACACCAGGTTGTCTTCGGATGCTACTTCAAGATTGCCATCTTGCGCGACGAAATGAAATCGCCGGCCGAAATCTGATAGAAGTAGATTCCGCTGGAAATTGGCTCTCCCACTTCATTTCTGCCATCCCAATACACCGCGTTCGCACGCGTGACGTATTCTCCAGCTTTTTGATGCCCCATATCAAGTTGGCGAATCAATAAGCCCCGATTGTCAAATATCTGAATGGTCACATACGCGCCTGATTCAATTTCGTAAGGTATCCAGGTTTCAGGATTGAATGGATTTGGAAAATTCTGCCCAAGCCGGTTGGTGTAAAGCGCAATGGAAGATCTTGTCACGCTTGGCGGTTTTTGAAAAACGGTGGGATCCTCAACGGAGAGTTCAAAGAGGTGTTCGTTGATTTTGAACATACGAAGGTCGTAGCGGTCTGCGACATAAATTGTCTCACCGATGACCGCCAATTCGGATGGGAATTGTAAGGTTGCTTCGAAGTTTGGTCGTGAGACCAGATTTCGATTTCTTACGTCAACAATCTGGACGCGCTCTTGGTCAAGCAGGTAGAGGTAGTCTCCGCGGATTTGTGCGGAAATCGGCAGCGCGTCGGTTTGGTATTCAGCGATGGAATCGGGACGCCGCGGATTGCTCAAGTCCAAAATCTGGACGCCTGCCAGGGTGTCCAAGAGATAACCTCGGTTTCCGGAGACTGTGATGTTCGTTGCGCTCCCCTGAGCTTGGTAGCTTCCGATTGCTCGAGGGTTGGCGGGGTTTTCCAAATCGTAGATGTGCAATCCGCCGTTGAGTGCCGCCACATAACCAAGATTTTCGACAATCGATATTCGGTAAGCACTTCCCGGCATGGTTCGCCTGGCAACGACGCGGCTTTGCATCGGTTCACGGCTATCAACGACAATCAACTGGTCCGCACACAAAAACACATACCCATCTCTAATTTCGAGTCCCCATGCAGGGGAGGAAGTCTCAATGTGGGAAACCATTCGCGGGTTGTTCAGATTACCGAGATCTATGACGATTAAACCGCTTTCGCCTGCGGCAACAAAGGCGAGTTCCGCTTCAACCCTAACATCCGCCGCAACGCCCATGATAGGTATGCGACGATTAAAAGCTGCATCAAACGCACCCTTCAATTCAACTATTTTTAGCCCGCCGGTACCACCAGCGATGTAAGCAATTCGATTACCGTCTTCGGATTGGACAATGTGCATTCCGTGAGTATCGCCCGACGCATCGTAACGATGCAGCCACCGTGGCTGGCTAGGGATACCGAGGTCAATGACTTGTAGACCGTGATTTCCGTCGGCGATATACCCGAACATTCCATTCGTAGCGGATTCGAATAGGTCTATTCCCATGGCGTCACCCAATGTTGGTTGAATCGCGATAGTTCGCGGTCGATGACGATTGCGAACATCAATGACATAGAGACCTGTTTGGAGGTCGGTAAGGTATGCGTATCCATCGTGAATCTTGATTCCCGTTGTCCATCCAGGCGTTTGAATGCTTGATAGTGCCTTTGGATTAAGGCGGTCTCGTACGTCAACTATATGCATGTTCCCCGAAGCGGCGTATGCGTATCCGTCTACAATCTCGAAATCAAGTGCGCGAATGTCAACAATTCCTGCAAATGCCGGGATGTCTATAAAACCAAAGTCGAGAATCTGAAATGCGTGGTTGTTGCTCAAATACACCGTGTCGCCGTCTACCGACACATCCAAGGTGACTCCGCCTGTTTCGAATGTACCTATAGGCTGCGGATCCAAGAGATTAAGGAATTCGTCCTGGTTGTAGATTCGAAGTCCATCCTCAATGTCTACTATATATACGTTTCCGTTGGCTATCTTTATTCTGCGGGCACTCTCGAAGTCTCCTACGGTCTTAACCAGCCTGGGTTCATCGGGACGTTGCACGTCGATGAGCGTCACTCCGGCAGCGCCATCCGCAACATATGCCATCTCACCTTCGACCGTGATTCCGTTTGCATTTCCCGGCGTTGCAATCTGCCCGATCGCTCGCGGGCGGGCCGGGGTTTCCAGATCAAGAATCTCCAATCCCCAGTCACTCACCGCATAGATTAACGTTTCGCGCACGACTAAATCTTGGTAATTGCTCGATAAGTGTATTTGTGATACCGGTTCCAATCTGAAGTCTATATTGGACCGTCTGTGGCTTGGTTGAGAGTGGCTACCAATTGCATGAGTCGTTGTCTCGGGTAATGCTATCGATGCATCCAATGGGCGAGGCGGTCCTACGTTGATTCCAGACGCGCCTTCGATTGAAGCGGCGAATCGGAAGGATTGTGAAGTGGTGGATGTCACCATTAGAACGACTCTGTCGCGCGGATTCAGGTTATCCAACTTAAACATGCCATTGTTTTTTTCATCAAAATCAATTGAGTGCACCGATGCCGTGCCGTTGCTTGGTAACAAAGCGAGTTTCGCATGCAACTTGCCATCGCCGGTACCATCCAAAGCGATTTCAATACGGTCCGGAAGATTTCGAAACACGATGTACCGAACGCCCCAATTCTCTATATTGATGGATTGAATATTAGGATAGCTAGACACCTGACGGGTAGGGGCAACTACACGTCGATTCTGTAAGTTCCTGTAACCCAATGATCTACCACGCGAAATATTGTTAACATAATTCGCCAGTGCCCAGTTTTGGAATACTTCAGCAAAGCGTTCTTGTCTACCCAACAAAGCTAGGGTCGCATCAATTCCTCGAATGCCGAGAAGGTCCTGCCGAGCGAACTCACGAATGAACCGTTCGCCGCCATGCAGCTCGAAGAGATACAGCAAGAGCATAAATGATGCACCGTAATATGTTTCGAACGAATTCTCCGATGTCAATGAAACGGTCGGATCTTTAAGGTATCCATCGACAAAGATGTTGTGGATATTTCTGTAGATTGCCCATTCAACGAACGAAGCGATTCCCTCCTCAATCCAACGTTCGTCGGAGGTTCCGCCGTTTTGGTACCAGTTTACGAGGTGTGCGAATTCGTGTGCGAGACTGTTGTAAAACGTGTAACGAGACCGCTCCTTGAACTGGAAAATGTCCATATAGACTATTTCTCTACGGTTGCTGTTAAGAGCCGTTGGATCTTGATCTGCCGGCGAAAAATACCCTCCAAACTCCTCCCCTGAATTATTTGCTCCGACATCGTGCATTAACAAAGTGATTTTCGTGTCAAGATCTAATCCCGGCCGCCATTCGAATCCGATCCAACGGTGTACTTGCGGATAAATCCGAGAATCAAATTCGGCGATAATTTCGCGCGCCTCGGCGATAGTCATCATGTGTTTCACCGAATTCTCGATGTAGAGATAGATGTTTTCGCCTATTGCGATACAGGTGCCTTTTACGAGTTGCTCCGGGATATGGGTGAAGAATCGTTCAATCTTTCCTAAGTGGACGTCGGGAGCGGGTGCAGCAGGCAGATTTGGGAGTTGTGGCGCGGCTCCAACTGGCCGGTGTGAGGTTTTGGCATTCAAGAGCATTTGGGTTCCACAACCCCAATGACCGGCAGCGGTTGAAAACCTCTCATGGGATGCAGCGTGGGTAAGGTTGCCGGCGATGAATATAAAACAGATAATCAGATTACGAAGTGTCAATGTTGACCTCCTCGCATACGGACTGCTTTGGGTTAAAATCGTCAGTGAAAATTTGCGATTTCAGTTTGCTTCCGAGGGTGTGAATCGGCGTTTTCTACCTGCATCCAAAAGAGGACGCCATCATTCCGGTGATATATGGCACGTGCAGAATCGGGACGCAGTTCTTCCTTATTTGGATTTTACTACGGCGGCGTACGGTTGTCAATTTTAGAATGTACTTCATGGCCAATCACGAGCCGTGAGATTCCGCAGTTCGCCGGAATTTAACAGTGTCCCGAGGATAGAATGGATTGAGCACATGCCTCGAGGATACAGGCGCTCGTCTAACTTGACGAGCCGAGAAAGGAATTGATTTTTGTTCTATAATGGAATATACTGAATGTCCGATTGCAATACGCCTCCTTTCAAATCCATACGACATTAACGATGGAATCTTCATATTGGTTTGCAGAGAGATTTAGAATTACGGAATTAGTAATTTGTAGCTTTTAGACAGACGTCAAACGTAAAACGTAAGAAA
>JAPPIK010000015.1 GCA_028820655.1 Candidatus Poribacteria bacterium | reverse complement strand
ACATTTTTCTTACGTTTGACGTCTGTCTAAAAGCTACAAATTACTAATTCCGAAAGTGTTACTTGGTTAGACATTCACTGACCGCCGCAGGGGTTGGGTCTCCCAACCCGATGGGCGAGGATTAACTGAATAGATATGGGAGGCGATAGAAATCTTACCTCGCCCCTACGAATATACACGCGCCTACCAGTCAAACACTGCGCCCACGCTGCCGCCGCGATCCGCATCCAACTGCGCATACGTGGATGCCGCCTCATTCGGCGAGAAGCGGTGCGTAATCAGGTCGGAAACGGACATTTGCCCGCGTTGCACGTATTGCAAGAACAGTTGCCGCTGACGGGTAGCCGTCCACGCCGCGTGTTGCGGCGGCAGATGGTAGTTCTGGGTGCCGATGAGACGCAGTTGCCGCGTCAGCACATCCGACGTGAGATGCTGTTTCGTGGGGTGCGGGCTATCGCCTAGAAGAATCACCTTGCCGTGCCGTCGCGCCAGCGGGAACGCCAACGGCAAGACCGAGTAATGCCCGGTTGCATCGTAAACCACATCCGCAAGTTCGCCGTCGGTGCTCTCAAGCACGGCGTCCTTCGCGTCGGCAACGCTTCCGCAAAAACTCGCCGTCGCGCCGTGCGCGAGCGCGATGTCCAGCCGTGCCTGAATCTGATCTATCACCAAGACGGATCGCAGACCCATCACCTTCAGGTACTGCGTCACAAGCTGCCCGATGGGTCCGCAGCCGATGACCACGGCGGTTTCTCCCATGATATGTTCGGCTTGACGCACCGCGGTTTGCGTAATCGTTGCCATCGTACACCATACGGCATTGTCGCTGGTTACATCATCGGGAACCTTGATGATTCCCGGTTCGCCGCCGGAAAGGTTCAGGTGACCCCGGTGAGACGCGGTACTGAACACGCGGTCCCCCTCGCTGAAATCCTCGACCTCGCTCCCGACCTTGATAACCCGCCCCACATTGCTGTAACCGGGATAGAACGGGTATTGCACCCAGTTGTCCCAGTGGCTGCCGGGATCGGATTCGCCGCGATAACAGATCATCTCCGTACCCATGCTCATCAGCGTCACCAAGGTTTGCAAGGTTATCTCGCTCGGCGCGGGATCGGGAACATCGATTTCGGTAAAACGAACCTGCCTGCCTCCCGTAAGAACAACGACATTCGACTTCATACTCAAAATTCCTCATTCATGTCGATATATATATATTGGGCAATCTGTGGATACAGAAGGGATGAGCCGGAAGTCTATCACGACCTTGGCTAGACGAAAGCGGAATAATCCTTGACGAGAGAGATAGACAGGAAACCTACGGCGCGTATAAGATTTCCAGTAAGGAGCGCCCGTATGAATTCATTAAGCGTCTGAGTTCAGCGCGGCGATGGCTTCGTCTTCGCTATCGTAACGCTCGAAGATGGAAATCAGCCTTCCCATGACTATCAAGTTTTGTGTGTCCGTCCCGATGTTGATGAGACCTACGCGCCCCTCTTTGCGGGCGACGGAAACGTGGCACGCGACGAGGGTGCCGAGACCGCTGCTGTCGATTCGTGAAACATCCGCCAGGTCAATCAAGACCTTTGGAATTCCCGATATTTTTTCAAGTTCTCCGGTTATCTGTTCTCGCAGTTCGGTGCCGGCGGGACCAATTATCCGACCGGAGGGTTTGATAACAAGAACACCGTCGCTCTCGCGAACTTCTGCTGCCATAATTTATCTCCTATTTTGTTGTGTGTGAAACTAAACCAATCAATATTTTTCTTGAGAGGAAATGTCCTGATTTTCGTTGAGAAAGTGATTATATCACATGACACCCCCATCCACAATTGTTTGTGCCACAAAAGAGCAGAGAAACGCATTCGGTTCTGCGCGATCGGCCACCATCAAATCGAAGATGAGATTTTCAATGCGAATAGATCAAGCGAGTAAATAGCGCGCGCGATAGAGTTCCACAACATTGTAGGAGCGATCTCCGAATCGCGACCTCCTTCGAAAGCGACAGGATCCGCTAACAGATTCCGTAGGTTGGGCAAAACGTAAATCCATTGCCCACCTCGCACGACTCCCCCCAACCGCTCGGTCTGGATTGCCAAATCCAGACCATCAAGGGAATGGATAATGACCGCGATAGAGATCCCTCAACCGACTGGATAAGAGGGTGATAGAGTTCCACAAAATTGTAGGAGCGATCTCCGAATCGCGACCTCCTTCGAATGCGACAGGATCCACTAACAGAATCCGTAGGCTGGGTAGAACGGAAATCCATTGCCCACTTTGCACGACTCCCCCCAACCGCTCGGTCTGGATTGCCAAATCCAGACCATCAAGGGAATGGATAATGACCGCGATAGAGATCCATCAAGCGACTGGATATGGAGCGCGATAGAGATCCCTCAAGGGAATGGATAATGACCGCGATAGAGATCCATCAAGCGACTGGATAAGGAGCGCGATAGAAATCTTCTCAAGGGAATGGATAATGACCGCGATAGAGATCCATCAACCGACTGAATAGGGAGGGCGATAGAGATCCCTCAACCGACTGGATAAGGAGGGCGATAGAGATATCGTGCTACCGGAAACTCCGCTCCTTACAATCTCAGATGGGTTAACACTCGGCAACGCAAATGAGGTATAATCCCGGTATATTGCTTTAAGTGTTTGAATCAAACGTGCTACACGAAGGAACCTTTGCCCTACGCGTTCAAACTTATTGCAGAGTTCCCAATTATTATGATTGAAAACTACACACACGTATAGTATAATATAGCCGGTTGGCATTCGTCGTCGCACTGCCGCTGCCGGTAGTCTGTCGCCGGGTGGAAAATCTCATGTGTTTCAAATGTACGATGTTTACTCGCACCGCCAAAGGACACCGGGATCACTCGAAAACTCATAGGGTCTCCAAAACGTTACACTGAAAATGATGTCGAATATGCATCCAAACCCCCTATACTGTTCAATTCGTCTTGTCCCTTTGCAGCACCGTCTTGGGTGGCAAATGAGCCTATCTGGGCGGTGTCCTTTCATCGCGCTTGACAAGGGTTTTCTGCAGTCTCTTCAGCGCTTCGAGGAGAGGGGTCAAAGTTATATTCGCAGAATATCGCATTATTTCGCACACTCCAATCACGAGCAAGAATCATGCACGATGCCAAGCTACGACTAGCTTCGAAGCAAGTTTCGAGTCGTAACGCATAAACTGCGACACAAATTCAAACGATAACCGAGAGTTTGGTAGGAGCGACCTCCCGGTCGCGATCTCCTTGTTAACACTAAACGACTATCGTAACCGAGGTTTTTCGCGAAACTCGGTTTCTTTCTCGCACAATAGGAAAATCAAAATGCCTCCAAAGCGTTGCGCTGAATATTAAATCCGACCACACGTGCGCACCGCTTTTGCGTGAAGATAAGAAATAACCACAAACCAAAATGTCGAATCTGCATCCAAACCCCCTATACTGTTCAATTTGTCTTGTCCCTTTGCAGCACCGTCTTGGGTGGCAAATGAGCCCATCTGGGCGATGTTCTTTAATCGCGCTTGACGCGGTTTTTCTGCAGTCTCTTCGGCGCTTCGAGGAAAGGGGTCAAAGTTATATTCGCAGAATATCGCATTATTTGGCACACTCCAATCACGAGCAAGAATCATGCACGATGCCAAGCTACGACTAGCTTCGAAGCAAGTTTCGAGTCGTAACGCATAAACTGCGACACAAATTCAAACGATAACCGAGAGTTTGGTAGGAGCGACCTCCCGGTCGCGACCAATCAATGGAAAAACGACCTAAAATCGTCGCCATCGCGACCATTTACCACAAATACTCGCATACCCAGCACATCGTCGATCGATTCTTGGAGGGCTACGGGTGGAACAGCCGGCATCATCACCCGCCGATGGATCTCGTCTCTCTCTATGTGGAACAGGTCAAAGACAACGACCTGAGCCGCGAACGGTTGGAACGCTTTCCATCGCTTAAAGCTTATCCGACGATTGCCGAAGCGCTAACCCTCGGCGGCGCGGAACTCGCCGTCGATGGTGTTCTCCTTATCGGCGAACACGGCGAATATCCCACCAACGAGAAGGGACAACGCCTCTATCCCCGATATGAACACTTCAAACAGGTTACCGAAGTCTACGAAAAAAGCGGACGCGGCGTACCGACATTTAACGACAAACATCTCTCATGGAACTGGGAGTGGGCGCGTGAAATGTACGACATCTCTCAATCCATGGGCTTCGCTTTCATGGCGGGATCGTCGCTGCCTGTTACCTGGCGCACACCCTCAATCGATATGCCGCTCGGTGTGCCCGTATCGGAAGCGGTGTGCGTCGGCTACGGCGGTGTGGATAGCTATGACTTCCATGCGCTGGAAACCACCCAGTGTATGGTGGAGCGTCGCGAAGGCGGGGAAAGCGGCGTGAAATGGCTGCAAGCGTACCGCGGCGACGCCTTTTGGGAAGCACATCACACGAAGCTCTGGTCGCGAGAACTGTTTGAAGCGGCGCTCTGCCGGAGTCATACCCTCACGCCGTCGCGCCATGGGTTTAACAACCCGTTTCCAAACCTTGACGAGTTGAAGGAGATCGTGAAGGACCCGATAGCCTACCGATATGAGCATCGCGACGGACTCAAGTCTACCATGATTTTAATGAACGGGTTGGTGCAGGATTTCAATTTCGCCGCCTATATTGGCGCCGACAGCCAGATTCTTTCGACGCAGATGTATCTCCCGATGCCGCCCGGGCGGACGACGTTGGCGAACTTCTTCTCGCCGCTGGTTAACAAAATCGAGAAGATGTTTCTGACCGGCGAGGCAACCTATCCGGTTGAACGCACACTGTTGACGACGGGGCTTGTTGCGGCAGGCGTTGATAGTCTCGCTGCCGAAGGCGCCAAGCAGGAAACGCCCCATTTGGAGATCGCCTATCAACCGACTGAATCGTCAACCTTCTGGAGAACATGAGTTTATGATTCGAATCGCCGTCATCGCGACCGTCTATCGGTACTTATCGCACGCACAGCATTTCGCCGACCGTTTTCTCGTTGGCTATCCCGTTGAGGGGAGATGGCATCGCCCGGATATGAAAATTGTGTCTCTCTACGTCGATCAGAAGCCGGAGGGCGACCAGAGTATTGACCGCGCGAGAGAATTTGGGTTTTCCGTCTATCCGACTATCGCCGAGGCGCTCCGGTGTGGCGGCGATAAACTCGATGTGGACGCAATTCTCCTCATCGCGGAGCACGGCGACTATCCACACAACGACAAAAACCAGGTGCTTTATCCGCGGTATGAATTTTTCAAGGAGTGCGTCGAGGTTTTTGAGGCAGACGGACGTGCCGCCCCCATCTATAACGACAAACACCTCTCCTACAGTTTTGAGAAAGCGAAAGAGATGGTGGACGATGCGCATCGCCTTGGCTTTGGCTTGTTGGCAGGCTCGTCGTTGCCCGTCACCTGGCGGTTGCCCGATGTCGAGTTGCCGTTGAAGTGCGAGATAGAAGAGGCGCTCATGGTAGGTGTTGGCGGGTCCGATCCGATGGATTATCACGCCTTGGAGGCGATGCAGTGCATGGTGGAACGCCGGAAGGGTGGAGAAACCGGTGTCGCCGCGGTGCAACTGATCGACGGCGATGCTGTTTGGGAAGCAGGCGAGAAAGGCGCTTGGTCGCACGAACTTTTGGAAGCCGCGCTCTCTCGAAGCGACACGCCGTGCGGCTTGACACTCGAAGACGGTAGAACGCAGCACCTTCTCCGTAGCGGTGAGATACAGCGACTCGTCGAAAATCCGTCTGCCTATTTCATTGAATACAACGACGGATTGAAGGCGACCCTGCTGATGCTCAATGGCGCAGTGAGGGATTACTGTTTTGCTGCGCGGCTTAAGGATGAGCGAGTGCCGGTGTCAACGCAGTTTTTCCTAACACCGACCCCCAACGTCACCTATTCCGCGTGTCTTATATCCAAGATCGAGGAGTTGTTTGAAACAGGTGCCGCCCCGTATCCGGCGGAGCGCACCCTGTTGGTGAGCGGTGTATTGGAGAGTTGCTTGGCCTCGCGCCTTCAGGGAAATGCACGTCTGGAAACCCCGCATTTGTCTGTTGAATATCGTGCTCCTACGGAATCACAGCATGCGCGGCGTTAGTTCACTTGCATGGGACGAGGTGATGCGCTTCCTACCTAAACCCAACAAGACGTGCAACGGAAAGGATTTCATAAAAGAGAGGAAAACGACGATTTGATGACCGTCGATTTCCCGGCGTCAGGTGCGGCTAACCTTGTCTCCTCCCCATATTATGTTGACAAGCCCAACCAGATTTGGTATTCTTTACGAGTTCATAGTAGCATTCATACCATGATTGAAGTCTTGTGAGGCGAGGGTTGTTTTAGATGTTGATGGAGGATGTATTTTGAGAAACTTTGAGTATTTTGAACCCAAGACGTTTGCCGAGGCATCCGCCCTGCTTACTCGGTACGGCGGCGAAGCCGAACTCTTGGGTGGGGGAACCGACCTGATTATCGGGATGAAAGATCGGACACTGACTCCCGGCTACGTAATTAGCTTGGAGCACGTCCCCGGCATAGAAGGAATCACATACGATGACTGCGACGGTTTGTGGGTTGGCGCCATGACGAAGATGCGAGCCATCGAACGGTCATCGATCGTGCGCGAGCGTTATACCGCGCTTGCAGAAGGGGCGGAGGAGGTCGGATCCATCCAGATACGCAATCTGGCAACGCTTGGTGGGAACATCGCTCACGGTTCCCCTGCCGCGGATACCGCCGCCGCGTTACTGGTGCTGGATGCGCAGGTCAAAATCGCCGGCGGTGAGGTTGAACGGTCGGTTCCGATTGCGGATTTCTACCTCGGCCCCGGGCAAACGGTGCTCCGGACGGGCGAAATCCTTACCGGTTTTTCAATGCCAGCGCGTTCCGCGAATTCGGGGTCGCAGTACCTGAAACACAAAATTCGGCAAGTGATGGACCTCGCCTTTGTCGGGGTGGCTACCTCCGTAAGTCTGAGTAACGGCACCGTCACAGACACAAAGATTGGGTTGGCGGCTGTGGCGCCAAAACCGATTCGCGCGACGGACGCCGAGGCAATCATAACCGGCAGTTCCCTCAGCGGCGAGGTTTTGCGGCAAGCGGCGGGAGCGGCGGCGGGGCAATCGAGTCCGATTTCGGATTTGCGGTGCACTGCCGAGCATCGACGAGAGATAGTGGCGGCTTTAACCAAGGAAACCGCGACGACCGCTGTGGCACGAGCACAAGTATAGAAAAGGAACCGCGCAAATATGAGGAAACATCCGATAAGTTTCACCATCAATGGTGATTTGCAGGAGTTGTTTGTCGAGCCCCGCAAAACCTTGTTGGCGGTCATTCGGGATACAATCGGGTTGACTGGGACAAAAGAGGGGTGCAGCACCGGCGATTGCGGCGCTTGCACGGTAATTGTTGATGGCGAACCGGTCACATCGTGCATGCTGCTTGCGGTCAGCGCAAACGGTAAAGAGGTTACGACAATCGAAGGGATTTCCAGCCCCGACCAATTGCACCCGGTTCAGCAAGCCTTTTTGGAGACGGGTGGATACCAGTGCGGTTTCTGTACTCCCGGCTTCATCATGGCGGCCAAAGCGCTCCTCGACGACAATCTTGATATACCGGAAGACGAAATGAGGCACGCACTTGGCGGAAACATCTGCCGGTGCACCGGGTACACGAAAATAGTCGAGGCTGTCCTGAGCGCGGCGGAAACAATGCGCGCAAATGCTTAATCACGATACGAAAGTAGGAGATGAGAATGGCTAAAACCCATAGAGGACACGGCATCCGTTCGGAATATAACAGTGGCAGAGGCACCTGCCCGGTATGCAACAGAACCGGTGTTAAGGTGCTTTACAGCCGCGAGATTGGTGACAAAACCATCAATACGTGTAAGCGATGTAATGTTGCTTTGGGACGCGGCAAGTTGCAAGATGCGGTCGCGAGTCTGTAGCGCAAGGCACCGTTGCTGACAGTATTGACTCACGAGTATTGCACTTCCGTTTAACAGAGCCTTTACACTACCACGAACGAAATAGTTTCCTTGACTCATTCAATTAGAGAAGGTAGGAGCGCCATGTCAGAACATGCAGTTGTTGGAAAACGGCTACCAAGAGTTGACGCCCTCGAAAAGGTGACCGGCGCGGCAAAATACGGAGCGGATATCAACTTTCCCGGAATGCTCCACGCAAGGATTTTCCGTAGCACCGAAGTTCACGCCAAAATCGTCGGCATTGATACGAGCGAGGCTGAGAAGTTACCCGGGGTTCACGCGATTATCACGCAGGACGATATCCCGACCGGTCGGGCGGTGTTTGCGAAGGATAAGGTGCTGTATTACGGCGAGGCGCTAGGCGCGGTTGCCGCAACCGATCCGGACATCGCGGAGGAAGCGGCGGACCTCGTCAAAGTCGAATACGAGCCGCTGACCGTCGTGCAGGATGTGATGGAGTCTATCAAGCCCGATTCACCAAATCTGCTCAACGACAAAACTAAGGACGGACCGAGAAGGCGCGTCATTACGAGGCAACTTAAGAAGCTTTCTAAAGTGACGGACGAGGACAACAGCGCCGAGATCGATAGATTGAATACCGAGTTGGAAGGACTTGACGACGAGATTTACTACAATGTTGCAGGCGAGACCCATGAATCCGCGGGCGATGCGGAAAAGGGGTTTGCCGAGTCCGATATCGTCGTCGAAGGTACGTATACCATCCCGCGCGTTCATCAGGTGTACATGGAGCCGCATGTGTCCGTCGCCCACGCGGAGCCTTCCGGAAAACTCACGGTTTGGGCGAGCACTCAAGGTCATTTCGCCATTCGTTCCGGGATTGCCGGTGTGCTCGGTATTCCGCTCAGTGACATCAACGTCGTCGGTGTGACCATGGGCGGCGGCTTCGGTGGACGCTTCAATATCCAAGCCACACACGTGCCGGCCGTGATCCTATCGCAAAAAACGGGACGTCCCGTCAAGGCGCAGTTGACGCGCGAAGAGGAGTTTCTTGACGGGAGACCGGGTGCCGGCTGCATCATCAAACTCAAGACCGGCGCGATGAATGACGGAACGCTGGTTGCTCGCAAAGCCCTCGCCTTCTGGGATTGCGGCTCGGTCGCCGGCGGCCCCATTGCCAACACCATTCGTATTCGCGGCGTATACAAGTTCCCGCACCTTCAGATGGATGCTTACGCGGTACACACCAACAAGTCCGGTACCACATCGTACCGCGCGCCGGGAGCCCCGCAGGCCATTTTCGCGGGTGAATCCCAGCTCGATGAAATCGCGGATATCATCGGCATGGATCCCGTAGACCTCCGCATGAAGAACATGAGGGAGGAGGGCGACCAGGTTCCCGCAGGTGCTATCGAGCCGATAGTGGGTTACAAAGAAACCCTCCAAGCGGCGGCGGATGCCGTTGACTGGTGGAACCGTAAGAAGGAACCGAATCAGGGATGGGGCGTTGCGGTCGGCGATTGGACAAACGGGTGCGGACCGGGTGCGGTATACGTCTCCGTTCATGAAGACGGAAGCATTCGACTGTTCCACGGATCGATGGACATCACCGGAACAGACACGGCGATGGCGCAGATTGCCGCCGAAGTGCTTACGGTGCCTTATGATCAGGTGTCCATCACTCGCGGCGACACCAATTCGGCGCCGTACAATACCGGCTCGGGCGGAAGCGTTGTCACTTTCACCATGGGCAACACCGCGAAACTGGCAGCCGAGGACGCCCGCCAGCGGCTACTGGAGCTAGCGTCGCAACGGTTGAACACGGACATCGCAAATGTGGAACTCAAAGATGGAAAAGTGTCTTTGACAAACGGGGATGCGCCCAAATCGCTTTCACTTGGCGAGTTGGCGGCATACAGCTTGAGCACGACCGGCGGTCCGATTGTCGGCAAGGGGTCGCTATCGGGAAAACTGAGCGCCCCCGCCGTGGCGGTTCAGATCGCCAAAGTCGAGGTCAACCCGGAAACGGGGACCACCAAAGTTCTCAAGACGGTCGCCTCGCAGGATGTGGGTTTTGCGATTAATCCGATAGCCGTTGAAGGGCAGATTGAAGGCGGAGTCGTTCAGGGATACGCTTGGTCGATGATGGAGGAGATGCAGTACGACGAGAAGGGAAATGTGAATCCCGGTTTCGTTGATTACCGCGTCCCGACATCGGCGGATATTCCCAGGATAGAGAGTGTCATCGTGGAAGTGCCCGCTCCCAACGGACCTTACGGCGCCAAAGGGGTCGGCGAGCCCTCCCTCACGCCAACGTTAGCCACCTTTGCCAACGCGGTTACCGATGCCACCGGTGTACGAATCAACGACCTGCCGATTAAGCCGGAGAAGATTGTCAATGCGCTGAAGAGCAACGGCAACGGTAGTAGGTAGGCACACCTGTTTGAAACAGATACCTCTTGGCTTGCCCCTGTTGCAGGGCAAGTCGGGAGGTTTTTTGCGCTATCTCCCTTCGCGAGTCCCAACCGGTAAATTATCACGCAACTCCCAAATCCTTAGTTCCGATTCCGTCGCACCTATTGTGTTTTACCCTCTTGGAACCCCAAAGTTTCATTGGAGCATTGGGCGTACAGAATCACTTGTCTTGGGATTCGCGCACCACTGAGACTTTTTCGCCATGGTGTTCTAGATGGTTTATGTGGTTTTGAGTATTCGTCTGAATACCAGATTCTATACGCGTTAACTCTTGGCGTAGTGCCTGAATATCGGCTCGAATTAGACCAAATCCCGTGTTCATTTCGGATTGAGTCGGAACATCACGCCAAAACGAGATAACAGTAACTATCGCTACCGCAATTGCCGCCCAAATCCCGAATTTCTTTAATGTGTCCATCGAAAGTCTCCTTTGTTGTTGAGAGTCACTTATACTCTCCAAACTAAATAATAGCACAAATATCGAGAATAATCTAGGTTCTGTTGACATCTGAAAATTGAGCAAATATTGATTCACTTGAGGCAGTATGTAGGGGTAACCACAATGACCGCCCCTACATTGGGTCAATTTCCGTAGAGGTTGGGATCAAGCGAGTGGAACGCGAGCGCGATAGAAGACCGGTAGAGATCTTACCTCTCCTCTAAAATAGAGACTTATGGGCGAATTATGGACACACCTTACATAAATGTCAACATACCCTAGCGTATACTCAGGTACGTAGGTTGGGTTGAACGGCAACCGTGAAGCACACCGGGCAATTCCTTTCGTTTTCGGTGTTCGGTTTTGCGAGAAACCTCACATGTCTAGCGAAACCCAACATCTAATCACACGTAACCGGCGATAGCCAAAGCGTCGGTTGTTTCTATCTGCAATAATTTTCGATTCGAGGAAATCTATGTTCGGTGATATAAGAAATTCACATGGCGAACGACTTGATTACAGTTTTCATCAAGGGGAAGGAGATTCCAAGCACATTGTGGTGCTGGGGCACGGCGTCACCGGCAACAAGGACCGTCCTTTTGTCGTTGCACTGGCGAACGGGTTGGCCGCTTCCGGTATCCCCGTGCTGCGCTTCTCCTTCTCGGGAAACGGAGACTCCGAAGGGAGATTTGTTGACTCGACAATCTCGAAGGAAGTTGAGGATCTCGGGTCCGTACTCGATGCTTTGAGCGGCTACTCGGTCTGCTACGCCGGTCACAGCATGGGCGGCGCCGTAGGCGTTCTGCGCGCGAGTCGTGACAGTCGGATTAAGTTGCTGGTTTCACTAGCCGGCATGGTTCACACCAAGACCTTCGCTCAAACCGAATTCGGCGGCGAAACGCCCGATGAAGGTTTAATGTGGGACAAACCGGAATGTCCGCTTTCAAGTGCCTATATGGATGACATGGCACAGATCGACAGCGTGGTGAATCGCGCCTCGCGGATTACGGTTCCTTGGCTGCTCGTTCACGGTACCGAGGATGACGTTGTGCCGATAGCTGAATCGCGCGAGATATTAGAGATCGCCAACCAGCCAAAAGAGTTGATTGAACTTGCGGGTGCTGACCATGTTTTTAGCGACGAGGCAACCAGCGTTATGGTGACCAAAGTCGCGCTTTGGGTTCAAACGCAAATCGGCAACCTCGGTTAGACATGTGCCCGCTCTGCCTCTCGGAGCACGTCCGAGATTTCGCAACCGTTGACGAAAAGCACTACTGGCGCTGCCGTGCCTGCCAACTAACCTTCCTGTCATCGGAACATTATTTGGACGGGGATGCCGAACTTGCCCGCTATAAACTCCACGAGAACAGTCCTGACGACGCACGCTACCGTGAGTTCCTCAGCCGTTTGAGCGCCCACCTTATTCCCAAGTTGGCCCCCGACGCCGAAGGACTCGACTTCGGCTCGGGACCGGGACCGACGCTCTCCGTGATGCTTGAGGAGCAGGGATTCCGGATGAGCCTCTACGACCCCTTCTTCGCGCCCTGCCCCGATCCGCTTGAACGCGAATTCGATTTCATCACGTGCACGGAGACGGTCGAACATTTCTATCGACCGGGAAAGGAGTTTCAACGACTGGACGCACTGCTGCGAAGCGGCGGTTGGCTAGGGATCATGACCGAGATGTTGGAGCCGGAAGTGAATTTCGCGGGTTGGTGGTACCACCGTGAACCGACGCATGTGTGTTTCTATACGCGTGAAACCATGGTATGGATCGCAGGACGGTATGGATGGAAGGTGGAGTTTCCGCGAAAGAATGTGACGCTATTTCAGAAATGGTAGGGGCTACGATTGCCGCCCCTGTTTCCGTAGAGTTTGAGGCGTTGATTATCCGGGAATCAATCCCCTGTCTTCAAGAATCTTGACAACCCTCTCACCGCACTGTTCAAGTGTTAGCTCTGCCGTGTTCACCGTGAGTTCGGGGCTGTCCGGTTCTTCGTAGGGCGCGCTGATTCCCGTAAACTCCGGGATTTCGCCCGCCCGCGCTTTCTTGTACAAACCCTTCGGATCCCGTTCCTCACACACCTCCAACGGACAGTCGACAAAAACCTCAAAAAAACGACCGTCTTCAACCAATTCCCGCGCTTTGTCCCGGTCGCCGCGATAGGGCGAGATGAACGCCGTTATCACGATGACGCCGGAATCCGCGAACAGTTTCGATACCTCTCCGATGCGGCGAATATTCTCCTCCCGATCCTCCGGCGAGAATCCGAGGTTATTGTTCAGTCCGTGGCGGACGTTATCGCCGTCGAGCACGTAGGTCAGCCGACCGCGTCCGTGCAGTGCGTTTTCCACCTCGTGCGCCAGGGTGGATTTGCCGGAAGCGGACAGCCCGGTGAACCAGAGCACACAGCCTTTTTGATCGAGAAGCTGTTCTCTGTCTTCCCGCGTAATTGTCGCCTCATACCACGTAATATTTGTTGATTTTCTATCTGCCAATACTCTTCTCCGCTTTGAATTTGTATAAGTTATGTTGCCGCCTTTGTAGCACAATCTGTTAGATTGTGCTTGTAAATTGCAACTCGCGTAGTATAACAGATTGCGGGGTGTGGAACAAGAGAATCCACAGCAGTGTAGGTTGGGTTGGACGTTTAAACATGATCGCTTCCCAATGCTAATCATCGTTCTGTTTCTAAACCATGCTATTGAATAAAAAGACTTAGTGAAACCCAACATCCGAATTAAACCATGCGTCAATCGTTACTTATCTTCCGCATTATTGAGCACCCAAAAGTTTAATTTCTCAGGCGATCTATCCCGCATCATGATTGACAGCGTGCCATTATCCCTGTCGGTATAATTCTTTCAGCAAGTAACACGCCTTCTTCGCTCCGTGACAGGCTCTGCAATAACGTTCCTTACCGGCATGTTTTTCACTCCGGCGGAGCGAGATGTCAATAGAACACGATTCCTCCTCGCGTCTGCACTCCAGAGGAGTGCAATGTCGAGTGTTACTTGAGCGCGCCCCATTATCCCTGTCGGAATAATTCATTCAGCAACCAACACTCTTGTACCGCAAACTGTTAGTTTGCGATCACAATCCATCAGCGGGTCACATTAATTTTTCGCTCTATGACTGGCCGTAAAAGTGTTCCTTCGTGGTCTGGTTTTCACTCCAGCGGAGTGAAATGTCAATAGTACACGATTACTCCTCGCGTCTGCACTCCAGCGGAGTGCAATGTCGAGTGTTACTTGATAGCACGCCATCAACCCTGTCGGAATAATTCATTCAGCAACCAACACGCTTGTACCGTAAACTGTTAGTTTGCGGATCACAATCTAACAGATTGTGGTACAGATTTCCTTCTCTAAGATTGGTTTTGAAAAAGTGTTACTTGATAGAGGAGTGCAATGTCGAGTGTTACTTGAGCGCGCCCCATTATCCCTGTCGGAATAATTCATTCAGCAAGCAACACTCTTGTACCGCAAACTGTTAGCTTGCGGATCACAATCTAACAGATTGTGGTTCAGATTTCCTTCTCTAAGATTGGTTTTGAAAAAGTGTTACTTGATAGGGAAAATCGGTTAATCGATCGGACTCGCGGAAGTATCTAGGTGATTTTTGCCCGTTCGTGGAGATATGCCCTAAAATCTAGGATGTGAAAATTCGAGATTACACGAGACTATTATGCGGAAGATGAGTATCAAGATGGGTTCCACTAGATTCGGGAGACGCCAGGCGAGTTTAACCCTCGATAGCTACCTGGAAAGCTCGGTAGTATTCACCGGCGACGTTCAACCCAACCAACGTGTTAGCCATGCTTTATTTGTACCCTCGCATATGTTATCATCCATACACACGAAGGACATATGAAACTCTCGGCGATGGAATGTCAGAGAGCAAACACACAGAAGAGAGGGTCATGATGGCAACAAAACCCCGCAAGATAAGCGCTGAAGATCTTCTCACTATGCGCTTTGTTTCCGGACCCCAACTATCGCCTGACGGGACACTCGTGGCATTTGTCTTGCGGTGGATAAACCCGGAAAAGAACAGATATTTCTCCAATCTCTGGCTTGTGCCCACAGACGGCGGCGAACCTCGTCGTTTCACCGTGGGCGATTACGGCGACATCTCGCCGCGTTGGTCACCCGACGGACGGCGTATCGCCTTTATCTCCGACCGGAGCGATTCTTCCCAGATTTGGCTCATTCCCGTGGATGGCGGAGAAGCGGAACAGTTGGGGCAACTGGAGGAAGGGAGCCTAGCTTCGCTGGCGTGGTCGCCCGACGGGACGAAGATTGCCTTCGCGTTCCGCGCAATTCCTCCCGCGGATCGGAAAGAGGAGCGCGACGCCCGCGAAGAGGAACACGGGTCTTACCCACCCCGCGTCATCCGCCGAGCCGGCTACCGGGAGGACGGCGCCGGATACAACGGCGGCGAACGGTGGCATTTACAGACCGTATGCGTAGAAACGGGGCACGTGAATCAACTCACCTCCGAGGATTACGACGACCGCTCCCCCGCATGGTCCCCCGATGGACGAACCATCGCTTTCGTTTCAAATCGCACCGAGGATGGGGACCTGACGCCAGGTTATCAGGATCTGTGGCTGATTCCTTCCGATGGCGGGGCAGCGCGGCGAGTGACGAAACAGTCCGGGCACATGCAAAACCCTGTTTGGTCCCCCGATGGCGCGGAAATTGCTTGCATCGGACACGACCGTCCGGACGAAATCTGGGGTGTGTCCGATCCGCATCTACGGGTCGTATCGGTGGAAAGTGGGGAGGCGCAAGACCTGACCGTCGGCATTGACCGGCCCGTCGGGCACCACACGCTTGGCGATACGTCCGAATCCGACGTCGGTGCGGTATCCCTAATTTGGAGTGCGGACGGCGCCCGTCTGTTTTTCCTCGTTAGCGATCAAGGAAGTTGCCATCTCTACGCCGTGAATCGCAACGGCGGCGAGCCTCGACAGTTGACGCAAGGCGCAATCGATGTGTGCGCATTCTCCGCGGATAGCGAGACGACCAGGCTTGTGCTACAAATCGGGAGTTTCACTGAACCCGGGGATGTTTATCTGCTCCCTATTGGGGATGCCGAGGGGAACACACCGGTGCGGCTGACTGACGTGAATCGTGAGTGGAATGCCGAATTGGCTCTGTCCGACGCCGAGGAGATTTGGTTTGACACGTACGATGGGGGAAAGATTCATGGCTGGATTGTCAAACCTCCCGATTTCGACCCCCAACAGAAATATCCGTTGATTCTTGAGATCCATGGAGGTCCCCACACACAATACGGCAACGCCTTTTTTCATGAATTCCAGTTCCTTGCAGCCCGAGGCTATGTCGTAATTTACACCAACCCGCGCGGCAGTAAAGGTTACGGAGAGACGTATGCGGCTGCAATTCGAGGGGATTGGGGCGGTCCGGACTTCGACGATCTCATGGCGGCGGTTGATTATGTCATCGACCAAGGCTACGTCGATTCCGAACGGTTGGGCGTAACCGGAGGCAGCTACGGCGGATTCATGACGAATTGGATTGTCAGCCATACCGACCGGTTCAAAGCCGCCGTGACACAGCGCAGCGTCACAAACATGATAAGCATGGCGGGAACGTGCGATGTGCAACTGATGGGCGACCGCACCTACTTCTCGTCGGAGGTGTGGGAAGATCCGACGTTCTACTGGAAACTGTCACCGTTGAGCCACGTTCAAAATATAAGTACGCCCCTGCTAATTCTCCACAGCGAGGGCGATCTGCGATGCCCGATTGAGCAGGCTGAACAGTTGTTTATCGCCCTGAAACGGCTCAAACGCGAGGTTGAGTTCGTTCGTTATCCGCCGGAGGCGAGCCACGATTTGTCCCGCAGCGGTCCTCCGGACTTGCGTATACACCGGCTGAACCGTATTGTCGAATGGATGGATAAGCATTTGCAGTGAAATCTAACCTACGTTGCCACCATTGTAGCACAATCTGTTAGATTGTGCATGTGATGCGCAGACTACCGACAGAACAAGCGAATGGCTAACGTGCGCGATAGGGTTCCCATATCAAATCCCTTGCCTCACAAAATCTCCGCGATTAATGGACTCATTTCAAAAGAAATAACGATGATGCCTGTCTGAAATCCTGTAAGTAGCAACTTGGGCTGTCCTATGGTTACGCGCAGAACAATAAAGAACACTAGAAAAATTCAGGCTGTGCAAGGTGGAACCCCTGTAATGTGTGTCACCGGAAAGACACTGCTCCGGCACCAATACGCTCAATGGGCTGAAATCAACGCCAAAACCAATGTGCTCGACACACGACCTAAGCGTCAACGGCGTACGCGCGTTTCATTCATCGTCTCGCTGCTTTTGCACATCCTGGTTCTTGCCGCCATGAATGTTCGTCTCCCGGAGTGGTACCGCCCTCCTCCGATCCCGGAGCCGATTATGATGGCGCCGATTGAGCTTGTGGACCTCCCCCATTTCCACATCTCGAGCGCAAGGAAAATGGTTAGCGCGTCCACGCCGCAACACCGCAAGCCGCCCGACCCTACCCTAATCCGGCCCACAGCCCAATCGCGGCCCGCAGCCGACCGCGTAAAGCACATCGCGCAGCTAACCCCGCTCACCTCTCAAACACTGAGCACGGACGCGAAACTTGATCTGTCCGATGCCCTGTTATCAAACCATTCGAGGATGGAACCGTTGCTAGAGGAATCGAGTGGGTCGCCCGCCGGAATAGTGGTTCATTCGCCGCAGGCGCGAGAGGTTGGGCTAAAACGCGATTCATCTCAACCGACGGAAAAAGAGTCCGAGACAGCGGCTGAACACACGCCTCCCGCAAGCCGCGAAGAACAGATCGGGGCGGCGCTGGAGGGAATAGCGGAAAGCGTCGCGGGCGGGACGAGATCTTCACCCGTGGATATTGTTTTTCTGTTGGATGCCAGCGGCAGCATGGAGGACAACATCCGTGCGGTGGGAGGGCAGCTTAGACGTATGGTGGATGTTTTTCAAGAGAAAGAGGTCAACTTCACCTTGGGGATTATTACCTTCAAGTACCTTGATCGCGACACCATCGTGTTTCCCCAGACGAAGGATTATGCCAAGTATGAATACCTGTTAGAGTCGCATGTCATTCAACGCGGCGGCGATGAGCGAGCGTATGACGCGATTGTAAAGTCTATCCAACGCGTTAAATTCCGATCCAACGCCGACCGGAGGTTTGTTCTCGTCACTGACGAATCCACGAAGGGCTCGTATCCTATTACGGAGGTGTTGCGCCAATGCCGAGGCGCGGGTATTAAATTGGACGTCATCGGCGTGAATAGGACGCTGGATAAAGCATTGGCGGTTAAAACGGGAGGACTGTGGTTTCCGATTCCCGGTGGCGGGTAGGAGTGCGTTCCGGGGAAGACAGCACCAGAAGGCTTGGAGGTGGGGCGGTCACCGTATTTGATTCGGTTTTTGTAGCGAGAGAAATAAAGTGACCAGGGGACCTCTATCGCTCAACTGAGCGAAAAGCGAAGGCGATAGCAAATCCGGCTCATTATTCGTTCGCTTGATGTTCAGTAAAAATCCACGCAACGAAATGCCGAAGCCGATAGAGCGTGTAAATCAGGACAAGCTATCGCGTAGGATCTACTATCGTACTCATTTTTCACTCGTTTTATCCAATGGATTGCCCCGATTTGCAGGGCGTTCAGTGAGGAACACAGTAAGGGAGAGGCGACTTTCTATCACTGCGTCATTCGCTGTCGTAATTTTCTTGCGTTTTACGAGGTTATGGACGGCTTCTGCCCAAAAGGCTCAGCAGCCGATCGCTGGCGGTGTGCAGTGCATCCTCGGGAACAGGGACGCGATTGCATAAACTAAAACGCCAATATGCCCAATCGGCGGCGTACTGTGATTGCAATATATAGCGAGTATCATTGGATAGATTGGGCGCTCCTCGGTGCCAGCATTGGGGGTCTTGCAGGTAGATGTCGCCGGCTTTGCAGAAAATCGACACCGGACCCCTGCCTTCAAACTCCGGGTGGTCTTGGTCATTAGGATTGCGGCCGGAATAGTGGCTGCCGGGAACGTATTGCGTTGGTCCCTGCTCGATTGAGGTGATGTCGGTCAGCGCCATCTGGACGGTAAACCACATGACCGGCATCCGAATCCGCGGGTCGTGGCGAGAGACGTTCTCAGGCAGCGGAAAATGAACCTGCCCGTCAACATGCCATCGTTCAATTGCCACTCCGGGAAGATTCCGCAGGACATTCTGCCCGCAGAACTTGGGGTCTCCCCCTACCACCGCTTCCGCTATGCTGAGAATCGGCTCCCGAAGGAGCATGTCTCGAAAGATTGGGGCGAGCTCAATGGTATTTCTCAAAATAAACGGGAGTTCCTCCCCCGATTCTTGGTGCCTTCCCAACTGGATATATCTCGGGTCGGCGAGTTCCGGATTGGTTCTGTCGAAGAGGGCAGGGTCGGCAAAAAGTTCGTCGGTTTTTGCGCGTAAGGCGCTGACTTCTTCCGAGGTCAGCACACCGCGGATATGGGCGAAACCGTCACGGTGCAATTGTTGGACAATCGCCCGTGATTTTTCCACCCCGAATGGTTCGCCGGATATGATTGGACTGGTGTTCATGCTCCGCCTCTCTTGATGGATGCTTTTCCCAAGTTTCTCTATTCGCGGCACATAAATGGAGCCAATTAAACTCTTCAGGGCGGGCAATTCCGCCCTTACGATTGAGCAAAACGTTGCGCCCAATCAAATCGTGCCATGCACCACTTCCGTAGGGGTTGGGTCCCCTAACCCGTCGGGCGAAGGAAAATCACCATCTCATAGGATTTTCCGTCACGCCGATGCCGCTTATTCGCTTTTCTTCTGCCAAGGGACGGCTCCCGCTTGTCGAATGTGCGCTTGTATGAGGCGGCAGAGATCGTTCATGTCCGTATCGTTTGTACCTGACAGGTCTGTCGTTTCCCGCTCGTCTTCAGCCAGGTCAAACAGCTCAAGCGGGGAGAAGGCATCGTTGTGCAGCAGTTTCACATCACCCCTGCGAATCGCATGATAGTCGTTCCCGACATAGCGGCGCTGCGAAAAAAATCCTTCGCGCCGCACCCAGTAGTAAACGCGGTCCGAGAAGTCCACCTCACCCCCGATCAGCAAAGGAAGAATGGAACGCCCTTCGATCGTGTGAGCCACTTCAACGCCGGCAATCTCGCATAACGTCGGGAAGAAGTCCATGAGCATGACAATTTGATCCGACTCGCAGTTAGGTTCGATACGGTTCGACCATTGAACGAAGCAGGGGACGCGGATGCCTCCCTCGTACATGTCGGTCTTGCCGCCTCGTAATGGACCGTTATAGGCGCCGTCTGCCAACAAGCCCCCGTTGTCCGACGTGTAGATCACGATGGTGTTCTCCGCCAGTCCAGTTTCGTCCAGCGCCCCCATCACGCGCCCCACCCCGTCATCCAGATGTTCGACCAGCGCATTGTAGCGGATGCGCTTCTCGTCAAGCTCCGGTTCCCGCTCGCGGACGGTTCTCACCCATTCCTCCGGCGGTTGAATAGGTCCGTGAGGCGCATTGTAGGCAAGATACATAAAGAACGGCGTTTCGGCGCCTTCTCGATCCCGAATGCGGTCAATCGCCCAGTCGGTGAACAGATCGGTGGCATGTCCTATCGGGTCAATGACCTCCCGGTTGTGGTGCATACCGTTCTTTCCCATGCGGCGATGCGTCCAGTAGTCGTCCATCATGTCGTCAATGAAGCCGTGGTACTCGTCGAACCCGCGTTCGCACGGGTGGTTTTCATCTTCCAGCCCGAGGTGCCACTTGCCGATGTGGAGCGTTTCATATCCTGCTCGGCGAAGCATGTCGGGCAGCGTAACGGCATTGGGGTCGAAATAGCCCCAGCTATCCTCTACCGTCTGGCGAATCACGCCCGGCACGCCGACGCGGTCCGGGTAGCGGCCGGTCAGCAACGATGCGCGGCTCGGGGAACATACCGTCGAATTCGCGTAGAACCGGTTGAGCCGCATTCCGCGTGAGCGGATGCCATCGAGGTGGGGAGTTTGAATTCCCGGTCCGTTGTGGGCGGAGATGTCGCCGTAGCCGTGATCGTCCGCGAGTATAAAGATGATGTTCGGTTTCGGATTGCCGCTCACTGTCTATTCCTACCGTTATGATTCGCAGAGTCATCAGCGGATGGCGATAAGTTGCAGCAGGGAGAGGACCATGATGTTGTTTGGGGCAGGGACGCAATCTGATAGACACTATAGCCGAGTTCTGTCCCCATCGTCAAGTGTGGAATCCTCGGGGGAAACGCATCTGAAATCTTTCAGTCGCCTTCACGATAACAATAACCACGGCGGCTGTTTCTTGCTTCATTAGTTTTACGCTCTATAGTCCCAGCGGGGATCAAGTGAACGGATAGTGAGCGCGATAGAGATCCTGAAGGTGTATAGAATCAATGGACGCTTTCATTACCAAGCCCAAGCGGGGCGAAAGGTCTGCTCTGTCTCGGACACATCGGCTGAATTAGAAGGGAATTCGGGGCTTTGATGATTCAAGACTTTCAAGTATTCCGGAGTCGTTGTCGATTGTGCGATTCAAACACTTGACAGAGAGCGTGTATTTTGCTATAATATAATAAACATATCTAGTGTTGCCCGGTCGTCTAATGGCAGGACGCATGGCTCTGGACCATGTTGCGAAGGTTCGAGTCCTTCCCGGGCAGCCAATTGGGCGCTATCGTCTAGGGGTTAGGACGGGTGGTTCTCAGCCATCAAACCGGGGTTCGATTCCCCGTAGCGCTATTGTCTCTTGTGTAGTTTGATACTCGACACCTAAAAATTGAACCCCCTGAACCTGGCGGACACAGACCAAAGGCACCTAGTTTTTTCTAGGTGCCTTTTTTGTTGATCGTTTTCTTGTGTCGCCCCGGAAACCTGATGCTGGATGATATTGACGCAGGTGGCTTTAGTTGATAGAATCGGCGCGATTGACATCGCACCGGACACTCCCGCCGCGGCTGGACTACCGCCTCAAAACGCCAATGTAGGTCGGCTGTCCTCGGACCCATTACGGAGAATACTATGCCTGATGCTAATGTGCGCCTGAATTGTGACCTTCTCGTGGTTGGCGGCAATCCGGGCGGGATTGCCTGCGCCATCACGGCTGCTCGGGAAGGACTGGAGGTTATTCTCTCCAATCACACGCCGGTGCTGGGCGGACTGCCTGCAAACGGTCTCAGCCTCTGGGATACGCTTTATGAGGGCAGGCGTAGTCCTGTCTATGACGAGCTTCGCTGGGGGCTGTTCGACTACTACAAGGAGAAATACGGCGAAGATTCGCGGGATTATCGCAATTCTCTTCCGGCTCCTCCGGACACGCCGGCCACGTATCATAGCAACGGGAGGTATGAGGCAAGCGTATTCCAATCGATGGTTACGGGGATGGTGGAGGCGGAATCGAACATCCGGGTAATCTTCAATGTATATCCGGTGGAAGCCATCCGTGGCGGGCGGGCGGTCAAGTCGGTTACCCTTGCCGAGATGGATGGCGGCAAGAGGTACAAAGTCGCTGCCGACGCGTTCGCCGATTGTAGTTACGAAGGGGATTTGATGGCTGTATCCGGAACCTCCTATCGGGTTGGGCGAGAATCGAGGGATGAGTTTGACGAACCCCATGCAGGTCACATTTTCATGGAGAAATTGGGCGGCGCCGATGACGACGCAGATTACGTGGATCCCCGCGCCAGGCGAATAAGGGAGAATCTCAATCTACGGCAATTGGGATACCGCATCCTCAGGGTTTTGGATCAAAGTACCGGAGCGGGCGACGGCGTCGTGCAGGCGTATAACTATCGTATGGTGCTCTCCGAGGATCCCGAGAATCAGTATATCCCGGAATGTCCGGAGGGTTACGATCCGGAGTATTTGAAAACCTTCGGCTGGAGCTCGGTGAACGGTCCGCTTCCGAATAGGAAATGGGGCTGGAATCGGCCCCAAATTTTGGGCTCGCAAAGCGCCTACCCGGAGGGGGATTGGAGTGTGCGGCGGAAGGTAATGGACGAGCACCTGAAGGCTACTTTCCAAATCTTTCATTTCCTTCGGAACGATCCATCCGTGGACGAAAAGGTGCGGGAGCGTTGGCGGGGCTTGGGATTCGCGAAGGATGAGTTCCCGGAGAACGGGCACGTTCCCCATGAGATTTACGTTCGGGAGTCACGGAGACTGGAGGGCCGCTACATGTTCACTCAGCACGACGCCAGCCTCTGCGCCGGCTACGACCGGGCGCCGTTCTTTGGCGACAGCATCGCGTTTACCGAGTGGTACATGGATACCCACGGCTGCACCAACGAGAAAGCCAAAGGCGCCATCGAAGAGGGAAAACTTGTGCTCAATTGGCACACTTTCCCCGGCCAGCTTTCTTACCGAGCCCTGCTCCCAAAAGATATCGATAATCTGCTCATCCCCGGCTGCGTATCTTCCACCCATGTTGCCTGGGGCACGGTTCGCCTAGAACCTACCTGGATGAATATCGGCGAATCTGCCGCTCACGCCATAGTCATGGCAAAGCAACAAAACGTTCCGCCCGCCGCCATCGATGTAAATCGGTTGCAGATGGAGTTGGCTGATAGCCGGATCTCGCTGTCCTTCTTTAACGATATTGATATTGCCGGTCCCGAGGCGTGGATTCCGGCGATACAATACTTGGGAACCAAGGGGTTTTTCCCTTCCTACGACGCGAATCCCGAGGATGATTTGGATGCCGCAACGGCACGCACTTGGGCAAAAGGGGCAGGCGAGTTGCTCAGCGGTAATCTTGATGCTCGTTCGCTAGCCGCCGCGCTGCAGAAACAGGTTGATACCGAAGGCTCTGTTGAAGCGGGCGACTTTTGCAGCCAGCTTGTCGACTGCGGTTTGTCCCCCAACCGGCAGGCGGGAGAGCAACTTTGCCGATCATTGGGTGTCGGCATGAGTCAGGATCTGACCCGAGGTGATGCTTGCAATTTAATCTATTCGGCGTTGAAGCGTGGGGACTGAAAAAGAAACGGGACAAAATCAAAATGTCATTCAAATCTATCTTTATCTCTGTATTCTTGGGTACCGCCCTGATTGTCGCCGCATTGATTTTTAACGCGAATCGCCCCGGTCACGAAACGGAACAGCCGAGCCCGGAATTTGTGAGAGCAACCGGCAAATGTGCGACCTGCCACCGCCGGGAAACGTCCGCAGTGGTGCATCAATTCGAGAGGAGCCTTCATGCGGAAAAAGGTATCAACTGCCTTGATTGCCACCAAGCGTTGGAGGGGCAGGAACAGCGCGTGCATAACGGATTCACTATCACCAAAGATCTGACCGCGAAGAATTGTAGTCAGTGCCACGCAACGGAATATAACCAGTTCATCAGAAGCCGCCATGGCGCGCCAGCGTGGGCGGCGGTTCGAGGGGTACAGGATTTTACCGTGGAGCAAATTGAATTTGCCGAGACGTACCACGCCGGAGCGGTGGATCGTCCCGAGAATCGACTCGGACGGAAAGAGGGGGAAAGCGCCATCAATGTCGGTTGTCTTGGGTGTCATGACATCGGCAAGCCGAACGCTGACGAATCTATAGGAACATGCACACATTGCCACGCGCGGCACAGCGCGTCCGTGGCGCTCGCACGAGAACCTGAGACCTGCGGACAGTGCCACATGGGACCGGACCACTCCCAAATTGAGATTTTCCACGAATCGAAGCACGGTGCGCTATACAATGCGCAGAAACGCGAGATGAATCTTGGAGCCGACCCCAAGCGGCTAACCACCGCAGACATGTCCGTCCCGACCTGTGCGACCTGCCACCTTAGCGGGCTGGAAGGCTTGAAGGTGACCCACGACACCACGGAACGGTTATCTTATTGGTTGTTCGCCCCGGTCTCGGAGAAGCGGCCGAGCTATCACCAGGGACAGACAGCCATGAAAGAGGTTTGTCTGAAGTGTCACGCGCAATCACACGTCGATCGATTCTATCAAGAGGCTGAAGGGGTGATTGTGGACACCAACGCGAAGATTGCCGAAGCAAAAGCGTTGATGTCTGCGCTCCGAGAAGAGGGATTGCTTACCGAGGAAGCATTCGATGAATCAATCGAGTTTCTCTATTTTGACTTGTGGCACTACTATGGACGGACCGCGAAACACGGAGCATTCATGGGCGGCGCAGACTTCGTGCAGTGGCACGGGAATTACGAACTGCTGGTAAAAATCACTGAAATGAGGGAGATTGCGGCGCAACTACGGAAAAACCATGCAAAACCGTAATTGGCTATACAACCGAGCGGTGCTGCTTGAACTTTTCGTCATCATCAACCTATCATTTCTCGCACTTGACGTTTTCATAGCACATTCAGTCAACAGTTTTGCGCATCGTGCGGAATGGATACCACTGATATTTTCGCTTGCCGCCCCACTATTGTTATTGTTGACACTATTTCGCGGACAGGATCGGATGAAACGTTGCGTCGG
Organism: Candidatus Poribacteria bacterium; assembly: GCA_028820655.1. Classification (GTDB taxonomy): domain Bacteria; phylum Poribacteria; class WGA-4E; order WGA-4E; family JAJDTR01; genus JAJDTR01. The sequence continues at coordinate 49,620 of JAPPIK010000015.1, read as the reverse complement.
TCGCGGTGTTGGCTGGGTCTCCGTATTCATCGGCATCGGCGGCATGCTGTTTCATCTCGAAAGCCAGTTTTTCTCCGATCTCACCGTCAAGAGTCTTGTTTATACCGCACCGTTCATCGCGCCGCTTTCCTATGCAGGGATTGGCTTGCTGTTAATCATGCATCATACGGTTGAAGCGGACTCGGCGGAATGGGGCAGGTGGATACTGGTCATGGCGTTCGTCGGATTTCTCGGCAACTTTCTCCTTTCACTTTGCGACCACGCACAGAACGGTTTTTTCAATTGGGGAGAGTGGATTCCCGTATACACTAGCGCAATGGCTGTCGGCTTCCTAGTAACCGCGATTGTGCAACCGCACAACGTGTCGTTTCTTAAGCTCTGCTTGGCGATTTTGGCTCTGAACTGCGTAACGGGGATTGTCGGTTTTTGTTGGCACGTTTCGGCTAATCTGCAAGTTTCCGCGCCAAGCGTTAAGGATAGTTTTCTCTACGGCGCCCCCGCGTTTGCACCCCTGCTATTTCCGAATCTTTCATTGCTCGGCGCTTTAGGCATTTTCGGCGTTATGCGCGGAAGGTGAAGCGCGTCACACCGGAGAGCCCAAGTGGTTTTCATAGCAAGCTTAATGCACATAAGTCGCGAGACGGTGAAACACTCTCGCTGGTTGCTCACATTCAAAGTGACATTTTCACAAAGTGTCGATTCTATTTTCGTGCCGATAAGGCGGCATTAGTCCCAATCCAACCGTTCAAACGATTGGGCTTTCACATGAATTATTCCGTCTTTCCGCTGCACAAAACCGCGCACATACACAAAGCGCGAAAGTCTGAAGATCGAACGAAAACGCTCATAGATTTGTGGAGTAATAACCACGTTAATTAAGCTGTCCTCGTCCTCTACCACTAGAAAGGCGAACCCCTTCGCGGTGGGCGGCCGTTGCAGGCACACCACAAGCCCGGCCACGGTTACCCTGACCCCATCCCTCAGCCCCTTCAATTTATCACTCGGACATACGTAGCTTTTGAGCCTCGCCCGCATGAGTTGCATGGGATGAGCGCGTGCCGAACAATCCTGTGCGGCGTATTCCCAATTAAGTTCCTCCCACGCGTTCAGTTCCGGAAGATCCGGACACGCAAGTTCCGGTTCGATGGCGAGGTTGTGTTCGCGCCATCGATCAAGTATCCAGAGCTGCCAGAGAAGCTTTCGTCGGGGCAGGTTGTAACCGTCGCAGGCGCCGGCGGCAACCAACCGTTCAATCGTCGCACAATCGAGTTCCGTGCGCCGAACGAAATCCTCTATGGAGACAAATTCCCCCGTGCGGCGAGCGGCTTCCACCCGTTGAGCTTTGGCTAAACTGAGTCCTTTAACGCAAGTAAGGCTCAAACGCACCGCTCCCTTGCTTTCGACAGTACAACGCGCCTCGCTTTGGTTCACGTCTACAGGCAAGATTCGAATGGATCGGCGTTTTGCATCGTTAATGAGCACATCGGTCGGATAAAAGCCGAGCGGTTGATTGTTCAGGAGCGCCGCAAGAAAAGCGTCGGGATAATAACATTTCAGCCAAGCGGCTTGATAAACGAGATGTGCAAACGAGAGTGCGTGAGACTTGCAAAACCCGTATCCCGCAAATCCTGCGACATAGCCGAAGATCTTCGTGGCGTCGGGGCGTGACACGCCGTTCTGCATGGCTGATGCGACAAATGCGCTTTGCATTTCGGCAACCGCTTTCTTAGACGGAGTCTTGTTCAAATTGCGTCTGAGGTTCTCCGCTTGACCTGGCGAATATCCGGCGATGCAACAGACGACTTGGAGCACTTGTTCCTGAAAGAGGATGACTCCCAAGGTCTCCTTGAGAATACTCTCAAGTTGCGGGTGCGGATATCGAACCGCCTCTCTGTTCGCTCTCCGTAGGAGGTAGGGCGACACCATGTTTCCCTGGATCGGGCCCGGTCGGATAAGCGCTATTTGGATCGCCAGTTCGGCGATCGATCGCGGCTTGATGCGCGGCAAAGTGGACATTTGTACGCGAGATTCGACTTGGAACACGCCGATAACATCAGAAACCGCCAGCATATCATAGACGTTTGGGTCGCCGGACGGGAGGGCGGCGAGGTCAATGTCAACGCCGTGGGCATCGGCAATCAAGTCAACGGTTTCCCGCACCACGGCAAGCATCCCCAAACCGAGGAGATCCACTTTGATGAGGCCTGCGTCCTCAATCATATCCTTATCCCACTGGCAGACGCGCCGGCCTTCCATACGCGCAGGTTCGAGCGGCACGAGCGTTGAGAGGTTGCAGGAAGTAACCACCATACCGCCGGGATGCATCGATAGGTGGCGAGGCGTTCCGATAATCGCTTCGACATGCTCGCGAAAGTGTTTCCAGATCGGGCGGCTGGCGTAGGACGCAAATTCTTCCACTTCATCGATCTTATCAAAAGCGGAGGACACGTTCCGGCTCTCTGCCAAGCGCGACATCCTGTCTAAAATACGATTGGGAACGCCGAATACTTTTCCCACTTCCCGGATCGCCCCCCGCACTCGATAAGTAATGAAGGTGCATGCCAATGCAACATAATCGAAGCCGTACTTCTCGTAGACATACTGGATGACATCTTCCCTGTCGGCGAGGTGCGCGTTCCGCGAGGCGGCGAAGTCAAGATCGATGTCCGGGATGGTGCTTTTCTCGTCATTCAGAAATCGCCCGAAAAACAGATTGTGCGCAATCGGGTCAACAGGCGTAATATCAAGCAGATACGCCACCAACGAATTCGCTGCGGAACCCCTGCCCTGAACGGGGATCCGCCGTGACCGTGCGAACGCCACAATATCCCAGACCACGAGGAAGTAACCCGCCAGGTCCAATCGCAGGATGAGATTTAACTCCTCCTTGAGTCTCTCCTTGACTTCTACGGTTACTACTTCGTACTTTTTGGTGAGTTGTTCGTCGCAGAGGGTTATCAGATAGGATTCATCGGTATGCCCTTCCGGCGTCGAGAAATCGGGAAATCGGTACTCGGTAAAATCCAAGTCGAGCTGACACTGATCGAGAATAAGGGACGTGTTCTTTATCGCGTTCGGTATTTCGGCAAACAGTATTCCCATGGCGTCAGCATTTTTGAGATAGCGCTGGTGGTTTTGCGGACGGATGGCGTCGGATTTGTCCAGCGTCACTTTGTGGGCGATGCACCGCAACACGTCGTATAGCGTGGCTTTATCCCGGCTGGCGTAGCGAACGCCGTTTGTGGCAACACATTCCAAGCCCGATTCGGATGCCAATTTATACAATTTTCGACACCGGGCAAAATCGCCGGGTTCACGGTGATTGACGAGTTCGACATAGAGCCTATTCGTGCCGAAGATTTCGCGGTAAGGTTCGATTTCGGCGCTTGCTCTTCCAACCTGATCATCTTGCACCAGCTTCGGGATGTTGCCATCCCGCCCGCCCACGAGGCATATCAATCCCTCCGACAGTTCGTTGATTGCATCAAGCGTCGTTCTGGCTTCGCCCTTTGGACGAGCGTGCCGGGCGCGGGTAATCAGTTGCGACAGATTGTGATAGCCGGTCAGGTTCTGACACAGCAGAACAATGTGATCGTCATCGTGTTGCCCCGTCTGCGGCTCCAATTCCGTGTCATCCTGTCCTACTGTAATTGATGCTCCGACGCAATATGGCAACCCGAGTTCTTCGCATATTCTTACGAAGGGTATAACGCCGTAAAGCCCGTCGTCATCCGTCAGTGCCAGGCCCTTCAACCCCAGCTTAACCGCTTGTTCCACGAGCTCGTCGGGACCGGATGCCCCATTCAGGAAAGAGTAATGACTGTGACAGTGAAGTTCTGCGTATTCCATAAAGTCCCATCTTAGTGCATGTACCATTCGCCATGGTCAAGATCGTGGCAGAGTATGGAAGTTGATTCTGCCCCCAATTCAACCACCTCGAAGTATTCACAGCTTGTTTTCTGCTCCGTCCACCACTGATTCTCGATTGTCCAGAGGTCGACAATATCCGTAATGAAGAGTTCCATGCCATCGATAAGACGCGCCTGTGGATATCCCCTGTCGTCAAGGATGACGGCTATCGGGACAGGTCGTCTGTGAGGTTTGACATGTTCCGGATCGTCCCAGACGCCCAACTGCCAAGCCGCTCTGTCTGCGCCAATGGATGGCCGTTGGGATGGCAGCGGCGTCGAATCTATTCCCCGCGCCAATTCCGACATGAATTGGCCCTCCCGTCCGAACTGATTGACAAGTTCGCGGACATCAATGCGTGCAACCTGACCTAATGTCCGCAGCCCTAACATCTCCAACCGTTCTCGGTTCTCGCCGGAGATTGGGAGATATGAAACGCTTTGGTCCACCAAGAAGGCTTCGAGCTGCGCCGGTGATATGAAGAGAGGCGTTTCAAGGGCGGCGGCGTGGGCGGCGACGAAGCTGGTGAAGCGCGTCGGAGCAACGCCTATACGGACCTGTATCTCTCGAAGTTCCAGTTCATAAATCAAGACTTTGATTCGATCACCGATACTGTCGAAATCGGTATAAATGACGCCGCCATCCCCAAGTTCCCATTTTGATGAATAGAAAGCCAGCAACTCGCCGACTTGAATAGAGAACTCGTCACAATTGTCGACGAGCAGGCACGCGAACATAACCAATCTCCGCTTTAAGCATGTGTAAATAGGGTTGTTTTCCTCCACCCCAACCAATAATAAGACACAATACCACACATATGTTAAGTTAGTCAAGAAAAAAAATCGGCATGAATTTTTGGATGTGCTATAATGAAATCCTCCGGCGATAGATGAGCCAAAAAAACAGAAAATAATCCAACCGTAACGGAGATGCTTATGTGCGGCCGCTACACGCTCGCAGCGACGCCTGCCAGCTTGGCAGAAACTCTGCCCGGATTCGAAATTCCCGACGACTTTTCGCCGCGCTACAATATCGCGCCGACCCAAGGCGTCGCGGTAGCCCCGAACAACGGCGAGAACAGAATAGATTTTTTTCGGTGGGGTTTGATCCCTTCTTGGGCTAAAGACCCGAAGATCGGTTCTCGAATGATCAATGCGAGATCTGAGACTCTCGCCGAGAAACCGTCCTTCCGAACAGCATACAAACGCCGGCGTTGTCTCGTCTTGGCGGACGGCTATTATGAGTGGCGGCGGGAGACGGATCGGGGACCGAAAACGCCCTACTATATCCGGATGGCATCCGAGAAACCCTTCGCGTTCGCCGGGCTTTGGGAATCCTGGCGGCAAGCGGGAGAAGATACTAGCCTGCTGTCTTGCACAATCATCACCTGCCCGCCCAACGAGATGTTGGAGCGGATTCACCACCGGATGCCCGTCATTCTGGATGAAGAAAATTATGCACAGTGGTTGAATCCCACCGAACAGACACCTGCCGAACTGAATCACCTTCTTGCGCCGTATCCTGCGGAGGAGATGACGGCATACGCGGTTTCACGTCGGGTCAATCAGCCGAAAAACGATTCGGCCGAGTGCATTCTACCCGAATAAGACGACACAACCCGCCCGATCCCGCTTAACCCCGATTTTGTCTTCAGAACAGAGAGGATGAACAACGGGCAGCCTCTATTGTAACACCTGACCGGATTACGCCAAATTCCGCTGTCTCTAGAGAATCGTGAATTAACGTGTCAACGGGAAACATGAGTACTAGCCAAATTAAGAGCCTGTTTGAAAAGTACATTTTGTAGGGTGCGCACTGCGCACCGGCCCCTAAAAGCCCCAGAGGGGATCAAGCGAACGGATAGTGAGTGCGATAGAGATCTTGAAGGTGTATAGAAACGCCCAAAGCCCCGTGCACCAAGCCCCAGCGGGGATCAAGCGAGTGGATAACGAGTGCGATAGAGATCCAGCAAGCGAGTGGATAGCGAGCGCGGTAGAGATCCCACAGGTAGGTGACAGACAACAATAAATACATGAAAAAACTTCCTATAAGTGAAAAAAATGGCTTTGCTACTGATTATTCAAACATGCTCTAAGGCGTTTAACGAAGGAGGAACATAGTGATGGGAAAAACGTACCGCGTCGGAGTGGTGGGCTGCGGAGGCATGGGACGCCACCATTCACTCGCTTGGACAGATCATCCGGGAGCTGAGCTTGTCGCGGCGGCGGATGTCAACGAAGAGGTGGCACGGAAGGTTGCCGAAGAGTTTTCCATTCCCGCCGTCTATACCGACTATAACGAGATGTTTAGAAACGAGGATCTCGACATTGTCAGCATACCGACATGGCAGGGGGTTCGGGCGGAGATTACCATCGCGGCGGCGAACGCGGGAATCAAAGGCATCATCGGTGAGAAACCGATGGCGGCCTCGCTGGGCGAAGCCGATGACATGATTGAAGCGTGCGAACGCAAAGGCGCGAAACTCGCAATCGGGCATCAATCACGGTTCACCCCGCCGCGCACCGAAATCCGGCGGCTTGTGGCTGACGGCGCCATCGGCCAACCGACGCTGGTCTATAGTCGGTCAAAGCCGAAGGCGGGATTGCTCAACATAGGCACTCATGCCGTTGATAGGTGGCGCTACATTCTGTCCGACCCGGAGACGCTTTGGGTGATTGGGCAAACCTCGCGCACTACCGACCGGTAGGAGCGCCGGAGCCGCTGCGAGGATCTGTGCATGGGCTTGATCTGCTTTGAGGGCGGCACTCGGGGTCTTTACGAGAGCGACCTTCCCGAACCGAGCGCGCCTATACCCCACATATCCGGCACCGAAGGCAGAATCACGGAGGGCGAAGACGGCCAGATTCTGCTCTGGAACGAGAAGGCGAACGGATGGCAAACGATTCAGCCGCCCCCTGAGGAGACCAACCAGTACCAAGAGTTGACGGATTGGATGGAGGGCAAGGTTCCCGAGCACCGGAGCAGCGGTCGCCAGGCGCGGTACACCATGGAAATCCTGATGGCGATATACGAGTCGCTGCGCATCAAGAACGTGGTCACCATGCCGCTCGAAACAAGAGAATCGCCGCTGGAGTTAATGGTGGCAGACGGCACACTTCCGATTCTCGAGGAGGGGCGTTACGATATTCGCAAGCCGTTCCCCGACCAAAAACAATGACCGCGGTCGCTTCGACAAACCCCGCAAAAGCGCGTTCCCCTACGTTTGAGAGCACTCCAACAATTCTTTTGGAATGATTCTTTCAGGCAAGTAACTCTTGTTTTTAGCGCCTTGGTCAACTTTGGCAGAGATTTTCCATCTCATGCACTCCGGCGGATCAAGCGACTGATAAGTTGTAGGGTGAAATCAAACGAGTGATTAGCGAGCGCGATAGCGAATCCCCTGCCCACCATTCCTTGTAAGGCGCAATCAAGCGACTAAATATAGAGATCAAGCAAGCGAATTGTGCGCGCGATAGCAAATTCTGCGATAGAGATCCCAAATTTCCGAAAAAGGCGACGAACCCAATTCCTGCACTCCAGCGGATCAAGGGAGTGGATTACGACCGCGATAGAGATCCCGGCAATGTCGAGTGTTACTTCGTAGCACCCCATTATCCCTCTCGGAATGATTCTTTCAGCAAGTAACACTACGTCTTTGAATCTATGACAGGCTTTGAGAAGGTGTTCCTTCGTAGAAGGGTTTTCACTCCAGAGGAGTGCAATGTCAGAGGGTAGGTTTAGTTAACTGAGTTCGACTTTGTACATATGTTAGGGTGGCCGTCGCTCACCATACCTTTAAGGGTTGGGGAGGAATTGAAAACTTCTCAATAAACCATTGACCTAAAATGGAGGCAGATCATGAAGAGAGTTGCGTTAGCAATCACGGTGGCTTTGGTACTGATAGCCTGTTTTCTTTTCAACCAAGAGATTTTCTCACAATCGGAAAGCAATACAGAGGAATACAGGGTTGTGGGGCACATAGAGATAATATCTAGCAATGACATAATTGTACCAAATGCCAATAGGCATTTTCCTGAAAGACTCAGAACCAAGATAAACAAGTGGGCAAAGTTGGGGTGGGTAGTTGATGATTTCTCCACTTGTGTTTACAAGAATGCTATAATCTACAATGTCATAATGTCAAATCCATATGACTAGATTGTAGATGAGTAGTCTTGAAACTCGATTGGTAACTCTTATGATCCAGTCTTATCTTTTTTGCTATGAACAATGAGACTTTCTTGAGAAAACTTGGAGAGGTTGGACTCGAGAAAAAAATGCAACCATATTAGTTTGAACAAAATTGATTAATACCGCAAGCGGTTTAGGTTGAGTTGGAGGTCATTGTTGAGTTGGGTTATTCTGCCTACTTTATAGCGTGCGACTGACCGATTGAATAAAAGGGTGATTGAGAACCTCTTGCGCACCAGCCTTCGGAAGCACCAGTGGCGCGAAAGGTATATAGCAACGTCGTTGCCCGCTCACTTAAGCCCCGGCATGGGATCAACTGAGCGGATAGATCAAATGAGCGAGTAGTGAATGCGATAGAGATCCCCAATGTGTATAGTGCATCATCAAGAGTCACTCATATTTCGTTCTATGGCTAGCTCTGAATAAGTGTTACTTGATAGCACGCCATTATCCCTGTCGGTATAACTCATTCAGCAAGTTACACTCGTCTTTTGATATATGACAGGCTTTGAGAAGGTGTTCCGTCGTAGAAGGTTTTCACTCCAGCGGAGTGCCGTGTGTCCGGCTAATCTGCAGGACAAACCGCCATCAAATCCTCGGTTCCACCCCTCGCCGCCGCCGATCCTTCCCAATCCGTGTAATCCAGCAAGCGAGTGAATAGCGAGCGCGGTAGAGATCCCCGTAATCCGTCATTCAGACAATCCCTCCTCCTGTCCCGTTACCGGTCTCCCCGTTTTCCCTCGTTCCCACTGGCCACTAGGCACTGGTCACTGCATTTCCCCCTTCCATTCTTCCTGTCTTCTTCCCTTCCCCACTGGTCACTGGCCACTACTTTCCCCCCTTCCAATCTCCACTATCCATCTGCCGGTATCCCGGGCCAGTCTCGCCACATGTTCTCGCAGGGCGGTTCATCCAGCTTATCCCTGAGGTCCTTTCTCACCAGATCCCCTAACGCGGCTTTGCGAATTTGGAGAGAATGGTTGGGCGGATTTCCCGCATGTGCCAGTCTGTGATGAAAAAGTACAATATCCCCCGCTTCCCCATAGCACTCGGTGGCTCTCTGTTCCTTGAGCAGATCATAGTACTCATCGTAAGTATCGGTCTTTTCCCGTCCATAGTGCGTTATATGCTGATAATAGAAGTCGCGGTGGCTCCTTGGATAGATGGTAAATCCGCCGCCGTTCGGAGGCACGTCATCTATAAACCCGACCACGCCCAAATGGAATTCGTGGCCGTCGGTATGCGGTTTGAGGGGTTCAACCGGAATACCCCCCTGCGGAAACCGGCAATAGATACCACGCGTGCGGCTTGGCGCCGCAAGCCATCCCGTTCCTAGCAACTGTTCAGCCATCCCCCAGATAGATGCATCCGTGAGAAGCATCTGCACCAAGAATTTTTCCGTGCCGAGTGTCCGATATCTCCAGCAAATGCCGTCCACGGCGCCATATTGATCGTTATGCGACGGAGGATTGGGTATGGTCCAACCGTCAAACAAATAGTCCGTCTCGGGTGATCGTGGGAGTTTCTGGCTATTTTCAGGCGCTTGAATCGGGCCGCGCCACGTACTCGGGTCGTTTCGCTCAATGCCGGGCGGAGGGTTGTCCCACAGTCTTTCGCGCGCCCGCGCCATCAAACTCTCGTCCATGACCTTGCGTTTGATGACATAACCTTCGTCTCGAAAGAACCGGATTTCATCGGGCGTGAGTTTACCCATAACGTCGCTGTATCCTATCCTTTATTCTGGACTATCCGTCTGTCGCTATCCCGGGCCAATCTCGCCACATGTCATCGCAGGGAGGCTCATCCAGCTTCTCTTTGAGATCCTTTTTAATCAGGTCGCCAATGATAGCTTTGCGAATCTTGAGAGAATAGTTCGGCGGGTTTCCCGCGTGTGCCAGTCTGTGATGAAAGAAAACAATGTCCCCCGCTTCCCCGCAGCACTCGATGACTGTTTGTCCCTTGAGTAAGTCGTAGTGTTCATCGTACGTGTCAGCCTTGTCCCCTCCATACTGCGTGAGATGCTGATAATAGAAAACGCGGTGGCTCTTTGGCCAAATGGTGAACCCGCCGCCGTTTGCCGGCACGTCATCGATGAACCCAAGCACGCCCAAATGGAATTCATGGCCGTCGATATGCGGTTTGAGAGGTTCCACGGGAATGTCAGGTTGGGGAAAGCGGCAATAGATGCCGCGGGTGCGTGCCGGAACGGCAAGACTTCCATTGCCGAGCAACTGTTCAGCCATCCCCCAGATGGATACATCCGTGAGAATCATTCGCACCAAGAAGTCCTCGGTGCCGATCGTCCGGTATTTCCAGGAAGTGCCATCCACGGTGGAATATTCATCGTTGTGCGACGGCGGATTGGGCAAAGCCCAACCGTCAAACGTGTAGTCTATCTCGGCAGATCGTGGCAGTTTTTTCCTGTCTTCCGGCGCTTGAATCGGGCCGCGCCACGTGTTCGGGTCGTTTCGGTCGATGCCGGGAGGCGGTTTGTCCCACAGTCTATCGCGTGCCTGCGTCATCAAATCCTCGTCCATGACCTTGCGTTTGATGACATAACCCTCATCTCTAAAGAATCGAATGTCGTCGGGCGTGAGCTTTACCATAACGTCGCTGTATCTCGTCCTTTCTTTTCGCGAGATTGATAAAGAACCGGCGTCTCAAAATTACAGGTGTTCCTTAGATAGAAACCCACGGTACTTGATGATTCAAATCCAACGGTTCCCCTGCTTAGACTGCCACGGCGCCCCGCGGAGATAGCCCTCGGGCGTGCGCGTCTCTACCGGCGGATTTGCGCGCAGCACTTTCTCGTCCATTTCAACCCCGATCCCGGGCGCGGTGGGGACATCGAAATAGCCCTCCCTCTGGCGTGGGAACCCCCCGACGACGACTTGCTCAAACCAAGGCGCGTGACCACCCTCTTGAATCATGAAATTCGGCGTGCACACATCGACCTGCAGCGCCGCCATCGTGTTGATAGGACCGTAGGGGTTGTGGGGTTGAATGCCGACGTAATACGCCTCGGCCATCGCAGCGATTTTCTTCAACTCGGAGATTCCGCCGGCGTGGCAAACGTCCGGCTGGATCATCGCCACGACCTGCTTTTCAAGGAGCTCGACGAACCCCCATTTCGTATAAAGCCGCTCTCCGGTTGCGAGCGGAATATTCACGGCTTCGGCGACTTTCGCCATCGCATCCACATTTTGGGGCGGAACCGGTTCTTCATACACGAACGGGCGGAACTCTTCAAGGAGATTGCCGATGCGGATTGCCGAAGCTGGTGTAAGCCGGCCGTGAACTTCGACCAGCAACTCGACATCATCTCCGACCGCCTCCCGAACAGCCTTCACCTTTGCGATGGCGTCCCGTTCCGCCTCCGGCGTGATGAACAGCCCCTGGTGACCGAAGGGGTCGCCCTTCAGCGCGGTCAAGCCCGTTTCAACCTCCCGCAGCGCCCTCTCCACCGCCAACTCGGGCGTATCCCCGTCAAAGCGCCCATATGTCCAGATTCGATCGCGCATCTGACCGCCCAACAGTTCCCACACGGGAACGCCGAGCGCCTTGCCTTTGATGTCCCAAAGGGCGATCTCTATCCCGCTGATCGCCGCCATCTGAATCACGCCGCCGCGCACGTTGTGGTAGAGGTGGTAGAGACGCTGCCAATTTTGCTCGATGCGGAACGCCTCCTCCCCGACGAGCGTCGCTCCGATTTCCTCAACCACATTCGCGACAGACAACGGTCCGCATGTTGACTCCCCCCATCCGGTAATACCCTCGTCTGTCGAAACCTTGACGTAGACGTAGTTGCTTCGCGCGCCGCGAAGATTCGTCGCGGGCGAGGCGCTGGGGATCGCTTCAACGTTTGTGATTTTCATTTGACAAGACTCCTCGGCCGCAGAACGTTGCGGTAACGACTCTCTATCAGGAACCGTTAAAACGAGATGAAGTGCCAGTTGCTTGAATTCTTGATTTGTCCACTCAATCGTCCTCATGCTGCAGATATACAAAGTCGAACTAAGAATGTAGCAGTCCTCAATGACAGTTTATTTGGCGCTTCCGACGATTTTACAAAGTGGAGAGCCGCACCGTAAGATTGCCGCGTTAATCCCAAAACGGCACAATCCACTCCTCCTTAATCTCTAATCCGAAGCCGGGCCCGTCATTCGGCGCAATGTAACTATCTTCAGGAATGGATTCTCCGTCAATAGATTTTGATTCTTCCATAGGCACGCCCGGGGCGGAGCCGAGAAAGTATTCCACCCAAGGGGTGTTAGGCATGGCCGCCGAGAGATGGAGTCCGTATTGGTTTCCGCCGCCGCCGTGAAAGATGACGGTGAGTCCGGCGGCATCCGCCATGTGACAAATCTTGACGCATTCCGTGATGCCCCCAACCCAGAAAATATCGGGCTGAAGGATATCCAGACACCCCTTCTCGATAATCTGTTTGAAGGGCCAACGGGTATAGAGGTGCTCCCCTCCTGCGAGAGAAACCCAATTCACGGCGTCCCGAACCTTGGCGTGTCCATCGATATCTTCCGGGATTAGAAATTCCTCGATCCACTTCAACCGGTACGGTTTGAGCCGCTGTGCCAAGCGGATGGTGTAGTCGACGTCAAACGCCATGTAGCAATCCAACATAATTTCGACATCGTCGCCGACCAACTCCCGTGTTTTGGCGACCAGCTTTTCATTCTCCTTCAATCCCCAAAGCCCATCCACCGGCCCATAGGGACACGCTAACTTCACCGCTTTGAAACCGAGTTCGATCTGCCAATCCGTGTCGTTGCCCGTTGCGTATGCAAAGAGACTGTCGCGGACGGGACCGCCCAATAGTTGGTAAACCGGTTGGTTCTTTATTCTGCCGATGAGATCCCACAGGGCGAGGTCGATACCGCTCATCGCGCAACTGGTTAACCCCTGTGAGCCGTAGGGCTTAGACATTCGGAACATCATATCCCAGATCTTTTCGACCGCGAAGCAGTCTTCGCTCGCCAGCTTCGGGGCAAAGTGGTCATCGATGATCGCAGCCACGGGTCTGCCGAACGTAGTTTGTCCAAGTCCCCATGTACCGTCCTCGGCGGTGACTTTCACGAAGACGCTGCCCCATTTCGGCATCCAACTGGAGCGGCGGCGTTTGTATTTGGGATATTTTGACATCGGGTTGGCGACCTCGGAGTGCTCCGCCCAAGATGGTCGCCTTTGGGGTGTCAGATTCCCTGTTCGGGGAGGCACATTCAACTTAACAGCTTTTATCTCTTTTATCTTCATGATAAGTCTTTAGTTGTCGATCATTCGTGGTTTCAGCAGATCTGTTGGGACGTACACGGTTGTGCGATGCATTACCCGGTAGGAGCGATCTCCGAATCGCCATTTCGACTCATACCATCCGCCAGAAACCCATTGTCAAATTAGAGAATTGGACCTATACCATTCGTCCGAAACACACGTGAATCGATTAAAAATCTTTCCAAAATAATGTCAATCGTATCAGAAATTGTTCACGGTGTTGAGGGACCAAGGGCGCAATGCACAGTCGATAGATTTTCAATCGGCAGCAGTTCGGGACAATCAGGAAAGATGTCTAACGCAAGTTGCTACCTATAAGAAAGAATCCGATTTTTTTCCACGTGGGTGAATTATGTGTAAATTGAGATCATTTTCGTCAATCTCATGCGTCCACGTGGGAAAAAACTCGTTTTCTGCGCCCTGTCGGACACAGGCGGCAACTAAGGTTGTCTATAGTTTTTTCACTTTTTTCACCAACTATTTCACTATTTCAGTTAAATCAGTCCGCTTTTCACCGGTGAGGGCGGGCTACAAACTTAATCTGGCCAGAATATCTCGAAGCCTGTGAACGTTTTCTGGAAACCATTCGATTTCTCGTTTTCGCAATGAAACAGGCATTTTGTCTGCCGTTAAGAGCCTGTTTGAAAAATTGCAGCAAAGCCATTTTTGGTCACTTATACGGCGTTAGTTCAGGTGTTAATTGCAATCTACTACGTACCTTTCGCCCCGCTGGGGCTTTGGAACACGGGGTCTTGGCGTTTCCATACACCTTCAAGATCTCTATGGGATTTCTATCGCACGAAGATTTCTATCGCACTCGTTATTCACTCGTTTGATCCTATCCGGTCACTTGATCACTCGCTATCCGCTCGTTTGATCCCCTCCGGGGCTTTTAGAGGCTGGTGGGCGGTGCCCACCCTACGACTGCTGAATCGCGACCTGGAGATCGCTCCTACAGAGGGCTATCGCGATTCGGAAATCGCTCCCACAGTCATTATTCATTCTCTTGATCGTTCGCTATTCACTCACTTGCTGGATTTCTATCGCGTTCCTTATTCAGTCACTTGATCTATCCACTCGCTTGATCCCCGAATTTTCTCCTTGAAGCGACTTAGTGGTTAAGAGATGCTAACGGAACGCTGATTTAAGCGGCGTGTTAGCATTCTTTAAGATGGAGAATCCCTTTGCAGGAGCGGGTTTTCAGCAATCGTGATGCTAACAAGATGCCAACAGAAAAAAAAGTTCGGTCGCCATGGGGTGACTATGTTAAAATATACCACATACATGTTAAGTTGTCAATCTAAAAGTTCCAAGTTGCGGAAGGGAAGAAGAGTCAACTTGACAGCGGTTATCAGGGTACAGCCAAACTATGTGTCCCAGGCCCATCAAGGAACATCGGAGCCAGTGCTTGATTCAGGGAATGAGATATTCAATCGACAGTTGACGCCACAAGATAGTTACCGTGAGCATATTGTCAGACGGCGCCAGGTTTGCCACATCACCAAAGGCGTCCCTCGCGAAGGCATCAAAAAGTATAGTTATTCTACCCACGTTGCTACCTTTTGTTAACAGTAGGATTTGAGATTTTCCGAGTGTAAATTGTGGTCCTGCTCGGTTTGGCTAGGAAGATCCAAGCCGTATGCGCATGTGTGCCGTGAATTTGTCAATCCACTGCGAGCAGATTTCGTCGAATTAATGTACGCCGCCCCGGTTTGCGATGCATTCTAAAGGAGTGTCGGGTTAGAAGCCCAATTTACGGGAATGGGTCGCAACTTGCGCACATCTAATCAGCAATGTCACCGTACCTGCAAAGAGCGATGTCGGAAAGTTGTCTATCTAAATGGATGGCACAATGAAATGTGTGGTTTGTCATCACTTGTCTACTCTATGAAAACCCCGTGTTCTTCGAGCCAAACTTTGAGCGGAGAATCCTTGTCCTGCCCTGAAAAGCGGCCTCCCGGTCTCGCCGCATAGCCCAGCAGTTGTTGACGGATTGGGTCGCATCTGTCGAAAATCTCTGGAGGAATCGTAATGTGATCCATAGCGCGCATCCACCGAAAAGCGTATCCGATGAATAGCCCTTTCCGCGTAATATCCGATTCGTTGCTGTTACGACAATGCCATAACCGTCCGTCAAAGAAGACCGCATCGCCCGGCTTGCAACAGACCGGCATCGCGCCTTCGGGAAGAGAGCCGTCGGTGGGTTTATTGATCGTGTCACGAAGGTGGCTTCCGGGAACAATATAGAAATTTCCTCGTCCCGGTTCCGAGCAATCGGACAGCCAGTACACTATTTTAAATGCCATTCGCGGCGGGGGATGAATCTTCATGTCTTTGGTGAGGCGCCCACTGTCCTGATGCCAGCGAAGCAGCCCGACATCATCGACTTCCGCCGGGCTTCCCGGCGGCGTCACGATTAAGTGGGAATGATACGAGTAGATGTTCCATCCGAGAATTCCCCAAACTTTCGGGAAGGTCTTGTACCAATCCAGCAGGTCGACGAACAGCGGATCCCTGCCGAGAAAATCGCGATAGAAGAAATTGCTATGCCGCGCCGTCGGACCTTTTTCATCCAGATATTCCTGATGAATCTGATCGACGGGTACTTCGAGTTCCTTCACGAGGGCCTGCGGAAGAACGTCCTCCAGGATGAGATAACCCTGTTCATCGAAGTGTTGAAGCTGTTCGCCGGTTATCAAATGTTGAAGATGGCGTTTATCAAGCATTACCCTCCTCCATACTTGATGGAGATTGTTCAGAAAATCCGAATGTCTTTAGAACGCCGAAACCGTCGAAATCAAGTTTTTTCTTGAAAACTTGATTTCTTTCTCTCGCACCGCGCCCCGAAACCGAGCATTGGTATTCCTGCAACCCCGTAGGTGATCAAGCGAGTGGATAGCGAGTGATCAAGGGAACGGTTAGTGACCGCGATAGAGATCCCATAGAGATCCCTTCCAACCGCACCGGCACCCAACACTAACCATATTTTTTCGGAAAATAAACCAATAACTACCTCCGCTTGGGGCAAAATCGCAAATCTTCTCCGTCCTATTCCACAAGGAGCATTCTGGGTGTGGCTTGGAACGAGCCGGATTAGAGCATGTGGTAATAGACGCCGCTGGAAACCGTCTCTCCGACTCCGTCTTTGCCGTTCCGATAGGCGGCGGTTTCTCGCGTCAGATAGCGCCCCGCTTTTTGGACCCCGACATTCCACTCACCGACAAGTTGCCCCCGCAGGTTTTTGATGCGAAAGGTCACGGGTGCATCGACCGCCAATCGATACGGTAAACAGGTCTCCGGGTAAAACGGGTTTGGGAAGTTTTGGAGCACCGCAGTGCGTTTAACCTGCCCGAACTTTGTCACGCTCAATCCGATCGGTTTCACGAGGAATGGCAACGCGTCGAAATCGCCTGCAATATCATTGACACATGCCCCCGATCCGAATCCGAGATTGAGGGGAGCGCATGCGCCAAGACAACGACATTGTCGCCTGTCTTCGCTACCCAAGCGCCGAAGGTGATGTTTTTGCCCCTAATGTGCCCGAAATTCGTGATGGCGTCAAGTGGAAAATGTGGTGGTGTATGACTCCCGTAAAGTCGATTTTGCCCTCAGCTACTCGATTGTCATACTCCCGTCGGAAGCGCTAAGCTCGACTTTGTACATTTAAGTGGGATAACAATCGATGTCAATTAAGCGTTGAAGAAAAGCGGGTGAGATTTTAACCATCTGGCTCTTTTGGTTAATCTGTGAAAAAGTCGGTAGTGGCTTCCGGTACCATCACGACGGGGCAAGGGGATCTCTATGGGAGTTCTATCGCGTTCCCTATTCGGTCACTTGATCACTCGCTATCCGCTCGCTTGATTCCCGTCTACGGGCTTGGTGTTGTACGGTTCTCGCTACAACCCAGCCTTTGTACTTTTGTACAAAGTCGAGCTTAGGTAAACGTGGGAGAACCTGACAATTCTCCGAATTTTGAGTATTGGCTAACAAGTGTAAAAGCGAGGAAGCCAAGATGATTGTCAGGTTGTCGGATGGGTCATAGTACCGGAGAAGCGAAGTAATGCTCGCAGAGGGAAGGACGCTGGGCAGAATGCCCCTTTTCATCGACACGTTATGAGGTCATCAGAACCTCAATGAATAACGGCGACAAACGTGAGAAGGATAGCCTTTCGAGGCGAACCATTCTGTCTTGAGCCCATTGCCTGAATCGGGCACGATGGGTTCGAACTGGGGAGAAGCTCAGGTGACTGGGCTTCTCTACCACGCGCACTTTCCCCGTTTTGGGACAGACTCCCATCAGTGAGCTTTGCATCTAGACTGCTAGGTTTTGGGATATAGTTTTCCGCCAAGGTGGCGCGCGAAACCTGAGCAGTTGTTCTATGGTCCACAGATAGTCGGTGATGCCAGCGGCCATTGCTGGGGTACGCTGTTGCCGGTCATAAATACCTCGCCACAAGGCAAATATTGTATCAGTGCCTCCCATCTCCTGTCCGTGCCGGAAGGCTTGTTGCACAACGCGCAGCATATCGGCAATATCATCACGATAATGACTCTCCGGATCCTTGGTGAACCACTTAGGGGCTAAGCCATCAGATGAAAATCCATAAACAGGTTGACCATCGATCTCCACGGTCAAACGGACAAATAGACAGGGCAGCGCTGTCATCACGGCAATTCCGTAGCGAAACGGCATCCGCGTTTTCATATTAAGAATGTACGGATCAAGAACCAGAAGTGAAATAGTCATATGCGCCCCAAAAATTGATCTCGGCCTCGAACTAAGCTCTCCATTTTTTTGTCGGCAACGCTACGCGGTAACATCCAGAAGCCGCAGTCTGGGTGAACCCAACGCACCCGCTCTGCACCAAGCACCTTGACGGCCTTTTCAATGCTCTTAGCCACTTCGTCAACGGTCTCGACTTCATTATCCTTGATGTCTATAACGCCGACTCCCAGGCCAATGTCCTGGCGTAAGTCGCAGAAAAGCTCTAACTCGTCGAAGCCTCGACGGGCAAACTCAAGAATCAGGTGATCGACGTCGAGATTATTGAGAAATGGCAGCAGATTACGCCAGAAGCCTTGCTGAATGGTTTGTCCACCGTAGTTTCCAAAGCATAAATGCAATCCCTTTTGGCCTTGGACGGCATTGAGGACATGATTGATAGGTTTATAGGCCCAGCTTGCATCTTCGGGATGCCCAGTTAAATTGGCTTCGTCAATCTGTATCACCGTAGCGTCAATTTCGGCTACTTGCCGGCGCAGCACCTCAGCAATCTCGTTTGTTAGGGTTGGCAGGTCGTGGTAATGCTGGTCGAGCAGAGTCTTGGCCAGCATATACGGTGAGGTCAGCGTAAACTTGAGGGGATGGCCGGTTAACGGTTTAACGAGTTGCCACGCGGCCGGCAAATTGAGTAACCCTTCCCCAATCCTGTCTCGTACCACGCCGGCCGGTTGTGCTCGAAAAGCCATGCCGGACTGAGTTCGAAACGTACTCAATTCCTCTCGGCTCAAATGTGTGCTGATGCCGGCCATAGGACCGATGAAATAGTCAATCATACCATTGGTTTCGGGGTGCATAATATTAAAGCGCGATAGTTCGCCATCGGCCAGTAGATCAAGACCGGCTAATTCCTGCGTCTTGAGCACCACCAGAATAGCGTCATGAAGATTAGGCGTTGACGGCATGGCCGCCAGCCATGCCGGTATAGGATAGCTGCCAACCACGGTGGTCTTTATAATGGGTTCAGTCACGGCTCTAATTCCTCCACGATAGTCTCTATATCAACAGAAACGACTTAAAGGTCAGCCAACAGCCTCTGCACGACAATCCGGCCCATGTATCGTGTGCGCCGATGATCAGAATGTCCATAGCAACTCCTTTTCCCCAACGCGCCGATGATGCCTGGTGTCAAATCTCGGGCTCCGCCTCCGACTTATCCTGCGGGTGATAGTTGATAACGCGCCGTCCGTGTTCTAAATCGTAAAGCGGCCAGGTACTGTCTGAAACCCCAAACACAACCTCGAACTTCACGCCGGGATGCGTGAGAGCATGCTCGAACACACGAGCCGCGTCACCGTGACTGAGTTGATGCGGGTGTGTGGGAAGGTCACCGTCGTGGTTGAAACTGCCAATCCGAACCGCCACAAATTCCATGTCGAATCGCGCGGAGTACATATACCCCAGACTTTCCCCAAACACCTTGCTGATCGAATAGTAGGTCTCCGGTCGCGGCGTCATATCAACCGTCCGCATGACGTCTTGGGGATAGGGCGCAAGCAGCCCGGCCCGACTGGCGAAAGCGATTCGTCGCACGCCGTTTTGCCGCGCCGCTTCAAAGACATTGTATGTGCCGATGAAATTGTTCGGGAGTATCTCCTCCCAGGGCGCCCCGCTCGACGGATTGCCCGCGAGGTGAATCACTGCCTCCATGTCCCGCGTGGCTATAAGGACGCCATCGAAGTCAGTGATATCCCCAACGACTGCGTCTTCGAGTTCGGGCGTCGGGACGCGGTCAAAACCCCGCAGAGAATACCTGTCTTTCAAACCTTTTACAACGGCCGAGCCCACCCGACCGGCGGCGCCGGTGACCAGAATTTTCATTCGCTGCTCCTTTTCTAGCGCCAAATTTCTCTGAGTCTTGGCAAGAAGATTTCCGTATCCCGATCATGAATCTCGCCCTGCCAGGCGTCGTTCGTTTCTACGCTGGAACGGTCGTACGATTCCTGGATAAGCTCTGGCAGATCCAGTTGGTGGAACCGCGTGACAAAATATCCGTCGTCCTGGAGTCGAATCTCCCGAAATCCCATCGGGAAACCGATTAGGCATGCCGTGTCAACGACCAGGAAATCACGGTACATCCGGATACGGTTTGTGTGCTTATGCCCCGTGAACAATGCGACAATGGCGGGACTCTCCTTCACGGTTTCCAGCAGACGGTCTGCGCCGCTGAGGACGCCGGGCTGGTCTTCGTAGCCTCGCAGCACCCATGTATGGAGTACCAGCAATATCGCGCATCGATCGGCATAGGCTTGTTCCGCTGCTTCACGGAGTCCGTTGTCAAGCGCGTCGGTCCAAACGCCGTTGCCTTCCTCGATAGGGTCGCACTGATGGTAGATGTTTGCGAGAGCGAGTCGAAGACGAGGCCCCGCATCAACGACATCGATTGTTTCCGGGATGGGGAATCTTTCCGCGAACGGTTCAAAAGATCCGCTTTGTGCATCTGAGTCGTGATTGCCCGGAACGTAATATGTTGGCGCCTCGAACCCGGAAAATACCTCTGCGACCTCCTCAATCGATTGCAGATAAGTCGTCCGCGGCAACTCAAAGGAGCTGCCGCCGCATAGAAAGTCCCCGCCGTGAACGATGAAGTCGGGTTTGAGAGGATTGACCGCCGGCACGATTGCATCCAGAACGGTTCTACTTTGCGTCAGCATCTTCGGCGCCCCGTAGTCTTTCGGCGCACCGGGGTAGTGATGACTGTCTGTCAAAAAAACAAAACGAACGGACATAGCTGCTTCAAATAAAGACGCCCTTTGAAAAGCGGATCGGTTCGCTTCTCAAAGGGCGTTGGTGTTAGATTTGCGGCCCGCGTTAGCGGATAATTCTGAGCGCCAGATCCGGATCGATCTGGAAAATCATCTCTGGCTCGATCTTACAGTGGCTCGGAAGATCAAATCCGGCGACGGCGCTACGTGCATGCCAAAAGGAACATACTTGTAGAAGAGCGTGCGACGCTCCCCGCCCACGGAATTGTACCATGTTTGAGCTTCTCAGTGAACAAAATGTCAACAGAAATCATCCAGATTACCCTAACCCTCATTCAACTTCCAGCCCGGCAACGAAATATCAAACCTGCGCTCCGGCGCATAAATTCGTTCGCCGGGAGGGTAGGGACGATCTTGCGTTACGATATAAACGGCCCCCTCGTGAGCATAGACAATTTCATCTCGAACGTCGCCCACCACATCCTCGGTCAACCCATATGCCCACTCGAATGGCAGCCCTTCACATACCGGGCGCACCACCTTTCTGCCCTTCGCGTCATAGAAGCCGAACGCCTCCCTGGAAGAATAGAGGAACAGCAGCTCTTCGCCGTCGCCAGTCCAGTTCACTGGCGGCCCCCCCTGGCTGATTGTGTCGGGCTCGAACCGCGTCAGCGGATCTCCCTTGCCGCTCACCAGATTCAAGATCCCGTAGTTTTCCCAGCGATTCCCCATCCACATTTCCAAACCCGGCAGATCCGGCCGGAAATTCCCCGCATAGATACCCTGCACATGTCCAAACCGGTGATGCCTCAACAGCGCCCCGGTGCGCGCATCCACTAAGAAAAATCCCGGATCGCTGCCGGCAATCCCGATCTCGGGACCATTGCTTTCATCGCCGTCCAATTCCCCAAACGCGGCGTGATCGATATGCCCGGCCCCCCCTGAATCTTCGATGTATTCCGCGCCTTCCATCAGCCACAGGAGGTTCCCGTCCCCATCGTAAAGCTGATACCCCGGCAGGATCTCATCGCGGCCATCCCCGTCCACGTCATAGAACCACATGTACATCCCATACCACGACTCGTGCGCATCCTGACGCCACCGCAGATTCAAGGCCTCATCGTAGGCCCAGATGGAGTACCCGGTTCCCTCGCCGTCGCCATCCCTCAAGATCAGATCCTGCGCCTTCTCAGTCTTGCGAATTCGGCACGGCCACAAGGCTCCTAGCTTGTGCAAACACGTCCTCACGCTCTTTCCCCGATACCCGCGATACGGCCCTGTCTTTGGCAGTTCTGTCTCGGCCGTTACCTCGCCTGTCCGTCCACTGACCATCCGCAGCAGATCCCCTTCGACCCCAATAAAGTCCTCCACACCGTCCCCATCCAGATCGTGTACTACCTTGTGTTTTTTATCTAAACCCGCCGCCGCGGCATACACCTGATCCCACTGCTTTTCTCCCTCCGCATCCAGGCACACCACCCGAATGCCCGATTCCGTCTCCTGCTGCAGCACGATCTCCTTCTTCCCGGCCCCACGGAAATCTCCCAACCGCACCTCGCAAGGCCAGTATTCGCTTACGTCGATCCGCTTCCACAGCACCGGCTTCGGGTATTTTTCCGCTGCCTCCGCTACCTCCCGGTCATAGGCACTCTGACGGCTTGCGTATGCCGCCCGGGCGGGCTCCGACGCGGTAACCCGTACCCCATACATCCGGCTGCGCGTGTTGGTCCGGATGCCAACCTTGCCCGTCTGAAACTTCTCGTCATAGGCGACAAATATTTGCTTTCCATCCACGTAGCACGCCAACCGCTCTTCTTCGCACACCGCCCTCAGGTGGTAATACCGACTTCGGTCCACCCCATCCCGGTAATCGGCGAGCATGGTCCATGCCTCATCCTCACGGCGATACAGCACAAAGCGCTCATATCCCTCTATGGCGAAGATATAATACCGCCGCAGATCCTGATATCGCACCATCAGGCCTGAGAGGCCCACAATGGCGTGTGGTTCGTCATTGTTCGGCTGGGTAAACGCGTTCAGTTGCCGAACAAAGGCCTCCACTGTGTAATCCGCCCACAGCGGCTCCCCTGTTGTAAGGCAGCGCCCGGTTTTGTTGTGATGTTCCAGCACCGGCACCTCCCCATCCCGAACCACCCGATAGGAACTTGGCCGTTTCCCCTGCTTGGGGCCCCATTCCAGGGCATTGTTCCAGCCCTTGAAAACCTTCTCCTCCACGCGTTTATCCGGCTCGCGATAGTCCAGGATTTTGCCTGCCGCGCATTCAGACAGATCGATCTCTGCCAGTACCACATTTGACTTGCTGTCTTGGGCCACTTCGCCCCCTTTCTGATGGGGTAGTGCACTACATGTAATGATGGGAAATGTAGTGCACTACCGGATTCTTTATTGGGTTTTGATTGAGCCCCAAGTTTGGGCGAGCTTATATTGGGGATTCACGGCGGTAGCTTGATTGAACGCCTGCGCTATCTCGTCTTCTGTCAGTACGACATTCGAAATACGGAGATTGTCCAAAACACCCACATAGAACCCTTTGGTCCCATTCTCCGCACCGATGAAAAGGTCACTTTCAACGCCAAGGTCCCCACTCTGATCCGTTTCCTTAAGGAACTGACCATCCAGATAATATACTAGCTTATTACCGTCATAGGTAGCGGCATGGTATTGCCACGTACCAAGAGGCGCGGGCTCGTCTTGCAAAATAATAGCTTTCACTTCGGGCGGGGTGACAAAATGGGGTCCAAAAGCGTCGTTAATCTGGACAAACTCATATCCCAACCGCGGACCACCCGCCCTCTTATCGAAGACAAATTGCTCCTCGGCCCCCGCCTCGTGTTTCAGCGTCCATGCCTCAATGGTGATGTTTTGCGTGATATCCAGCGTCCCGGATTTTGGAACCTGGATCATCGATGCCCCATCGAATTCGTAACCGTTACCGAACTTCCCTGCGACCAGATTGATCTGGCCGTTAATCGTTCCATCGTTGCCTGCCCCTGAATGGTCTTGGACAGTATCGCCTTGGATGTCATCACACGGAAAGTACAATACTGTCTCTGAGAATCCAACAACGGGAGTAACCCCTAAAAGCAATGCGACTGCAAGAAGAAAAGCTAATCTCTTCATCACGAAACCCTCCTTTAATATAACTACGCGATGGTTTTTAATTGTGTAGTGCATCATGAACTAGGTAACAACGGTAATTATTGACCGTTCCTTTCTACATGGAAATAGATGCAATTTATATGGAAATATAAATGCACAATCCATGCGATTCCTTACGCATAGTTCCCGATGTTCTTGCTCCATATGGATATCAAGTCTCATCTCGAAAGTTTTCGGGACAGCCATCGAGATCATAACGTAATTTCTCCTTGCGGAGATATACTCTAACGGAACAGCCAATCAGAGATAATTTCCGCCATATAGACAGAAATTTTAGTTTTCCGATTACGCACAAGGTTTTACGCCATACAGGTATTGCACATGGCAACCTCGTACCTTGTCAGAGATCGAAAAACTTTTATGAGTATAGCAGAGCCAAGTCATTTAGTCAAGTATTTTCCACTGATGGCAGGCGGAGATGTTCAAGCCTGCCAAGCAATCGGAGAAACCGATGACATCGCCTCGGCACCTGTCGGCGAAGGCTTCACGCCGGATGACCTGGCGGCGTCCTTCTTCCGGAACACCGGCATCGACCCGCAAACAAAGTATCAAACCAATGGTCCTGAGACGCTCGTGCGAGATGGGAGGCCAATTCAACAGTTGTTCCGAGTCTTCTCCGCGCACTACCCATCCTTACATCTTAAGGACTACCCCGGATTCTTTATTGGGTTTTGATTAAGCCCCAAGTTTGGGCGAGCTTCCAATCGGGATTCACGGCGGCGATTCGTGATACTTTATTGTACGTCTCCTTTATCTCGTCTGCTGTCCGTGCGATCTTCGAAATACGGATATTGTCCAAAACACCCTTATAGGGGTGTCTAGTCCCAGCCGGGAAACCTTCAATACCGATGAAAAGGTCACTTTCAACGCCAAGGTCCCCAATCTGATCCGTTTCCTTAAGGAACTCACCATCCCGATAATATTTCATCGTCTTACCGTCATAGGTAGCGGCATGGTATTGCCACGTACCAATAGGCGCGGGCTCGTCTTGGTTAAGAACAGCTTTCTTTCCGGGGGTCGCCATCATGAATCCAAAAACGTTGTCAACCTGGAAAAGCTCATATCCCAACCGCGGATTACCCGCCCTCTTATCGAGGATAAAATTCTCACCGGCCAACTGCTCCGGTTTCGCCCATGCCTCAACGGTGATGTGTTGCGTGATATCCAGCGCCCTGGATTTTGGAACCTGGATATATGAATTCCCATCGAATTCGTAACCGTTATTCATCTTCCCCGGAACCACTTTGATCTCGCCCTCAATCGTTCCATCGTTGCCTAACCCTGAAAGGTCTTTGACAGTATTGCAGCAAACCCCATCAGCATCGACATGGCGTTCGTCTAACAAAAAGAGCAATACCGTATGGTTATCTGTCTCTAGTGAGAACCCAACAACGGGAACAACCGCTAAAAGCAATGCGGCTGCAAGAAGAAAAGCTAATCTCTTCATCACGAAACCCTCCTTTAATATGACTACGTGATGGTTTTTAATTGTGTAGAGCATTATGAACTAGGTAACAACGGTAAATATTGACCATTCCTTTCTACATGGAAAAGATGCAATTTATATGGAAATATAAATGCACAATCCATGCGATTCCTTACGCATAGCTCCCGATGTCCTTGCTCCATATGGATAACAAGTCAGATCTCGAAAGTTTTCGGGACAGTCATCGAGATTATAACGTAATTTCTCCTTGCGGAGATATACTCTAACGGAACAGCCAATCAGAGTGTACCTACCCCCATCCTTTAGACAGAAATTTTAGTTTTCTGATTACGCACAAGGATTTACGCCATACAGGCATTGCACATGGCAACCTCGTACCTCGTCAAAGATCGAAATACTTTTATGAGTATAGCAGAGCCAAGTCATTTAGTCAAGTACCTTCCACTGATGGCAGGCGGAGATGTTCAAGTCGGCCAAGCAAACGGAGAAACCGATGACATCGCCTCGGCACCTGTCGACGAAGGCGTCACGCCGGATGACCTGGCGGCCTCCTTCTTCCGGTACATCGGCATCGACCCGCAAACATAGTATCAAACCAATGGTCCTGTGACGCTCGTGCGAGATGGGAGGCCAATTCAACAGTTGTTCCGAGTCTTCTCCGAATTGGGTTGGCGAAACGATAAGCTCGGATTGAGCGGATTGTCAAACACCTTGAACGCCAAAGAAATCTCACTTGACATGCTATGTGTACAGTGTGTATTATCGGAATATGTCAAGTCGCCAAGTGATCGCAAGGGTAAAGAGAGTAAGGTTGGATATGGGTTCACATTCGTGGAAGTCATCATCGATACAAACATCCCGACAAACCGAGCAGAGTGACTGTTCATCACCCGAAGAAAGACCTGCCGAAAGGCACATTGCGGAACATCTATGGTGAAACCAGCTCAGGCTTCCTCGCACAAGCTGCGCTGCAGTTTGTTTCGAGTCATAGCACAGTCGAATAAACAGATCGGTGATGAAGCCATCGAGCTGCGGAACAGCACCCTTGGGGCTTGAAGTCCGATTCATCGGGCGCCGTATTGTAGCCCGACGATTTATCGGCAGGTGCGCAACATATGGTTGACCATTACAAAAATGCCTAAAGTTTAGGGCCTCACTTTCGCCCGAATACGGCGAATTCTTGCATGTGCTTGAACACGTCTAAGCCTTTGCTATGATTGTGTTTGATTGCCCTCCAATGGTTCCAACTCGGTTGATAAGCTGCCAGGTTTTGCCGATGCAAACATGGACACCATAAGGACCTGACAAAGTCTCAAATGCTATGACAAAGCGGTCAATCAATGGGTAAGCAGCGTTGAGTATCAGACGGGTGACCGAACCCCGTTTAATGACGACCCGTCCGCTTAGGGCAAACATCTGTCTGACCCATCGCTTAATACCGCGTTGCTTGATGGATTTTTTGTCTGTGCGATGATGTCTGGCAAAGCTGGACTTTGGTCGGGCAATGGCTGACTGAGCATTTGCCGGGCATGCGCTTCTATCTGCCGATTGGTCTCCAATACATCGAGTATCCACCGCTGCACCCATCGAATCAAATTGTGCGCTAGTTGGGAAAGCAGACAAAGCATTTGCTGTGCCTCGAACTTCTGTTTTCGCAGTTTTCGTTTGGCTAAGCCTTGGTTATCCTGGCAGAACATACTTTCTGGAACCCTACTACGCGCATCGTAACGCCCTAGCAGTGTCAAAAGGTCGGCTTGCATATCGGTGATGACCAGAACCACATAACGGCAGCCACCTTTCTTGTTGGGTTTGCGTATCGCCAACCGGCGGGTTGTTCGTCCATAGCAATGGGGCATTTGCACTCAACCGGCTTGTCTTGGCGCTAGTCCATCAGGCGTAACATCGTCCCACTGCTCAACGGATTGAGCCAAGACCTTTGCCCGATTGCCAGAAAACATCTTCACCAGCAACTGGTATCCCAGCCACAGCGCGTGGTTTTTGAAAAACGCCCTCAGTTCTGAGGAGCTGCAGCGAGTTCAAGAAGCTGCCGACCGATATATAAACACGCCACCCGACGACCTGCCAGTGGATTTCATTTTAGAAATCTAGCCCACGACAAACACTACCTTCGTGGATTCGCATTCGATAGGGCGCAAGAACACCTAACCATGCCCCCTTTTTTTCTAGCAAAAAAACCGCTGAAGCTGGAGGAGAAGTCGCACTATCGCGATATCAAGCATTCATCGTAGCATAAAAAAAAGGATAAATGGAATCTCAATTAACGGATAAGCAACGCGGACTGACCTGGCGCGTTTTGCTTATCGTCCTGCTCGTTGCACCAATTAACTGTTTCATGCTCATCGAGATGGAATTGGTGCGCTACACCTTTCCGACTTGGGTTGTGCCGCTGTCAAACGTCATTTTCATCCTGATGGGGATTCTTGTCATAAGCAGACTCATCCATCTCTTTGCGCCAAGTATGGCACTTCGACGGGATGAATTGTTGCTGCTTTACGTGATGCTTTCTTTGGCCACAACGCTTGCGGGCGGCGACGTCCTACAAGCAGTTCTGTCTGTCTCAGGACACGGCTTTTGGTTCGCTACCGAAGAGAATGAATGGAAAACGCTATTCTGGTCTTATATCCCCGGTTGGCTGACTGTCGATGATCAGAAGGCACTGAAAGGATACTATCTAGGCGAGTCGAGTTTCTACCTGGAGCATCATCTCAAAGTGTGGGTGCCGGTTATACTCGCCTGGTTGGCGCTGTTTCTTCTTCTGGCTTTTATTTTTCTTTGTCTGAATACCATTCTGCGGCGACAATGGGCAGACCGCGAGCGATTAACCTTCCCGATTATCCAACTTCCCCTACAGATGACTCATCCCACCTCAGGTTTCTTTCGTAATAAAGGAATGTGGCTTGGCTTTGCCATCGCCGGGGGCATCAGTCTGTTCAACGGACTCAGTACACTTTATCCCGTCATCCCACATATCCCGGTCACACGCGATTATTATTCGTTCCTTGATCCGCCGTTCAACCTGTATAACGGTGTATGGCTTGCTTTCTATCCATTCGCCATCGGGATTATGTTTTTAATGCCGCTTGACCTACTCTTTTCAACCGCCCTCTTCTATTTTCTTTACCGCAACCAGCTTGCGCTTGCGAACGTCTATGGTTTTGGCAAACTTCCGAATTACCCTTATCAGGACGAGCAGGCGTTCGGCGCATTTTTAGGCCTCTGCATCTTCTTCCTTTGGGTGGGAAGGCACCATTTCAGAAGCATATTGAAAAATGCTTTCAGACGAGAGACAACAAGCGATGATGCGGATGAGCCGATGCGCTATCGCACGGCAGTTTGGGGGCTGGTTGGTGGGCTCTCCCTTTTTACCCTGGCTCTCCACAGAGCTGGCATGTCGCTCTGGATAGCTTCGATATTCAGTTTGCTTTTTCTCATCACGCCGATTATTACGACCCGTATTCGCACCGAAGCCGGTATCTTCGTTCATCGCTACCCCTGGCAAGCGCCTCGTTATGTGTTGAATACGATCCTCGGCACCAGAGGCCTGGGGCCACAAAACTTAACGACGTTATCAATTTGCTTTTTCAACAGGGGTTACCGACCTCAGCAGATGCCTCATCAATTGGAAGCGTTTAAGATTGCTGAACAAGCCAATATTAGCCCGCGGCGAATGCTTGCGGGCATTCTCATTGCGGCCGGAATCGGCATCATCAGTTACTTTTGGGTTCAACTCCACCTATATTATGAGAAAGGAGCCGAGTCCGCCTACTTCGGCGGATGGGCCTTGCGGTATGGCCGAGAATTCTTCGAGCGGTTGACCAATTTGCTTCACTACCCGACCACTACCGATTGGATTGGCGTTCTGTTTATGGGAGTCGGCTTCGGTGTTATGGGGGTGTTGACATATTTGCGCGTCAGATTTTTCTGGCTCCCACTGCACCCACTGGGCTACGTGATGGCTTCAAATCAGCAGATATCGGACTTCTGGATACCCATGCTGATTTGCCTTTTTCTGAAATGGGCCATCCTCAAACACGGCGGGATCCGGAGCTACCGACGCGCAATTCCCTTTTTCTTGGGGCTTGTCCTTGGTGACTTCTTGATGGGCAGCATTTGGAGTCTCTTGAATGTGATATTGGACAGAACGATGTATCAGTTTTATCCGTAGATAGAGTAGATCAACCGAAGGGGCAGATCCCGATTGACTGACAAATCTCAGTTGGGTCCGGCGATACACTCAGTAGCAGCAAAGAGAAAGTGGAAGAGTGGGAAAAATCTCAACCCGATAGATCGAGAATAGATTCTTCTTACCTGCTTGCTTCTCCCAACAGGCTCGCGCTCGAGAAGAGCATCAGATGCCACGTTTTCCGGGACACAATAGCCCTCGTGTTGAAGTTGCTCGAGTTTTGCACCTCAATTTCGCCCGAATGGCTGCGAATTTGCTTCTTTTTAAAAGTTGGTCAAACCCTTGTGGCTATTGAACTTGACAGAGCTCAAATGGTACCGCTAACGACTGAGACACCTTTCGCCCCATAAACGGCACTTTTACCCCATTTTTGCTCGAATCACCCATAATCTGAGCGTCATAATTCACAGTTTGTAGATGTGATAAGGGTTCCAAGGGTCCATATACAGACAAGGGTACCATTCCAAACAGTTCAAACCCTTATGCCAACCGGATTCAACGGGATTTATAAACATCGAGATTCATGTGCTATTTGGGCGAAAACAAGGTGTCAATTTAGTTCTTCAACTTTTGCAGTGGGATAACCGCCCATTGCGCGTTCGTTCGCGTCAGAAAAGTGAAATGACAGTCCCGACTCTTGCTTAACACCGATCTCTTGCAGGTTTTTGACTTCCTCATCTTGCCGTGCATCAACCCGTATGGCTATGTTCATAACACCAGAGAAAACAGCGAAGACGTCGATATCAACCGTTCGTTTGAAAGCGACAATACGCCCGAAGCGGTTATTGTCAAAGGGATCCTTCACGGGAGGCGTTTCGAACTGTTCATTGAATTCCATGAGGATTGGGAATTCTCCGGATTCTACCTTTTTGAAGAGCGTCGTGGCGGAGAATTGATTGGTCCGAAAATTATCAGAAACGTTGAGAAGATCTGTCGAATTAAGAGAGACGGGACAATCGATGATTTTCCAGTATCAAACGCGGATTGATTGTCAAGTATCTTCCACCGTATTGTCCGCATCTGAACAAGATTGAGATTCTGTGGCGGCGGATAAAGTATCAGTGGTTGCCTATTGCGGCGTACACGGATTTCAAAGCCTTACTCGATTCGATACAGCACATCCTCAGACATTACGGTCAGCACTATCGCATCGATTTTCAAATCACTTAAAATTAACCGTAACTGTTTAGTTCAGCCACGAATAGTGGCAGAGTTGATTTGACATGTATTACTCCCGACTATCGGCAGGAGGCATCCTATATGTGGGAGGGGCATCTTGCCCCGATTTCCCGCGTTCACAATAAATCAACGCATTTAATAATTACGCAACGGAAACCGATTACGTCAGGACATCCCTCCCACATCGGGGCAAGATGCCCCTCCCACTGGGTGTGTCCCTCATAATTGGGTACATGGGCGGACTTACGTTCGACTGAGGAACAAAGTGATTGTTCTGCATTTTCTGCAAGAAATCAAAGGACTAAACAGTTTCAATCAACCCAAACTTATGAACACGTACTTGGTTCTTACACGTAGAGGAGATTAGAAGATGGACGACGCAATGCGCGACACATTCGCACGACAAGGCTATGTCGTCGTGCCCGACGTGCTCAATCAACAGCAACTCGACAAGCTCAATGAAGTATACGATCAGCACATCGAAGAGCTGGAGGAGATGCTGTCTAAGGGCGACACCGATAAAAAGCTCCGCTTCTCCATCCCGAGGCGCGACACTCACCAGACAACGGATCGGCATGGCAACACCTACGTGGGAAGAAGGTTCTGGAGCAAAGCCTACAGGGACCTGATCGACAACGAGACCATGCTGCCCATCTTGGAAGAGATTCTCGGAGACCCGTCGTGGGGCCATGCCCCTGCACACATGCCGGCAGAGCTTCGCCCCTTGTTCCGGCTAGATCACGACAATATACACTACAAGCCTGGCCGGAAACCGACAGACGGCCCGGACAAAGGCGGGGCGCTCCACGGAGGCACGGGCAGCTTTCATATCACCTGTGTGTATGAACTGAGGACCGTCGGACCAGATGACGGGGGCTTTGGGTGTGTTGCGGGGACACACAAGCCGGCCAATGAGCGGAAACTGCTGGACATTGACGGCGACTGGAGGCGGAACTGGTGCGACACGGAGTGGACGTCGCAACTGCCAAATTGGGATGAAGATGTGCCGGTGCACCGCGTCGAGGCCAAGGCTGGGGACTGCATTTTGTTCACTGAGAAGCTCAAACATGGAACTATTCCGTGGGCGGGGAGCGGCGAGCGTCGCACGCTCTTCTGCAAGTATGTTCCTTTTGGCATGCACCACCACGACGTCGGGTACGACACCAACGACGCCGAACTCACTGAGCGGCAGAAACGCATTGTGGAGTTTTCACCGTGCTGGTTTAACGAGCCCCGGGAGGACAAAGGTGTACGCCGTGACTACTCTGCGAACCCGGCGCTCACAAAGCTCCATCCACTGGCGCATGTGGAGAGCGACCCTTCTGTGTTGCTGCCGGGCATGTCCCCGCCGCTCATCCGGCTGACGGACGAGACGAGGACGCTGCTGAGTACCGGTGTAGGTTGAGGGTTCGAATCCTTTTGGGTGCACCATAAAAACAAGGACTTACGGAAATTAGTCGTGAGTCCTTTTGCTGGTGCTGTGTCCCTTAACTGCAGGCAATTCGAGAGCATGCTGAAACTGACCTGATGTTAGGCACCTGGTTGAATTTACGATCGCTGCCGCGCATTCAAGCGCACTGTGGGCGTCAACCGGCCGTTTGCGTCGGCGTCATGGGCGCTTTCCCCCGTTTGCTGACAGACGCCGGTCAGAAGTTTGCTATCTAAACGGCTAGGTGTTGCGATACGGTTTGGCGCCAGGGCGGCGCTCGAAACCTGAGCAGTTGTTCCATGCTCGTTCGCAGCCACTGTCTTTGCGGAATGCGGTAAATCAGCGAAACGATGATGGCAACACCTAGAATCCCCAACAACACGTGGTGAACCGGAATGTGCCAATCGCTAAAATAGACAATCGATTTGACGCCCCCAAAATAAATAGAAGTTCAATACACCTGCACTGGAGGAAGCAACATGCCAGTAATCAGAACGAGCGAGAAGACAACGAGGCAAGACAATCGGCCAGTCGTAGGTTGGGTTGAACGGAAATCTGTTAATAATCGCTAATCTTGTAGGATCAAGCGAATGGATAATGAGCGCGATAGAAATCCCTCAAGCGAATGGATAATGAGATCAAACGAGTGAATAGCGAGTGCGATAGAAAATCCTGCGATAGAAATCCCTCAAGCGAGTGCTTATACCGTTTCGCTTGAATAAAGGTGCATTTGACGCCTTAACCATATCGTTTCCCTATTCCGCAGGCGGGAATCAAGCGACTGAACAAGGAGTGCGATAGAGATCCCCTTGCCCCGCCTTGGTAGAACTTGATTGACGCTATTAATGTACTGCGAATGTAGAGAAATGGTATTATTTCGCTTGAACGCGCCAAAATTTGAGTGAAACCCAACACGTTCTACCACCATGAGATCTCTTCTGCAATTAGATGCGTTTCCCCTGAAAGCGTATGTATAGGCACATGACTTGGCGTATGATAGATTATATGCTACTGAAGTATAGATTTCGCGCAGGCGCTAACACATGCGCGGATGTGCTTCCGTTCCATCGTCGGCGCTGGCGCGCGGCTTAACAAGCGATGGAACGAACACGCCCTGTGGAGATGACGCTCACCCGAGGATTATACGGACAAGAATACGCGATGAGTACGGTTTTTCTTACAGCCGAGTGGCAACGATTGGTGATGCTCAACTTCCCGATTGAGCCAAGGGCATTACAGAGATATGCGCCGCGAGGAACGGAGATCGATGCGTGGGAGGGTACGACCTTCATCAGCTTGGTGGCATTTCGCTTTCTGAATACAAGAGTTCGGGGGCTGGCGATACCTTTCCACCGAGATTTCGAGGAGATTAATCTACGTTTCTATGTGCGTTCTCGTGCACCAGAGGGCTGGCGTCGAGGTGTGGTGTTCATCCGTGAGGTCGTGCCGAGGCAGGCGATTGCTTCGATCGCGCGATGGCTCTACAACGAGAACTACGTAGCCTGTCCGACGCGCTCGACCGTGACCGACCCCTCACTCGAGACCGTTGGGCGCGCAGAGTACCATTGGAGGCATGATGGGGCTTGGCTGTCGATCGGTGCTCGATTCTCTGGGGATGCGAGTCTTCCGAGAAAAGGCTCGCAAGAAGAGTTCATTACGGAGCACTACTGGGGCTATTCAGCCCAGAGAGACGGCGGAACAGTTGAATATCAAGTTGAATACCCGCAATGGAAAGTATGGACCGCATCAGAAACGACGCTTATCGGTGATTTGACGGGATTCTGCGGTTCTGAATTGGCTCTCGTTCTTGCGTCCCCGCCCAGTTCAGCCTTCGTGGCCAGCGGCTCGCCAGTAATTGTGAGGAAAGGACAACGTATCGATGATCGGCTGGCAATACAACAGCCGCGGCAGCACGTCCACTCCATCGTCGGCGCTGGCGCGCGGACTAACAAGCAACGGAACGGACACCCCCTGCGGAGGTGACCCTCATCCGCGCATTAGCGCCTGTTTGAAAAGTAGCAGGCACGCGTTGGCTTACAGCCGCGCCCAAACTTCAGGCATTTCTCTATGGAGGTGTTACTTATGGCAATAAAAACGTGTTTGGTGATTGGCGGGAGCGGCAGGGGAGGGGGCATGATCGATATGCTCAAGGAAAAATTTAATAACCGAATGAAGATTGTTGGCGTAGTGGATGTGAAACAGGATGTGCTTGAACATCAGGGGAAAGCACTCGGTCTTGGAAAAAACAGCCTGTTCACCGACTTTAACGAGGCATGTGCCACAGTCAAGGCAGATTTCTGTGCGATTGCAACGCCCCCGCAATTCCACTCACCGGCCGCCGTGGCAGCTATGGAGAATGGAATGCCGGTCATCTGTGAAAAGCCCATTGCCGACACACTGGAAGCGGCGAAAACGATGATGGAAGCAGTAAAAAAGGCGGCTCTCCCCTGTGCTATTATCCAAAACTATCGTTATGCGGCCAACAAGCGGGAGCTGGTACGCATCAGAGAGGAAGAGCGTCTGGGACGTCTACAGCATATCGTCGGGCGGTATGCCTGTGATTATCGACGCTACGAATCATGGGGTAAATCGTGGCGCCATGATATGGACTTCGCATTGCTCTTTGAAGGATCGGTACACCATTTCGACATGATGCGATTTCTCTCCGGTGGTGACTGTGAAACGTTGATGGGCTTGGGTTGGAACCCAGAATGGTCAAGTTTTAAACATCATTCAAGCGGATTCTATTTGATGCGTATGGACAACGGAATTCACACCTGTTACGAGGGGAATAGCTCAGCCGCGGGAATTACCAACTGCTGGTACAAGGAATACTATCGCGCCGAGTTTGAAGACGGAAGTGTTGAGATCGCCGGTGGCAATCAAATGACCATCCACCGAGTCGGCAAGCAAACGGAGGTATACGAAGCGCCGGCCATTTCCCGCTCCGGTCATGAGTATCTGTTTGATGAATTTCTCAACTGGCTTGATGGTCGAACCCCTTCTGCCACAAGGATTGAAGATAATATTAAGAGTTTTGCTATGGTCATCGCTGCAATGGAAACCACACTTGATGGACACCCCAAACAAATCGCCGATTATCTGGCCGGGTGAGGGCGGGGTGCACCCTAAGAAGGATAAATCCGATGTTCTTGGCAGAAGTCCTACAATATCGAGGGATAGTTCGTTTTTCTGAAGTATCACTAAATGCTTGAGAAAATCCAGCCACTGGGGAGTATCAACCATGTGTAATGCTTAATGCGTGATGCGTAACTAACTTTATTACGTGTTACGCTTCACGCTTCAGGTACGGATCCAGTTCCGGTGTGAATTCTCACGAATATAGTGATACTTCATCATCCTGCTTCCAAAACTTTAAAAGGGGTTTTACGACGAAAAAGAAACTTGCGTTTATCGCGCTAAGTTGCGTGCTACTGTTGAGCGTAGTTGTGCTATTTATAAACGCACAAGCGCCCGAAGAATCAATGATCGCCTTCGGGTCCGGTGGACGTCATCCAGGGAATCCACCGGTGCGCAGCGAAATCTACGTTATGGATGCCGATGGGAACAATCAACGCAGACTAACGAACAACCCCGTTTTTGGCAGGACTCCTGCCTGGTTTGGTACTGCTAATACCATTTCGCTTGAATAATAGTGCATAAGATGTCTTAACCATATCGTTCTCGTTCATCGTAGGCGGGAATCAAGCGACTGAACAAGGAGTGCGATAGAGATCCATCAACGGAGTGAATAGCGATGGCGATAGCAAATCCCCTTGCCCTGCTGGCTTTGCGCCGAGACGAGGCTTCTTACTTTCCTCCACTCAAGAATCTTTACTTGATCCGCGTAATTAATGCACTCGCATTTTAGAGAAATGGTATAAGTATCCTGTCTCCCCTGCTGGCAAGCTCAGAACAACATGGGGCTGGCTTAAGCAGAAAAGCGAATATAGTCTCCCTTCTTCCATCACAACAAAGCTCCGCAACCGGCGGCGGTCGAGTAGGAGCCCCGATGAGATCGGGATAAACTGCGCAACGTATTGAGACCAAGCAACGCCACCTCGCTTTAAGTCATGGGCTAAACAACTCCCCCAATCCCGCCAAAGAAGTAGAGTGCCGATTCCTGCAATTGGACCGCGCTTCGTGGCTTACGACAAACGAACAACCCATCAAGTGTCGCAGGTGCGCGAATAAATTGTGAATCTTCAACAGTGGTTGGAGATTTATTCGCTTTTAACCACTTTATCGTCACTACAATCGTCAATTCAGAAAACAGAGAACTAACGGCGTTATAGAAGGAGCTAATCATGGGAAGCAAAGAAAGCAACTACGGCAATCCGTTAATCTTCAACATGGATTTGGGCAAGCCCTTCGATTTCACGGCAGAGGATTTCAGCCAAACCAACGCCGATGGCAGACCTATCATTCCACCTACACAAGAACAGAAATACATTCTTGATAAGGACGGCTGGGTTCTGATCCCCGGTGTCCTGACGGAATCGGAGATTGAGGAGATGCGCGAGTTCTGTTATCGTCTGCGTGATGATCGAGAATCGATCCCCGAGCACGAAAGATCGACGTATGGCGGTCCTTTGCAAACCCTCACTGATCATCCGGTCGTTGTCGGCTTTGCGAACGAGTTTTTAGCGAGCCCGCATCTACAGAGTGAGGAATGCTACGGCTTCCGCATGGAGATGAGCTTCCCTGCGTTGCGTTCAGCCAAAGATAAGAAGCCGTTTTCATTCATGCCGCACAACGGCAATGGTATGTTTCGTTTGCCGGGTGACTGCATGGAATACCACTGCATTCCGGGTAAGGCGTATTTGGGGCTCACCCGCGTCGTCTGGGAATTCAACCCGGTTGAAAAGGGAGACGGGGGGACGCTGTTTGTGAGTGGAAGCCATAAGTCCGCGTTCAGTGCGCCAGAATCCCTGCACGATCCGAACTCTGCACTTTGGGACACCTATTCATGTCCAGCGGGTTCGGTCATCATTTTTACGGAGGGAATCACCCACAGCGGTCAACCGTGGACGAACAAAGAATATGACCGTGTTTGCGTCTTTAATGCGTACAATTCGGTTGACAGACGGTGGACACGGTCAAAACCCCACGCGAAATTGCTCGAATCCATGCCGCCTAAACGCCAGACGCTCTTTCGCGATGCCTATGTCAAAGGGAATGTGGTTGGTGCGGAATATGGTATATTATACTAAAGAATTAGCAGACTTTCAGCATGTATGTCGATTGATGCTGTTAATCAGTTGCAAATAAGAGTTTTTCAGTTAATCTCGTAGAACGTGCCGCTAGCTCGTTCAAAGACTCAATTGAGCGCATTGGAACAAGCTGGCAGCATGTTCTACTTGCATATTGCCCCTAAGCGCTTTGCGGATAGTATAATTAATGGGGCAAGTTGGAAAGCACTATTGAGAAAGAAAGGAGAACAGCCATGGAGACACGTTTCTTATACTATTTCTTGAAAACTTGGTTTCTATCTCGCACAATTCCGTAGGATTAAGCGAGCGAATAGTTGTAGGATGGAATCAAGGGAGCGAATTACGACCGCGATAGAATTCCCATAGAGATCTCATAGATATCCCCAATGTTTGTAGATGGCGACGAACCTAATTCCTGCACTCCGGCGGAGTGCAATGTCAATAGAATCGTGATGCACCCACTCCCCGCTCCTGCTGGATTGGCAAATCCAGCGGTAAGCTCGACTTTGTACATATGTAGGGTGCGCACTGCGCACCAGCCTTTGAGGGCGGCACCGGCGATAAAGCAAGCGAATAGCGCGCACGATACCAAATTCCGCGATAGAGATCCCCATTGTCTGTAGATGGCGACGAACCTAATTCCTGCACTCCAGCGGAGTGCAATGTCAATAGAACACGATTCCACCCCGCGTCTGCACTCCAGCGGAGTGCAATGTCGAATGTTACTTGAACGGAAAGGCAAAAGAAGAAAAATGCACACAAAAACTAAAATTCACCGAATCACATTTCGGACGCTTTTGGCGTTTGCCATTTTGTCGGGCCTCCTGTTTCCGAATAATGACTCAAAAGCCCACCCGCAGAATGTCGAGGCCGTGGGTAAAGCCTCCGTCAATCATGTAACGAAATTCACGACCCCCGGCACCATCAGCGCAACCGGGATTGTCGAAGTGAACGACAATTTCGGCATCGGGACGACGGAGCCGGAAAACAAGGTGCACATCTACGGCAACGTGCTGCAGGTGGAGAGCGGCGGTCCGGCGCTGTGGCTGAAGGAAAGCGACCAACAGAGCTACCGAGCCGATTACGGCTACTGGCGGATTATCGCCGACCACAACGCCCTGTTCTTCGAGGTGTGGGAGAACGGGAACGGTAAGCCCGGGCACGAGTTCGATATTCAGGATGAGTTCATGTCGTTCCAGCGAACCCAGACCACCGTGCCGTTGGCGAACCATATCATCCAATGGAATTACGATTTTTACGGGCAAGGTGTGCGCGATCTCAACATCGGTGCAAACTGGGCGCAGCCCAGCCGGCCCCAGAAACCTCGTACGCTGTCCCTGATGTCGCTCGACGGGGAGATCAACGAGCTTGTCTACGCGATGCGCATCGTCCCGAACAACGCGCGCCCCCACGTCATATTCCCCAATGGCAACATCGGTATCGGCGTCCGACCCCCAGAGAACATCCTCACCGTCAAGCGCTCCTCCGAGACCGACCCCATCGCTGATGGGTGGACGACGTACAGCTCGAGACGATGGAAAACGCACATCACACCCATTGAAGGGGCGTTGCACAAGGTGGAGCAACTGCGCGGCGTGTCTTTCGACTGGCGGGAAGATGGAAAGCACGACATCGGGCTGATTGCCGAGGAGGTGGGCGAGGTGGTGCCCGAGGTAGTGGCATACGAGCAAAACGGGCGCGACGCCAAATCGGTGGACTATGCGCGTCTGGTTCCCCTGTTGGTCGAGTCCATCAAGGAGCAGCAAGAGGTCATCCGGAAGCAGGACGCGGCGCTGACCGAACTCAGCGCCAGGATTGCTAAGGTTGAGGCGGCGTTGATGGATCAACAGAGAATTATAGAGCCATTGCCGGAAGTCGAACAACAGCCCGCGCGACCGTTCTCCGGATTTCTTCCCCACGAATCGAATTGACGACGGGAGATTAAGTGAGATGACTGGGACTTTACGTACCACCCTCTATTTCCAAAAAACGCTCGGCTCGTTGCTAGGCGGTTTGATCGGAGACGCCATCGGGACGCCGACCGAGAACATGCGCTATACCGAAATCGAAGAGCGGTTCGGCTGGGTGGCGGATTTTGATTGCGACGGCACCGATGACACGGTAATGAAATACCTCTTGGCGGAGGCGCTTATCCGCACGGAGGGATACGCCACCTATGACGATTGGGCTAGGGTATGGCTCGACCGTTGGGACGACATCTTCGGCGACAAGGTGAACAAATTCTTCCAGTCGGTGCTCCACACGGCGGTTAAACTGCGCCGCCACAGTATCCCTCGAATGGCGGCGCTGGGTAACATGCCCAGTTCAAGTTCCGCCATGTGTATCGCGCCGGTCGGGATTGTCAATGCCTGTAACCCGCGGCAAGCGGCGGAGCAAGCCTACAGCTTGGCAAGCCTCATCCATATCCACGATGTATCATTTTGCCAAGACGGCGCAGCCGCTATTGCCGCATCGGTCGCGGCGGCGTTCCATCTCGAGGCGAGTGTTGACTCCATTCTTAACGCCGCGCTCGACGCCATCGTGCCGGTGAGCGGCGCGGAGATGTTGGAGCTCATTAACAAGGCATTGGGGACTGCGGATGAGACGAAGGATTACGGGACGTTCCGGCAGACTGTGTACGCCAACGAGGAGCATTTCTTCCGTCGGCTTGCCTGTGACTCGCGGGAGACGGTTCCCATGACGCTGGCGCTTTTCCGTCTCGCCGAAGGGGATGTGGAAAAAATGGTGACCTACGGCGCCAACTTTGGACGCGATGCGGACACGATATCCACCATGGGCGGAGCAATCGCTGGGGCTTATCGAGGCGTCAATGGCATTCGATCGGACTGGGCGGGTAGAGCGCGTCAACTCACCAGCGTCGACCAAGATGAACTAGCCGAACGGCTTGTCGTCACTGCGCGCGCCAAATTCGATACGCAGGAGTTGGTCCGCCAAACCTTCGCCGCGATTATGTAAGCTCCCCTTTGCACATATGTAGGGTGGGCACCGCCCACCATTCCTTGTAGGGTGCGCACTGCAATCA
Source organism: Candidatus Poribacteria bacterium (assembly GCA_028820655.1). GTDB lineage: Bacteria > Poribacteria > WGA-4E > WGA-4E > JAJDTR01 > JAJDTR01. The sequence goes on along the minus strand of JAPPIK010000015.1, from coordinate 9,054 downwards.
AGCGAATGAATAATGAGCGATCAAGGGAACGAAAAGTGACTGCGATCGAATTCCCCAATGTCTATAGAAGGCGACGATCCTAATTCCTGCACTCCAGCGGAGTGCAATGTCAATAGAATCGTGATGTGGCCACTCCCCGCGCACCAGCCTTTACAAGCGCCAGCATAGCCCAATCTGTATAGCGCATGATCGAACGACACCCATTTTTCGCTCCTTGGTTAGATTTGAAAAACTGTGCCTTGATTGAAATTTTCCACTTTTCTTCCCGCCCGCAATTCGTTACTTTTACATTGAAAACTTAACAGTTGTGTGGTATATTATACGGTACCATCCGCCATGGCGGTGTAACATTATTTTCTTTTTGGCATTTTGTTGGCACTACGAATCCTGAGAACCCGCTCCAGCAAAGGAATTCTCAAATTCAGGAAATGTCAACACATCGCTTAAATCGACGCTCCGTTGGCATCTCATTTCACTATATCGCTTCAAGAGAAAAGCGGTGATCAAGCGAGTGGACAGCGAGTGCGATAGGGATCCAAGCGTTCACTAAGACTAGTAAAGACCGGATGGGGAACCAGATTGAGCGAGGCATATTCCTAGCGGAATCAATACTATCTAACCCGCTTTCTGGGCGTTCCTCAATAAGTGGACCGAAAAATACGCGCGCACTTTAGCGCACTCCCGTGGCGCTTCAAGCCTCTCCGGTTAAGGCTTCAAGCGCAATTTCAGAGTTAATCCAAGTTGTGCGCTCTCATCTCGAAAGCGCAGAAGCCGAGTTTTTTCCCGAAACCACCGAAATCAAGTTTTTTCTTGAAAACTTGATTTCTTTCACGCACAATCCTATAGGATCAAGCGAGTGGAAATCAAGCGCGGTAGAGATCCAGCAAGTGAGTGAATAGCGAACGCGGTAGAGATCCAGCAAGTGAGTGAATAGCGAACGCGGTAGAGATCCCATAGAGAGCCCCGTGGGCCGCAAACATCGTTGGTCGATGCCATCACAATCCAGGTTATTTTTGGAAAGATGTCGCACCAAAAAAATACCACGTCCAATATTCGTTGCAGGCTACACGGATGTACGCGGAATCGAGCCGTCGCCGCTCGAAATAAATTGCACAATCCTGACCAGCAACAGTGAATGGAGATTCATGATGATGAAGATACCAAAGCGCATCCTCGTCTGCTGTATCCTTGGATTAATGACGGCAACTGCCTTTGCCGGAAAGGGTGTCAAGCTGATTGGTGTCGACAAGGGAGCGACAAACAGCCACGTGTGCGTCGATATCATCGGAGACTCCCTCATCCTCGGAGGATTTATATTGGCGCACAACAAAAAGGACAGCATCGCCATAATCTTCGAGTGGGACGGAAAGAAGTGGAACCGCACGGCCGAACTTCACCCCGGAGACCGCGACCCGGCGAATCCCGGCGCCGGCGACTTTGCATGGTCGGTCTCCATCAGCCGTGTCGGTCAGCGGGGCAGCGCTGACTCTGCCGCCGTCGGAGCGCCGCAGGACGATGCCGCCGGCGCGAAATCCGGCTCCGCATATATCTTTGCCCGCAGTGGAAAGAATTGGAAACAGCAGGGGAAACTTATCGCCGGTGACGGAGCGGCTGGCGATGCCTTCGGTTTCGCCGTCTCCATTCACGGAACCACCGCGGTCGTTGGGGCACCGAAGGACGATGATGACGGCAGCAACTCCGGATCAGCCTATGTCTTCGTGCGAGATGGAAACAGTTGGAATCAGCATTTGAAACTCGTCCCCCAAAATTTGGGAAAATCGTCCGCCTTTGGGGAGGCCGTCCTCATTGTAGGCGACACCGTTATTGTGGGAGCGCCCGGACACACGCACGGCGATACAAGATTCGCGGGCGCCGTTTACATCTTCACGCGCGAGGGCGATGCGTGGCGGCAAAAAGCAAAGCTCACCGCGAACGACGCCGCAGCCAGTGATCGGTTCGGCAATTCCCTCGCTCTGAGCGGCAAGACACTCCTCGTCGGGGCGCCGTTGCGCGATACGCAAGCGGGAAAGGACGCGGGGGTCGTCTACGTTTTCTCGCTTGACGGAGACACGTGGAAACATGGGGCAAAACTTGCAGCCAAGGGCACACGCAAGAACGACCATTTTGGGACGAGTGTTGCAACCACCGGAAAAATTGCCATTATCGGCGCAAATGTGCACGAAGAAAACGCGCTCGCGTCGGGCGCGGCATATTCATTCGTAAATGTTGACGGCGTCTGGGAGGAGCGGGAAAGGGTCGTGCCCGAAGACGCCGGACTGAACACCCGATTCGGCACCTGGGTCGCCATGAGCGAAAATACCGTGGTTGTTTCCGCAGGGGCGGCGCCGCACAATGTCGCCGCAAGGAGTACCGGAACGGCCGCCTACGTATATAGCAGTATTGAGGATTTCGGAACGCCCCCGTTCGCGGTGCAGCCTTTTGGTTTGGCCGTGACGACGCTGGGGCAGATGAAGCGTACCGCACTGCATCAGAACTTTCCCAATCCGTTCAACCCGGAGACATGGTTGCCTTACCGGTTGGCGACCGGCGCACCGGTGATCTTCGGCATTTATAATGTCCACGGGCAGCTAGTGCGAGAGTTGAATCTGGGCGTTCAAGCGGCCGGTGATTATCTGTCCCGAGAAGCGGCAGCCTATTGGGATGGCATGAATCAATCAGGCGAAATGGTTTCGAGCGGAGTCTACTTCTACACGCTCCAGGCTGGGACGTTCCAATCCACCCGACGTATGCTCATTCTGAAGTAGCATAGAATGTAGGCCCGATCGGGCAGAATAAACAAGCATCATAGTCATGGCGCCATCGTAATTCATGCTAATTGGTAATCCATGAGTCACAATAAATGGAGGTTCGTAGTAGCAATCAACCGAACGGATAGTGAGTGCGATAGAAATCTTCTCCCCATCGCGACTTCCTTGTACCAATCAAGCGAGCGAATAGCGAGCGGGATAGAACATTCCACTGTAAGTTTCCGGAATCCACAATCTAACGGATTGTGGTACAGAGGAATTTCATTATCCACAGGCATCCGAAATAATTAGTTGCAATGACTTTGAGAACACGGTAAAAAAATGCTTATGAAAACAACACTGTTCATCGTTGTAGGCCTTATACTTGGCATCGCCTCGGGCAGCACCATCCACGCCGCCGACGGCGAAATCAAGCTCATCGGAGCCGGAGACGGCGCACTCAATCGAGCGCGTATGCCGGTCGATGTTGTCGGAGATGTCATTATCGTCGGCGTACACGATGTGGATATCAACAATATTCTCGGCTCTGGCAGAATCTACACGCGGATCCGAAAAAACAAATGGGAACAGTCGGCGGAACTCCTTGCCCACGACCGACATCTCGACCAACCGAAACCGGGGCAATCCGGTTTCGGATTCGCCGTCTCCCTCAGCGGCCGCACGGGGAGAACAACAGCGGATTATGCCCTCATCGGAGCGCCGGGCGACAACGGTGCCGCGAAAGACGCCGGGGCAGCCTACATCTACGCCTCAAACGGGAAAAACTGGAGACAGGAAATAAAACTTGCAGCGGGTGACGCGGCGGCGGGAGATGCTTTCGGATTCGTAGTCTCGATCGATGGCACCACTGCGGTGGTTGGCGCGCCCAAGGCAGATATTGGCGCCGCGAAAAACGCCGGGGCTGCTTACGTCTTCGTGCGTGATGCGAACAGATGGAGACAACACGCGAAACTCATTCCGAAAGATTCGGCGAGATCAGACGCGCTGGGCGAGGCTGTGGACATCCAAAAGGACACAGTTATTATCGGCGCGCCCGGGCACACTCATGGCGGCGTCAGGTTCGCGGGCGCCGTTTTCGTTTTTGTGCGTGACGGGGATGCGTGGAGGGAACAGGCGAAACTCACTGCCGACGATGCTGCATCCAGCGACCGATTCGGCATTTCGGTCGACATTGAAGGTGACACCGTCATTGTCGGATCTTTGCTGAACGATGCTGGCGGCACAAAAGATGCCGGCGCCGCGTACATCTTTGTCCGTAACGAAACTACGTGGACGCAACAAGCAAAATTGATTGCGCCGGAGAAGCGAAAGGGGGACCGCTTCGGGGCAGGGGTTGCCACTACCGGCATGATCGCCGTGGTTGGCGCACCGCTCCGCGAAGAGGACGGACTCGGCGCGGGTGCCGCGTATTCCTTCGTTAATGTTGACGGCGTTTGGAAGAACGCGGCAACGGTTGTGCCCGATGAGCCCGGACCAAACCTTCTACTTGGCTCTACGGTTGCTATAAGCGGCGACACGATTGTTCTCGGAGGTGGAGCCGCTCCCACTCCTCATGCCGGATATGGTAACGGTACGGCGGCATACGTTTATAGCGGAGAGGAACACTTTGGCACACCGCCCTTCGCCGTCGAGCCGTTTGGACTGAAGATCGAAACGCTGGGGCAAGTCAAGCGTACCGCACTTTTACAAAACTTCCCCAATCCGTTCAACCCCGAAACCTGGTTGCCTTACCGCCTAGCGACAGACACACCGGTTACATTTCGCATCTATAACACCCATGGTCAATTGATGCGGGAGTTGGATCTGGGCAATCAAGTACCGGGGAATTATCTGTCCAGAGACACGGCTGCCTATTGGGATGGTAGAGATGAACATGGCGAGATGGTTTCGAGCGGAATCTACTTCTACACACTACAGGCAGGGGCATTCCAGTCCACCCGCCGGATGCTCATTCTGAAGTAGCATAGAATGTAGGCACGATCGGGGAGAATAAACAGAAATCATAATCATGGCGCTATCGTAATTCGCGCCAATTGGTAATCCACAAGTCACAATAACTGGAGTTCGTCGTAGCAATCAACCCAACGGATAGTGAGTGCGATAGAAATCTTCTCCCCATCGCGACTTCCTTGTACCAATCAAGCGAGTGAATAGCGAGCGCGCGATAGAACATCCCACTGTAAGTTTCCGGAATCCACAACTTAACAGATTGTGGTACAGAGGAATTTCACTATCCACAAGCATGCGAAATCATTAGTTGCAGTGACTTCTAGAGCACGGTAAGGAAATGCTTATGAAAACGCTCCGGTTCATCATCGCCAGTATCTTACTTGGAATCGCATCCGTAACCACCAGTTACGCCGCCGACGGCGAAATCAAGCTCATCGGTGCCCAAGAGGGAGCCCGCAACAGAACGCGCATGCCCGTCGATATAGTCGGGGATGTTATTATCCTCGGGGTGCATGATGTGGATGTCAACAACCTTGCCGGCGCCGGTAGAATATTCACGCGCAATCGAAGAAAGTGGGAAAAGACCGCGGAACTCGTCGCCCACGACCGAAATCTCGACCAACCGAAACCGGGGCAGTCGGGTTTCGGGTTCGCCGTCTCCCTCAGCGGCCGCACGGGGAGAACAATCGCGGACTATGCGATCATCGGAGCGCCGGGCGACGATGGCGCCGCGAAAGACGCCGGCGCAGCCTACATCTACGCGTTCAGCGGGAAAAACTGGAAACAGGAGATGAAAATCACCGCCGCGGACGCTGTGGCGGGAGACGCTTTCGGATTCGTGGTCTCGATTGATGGCACCGCGGCGGTCGTTGGCGCGCCCAAGGCAGATATCGGTGCCGCGAAAAACGCAGGGGCGGCCTATGTCTACGTGCGCGATGCGAATGGATGGAAGCAACATGCCAAGCTCAAACCCAAGGACTTGGCGAGATCAGACGCGCTGGGCGAGGCTGTCGACATCCAAAAGGACACGGCTATTATCGGCGCACCCGGGCACACTCATGACGGCGTAAGATTCGCGGGCGCCGTTTTCGTTTTTGTACGCGAAGGGGACGCGTGGAGAGAACGAGCTAAACTCACCGCCGACGATGCTGCACCCAGCGACCGATTCGGCGTTTCGGTCGACATTGAAGGGGACAACGTCATTGTCGGATCACTGCTGAACGATGCTGGCGGCACAAAAGATGCCGGCGCCGCGTACATCTTTGTCCGTGACGGAAACAACTGGAAACAGGGTGCAAAACTGACTGCGCCGGGGAAGAAAAAGGGCGACCACTTCGGAGCGGGAGTTGCCACTACAGGCAAGATTGCCGTCGTGGGCGCACCGCTCCGCAAAGAGGGCGGACTCGGCGGAGGCGCCGCGTATTCCTTCGTTAATGTCAATGGAGTTTGGGAGAAAGCGGTAACGGTTGCACCAGATGATGCCGCGCCCAACCTCGTTTTCGGCTCCACGATTGCCATAAGCGGTGACACGATTGTTGTGGGTTCGGGAGCCGCTCCGGAAGTCGCTGCCGGTTTCGGTAACGGTACGGCTGCATACGTTTATAGCGGAGAGGAACACTTTGGCACGCCGCCCTTCGCGGTCGAGCCGTTTGGATTGAAGATTGAAACGCTGGGACAGGTCAAGCGCACCGCGCTTTATCAAAACTTCCCCAATCCGTTCAACCCGGAGACGTGGTTGCCGTATCAGTTGGCGGCAGACGCGAATGTTTCGCTGACAATTTATGATATTGCGGGGGCGCCGGTACGTCGATTGGAGATGGGGCATCAGGGTGCCGGCCATTACACCGATCGTAGGAATGCGGCGTATTGGGATGGTTTAAACGGTGAAGGGGAGCCGGTATCCAGCGGTGTTTATATCTACGAATTGGCGACACCTTCGTTCCGTGATTCGCGGCGAATGGTGATCGTGAAGTAGGAAGCGGCGGCTGGGTGACCTGTGGATCTCTATGGGATCTCTATCGCCTTCCTTATCTAGTCAGTTGATCTCCCTTGATCACTCGCTATCCACTGGGGTTGGCGGGGTCGAGAAGCAGTGGTCAGTGACCGGTAAAAGCAGCAAAGAGTAGGAAGGAGGGGAGGACGGGAAAGCGAGAAAACGGGATGTGCGATGGTCGGCGGGGAAGGCGGAAGAATGGAAGGATGGGAGAGGAGAGAGTGAGGGAAGGGTAGTGATTGTCTGAGTCGCAGATTACGCGGATTTAACAGATTAATGTCGCTTAACGGCTAGCTAATAGCACAGTAAGGAGATGCTTATGAAATTAATTCGGTTAATTGCCATCGGTTTTTTACTTGGTATCGCGTCCGGGAGCGACAGCCACGCCGCCGAAGGCGAAATCAAGCTCATCGGGGCCGAGGAGGGAATACGCAATCGAGGCCGACTGCCCGCCGAGATTGTGGGAGATGTCGTAATTGTCGGTAGGCATAATGTGGACCACGACAGGCATCCCGGCGCCGGCAGAATCTACACACTGAACCGGAACAAGTGGGAACTGACCGCGGAACTTACCGCTCACGACCGAAAACCGAATACCGGGCAGGCGGGATTCGGGTACGATGTCTCAATCAGCGCGCCGCCGGGGCGCAGACACGCGGATTATGCCATTATCGGAGCGCCGGGCGATGACGAAGGCGCAGAAAACGCCGGGGCAGCCTATATTTACGCCTTCAACTCACCTCACTGGCAACAGGAGGTGAAACTTACCGCGGCCGACGCGGGGCAGAGAGACGCTTTCGGGCATGTGGTCTCAATCGATGGCACTACCGCGGTGGTTGGCGCGCCCGGGGACGATGATGCCGGCAACAATTCCGGGGCGGTTTACCTCTTCGTCCGCGATGCAAACGGATGGAAACAGCACGCCAAGCTCGTCCCCAAGGATTCGGCGAAATTGGATGCGTTCGGTGATGCGGTCAAGATCCAAGCTGACACGCTTATTGTCGGGGCGACCGGGCACACACATGGCGGCACAAGATTCGCCGGCGCGGTTTTCGTGTTCGTCCGCGATGGCGATACGTGGAGGGAACAAGCCAAACTCACGGCTGACGATGCGGGAGCCGGTGACCAGTTCGGCGTTTCGGTCGGCATGGAAGGCGACACTATCATCGTAGGATCCAAAAAGAACGATCCCGACGGAATAAGAGACGCAGGCGCTGCATACATTTTTCAGCGCGACGGAAACACCTGGAATCAGGCGGCAAAGCTGACTGCGCCAAAGAAGCGAAAAGGCGATCACTTTGGATCAGGCGTCGCCACCAGCAGAAATATCGCGATCGTTGGCGCTCCGCTCAGCGAAGCGGGCGGATTCAGCGCGGGCGCCGCGTATTCCTTCGTGAATGCTGACGGCGTCTGGAAAAATACCGCAACGGTGCTGCCCGAGGTTGCACATCCAAACCTCTTTTACGGCTCCGCGATCGCCATAAGCGGCGACACTGTCATTGTCACCGGCTGCGACGGACCGGAAAAGGGCGTCGGAGTCGGTAACGGCATCGTGGCGTATGTTTATAGCGGCGCAGAGCACTTCAACACGCCGCCCTTCGCCGTCGAGCCGTTTGGTTTGAAGATCACGACCTTGGCTCATCTCAAACGGACGGCGCTCTATCAAAACTTCCCCAATCCATTCAATCCGGAAACCTGGTTGCCTTACCGACTGGCGGGAGACGCGCCGGTCACGTTTCGCATCCATAACATCCATGGGCAACTGGTGCGGGCGTTGGATTTGGGGACGCAAGAAGCCGGCGATTATCGCGACAGGGAAACAGCGGCATATTGGGACGGTAGAGATATCACCGGAGAGATGGTTTCAAGCGGGGTTTATTTCTATACGCTTCGGGCTGGCGCGTTTCAAGCCACGCGGCGGATGCTGATCTTGAAGTAGCGTTGAATGGAAGCGGGAAGGGCTGGAAGGAAGGTAGACCGCATATTGGCACGGAGAGGAAAAGAGAGGAGGGAATCAGCGATTTGGTGAGAAATTTCCTCTAGAAAATGATTGGCAGAAGATTAGCTATAGAACGTGTTTGAAAAGTCGGCAGCCAAGCCATCTTTCGTCATTTGAAGACAGTTTTTTCATGTTTTTGTAATTCCTCGCTATATACCTTTGGGATCTCTATCGCACTCGCTATCCACTCGCTTGATCCCCTCTGGGGCTTAGATGCGTGGGGGTTCGGTGTTTCTATACACCTTCAAGATCTCTATCGCACTCACTATCCGTTCGCTTGATCCCCTCTGGGGCTTTTAGAGGAGGCTGGCGCGCAGTGCGCACCCTACAAATTGTATTTTTCA
>JAPPIK010000033.1 GCA_028820655.1 Candidatus Poribacteria bacterium | reverse complement strand
ATCTCTATCGCGCTCGCTATCCACTCGCTTGATCCGCTGGAGTGCGGGAGGTTGGTGTATTTTCCGTTCTATTGACATAGCCGGGATCTCTATCGCGCTCGCTATCCACTCGCTTGATCCGCTGGAGTGCGGGAGGTTGGTGTATTTTCCGTTCTATTGACATAGCCGGGATCTCTATCGCGCTCGCTATCCACTCGCTTGATCCGCTGGAGTGCGGGAGGTTGGCGCATTTTCCGTTCTATTGACATTGCACTCCGCTGGAGTGCGGGAGGTTGGTGTATTTTCCGTTCTATTGACATAGCACTCCGCTGGAGTGCGGGAGGTTGGCGCATTTTCCGTTCTATTGACATTTCACTCCGCTGGAGTGCGGGAGGTCGGTGCATTTTCCGTTCTATTGACATTTCACTCCGCTGGAGTGCGGGAGGTCGGTGCATTTTCCGTGCTATTGACATTGCCGGGATTTCTATCGCGCTCATTATCCATTCGCTTGATCCCTCCCTATCCAGTCGGTTGATTGCACCCTACAAGGGTCAGTTGGTGCCCGACACCGCGCTATAAATCTGCGTTTCGTTCAGCGTGTCCGTGAAGGGCCCCTGTTTCTCCGTCTGAACCGTCACCGTCAGAATTCCCATGATCGTATCCCGTTCCTTATCGTTCTTGATCTCGGAGTGCGGCACTTCCCCGCGCAACAACCGGTAAGGGCTGTGCGGATCCCGCGACCAACGCAAATCGAAAACCCGACCGTCATACACTTTGATTCCCTGCATCCCGCCCCGGAGCGAGTATATCTTGGCATTCGTCGTGAATTCCGATTCCGATATCGCGCTCACCCCGATCTGCGGCGTCAAGATGCTCGGATCCCACAGCAGCCGGTGTCCTTCGTCATTCGTGAGATAGATACGGATGTCTATCCGTCCGAGCCGTGAGATCGCGTCAATCTCGATCCCCTCGAAATTCTGTATCTTGCCGGAATCGCAGCCGATGAACACCACCGCGGCTCCAATAACCAAGCAACCCAATCGCCGACCAATCATCTGATTCATCTCCAAATCCTCTATATATAATGTATAAATGCCGCAATGACGCATAGTACCATCTCGCCGATTCGGCTGTCAACCCAAGTTACAACCGTCAGCCGCCGCTCGGAAACGCGGCAGACGCTTAATCATCCGTGGGGCGGGGTAGGTTTGCTTTTTTCGTGCGGGTATGTTAAAATCCCGTCGGAGGCTGAACCGCCGAGCATAAAATCCGCGGGGCACGCACGGGTGGAATCCGTAATTGTTGAACGTATCGGGTGCGCCTCCCATGTATGCCTTATCTTGTAACACGATCGTAAAATCATCGTATCTATCGGTGAGAATCAATCGCCGATTTCCACGCAGCACCGGCTGATGACGACTAGCCGCTGTATTACGCCATGCCTCAACACGACTTTGACAGCGTCCTCCTCGTAGCCTTCGGCGGGCCCACGCCGGGCTGTTGCCACAAATACGCCTCCTGCCCCGGCGAAGCATTCTGTTTCGTCGAGGGGATTCTGGGCGCAAGCGCCTCAAAATCCGAGCGCGTAAACGAGGTCGCCAGCCACTATTCCCAACTCGGCGGGTTCTCCCCGTTCAACGAGTTGACGGGGCAGCAAGCCAATTCGCTCGGCGCCGCGCTCTCCGAAAGGGGGGTTGACGTGCCGGTCTACACCGGATTTCGCCACTGGTCTCCCTTCGTGAACGAGGTCATTCCGCGAATGGTGAAAAACGGGCATCGCAACATCCTGGCGATCATCATGGCGCCCCACCAGTCCAAAGTGAGTTGGGATTGGTACCAGCAAACCGTGACCGATGCCATCGGCGAGGTCGAAGGGGAGAAGCCCGTGGTGAACTACATTAAACCGTGGTTCAGCCACAGGGGATACATCTCCGCGATTTCCGAGTTGATTCGGGAAGCCGCCGAAAGCCTTAGCCCCGTCGAATTCGGGGACGCCATGCTGGTCTTCACCGCGCACGCCATCCCGCAAGCCGCCGCCAACGCCTCCCCCTACACCCGTCAGTTCGGTCGAACCGCGTCCCTGGTGTCGGTGCAGCTTGACCGGGAACGCTACCATCTCGCCTACCAGAGCGGTCCCGAGCATTCCCCCATCCCGTGGACACAGCCTGACATCAACGACTTCATCCGGGAGAGATGCCGCCATCACTTCGACACCGTTATCGCCTCCCCCATCGGCTTCCTCTGCGACCACGTCGAGGTGCTGTACGACCTCGACCTCGTCGCCCGCGCGACCGCCGAGAAATACGACCTGAACTTCATTCGCGCCAGAACCGTCGGAAGCCATCCCGAATTCATCAACATGCTCGCCGACCTCTGCTGCGACAGGGTGGACACGGATCAAATGCCCGGATTGTAGTTCCCGCTCCATGGCACGCCGCCGGAGTGAGGAAGAACGCCGCAAAGGCTGGTGGAATCAAGCGAATGGATAATGAGTGCGATAGGGATCCCGTGCCCACCCTACGACTGCCCACTGGTCACTGACCACTGACCACTGACCACTGTCTTTCAATCCGTGATTCAGACAGGATAATCGCCGGCCATCCGCCGGGATTGGTGCACCCCCCACATTGCACTCCGCTGGAGTGCGGCGGATTGGTAGCTTCCATGTTCTATTGACATTTCACTCCTACGGAGTGAGGAACGTCGGCGCATAGTCCGCGCGATTGGCGCAGGATCGCGACAAGCAAGCGAGTGAATAGCGAGCGCGGTAGAGATCTTCCGTCTTTTAATCCGTGAAATCCGTGAAATCCGTGATTCAGACAGAATAATCACCTGCCCCACCCCACATGGCACTCCGCTGGAGTGCGGGGTTTAGGACGCATCGATTTCTATTGACATTTCACTCCGCTGGAGTGAGGAACAACGCCGCAAAGGACGGTGGAATCAAGCGAATGGATAATGAGTGCGATAGGGATCCCGTGCCCACCCTACAACTGACCACTGGCCACTGGTCACTGTCTTTCAATCCGTGATTCAGACAGGATGATCGCCGGCCATCCGCCGGGATTGGTGCACCCCCCACATTGCACTCCGCTGGAGTGCGGCGGATTGGTAGCTTCCATGTTCTATTGACATTTCACTCCTACGGAGTGAGGAACGTCGGCGCATAGTCCGCGCGATTGGCGCAGGATCGCGACAAGCAAGCGAGTGGATAGCGAGTGATCAAGGGAGTGGATAACGACCGCGATAGAAATCCCGTAGGAATCCACTGGCCACTGACCACTGTCTTTCAATCCGTGATTCAGACAGGATAATCGCCCGCCCACATGGTAGGAAGTTCCCTTGCTCCGCCGGGACTGGTATGCCCCCCACATTGCCCCTTGACAGCAACGCGGCAAATGATTATAATGTATGGCAATTAACGGGAGTTGCAAGACCAACCCAGGGCGGAGCGCTAAATTATGACTCTGAGTCAATTGATACCGCTACTCGCACTTGTCGTTACAAATCTAATTGCGGTGGCGGGGATCGTCTATTATATGGCATCAACATTAGGTAAGCGGATAGACGATTTGAACGCCAATATGAATGCGCGATTCACCGATGTGAACAGTCAAATCGGCTATCTTGACAAACGCATCGACGATCTTAACACCAATATAAATGCCCGGTTCAGTGAGATGAATGCGAATATCAACAACCGCATCGACGACCTCCGAAATCAAATGCAGCGCGAACACGATAACCTTTCCCAAAAACTCGACGCCCACACCTCCGACCACACCGTCCACCAACCCCCGCGCGTATAACGAAATCCCGCCCTTCGCGGCGCCCCCCACATGGCACTCCGCCGGAGTGAGGAGGATGCGCCGCCAAGGCAGGTGGGCGGTGCCCACCCTACAACTGTCCACTGTTTCATTCCGCTTGACAACACGGCAAACGCGGCGTACAATTGAAGGACATTGTTGAAAGGAGTAAGGCACCATGACAAGCCCGGAATTCATAACGCTCATTGTTGGCATGGCCGTGGGATTCGCTACCATTTTTTACTACATGGTATCCGTTCAAGGCAAGCGATTCAGCGACATGAACAATCGAATCGGTGATCTTGACAAGCGATTCAACGATATGAACAATCGAATGAGCGACATGAACAATCGAATCGGTGATCTTGATAGGCGCTTCAGCGATATGAACAATCGAATTGGTGATCTTGACAAGCGAATAAGCGACTTGAACACGACGATGAATGCGCGCTTCAGCGATATGAATTCCCGTTTCGACGAGATGAATGCCACCATGAATGCCCGGTTCAGTGAGATGAATGCGAATATCAACAACCGCATCGACGACCTCCGAAATCAAATGCAGCGCGAACACGATAACCTTTCCCAAAAACTCGACGCCCACACCTCCGACCACACCGTCCACCAACCCCCGCGCGTATAACGAAATCCCGCCCTTCGCGGCGCCCCCCACATGGCCGGGATTTCTATCGCGCTCGCTATCCACTCGCTTGATCCGCTGGAGTGAGGAGGATGCGCCGCAAAGGGATGGTGGGCGGTGCCCACCCTACAACTGTCCACTGTTTCATTCCGCTTGACAACACGGCAAACGCGGCGTACAATTGAAGGACATTGTTGAAAGGAGTAAGGCACCATGACAAGCCCGGAATTCATAACGCTCATTGTTGGCATGGCCGTGGGATTCGCTACCATTTTTTACTACATGGTATCCGTTCAAGGCAAGCGATTCAGCGACATGAACAATCGAATCGGTGATCTTGACAAGCGAATAAGCGACTTGAATACGACTATGAACGCCCGGTTCAGTGAAATGAATGCCACCATGAATGCGCGTTTTAACGATATGAATGCCCGCTTCAGCGATATGAACAACCGTTTTGACGACTTGAGCCGCCAAATGGACACTCGAATCGGCGACCTCCGGAATCAAATGCAGCGCGAACACGACAATCTTGCCCATAAAGTCGACACCCTGACCGACACCGTGACCGCCCACACCTCCGACCACACCATCCACCAACCCCCGCGAGTATAATGACACCTCGCCCTTCCCGACGCCCCTCCCCACATGGCCGGGATTTCTATCGCGCTCGCTATCCACTCGCTTGATCCGCTGGAGTGAGGAGGAATGGTAGCTTCCATGTTCTATTGACATTTCACTCCTACGGAGTGAGGAACGTCGGCGCATAGTCCGCGCGATTGGCGCAGGATCGCGACAAGCAAGCGAGTGGATAGCGAGTGATCAAGGGAGTGGATAACGAGCGCGATAGAAATCCCGTAGGAATCCACTGACCACTGGGCACTAACCACTGGGCACTGACCACTGTCTTTTGATCCGTGATTCTGACAGAATAATCGCCGGGATTGGTACGCCCCCCGCATGTCGCTCCGCCGTAGGGGCGGGGTTTCCCCGCCCGCTTTCTAATATCCGCCGCATGTGAAAGAAACGACGGGGCAAGATGCCCCGCCTACGGATGGCGGGATCAAGCGAACAATCAAGTGAGTGAATAGCGAACGCGATAGAGATCTTCAGCGAGCGCGGTAGAAATGCGGTGCGCACCCTACATAGAATCAATCACGGTAATCATCATAATCACATGAATCACAGTTCAGACAGTTTTGCCACCATCCCCGTCCACCCGCATCGTAGGCAGTTCCCTTGCTCCGCCGGGATTGGTACTCCTCCCACATGGCACTCCGCTGGAGTGCGGCGGATTGGTAGCTTCCATGTTCTATTGACATTTCACTCCTACGGAGTGAGGAACGTCGGCGCATAGTCCGCGCGATTGGCGCAGGATCGCGACAAGCAAGCGAGTGGATAGCGAGTGATCAAGGGAGTGGATAACGACCGCGATAGAAATCCCGTAGAAATCCAGCAAGCGAGTGGATAGCGAGCGCGGTAGAGATCTTCCGTCTTTTAATCCGTGAAATCCGTTTAATCCGTGATTCAGACAGAATAATCCGCCGGAGTGAGGAGGATGCGCCGCAAAGGCTGGTGCGCAGTGCGCACCCTACATATAGCGCGGTATAATCCGCGTCATCCGTGATTCAGACGGAATAATCCGCTGGAGTGAGGAAGAACGCCGCAAAGGCTGGTGCGCGGTGCCCACCCTACATAGATTCAATCATGGCAATCATCACAATCACAAAAATCACAGTTCAGACGTTTTCTCCACTCTCCACTGATCACTAGTTCTTTCCCTTGACATCACGGTGGAACCAGCGTACAATTGGGAGGACATTGTTGAAAGGAATAAGGAACCATGACAAACCCACAATTCATAACGCTCATTGTTGGCATGGCCGTGGGATTCTCTACCATTTTTTATTACATGGTATCCGTTCAAGGCAAGCGATTCAGCGATATGAACAATCGAATCGCCGATATGAACAACCGAATCGGTGATCTTGACAAGCGATTCAACGATATGAACAATCGAATGAGCGACATGAACAATCGAATCGGTGATCTTGATAGGCGCTTCAGCGACATGAACAATCGAATCGGTGATCTTGATAGGCGCTTCAGCGATATGAACAATCGAATTGGTGATCTTGACAAGCGATTAAGCGACTTGAACACGACGATGAATGCGCGCTTCAGCGATATGAATGCCCGGTTCGACGATGTAAATGCGAATATCAACAACCGCATCGACGACCTCCGAAATCAAATGCAGCGCGAACACGATAACCTTTCCCAAAAACTCGACGCCCACACCTCCGACCACACCGTCCACCAACCCCCGCGCGTATAACGAAATCCCGCCCTTCGCGGCGCCCCCCACATGCCACTCCTCTGGAGTGAGGAAGAACGCCGCAAAGGCTGGTGCGCGGAAGATTGGCTATCGCGCTCGCTATTCACTCGCTTGCTGGATCTCTATCGCCGAGGATTTGCTATCGCCTTCGCTGTTCGCTCAGTTGATTCTATCCAGTCGGTTGATTGCACCCTACATAGATTCAATCACGGTAATCATCATAATCACATGAATCACAGTTCAGACGTTTTCTCCACTCTCCACTCTCCACTCTTCACTCTCCACTGTTTCATTCCATTGAAAAAAACATCAAAACATTGTAAAATAAGGGGCGAATTACGAGACTCCGCAATCAGAATTCGCAAATTCGAGAGTGCCTCCAAAGGTGGAACCCAATTGACCAATCCGAATTCAAAATACCCGGCAACCGCACATATAAACCTCCCTGCCGCTGATTTTGGCGGCTGGAGCGCCGCCCAAATTCTACCGCGCGGGGCACCCCCCAACTGTATATTCGCAGATATTCGCAGTCGCGTCAGCCTCGAAAAACCGCCTTCAACCCGCGCCGCTGCGGGCTTCCGTGCCCCATCGACCACAAACACGATTTCTGCGATTCGAATTCTGATCGCAGTCGTCCTATCCCGCGGGTTTGTGAACGTGCACGATACAATTCCCGCGGCGGCAGCGATCTTCCGTCTTTTAATCCGCGTAAATCCGTGATTCAGACAGAATAATCACCTGCCCCACCCCACATGGCCGGGATTTCTATCGCGCTCGCTATCCACTCGCTTGATCCGCTGGAGTGCGGGGTTTAGGACGCATCGATTTCTATTGACATTTCACTCCGCTGGAGTGAGGAACAACGCCGCAAAGGACGGTGGAATCAAGCGAATGGATAATGAGTGCGATAGGGATCCCGTGCCCACCCTACGACTGCCCACTGCCCACTGGTCACTGGCCACTGTCTTTCAATCCGTGATTCAGACAGAATGGCCGCCGGAGTGAGGAGGGACGCCGCCAAAGGCTAGTGCGCGGTGCGCACCCTACATATAGCGCAGTTTAATCCGCGTCATCCGTGTATTCCGCGTAAATCCGTGATTCAGACAGAATAATCACCTGCCCCACCCCACATGGCACTCCGCTGGAGTGCGGGGTTTAGGACGCATCGATTTCTATTGACATTTCACTCCGCTGGAGTGAGGAACAACGCCGCAAAGGACGGTGGAATCAAGCGAATGGATAATGAGTGCGATAGGGATCCCGTGCCCACCCTACGACTGCCCACTGCCCACTGGTCACTGGCCACTGTCTTTCAATCCGTGATTCAGACAGAATAATCCGCCGGAGTGAGGAGGATGCGCCGCAAAGGCTGGTGCGCAGTGCGCACCCTACAACTGGAGTGAAGAAGAACGCCGCCTAAGGCTGGTGCGCAGTGCGCACCCTACATAGATTCAATCACGGTAATCATCGCAATCACAAAAATCACAGTTCAGACGTTTTCTCCACTCTCCACTCTCCACTCTCCACTCTCCACTGATCACTAGTTCTTTCCCTTGACATCACGGTGGAACCAGCGTACAATTGGGGGACATTGTTGAAAGGAGTAAGGCACCATGACAAGCCCGGAATTCATAACGCTCATTGTTGGCATGGCCGTGGGATTCGCGACCATTTTTTATTACATGGTATCCGTTCAAGGCAAGCGCTTCAGCGATATGAACAATCGAATGGGCGATATGAACAATCGAATCGGTGATCTTGACAAGCGAATAAGCGACTTGAATACGACTATGAACGCCCGGTTCAGTGAAATGAATGCCACCATGAATGCGCGTTTTAACGATATGAATGCCCGCTTCAGCGATATGAACAACCGTTTTGACGACTTGAGCCGCCAAATGGACACTCGAATCGGCGACCTCCGGAATCAAATGCAGCGCGAACACGACAACCTTTCCCAAAAACTCGACACCCACACCTCCGACCACACCGTCCACCAACCCCCGCACGTATAATGACACCTCGCCCTTCCCGACGCCCCCCACATGGCACTCCGCTGGAGTGCGGGAGGTTGGTGGATCTGCCTTGCTCTCCACTCTCCACTGTTTTTTTGAAACCCCGCGATTCCGCGATTCGTTTTTCGTGTTTGCAGCGGAATAGATGCCGAGAGCCCGCGGACGCCGAACGCCTCCAAAAAAAGGAAAAAAACTCTTGACAAAATTTCCAATTCGTTATATTATATGCCCAAGTTGTGGTCTCAGTGCGTCACAACTGTACCTAGCGATCACGGCTTCATTGTAAAATAACCCGCTCCGACCCGCTCGGGACGACCCTCCAGCGGCGAAGAGCCTACGATTTTCGACTTGAGGGTTTCCTCCCTCAAACCAGACTCGCACATCTCAAGCAGTTCCGAGATTTAGTTTTGGGTTTTACGCATTACAATCAACCGACCGAATAGGGAGGGCGATAGTAAATCCGGCAGCATTACCTTCTGCTAACACGTTCAACGGCGTGAACCCTACATTTATCTTTCTCAGTAACAAGGATTAACCACCTATGTACAGTTCAATTCATTCTTGCGAAACTCGCAAGAACTTCAAACCCAAATTCAATCCTACAGCTAACACACAACCTAGGAGGTATAATAACATGATGTGTAGCACATGGAAAATTAGCGTATTCGGAATCGTCGCGCTGATGCTCGCCTTTGGCTTGGCAACGACGGACGCCTTGGCGGTAAAGACCGGTGTAGACATCACGGTCGCCGGTATCGACGATGGCACTGTCCGGGCGGCATCCGAACTCACAATTAACTTCTCCGTTGCATTTGACGGTACGGCGTCAACCGATGGCGATGACGTGCCGGGCGATGTCACAATCTTTATTCCCAGCGTCTGGAGCCGTCCCATCATTGCCGACGACGAAACTACCGACGCCATCGTCACCAACCCGCCAGAGGTCGGAGAAGTAGTGATCGGAGGGGAAATTGACGGCGACAGTGATGGCGCGCTTGATGCCGGCGACCTGTTCGGCTTGGTTAGCAGCCCCAACATCATTGCGCGAGCCGGTAAAGACTTGGTTAGCCAGACGATTACCTTCGCGTTTCGCACGAAGGCGCCCGTCCGCCAAGGCGTGTACACGATTACCGTGTCTGCTCCCAAATTCACCCTCGCGGCAGGCGATGATAAAATAAGAGTCGTGGTTGGTCCGGTTGCTGCCGGTGCGGGTTCGGGCGGGGTCGTCATGACACGTTCGCCAACCCCGCTCCCCGCGCAGCCTGACACTGACGACAATCTTTCTTACGAGAATATGTTTGTCGTGAATAGCAAAGAGTCGTTGAACAACCTCATCTTCACGTTCACGCCGAAGGGTACCATTTCCGGGGGTTCGACTGTCGTTCTTACATTGAACGCAAATTGGCCCGACTTTACACACGCAAGCGACGATACGGAAGTTGGCGTGTCGGGTCGTGCGGCGAGCCGGTTGGATATCACTCGCGCGGCTGATTCGGTGACCGCCACCGTCAAAGCCGATGCGCTCCTCCAGATGGGCGATACCGTTGTGTTTACCATCAAGAAAGCGGATTTCAATGCGCCCGAGGTTACAGACACAACGGGCGCCATTATTACCGGCTGGGATTTCACCGTCACATCCACGATTGCGGCAGAGCAAATAACGTCGAATCTGCTGGATACTCCCGTGGATTTCACAGAGTCATCGTCGGCAAATGTCCGAGATCCGTTTAACATCGTTACGACGAAACCGCACGGTACAGGTAAACTAAACCTGCATAGCGGCACAACCGGAACCGAAGCCTTCAGTTACCACACTGCGGGAGGGGACATTCCGGACGATACCTTGAGGTTTACTTGGAGCGGCTTGATCGGTATTGCTGACGGATCCAAGTTTGAGATTACGATTCCCGAGCCTTGGCCTCAGCCCTTTGTTCCCATCGGTACGGGGGTTACCGCAAACGGTGCACTCACTGCTGCTCCAGCGGTTACCGTGGAAGGACGGACGATTAAGGGTACGTTTGATACCACCACGCTTACCTCTCCCACGGGACCGACGATAACCTACTTCGTGGATAAAGCGCCGGCGTCCCAGGAAATTTTTTCGTTCCCCGCCAAAGCAAGTGCCGGGCACCACGGCGATCCAATGCCTCTCGCCGATGGCAATATTCCAAAACTTGAACTCACCGTTGGTCCTGGCAAAGGTTCCGTTGCCCTTGTGAAAGGCGGACAGGCGCTGACGCAGACGACGTCCGAAGCACCTCTCGGAACGCTTAGTTTCGTCTTCACCCCCGGTGGGCGAATGGCGGCGGGATCGAAGGTCGAGATCGACCGTGCCGAAGGCTGGACTCTGTTCCGGGAAGACAGCGGGCCCAGACAGAATCCGGATGGCGAGATTGTCCTGACCAGCACCAAGGGTAACATTGTCGTTACGGCGGACAGAATCACCTTTGTCTCCACCGAAGTGTTGACCGCCGCTGACAGTATCTCCATAACTTACAGAGGAGTAAAGGTTCCCAAGGTGGATGGTTCCGCCTCGCACACCTTCCACTCGCGAGCGAACTCCTACCCCGGCGAGAATACGGAGGCGGACGGAACTCTGGGTGATGGCACAGATATCTCCGATCCGACCATTGGTATCGGACGCGCCCCGGATGGCGGCGGTACGATTGCGCTCAGCGTAAAAGAGGCCGACGCCGGATCCGTGATTGCCGAGTTGCAGATAGTTTACACGGCCGCCGGCAAGATGGAGATTGGATCGGTTGTCGAGGTCTCATTGCCTGCAAATGGAGATTGGGACGCGCCGAGTAACGTAACCGGCGAAAAGGGTTACACCGTTCTCGGAGACCGGAGTGCCGATTTGTCGTTGGGCGATACGACGATGACAGCGACGACTGCTGTCGTGCTGGAAAGCGGCGATCAGCTCATATTCAAATACCAGAATGTCACGGCACCGACCATTGGCGGAACCTACACCTTCACCGCTAAATCGAGTTCTGCTCCCGATTCCGAGCCGGTTGGGCTCACGGCGGGCGGTGATACTATTACCATTAAGCAGGTTGCGGCAGGAACCATGATGCTGTCCGACGCGTCTGGCGAATTGACAAGCGCTGTCCCGGGCGCTGAACTAGGTAACCTGACCTTCCTCTTTACCGCCGGTGCGCGTATGGAAATCGGTTCCGAGGTGACCCTTGAGATTCCTGGAGGTTGGACCCGGGCGAATTACGACATTGACGGAGTCGAGGATCCCGGCGATGTGACCCTCGCGGGTAGCGCCGACCTGGATATCTCGACCGGTGCCAACGGTGCAAGGATCGTGAAGGCAACAGCGAACGCCGTTCTTGAGCCTACCGATACCTTGACGTTCACCTACGCGATGGTCACGGCTCCCTCGGCGGAGGGCTCATATCCGTTCACCACGATGGTGTCGGTCGTATCAGGCGGCGCGCCTTTGCCGGTAGATTCTCCGCCAAATGTCACCGTCAGATTGCCCATCACCGCGTTGGCGATTGCCACCGACCCGGATCCCGCAACTATCTTTGTCGACGAGAGCATCACCGTCACCGTGACGTTGTGGGATGACGGCGATGGCACCGATTCCGAGGGCCAAACCATTGATCCCATCGTTATCACCCTTGATGACGGCAAAGCGGGCGGCACCTTCGATCCGGCATCCATCACCATTCCGGCGGACGGACATTCCGGGTCTGCGACCTACAACAACACCGGTCAAGCAGATACCATGATAACGGCGAGCGCTATGGGTCTCGACGACGTGTCAGTCGCTGTATCGGTCAAGTCCGGTATCACCGCGAAGTCGGTCGATCCGGATCCCGCAAGCGCCGGTATGATGGTTACCGTGTCCGCCACGGGTGATGAGGACGGTCCGGCGACACTGACGTTCTCCTATGTTAACGCCGACGATAATACGGTCAACGTGGAGAAGGGGATGGATCCGGTGGGCGACCCGGTTGACGGCAGCCAGAAATTCTCACGTGAAATCACGTTGCCGGCAGATCTTCCTGAAGGCGCAGTCATGGTTTCCCTGACGATCGCGGGCCGCAGCGACTCCGTGTCCTTCGAGGTCATCAACGACCAGGATCCGCCGACGGTCAGCAACGTCGAATCGTCCGAAGACGTGGTCGTGAACGGCGATTCCTTCACGCTCTCCGCAAATGTCGCTTTGAACGACTCCATGGTGGCACTTGCCGAGGGCGGGGTTACGGCGATGCTCGGCGGATTGGATTCGAACCAAACCGAGGCGATTCCGATGCAAGAACTGGAGGCTTCTCCGGGAACCTGGTTCACAATCGTCACCATCACTGCCGACGATGCCGACGTGCCCAACACAGCGGAAGACGGCGAGTACACCATCACCGTCACCGCCATGGATCGGATCGGCAATATGCACAGCGATTCCACGATGGTCACCTTGGAGAACGACCCGAGCGAACTGACCAGTGTCATGGTCGAGCCTTCCACCGCGAAGGCGGGTGTCGAGATCTGGGTGAAAGCCGAAGGTTCCGAAGGCGCAACGCCGACCGCCGTGATCGAGAATACCGAGAGCGGAGTGATTGCCCAGTTGACGCTGGTTGAAGATGCGGAAATGGCTGGCAGTTACAGCGCCGGTCTCATGCTTAATGAGGCGCACACGGCGGGCGAGTACACCGTCACCGTCACACTCGGCACGAAGATGGATACCGCGATGTTGACCATCGAGCCGCCGGGATACGAGTTCACGCTCGATATTCCGATGGGCCGCAGCATGATCCACATCCCGCTTGACGTAGAACAAGTGGACGGCGTGGACATGGAGATCAACACCGTTCGCGACCTCTTCAACGCCTTGGGCGACGCGGTCAACTACATCACCACGACTGGCGACGGCGTCAAATTTGATAGTTACTTGGGTGACGACGCGCCGGGTATGGCGTTCGGCGACATGATGATCGCCGACGATACCGGTCTGATTGTCAGCATGAGCGCACCCAAGTCGCTTGCCCTCAAGGGCGAAGCGCTCGGAATGAACGGATCAGCCGCCTTGAACCTCCGTAAAGGGGTGAATCTGGTCGGTGTGCCGCTTGATACGGGTGTCCTGTCCATGATTAGTGACGCGATTGATAACCTGTTATTCCCGGGTATCACGAGCATCCTGATCATGGAGGGCGGTGAGTTCAAGACCGTCGTGGCTGGCACCGATACCGACGGTCCCGTCATGGGCGGCAGAGGCTACATCGTCATCACCAGCGACGCCGTGATGTTGCAAGTACCCGGCACCGCGTGGCAGAACGACGGTGGGGGCACGAGCAGCACCGCTCCGGTCGCGCTCAGCCCGACAAGCACCTCCGTGCTGCACGTGCGCGGGCAGTTGGTGGACGAAGCCGGCATGATGGCGCTTGACGGTCTCAACGTCTCCGTCAAAAACCTGACCAGCGGCCTCGTTCTCGGTAGTACCTTCGCAACCGACGCATACGATATGACCTTCGTGAAGTTCGACGCGACCGCCGCGAAGGTGGGCGACCGGCTGGAAATCAGTGCCGATTCCGCCAATCCGTTGCTCGGTATCCGTTCGGTACAGCACGTTGTGACGGCTGAAGATGTGCTTGACGGCAGCATCAGCCTGCCCGACCTCGTGACCTACGAGATCCCGGCGCAGACCGAACTGCTGTCGAACTATCCGAATCCGTTCAATCCCGAAACGTGGATTCCGTTCCGTCTCGCAAAAGACAGCAACGTCTCCTTGAGCATCTACGGGACGCACGGCCGCCTCGTCCGCAGCATCGACGTTGGCTTCACGCCGGCGGCTGTCTACGAAGGACGTTCGGACGCCATCTACTGGGATGGCCGGAACAACTTCGGTGAGCAGGTCTCCAGCGGTCTCTACTTCTATCATCTCCAGGCGGGCGAGTTCTCAGCCACCCGTCGGATGGTCATCGTGAAGTAGGTTTCGCCTGTGCTAAACCAATTAGCTGCCGGGCGCTCCGCGAAGGCTGTTCTTGCGCTTGGCAGCTAATTTTTTGTGGAAGTAAATAATGCGCGAAACAATAATGCGTAATACGTAATACGTAATGCGTAATGGGAGATATTTCTCCCACGAACTGATTCTTACGTATTACGCATTACGCATTGTTTATTATCACTCCTTGAATCATCACCTCGTCATCCCCAACTCAGTTTCTCCGGACGCTTCGCAATACACACGGTCTCGCATGTTCCCAAACCGCAAAAATGCCATTATCGGAGGTTCTGCCCTTGCCGTTCTGGCAGGGTTCGCGATATCATGGGGATTCGCTGCGAACTCCGGTTCGGCCGCGGGAGGGAATTTGGGGAATCTACCTTTGGGTACCCTCCTCGTGGGAATATTTGGCGTCGTCTTCACAGTTTCCCAGACCGGAATGATATTTGCGATTAGGCAGTTGAGTAATCAAATGAACCAGATGGACGCGCGGCTTACAAACCAAATTGGGGATCTGGATAAGCGAATGCATGAACGGTTTCTAATCATCGAAACGCGTTTTACGCAGATGGAGGAGCGGTTTACGCAGTTGGAGAACCGAATCGTCAATCGCATAGATGGGCTGGAAAGACGAATAGATGGCTTGGAAAATCGAATTGATAGTCGTTTTGCGCAAGTGGAAGAACGCTTTACGCAGGTAGATATACGATTGGACAACATCCAACAGAATTACGTTGACGAAATGAAATACCGCCTCCGGGAGGAGTGATGCGGCTCAACTCCGATCGGGCAAAACAGAAACCGTAGGGGCGGGGTCTCCCGCCCGCGATATACACCGAACCGGAGGGGCTGGGTCCCCCGCCCGAGATATACAGCAAAATTTTCTCAATAAATAGATTGAATATTTTACCTCCCCGTGCTATAATAAAATTCGTGGTTGTAGGGTGCGCACTGCGCACCAGCCTTTTGTATTGTTTTCCACTTGTAGGGTGCAATCTAGGGAATGACTGGCGAGCGCGAATATTTTCCTTGTGGGGTGTGCGTTGCAAAAAAGTAGTAGGCACACGCCGTGTGCCGTAAAACCGGGCGGTGCGTTGCATGGAAGCGAAAGAAGGCCGGGGTACAAAAAATCATCAGGTGTTGTGGGGGTCGCTCATCACGCTGGTTATCGGCATTTTCGCGTTCGCCCAAGTCTACATCATGTTCACCCTTAATCATATGGACGATCGCATGTCGCGGTTGGACGATCGGGTGAACGAGCACCTGACGCAAATAGAGGCGCGACTGGACAAACTGAACCGGAACTACATCGCCCACTTGGAACATCGCCCGAGCGGCAATTGATCCCGTTTGTCGGGAAATCGTTGGGGACATTACGCATTAAGCATTACGCAATATGCATTATCGGCTGCTTCATAACATCATAAACTTCGACTTCTCGTGTTTATTTTCTTTAGGATACATTCATCGATCACTTGTTTTCTTGATGGCGCAACCAAATCGCGCCTCTAAACAGAACTTTGGAGGTTAAAATCAAAATATGAGTATTCTCAGAGGAAGAATCGTTTGGTTTCTCTGTTGTGTAACGCTCGCCGCGGGACTCATGTCCGCCGCGGGCGGTGCAGCGCACGCGCAGTCGACGGGAGTGTTGACCCTGGAGGGAACGGTTACCGACAGCGACGGCGCGCCGGTTGCCGGTCTGTCTGTCGAAGCCTCCGGCTTTCCGGCGCCTACCGTGACGAACGCGAACGGGTACTATCGTCTACCCTACTTCTCCCTGTCCGGGGTTCAGATAAGCGTCGGGGACACCATAACCATTGCCGTGAAGGACGGCGTGGAGATCGTCGCGGTGAAGACGCATGTTATCACCGCTGCGGACGTCGACTCGGAACGCGTTACGGTCAACATACAGTTGTCCGATGTGGACGCTACGGCAACCACCGGTACGCTGCAGGCTGACGGTCAAGCGACCACCACAATCATCGTGAATATCGTTGTTGACGGTCAAGCTGTCACCGGCGATACCGTGACCATCGATGCCGAGTTGGGAACCGTGAGTGACCCGGTCGATAACGACGACGGCACCTACACCGCCACCTATACCGCGCCGGAACTCGTTCTAACCGACGACACCACCGACACCATCACCGTCACATCCACGAACACGGGCGAGACGACCACCACCGAAGTAACCCTCACACCCGTGCCGACGCTCGTGTCCGTGACCGCCGAGCCTGCGCTCTTCACCGCGGGCGCCGGTGAGACCGGTACCATAACCGTCTCCGTCTCCCGCGGCGGGAACGACGTTACAGATGCCGATATCTCCATCAGCCGCAGCCGCGGCGACGGCGGAACCGATACCGGAATGGTAGGCGATGTCGCCAACAACGACGACGGCACCTATACCGCGTCCTACACACCGTCCGAAATGATCGGACCCGTGTCTTTGACCGCAACCGACGGCGTCTCCGGCGCCATGGGCTCTGCCACGGTTAATGTGAATGCCGGTCCCCCCGCCATGGTCGTTGTCAACGCCGCGCCGACCACCGTCTCTAGCGGCGGAACCGGCGTCGTGACCGTCACTGTTACCGACGAATCCGGGAATCCGGTTGGCGGCCAAACCCCGACCGGCAGCGGCATGGTTGGCGATTTCACCGAGACCTCTGAACCCGGCACCTACACCGCTTCCTATACCGCGCCCACCGTCGAAGAGGACGGGAGCGACACCATCACCGTCACGGTGGGTGACGCCACCGGCGAAACCACCGTAGACCTCACCGTCGAACCTCCGATGACGGTCGCTCAACTCATCGTTGTCGGTACGGTCAATAAAGCTGACGGAACCGGCGCCGTCGCCGGCGTGAATGTCGAAGTCTCCATAAACGGTAACCCGATCGGTACGACGACCACCGGTGATAACGGCGGTTACAGCGTAACGCATCTCCCCACCGACAACAACGCCGGCAGCACCGGCGATGTCGTCACGGTTGTCGTCACCGACGCTGACGGAGAGAAACGCGGCGACGCCATGAAGGTGCTCATGAATGCCGATCTCGGCGGCGATCCCGTCGTGATTGATGTGAATTCCGATGTCGTCTCCACCACCAGCGTGCTGGCAGTTTCCGGCACCGTCTACCACGGCGGCGGGTCGGTGCCCGTCGGTGCCGGTTTGACCGTGAACGTCATGAATGCCGCCACCGGAACGACCGATAGTAGGACGACGGACGAGAACGGCGGCTACAGCGCTACCCTCGTTGGCGGCGCGGGCAGCCCCGCCGGCTCAACCGGCGATACCATCAACGTGACCGTCATGCGGGACGGGGCGCAGGTCGGCGAAGCCATGCCGCCTCACACCCTGACCTCCGACGAGGTCGATAACGCGCAAGCCATGGTGGATGTCACCACGACCTTGGTAGCCTCCACGCCGCAACTCATCGTGACCGGAACCGTATTCCTGCTTGACAGCCAAATTTCCGCCGGTCCCGGATTGACCGTCACCGTAATGAACGCCGACACCGGCGCTACGGAGACCGGAACCACGGACGCCAACGGATCCTATAACGTAACCCTTATTAGCACGGAAGGTCCCGCCGCCGAAACCGGCGACGCCATCACCGTCACCGTGTCCGCCGACGGCGAAGATGTCGGCTCCGGGGGCAACCCTCCCCTTACCGAAGAGGAAATCGGCGCGGGAATCGCCATGAGGAATGTTGACAGCGGCATTCCGGCCGAATCGGCGCAAATCATCGTCACCGGTACCGTGTACCTCGAAGACGGGGTGAGCACGGCGCCGCCGGGATTGACCGTCACCGTGACCAACCAGAGCAATCCGGATATGTCATGGGATACCGTCACCGAAGCGGGCGGCGGATATAATGTTACCATGGTCAGCGCCGAGATGGCGGTCGCCGCCACGCACGACACGCTCGTGCTTGAGGTGACCGTGATGGATGGCGGTGATCCGGTCGGCGAAAAAGAGGTCCGCCTTACTACGGAGCAGGTCGTCGCGATACACATCCCCGATGTGGATATCTACACCACGCACACCGCCGATCCCTCGGACCAGATCATCGTTCTCGGTAACATCACCAATCCCGACGGAACAGCCGCGCGGGAGGGCGTCGAACTGCGAGTGACGCTCGGAACGAATCCCACCCGCACGATCATGACCGCTGCGGGCGGCTATTACAGCACCACCTACCTCGACCCGAGCGGTGCGCCGGTGGTTAGCGTTCACGACACGCTCACAATAGTGGCAATCGACCGTGAGAGCGGCGGAGCCGCCAACGTAAGCATGCAGGTCGCGTCGCATCACGTTCTGGCGGGCAGCATTTCCTTCGACATCGCCCTGATTGCGGATGTGATCGACCCGGTTGCGGTGGCGACGAGCAGCCAAAAGTTTGTTCAGAAAACGGAAGCTATTGATTTTGTCGGCAGCGAATCCAGCGATCTCATCACCGAAAACCCAATTGTTGACGGTGTTATCGAAAGCTATCTGTGGGACTTCGGCGACGGAAATACGGCCGACACCGCGGATGCCGCGCACGCTTACGCCGATTCGGGCAAATACGTCGTTACCCTTACGGTGACGGACATTGCCGGAAACGAAGGCATGGCGAGTCTTGACATCTTTGTCGACACCGTGCGTCTCGGCGGTCTGTCGCTGAACACGGTGCACGGACGCGATGTCATCGACAAGATTGTCAAGTTGGCGATCGGGCGCACCGATGTGGGGCAATCCATCGGAGCCGATGCCTTTATCGAGATGATGCGCAGCAATCCCGCGACGCAGGCTGCCGTTATGGAAGCGCTCGGCGCAATCCTGCCGCCGGGGATGGTGCCCGCTCAACTGCTTGACGCGGAACTGCCGCTTATCTTCGAGGATTTTGAGAATATCGACCTCGAAAACTTCGGGAACGCCCTCACGGCGCGTCCCGGCGGCGAGATGGGCATGGGCATCCTAGACTCCAAGGATGGCGGGTTCACCAGAATCGTTACCGGAAACAAACTTGATGTCTACCTCGCCACGCCGCGCGGAGATGTCGGAAGCGTGACGTTCAGACTGGACGGCCCCGACTTTGATCCCTTCAGCGAAGAGGGAACGCGGGATGCCAGAGAAGCCGTAGCCGGTATGACCTTCCCGCACACCTTCCAGTTGGAGGAGGAGCAGGCGGCTCTGCTGCTTCCCTCGTGGCCCGGCTTGGGAACCGACTCCGGGATTTTCTCCTCGGTAACGCTGCGGTACTCATCCGACGCGCTTCCGCCGGAATATGCGGTTCTGCTGTCCAGGGGGCGGCAAGTACCCGTCGATCCCGCCGCTTACGCCAGCGCACCGCTTAGCCCGATGATGATCAACGGCGAGGTCGTGTGGAGCGGAGAGGTCGGAATCGAGACCGGTAAAATCTACTACTACTACTACGAAGTTACACTGAACACGCCGGTGCCGCTGGTCTTGGGCGAAGGCGACGCCATGATGTTGTCGAGCTACGCCATTCCCGATCCGCGCAACTTGCAGCTTGAAGACCGCGGCATCGTCGACGCACTCTTTACCATGGGTGTGCAGGACGCCGTAGGCGCGTTGCTCAATCCCTATATCAACGCCATCGTTGCCGGTCAGGATATCTCAACCGTAGACATCACCGAGGTGCTCAGCGGCGAGGCGCTGCTGAATCTCCTGGGATCGGTCTTTGAAGCGGCGATACCGCTGTCCATGGAAATCATGACGACCATGAATCCGCAGATGGTGTCGGTCTTTACCGTTCCGATGTCCACCGCCGATCAGTCCGTGTGGTACACCACCATCGATCTCTCCGACCTGTCGGATGGGGAGCACACCATCGACGCGAACGCCTTCGATTCGAACGGCGTCCAAATCGATAACCGTCCGGTCTACAACAAGAAATTCGTAATTGACCGCTCGGCGCCCGCCATCGATATCTCGGTCGATAACGGTCAAAACTCCGCCATGTACACCCGTGAAGACGGCGTCATCATCGCGACCGGATTGATAACACCCGATCCGAACCAGATGGCATCGTTGATGCTGAATGCCAGCAGCATGGACGGGCTGGAAGATCTGAGCGATTTCATGTTCCAGATTATCCGGCACGACGGCGATCCGGCGAGCCAGATGGGGAACACGTGGGTGCCGCTTCTTGATCCGTCGATGGTACCGGTGGTTGGCGGGCTGTCAGCCGAAACCTTCGACGTGTTCATCGCATCCGCGTTCAACGATATGATTTCAATCAATGCGCGCGCGGGAATGCCTCCCGGAATGCTTCGCTCGCAAGAGTTGATCATTCGGGGCATGAATAACGATCCGGCGCTCATCGCCGGTGAATACGGTCTGCGTGCCGTCGGTATTGATAACGTGGGCAACCTGTCCTCCTTCACCATGCCGGTACGCGTAAATGTCGTTCCTCCGGATCCCGACCAAGCGGTGATCACCAACATCGTCATCGGCGATTGCAACAAGGATGGCGACCTCGAAGATCCGTTCGAGAGCCAGGCGCCCGGGGAATCCACCATCTTCGCCAACACCGGGAACCTGACGCTGTCGATCGACATTCCGAATCGCACGCCGCACCCGCTGACCGGCATTGTCGTGCAGTATAAGACGATGCACGGCACCGCGAGTTGGATGGATATCGCTACTATCGACGCTGTGGGTGATGTCGAATGGACTATCGACGATTTCGCCTCCTTGATTGACGGCGGGGGCGATGACTCGCACATTTACGTGCGCGCCGTTGCCACCAATGCTTTGACAATCACCGATCCCGAGCCCGCGGCGCCGACGGTTAAACTTGACGCCGGCGTCTGCCCGGTCCAACCGGAGCATATCGCCGTCAACGTGGTGCCTGCCGGCACCAACGAAGAGACCGGCGGCTATTGCGGTATCATCACCGTGTACGGTTACACCGCGGGAAGGACCATTCCGGATCTCGCGTCCGTGCGGTTCGACCTGACGATGCCCGACGGCTCTACCATGACAATCGGCGAAGCGACCGAATCCGAGCTTCTGACCGGACTGCTTTCCGCCGACTTGATAACCGTGCTCGGCAATCTCGTGAGTGTCATTACCGACGACGGTATGGGAACGTCCGCACCGGAAGCCACCTACCGCAAGTGGTCGATTACCTTTAATACCGCGTCGCTCCTCGACTCGCTCGAGGCGCCCTATGTCGTTAACGCCACCATGATAGGCGCCGACGGTGTCGAGTACGCGCCGATCGCCGGCGGTACCGACGACTTCCTCCTCGATAACGGGGATGTCGAAGTCGGCACGGCAATTACGGCGGTCGCCGATGCCTACGGTGAGCTTGCGATGACCGAAGCCGGAGTCTTCCAACTCGGCGGCTTCACCGCCGAAGGGTATGACACGCCGGTCGCCATATTGACCGTTGATCCCGCCGCGCCGGATTGGAGGGTCGACGGAGTCCATCTCGTTGTCAATATTCGCAACGAAGACGGATCCAAGGGCGATGCCGTCGATGTCGGCGACGTCACAGTAGAAGAAGCTGTCGGCGTTGACATGGCGGATATGACCAAGACGAGCAGCGATAAGATTTTCACAGTCACTATTACCAACCTGAGCGTGCTCGGCGTAGGCGGCGATTATGTGCTCCAAGTTCTGGCGCACGACTCCAAAGGCGATAACGAAGCGGAAGATCCCGCGTACGGCGTCGCTGCCAATGTCGACAACTTCACGCCTCCGCCGATGTTCACCATCGACGGAAGGGGCGAGGGCATGAGCCTCGCCGACTTTATGGCGGCGCACCCCCTCGGATACCGCATTGCTCAGTCGGACGAGAATATGTTCCCGTTTGGAATGAACGCCCCCGGCGTTCTGATGGGCGACATCACCGTGCAGATCGACGGCGGAACCTTGGCTGACGATCTGGCGGCGATTGACGGTACCCGCCACGACTTTAGTATTGTGGCGAGCACCGCCGCCACCGGCGAAGGCGATCACCCCGCGAGCGTTACCGTCACGAAGCGCAACGGCAGCGCGAGTTTCGATCTGGTGAACCTCGCTATCGACCGCATCGCGCCGGAAATCACGGTGCAAGCGCCGACCGAGGATGACGAGGTCAGTCCGCACCCGACCATCCATGCTACCTACCACGATGGCGAGGGATACGGTATCGCGGTGGCTTCGGACGATCCGCTGGATGTCCCGGCCAACGTCGAGATCCGGATTACGCGTCTGAATCCGCCGGATGAAAGCGGCGTGCCTGTCGATCAGAATCAACTGGACGATGCCGACGACGCGGTCGTCTATTCGCCGGACGATGCACTGACCGGCGGCGCCTATCGCACCGATGTCTCCGTGACCGACAAATGGGGCAACAGGAGCACCGCTTCCGGTGAATTCACCGTAGCCGGCACGGCTCCCTCCGTCGCCATTCTGTCGCCGGCGGCGGACAGCGTGTCCGATGACGGAATGCCTCTCATCAGCGCCGTGGTAACCGGAAGCGGCGCGCTGGAGGTCGTCACCATGATCGACGGCGAAGCCGTGGATGCCGTGATCGACGGGAAAAACCTGAGTTATACCCCGGATCCGGCGCTCGCCGAAGGAACGCACACCGTCACCATTACGGCGACCGATGCCGATGGAAAGAGCGCGGATGCCTCCGTCACCTTCAGCGTTGAATTCGATCACTCCCCGCCGGTAGTCACCGAGGTGAGCCCGCAGGGATCGGTATGGGGTCCGGACGTGACCTTGTCCGTCACCGCTATCGACGATCAGTCGGGAGTGGCAAGCATAGCGATCGCGCTTGACGGCGGCGACGCCGTGGACGGCGCCACTCGCGTTGTTGAAGGGTTGACGCTGGGTCAGCACATGGCAACCGCTACCGTAACCAACGGCGACGGCTATTCGCAGGAATACAGTTGGACCTTTACCATAGCCCTCGATGAAGAGCCGCCGACCATCGGAAGCACGTCGCCGCACGGCGTTACGCGATCCACCACGCCGACCGTCACCGTTGGCGCCACCGATCTCACCGGCATAGCCTCCATCGCTATCGCCGTGATGAATAGCAACGGAGACGCGGTTGAAGGTGAGACCGCCATGGCGGAAGACGGCACCTCCGCCTCCTTCATGCCGGCAGGCGAATTGGCGAACGGGGAATATTCGGCGACCGCGGTTGTCATGGACAACTCCGGAAACTCCGCCA
This sequence comes from Candidatus Poribacteria bacterium, assembly GCA_028820655.1. Classification (GTDB taxonomy): domain Bacteria; phylum Poribacteria; class WGA-4E; order WGA-4E; family JAJDTR01; genus JAJDTR01. The sequence goes on along the minus strand of JAPPIK010000033.1, from coordinate 52,352 downwards.
GCACGAGTTGGAGTTTCATCGTGGAAGCCAACTATGACACCACGATGCCCAGCATCGATGTCGTATCGCCGCAGGGCATTGTCCGTGTCGAGATGCCGAGCGTCAGCGTTTCCGCGTCCGATGTAAGTGATACGGCGCAAGAGGGACTGTCCGGCGTTGCGAGTATCGAAATCTCTGTCGCCGCAAGCGACGGCTCGGCGGTTGACGGCTCGGTCGCGATGGGAGACGGTTCCGCTGTCTTCACCCCGGGCGGCGCATTGGCTAACGGCGAGTATACGGCGACTGCGGCAGTGACCGACAACAGCGGGAATACGAACACCGCGAGTTGGACGTTCACCGTCGAGGTCATTAGAGACGAAACCGCGCCGTCCATCGGAAACACATCGCCGCTAGGGATAAGCCGGAGCGCCATGCCCGAGATTAGCGTCGCCGCTACCGACGAAATGTCGGGTATCGGGAGCATCGAAATCTCGGTGATGAATAGCGCCGGTGGAGCGGTTGACGGCTCGATCGCGATGGGAGACGGGTCCGCTGTCTTCACGCCGGGCGCCGCGCTTGCCAACGATACCTATACGGCAAGTACGGTCGTCACGGACAACAGCGGCAATGTGTCCACCGCGAGTTGGAGTTTCACCGTTCAAGTCGATGTCGATACCACAAGCCCGAGCATAGATGTCGTCTCGCCGACGGGCATTGTCCGTGTGGATATGCCGGCCGTCAGCGTGTCTGCGTCCGATGTCAGCGACACCGGGCAAGCAGGACTCTCTGGCGTTGCGAGCATCGAGATCTCGGTAGCCGCGAGCGACGGTTCCGCGGTTGACGGGTCCGTCGAGTCTGACGGTTCGGGTTCGGCTGTCTTCATTCCGGGTGCCCCGTTGGCTAACGGGGAATATACCGCAAGCGCCACGGTAACCGACAACAGCGGGAATGCCAGCTCTACCAGTTGGACCTTCACCGTTGAAGTCATAATGGACATTGCCGAGCCGGTCATCGGCGTAACCTCGCCCTCGGGCATCGTTCGCGTCGATATGCCGACCATCGCCGCCTCCGCTACCGATGACATGTCGGGGGTAGCGAGCATCGAAATCTCGGTCGCCGCGAGTGACGGCTCCGCCGTTGACGGTTCCTTCGAATTCGATGGAGGCACCATGGCGGTCTTCACGCCGGGCGCAGGGTTGGCGAACGATACCTACACCGCCACCGCCGTCGTGACCGATAACGCCGGAAACGAGACGAGGGGAAGTTGGTCCTTCACCGTTGAAGTCGTTATGGATACGCTGCCGCCCAGTATCAGCGCCACATCGCCGCACGGCATCGTCCGCGATGATATGCCTTCGATCAGCGTCTCCGCCACCGACGATATGTCGGGTGTCGGCAGGATCGCAATCTCGGTGTCGAACCCGAACGGTCAAATTGACGGAAACACCGTGTTCGATGGCTCGGGACTGGGTACCTTCACCCCCGCTGCCGGGTTGACGAACGGCACCTACACGGTCACCGCCGTTGTTACCGACAACGCCGGAAATGCCGCCAGCGCCAGTTGGAGCTTCTCGCTTGAAGCCGACCGCGCGGCGCCCTCTATCAATACGACATCGCCGCAAGGCACGATCCGTACGAATATGCCGCGGGTCGAAGCATCCGCTACGGACGACCTCTCGGGCATCGCGAATATCGCGATTCGAGTGTACAACAGCGGTCAGGTGCGGATCGGCGGGCGCACGATATATGAGGGCGGCACTAGGGCAGCCTTCGTGCCGGAGAGGGCGTTGAGAAACGACACCTATTCGGTGGCTGTCGATGCGACCGACAAGAGCGGAAACACATCCAACGCGAGTTGGAGTTTCACCGTTCAAGTTGACGCCGTACCGCCGGTGATAAGCGGTCACTCGCCGCTGGGGATTGTAAGGAGCGAGACACCGAGAGTCAGCGTGTCCGCAACCGATGACGAATCCGGTATCGCGAACATCGAGATTCGAGTGCTCAACAGCGCCTTCCAGAGAATCGGCGGCCGCACCGTCTACCAGGGCGGCACCACCGCCTCCTTCGTACCGGAACGCGCGCTCCGTAACGACACCTATACCGTTGGCGTGAAAGCCACCGATAAGGCGGGCAACACAGCGGACGCGAGTTGGAGTTTCGTGCTCGAAGCCGACCATACGCCGCCGGTGATCAATTCCACATCGCCGGAAGGGATCATCCGTGACGATACCCCGCGCATTAGCGTGTCCGGTACCGATGACATTTCCGGTATACGGAACATCGAAATCCGCGTCCTTAACAGCGCCTTCCAGCGAATTCCCGGCGCCTCCAGATACGAGGGCGGCACGGTAGGATTCTTCAACCCGGCGAACCGGTTGAAGAATGACACCTATACCGTTGGCGTCAGGGTCACCGATAAGGCGGGCAACACCACCGATGCCGACTGGGTATTCACTGTCGAGGTCGATACGGTACCGCCCACCATCGGCGATTCCGGACCGCACGGGATTATCCGCACGTCTACGCCGCGCGTCACCGTGTCCGCTACGGATGACATGTCCGGCGTCGCGAGTGTCAGGATTCGATTGGTGAACAACCTCACATTCGCGGCGGTGCCCGGCGCCACCACGTTCCAAGGTGGGACATTCGCCAGCTTTACGCCTACGGGCAAGCTGGATAACGGTGTCTATTCCGTCGCTGTCGATGTCACCGACAAGAGCGGCAACGTCGCAACCTCGGGTTGGAGTTTCACCGTCGAGGTGGATACCACTCCGCCGAACATCGATCACACATCGCCTTCGGGCAGTGTGCGTCCGGAGAGCCATATCATATCCGTCTCCGCCACGGACAATCTGTCGGGTATTGCGAGTATCGTAATATCGGTCAGAGACGGCAATCAGAGTGTCGTTCCCGGTCGCACGGTCTTCGAAGGCGGCACGATCGGAACCTTCGTCCCGGCGCGGTCGCTGGACTTTGGTTCGCACCAAGTCAGCGTCAGAGTTTCGGACAAAGCCGGTAACGTTGCCAATGCGACCTATAGCTTTACGGTTGAATCGGCTGACGGGCTCGCCGTGCTCAATGCGAGAAACTACCCGAATCCGTTCGTCGGAGCGACAAATATCGCTTTCACCTTGACCCGGAGTTCCGAGATTAGCATCGAAATCTTCGATCTCTCGATGCGGCCCGTCTGGTCCTTGAGTCCGAGGACGATTGAAGCCACCAAGCAACACGTCATCAGATGGGACGGCACGACATCGGGCGGTGAAAAGTTGTCGCGAGGCGTCTACATCGGGCAGATTATAGTCCACGACAGCCTCAATCCGCAGTACGCCATTCTCAAGATGGCAATCAAGTAACCCGTTTCTCGATCTCCCCCGCCCCCTTCTCGGGGAGGCGGGGGAGGTTGGGTTTCTTTCGATTCACGCATCACGAACCACCATCTTTGACGTAGTTTGTAGGGTGCAATCAAGGGAATGAATAATGACCGCGATAGAAATCTTTGTGCGCACCAGCCTTTAGTTCCGAAGTCCTAAATAATTTTTTTAATTCTAAAACAACCACGACTCAAACACACTTCACCTTACAAGGAGAACAACATGAATCAAATGAAGCCGAAAATGCTGCTGGGTTCAGCCCTTGCTTTCATTGCGCTAATGGCTTTCGTTCCGTGGTCTGCTTCCGCCGAGGACGCATTTCCTTGGCTGCGGCTCGGCGCGGGCGCGCAATCCATCGGTGTCGGCGGTGCGGTCACCGCAACGGTTGACGATGCAACCGCAACCGTATGGAATCCCGCCGGATTGGCGTCCGTGAAAAACACCACGTTTACCGTCTCCACGTTCAATAAGGGATTCGACGCGAGGCAAAGTTTCCTGGGTATCGCCCACAATCTGGGGGGCGGCTCGATCGGACTCGCAGTTTCCGGTGTGACCGTCGATGATCTTGAACACCGCGATGCTAACGACATCCGGCGCGGCACGTTTCGCGCCAATTCAAACGCCGTTTCACTCTCGTACGGCCACATGTTCGGCAATATCGGTATCGGGATCGGCGTTGGCGTCCTCACCGATGTTTATAGCCTCGATGCCGAGCGCGTGAACGGAGTACGCGGCGCCGATATCGGAATCATCGGTCGTCGTACCCACACCACCCCCTCCGGAAAGGAGATTCCGGTTTTCACCTACGGACTCGCTGTCCGCAACCTCGGGAGTTCTTACAGCGGCAATCACAGCGAAAGTGCTGTGCCGATGCTGGTGGACGCGGGCGTTGCGTTCAAGCTTCCGCGCAAGGGTGCCGGCGTCACGTTTTCGTTTGATGTCGAGCACGAATTCGCCGAGTTGGTCGAATCAACGACTAGCGCGCGCATCGGTGCGGAATACATGATTTCAAAACGCTTTGCGATTCGCGGCGGGGCACGAGGCTCTCAGGACCACCAAAGTCTGTTCGGGGGGTTCGGTGTCAATGTCGGTGCGCTCCAGATCGATTACGCGCTCCAAGATGCGCCGGCAAGCCGCTTGATGGAATCGGGCACGACGCATCACGTCTCAATGTCCTATAGCTATTAATACACAGGGAATACTCACAATATTAAGGAGAACCACCCACATGAAAGCAATGAAAACCGGCGTGAGTTTGGTATTTATTCTTTACCTCTGTGTGTCTTTGAGCGGCGTCCTGTTGGTGTTGGATGCCTCCGCGAAGATTACGCCGAAGGAGACCGATGACCCCACCGGATTCTACACCATCCAAAAAGGGGACACGCTGTGGCATTTGGCAAAGAAATACCGTCACGATCCGCTGCTGTGGCGGGAATTCGAGAAGTACAATATCTTTTCGAATCCGCACCTGATTTACCCGAAGGAAGAGCTCCAAGTATCCGCGATGTGGGGTTTCCCCGGAGTCGCCATGCCGGAAGAGCCTGAACCGCCGGAGATGGTTGCGGACGTGGTGGCGAAGTCGGAATTGGATATGCTCAAGGAGAAATTTGAAGCGCACAAGATGGGCATGGAATCCGCAATTGAGGAGATGGGCGCCGAGGTATCCGAAATGCACGAAGAGATACACGGCATTCAGGAATCCGTAGCTGGATTGAAGAGTTCGATGGACTCGGGCGGTCAATCGCTTTCTGCGGCAAACATGGAAAACGCGAATGCCATCGCGGCGCTGAACAAATCCTTGATGGGTCATGGTGACAAGTTCAAAGCGCACGTGAAGACGATGGAAGCGGCGCACATGGAGCACGCAGAGCACACGGACGGTCACCTAGGTAATATCGAAAAGACGCTCGCGGGGATGAAGGCGGTTCAGGACGACACCGCCGGCAAGGTCGATAAGATTCTGAATCCTCCCAAGATGAAGTCCAAGAAACGCCCGCTCGCCTTCCTGACCGCATTGGTCGGCGGTGCCGCTTTGGTGGCGATGAACTCCCTCGGCGATCGCGAATAACCGAATACACGATAACAATAAAAAAGCAGGGAAATGCGCGGCAGCATTGTCCCTGCTTTTTTGTTTTCATGAACGGGGAATGTACCGCCGACGGTAATCGGCAATACGATCGGCTTATTTCGTTGGCTTCCACGCGCCGCTATTGTCGCGGGTAAATCTCCCGCCGTATCTATGTCCCATCTCGACACCACCCTCAAGCGATTCGTGGAACTCTCCGGCGACCGGACCGGCGACCTCGGCGAATCCATCAAAACGGGCTTTGGCTGGGTAGACCGCCACAAGCTGGTGCTGATCGCTGACAGCGGGGCGGCGCGGAATCATGGCCCCGGTAGTTGGCGCCGCGCTTCGCGCGTCATCGGGGTGGCTCGCCACCTCGGGAAGCCGTTGCTTCTCTGGAACCTTTCATTCCACCATTCAACCGTGGATATGAAGGATGTCGGGGCGCAAGATGCTATTCAGAAGAGTGAACGCGACCTTATCGAATTCCCCGCGCCGATTCTTAGCGTGATAGAAGGCACGACGCTGGGCGCGTTTTCCGCCGTTGAACTTGCCGTACCGGACGGCACTGTTTTTGTCGACGGCGCCGAAGCGCTGTGTGAATATCTCTCGGTGTCGCCGAGAACCACGCACGCCGGGGACAGCGCCGAGATTGCCGCCGGCATCTCGGAACTGCTAACCGAGATTGTGTCCATCTCCGTACGGGAACTGATTGCTCAACGTACGGCGCGTCTCGCCTCTATCGCCATGGGGTAGAAGGTATGGCTCCGTGGAATCGACATGGCTTTCTCGCGTTCGGTGCCGACCATTGTGCGGTTTCTCTTCCGTTGGCGGCAAATCTATGCTAATCTTATGTAAGTCCAGCTTCCGGTTTGCCGGTTCGTAAAGCGTTTCGCAATTCACGCTAACTGACTTGCGCACATCGTCGTGATGCCGCGCGCAATTGTTCTCTACGTTGTCTATCGATGATTGAAAAGAACTTTCGCTCTCTGGGCAAAATAATCCTACTTCCCATTGCCAAAGCGCTTACCGTAATCGGTGTTACGGCTAACATGATCACGATTGTGGGATTATTGGTGAACGCGATCGCCGCGTTCTTCTTGGCAACCGGTCGGTTGGTCGTGGCGGGTATCCTGATCCTGTTCGGTGGGTGCTTCGATGCGATGGACGGCGTGGTAGCGCGATTCAGTGGCAAGGACGAATCGAATGCCTCCGGAGCGTTGCTCGATTCGGTGATTGATCGTTACTCCGAAGCCGTCATCTTCCTCGGCGCCATGATTTACTTCTATCACCTCTCGCATCGGTTGGGGGTGATCTTGGTCTTCGCTTCGGTGATCGGTTCGATTCTCGTAAGCTACGTCCGCGCACGAGCGGAAGGTCTTCAGGTCGAATGTAAAGTCGGGCTAATGCAGCGTCCGGAACGCATCGCGCTCTTAGCCTTGGGATTGCTTGTTCAAGGCTTTATCGTCGATGTTCCTTGGGCATCGAACGGCATCATCCTCGTCTGTGTATTTGCTTTTCTCGCCTTGACCGCGCATGTTACCGCCCTCTACCGCCTCGTCTTCGCCTTTTCTCGACTCAACAGCGGATCGAGCGACTGAATCCGCAAAACGCAACCCCCCGTCGCGCAGGTCCGAGGTATGCGCCCCGCTTCCGACGGCGCTTTTATCTCTCCCATCCTTCCGATCCGCGTGGTGCTAACGGTTCCACAAATATCCTACCTTGAACACAAAAACACGGTTGCCCGATAGAGTTCTTTCGCTTTCGGTCCGCCAACCTTCGTTATACCCCACAAAGAGATTGCTCTTCGGACTGTACTCCCAACCGAACAACACGCTAACCAGATAATCCTCCGCGACCCGTATCTGCTCGAACGCGGTGCGCGTGCGAGCCGCCTGAGTGAAGATCCGCAAGAAAACATCCCGTGTGAATAGGTAGGTTATCCGCAGGGAACCCACGAGAAATCGGCCATCGATGACCCGCAGCGAATCCAGACTATGCGCGTAACTTCCCCTGAAATCGATCGCAAAGTTGCTCCGCGGGCGAACCGTGTTCGCTATGGAAACCGCTCGCTGCAAGCCAACGGCTTGCTTTTCGAAATTATAGTAGTCTGCGCGATTGAACCTCAACCAACCCGCAATGGGTTTGGCGCGGTTTGTGTCGATGTCCACCGCGACGTAGGTTGCTCTAAATATGTCTGTCAGCTCTATCTCGCGGCTATGCTCGTACACTGCGCGGATCCGACTCAGGAAGGACTCCGTGAAGATCAATCCGCCGATGAGTTTCGTATCCCACGCAACCAGATCCTCCGCGAAGTCCTGTGCCAGGCGCAGTGTGGGATGTTCGCGCCGCCAGTTTTCGAAGTAGTCATCCTTATAAAGCGTCTGGGATACCCCGCCGCCCGCGCCGAAGAAGGGACGCCAACGATTATCCGTTCGAGCGCTGTATGTCGCCTCGGCGTCAAGCCGCTGCCATCCTCGATAGCGTTCTTTCTCCAGGAAGCCTGTCTGGTTCGTTTCGAACCGTGCTCCAATGCGCTCAAATTCCGCCTTGATGTCCCACAGGTAGGTGCGGTTGGCGAAATTCAGAATGTAAGCGTTTCCCGCTGCGGTTCCGTCTGACTGGAGGCTCCGAGCGGCTTGTCCGGTGGCGTGATAGCTCCTGCCGAAAGCAAGACTCATATCGGCGCCGACGACGCGGCTGTAACCATCGCCGTGTTCCCGGTTCGTGAAGAGCGCCCCGACGGTTGAACGCTTGAGAATGTCGCGCTTTAGCCGCATAGCGGAATACCACGCCTCCTCCTTGGATCGTGACGGCTGTCCTATTTCCAGCGAATCAAAACTCCCCGTTTGCGCTCCGAGCAGTCCGATTGAATAACGGTCTACCTTGCCCGTAATCTTCCCGCCCCACAGAATATCGCCCAGACTTCCGACGCGTCGGCTGAAGAACAGGTCGAGCGGCGTCTCGAAGAAGCTGTTCCCTTCAACGAAAAACGGTCGTTTCTCCGGAAAACGTGTCGGAAATCGGGTAAGGTTAATCTCCAACTGATCTGCCTCCACTTGTGCGAAATCCGGATTGATCGTCAAGTTCGTTTTTAGCGCACCGGACAGGCTATACTGCAGGTCAATCCCCGCGCCCAACTGTGCAGCGACGCTCTGCGTGCGGGTTTTTGACGAACCCGCCAGTGCATAAGGAATTACCTCGAACGATTTACCCGTCTCAATCCCCGAAATGCCAACGAGGTGGCCGAGGTCCGACATCCGCGTCCTGAATCCGGCTTGTGTCATCTGTTTCCAGATAGAAATCTCCGTCTTCCGGCGATTCAGCCGTTCAATGTCGAATCCCCACACCTGATTGTCGGCGTCCGGGAACCGAAAATTTGCGAATGGAATCCGGAACTCCGCGGTCCAGCCGAGTTCATCGATTTGCGATTCAACCCACCAAATCCCGTGCCAACTCCCATCGATTTGGGTGTCATCGTAGCGATAGTTGTCCTCTTGGATTCCGCTGGGGGTGGTGCCAAACTTATAACCCGTGCGGTGATCGTGGTGGGGATCGATAAAGAATGAGATGAGATCCGAATCGTAGATCTTTCCGCGCCGAGCGATGCGGCTCACAATCTTATCGGGTTCGGCATCGAAACAGCGAAACGCGACGTAGAGATTGTGGCGGTCATAGACGATATAGGCGAGCGTGTCGTCGGTCGCAGGTTCACCGCGTTGTGGTTCAAGCTGGATGAACCCGGAAATGGGAGATGCCGCTTCCCAGGCGGGGTCATCCAGGCGGCCGTCTATTGTTGGAGGTGGGATTTCTTCTAATCGGTATGCTGTAACGACGTGCGATCCCAACCCATCCGGATGTCCCCAGAGCAAGGATTGTAAAATGAGCAAGACTGGAATCATGGGTTTCGATACGGTTGAGTCGGCAATCGTCAATTCGCCGATCTCTTCGCTTACCGGTTAGGCGGCGGCGAAGGCAGGCACTCTAAATTATCGCGATTTTGGCGCACGATGACGCTGCACCTCGAAAAGCCGGTTATGGCAGAAGGAGTATTGTCCCTCGCATCGTTGTGTCTTGGCTGTCATTTCTATCCGACAATGAGAGTCATGACGCGGCCTCGGGTTCATGTTTCCCGCATGATCTGGACCACCAACCCCTTCATCCCGTACAGTCGATTTTCCGATTGTTCGAACACTATAGACCGTGGATCATGCATGAGTTCTCCCGAAATCTCGTAACCCCGGTGAGCGGGCAAACAGTGCATGACCAAGGCGTTGTGCCCTTCCATGACCGTGTTATTCAACTGGTAAGGTTGCATCAACTCGATGCGGCGCTGTTTTTCAGATTCAAATTCGGGATTTCCAAAGAACTCCATGTCCACCCACGTGTCCGTGTAAACGACATCACTTTCGGCAATTGCCTCACTCAAACGGGTTGATGTTCTGCACAACCCCGTCCTGCATGCTTCTTCAAACAAGGCGTCATCAACCGCGGCCGGATTGGTTATCGGCGCCACGACGGTCACTTCCATGCCTACCTTCGCCCCAGCCGCAATTAGCGAGTTACACACATTGTTGTGAATTCCGACATAGGTGAGTTTGACTCCTTCGACTCGTCCCAATTTTTCTTGGATGGTCATCAGATCCGCCAATATCTGAGTAGGGTGATATCGATCACAGCAACCGTTGATAACTGGAACAGACGAGACTTCCGCTGCCCTTATCACGTCCGAATGTTTCAGCAGTCGAGCCAGAATGACGTCCACATAGTCCGACAGCACTCGGATTTCATCCTGAAAATCCGTCAAGACAAAATTTGTCACTCCCCAATCCAAAAATAGGGAGTGACCGCCCAACTGTGTCATGCCAATCTCGCCGGCGCAACGAGTTCGCGTCGAGGTTTTCTGAAATAGTAGCGCGAGGCTGCGTCCCTGCATCAAGTCTCCGTATCTGTCAGGAAATCGTTTTATGTCGATACTTCTCTCGACGACACTTAGAATATCTTCTCGTGTCCAATCCTTGAGTGAAATCAAGTGCATAAATCTTCTCCAAAGATAAACAGTGAAACCGGCTGCGGAGCCTGCCTGATCAACCTATGACCGATCATCCCCGTTGTATTTTGCTTAAACTTATGTGTTCCACATCTGTGAATTTGATTTTCCCCATTAACGAACAATGTTGGCAAACGGGGCGCCGCCAATGTCTGCCAACATTGAGTTTGGTGGCCGCATCGTTGTAACATCCGGTACGTGTGTCAGCCTCCGATCGATGCTTTTGTCAGTCCGATAGGGTGCACTGTAAGTTGCATCATGTTCACAGTCAAATGCTTAACCAAATGCCAACCCGATGCGGGTAAATCCCACGTGGTCTTTGAACCGATTACCCGCTCCGCTTCAGTCGCCCTGCCCGCTTCGCATATTGTTCTCCCAGATGGAAAACCCAGAAACCGAGCGGGATTGTGATAATCCCGATAATCAGAAGCAAGATGAGGTTGTTGGCTTGGTCGGCGATTGATGAGTTATCAAGCATTGCCGCACGCGTGGACCTGAGCGCATAGGTGGCTGGTGAGATTCGAGAGATCACTTGCATCCACTCCGGCAATACTCCAATCTCGTAATAAACGCCGGAAATCAGCAAAATAACCGATTGGAGGATTCCTGTGGCCGCCTGCCCCTTTTCAGGGGAAAGCAACGGAAAGATTGCCGCCATCAAGCCGATCCCGATGAAGGAGAGGCTGGCGGTGAGTACGGTGACCGCCAATGTCAACCAATTGGCGTGACTTAAGTCGATGTGTTCGCCGAAAAAAAACGGCATCACGGCTAGAACGATGCCCGTCCGCAACAAACCGTACAGTATGGCGAAAAAGCACGACCCGACAAGATGTGTGATGCGGTAAATGGGCGCCATGAACGTGTATTCAATCGTACCTTCCCATCGTTCCCACGTAATGGCATCGCTCACCTCCCGCATCATGATTGAAAGAAACCCCCATATCAATGCGCCAATCACCAGATAGAGTACGTCTCTTGCCGTGCCGCGCCCCACCATGATTAACCCAATCGTAAGTGCATTGACGATTGAATAGGTGAAAAAGAGAATCTCCCAGTTAAGATACCGCTTGAGAAGGTTGAAATTGCGCTCGATGAAAGCATAAGAGACCACGGTCTCGCGTTTGATATCGAACATCGTCTATTCCACGTCCTCCGCCAAATCTGTTCCGGTTAGTTCTATGAACACATCCTCAAGCGTTACCTGGTCGCCCTGCGTACTGACCTGAGCTTTCAGTTCTTTCGGCGTGCCTGTGGCGATAAACTTGCCGTTATCGATAATGGCGATGTGATCGCACAGGGTTTCGGCTTCGACCATATCGTGCGTGGTCAATAGCACAACGACATCGTTGTCCTCCCGGATCTCACTGATGAAACGCTGCACGTCGCGTTTCGATTTCGGGTCCAAGCCCGTCGTGGGTTCATCGAGCAGCAACAGGATTGGGGAGGTAAGCAGTGCGCGGGCAATGGCGATTTTCTGTTGCATACCCCGTGACAGATCCTCCATCATTTCGTCCATTCGTGTGGAATCGAACCCGAGCCGAACCAAAATCTTTTCCGCCTTCTCGCGTGCTTCGCGCGCCGAAAGCCCGTAGAGCCGTGCGGCGTACACCAAGTTCTCCTCCGAGGACAATCGCTTGAAGAACGAGGCTTCCACGGAAACCCGGTTGATCATCTGCCGGAATTTAAAACTGTCTTTGACCACGTCGTATCCGAAGAACGAGATCTCACCGCTGTCGGGAAGCAGCAGAGTAGAAATCAATCGAATCAAGGTCGATTTTCCCGACCCATTGGCACCGAGGATTCCGTAAATCTCGCCCATAGCAACCCGAAACGAGACATCGTCGACTGCCTTGACGACCTCCTTCTCGTTTTTCAATCGATGATTGATTTTCTGGGGGAACGTCAATTTTCCATTGTTTGGGTACGGTTTCTTCCGGTGGAAATGTTTAACCAGTCGATCAACCACCAAAGTGTTCGTCATCATTGTCGCAGGGTTCCTTTAACAGCCCGCGTGGATCGGCGTTGTACGGGTTTGTTGTCCATGTGTTGGGCGCTCCTTGCCATGTTGAAATCCCGGTCGCCGCCGCGTGTTAGCATCGGTTCTACGCGCTCGACGACAGATTTCCTTGGTCGCGAGCGAACTCGCGGATTGTTCGCCAAACAAGATCGGGAAGTGTTCCGCCTCCGCCAACATTCGTACCGCGATTCCGCTCATCGGTTTCCCGTGACCGTCGAGTAGCCCGAGGCGTTAGTCGTCATTACTACTCGTTGTCAATTGCCGTGGCACCTACTCCCACACAGTGTTTGGGAATGTTTTTGACTTGACAGACCAATAATGGTGCATGTATAATTGGGCAGAATCGCAGTCATAATGCGACTCGGTGTATATTCAAAATCAATTAAGGAGGATAAGATGGCTGATAGATTATCGAAGCAAGATGTCATCAATAGTGTTGCTGATGCAACGGGTTTGAGTAAGAAAGATGCAAGCGGCGCAGTCGACGCCGTTGTCGATACCATTAAGGATGCGCTCGCCGCAGGAAACTCGGTTGGGTTGATTGGTTTTGGAACCTTTGACGTGAAGACCAGAGCGGCTCGCACAGGACGTAACCCACAGACAGGCGCGGAACTCAATATTCCCGCAAAGAGTGTTCCATCATTCAAGGCCGGCAAAGAACTTAAAGACGCTGTCGCGTAATGTCGGTTTGGGAGTCCCAAGATTTTGGTTGCCTCGATTTGTTAGGGTCGACTCCCGAGCGGGTTGAGGCTTCCAATGTCTTGCATGGCATGGCTCCATACCGGTAACCGCCGATCCTTTGAAGAATTTCAAATATCCTGAACTATCGCGCAGGGATATCAAGTCAAGCGTGATTCAATTCTCCCATCATTATACTTCCATCCAATCTTTCATTTCAAGCGAATCCTTCGACGACAAGGTTCTCTGTCACCTAGACGCCAAATATATTTTTTCGATGGGTCCTAAAGCCTGCCAGGGATTATGCGATTGCTTGATGCGCGGAATATAATTGCTGCTTGGAGTCAAAAAGATTCGGATGTCGAATACATGACACACGCCTACTTGAATTCGGAATCCGGTAATTTCCTGTCAATGCCACCCGAGAATCGCTGTGTTCAAAGTGTTTTCGTGCGCACGAGGGATGCGGAGCGGAATTCGCTGCACCCCCCGGCCGCGACCACCGCACCCGACGCCATCGAAGGAGGCAATTGATGTTATTTCGAGCTCGAGCTCCCGTGCGCATTGATTTTGCCGGTGGATGGACCGATGTTGCACTTTTTACGGAGGAGTCAAAAGGACTCGTTGTCAATACTGCGATAAATATCTATTCCTTCGCCACCGTCGCTTGCAGCGATGGTCAGGACGATTCGGTGCTGTCGGAAAGCAACAATGCCTCCAAAAACGGGATTCGACTCTATTCAGCGGATTTCGATGTCGGCGTGGAAGCGCCGGACATCAGTCAGCTCCGGTATGACGGCAAGATTGACCTCGTGAAGGCGGCTACGCGGAAAATGCTGGCGACAGAAAACGGATTTTCGCTGTCCACGCAGTCAATTGCGCCCCCCGAAAGCGGGCTCGGGACCTCGGCTGCGATGGGCGTGGCGCTGGTTGGTGTGTTGAGCACATTCAAAGAGTCGCCGCTGCTCCCCTACGAGTACGCTGAATTGGCGAGTTCAATCGAGCGCCACGAATTAGGGATTCTCGGAGGAAAACAGGATCACTACGCCAGTGCTGTGGGCGGAATCAATTTCATGGAGTTTATGGGCGAAGAGGTGAAGACATCTAGCCTGAAAATCGCCCCCGAGGTCCAATACGAGCTTGAAAAAAACCTCGTCCTCTGCTATTCGGGCCGGTCTCGCCCGTCGGGGAATATCCATCAGAATGTGACGGACGCCTACTTGAACAAAGAGGCAAAAACACGTGCGGCGCTAAGAAATATGAAAGAGATTGCCAAATCTGCGAAAACCGCACTCATAAGCGGCAGGCTGTCAGATTTTGGCCAATTACTCAATGAAAATTGGGCGAATCAGAAGACGCTTCACCCTTCGGTGACGAATGAACACATTGACCACCTTTTTGATACGGCGCTCGGTCACGGCGCCATCGGTGGGAAAGCGTGCGGCGCTGGCGGGGGCGGATGCTTGGTGTTCTATTGCGAGGCGGATCAAGAACATCTGGTGCGTCAGAAACTTGAAGAGTCGGGCGCGAGAATCATCGACTTTAACTTTGACTTCGATGGGTTGCAGACATGGCGAGTCAATTAAAGTGACTCCGATTTGTCGCGCTATCCGAATAGTCCGTTGACACCGGGATACTAACACGTGAACGAAAACAATCAGGTTGAAATCCTAGACTCGGACCTGCAAGCTGCCGAATTCCTTACAAAGGCACGAGCGAGAATATTGGAGGAGTTAAAGAAGCAGATTGTCGGTCAGCAGACCGTGATTGATGAACTCTTGATCTCCCTGTTTTCTCAAGGGCACTGTCTGCTTGTCGGAGTGCCCGGGTTGGCAAAGACGCTGCTGATTAACAGCTTGGCGCGAATTCTGGATCTTGAATTCAACCGCATTCAGTTTACCCCCGATCTGATGCCCTCCGATATCATCGGCACAGACATTATCCAAGAGGACATTGAAACAGGAAGACGATCCTTTAGATTTATCAAGGGACCGGTTTTCGCTAACATCGTGCTCGCCGATGAAATCAATCGAACTCCGCCAAAAACACAAGCCGCACTACTGCAGGCGATGCAGGAGTACAAAGTATCCGCAGGCGGAACGACCTACGGTTTGGACCTTCCTTTCTTCGTTTTGGCGACCCAGAATCCAATTGAACAGGAGGGAACATATCCGCTGCCGGAAGCGCAATTGGATCGCTTCATGTTCAATGTTTATATCAATTATCCCGATAAAGACGATGAAAAGCGGATCGTCATGGCGACAACCTCCGCCTACGCACCGGAACTGGAACATGTGCTTACAGGTAGCGAGGTTTTGAAGTTGCAGAAAATTGTGCGGAAGGTACCGATTGCGGAGTCGATTGTGAATTACGCCGTCGAGTTAAGCCGCAACTCTCGACCCGGGGCGGCGAATGCACCTCAAGAGATTAAGGATTGGGTAAATTGGGGAGCCGGTCCGCGCGCCTCGCAATGCCTTGTGTTGGGCGGGAAAGCGCGTGCCATCATGCATGGCCGCTATCATGTTTCCTGCGACGACATAAGAGCAGTTGCCAAACCCGTCCTTCGCCACCGCATTCTTACAAATTTCAACGCCGAAGCGGACGGCATCACGAGCCTTGATATCATCGATCGCCTATTGGAAACAACCAAGCCGCCAGAATCTTAGGCGAATAACGCGTCGTCTTTCAATTCCTGCGGAGTTACCGCGCACAAACCAATCGTTTATCCTCTATCAGATATCGTTCCTTTGAAAATCACAATCATCGGTACCGGTTACGTGGGGCTTACCACCGGGCTTGCCTTGGCTTACCTAAAGCATAGGGTTGTCGGCGTGGACAAAGACTTGGACAAAATCAGTCTGCTGCGCCAAGGAATAAGCCCTATCCACGAAACCGGTATTCAAGCTCTCCTCGATCAAACCACCGAGAGTGTCTGTTTCACGGACGACCTGACGGGTGCGGTAGCCGATTCGGATGTCATAATGATTGCCGTTGGAACCCCGCCAAAGCAGGATGGTGAAGCGGACACCCGTCATGTAGAAGCGGCCGCGCGTGAAGTTGCGTTTGGACTGATGCCCGATCGAGAGTATGTGATCGCTATTAAATCGACTGTGCCGATCGGCACAAATCGCCGTATTTCTCACCTGGTCCATTCGGTGCTTTATGAGCGCCAAGTAAGCGCCGATGTCTACTTTGTGTCCAACCCGGAATTCCTGCAGGAAGGACTGGCATTGCGCGGGACATTCTACCCGGATCGTGTCGTTGTGGGCACCGATCGACCCGAGGCGGTCGATGCAATGCGTCGGCTGCATGAACCTATTCTTCGACGCACCTTTGTCCCCCCTAGTTTCTTGGCAGCCCCGGACGATGAGAACCTTCCCCCTTTAATCGCCACAGACGCCACAAATGCGGAGATGATAAAGTATGCCGCAAACACCTTTCTGGCGCTGAAAATCAGTTTTATCAATGAAATAGCCGGGCTTTGCGAACGAGTTGAAGCCGATGTGACAGAGGTGGCACGCGGTGTTGGGCTGGATTCTCGCATCTCGCACCGTTTCCTCAAAGCAGGTGTTGGCTGGGGCGGGAGTTGTTTTCCAAAGGACACAGACGCTCTACTACGGGTGGCTTCAGAACACGGTTACTCGATGCCGATTGTTGAAGCGGCGCGTGAGGTCAACCATCGGCAACGCACATTGATCATTGAAAAACTTCAGCATGTCCTGAAGATTCTTCGTGGACGAACGATTGGCATCTTGGGATTGGCTTTCAAACCCAACACGGACGATGTTCGAGGATCCCCCGCGTTGGACATAATTCGGCTATTGGATGAGCAAGGGGCTTACATTCGCGCCCACGATCCGGTGGCAATTTCGCATGCCCGCCAAAGTCTCGAGGACATTGAAGTTGAATTTGTAGACGATCCGTACGCGGTATCCGAGGCCGCAGATGCGTTGGTGCTCGTTACGGATTGGGATGAATATCAATCTTTGAACTTGAACATGTTAGCCAAACCGATGATCACCCCCTTTCTAATCGATGGACGCAACATTTATTCTCCCGACAAAGCTCGTGAAGCCGGCTTTCTGTACATGGGTATCGGTCGATGATGACCTGTTGCACCCGCGTTCATGTTGCGATTTTACACATGACTTTAGATTACTTCCGGATTGTCTAAATTTGCAGTGGAATTCACGCCAGCAATTCAAGAGCCACGTCCATTCGACCCCGGCTGTCAGCGCTACAGTTCAAGACACCCGTTCCCTCCTTACCGTCATATACCTGGCGTGACGCCGCATCCAATAAGAGACCCGGCCGGCCACAGTTTCGGGGTGGAGGAATCGGAAATTCCCTATTCCTCATCCCCGGAATCTTGGCGAACCAACGAGAGTTATCTCTACGGCGTGGACCTGTACAATTTTGCCTACTGGTGGGAAGCACATGAAGCTTGGGAGGGATTGTGGCATCAAGCCGAGGACGATCACCGCCTGTTCCTTCAAGGATTGATTCAGGTCTCCGCGGCTCTAATCAAGTACCACCAGCGGATGCTCAGACCTCTACGATCACTTTCCACCGCCGCACGCAGCAAGTTGACAGAAGTGCATACGAGGCTGGGGCCCGCCGCAGAGACCTACATGGGCATCGACCTAAATGAGTTTCTGTCTCGCCTCAACGCCTTTTTCGCTCCATTCTACGCTGACCCCGTCTCCGAAGAGGTCTACAGGTTTCCCGCCGTCAACCCCCAGATTCATTTGTCTTTCTGACCTCTATCTTTCCTGCTTTTCCCTTGACCGTTTCATGGTCGTTGAGTATAATCCATTTCAAGTCGCCCAGCTTCGTTCATGTGCCGACGCACAGCCATGCACAACAAGAGCCTTACTGCCGAGCAAAAAGCCGCACTACGCTGTATTCCGTCCATCGAAAGACTATTGACCCAAGGTCCGTTTATAGCGTTGCAGGAGGAGTATTCCCGCGACTTGGTTACAGAGATTCTCCGCACCGTTGTAAGCGAATCGAGACGACGTGTCCTCGACGAAGGCACCAATGTCGGTAGTCTCGACGAATCCAGGTACATCCACCTCGTCCGCGAAAAGCTTGACGAACTTACCACCTCATCGCTTCGACCCCTTGTCAACGCCACCGGCACCATTACGCATACAAATCTGGGGCGTGCACTGCTTGGCGAATCAGCCCGAGAGTCCCTTTGTCTAGTTGCAGCCAACTATATCAACCTTGAATACGACTTGGATTCCGGAGAACGCGGTCACCGCGACCGAGTCACCGAACCGCTCCTGCAACGATTGACTGGATGCGAAGCTTCGACTGTCGTGAACAACAATGCTGCGGCTGTGTTGCTGACCTTGAACACATTGGCTCGGGGAAAGGAAGTAATTGTCTCGCGAGGTGAGTTAATCGAAATCGGCGGTTCATTCCGAATTCCGGATGTCATGGCGGCGAGCGGCGCCATCTTGCGAGAAATAGGCACAACCAACCGCACACACTTAAGAGACTACGAAGAAGCGATAAACGATAACACGGGGCTAATCCTAAAGGTTCACCCGAGCAACTATAAGATTGTCGGCTTTTCCGCAACTCCCGATATAGCGGAGATTACAGACCTAGGTCGTCGGCACGGTGTCCCGATCGTAGAGGACCTCGGCAGCGGATCACTAATTGACCTGACACGCTACGGTTTGCCCCGTGAGCCAGTTGTTCGCGACCGGCTCGAAGCAGGAGTTGAAATCGTGACTTTCAGTGGGGACAAATTGCTCGGAGGACCACAGGGAGGAATAATTGTCGGAACGTCGAAATTGGTGCAACGGATTCGAAAGAACCCGCTCATGCGGGCGCTGCGCGTTGGAAAGCTGACAATCGCCGCACTTGAAGCTACGTTGCGGCTCTACCTCAATGAAGATCGTCTGCCTCAAGGATTACCGATGTTAAACTGTTATGTTCGATCAATCGAAGAAATCCAACGTGTTGCGGAGCGGTTGGTGTCGAATCTTCGTAAAATCGTCGGGGAATCCATCCGTATCTCGATTGAGGACAGTCAAGTTCAAATTGGCAGCGGTACTCTTCCGGTTGAAACGTTGCCCAGTCTCGCGGTTGTATTGGAATCGCGGCAGTTGTCAGCCGAACACCTCGCGGCAAAATTCCGCGCCCAGCCGACGCCGGTCATTGGACGCACGCAGGATGGCAAATTCTGGTTGGATGTGCGAACGATAGAAGAGAGACAATACAGTTGGATAATTAAGGCCGCCGAGCGTATAGCAGTCACCAAGTAAGAGTTCGCATTGTTCGTTCACGAATACCAAAGAAATCGCCGCCAGATATTCTTTCGCTTCCGACAAAAAGACACGGAGACATGCGACACGTCATAATTGGCACAGCCGGACACGTTGATCACGGGAAATCTGCGCTGATTCATGCCTTGACCGGTATCGAGACCGATAGGCTCAAAGAGGAGAAAGAGCGCGGATTGTCGATTGAGTTGGGGTTTGCGTACTTCGGTCTGCCCGACGGCTCGCGAGCCGGGATAGTCGATGTGCCCGGTCATGAGAAATTCATCCGAAATATGCTTTCCGGCGCGTACGGTATGGATGTCGTGCTGCTGGTTGTTGATTCTAAGGAGGGGGTTCAAGAGCAAACGCTGGAACATCTGGAGATTCTCGACCTCCTCGGGCTGTCGACAGGAATTCTCGTTATGACCAAAGCCGACCTTGTGACGCCGAAACAGTTGGCAGAATCGTCTGAGATAGCTCAGGAAATGTTGGTCGGAAGCGCGCTTGAAGGTATCCCGACTATCCATGTGTCATCCGAAACCGGCCAAGGTTTAGATGCACTCAAGAATCTAATTGCTCAAAAGGTAAATTCTGTAGCCGAAGTTAGACAACGCGATGGAATCCCACGTCTATACGTAGACCGCGTGTTCACAATGCAGGGGTTTGGCGCTGTTGTTACCGGGACACTGATTAGTGGATCAATCCAACGTGAACAGCGCCTCATTGTCCTGCCCCAAGGTCACGAGGTGCGCGTGCGGGGACTGCAGGTGCACAACGAATCGGCAGATCGGGCCTATGCCGGCCAGCGCACTGCCCTCAACCTATCCGGCATCAACGCTCACGAGATTGAGCGCGGCAATGTAATCTGTCCGATCGGATTCTCACAGGTGACCGACAACATAGATGTGTCGCTGCGCGTCTTGTCTTCGTTTCCACGGCCACTTGAACACTGGACACGTTTGCGTTTTTATTTAGGCACCAGTGAAGTCTTTTGCCGCGCTATTTTGTTGGTTGACGATACAGTAAAGCGAGGCGGGCAAGCGCAAATCCAGCTTCGCCTGGAAAGCCCCATCCTCACGTTCAGAAGTGACCGATTCATCGTGCGCGACTTTTCGGCACAGCATACCGTGGGCGGCGGGCAGGTCACCAACCCGTTTGCGCCGCGACACAGGCGGTTTACGGAAGAGACTTTGGAAGTCTTGGATGAATGGAGTCGTGCGGACGCCGCCGATGTTATCAGCTTAGTTCTGACACAGAATCGCGATCTGTGTATACCACAAGATTCTCTGCACTACTACCTTCCCAATTCTTACCCTACCTTGGACCAGCATCTGAAAACCCTTGAGGCGGATCATCGAATTATCAGTTGGGGTGGACGACTCATCTCGGCAGCGAACCGCACGGAAGCGGCTGAGTCAACCCTCCTTGGCGCATTAGGGGATTTCCATGAAAAGAATCCGCTCGCTTCCGGTCAGAATTCCGCGCAGTTACAACGACAGATTGAACTGGATGATACGGCCTTTGAAAGAATTGTAAACAGGCTGGTTCAACGAAAACAGGTGGTCAAGGCTGGTAACCTACTCCGCATGATGTCACACAAAATTGAGTTCTCATCGGAGGCAGAGGGAGCAAAAGACAAAATCGAGCAAGCGTTGTTAAGGCTAGGATTGAATACGCCAAATTTAGGTGAGTTGGAATCGCAATTTAGCGATATTTCGCCCCAAGTATTCCAGGAGACATTTTACGCACTGTTGAATCTCGGACGGTTTGTCAAAATTGCGGACGGGTATTTTGTTCATACAGATACATTCCAAAACACGCTCAACGTTCTTACCAATTACCTGCAGAAAAATGATATAATCACCGTGTCGGAATTTCGCGAACTTGCCGATACATCCCGCAAATACGCAGTGCCTTTTCTCGAATACTGCGATGCTCAAGGCATTACGATTCGAGAAGATAATCATCGTCGTATGCGAAAGTCTGCGGAATGAAAATCTACGGCATGATGCTTGACAATGGGAGGGGATAGGGTCCGGTGGCTCTACTGGTCTTCAAAACCAGCTTGTCCATGCAGATGGATAGGTGGGTTCGACTCCCACCCTCTCCCGCCATATGCAATCGACCGCAATTGCGTCGTGACCTGCGCCCCCCTTTTAATTGTCTAGGTTTTCAATTAACAGGGGTTCCACCGGATCGGAGAGAGTGAAGCCAAAGATGCGCGAATAGAAATACAACTCCGCCGTGAGGCAGCGCTTTATATTCTCTGCACGACGAAAGCCGTGTTGTTCCCCTTCAAATGCAACGTATGCTACGGGCAATCCCTTCTCTCGCAACGCCGCGACCATCATCTGCGCTTGATTTGGCGGGACGATCTTGTCGTCAAGCCCTTGAAAAAGAATAACCGGGCAGGACAGCCGATTTGTGAAGTGAATAGGTGAACGTTCCCGATAGAGATCACAACGGTCAGGGTACGGACCAACCAACTTATCAAGGTATCGCGACTCAAACTTGTGGGTGTCCTTCGCCAAAGCTTCAAGATCGCTGATGCCGTAATAGCTGGCTCCAGCCTTGAACATGTCGTGAAAAGTCAAAGCACACAGTGTTGTGTAGCCTCCGGCGCTACCCCCGCTAATTGCAACTCGACATGCATCAACGATGCCAAGATTGATAAGATATTGAACCCCGGCTATACAGTCGTCAACATCGACAACTCCCCAATTGCCATCAAGCCGCTCTCGATACGCGCGTCCGTAACCGGTGCTGCCTCCGTAATTCACATCAAGCACCGCGAAACCGCGGGTCGTCCAGTATTGTGTTGTCAAGTCAAGTGTTGATGAAGTAGCGCCGGTCGGGCCGCCGTGACTCTGGACAAGCACGGGTGGACGCTCCCCCGACGGTGCAGCATAGTCATCATTCTGCGGAGGGTAGAAGAAGGCGTGCGCCGTCATTCCATCCTTAGTCGGAAACTCAATCGTTTCGGGAACAGACAAATAACGAGTATCAATATGAGGTGCGCTCATACGACGTAGCACCTCGAACTCGTGGGTGACGAGATTTAGCGCTACGATTGAACGCATTTCCGTAGGGGAACCGGCGCCAAATACGACCCGTCCGGCAGCAACGCGCAAACCTATTCGCGACATGTCGGTATATGGCGTCGCAATCGGATCTAGTCGATGCGTTTCAGCGTCGAGGCGTCCGAGTTCCCAATTTCCCCGCCTGCTGTAAATGCAGATGATGCTCCTGGCAGACTCGAACCCGAAAGTACGCAAACCGAATTCCCAATGCGGCATTGCAAATTCGGCGTCAGTTGAATAGAGGGGCTCCACACGTCCCTCAGACCATCTGTATAGGTTCCACCAGCCTTCCTCATCGGAGATGAAGTGTAGCACGCCATCAGGTGACCATTCTGGTTGTAGCGTAGATACATCGGTCCCGCCGCTAATGCGACAACTCTCCGTCAGTGTACCGTCTTCCTTGAATTTCGCACACCACAATACCGTACCATCCCACGGCATATTCGGGTGATTCCAACTTATCCATGCGAGTCGAGAACCGTCGGGAGACAGTCGGGGAGACGAGTAGAAATCAGCCCCCGAAACCAGTGTCTCATCATCTTGTTTGTCTTTGAGTCCAACGCTAACGATTGTATTATCCGGTTCACGATTCGGTAGGGAATGATTTTCGCACACGCAGATAAGATTCTCGCCGCGATTATCAATGACGGCGTCGGCATAACGCATTTCGCCGCTTGGCGTGATGGGCTGCGGACTCGATTCACCTGATTGCCGGTAAATGCGCTGATCTTCGAAGCTTGAGAAATAGATGATACCGTCATTCACGGTGAATGCCCCGCCGCCGTATTCGTGCACACGACTGCGGACGTTGAATGGAGCAGGCGTCATGTCGACGGTATTCCCATCGGAAGTACGACGAACAATGACACAGCGTCCCTCCTCTTCCGGCCGCATTTCGATCCAGTAAGTGTCTTCGCCATCAGTTGCGATCTCCGCAAAGCGGACTGTCTGTGACACGATGAGGTCGGACGTGATAGGCGATTTCCATGATCCAAAGGGCGAATTTTCAGGTTCAGCCATGTGCCTGCATTCTATTCCTTGGTGGAGAGTTTCGGCTCTTGGCGTCGGAACAGCCGCGGGGATGCGATTATGGGGTTATCCAGTTTATTCGCGGGCATCTATGACGGGCTACTCTTCTCCGCCAAAGACATCAACTCGGGTTCGGATAGATCGAGATTGATAGGCTCCGATACGGGCTGCGATACTCGGTAGGGAGTCTTCGTGTAGATTTCAACAACGTTATCGTCAGGGTCGTAGAAGTAGATGGAAAAGGCGATCCCATGAGTGACGACATTTCGAATGCGTACATTCTCCTGATTAAGGAACTCGTGGAAATGTTTTAGAGCATCAAGGTCTTCAACAATGAAGGAGACCTGCTGAACAACCTTTGCTCCCGGCGCGACATCTCTGCCCTCGCAGAGAGCGAGTTCATGATGTTCTTGCTCCGGTTGTGCGCTCAGGAAAGTCATCTGTCCGTCTGGAGATTCATCTGTTATGACGAGGCCAAGGATTCGCGTATAGAATTCTTTGGATTTTTGCAAATCACTGCAATAAAGTCCTACATGTCCTAGTGCCTTGACTGATGGCATAACTCCCTTCCTTTTCTCAATTATCCGTTAGTTACTCTGATGGGTTATTTTCCCGTCTAGCGATGCAGCGCTAGATTAAACAGCCCACGTTAACCCTACCTCGCTGCGTGAGCCAATCCACCTAGAGCGCCAATGGATTCCATAATCATCCGGCTCATTCGTTGGTACATGAGACGTTTGTCTTCGGTTTCGCGTGCTTCGCTGAAATCTATTGGAGGTCCAAAATGTGTCGAAAGTTTTGCTGGTCTAACCCACTTTGACCGTCGCGGCATGAGGCAATTTGCTCCGGCAAGGTAAACGGGAATAGCGGGGACATCCGCGTTGTGAATAATGAAACTCACTCCATCACGTGCTTTTCCCAAGTTACCATCCTTACTACGTGTACCTTCGGGAAAAATCAGGACGGCATGACCGTCCTTCAGGAGAGAAATCGTACGCCTTAATGCACTACGGTCAGCCGTCCCGCGCTTCACCGGATAAGCGTTATGTAACGCGAGTAGTTTCCCGAGTAAGGGAATTCCAAACATGTTGTCCCGTGTCATGAAATAGAACTCGCGCCTAGCCGTAGTACCCACGATAAAGGGGTCCAAATAACTCACATGATTTGACAATAGAAGTACGCCGCCCTTTCGTGGTACGTGCTCGTTGCCGTGTGCTTCTAGATTGCACAATCCTGTAAAAGCGGCGCCGAGACATCGCTGGCTCCACCGGTACGGCACGGAATCCGTCCAAAAGCTAAAATGCTGGTATTTCATGTATGTGCGTCTATCTGTTCAATAATGAAATCTACGACCTGATTCAGCGATTTGTCCGTGGTGTCCACGATGATTGCATCGTCGGCAGGTCGTAACGGGCTGTGTGCACGTGACGCATCCGTCTCATCTCGGGTTTTAATCTCCTGTTCGATCTGTTCGACGGTGCACACGACCTCTTTGTCTTGCAGTTCAAGAAAACGCCGCTTCGCTCTTTCCTGAACTGACGCATCTATGTAAAATTTCACCTCTGCATCTGGGAAGACTACGGTGGTTACGTCTCGCCCTTCAACGACAATTCCGCCGTCCTTCCCAATCCGCCGCTGTTGCTTTACCATGGCTCTGCGCACCTCGGGGATCTTCGCAATCTCCACCACCGCTTTGTCAATTTCAGGCGTATGCAACAGGTGAGATACATCTTCGCCATTGAGTAGCGTAATCTTACCGTTGTCAGTGAAATCAATTTGGCAATCATGGGCGAGTTCAATGAGATTCGTAATATCTGTGCACGGTATCTTTGACCGATCAGCAAGTAGCGTCACGGCTCGGTACATTGCTCCCGAATTGAGAAACAGATAACCTATTTTTTCAGCAATCCGTCTTGCCACGGAGCTTTTTCCAGATCCCGCGGGGCCATCCATCGCGATAGTCAAAGATTCATTCATGTGGCTTTCCGTTCATTTGAACTAACACCAATAAACCTCGCGATGCAATCATGCGATGGTAGAGATGTCAGTTTTGCTGTTACGCACAAACCTCTCGTTCTGCCTTCATGCTACTGCAAAAGTCGGAGATGCATCATTATATCACAGGCTCTGCGGCGGTGAAATTGCAAAATGTATCCCACGATTTGATGGGGTTTCAGGGATTGGAAGGACAAAAGCGCCGGTTCGCCCAATTTCAAATATCAGATCCTAAAAATCTCTCCCAGTCGACCACCGAGTGCCCGTCCGGCACCAAGCAAGCATCCAATCAGTATTATCATGCCCACTACGCCTAGTGCGCTTGCTATGTACTCGCCTCCAACGGGTCGCTGTGAAAGACTCCATATGGCTTTGGTAATAGGGCTGTATTCATCTCGCATAGCCAACACGAGGCTGTCGCTCACTTCCAACATTGAGAACGAAAACACAAGAATCGACCCGGCAATTATGTTTGCGATGATGAGTGGAATTGTGATCTTGAAAAGCGTACGCGCCGAATTGGCCCCGAGATTTTGTGACGCTTCCTCAAACGTGACACTCGTCTGTTGCAGCCCGGCATATATTGAGCGAAGCATGTATGGCAACCGCCTTACCGAGTAACTGACAATCAGTAGCAAAGTCGGGTTTTGGCGCGGATCGACACTCGCAATTATGCGTTCTGGCATGTGGCGGAGTACGGGCGACGTATCGGCAAAACTACCTACATAGCCGAAAGCAAGGACGATGCCGGGGAGTGCTAATGGCAACATAGCAACTGCATCGAGCAGATTACTAAATGGCAGAGATTTACGTGTAAGTAGATATGCAATCCCTATTCCCATCGCCATTGCAAGTAGAGTACTGAAGATACTGTATTTGAAACTATTCAGAATGCTAGGAAGTGTATCTTCATGGGTAAAGACCGTGAGGTAATGTTCAAATGTATAACTCCTAGGTAGAATACTCAAACGCCACTGACTGGCGTCAGGCGTTAGAGAAACAAGCACAACGCTGATGTGCGGTAGCAGCGCCACTAAAGTTAGTCCGCCGACGAATGCGTAAATCATCGTGCACATCAATTTGGTCGCAGCGATGTCACGTGAACCTACATGACCGCGTCCAATCATTTCATAGTTCTTTCCACGCGTCCACCGCTTGGACAAATAGAATGCCGACGCCGTTAACACAACAATGAGCACGACTAGCGCATATCCCATTGGATTGACGTTTGCATCGGTAACCTGCCGGAAAATTCGCACCGCAATGACTTCATTGTATTCAAAAATCAACGGGGTGCCTAAATCTGTGAATGCCCAGATGAAAACCAGAATGGCACCAGCAAAATAACCGGGCATCATTAGCCGTGCTGTTACCGTCCAAAAGAGTTTGAAGCGTGATGCTCCCATGTTCTCTGCCGCTTCCTCTAGACTCGGATCGATATTCGCCAGAGCGGCGGCGACGCTTAGGTACATTATGGGGTAAAGATGCAACGTCGCCATGAGCACCACGCCCCAGAATCCGCCACCAAACCAGTCAACTGGTTGGCTAGGGCTAATCAGTCCTATCTTTGACAAAAGCATGTTAATACTGCCGTACAACCCAAAGAACATCTTCATGCCGATGGCGCCGACAAAGGGGGGCATTATCATCGGCACAAGGATCACGCCTTGCATCAACCTACGCCCGGGGAAACGGTAGCGGGTGAAAAAGTATGCGAGCGGCACACTCACCACAGTTGTTGCCAATGTTACAAAAACGCCGAGTTTAAAACTGTTAACCACTAATGCTCGGGTGTTTGCATCTGTGACCATTAACTGAAAATAGGCGAATGTGAAACGGCCGTCAATCCAGAAAGAGGCTTTTAAAATATATAGCAGGGGGTATATCAGAAAGGCAGCAAAAAAGAGGAGAATTGGAGCTAGGATGAGATAAGTATGGGGTTCGATATTTCGAGGCATTAGCAACTTGAAAACGTCTATGATTTTGTCAATATCGATGTTCTGACTAATCTAATGCGTCGGCATTCTAACATTGACCGCTTGTAGGATGTTTTCCCGAAAACGTTCGCAGTCGAAGTTATAGGGGATTGCACGTTTTTCTCAATATTGGGCAAAACCACAATAATTCTGGTATTTTCCTCCTACGAAAATTGCGCTTCTTATTTTCATCTGTGTCAATCTACTTTTCTCTTGCCTTGAATGGGGTCCTCAACATTCCAAGGACAGTTTGCCACTCACGGTCGTCAAAGTCAATCAATCCAAACTCAATCGCTTCTACATCCTCTCGGCGGCGAAAGGTGTGCGCCAATCGGTCCCAAAACGAGAAAACACTTGAATAGTTAGAATCTGTCTCGGGTTGAATTCGCGAGTGGTGCACACGATGCATGTTGGGAGACACGATGATCATTCTCAGAAATTTGTCCCATCTTTCAGGTAGATTGACGTTGCTGTGATGGAATTGGATGACCGGTAACAGCATCACCTCGTACAGCACCAACTGCCACAATTCAAGACCCAACAGAGAGATTACCCCTAGTCTCAGGATTGACGAGAAAATGAGTTCGCCGGTATGGAATCGCGTTGCGGAGGTGACATCCATCTCACGGTCGCTATGATGCATACGGTGAAATCGCCAGAGAAACGGGATTTCGTGATTTGCACGGTGCCAAAGATACATCCAGCCGTCGAACATGAGCAATGCTACCACAGTTTCAATCGTTGGCGTTAAATCCAAAAGATGCAGCAGTCCAAATCCCCGGTTCCGGTTCCAATCGGCCACCATTGTAATGATACCGGAAAACAGCAAGGCGACAACCACCGTATTGAAAAACGCAAATACAAGGTTTCTGGCAGCGTGCTTCAAACGATTATCTTGACGTTCGCGGTATAGAGGCAGCCATGTTTCCAGACTCCAAAGAAACGCCAAAATAACAATTGCCAGAACTAAATTGAGGTGATCAAGGGTTTCTGTAATGTCCATCATTATGTATTTTCACGAAAGTGGTGGAAGTGTCCGCATGCGAGACTCCGGACACACTCCTACAACAATCAACAGTGCATTGTCTCCGTACCGGAGTAACATTCCTCATCGCAGGGTTTTGCCATTGCTCGTCTCCACAAGGTCGTCGACTATATCTTCAATCGACGAAAACAAGGAAAGATCCCTCCACTCGATCCGAGTGTCGCTTCGAAACCATGTTAACTGACGCTTTGCAAAGCGGCGGGTGTTTTGTTTGAGCAATGCCACTGCTTCAAAAAGCGTCAATTGTCCGTTAAGATAATCGATTATCTCCTTGTAACCAAAACTACTCAAAGCAACGCAATCGGATGGGTATCCGGCATCAATTATCCCCTTGACCTCCTCGATTAAGCCGATTGCCATCATTCTGTCAGCACGGGTTTCAATTCGATCGTAAAGCTGCTCCCGCGGCATGTCTAGACCGAATGAACGAAATTCATAGCGCGGCGCAGGGTGTTTCCACTGTACTTGTAACGCAGAGATGGGCTTGCCCGTTAGTTCGAAAACCTCTAACGCCCGAATCACTCGTACCGTATTATTGGGATGAATACGTGCAGCGGACTCGGGATCACACTGGTGCAGGCGTTCATGTAGTGCTAATGCACCATGCCCATCCGCCTCCTGGCGGAGCCGTTCACGAATCGCGAAATCGGCGCTAGGACCGGGAAAAAGGCCATCAACCACGGCACGAAAGTACAAACCCGCTCCCCCAACAACCAGTGCCCGCCGGTGCCGTTCCCGAATTTCAGCGAGCGATTTGTCAAAGCGCCGTTGGTAATCCGCCACGGTGAATTGCTGATCGATATCAACGCAATCAATCACGTGATGCGGTATCGTCTCTCGTTGCGCAAGCGTCGGCTTTGCAGTACCGATGTTCATTTGACGGTAAAGTTGCCGCGAATCCAACGAAACAATCTCGGCATTTATCCGCTGCGCCAGCGGGAGAGCAATCTCGGTTTTTCCAATGGCTGTTGGACCAAGAATGAAAATCAACGGAGAATCCATAGCAATGAAATCACGCCTAGTTTTCGGTTCGCTCAATTGTCAATGCACAGCGAAATCCGAAGTCGCTGAATTGTTTTTCCGGTGCGAGGCTACTTCGCGCAGCGCAGCGTGCAAATCGCACTCGGTGACGCCAAGAACCTCCGCGCGCCACACGGCGGCTACTATTTTTCGGTCCTTCCGGATTGCGACGCGGCGAAATCTCATAATATTCAGCATCATAGGCGTCCAAGCACCACTCGTGGACCCCTTCCGACATGTTGAACAACCCGTAGCCATTCGGTCCCTCGGTCCCGACTAGCGGAAGTGATGAGTTTCGCCCGCCGAGAAAATCGGCCGGCAGTTCATTTCCCCATGGATAATCTTGTCCTTCTATTCCCCCGCGTGCAGCTTTCTCACGTTCCGCTTCCGTTGGCAGGCGGAACGGCTTACCGGTCAATCCGCGAATCCACTCGCAATATGCGATTGCGTCATACCAACTCGATCCCACTACCGGTTGGTCGGGATGCCCGAACCGCGGGCTATCCCAGAACGGTGGCGGTCGATGTCCAGTCGTTTGCACAAACACCAAATACTCCCTGTTCGTAATTGGCAAGGCTGTCAATGCAAAGCTGTCAATCCATACACAATGCACCGGCGCCTCGTTAGCGGCGCCGGTTTCACTGCCCATTAGAAATTCACCGCCGGGAATCACCACCGTTTTCGGCTCAATGAAATCATCAGAAGGTGACACCATACTTCACTCCACGGAATAGCCTTTCAACCTGTATTGCAGCGCTCGAAGACTAATGCCCAAAGCTGCCGCTGTCCGTGTACGGTTGCCACCCATGCGATCAAGCGTCTTAAGGATAAGCTCTTTCTCCATTTCTTTCATCGTCATGCCGATGGGAATATCATTGTATGCTCGCTTCTTCGGGAATTGAATTTCATCTGGAAGATGCTTTGGCAAGATAGCTTCACCCTCTGCAAAAAGAACAGCGCGCAAGATTGAGTATTCCAATTCGCGTACATTACCGGGCCAATCATAATGCATAAGAAGATCTCTCGCTTTCTGACTAATAATCCGAACCGATTGGCCATGGGCTTTACTATGTTTATTCAGGAAATACTCGGATAGAACTCCGACGTCCTCCTGCCGGTCTCGCAATGGGAGAAGATGAATTGGTATCATGTTGAGTCGATAATAGAGGTCTTGGCGAAATGTCCCGTCCTCAATTCCTTGACGAAGATCGTGATTGGTGGCCGCTATGATTCGAACCTTAACGCGAATTACATGCGTGCCACCGACGCGCTCAATCTCCTGTTCTTGGATCGCACGCAGCAACTTGGCTTGCAGCGCTACCGGCATGTCGCCTATCTCGTCGAGAAAAAGCGAACTTCCATCGGCACGTTCAAATTTCCCGATCTTCTGATAAATTGCTCCCGTAAATGCGCCTCGTTCATGGCCAAATAGTTCGCTTTCCAAAAGATTGACCGGGATGGAGGCGCAGTTTACAACAACCATCTCTTTCTCTGCGAAAGCGCTATTTCGGTGAAGTGCACGGGCAACGAGTTCCTTACCGGTACCGCTTTCGCCGTGTATGAGCACGGTAGAATTCGTGCTAGCCACCTTTTCGATGACTTTCAACACCTGCAGAATCTGTGGACTCTCTCCGATTATCTCCTCGTAGCTATGGATGAGTTGATCTCTTTCACTCTGTTTCATTGCGCGATGATGTTCAAGCGCCTTGTCGACCTTTTCCTTAATATGTTCCGACTTGAACGGCTTTTCCAGAAAATCGTATGCGCCAAGTTTTGTCGCCTCGACCGCTCGTTGGATTGAACCGTGCGCGGTTAGCATCGTAACTAACAACCCTGGAAATTTCTGGTGGATTTCTGTTAGTGTTTCTAATCCGTCCATCCCCGGCATTTGGATATCCAAGAGTACTAAATCTGGTAGGTCCCGATCAATCTGTTCTAAGGCGGCTTCCCCACTGGACGCAGTGATCACTTTGTAGTTGTCCATCTCCAGTCGATCTCGTAAGATCATAACTGTATCCGGCTCATCATCGACGATGAGTATTGTCTCAAGTTGATCCATCGGACTCCTGGCCAAGCAATCAATAGGTGGCTACGTTTGAGTTGCACGTAGGGAAGAATTTTTATCGCCTACGTTCGACGCTGGGCTCAAATATTTCCTGTCAATTTGAACCTTTTTAGCAAAGTCATTGGTTCGTGAGGTTAAGGTCCCGTTTGCGAATCATTTTTCGGAGCGAAGAAATTCGTCAATGCATAGCCGAGTATCGTGGTAACAACCTGACCGCAACTACAGATATTTTCGATTTGAAAAACTCAACGGTACGAAAGGGTTTGATTCTTAGGCCAAGTCATTGCCAGCATCATTTGAATTAGATGTACGCAAAGGGGGTGATTTGGCTTCCGGTTTTTCCATAACTAAGGATGTCCGATTTGCAATTGCCAACAGCAACCAACCGAGTAATCCTACACCCGCTCCGGCGACGGCAGCAATGCATGCTCCTTTTGCAGTAGTGATCCTATTGAGCGTTTTTTGGTCAATCTCAAACGAAACGTCCTTTGGATTGCGCACGGAGATTTGCCTCCGGTCGCCCTGTTGCCGGTATTCTACAGACGGTGGAGTATCGCCGCCAATTTCAATGTTGCTTTTCCAATCAGGTGCGTTGACTTTGAGTAGGCTTTCGCCCGCTTCACCTTCCCAGACAGCTTTAGCTCCCTTTGTACCGCAATCATCCTCAATCTCTTCGACTTGGGTGCGTGCCAAAAAACAGTTCGAGATTTTTAATACTGCGCTTTTGCAATTTGATAGCGATGATACCCAATTTTCTAACATGATTATCGTTCCTCCCAAGAGTGGATTGAGATGCAAGCTAAAGCGGCGATAGGGCTAGCAGCCACGAGTAATTCAAATGTTGTCAAGCGGGTTCCGTTAATCTTCGTTTGAAATGGATTGGCAAGTTTCTATTGACACGCGTTTGATGGTGTGCTAAACTTGAAATCGGCGTCATGGGTGAATTGTCTTCAGTTCAAGGAGCGATCCAGTGAACATTGATTCTATCGAAGTTCCATCAGAACAGGAACTTCCACTTTTCCCGTTAAACGTTGTTCTATTCCCCGGTGGCATCTTACCATTACACATCTTTGAAGAACGATATCAGTTGATGATTCGGCTTTGCTTGGAGAATGAATCGCCATTTGGGGTTGTCCTCATCAAAGAAGGAAACGAAACTGGGGAGCCTGCCGAACCATATCATGTTGGAACAGCGGCGCAGATTCTTGAGGTAGATCGATTGGACGGCGGTCGGATGAACCTCATGACATCTGGCCAATACCGATTTGAGATTCTAGAAATTCAACACAATCTTCCTTACCTAGTGGGCCGTGTTCGAGTACCAAACGTGCCGGATTTAGGAGGAGATAAGGGTTTGACACCGGTTGCATCGGAAACACGCGAACTATACGAAGATTACGAGGCCTTACTGCGACAACTGTTTTTCGATTGGGAGCCTCCAGAAGTGATTCCTCAAGATCCGCGCCATTTGGCATATCAGATTGGGGTTAGGCTTCACATCTCACTTGAAGAGAAACAGGAACTTCTGGAAACTTTTCCACTTAATCAGCTTCTTGCCGAGGAGGCCAGGCTTCTAAAACGAGAAAATCACAGATTAAGAGTACAGGTTATCGCTCGAAATAATTGAAGAATTTAAACAATTGAGGGATTCGGCGGTGTGCCGATTCGCAGTTTGATCGAGACGTTGTCGATTTGAGTTAATTGTGCCTCAATGAAACCACTCCGGGCGCAACCGAGTTGTCGATTACAAAAGAGTTCCGCGACGGTAAACCCAATAGTGCAGTTCCATCAGGGCTCACCATACATCACTAGTCCGTTGAATTACGTTGCCAGATTGATGTTCTCTTGGCGCGTCCGCAAGCACATCACGTTAGGGTGCGGTTCATCGCCCCATATCTACTGGATTATGCTTGCCACACATGGATCCTTTCTAGCACAAGAATTGGCACCATGCAACTTCACTCATCTCCACATCAGTTGAAGCAGGACACGGGGATGCAAATAATCAGGCGAGATTTCGTCTATGTCAGCAACCTGCTGTCTTTGTCTAGGCTTGTTCTAGCGCCATTCATTTATCTTAGCATCGTTCATTATGAGCGGACTATCACACTGGCACTAGGTAGTCTCGCAGTGTTGACCGACCTTCTGGATGGCTATGTGGCTCGACGGTTCAAATTACCCTCCGATTTGGGAAAAATCCTCGATCCGATAGCAGACAAACTCGTGATAGGCGCTGCGCTATTTGGACTTGTCCACTCGAAGCATTATGATTTTCCCCTGTGGGTATTCGGGCTCGTTGTCATAAGGGATGTTTTCATAATTGTAGGTAGTACCTATCTCGCCTATCAAGTCCGGTTCGTCACAAGATCCAATCGATGGGGCAAGTGCGCTACCGTGTTCCTTTCAATTGCTTTGATACTTTACGTTGTGGATTTTGCCGGCTCGATTTCGTTCTATGTGCTCTGTGCTGGACTAGTCTTCATTGTAATATCAAGTTGGAGCTACGCCCGGCGCCTTATTCGGCTATTACAAACCCATGTTCCCCATCACAAGAAATTGGTTTGATCGACAGTAGTGTGCGAAATCTCTTTAGCTGAACTTCGATAGATCGCAGACAGCGTGGTGCGAATGTCGATTTTTCGATTGAGACATGTGAGTCAGGAGAATTAAGCATGCCCCAACGGCTAAGTGTTCCCGACATCGCCGGCATCATCGGCGTGGACGAGGACATCATTACGAACGCATTGGCCCGCGAAGATGAAGATATCAAACCATATTTGTTCGTTGAACCAGTGATAACCTCTCAAGGCGACGAGTTGCTTGAAACACTCTTTGGAGGTGAAAAGAGGGAGACCGAAGACCACCAAACTGCGTTCATGCTAAGTGTGGATGGGTTATCCGTCCTCATTACAAAACTTGCCTTCAATATCCCGACATCGGATTTAATTGAAAACCTAGCCTGCCAAGTACTGCATCTCACGGTGCTACAGGAAGACATTGCTGAATTAAAACGCGAGAAAGAGGAACTTCAAACTCAGAATGAGGAACTTGAACAAAGAATTAAACAGGTCCAAACAGAATTGATGAGTCTGAAAGCGAGTGTCACAGAAACAGCCGAGACTAAATCGCGTGGATGGTTTCGAGGAGTGTTCGGCGGCGGAAAATCTCAAGTGCCATCAGGAAAAGACTAAGAAGCCACCATAGCTCATGCGTGCTGCTCCGGATGGATCCTCTCCAATGCCTCAATGGTCTGGACTCCCTGTCGACCATCAGTTCTCGGCGTCTCTCGATTTTTGACGCAAGCGAGAAAATGTCTACACTCAACCATTAGCATGTCTTCCTGATTTTCAGGTGCGAGAAAGTCCCATAGTAACGTGTGAACTCTACCGTCAGGGGTTCTTGTTTGTAGCTCGAAAGTCCTTTGATTGCTTGCGGCCTGCGCTGATGCGTTAAGTTTAAATTGCATCATCGGTACCTTCAGGGCAATTGCCAATGCCACGCAATGCACTCCCATATCCCAGTAGGCATTCAAATACTTTTCGGGTGAAGTCGTTTTCAGGAACTTTCCGTGCGCCGAAACGGTTTGACCCGGCATTGAGTTGAGTTTGGCGAAACCGGTAGAGTAGCAGAGAACATGCCCAATCATCAGAACACAACTGCCATCTTCCGCCAGTTGTGTTAGGTGGCGCGCATCTTTTGATGAAAGCGCCATCGGTTTCTCAAGAAACAGATCCTTCTTGGCTTGCAACACTCGTTCTGCGACTTCGGCGTGCGTTTCCGAAGGAGTGGCGACAACAACGGCGTCACTGTCTTCGATTAACTGATCAATGTCTTCGGTAAATCGCAAATTAAGGGGCTGAAGTAAATCACGATTTTGATGGCCATAGACGAGGTGGAGCCCACCAAGATGATGGAATTTTTGCAGAACGGTTTTGCCCCACCGCCCGGTACCAATCATTGAGATTCGTGGCTTCATCAGTCTCCTCCCAGTTTCTCTTCAGATCGAATAACTGCGCCGATTATAGCATAGTACGCGATGCTTTATCCACTCTTTTGGCAGTTGGACGCGAAGCATTTACGGATACTAACGACTGAATGCTTGTTCAGATGAGCGGATCGGTCGTAAGCACATTGTGCGCTAATTTGAACCAACCTACAATACCGAAACTCGCACTTAACATACAGCGATATGACGAAGCGAACACTTCATCGATCGATCACACTCATAGCGTTCATTTTGGGGATTGGATTTTTGTATCAGCCCAATTCCATGTTACTCAAAGGGATTTCCCTGCCTCTCTTGACCGTCTCATCAATCTTGTCGACAACGTCGTTTTCTACGAGGTGGCTCGTAGAGGCTATAGCAGGGCTCGGACTGATCATTGGCGTGGGTTTTCTTTATCTGGATGTTCCAAACTTTCTGCGAAGTTCCGCTTTTCACTTAATCTTCGCCGGCGGAATCGCTTTTGGATTGGCAACTCGCTGGCGACTGCAAATGGCGATTGTCGGCGGAAGTATCCTGGTCATTGGTTTTATATTCCTATTTCAGCCCCTTAATGCGCTACGGAGTACCGCTCTCCAACTTATCTTACTGGGCATGATTCTATTTGCAATTCTTTTCGAGCGAAAGTGGTGGGCGGAGCGAATTTCCGTCGGCGCGATTGCGTTTGGACTAATCTTTCTTTGTCAGCCGTTTCGTGAGGTACTTTACCAAACAGGCTTTCAGATTCTACTCGGCGGTTTAACCGGACTGGTCATAGTTGTCCACCGATAAACAAGGTCTTCCAACCTCAAGACTCCTCAATCTGTTTTTGATTAAACCAGATTCCTGCCTCCAACACACTACAAAGGCCAATCACTAGCGCACAAAGAACATACGGACTGCTGGCGCCCAGTCTCGAATCCGCCGACACCCCACCAACCAGTGGCCCAAGCAGTAAGCCACTTCCGAGAACCGCTTCATGCCAGCCACTCTTGTTGCCCTTGTCTTGTTGCGCGTGCAAGCTATAATACATGCTACTGAAGTAGGTGAAGGCTCCAGACAATCCAATCGCCGCGAAGGCGAACGCCCAAGCGGGGCCATGCGGCAGAAAGCCAATCATCAGGAAAGCAATTACCGCAAGTGACTGAACTCCAATCAACGGGTACAATCGGTAATGCCAGCGCGCAGCTCGATCCGTTCCCAACGCCACAAAGCCAATTAGTTGTGCTGCCCCCAACACCAAAATTAAATTGCCGTAGGCTCTTGCAGGAATGCCCGCCTCGACTGTCAACTTCGGTGCGAGGTGCCGAACAATTCCGAGTGAGAACCAAGAGGCGAAATTCGAAATTCGCGCAATCCTTAGAAAAATGTGATGTGCATAGTGGGGCGGCGCTTCGATTATTGTGCGAGGCCCTAGAGGATGTTGTCTTGTCCGCGATCCGATTGTTTGAGATTTAAGGCAGATCCAATTGATTATGCTGAATGCGCCTGCAAGATAGAAAGGAACTATTGGGCTGGTTCCCTGATAAAGATAGCTTGCAATCATTGGACCAACGGTAATTCCAACGGTCCAAAACAGATTGAAAATCGTAATGCGCCTAATCAGGTCTCCGGCGCCTTCTCGCTCAGCCAACCACGCCTCATAGGTGGGCCAAAAGAGTGCCATACCGATGCCGCTGCACGGAAAAACCATCATAAGATGTAGTTTGCGCGTGCAGAGTGGAAGCAGGATGCTCACAGCGGCGAGTGATAGGCAGGAAATTGTGAGGACACGAGGTCGCCCAACCCTATCCGAAAGACGGCCAAAAGGTATTGCCAGCAACACGAAAACGCCCGTGCAGATTGCGGTCAGCGTGCCTAAGAATGTTGAAGAAAAGTAGAGATAGGTTACAAAGAAAGCAGCGTTCGTAAGGATACTACTGATACAAGCATCCATAAGAAGCGCAGGGATATATGCACCGTACTTTCGCATGGATTTCTGACATTTTAGTACGAGATAAATTCGGATGAAGTTTTCCCGTACAACCGCGGACTCCTTTTGAACCTGTGTCGCTAACCTAGCGGCGACCGGAGAAACGCACTTCGGAGACGTTAAGCGATTTCGTGGATTCTACGCCAAATGGGAGATATCAGTAGAGACGAAAAAGTGCTGGCCCTTCGCTGTGGCTGGATTTCACCGGGTTTCTACATCAGGGTTTTCGGCGAGACGGCATGAATTTCAGGCATGAAAGTGGAGTTGTCGCTTATAGCAATTGTAAACCTCGCATTGACGCGGCGTTCAGTTGAGAAGATTATCCTTAAATCTTGTGCATCCTCGACAGATTGCATTCGCACTTTGTGTGAGGCGTGTTGATAAGATTATGAAGGAAAGCGAGAAGTGTTTCGATCATGTGGCCGCTTTGGTTGACCGCAGAAGAGTGATCAAACGAGTCTTGTTGGTAGGGGAGCATTTAAGACATTCAGCTACGGTTGGAATTGGCATTGATGCTTTATCCGAGATTCGCAGGTCGATAGCACGGTGCGCTTTCCCTCCCGTCTAACCTTGTACATACCGAGCTTAATCACTCCGATCTTCTGCACGGTAAATTGCCTGTGTAACGATTTTCACTGCCTGACCTACCGGGACCAAACTAGTGTTGATGACCAGGTGGTATAGAGTTGCGTCTGACCAATCAGCGTCGTGGTGATGCTTCAAATAATGTGCACGCCCTTTGTCGATGGCTAGAATCTTTTTCGCGGCCTCAACATGGTTTAGAGAATCGTCCGCCCTTACCTGTTTGCAACGATCTTGTATTGTTCCTACGAAGCGAACATGAAGCGTGCGCGGTTTTGAAGCTAGTATCTTTTGGCTCCCTCGGCCAACAATCACAACATTGTCCCGCCTCCAGAGTTCTTCGAGTACTTGGTTAAAGAACGCCGTCACACTTTCCGGATCTAATCTTGGTTCGTTTTCAATAGGCCCAATCGACCAATCAAGCGGCATAGTAGGCGGATAGTAGTACGGAAACTCGGCGACGACCAACGGTTGGGCAACAAACAGCTTTTTCAAAAACGAATGCAAACCGTGCTCTTCCTTTTCATCATATTGACGAATCTCATCTTCGGTTGTGTTGGCAATACGTGCGACATCCGCGAGAATGTCTTTGTCAAAATAACTATAACCGAGTTCTTTCGCAACTTGCTGGGTAATTTCTTCACCACGACTTCCGTATTCTCTAGAAACGGTAATAACTGCCATGGGAGTTTTCTCCTTTGCAATATCGGTTAATAGGTCTTTAAGGTGAGCGGCTCATCGGTTCATGTCGACATCTAATATTCGGCGCACTACGCAATCGGTTCAATCGATACGGCACGATTGTCCTGATGCTTTCAATTTCAGGAACGGTTTGGGAGCTTAAGTTCCACAATTTCGTTGCGTCTAGCGGATTCTGAAAGAGCTTCGCAAACGATCATCGTGTTGATGGCGTCCTCGGCGAGTCGTGGCTCAAGCGTACCGGTCTTCACGATATTCGAGAAGTGTTCGATCATGTTCACTTCTTGGATAGTGTTTTCGACGTTGTGTTCGGCGTCTTTTCCTGTCGTACTGTGTATCCAAAATCGCGCAGACGTCTCATTCCAAGGAATGACGAAATCGTCACACACAAGCGAGGCATCGGTACCTGCTATCTCGAACCATTTTCTGCTGCCCGTGTCAAACGCAGAATCAAAAGTCGCCATCCGTCCACCATCAAACCAAAGCAACCCCGAAAAATTCATATCGACTCCAACCTCGTAACGCGCAGTTGCGAAAACTTGAGTTGGAAGATCTCCAAAGGCCCAAAGAATAGCGCGAACGCAATAGTATCCCAAATCGCCGAGGCTACCACCCGCTAGTTCTTTCTTGGCGCGAATGTTATCATAAGGAATTGCGTCCCAATTGAGCGAGAATGCGGAGGTCACTCGGCGCAACTTTCCAAGTGTTCCGTCGTCAATTATCTGCCGCATTTGAGGTGTGCGATTATGATGAACCCACATGACGCCATCCATCAATTGTACGCCATTCGTGCTACAGGCGTTCGCCATCTCCACGGATTCTTCTACGTTTGCCGCCAACGGTTTCTCGCACAGTACGTGTATGCCACACTCGGCGGCTTTGATGGTCCATTCGGCATGCAGCGTTGGCGGTGTGGGAAGATAGATAGCATCAATTGATTCATCTTCCAAAAGCTGTTCATAGGTACCATATGCCCGCTCAACACCATGTTCCGCTGCCCAAGTCTCCGCTCTCGCCTTTGTCCGGCTAGCAATTGCCACGAGCTCGGCGTTACTAGCTAGTTTTATAGCACGGCTCACCTTGGAAGCAATCCGTGCCGTACTCAGAATCCCCCAACGTACGTTTTCTTTCCGTTCTGTCATTATTTCGCCTTTTCCGCAATCAAAATCAGACGATTCAAGCGGTGAGTTGGATTACTGTCAAGGTGTCGTTGCAATAGCGTTAGCAGGCGCCGATATTACATCAAAGTGTGCAGTTAGTCAAGTAAATTGCCGACCAATTCTCCGTCAAGTATTCGACGTAAAAGCGCCGAAATCACCTTCTCAGCCCGTTCGGCTTGTCCTAACACTTCGCCATATCCCGCTGTCCATGTATCTTGAACCTGCAATTCTTTGGATGGGACACCGTAAACACGGGCACGTACGGAATGTCAAATCTAAAGTGGCAATCCTTCAATCGTTAGCCACCTGCGCAAAATTTGCACTCCACCTACGTGGAATCTGCACGTCTGATGTAATCAATTGATACAATATCTTGGTCAGAGGTAACTTGACACTACTGGATTCGCGTATAAGCTTGCTCTGGTATAGTTCTTGCTATGTAGAGACGTACCTTACCATAGGCAGGAAGAGAGCAATGGCACTAGAATTGCGGCGGAAGAGTATTCATTTGATCGGTCTCATCGTACCAATTGTCTACATATTCATTGAGAGACATCAGGCTGTTATCGCTGTCGGCATCCTTGTGATCGGGGCGCTCGTGATGGAATTGCTAAAAGCCGTGTGGCCCTCATTCAGCGTTGTGTTCTACCGAGTCTTCACGCCGATGCTGCGCACACACGAGCGAAACGGTGCTATTACAGGTGCAACGTATTTCCTAGTGGGCGCATTCCTACCCATCCTCCTCTTCCCAAAAATCCTCGCTATCGTCTGCATTCTCTTCATGATATTGGGCGACATGGCTGCCGCGCTAATCGGAAAAAAATGGGGACGGACAAAGTTATTTCCCCGAAAGAGCCTTGAAGGCAGCCTCGCCTGTTTTCTTGTTTGTGTCCTGATTGCGATCGTCAAGCTCAATCCAGCCGTGGCAATAATTGGTGCCTTAGCGGCAACGGTGGTTGAGGTACTCCCAATAAAACTTGATGACAACCTGACAATGCCGCTGCTCTCCGGCCTCGCAATGTATGCCTTTCTAAGCGGTTGAACATAGTCCTTTATTACAGCCAATTCATTATTGCCGGCGCCCGTGCTTCATATTGTTGTTTACCCAACCTTCAGTGACCGGCGAATCCCTGTACCATCCTTTATAACCCAACCCCCTTTTCTGTTAACATAAATCCAAATCGTGTGCTAGAATATCCTTGGTGCGGACTCGTTATGCTAGAATATTTTTGGCAGCGAGGCCTGCGGTTTCTTACTACCCTATGGCATCTATTGAACTTAGGAATATTACCAAGCGCTTTGGCGATATCATTGCCGTTAATAATCTAAGCCTAGAAATCCAAGATGGAGAATTCTTGGTTTTTTTGGGTCCCTCAGGTTGTGGAAAGACAACCACACTGCGATTAATTGCGGGTTTGGAACACCCCGAAGTAGGGGACATCTTAATTGATGGAGTGCGGACGAATCACTTATCTCCCGCAGATCGAGATATCGCCTTTGTGTTTCAGTTTTACGCGCTCTACCCGCATCTGACCGTTTTTGATAACCTTGCATTCCCGCTCAAGGCTGTGAGAATAGACCAATCCGAAATCAGCGGATTGGTACAGGAAGTCGCCCGCCTCTTGCAAATTGATAGGTTGTTGGACCGGAAACCGTCGCATCTGAGCGGCGGCGAGATGCAACGTGTTGCACTCGGAAGAGCGATGGTACGTCGTCCCAAAGCTTTCTTGATGGATGAGCCGATGGCGAACCTTGACGCGAAACTCCGTGTTGACATGAGATCTGAACTTAAACGCTTACAGTATGAACTGGGTACAACGACAGTTTTTGTCACGCACGATCAGGTAGAGGCAATGTCAATGGCAGACCGGATCGCGGTAATGCATCGAGGCGTACTTGAGCAGGTGGCGACGCCCCACGAGGTATACAATAAACCACAGAGCATGTTCGTTGCGGGGTTCATGGGTAGTCCTTCAATGAACCTACTTCACGGTTGTGTGCAATCGGACGGTGGCAAAACTCTGTTGCGACTTGATCATACAAATGTCTCGTGGGAACTTTCCGATGAACAGGTGTCGAATCTTGGCAGCGGACACCGGGAGCATGCGCTGGTTTTTGGAATTCGACCAGAGCATATAAGGATTTCCAAGGAGCCTGTCAACGGAGGAATCAAAGCGGCCGTACATTTGGTAGAGTCAATCGGTTCCGTGAATATCATTGACATTTTCCTCGGAGAAGATCCTGAAACCACGAATCTTATCACGTTAAGAGTTCGGACACACCCATCCTTCCAAGTTGAGTCCGGACAGTTCATTTACCTGGAATTCGATGAGAAACACATTCATTTCTTTGATTCCAAAACAGAACGGATCATCTGATGATCTCTGACAATTTGCATTCTCTGAATTTAGGAATCGTTAGGAGAGCAGAAAGGAAAACGGGGATATGACCAAAATCCCATGCCGAATGGCAGCCCTAGACCTAGATGGGACGCTGCTCAACAGTGACCACATTGTGACGGATAAAAACTGCACCGCCCTGCGGGAACTGTCTAAGGAAGGGGTTGTTGTTGTGTTGGTATCGGGAAGGATGCATCAATCAATTTTACCGATTAGTGATCAGATAGGACTAGAGAATCCGATTATTTCATACAATGGAGGGCTGGTAAAGCACGCGAAAACAGGCGAAGTGTTTCATCACACACCCATTGCGGCAACGACCGCTATGGATTTAGTTGACTACTGCGATGAGAGAGGATTGCATCTCAATTTCTGCCTGGATGATCAACTCTACATTAGGATGGAGAATCCGTGGAGCGAACTTTATATGAATCGGACAGGAGTGCGGGCTACTGCTGTAGGGGATCTCAAGAAACTTACGGGAGGGGAACCAACCAAGATGCAAGTACTCGACACGCCTGAAAACGTTACGCGCTTACTCATTGAATTTCAGAAGGATTTTGGAGATAGGTTATACATTACTCGCACACAAATCGAATACATTGAATTCATGAATCCAAAAGTGTCCAAGGGGCCGGCACTCAAGGCTTTAG
Source organism: Candidatus Poribacteria bacterium (assembly GCA_028820655.1). Lineage (GTDB taxonomy): Bacteria > Poribacteria > WGA-4E > WGA-4E > JAJDTR01 > JAJDTR01. The sequence goes on along the minus strand of JAPPIK010000033.1, from coordinate 9,254 downwards.
CGGCCAAAGCAGGCATTTCAATGGACCTCGTGGTCGCTTTTGGCGACGGTTATAACGACGAAAGCATGATGGATGCCGCCGGGTATAGTATTGCTATGGGGAATGCCGTCGAGGAATTGAAAGAGTCTGCCGACTTTATAGCCGAATCAAACGACGTTGACGGCGTCGCACAAGCGGTTGAACGTTTACTGCTCGGCGGAAGAACGACGTTTCATGGCTTTGATGGGGATGCTCGCGGTTAACGCCATTGATGTCCCGTCACGCTGGAGTTCCATATCAATGCCTTCCGAAGGAAATTCAAAATACTCCCCGAGAAGTTGTGTGAGTTTTGCCTGCAGATCATTCATAATTGCCTCGTCTGCACCGACTCTATCTTGTATCAAAATGAGCTGCAAGCGATTCTTGGCAACCTGCTTACTCCCGCGCTCTTGATGTAGTAGTCGCATCAGTTTTCGAAACATGTCGGATTCTCCTGCTAGTTGCGGCCGATTAACTTGCTCATTAGTTGACCGAACCAGTTTTCCGATTTGAACTCCGGAATCGGTACATCCTCTCCTTCGAGCCGCTGCGCAATGCGATTGAACGCCTCACCAGCGTAAGACGCGTGACTGTAGGCAAGAGGCAGTCCGTGGTTGGTTGAAACGACAACGTCCGGATCCTCCGGGATGACGCCGATTAAGTCTATTGACAGGATGTCGATGATATCCTGAGGGTCCATCATGTTTCCAGCCTTTACCATCTGCGGCGAGAGTCGGTTGATGACTAAATTCATCTCTTCAATGTGCATGTTTTGCAGTAACCCGATGATTCGATCCGCGTCTCGAACCGCAGAAATCTCAGGAGTAGTGATAATCAATGCCTCTTCAGCGCCAATTGCCGCGTTCTGGAATCCCTGCTCGATTCCTGCCGGGGAATCAATAAGTACGTAATCAAAATCCTCTTTCAGTTCTTTACAGATTTTCTTCATCTGCTCAGGCAGAATATCCATCTTGTTATTCTTTTGGGATGCCGGAAGAAGGTTCAACGCTTTAACACGCCGGTCTTTGACGAGTGCCTTTTCAATGCTGCATGTACCATCTATGACATCCATTGACGTATAGACCACTCGGGCTTCCAATCCCATGATGACATCAAGGTTCCTTAACCCGACGTCTGCGTCGACCACAACGACCTTCTTGCCTATCATTGCGAGCGCTGTTCCCAGATTAGCGGTGGAAGTGCTTTTGCCCACTCCTCCTTTCCCAGAGGTTAATACAATCACTCTTCCCATGCTTTCACATCCTTCTCTGCTTGCCGGTTTGCGTGTTGGTTACCAATTTCATTCTAAATCCGAGTCTGAAAGAACAGCAGAACTTCGCTGTCCCACGTGTGCGAGACGATTGAAGTCAACAAACTCTTCGACGACCACAGCACCGTTATCCCGTATCCGTGCGAATTCAACTTTGTTCCCCTGTGGTCGTTGATTTGAAGGCGGACGGGAAATATAACGCGCAATTCTCAACTGCGTGGGCACGAGACTCAAGGCAATAATCAAAGACGAGATGTTACCTAATGCGCCAGCATGCGCAATCCCACGCAGAGTTCCGAGAACGATAATGTCCCTTGCCGCTATGACCTCCGCTCCGGGGTTTACATCTCCAAGGACGATTATATTGCCTTCCAAGAAGCGTTCGACTTGCCCAGAGCGCACTGTTTGTCGAATGAACAGTGTTTTCTCCTCTTCAGCCGATGAAATATATTCACCGTTTTGCGGTGCCACTTTGTGAATAGCCGGAGCGCTCGCAATCTGTGAGTTTTCCTGCGGCCAAGGTTCCGCATCAGTTTTATCAATTAACCGCCTAATTTCAAGTCCGTACGTTTCTTGAAGCAATTGTTCCAATCGGCTTAACTCTTTTGTGCCTAGCGAACCACCACCGAAGTTGATACTGACACCTGTTCCGGCAAGCGAATCTCCCAATTTTTCCATGCGCTTTTCGATGCGAGGAATAATGTCCTCAATTCTGGCTTCCGGGTTTATGAACAGGTGCAAACCATCGCGAAAACCTTTGAGTTCAACAATCGGTCGTGAAGTATGTTTCATTTTCGCCTTTATGAGATTAGTTGTATGCCTCAATACTAGGCGTTTCAACTTTGGCTAACACATAAGGACCATCGGGTATCACAGCAACCTTGGCATCGCAGCCGTGTTTGTCTAATGCTAGATCAATTCCTTCTTGAAGATGCCGAAGCGGCCGCACAAACAGGTTATGTTGTTCCTCAAAGATGATGCCCTCTGTGTAGAAATAAATGTCGGCTCTTCTTGCGACCTTTGCTAATTCCTCAAGTTGCCACTGATCGACCACAAAGTTCTCTGGTTCGTAGATATCCTGAATGAACTGATCAAGATTCTGTGTTTCCAAGACCAAGTCAGTGAATGGCTTGCTGCCGATACCTTGGCTACATTCAGCCGCGAGGACAATTGTCCCATTTGGTTTGACAACTTCTGCAGCGGTCAACAATCCTTTAATTGCTTGATAGAACGTGGTGTCAAGCGGATATCCGGCACTTGAGACAACTACGATGTCCGCGTGGTGAGAGAGCGTTGCGGTCACTTGCTTATCTACAAATTCGCACCCTGTCTTGTGAGACTCAACCAATTCGCCGGCAAATATGCCTGTAATCTGCCGCTCATTATCTATTGCAACGTTCAGGCTAAAATCGACCCCCGCCATGAGGGCGATTTCAGTTGCCTCAAGATGAAATGGGTTATCATCTAGGACTCCGACAGATGCTTTCGGATGTTCAAGAATTAGGGGCCCATGCATTACCTGCATCGTTTCGACCGATGAAATGCCGGGGCAAATTGCCTTACGTCCGCCCGAATATCCCGCCATCAAATGTGGTTCAATTAACCCGGTCACAATCTTTAGGTCAGATTCGAGGTAGGTCTTGTCAATGTGTACAGGTGTGCCATTCCGCGTCAATCCCAAGTATTTGTGAGTGTCCGGTTTGCCAGACAGGTGGTTGACGATCCGGTAATTGGCCATGATATCAAGCCCGACCATCTCTTCTAGTTCCTTCTCGGTGCTCGGACGGTGAATACCTGTGGCGATCAGAATAATAATCTTTTCACGAGGGATGCCTTGTTGCTCCAAGGTTTGCAGAATCGGCGGTAGAATCACCTGATTAGGGACGGGACGTGTAATATCAGAGATGATGATACACGCTGAAGATTGACCATCTACCAACTGAGCTAAAGGTAGTGAATTAATCGGCGTGGCTAGTGCTTTCCGGACCGAAGTGTCAGAATCTTGAATTGGTTTACTGGGTTGGATAGCAAGAATTCCGGCTAAATTCTCCTCTGGTACGTCGACGTCCAAGGTTCCACGTCCATATTTTACGCCAACTCGCATCAATTACTTCTCCGTAGAATGTCCATACCCGGGCCAATGCAGACTCTATATCATTATAAACGAATCGTCGACGTATAGCAACACTTTTTTGTAGAAGATGCTTTGCCCACGGATGCGCAACTACCGTGTTACTTTAGAAAAAACGCCTTGACAAAACGAAGGGAATCAGTGACAATCAGAGTGAATAGCGACGCATGAAGTTGCTTCCATCGAATCAAGCGAGTGAGGCCGCCACACGCTATATCCTCCGTAGCCAAATCCAAACTGTTACCGATGAGGCTTTCGGCTATAGAATTCATAAAGCGCGCTAGCCATTTGGTATACTATGCACCCATGATAGAAGGATCCCCTTTGATGCAAACTCGCGATTCGCGGAGAGGGAGGCCAATTTATGGAACGAATTGAAATCACCACTAAACCGAATGGTGCGGGGCGCAATTGGTTGGAGGTGGGCTCCTTTGAAATTGATGGATTCGGTCGAGAGGAATGGATTAAGAAAAACGCCCCACAACAAGATCGTCGCTTGAGAGTGGATCGTCGCTATTCTGATCGCGCCGAAACAATCGATTGGATTCTGTTAGTGCCGGACGATTATCCATTGACTATTATCAAGATGAATTATGATCGTTTGAACCCTAGAAAGGTTGATGTCATTTGGGAGCCGAAGGCCGCGTCTCAGACAGAATCAGGCCGAGAAGATAGAATCAGACGCATCTTCGAACTTGCCCAAGGGAACGATGAGCTGATGGCATTACTGAAAGAGGAGTTTGGTCGGTAAAGTGCCATGAGGCGAGTAAAGCATGGCACTAAAGTGCTAATCTGACAGTGCAGAGCGACTATGAAATCTACAAATCCTATCGTGACATGTGAGGGACTTCGTGAAAGAATTGGCCATGTGCCGCAAGTCAACCTCGGACACTTTCCAACGCCATTAGAGGATTGTACCCGTCTATCGGACAAGTTGGGCGGCCCCCGCATCTTGATTAAACGGGAAGACTGCTCGGGGCTTGCATTTGGCGGAAACAAGGTTCGACAGTTGACTTTCACGATAGGTGAAGCTGTACATCTGGGGGCCGACACGATTGTGCACGGAGCGGCATCGCAATCCAACCATTGCCGTCAAGCTGCGGCGGCATGCGCTCGACTCGGTCTGAAGTGCTACCTTCGTCTCTCGCGTGATCACAAGAGTATTGTGCAGGGCAACTTGCTGCTCGACCATCTTTCCGGAGCTAATGTTGAAGTGGTTGATGTGCCTTTCGGCGATGAATTGCATGAATTCAAGGAGGCTTTAGCTGAAGAGCTAAAAGCGAGCGGATTGAAACCCTATGTCGTCGGCGGGGCGCACTCCACGGCGCTAGCCGCGGTAGGCTTCACCTGGTGCATGACCGAAATTTATCAACAACAGAGAACTATGGGGGTGGACGCGGATTGGATATATGTTTCCTCGGCAGGCGGAACACAGGCAGGTTTAGTTCTCGGTTCTAAAGCATTAGGAATGAAAATAAAACCCTTTGGAATTGCGCCGCTTCGTTGGGATAACCGGATTGAGCGGATTCAGCAAGCGGGGAACGCTGCCGCCGAGATTTTGAACCTCGACTTAGTGATGGACGATGACGATGTGAGAAATACTGATGCCTTCGTAGGAAAAGGCTACGGCATGTTGACGCCAGAGTGCGCGGAGGCAATCAGAATAGTTGCCCAAACAGAGGGTATTTTCTTGGATCCGGTATACTCCGGTAAAGCCATGGCGGGATTGATTGACCATGTCCGTAAAGAACGACTCACCTCCGATGACACCGTTGTTTTTCTCCACACGGGGGGAACTCCGCAACTGTTCGTCTACAATGAGGAATTATGCGCTTGAAGTTTTGCTAACACGAGGACTGATATATGATGAGAACAACCTTTGTTCTAATTGCGTTTCTTATATTGCAGATTGCGGCTTACGTTAATGGCAATACACCGCCCAGTTTTGACTCTATCCAGTTTACCATTGAGCCTACGCCGGCGCGCGAGGCGAGCGTGCTGACCGCTTCACCTGTGGGTTGGAATGATGTGGACGGAGATACAGAACAGTATCTGTATGATTGGTATAATCAGGATGGTCCGCTGCGAGGAACGGTTGATTACTCGAACGAGGTCGAGGCGCAGTATCAGGGCAAAACGTCAGTAGAGATTCCATCGCCGCTGCCCCTACCAATACCAAGCGGTTCAGAAATTAGGTTGTCGGTCGCGGGAGTACAAAAAGGCACGGTAAAATTTACCGGTCCGAGCGGCGCCGAGACAGTTTACGAAGTTGAGGAAGAAGAAGGAAGCAATATCAACGGCAGCTTCACAGTAAATCTAGCTGAAGTAGGGGAGTACACTATAACAGAAACGTTTCAGGCACTAATTCGATCGAAAGAAAGATTTGTCCCGTTCGAATGGAATGTGGGAAAACGCCAATTCAGTTGGACATATCTCAATCCTGCTCCCGGTGAAAGGCTCTATCGGCACAGGACGCGAGTCCATCAAATTACTTTCACGGCTACCGGCGATTTGGCGGCGAATCTGGACGTTACCAACCCCGGCGCGGAGGTCGGCCTTACCCTAGTTACGCAACGGCTAATTCTTCCCGGGTCTACCGTGAAGGCCGACATTGATTACCAACTGGCATTTTCCAAGTATTCTTCTCTATCTCTGGCAGATTCATCCGTCACGGAACGTAGCCTCACGGGCGCAAACTTTGATGCCGGCGATGAGGTGTATGTGGTAATTACCCCATATGACGGGACCGATTTTGGTGAACCCGTTGAGAGCGAACGAGTCTTAATTCTGAGCGAAACTAAATCCACGGATATAAACGGAGATGGTGTGGTCAATATCCTGGATTTGGTGTTCGTCGCAAATAATTTAGGAATGCAGGTCGAAGAGGGAACCGAGCCTAATGCCGACGTGAACAGAGACGGTGTGGTAAATATCCTGGATCTGGTAGCCGTCGCTTCCGATATTTGAGACAATTCCTCATGGTGGAGCCTTGACGGAACTCTACTTCACGCCTACCCTTCTTTCATCCCTCGCGGTATTTTGTAGTATCACGGCTTCAGTTTTAGATTCACTGGCGTCCGGGGTGATGCCACCTGCGTAAAGAATCGGATGCCGATAGTCCGGCTTCCTGTCCCAGCGCAAAAGCTGTCGCAATAAGATTGCGCTCTCCCGATACAATGTCCCCGGCAGCGAACAGACCAGGAATCGGGTTACCATGGGAGTCAAGTAGCTGTGCACTATCGTTCGTAATTATTAGCCCGTCTTCGTCCTTTTGATAATCCCAATCTTCAAGAAACTTCGTATTTGGGATTAATCCTTCATCGACAAGAAATCCGTCAAAATACACCTCGCTACCGTCCTCGAGCTCAAACCCCACCAAATCAGTTTTTTCACCAATGTGTCTGAGGATTCTTGTTTCAATGATATTGATGCCTCGTTCTTCAGCTTGCCGAAGAACCTCTGGGGCCATTCCGTGAGGGCGCCCATTCGTTAGAATTGTGATCTTGTCCGTAAAATCTTGCGAACCGAGCGCAACGTCATAAATGTAGTCGCCAACGCCGACTATCGCGAGATGTTCGTCAACATGCAGGTGCCCATCGCATCTGATGCACACATGCCACCCTTTCCGGTTACCAGCATAACGAAACACGGCAACGTACTGTTGATAAAGCCGATCACCTTCAGGCTGGAATTCGATGTCGGGCCAACGATCATCAAAACCCGATGCAACGACTACTGTTCGAGATCTAAAATTTTCAATTTGTGTTGGGGATCCTTTCTTTAATGCAGCCGTGGAGGCTTCGATTCCAAATCCGTCTCCCTCCCGCGTCAAATTAGTGATCAAACCGTCACGAATTTCTATCCCTGTTTTGCGCTTTTCTCCATGGATGGTGAGGTCGGTCACCGGGCGTCCCTCCATCCATTTCATCAACTCCTTGGCAAAATGCGGTCCAATGACACCCGGGAACACTGGTGCGTCCTCGATTTTGACGGACTTTGACCAATATGCCCGTCCGCGGCTGAAACTCACTTTACCCGCGTGAAGAACCAACACGTGCCGCATTTGATGACTGGCAGAAACAGCCGCCTGCGCGCCTGCCGGACCAGCGCCGATGACGGCGACATCGAAAATGACTTCTTGCATTGTGGGCTGACTCCTCATTCGAAATTGGTGCGCCGCTGGTAGAAGTACGGATTGACAAATCATTCACTACGCGTGCAAGAGCAGAATTGAGTGTGATTCCCGTCCGCAATATGCATCATGTTTAGTTATACATCAAGACGGTATACCCGAGCAGCAGTGTCATGGAACAGAGCGGCGCGTTCCGAGACCGAATAACCCGATGATAGTCGTTTGAAGGCATTGTACATTACATTGTAAGAAAATGACACTTTATCAACCGGGAAATTGCTCTCGAACATACACCGATCAGGTCCGAATGTTTCAATACAGTAGTGCATATAAGGACTCATCGACTCGGCAAGTTCTTCCGATCCGATCGGTATTTCGCGCGTGTGCCAATCAAAGCCAACGTGCGGCATCCCCATGCCACCAAGCTTTACGCTGATGTTGGAACATTCAGCCACGACCGCAATACCTCTGCGCCAATGTGTTAAAACCTCATCCCGTCGATTAGCGTAAGGACCGACACCTAACAATCCACCAATGTGATTCAGGATAATTGTCAGATCCGGGACCGCCTTGGCGAATTCGGCTAACTCCGGCAACTGCGGAAAATACAACCATGCCTCCAGGGAAAGCCCCATACGCGATAACACTCGCGCGCCAGTGCGGTAGATACTGCTTTCCAATTGCCCTTTTGTATTGGAACGTCCCACGGATGCAAATGCTGGATGCGGATGCCATGTGACGGAGTGACGAATACCTCGGAACCTGTTCGGGCTCGCCGCTAGCAAGGCCTCGAGCACCGGCTCGACGCGATCGCCAAGGTTTAAGTTCGCCCTACCAACAATTCCGGCGCCAATCCGGCTGGATCCGTACAATCCACTTGCACTGGCAGCGGCGAGGCCTTGAACGAATTCAACCTCTCCGACGGAACGCATCTCCTCCGGGCCGTCCGCACGGTACATCGCACCAGCCTCAACGAACACAGTGGAACGCACGTTGTGACCGCAGTGAATATCGTCGATGAGTTCATGAAGAAGATATCGATGATACGGAACACGATCCGTGCGAAGGTCCCAGTTGTGGTGATGGGGATCGCAGATTTGAAGTTCAGGTTCAATGGTTGGTTCTTGTGTCAATGCAAGCCAGTTGTTGTCTCCAAATGGCACGGTGCACCTCCATTTTCGCAGTCGTAGTTACAGAAGAAAATCACCGATTGGGGGATGCACGACCAAGTATTCACAGTGGCTATCGATAACGCCGCTATGACTGAGCATTTTGAGATCGTTGCTTTTTGGTCTGTGATAGATCACGGAACCACCGCTCCAAGGTGATTTGCAATCAAGACGAGATCCAGTATATTGACCACTCCATCACCGTTTGCATCCGAGTTTGGATCTAGCGGTTTTCCGAATTGAGCGGCTACGGCAACCAAATCGAGCAGATCGACTATCTTGTCCCCATTGACATCGTAGCTAGCTGTCCGGTCTATGACGACAAACCCATCACTGTAAACTTGGACTTTTGAATTCCTGAAATCTCTTACAATTGCTCCGACATAGTATTTTCCCTCGACAATCGAAGTTGTATCCCAATTCCATGTGGAGAGATTGGAAGACACCCGCGATTCAATCTCTATCGAATCACCCTCGTTCTGATCGATGTCGTAGAACAAATCAATTGTAAAATCATCACCGTCAATATCGTAT
>JAPPIK010000046.1 GCA_028820655.1 Candidatus Poribacteria bacterium | reverse complement strand
GATTTCATTACTTAAATCTTGTCATTTACTGTCTAAAGGATGGGGGTAAGTTATATCTTTATCATTCCGCCCATGCCCATCTCTTGCATCATCTCTTTGTATTCATCAATTGTCACGAGGTTAAAATTAAGCGTGAGAGGCCCAAGCGAAATCTGTTTGAGATACTTATCCGGATGCGCCATGAACATCTTTGCTTGTTTGGCATTGCAGAAATAGTATGTCTTTCCATCATGGCTCATTTCCGTCATGGCGGACGCCTTCATCATCATGCCATCAACCGCACAACGTACTTTTTTGTTGCTTTTGGCATCCTCATCGTGTTGGTGCATTTGAGCATGTTTATGCTCATGGTGCTGATTTTCTGCCTTAAGTGAAGAATGAAGGAACGAGAGTCCAGCGACAAGTGCAAGGCCGAATATTGACGGTAAGAACGCGAAATTCCTTTTCATGATTTTCTCCTATTCAGGTTTTGGATTTACACGCAAACGAGATGAAAGAAACTTACTGGAATGTCAATTATTCATTTGAGCTATGTGAGTTTACGCTCAATATAAACTGAGATGAAGGTAATTTGAGATAGAAAATCTGCTATCTCAATCGCGTTAAAGCCTCTAGATTATTGGAAATACATCTTGTGATAATGTTTTCAAGGCGTAACGCCATCTTATTCAATTATTCAAAATCTAGAGTCACTGCATTGGTCAGGGAAAAGGTTTGCATATCATGTTGTTCAAGCGGATTGGCAGGTCCCTTTCAAACAAGGCTCTGAATTAGAAGCCGAGCAGTGTCCAAGAGTGATTTTCTACATGCCGGCCCTCTACAGCAGTAACCCGATTTTCAAGAGAAACTAGCTTTTGACACAGTTCCGAATAGTCTATCGACCACCACAGATTTGTCTATATCGCATCCTGTTCCACCTGATCAGAATGCGACAAACACGTTCCACTCTATAGGCATTAAAAAGTAGAGATGTAATCTGTGAATTCGCTGTTTGCAGACAATCTTCGATTTAACGATGGATGTTCATTGCTTGCGTGAAATAGCAAAAACCTGCGAGGTGTGTATATACTACTTGACCACTACAAAAACTAAAAATGCCGAAAAATCGATAGATTTTCAGTGTCTGGAATCGGAAAAGTCTTGATGCGAAAGCTATGCGAGGGAAATCGGAGGCGCGCGAGGCGATATTTGGTAGGATGGCGGATCCAGGCTGAAATCCAGATGACGGTCAAGGACGACCGTAGAATGCGCAGGAAAGGTGTTAATTTCAACGGAAGAAGCAATTACAGCGACTGATGGAAGGGGCTGTTCTAACGTTTGAGAGGTGCGCTGGTATTCGCTAGTTTTAAATATTCCGAGATGGTCGAAGCAGCAGTTGTCATTCTCTTCGCCAGAATGGTCGTCGGGAGTGGTCTCGCTTTTCTTGGTACGGCAGCATGATGTCGAGCGACTAGCATGGTGCTCCGAGAACTGCCAAACCGAGGCTGTCCCCTGGTTTTTGGGCTGTTCCGCGTTGGAAACACCACAGGTTTGGGTTCCAATCAAGGGACACAGAACCGGACAAAGGAAGTAAACCGAAATAATCGAAAGTAAGAGTAGAACTACGGTTGTCTTGAATTTCATACTTGACTGTCAGCAAACGGGTTTTGAATATCTCCAAGCCTCCTCACAATCGGAAGCATTGCCGAGTATTTGAAGCCTTTTGCTCGTAATTTTGGACGCCCACATTTGTTCCAGGTTTACAGTCGAATCGGGAATCGATGCGGCGGTTTGCCGCATATCTCGTCAATGAAGTTCAGAGGTTTCTGCCGTCTTTTGCGTTGTTTGGCAATTGGTCTTTTGGTACAATGTAAACTGTAGAGTTTCACCGCTGAAACGGGGCTAACCGTCTGTATACGGCACACCCTTTCCAACCACGGGTTGCAACAAAATGCCGACACTCCGTTTGTCCGGCGTTTTACGATTCATCGGTGTAAGCCAATGAGGAACAACTGATGAACCTTTACCTCCGATTGCTCAGCTACATTCGACCGTATTGGACAAGTTTTTCGCTTTCGCTCGCCGCGATGTTTGTCGTGTCGGTCGGAAATCTCATTCCTACCATAATTGGGGGCCGGGTTGTCATTGATCAGATTCTTGTAGATCGGAATGTCAGCCGGTTGCATTGGGTTGTGATAATCTTGATCGGGGTCCATCTCGTCAAGAGCATTGCCATAATGATCGCCGAGTGGCTCTCACATGAAATTGCCGAGCATATTATATTTGATATGCGAACGCAAATTTACACTCATCTGCAAAAGCTGTCTTACCGTTTTCACAAGGACAACAGCACTGGCGAACTCATGTCGAGAGTAGTGAATGATATTGACGCCTTGCGGGATATGCTTGCGCACAGCCCGAATATGATTATCGTCAATCTGTTTACATTCATAGGCATCGGAATCTTTCTCTTTGGCGAGAACTGGCAACTTGCGCTCGTTGCCATCGTCCCGGTGCCATTCATCGGGCTTATTATGGTAAGATTCGGGCTAAAACTCCGGCGGATCTATGACGATGTCCGCGCGAAACTCGGAGATGTCAACTCTCGCCTGCAGGACAACCTATCCGGTATTTTTGAAATCCAGTCATTTGCTCGTGAACCGTACGAAGCATTACGATTCACTGGACAATGCAGCGATTACCGTGCCTCCATTATTCGCGGCATTCGCCTATGGATGCGGGTTAGCCCAACGGTACAGTTTGCACTTGGAGCGAGCTGGACAGTGATTCTTTGGTATGGTAGCTGGCAAATTATTAATGGTCAAGCCGGTATGACAATAGGGGACTTGTTCATATTTCTTGGCTTTTTATGGCGGCTATTTATTCCGATAGAAATGGTAAGCCACGAGATTGAGCGGCTGCAAAAAGCGCTTGCCGCCGGTGCTCGCATGATTAACCTACTAAACGTGGCACCCGAAATTCAGGAACGATCTCAGGCAGTGAATCGTGAGATTCGTGGCGAGATTGTCTTTGAGAATGTCTCCTTCAAGTATACGAACGAGGACGTGCTGCAAGAGATAAACTTGAAGATTCGCGCGGGCGAGACTATCGCTCTCGTTGGTCCGAGCGGTGTCGGCAAAACCACGCTCGTGGGACTTGTGCCCCGTTTCTACGATGTAGGCGGCGGGCGCGTGTACATCGATGGGGTTGATGTATGCAGTTGGAAACTGCATTCTTTGCGCAGTCAGATTGGGCTAGTGCCCCAAGAGACGTTCCTCTTTAATGGGACAATCCACGAGAATATCGCCTACGGCAAGTTAGAGGCTACGCAAGCAGAAGTTGAAAGAGCGGCCATTGCAGCGAACATCTACGATTTCATTTTGAGTTTGCCCGAGGCATTTGACACACGTGTTGGAGAGCGGGGATTGCGGCTCTCGGGCGGTCAGAAACAGCGTGTTTCAATTGCTCGTGCCATTCTCAAAGACCCTCCCATCCTAATTCTCGATGAAGCGACTTCTTCTGTTGATACAGAGTCGGAACACCTCATCCAGCAGAGCCTCACCGGCTTGCTCCGCGGCCGAACGACTCTAATCATCGCGCATCGACTTGCTACGATTAAGTCTGCGGACCGAATCATCGTTCTAGAGAATAGTCGGATACTTGAATCCGGTACGCATGTTGAACTCATTGCTCGGAAAGGTTTGTACAGCAGACTGTACAATTCTCAATTTGCGGCGGCTTAGAGCGTGGTCAAAAGCCGGCCAGCGCATCTTCTTCCGACTCGAAGATTTCCGTAGTTCTGGTACTTTCCGGTCCCTTTGAATTCCGCGTCAAACCGATGGTATTGAATATCCGGCGCACTTGATGTGAGGGATGGGCGACCCGCAGCACCTGCTTTTTCTCGCGCAGTCTCCAGAGCAGCTTTACGATAAGCCCGAATCCGCTGCTCGTAATGAAACTCTCTTCATCAAAATTCAACAGAATCTTCGGACAACCTTGCACTTTTTCCTGTTCATAAGCCGAAATTAGCGCTTCCTCCGAATCTTCTGTGAGATAGCCGATAATATCGAAAACGGCAACTTCGCCCGAATGTCTAACCGATATTTGAGACCTTTTTGTCACGATGTCTCTCCTTCAACCTTGAATCTGTCCGATGAATAATCGCAGGTGCGGCAATTATCTTTATTCCCTTGGTCTTCCGCTTATTTTTGAATGCCATTAACTTGAGAGGATTCTTTCATGATAGCACAATCGAGGAGAACACGAAACGAAAATATAATCGCTTTCAGCGCGCATAACGCAAGATTGATAGAACAAAACGGGAGTGGATGGATGAAATCACCAATTCTTCTTTTCGCGCTTCTCGCCGGGGTTTGCCTCTGTTTCAGCGCGTTTGACCGGGTTAGCGTCGCCGAGATTTATCACGATTATCAGAAGTGGAATTTGCCGCATGGCGCCGTCGCCAGGTTTGGAAAAGGAGACATCAGTGAGGGGGATAGAGTGATCTCTTATTCTCCCGATGGCACTCACCTCGCCGTGGCAACCAAGATTGGTGTCTAGCTTTATGACACGAAGACATCCCGTGAGCGAGCGTTGTTCTTAACCTCCGATCACTCGTTCGTGAGAAATGCGGTCGCCTTCTCACCCGATAACACAAAAGTTGCCGTTTCAGATATTGGTGAGGTCAAACTTTGGGACATTCGGACGCAGTCAAGTGTTCTCACGCTTCACGGAAATACGGGATTGGTTTTCGCGGTTGCCTTCTCACCCGATGGCAAAAAACTAGCGGTGGCAGGAAGTGCATTGAAACTGTGGGACGTGGAGACTGGAAAAGCGCTCCGAACACTCGCGGACCGCGACCTTCGTGTTACATCCGTTGCCTTCTCGCCCGATGGAAAATCACTGGCCACAGTTGCAGAAGACAAGACCGTGAAACTGTGGGACGTTGAAAGCGGGAAGAATATCGACACGTTCATGGGGCATAGGGATGGGGTTCTATCCATTGCGTTTTCGCCCGACGGAACAACACTCGCTTCTCGCTCGAACGATCACACTATTAAACTGTGGAGTGTGGCAACAGGAAAACACATTTACACACTTGGCCGTACGGCTAGTTCGTCGATTGCAACGCAAATATTCTGGGACGTCATCGCCGGCATTTCCAACATCGGCGGACTCACTCAACCGATCAATTCGGTGGCGTTTTCACCTGATGGTACGACACTAGCTTCCGGCGCATCAGACGGAACAGTCAAACTCTGGCAAGTCGAGACCGGCAGGAATACAACTACACTTGCGGCGCCTGGCTGGTATTCCAAGTCCGTCGCGTTTTCCCCGGATGGCGAGATAATCGCTTGTACATCGGAAACGCTTGGTACGGTCAAGTTGTGGGAGGTTTCCACGGGAAAAACTGTCGACACGATTACGGGGCACACCGGGTCGGTGGATTTCGCCGCCTTTTCACCCGCTGGTACAATTCTAGCTGCGTCCAATAGGGTTGGGGTAAAACTGTGGAATGTGGATACGGGAAGAAATTCCGTCCCATTCACTCCAACGGGGGGCTTGGTTTGGTGCATATTCTCCCGACGGTACCACACTCGCGGTAGGGGATTCAAATGGGGTTATCGAACTCCGGGACGTGTCAAGCGGAGAGAAAATGGATGTGCTAGTTGGACACAATGATTGGGTTCATGGTGTTGCATACTCCCCAGATGGTCGGAAACTTGCCTCGGGGTCAGCGGATGAAACCGTTGTATTGTGGAACCCATCTACTGGAGAAAAACTATTTGAGCTCAAAGGACACGCGGATGAAGTCACGTCGGTAGCGTTTTCGCCCGATGGAAAAACGTTTGTGTCGGGGTCTAAAGACAAAACCGTGAAGCTGTGGGGTGTTCGGACAGGGAAGGAAATCACCACATTCAAAGGGCACACGGGTGAGGTCAACTCTGTTGCATTCGGGCCTGACGGTACGACCGTCGCTTCCGCGGGAACCCAAGACCAGTCTGTAAAGCTGTGGAGCGTTTCATCTGGGGAAAACATCGCCACGCTTGTAGGACACAAGAGCTACGTAAATACTGTGGCATTTTCTCCCGACGGCACAAAATTAGCGTCAGGATCGATGGACAATACCGTAAAACTGTGGGAAGTCTCGACAGGTACAAACCTCGCTACGTTTCGTGCAACTAATCATTGGGTAAAAGCCTTGACATTTTCACCCGATGGATCAAACCTCGCATCGGCATCATTGGAGGGAACAATTCTGTTGTGGGATCTGAAGCAGGGTGACTAGCATTACCACAACTGACATCCACTCTACAATTTCGGAATCAAAGTTAGCACCTTGTCTCGCATTCGTTCATAGGCGAGCGAAACACCGGCAATATTTCCAGCCGCGGGGCCAATCTCGAGTTGGGCGATAACACCGCTTCCGAAGAGGTCTTGGACGGGCAGGAGTTGAAGTGCCTTGTCCAATTTCGGTAGTCCGTGCAGCGTTGGAATCTTGTGTTTTTCAATTAAGTTCGATAGAAATCGGTAACGGTGAAGATCGAACCTATAACCGGTGGCAAGAACGACCAAATCCACGTGGTTAAAAGTACTCTCGGTGGTTTTTACTTGCAAGCATGACTCTCCATCAATGTGACGAATTTTCGCGCCCTCCTGAAGATGTAATTTCCCATCCAAACTCGACTTCGTAAGCGCCTCCGCAATTTCGGGAGTGACACTCCCCTCGCCTCTGGCTTTCTGCACCATCATTCTGCGCTCTTCCCAATCCAACTCGTTAGCGAATTCTGCAAGAGCTTTCGGTCCCAACCATATCGGCTCAAAATCAAATTGTTGAATCTTCAACGGTTTACGCGCGATCAATACCACCTCCACGCCAAGGTCCGTCAAATTCTTCGCCAGTGTAGCGGCTGTCAATCCGCCGCCCACGATGACGATTTTGGAGGGGACAGCCGTTTTCATCACTTGGTGTAGACCAAATTCGGACGAATGCGGGAGGAATACGGGGAAACGACGCTTGAAGAGGTTCAAATCAGGCGGCACGTACGCACAGTCGTCGGTTCCCACCGCGAGGATAACACAGGCCGCGCGAAAGCCTTCGTTCTTCAAAGAAATGATTCGAAATGGAAACTTCCCGCTCCCTTTGTCCCATCGCAATTCACCAACGTCAAATTGGTGAAATTGCTGTTCGAGTTGCGGTGTCTCAATCTCATGAAGACAAAAATCGAGAAAAAGATCCGTCGACGGCTGTGAATAGGGTGGGGCGAGTTCAGCCGTCCGATTTTGTGTTCGCGCGTAGTCGACCAACCCTAACGAATCGCCGCCAATGTGATGTACGGCGGGAGAGCGGAGGAACGCCATCCCTTGACGTTCGGTTTTTCGCCGCCATGCCAGCAATGGTACCGGGTTTCGATCAAGAATGACGAAGTGTTTTGCCGCGGATGGCATGTCGCGAAGAATCCGAGTGGCGATGGCGCAGCCGTGTATACCACCGCCGATGATTGCAATAGGGATGTTGCGGTGAGCAAGGTTGGACATGACCGGGACAACTCATTGATGGACTACGGAAGGTGGGATGTGGATCATGAAAGGTGTCGCCATTTGGAACAATTACTGGCTATGTTTCTTGTCGTCAATCGGAATACGTGCTACAACAAATCTCAACGTGTATTCGGCGCCGCCAAGTCGGTGTCTACCAACTCATAGGAGAGACGAATTGGCTGTTCCAACTCAAAAAACAGGGTGTACTCATATTTGACAATCCCAACGTTCGGAACAACCCAATACTTGGCTGGCGGTATTGTGAACGGACTCTCCGCGTCACCGTGATGTTGTTTCCCCACGATTTCCTCCTCTACGACGTAGGCGTCATAGCTGCCGGTGCGTACGGTTACGCGTTCATTTACCTTTGCTACGCGGCGAACGACTCGGACCGCTGGTAGCGTCGTTTTTTCAAACACCACCCACTCCTTTCCAAGTTTTAGCGGAAAGTCCCAAATTACGCGTTGGGAGGCGTGCCTTTCATGGAAAATGGGGTTTTGGCCGCCAATGTAGGCATCGTATGCAGTTTCAATATAGGCGTTTGGGGTTTTCAAAAAATACGTGGAAAAGATAGGCACCGCGTCCTTGTAAAATTCACTCGAGTAAAAATCATCAGAAAAAAAACGAAAATAAAGATTATTTGCCGAGAGATTATCGACCGGTTCTCGGTCGAATCGGTCCGGTTGCCGAGGACGCATCTCGCTGATGGTCATCTGCCTGTGCGTGAAGCCTCCAATGTCCCGCGTGTCCTCTATGCGCAGTGTAAACTGACGTTCTGAATCCAAAGCCACGTACGTCCAAGCAGAACCGTGGTTTGTCGGGAAATCCACTGCTCGGAATTCAGAGCTCTCGGGAGGTGCGATGTTAACCTCACCGTGTGGCTGAATGAGACCGTCTTCTCCGCAATTCAAGAGCGCGAGCAGAGGCGCCAAAAGCGCAACGAGCATGATCGAACGTTTGAGCATCGAGCTATTGTTGAGTTCAAAATTCATTGTGCTTCTGAATTGAATATGTCGATTGAGAACGATTTGGCTCAATACCGGATTCTGTGGAAGCGATCTTTAGGCGCTATCAGGAAATTACTTCAACAAGACCACGATGATTGAATTTCACTGGGAAGGAACGAAAATATCGACTACCACATGATTCCTATTTTCCCTTGGTCATGAAAGCCCTGTCCATCTTTCGCATAGAAATAATAGACTCCGCCAGGAATCTTTTCGCCGCGCTGATTCGTGCAATCCCACTGTGAAGCGGAATCGATGGACTTGACAAGATCGCCGTGGGAATTATAAATCTTCACGTTCATACCCTTTGGATAGAAGTAGATACAATCGTCTCTAGAGGCATAAAGAGGATTCGGCGCGACCGCTAGGTTGCGTTCGGCGGATTGCGGCGCATAATGAAATGTGCCTCCCTTCAGGATCCGTGTGCCTGCCGTTCCTGATGCTGTCTTGCCTACGATATGGTAGGCGTACACACCCTCAGGCGGGAAACCGTTCAGCATTAACTTTCCCGACCATTTCGCTTCGGACTTCGTGCTCAGATTGACTGTATGCGCCGTTCCGTCCGGCAAACGTACCGAGAGGCGCGGGGCAGCCGGCAATCTTTGTGTTCCCGATACTTCCACGTTCCACTCTCCTGTCGGCCCTTCCTGAGTATCAATAAAGAATGCGGGCGCCGCGTTCGCCGCGCTGAAAGAGGGCGAAATTCCATGCGGGGCGACACTCGGCGTGCCCATGATTCCTGCGTCACTGACAGGGACAACCGCATAGTAGTAGCGAGTGTTATCGATCTCAAAAATCAGACTTTCTAGGTCGGTGTCTTGGAACACTGTCCTGTCCTCAAAGTAAGTGTCCGTCGCATGTACTCGACCAACAATGTCGATGTCGTCCTCGGGTATGCCGTTTCCGTCACGGTCCGCGGCGCCAAATACCTCGGCGGCGCTTTGAAAGGGCATGTCATCGTCGGTATCAATCATGGAGGTGTATCGCTTACGGACTATGACGACTTCGCGTATACCCCCCAAATCTTCGATCTCCCACTCCAATCGAACGCCGCTGTCTCCTTGGAAGACTGTCGGGGTTGACAGTTTTCCTCGAGGAGGTGTGCCAGCCATAAAGCTGACAGACCCGCCAAAGTATCCGCCTCGGGGAATGATGACGTGTTCCACATCGGGTTGCAAGTTTATCAGTACGAGTACGATGCGTCGAATTGCGCCGCCGAAATCTTGGAATGTAAGTTGCGTTTCCTGGGCACGATGATAGGTGAATCCCTCGCGGACTGTGGTTGTCCCATCACGTCTTTCGACGATGAATTTCGCTCCCCAACCGCGCAACCCCGTGAACAGAAGCCGATTCAGTTCCCCCTGGATTGCTGACCGATCGCTGGCGTTCAATGATGCCATGTCAATTGGCGCCAGGTCTGCTCCATCAATTTTGACGGCGAATTCATCCATGCCGCCGGGAGGCGGTTCGAAAACGATGTAACGGGAAGAGAAGTGTTCGGGCATGGATTCCGCATCAAAGTCGACGCGCAGCGGATAGGAGTGATGGATGTCGTTGGGATGGATTGCTACCGGCGGAAAGCGGTGCCCATTAAAATAATGATTTCCATCATCGCGATCATATGTAAAGTAGTTCCAAACGGTGAAAGTTTTGAATGCTTCGGCGATGTTGGAACCGTAATCAATGAAAACCTGAGAGAAATTCGCTAATTCGCGGTAACTCCCTTCGGTTGTGTTTGCGTAGAACTGCCGGACAATGTCGGTGCCGAACCGTTCAGTCATGTATAGTGTCCAAATCACCGATCCGTATTCGTGATCGAGAATGCGACTGTCGAGAGAAATATCCGGTTGCAAGAACCACCGCCGGAGTTGGTGGGCATAGTAATTATACGCATCCGTCTCGCCTAGTTCATCGGGATCCGGAATGTTGTCAGAATCATCAATTCGACCTCCGTCATACACTATTGACTCTATCCATGTAGCCGAAGCCTCCATGAACCACGTTGGCATGAACCAATTATAAGCGCCCTGAATACCGTGAAGAAATTCGTGTGCCGAGGTGGTCTGAATGAAGCGGATGCTTTCGGATTTACCAAAGTAATCGTATAATCGTGTGTTAATGGCGAAATAAGGTCCTAGTGTAGCAACGGTTGAAAGCACACGACCGCTATACCAGTCTCCTGTGGTAAAGCCGAGGGCAGGGAACATAAAAAGGTAAACGTCATACTTGTGGTTACCGCCGTTATCCTCAACCCAAAAATCGTCTAGGGGTTTCTTGAACCCCATCAGTTCAACTTGCACGTGGAAAGATCTCTCCATCGCCTCGGCGCACATTTCGACGTAATCCGGAACGCCATTCATCGGCGCAATGTCTTCCAGGGGTGGTGCATGCGGGCCAATCTCCGTATAGTGGAGTCGAAAATGCGGCGTGTCAAACTTCCGCGGTAGATGAACCGAAGCGTATGCACTGCCCGGTTGCCCGGGCCGCAGAAAAATCCCTTGGAATTCTCGTTGATAGATTGCCGGCAGACGATCCCAATTCTTGGCTAGAATGGCCAAACTATCCGTGAAGCACTCTTCAATATCATCCGCGGTGTAGGTTGGTTTCGGGTTGATGAGCTTTCGGGCGGTCCGAATCGCGGTGAAAACCTCTGAGTCAGGCGGGGAGGCGTGCGGGACTCGTACGGCAGAAAACGAGATTCCGAAAATAAATGCTATGGTGAAATATAGTTTCAGACGGTGCACCGTACCTCCGGTAGAGACGGGAACGTGACATACGGCTATGGTAACATCTGTCTCTTTTCCATGTCAAGGAGCATAGATCTTGAGCGTATAGCTATCCACCTGGCCTAGCTGAAAATCTTCAAATCAACTGAACACCTCGGCGAACTCCCCGTTCATCGCTGGTTCGATGGCGTTAGCCTTGGGCTTGTTTAACACTATCTCAATTATTGCACCAACGCGCGCAATCTCAACATGCGTGACACGTATTGTCCCCGCGTCCCGGTATGTCCTGCGTTGCGTGCGGTCACGTAAATGCCGGCATAACTTCCTTAACGAACAGCTCCATGGACCGCTTCTGCTCTTTCATGCCGAGTCCCAGACTCGCGTAGTAGGTGAAGTGGTCGACGCCGAGGTCTTCGTAGTCCCGGAGCTTCGCGATGACCACATCCGGGGTACCGAACAAGAGGTTGCGGTGGAGTATGTGCGGGTCATACTCGCCGCGGTTCTCAAGTTCCGAGAGGTTTATCGTTCGCGGAAAGCCATCGGCGACGTCACCGAGGTTCTTGAAGAGGTTCTCGAACTGGCCAAACTGGCGTATTGCAGCCTTCACCGGCACCTCCCAATCCACGGCGCGCTCGTACACCACCGTATGGCGCATGGTGGCGAAAATTGGCCGGGGCTTTCCAGGATTGACCGCTAGTGCTCTCTCCATGTGCTTCTTGTAGAGTTTGACCTCCGACATCGGACGAGTGAGAGGCCAAGAGAGGATGTTACACTGGTGCTTGACCGCGAAGTCATACGTGTCCGGGGAGCGCGCCGCGATCCAAATCGGAGGATGGGGTTTCTGAACCGGCTTTGGCACCGAGGTTGCGGTTGGAAAGGACCAATACTCGCCCTTGTGCTCGTAGTCTCCTTGCCATAGAGCTTTCACTGCCGAAAGCATCTCGTGCACGTACCGATGTCCTTCCGATTGTTTTAGGCCCGGATGCAAACGATCAAACTCACGCTGGTAAGCGCCGGATCCGATGCCAAACTCAAGTCGCCCGCCGCTGTAGAGATCTATCAGTGCCGCCTCGCCTGCGGCCTTGATGGGGTGCCAGTAAGCTGCTACCATCACCGCAGACCCCAGCCGAATCCGCGACGTGTGGGCCGCCCACCAGGTCAGAATCTGAAATGGATTGGGCGCGATGGTCATCTCCAGCGCATGGTGCTCCGCCGCCCACGCAATCGCGAACCCGCCCTCGTCAGCCATTTGCACCATCTCCAGCGTATGACGCGCGACATCTTTCATGTCCAGATCCGGCGTCAGGCGCTCCATGTTGATGGCAAGTTGAAACTTCATTTTACGGGACCTCCCGATTGGTTGATGGTGGATCAATATTAGGTGGGATCACGGTTGGTTTACTAGGTCTGATAGTTCGCTATACGCATGATTGCCAAAAAAAAGGCATCAAGCCAACGGATTGACTTGATGCCTCAATAAAATCTCCCGGCAACGACCTACTTTCCCGCGAGGTCGCCCTCGAAGTATCATCGGCGCTGAAGAGCTTAACTTCCGTGTTCGGAATGGTTACGGGTGTTTCCTCTTCGCTATAATCACCGGAAGAATACAATAAGAACTAAAAATTTGACAATTGCACAGAATTGGGCATTAACTATTATGAAATGCAAAAAGTATCAAGCCCTCGGCTTATTAGTACCAGTCAGCTAAACAGTTCACACCGCTTACACCTCTGGCCTATCAACCTTCTTATCTCGAAGGAGCCTTACAAGATTAACTCTTCAGGATATCTCATCTTGAGGGAGGCTTCACGCTTAGATGCTTTCAGCGTTTATCCTTTCCGAACATAGCTACCCAGCGGTGCCACT
>JAPPIK010000010.1:12183-13562 GCA_028820655.1 Candidatus Poribacteria bacterium | reverse complement strand
CTCCAACGAATGGAGAGGGAATCGCGACCAGGAGGTCGCTCCTACATCGCCCTCCCACGTATGGAGAGGGAATCGCGACCTGGAGGTCGCTCCTACATCGCCCTCCAACGAATGGAGAGGGAATCGCGACCAGGAGGTCGCTCCTACAGCTCCCTCAGAATAGCGTGAGGAGATCGCGACCGGGAGGTCGCTCCTACAGACGTGCAATAGATGGTGACGGTTTGAGGGATAACATTCATTGTTTTTTGCTACGTGGTTCCCGCTTGCTGTCTCGCTCTTCGCTTGGCGGCGAATCGTTTAATGAACTCGTCAACGGTGACGCCGATGAGGATCACGCAACCAATCACCGTGAACTCGGACTCGGTGGCAACGTTGAGGAAAAAGACCGCGTTTTTTATCACCTCGACCATCGCCGCCCCGCAGATGATGCCCCCGATGGTGCCTTCCCCGCCGCGAAGGCTGCACCCGCCGAGCACCGCCCCGGCAATGGCGTACAACTCGTAAAAGTTCCCGAACGTCGAGGGTTGAACCGAGTTCTGGTCGAGGGCGAACAGCATACCGCCAAACCCCGCCAGGACCGAGCAGATCATGTAAGCGCAGATGATCATTCGATCCGTATTGATTCCGCTGAATCGCGCCGCCTTCTCGTTTCGACCGAGCGCGAGCAGGTAGCGCCCGTATATCGTCTTGTTGAGAAAGAGCGCGGCGATGCCCCCGAGCAGCAGAACTATCACGAACGGCATCGGAATGACGTCGAATACCCGATACTTCACGATGAGGCGCAACCCTTGGAAATCGTTGCCGAAACCTTGGTTGATCTCGCCCGTGATGTACCGTGCGACCCCGC
This sequence comes from Candidatus Poribacteria bacterium, assembly GCA_028820655.1. Classification (GTDB taxonomy): domain Bacteria; phylum Poribacteria; class WGA-4E; order WGA-4E; family JAJDTR01; genus JAJDTR01. Next base: position 12,715 of record JAPPIK010000010.1, on the reverse strand, counting down.
GGTAGATGAACAGCCCGCAGAGCGTAACGATGAAGGGTTGAAGTTTGAGTTTGGTGATTAGCAGCCCGTGCGTGAAGCCGATCCCCAACGCCAGCAGGATGACGAACGCGAAACCGACGCCGATGGGCAGCCCCGCCCCGACGAGAAAAAGAGGGAACAGCGATCCGGACAACCCTATCAGCGATCCGATCGAGAGATCGATGCCGGAGGTGATAATCACAAACCCCGCGCCGATAGCCAAGATTCCGTACAGCCCCGTCCATCGCGCCATGTTCGTCAAGTTGCCTGCGCCCAGAAAGAGTGGTTCGATAATCCCGGTGATGAGGAAGATGGTTGCCAAGAGCAGGAAAATGCCCAGTGTTTTTTTCATGAATCTTGGTGGTTTATTTTCCAAAAAATATGGTTAGTGTCGGGTGCCGGTGCGGTTAGAAATCGCACCTACCTGGAGATTGATGCTACAGTAGGGAATCGCGATTCGGAGAAGATTCCTATCGCAGTCATTATTCATTCCTTTGATCTCCTACAGCCGTCT
>JAPPIK010000010.1:7072-12083 GCA_028820655.1 Candidatus Poribacteria bacterium | reverse complement strand
AGATGATGCGGGGAGTCGCGACCAGGAGAAGATTCCTATCGCAGTCATTATTCATTCCTTTGATCTCCTACAGCCGTCTGACGTGTGATTCACATGGCACTCCGCGGGAGTGCAAGAACCGGGTTGTTTCCTTTCTATCGACATGCCGCTCCGCTGGAGCGGGGAGTCGCGATTCGGAGATCGCTCCTACAGATGATGCGGGGAGTCGCGACCAGGAGAAGATTCCTATCGCAGTCATTATTCATCCCTTTGATCTCCTACAGTCCGCCAACATGTGCTGAAGGAATCGCGACCTGGAGATCGCTCCTACAAAAGGCCGGTGCGCGGAAGATCTCTATCGCACTCGCTATCCACTCGCTTGATCACCCTACGACTGCTAATTCGCGATCGGGAGGTCGATCCTTCCAATCGGTGGATTTCGCTCATTTGATTTATCCGGTCGGTTGATCTATTCGGTGGCTTGATCCGGTTGCGAGTCCCATGACCGCCTCTTCGCTGAGCATATCGCGCCCGAGTTCACCCGCCAACCCGCCGTCGTGCATGACCAGCACGCGATCCGAGATGCGCAGAATCTCCTCAAGGTCGCTGGAGATTGCCAAGATAGCGACGCCTTGACCCGCCAATCTCTCAATCAACTGGTAGATTTCGCTCTTGGAGCCGACATCGATGCCCCTGGTAGGCTCGTCCAGCAGTAGCACTTTCGGTTTGAGGGAGATCCATTTGGCGAGCACTACCTTCTGTTGGTTGCCGCCGGAGAGCAGCCCGGCCTCGTTGTCGATCGAGGTAGTCTTCACATTGAACTCGTCCACCGCATCCGCCGCAAGGCGGTCGATCTGCTTTTGGCGCACAAACTTTCCCGTCTGATAGCGGTCAAGCGCCGACAACGAGATGTTGTCGCGGACGGCAAGCTCCGTTATCAATCCGTAATCGCGGCGATCCTCCGGAACGAGCGCAATTCCCGCGTTGATGGCGTCGCGCGGATTATTGATATCCACGATTTCGCCGTCAACTTTGATCGTCCCGGAGATTTCGCCGTCAACGCCGAAGATTGCCTGCGCCAACTCCGTCCTTCCTGCTCCCACCAGCCCTGCCATGCCAACCACCTCGCCGGCATGGAGAGTGAAACTGATAGGCTGTTCCGAAAGCCCGGGCACCACCAAATCGGAGACCTCAAGCACCGGCGCTCCGACCTGATGTTCTTTATGCTGATAGAACTGCGTCAGAGATCTGCCCACCATCAGCGACACCATGCGCTCGTGGTCGATCTCGCGGCGCGCCAACTCTCCGCTGTTTTCACCGTCTCGCAGGACAATCACGCGGTCGGCGATCTGATCGACCTCCATCAGACGGTGGGAGATGTAGACGATGCAAACGCCTTGAGATTTCAGGCTACGGATAAGATTGAAGAGACGATCCGTTTCGTGTTGCGTCAGGCTGCTGGTCGGCTCGTCCATGATGATCATCCGGGCGTTCTGGGATAGCGCCTTGGCAATCTCCACCATCTGCTGGTGCCCGATGGAAAGTTCGCGGACGGTTGTCTCGGGATTGCAGTCCATCTCAAGTTGATCGAGGATGTCGCGCGTGTCCCGGCGAATCGCCCTCTGATCAATTAACCCCAGACGCCCAAACTTGCGCGGTTCCCGACCCAAGAAGATATTCGCCCCTACGCTCAAATTGTCCGAGAGGTTGAGTTCCTGATGGATGAACGCGATCCCCAGTTCGGTGGCTTTGGAGACGGTCGGGATGGTCACCGCCGCCCCTTCAAGCGTGATGCTTCCCGCGTCGGGCGGATGGACGCCGGCAATGACCTTCATCAGGGTGCTCTTGCCCGCGCCGTTCTCTCCGATGACGGCGACCACCTCGCCGAGATTAAAGGCGGCGTTCACGTTGTTGAGCGCGTGCACGCCGGGGAAGCGCTTGTGGATTCCGGCGGCCTCGAGGAAGGGATTTGTATTAGCGTTTTGCATCTAGTTTTAGGGGAGGTTTATTGATTAGGACATATGCAAGTTGTGTCTATTTTGTAGAACAATGACAATGAGCGAAATGATACGTAATGCGTAATACGTAAGTACCGGTTTGGCATCACGAATTTCGCACTACGGATCGCCATTTCGAGGCGCGGAGACGTCCGGTTACGTAAGTCCCTTCAAAAACGGTAATTCTGCCAGTGGGATCGCGGGAACGGACTGGAACAAAGAATTCACACGCGCCAGAGCCCCGGTGGGATTCCAATTGGCCGCTGTTTTCACCGTTATTTACCTCCCGTTCACACAAATGGCGTCACGCAACCGTCATGCGTGCGATGCACGTTGGGTTTCACTCATATTCCGGTGCAATTGGACGGAAAAGATGCTCGAAAGCCCTCCTACGGAGCCTAAATCCTCATACTATTCCGTTCAACCCAACCTACGCTCCCGGATTCTTAGTGTTGTCCCCTCTTCACAAGATTTTGCGTATCAAGACTAAATGCAGTGTTACATTAAACCAAGTAGATGGTAAACTATCGTTGTTATTTTAGTTCTGAGACAACCTCCGCGATAGCCACATCTTCGACAGGGAGAACAAAGCAAATGGAAAACTGGTTACCCACTATTCCTCCGCTGATCGCTATTGCCGGTTTGTGGTGGAAAATCACCACAAGCATGGTGACTAAGGCTGATTTACACAAGCAAAAAGACGACATAGATAAGCAGTTCACTGAGGTCAAAGCCGACATTCGGGAGATTCGCCAACTCTTTTTCAGCCATATCAGTAACCACGAAGCCACGAAGCAAAACAACCCCGAATAAACACCTCAAATACATCTTGGGTTCACCGAGAAAAATGCCGTCAGCAATAGAATCCAAGGTTGGGTCGATTGCAGTGAAACCCAACTATTTGGATTCCTTTGTTCTCTCAAGGGAGTGAGTGGCTGTGTAGGTAGGGTTGAGCCGAGAATGACCAAGTTTCTGCGAGTTTCCAAGCAGTTCAGTTCTTCGATAACGCCCTCCCGAGCACAAATACAGCGAAACCCAACCGTCATGCATGCGATATACGTTGGGTTTCACTCATATTTCGGGGCAATTGGACGGGAAAGATGCTCGAAAGCCCTCCTTCGGAGCGTAGATTCTCATACTATTCCGTTCAACCCAACCTACGCTCCTGATGACGCCGGAAGTCGCGACCTGGAGATCGCTCCTACAAGTTTATTCCGGCATCGGTTTATCCATGAGTTCGTCAATCACGCCCTGCCGCCGTTGCTGCGCATTCAGCACATCCAGCTTCCCGACAAAGATCATCAGTCTGCCGCCGTCAGGCAGAGGAGATCGCTCCTACAGTAGGGAATCGCGATTCGGGGATCGCTCCTACAAGTTTATTCCGGCATCGGTTTATCCATGAGTTCGTCGATCACGCCCTGCCGCCGTTGCTGCGCATTCAGCACATCCAGCTTCCCGACAAAGATCATCAGTTTGCCGCCGTCAGGCAGAGGAGATCGCTCCTACAGTAGTGAATCGCGATTCGGAGATCGCTCCCACAAATTTATTCCGGCATCGGCTTGTCCATCAACTCGTCAATCACGCCCTGCCGCCGCTGCTGCGCATTCAGCACATCCAATTTCCCGACAAAGATCATCAGTTTGCCGCCGTCTGGCAGCGCCTCTTTGACCAACTTGCCGACCTGCCGCCCGCCGAGATAGTTGTTCGTACCGAGATAGAACAGTCGGTTGCTGTCCGGCGCGTCGCTGTCGTGACAGAGGAGCGTGACCTTTTCAGCCACCGAATTGAGAAGCGCCGTCTGATTTTTGGGATCAAGCGGACTGACGGCGATTCCCTTAATCTCGTCTCTCTGAATAAGGGTCTCGAGGATTCGATTCTGTTCCGCCGATGAACCGTCGTGGGGAATCTTGAAATCGCAGAGGATCCCGAAATCCTGTTCCGCCTTGTAGCAGCCGGCTCTCGCGTAATTCCAGAACTCGTTGGGGACATTCACCACGAAGGCGAAATGGTGCCCGCCCTCCGGCTTTTCGGCGGCTTTCGCGGTTTCGCCCAACGCGCTGAGTTCCTTGAGGTTCGCCCAGAATTCATCGACGTTGTCCCTCTTAATCACCTTGGTCGGGATGTCCAGCGTTTTGTTCGGCGGGATCACCGAGGTGTCGCCCTCCGCCAGCGCATTGAGGTATTTCATCGACTGGTAGCCGAATTCGTAAGGCTGCTGCACGACGGTGCCGTGTACATGACCGTCTTTGATCCCCTGCAGCGTCGACGCATCTTCGTCGAAAGAGATTAACTTCACCTTCCCCTCCATGCGGGCATCCTTCACCGCTTCGAGGCATTGAGGGGTGTTGTACGCCCAAAGCCCGACCATGGCGTTGATATCGGGATACTTTTTCAGGGTGTTCTCGGCATTCTTCTTTGCCGTCGCCGAGTCGCCCTGATCCGTCCGCGTGTCAAGAATGATGTATTTCCCAGCCACGATGGCGCTTGCCGGGAGATCGCTGCCCTTTTCACATCCGTTCGCCGTGACAAGGAGCAACAGAACAAGTACCCGTAGGATTAGCGTGATTTGCCGTTTCATGAGAGCTCCTTTGATTGTTAGACCGTTATTCCGTCTCGTACCTTGAAAGTCGTATGAGGACATTTTAGCAGAATCAATGGCGTTGGGCAATGCCAAAGCGTCCGCCGCGAACGCCCAACACCCTTGAAATCGCCGGGATATCGCGTAAGAATGGGCGGCGATGATGGAGGGGACCGATTTTTCTATGGACATGGCGCTCCGCTGGAGCGGGGAGTCACGACCGGGAGGTCAATCCTATAGGGACCGACGCGCATCAAACGGGTGGTGAGCAGAGGGGAAGGGTAGAAAACGGAAAGACAGGAAGATTGGAAGGGGGGAAAAGCAGTGGAGAGTGGGGGAAAGCAGTGGAGAGTGATGAGTGGAGAGTGGGGGAAAGCAGTGGAGAGTGATTAGTGGGGGGAGGGAAGGATGGAAGGGGGGAAAAGCAGTGGAGAGTGGGGGAAAGCAGTGGAGAGTG
>JAPPIK010000010.1:0-6972 GCA_028820655.1 Candidatus Poribacteria bacterium | reverse complement strand
AGACGAGGAGGCGGGTAGGGGGATGGGAGGAAGGATTGTCTGAATCGCGGATTACGCGGATTTCGCGGATTAAAAGCGGGTTGTTGGGCGATTTGTGAGGGTGCGAGAATGGGAAGACAGGAAGGATGGAAGGGGGGAAAAGCAGTGGAGAGTGGGGGAAAGCAGTGGAGAGTGATTAGTGGAGAGAGAGTAAGACGAGGAGGCGGGTAGGGGGATGGGAGGAAGGATTGTCTGAATCGCGGATTACACGGATTAAAGGATTTCACGGATTAAAAGCGGGTTGTTGAGCGATTTGCGAGAGAGCGAACACGGGCATCGTCCGTTTCTATTGACATGCCGCTCCTACGGAGCGGGGAGTCGCGATTCGGAGATCGCTCCTACATAATGAAGAGAAGATTGTGTGCATCGCCGTTCTATTGACATGGCACTCCGCTGGAGTGCAAGAAGTGAGGTTTCTCCTTTCTATTCACATGCCGCTCCTACGGAGCGGGGAGTCGCGATTCGGAGATCGCTCCTACATAATGAAGAGAAGATTGTGTGCATCGCCGTTCTATTGACATGGCACTCCGCTGGAGTGCAAGAAGTGAGGTTTCTCCTTTCTATTCACATGCCGCTCCTACGGAGCGGGGAGTCGCGATTCGGAGATCGCTCCTACATAATGAAGAGAAGATTGTGTGCATCGCCGATCTATTGACATAGCACTCCGCTGGAGTGCAATAATTGATGCTTCTGCTTTCTATTGACGTGCCGCTCCTACGGTGCGGGGAATCGCGATTCGGAGATCGCTCCTACATAATGAAGAGAAGATTATGTGCATCGCCGTTCTATTGACATGGCACTCCGCTGGAGTGCAAGAATTGATGCTTCTGCTTTCTATTGACGTGCCGCTCCGCTGGAGCGAGGAGTCGCGATTCGGAGATCGCTCCTACGGGGTCTAGGGCGGGGTGAGTCGCGATTCGGAGATCGCTCCTACAGACCCGAGTGTTGCGGCCTGTCTTTCTATTTCCATTTGAAACGGGGTTGCATTTGTGGTATGCTTTTGGCGAATAAGGAGGCGCGCTTTGACCGCTTGGATGAAGGAAACCGCGGCGCGCAGCAGGACTATCACTTGTACCTCCTCATAGGAGTCGTTTACCCTCAACCTCAAACTTGCCATGCGGCTTGAAGTCGGTATCATCGCGCTTGTCGCCGATGTGTTGGGCGTTCCCGCCGAGCGCCATGCGCAATTCGAATGGCTGAGAAACAAACCGACTGCCGAGCATTTTGGAGATCATTACCCAAGAATACGTCATCTCTTTGAGGAACTGGGGGGTGACAGGGACGGTCTGTTCGGAAAGGCTGACGGCTACTTGACTCCGGACGCCTATTTCCCGGAGCCGTATCATTTTATCTTCGAGTTCGACGAACTGCAGCACTTTACCGCCCCTCGACAAAGGACATTGACCTTGTATCCGGCGAATGCTCCGCTGGCGTTTGATCGAGGGAAATATCTGCGGTTCTGCGAGGAACACCATGAGCCGGCGCTTCGGAAGGGGACGGATCGATTTCGGCGAAAGACGGCTGATTTCCCCTTCGTTAACGGGCGCGCCGCGCAACGCGCCTTTTTCGATACCTTTCGGGATTGGCTGCCGCCGCTGCACGGGCTTCGTCCGACGCTGCGGATAGCCGAGTTTGAGGTCGCCGGTATTCTCCGCGGGGAACTCACGGGTAGAGCCGCTAGAGATTATCTCGCCGCGTTGCTGGAGGAAAGGCACAGGGAGCCCTACTTCGTATAGACTTCGTTTAGAAATGGACAACCAACCGCATAATGAGTAACCAAGCCGCGCAGGCCGCGGATCTTTCGACTTATCCGATCCTCCAACAGATCGGAAACACGCCTCTGGTCAAGATCGACATTTTTTCCGATGAATTTCCGGAGGTTGAAATCTACGCAAAAGCGGAGATGTACAACCCGGGCGGGTCCATCAAGGACCGGTCCGTGCTTCGGATGTTGATAGAAGCGATCCGGTGCGGGGAGCTTAATCGGGACAAAATAATTCTGGATTCGAGTTCGGGGAACGCCGGAATTGCCTATGCGATGATTGGCGCGGTGTTGGGGTACCGCGTGGAACTTGTCATCCCGGACAACGCGAGCGAGGAAAGGAAGAAGCGCATCAGGGCGCACGGCGCGGAGATTGTGTATACGGACGCCATTCTGGGATACGACGAGGCGCTGCGCGAGGTTCACCGCCGCTTCGAGGCATCGCCCGACAAATACTTCTTTGCCGATCAGTACACCAACGAGAACAATTGGCGCGCGCATTACGATACGACGGCGCTCGAGATCTTGGAACAGAGCCGCGGGGAGTTGACCCATTTCGTCGGGGGCGTGGGGACGGGCGGCACGGTAACGGGCACCGGACGACGGCTCAAGGAGTACAATCGCGACATTCAAGTCTGCTGCATCACACCCGATGAATTCCCGGGAATCGAAGGTCTCAAACCGCTCGGCAATCCGGGGGATATCGTGCCGGAAATCCTTGACGAGAGCATCATTGATTGCAAGATCCCGGTCACCATCTATCAGGCGCACGAAATCTGCAGCCGACTCGCAGAACGGGGGTGGTTCGTCGGCCAATCCTCGGGCGGCTATCTTCAGGGCGCTTACGAGGTCGCGAAGCGGATCGGGAAGGGTACCATCGTGACGGTGTTCAACGATCTCGGGGAACGCTATTTCAGCGCGCATCTGTGGGATTGACCGTTCATTGATTGGCTCATGGGGTCATTTGATACAAACTATAAAAAACCTCGGTTTCACCCACATATTCTTAACATGAGCGTAGGTTTTTGTGTAGAAACGGGCAATAAATTGGATCTCTATCGCACTCGCTATCCACTCGCTTGATTCCTACTACGAACCTGTGGATGTTCAATGCGTAAGTCCTAGAGATAATTCCTTCCACACATCGGAGATGGTTACCGTGTCTTATAGCAATTACACGCCTCAAGAGATCGAATCAAGAGGTGAAGCAATATACGTACGGCAGATTCGAGACAAGGTGAATCCGAAGCACAAAGGCGAGTTCCTAGTCATCGACATTGAATCAGGTGCCTACGAAGTCAATGCAGATGACTTGGTAGCTACGAAACGGTTGCTTACAAGTGTTCCTAATGCGGTTGTTTACGGATTGCGGATTGGGTTTCCCACGGCTTATCGGATCGGCGGCGGTTTTTCTGATCCATCACTACAGTTTCCATGTGTGCTGTAGCTTCGCGGGAAATATGACGAAACCAGCATACGCTTCAAAATCCTTCCAACATGGAAATTCTACCTTACACACCGGACATGGTGTCGTCCGTAACAGCGTTCTATAACCGTCTGATTACGGATGTCCCGCATTGCTATCCGGTGGAGGAGAAGGAGTTCGCGCACGCGATGCGCGGTGTTACCGACAGCGTGAAGGACAGTGAAACTCTCGATTCCGAGGCCGCATTTGTGGCTTTGAGCAGGGGTGGCCTGCACGGGTTCGCTCACGTAGGCATCGGTCAAATTGGCGACAACCGGGAGGTGGAGATAGGCGTTGTTCGATTTTTGGGCTATGAACGCGGTGCGCGACGGGCTGGACAGGCTGTGCTCGAGGCGGCGGAGGCGTATCTGAAGGCGCGGAATCTAGCCCAAACATTTGCATTTTCGGACGTCTACCCTTTTCATCATGTTGCCTATGCCTGTTTATCCGATGCACTCGATCACGTGCATGCGCTACTTGGGTTAAACGGTTACCATCGGTGCGACGGCTGGGTCTGTTTTGATTGGCAAGACTATTCCGTAACGCCGACGCCGTTGACTCTGCCGGTCACCCTCTCTGTACACTGGAAGGAGGGGCGCGGCGATCGTCCCAATTGCGATGTGATTGCGACTCTTGATGGTGAACGGATTGGGATTTGCCAGTCTGTCTCTGGCGGGGAGTATTCAAGGCACGCCGATGCCCAGTATTGGTGCGATACGGATTTTCTTGATGTCGAGGATGCGTTTCAGGGACAAGGGGTTGGGCGATATTTGCTCGAGCGCTCGCTTGAAGAGATGCATAGCGTCGGATACCGCCACGCTTCGATTAGCGCGAATTGGGAGAACTACCGCGCCTTGCTTCTCTACGGTAACTGCGGCTATCGGGTTGCGGATTGGACTTACGAATACCAGAAAAGGTTGGAACTTAACTGAAGCCCCGTTGAAATATGTAATTGTAGGAATGAGTTACATAATCAATTTCAATCAATTTTTCACATGTTTCGGTTGGTGCGGGCGGAAACCGGAGATTCCGTGGACTAAGTTGCCCGGTGCGGTTGGAAACCGCACCTACCGTGCAGTATGAAGCGGCGGTGGAAGACCTGCCTGCCGTTGGGGAGTAGTGTTGCATAAGCGAGTTCTGCTTTTGTTAATCCAAAACGAAGGAGATTGTTGAATGAATGGTATAAGACTGGGGTTGCTATTGGCGGCGTTTACGATTTTTGTTTCCGGCTGCGGCACGAGCGATGATGACATGGGCGGGGGGGTCAATGGTGATACGGGCAGTGGAGTCTCGTTTCAAAGCGAAGTGTTGCCTATTCTCACGCAGCGGTGCGCGCTTTCAGGGTGCCATGTGGCGGGGGGACCGCGCGGGATAGATTTGCGCACCTATGAGTCGGTGTTACAGGGCGGACAACGCGGCGCGATCGTGGTGGCTGGCAATGCGGCTGGAAGTGAACTCGTCAACCAGATTGTTACGGGAAATATGCCGCCGGGTGGACCTCCTTTGGATGACGCTCAGGTGCAACTCATCTCGGATTGGATCAATGACGGGGCGGAGAATAATTAGAGGCAGTGGTCAGTGGCTAGTGACTAGTGAAGAGTTTCTATTGACATGGCACTGCTCTGCAGTGCGGGGAGTCGCGACCTGGAGATCGCTCCTACAGCTGCTTATAAAGGCTGGTGCGCGGTGCGCACCCTACAACTGCTGAATCGCGACCGGGAGGTCGAGGGATTCCTATCGCAGTTGTTATTCGCTCCTTTGATCTCATTATCCAGTCGCTTAATCCTACAGATCAAAAGGCTGGTGCGCGGAAGATCTATATCGCGCGCGGTATCCGCTTGCTTGATCTCCTACAAAAGGCTGGTGCGCGGGGGAACTCTATCGCACTCGCTATCCACTCGCTTGATTGCACCCTACAACTGCTGAATCGCGACCGGGAGGTCGCTCCTACCAATCCCCACGTTTACAACAATTTAACGATAGTTAAGCCGCGGCGCGGATGTTTGACCGGGTGCCGCCGATGTCGAAGCAGTCAAACTGATTGTCGCGCATGATGCGTTCGGCGATGGACATGGCTCGCTTTTCGGTCATGTAGCCGTCCGCTATCTCCGATTCGAGCGCTCGCGTGATTTCCGTCCGCGCTTGGATGGCGTACGCCATGGCGCTGGTGGGGAAGTGGGTGTCGCCGCCGAACGCGAATATCTTGTTAATCGGCACGGCATGGATGAAGCGGCGTAAAAAGTCGCGGGAGCTGTACGGATCGATGCTCCACGCCCAACACATGTCCACCCAGATATTTCGATAGTGCTTCGTGAGGGCGACGAGTTCGTCGTTGTACGGATAGGCGATGTGCATCAGGACGAATTTTGCATCCCGATAACGAGCGAAGAGTTCGCACATATTCCCCGCTGGAATTCGGCTCACGGGCATACGGTCGTTTCCGGCGTAGTAGCCGGTGTGGATTTTGAACGGCAGATTGTGCTCGATTGTCAGTTCGACGCCCCGCGCCCAGCACCAATCACCGAGGCAGAGTCGGGTTCGGAGGTCCATCTCCTCTCCGCGCAATGCGGTTGCAAGCGCGATAGCCGCTTCCGCGTCGGTTCGCTCGGTCCAATCGAGTGTCCGGCTGTAGGCGTGCTGGGCTTTCACGGCGATAGCGGTCGGGGCGTGCTTCGCGAAGATGGCTTCCATGCCGCGTTTTAGAGAGCCGAGATCCGTGACGACGACGCCGGTTTCCGCCTCAATTTGCTCGGTGTCGATGTCGCCGTTGCAGAACGCCCGCCACGAGAGATCGTAGAGAAAGAAGTCCAACCCCGATTCGTCCGGCGCACACTCCCACTGCCCGTCATCGGTCTGCGTGTGGTCAAGGTTGGCTACATCGTGCAGCAGCCGGTAGCGTTCGCCCGGTTCTCGCAGGACGCGGTTTTTGTGTTGCGCCATTTCGATGGATTGCCCTGAGAGTTCCTCAATGTCGTAGGCGTGGTTTGCGATGAGTCGGACGGCTTCGCCGTAGCCGGTGAATTGTGTCGCTTCCCATGCGTGCCGGATACCTTCAAAGCGGCCGGCGATGTCCGGGTCGTTTCCGTCCTTCAGGCGGGTCATCGCCTGCGGGGACGCGCCCGCGGTGATGAGATCCGCAACGACGTAATTCCCGAACAGGTCACCCAGAATGTCGGGGCCGTCATCCACCCACGATGGTTCTCGATCCAAGTGTTCATGTGTATCGACCAAGGGGGTTTCTTGAATGTGGTGCGCCAGATCGGTCGGCATGTGTTCGTCTCCTATGTGTGATTGTTGGTTGTTGCATCCGGCAAATTAGGAATAAGGAATGGTGGGCAGAAGATTAGCTATCGCGCTCCCTATGCAGTCGCTTGATCTCACGCCGGAGTAGGGGATCGCGACCTGGAGAAGATCTCTATCGTCCTCGTTATTCACTCGGTTGATCTCCTACAGTGAAGAGTCCGGTGATTTTACAAGTGCTTATAGAGGCTGGTGCGCGGGGGAACTCTATCGCGCTCGCTATCCACTCGCTTGATTACCCTACAACTGCTAAATCGCGACCTGGAGAAGATCTCTATCGTCCTCGTTATTCACTCGGTTGATCTCCTACAGTTGCTTATAAAGGCTGGTGCGCGGTGCACACCCTACTACGGCTGAATCGCGACCTGGAGAAGATCTCTATCGTCCTCGTTATTCACTCGGTTGA
>JAPPIK010000059.1:32955-78669 GCA_028820655.1 Candidatus Poribacteria bacterium | reverse complement strand
CGCTCCTTATTCAGTCGCTTGATCAGTCATTATTCATTCCTTTGATCTCCTACAAAAGGCTGGTGCGCGGTGCACACCCTACAAACTATCGACATTCGGTTGCGCCGGAGCGGGGAATCGCGACCTGGAGAAGATTTCTATGGGATTTCTACCGCGCTCGCTATTCACTCGCTTGATCAATGATAGTGCCTTCCTTAGATCTCCTACAAAAGGCTGGTGCGCGGTGCACACCCTACAAACTATCGACATTCGGTTGCGCCGGAGCAGGGAATCGCGACCTGGAGAAGATTTCGATTTGATTTCTACCGCGCTCGCTATTCACTCGCTTGATCAATGATAGTGCCTTCCTTAGATCTCCTACAAAAGGCTGGTGCGCGGTGCACACCCTACAAACTATCGACATTCGGTTGCGCCGGAGCGGGGAATCGCGACCTGGAGAAGATTTCTATGGGATTTCTATCGCGCTCCTTATTCAGTCGCTTGATCAGTCATTATTCATTCCTTTGATCTCCTACAGGCGGCGGGTTGAAGGTCGCCGAAGCAGTTCTCCTTGCGGCGCGTCCGAAAACCGGCGAAAGAAACGCACGCTATTTGCCAAAGAGCCTAAATTATTTTTGGCAAGTTGGTGAATCAATTCTACCACTTCACCCTTAGCACGGAAGAGAAGGACGGGCGGACGCAACCCTATGTCATAGGAACTTACCAAATAAGGTTGTTCAGGTTGGGAAAGATTGAAAACATGCAAATAATTATGCCTGCCATGTGCATAGGCATAATTTCCCTTGATTTTTAGGTCAAAGAGATGAGTGTGAAGATTCCCTTTGTGTCCCGCGTGAAACACCCATTGCGGATTCAACGAATTCTTGAGATGAAGAACATACAAACCCTTTTGCGTTGGGAAAAACGCAAAAGGGTTTTAAAAATCACCGTATTGCCTGAAATTGTACCGAGCGGTAAATTCCAAAGAAGTTTTGGGGCTGAAGGATTCGCTATATCCAAGAAATGGATTCCATAAGCCGTGGTTGTCAGCGCGAACTGCCTCCAAACCGATATGCTACTATAAAATTTCGGTTTTGAAGGTAGAGAAGTCGATGAAACTTTGAGGGGCTTTGTGGGATCCGAGACATCCACGATCTCCAATATGCTGCTAAAATCCGCTATGGCCAACGTTAATTCTATTTCGGGAATGGGTACCTGTATCTCCGGTGCGCAGCCAATTATCCAAAAGGATAATGACAGGAACACCAAACAGAAGGACAAGGTGATTAGACAGATGATTCGAGACAGCCTTGTGGTTCCCATCGTTTCACCAGCGCCCGAATCGAGCGAAGCCCGTCCGCTCAATCCTCAAACAGATTCTGAACCTGATCGCCAAGATCCCAGGGATATACGGAGCCCGCAATCTCTCCCGCCGCGTTAATCAGCACAATCGAACCTCTCCCTCCAATGAGGTATCGATCAAAGGTTTCGCCATTTGCGCCAACGACCTTCGTTGACTTGTCCAGCCCAATTGAGTATCGTAGAGAATGTTCCGCAATGTGCCGTTTGACCGTTTCGACCTCTTCTGTAGGGGGAATGATGGTTATGCAAACGAGCCCTTTTTCCTCATAAATATCATGCAATACATTCAATAAGCGTACTGATTGGATGTTGTCGGAGTTGCCAGATTCCCAGAAATCCAGAGCGATCGTGCTCCCTTTCAGATTTCCGATGGAAGAGACAGTACCGGTCAGCCACTCTTCGACCGCCAGTTCCGGTGTAGGCTTGCCCACCGAGGCTTTGAATCGTTCCTCTAATTCCTCCGCGTACGCCCATCGCGCGCTCTGCTCTGGGGTCGGAGCAGGAATCGGCTCGGTCGGCGTCAAAGTCAAGACAAGGTCGTCTTGATTCACTTTGATATTCTCAAAAACCCCATAGTCATTATCGTTGCCGACATCAATTGACACCGTTGGATCTTTGATGTATTTCAACTCAAATTCGCCTTGTCCGTTGGTGGCAACGGCAGGGTAAACGACTCCGGTAGCTGGATCTTCTTGGGGGTCTATCGCCACCGTCGCCCTGTAAATCGGTGTGCCATCCGCGTCCACGACCTTTCCGGCAATATACCCATCCGCTTTGACCAGCACAAGGTCGTGACGCTGGTTGGTTTTCAGAATCTCAAACGTATGGTAAGCGTAGTCCGGATGGATAATGTCCAGACTGTAGAGAACTACCATGGAAAGATTCTCAAGCCGATAATCGCCGTTTGCGTCAGTAAGTGTTTCCCAGTGTTGCGATTGCTGCGAGGTTACTAACCGTGCTCCACTCACCGGTTTACCAGATGTATCGGTGACGCGTCCCTCAATGAAATACGCACCGCCAGCCGGCTGTAGTACGAGATCCGAAATCTGGTGCATTCCCGGTGTCACGGTAAACTCCTCGGTTCGTGCTTCTCGATAACCCTCTGTGACCGCAGAAATCTCGTACTGGTCACCGACGACGAGCTCAACTTCACCGAATCGTCCGTCGCCGTTCGTCACGGCGACGATTGAACTCATTCCTAAATTTCGCATGGGGTCCCATGGCATTCGATAGATGTTCACAGACGCAATCGGCTCTCCCTTGGGGTTGACCACACGCCCAGAAACTTTGACCAACTCGTAGGGTCTAATCCGAATGTCTACTGATGCGCGAGGTTTTACTTCGACTTCCGCTGTTCCGCGCAATCCCAAATCGCTGTGCTCTGCTTTAAGGATGAGCTTCTGACCGGTGCGCAACCCACGAACAGTAAATCCACCGTTTTCGTCAGACAGGCCATGCTCATGAAAATATGCGTATTTACCAGCGATGTCGGTAACCCGCGCACCAGAGACTGGTTCGCCAGCCTCCGTCAGAACCCGACCATTCAATTCTACTCCTTTCGTAAACTCAAAATCAACGGCGACGGTCGCGCCTTCCACGACATCCACATATCTCCTCATCTGTCCCACATCCTGATAGCCGTGCTCCGCACCGGTGTAAACGAGTGCCTTACCGGGAGCGGCGCGGAAGCGATAGGTTCCGGTTTCGTCCGTTTTCGCACCGTGGTTAGCCGCCTGTTGTGATTCCGGACGCGCAGCGTCATAAAAACTAATGTGCTGGTTGGCAATCGGCTCGCCCGTGTCCGCGTCGGTCACCCGCCCGGTGATGAAGCCACCCCTAACCAAGGTCAAGTCGATGTTAGAGACTGTCTGTCCTTCCACGATCTCTAGGCGCTCATTAGCGGCAGCCGTCCACCCGTCGGGCCCCTCGAAGAGAAAAAGGCTGTACGTGCCGGGAGCGAGGTTTTTCAGGAAGTATTTCCCATCTACATCAACCCCTACATGTTCCCATACTTCTGTCGGGTAGATGCCTTGGAGCGCAACCGTAGCGTCTTGCACCGGCTCACCGGTGTCCGTGTAGCTGAGGCGTCCTTCAATCCGCGCCTCACGCTTCAGCCGGAACCTGAGCCCCTCCGTGCCGACTCGCACACCTTCGCTCCTCTCCTTAGCGTATCCGAGTCCTTGAACAAAGAGAATCGTTTTCCCGCCTTTCGGCAGTCCGTGGATAACAAACTCACCATTCGGATCAGACTTGGCGTGGGGGATGGGAATGACGTCCTCCAGCAAATAGCTCGCGTGGACGCCCAACAACTGGTCGCTGCTGGACAACAGTCCAATCCATGCCTCTCCGGCCTGAATCGGCTCACCCGCCTCGTCCATGATTTTGCCGGAGATGACCGCTGGCGTTGCGAGCTGGATTTCAACGTTCGTCGCGCTTTTGGGTGAAAGATTGCGCCACCCGAACGCATGATCCGGATGTACCGCAACGATGTCTACACGATTCCATTCCTTGAGATTGGGACGAGGAAACTCAAAATTGAAGGTGCCATCCGCCGTAGTCTGCGCGACAGACTTGGGCGGAGCGGATTCTACTGAGTATTTCACGGAATATAGAATTTCGGCATCTGCTACCGGCTCACCATCACTGTCAACAACGCGACCGGAATAGGCCAGTTTTTCGGGTGCGTTCTCCACCATAGCGGCTGAGAATTGTGGATTGGGGGTTTTTGTGCCATTGGCAGCGGATGTCATCTCTCGACCAATTGACCGACCGCTCTGCTCTATTGAGACGCGGCTGGAGGTATCCAGTGGACGTTCGCCCGTCGGCACCGGAATGCCGGAGATTGGCGAACGCGTTGAGTAAGGAACCGCCCTAAGAAGCGTGACTTCGATTGGCAATCGGTTTACGACTGACGACGTTAACCCGATCTGGCTCGTTGATAACTTTGTCGGAAAATCGTTTCGCACACCTATGAGTCCAATCAAGACGCACAACGCTGCTATCAGCGCAAAAGTTGCCTTGCCAACAGATGCGCTGCTCCACGCAAGCCCCATCGTTGGCGCTGGTGCATGGCGAATTTGCTCCATGAATTGCATGAGAAATCCTCCTCTAAGCTTGTGGCTTTTCAAAAGCCTGCCGTAGTGTTCGGATAGTGCACCCCCAAGTTGCTGGCGCGCACGGTGCAATTTGCTCTTGACAGTATTAACGGACACGCCGAGAAATTCCGAGATCTCCTTCAGTGAACAATCTCCCATATAGAACATCGACACCGCGATCCAGCTTTCGTCGGGGAGCGCGGAAATTGCCTGCTCAAGATTTACCTGCCAGCCTTCAACGGGTACTGCGTGAGAAGGTTCAATCCGCAGCGCTTCGTCCGTGGCCTCCTCCAGGACAATTTCGCGCCGACGTTTTTTCGTGACACGTACCAACCAACGCTTGCACTCATTGGACATGATGGTGTACAGCCAGCTTCGGAAGAGATGCGGGTGTCGGAGTTGATAGAGGCGGCGGTATGCCTGCAGGAAAATTTCCTGCATGATGTCCTGAGCATCAGCCTCATTCCTCACCTTCTGAAAGGCGTAGGTGTAGACCATTTCCTGATATTTGTGCACCAGAACACCAAAGGCGTCGCGATCACCCCCTAGCGTCTGGGACACTAACTTTTCATCGACCGAATGCATTATTGGCACCTAGTCAGAAAACCGAAACAGTTGCAAGGACGAAACTACAATCGGGCTTGCTAGTCCCACGCTAAAATCCGCGCAAATCGGCGATGCATAGCCCATCCATACGTTCTTGGACAAGAAGTGATATCATGCTGCGGTAAACCGAAGTGTGAGAGGCGTATACTAAATAGACACATTGAGTGCAGCAGAAGTTGCATCGCGAAGAAAAAAGAGACGCCGGCAATTCCTTCCAATCCAAAAAATAATCAGTTGAAATCCCGGGTGTTGTGTACTAAAATGAAACCAATGAGTCACCTCTCTCACGATTGTTTAACATCTGATAATATCGATATAGTCTGTATCGTACTTGGTTATTTCGTACATCAACAACTATTACTCCCAATGACTCTTCGCAGAGGAATCAATAAACAGTAGAGAACGCCATGCAGAACTTAGAAGTACGCCTCGCAACATGGTTGAAATCGGGAGACTCAGGAGGTAAAGAATGGGGACAATTAAACCGCATATTGAAATCACGCCGGGTGTTTGCGGCGGCAAACCCCGCATTGCCGGACACCGAATTCGGGTACAAGACATCGTGATACTGCACGATGAGATGGGAAAAAGCCCATACGAGATTGTCAATGACTATCCTTCAATCACATTAGCGGATGTCTACGCCGCACTTGTCTATTTCATGGACAACATAGACGAAATTCGCCAAGGCATCGCAGAGGCAAGGAAATTAGAGGACGAGATGCGTGCCAAGACGCCTTCTTTATTGATGCGGAAGCTCAACGAACGGTATCAAAGAGATGCCTCGAACGATTAGATTCCACCTTGATGAGAATGTGAATTCGGCAATCGCAAAAGGACTCAGGGGCGCGGTGTTGATGTGACAACCACACGCGAGGCTGGACTAATTGGGGCAGACGACGAGGAACAACTCAAATTTACGAAGTCTGAAGGGCGGGTCGATGTCACGCATGACGATGACTTTCTGCGTATTCAGAGTGACCATACCGGGGTTGTATATTGTGGGCAAGGCAGACGCGCCATTGGAGAAATCATCCAGTGGCTCATCTTGATGTGGGAAGTCCTTGACTCGGAAGATATAGAAAATAAGGTGGAATTTATCTAGTCTGCGCGCGATGGTTAACTTCGTCCTTAAAGTACTCGAATTTCATTCGCAACTCTGATTAGTGGACAACTCAATCCGCAAGCATGGTTTGGATCTGACTTTCGAGTTCGCTGTCCCAAACTCGTCCGGTAATTTCCCCTGCAGCGTTGATTAGAGTGAATGGAGCGGCTGGCCAACCAAAAGCAAATCGATCGAAGGTTTCACCCTCCGCGCCGATGACGTCTGATGAACTGTCCAGACCGATCGAGTAGTTAAGCGAATGTTCCGCAATGTGTTGTTTGACCCTCTCAATTTCGGTTGTGGCGGGACAAACAGCAACACAGACGAACCCTTTTTCTCCATACACTTCCTTCAAAAGATTTAGCAGGCACGCCCAGTGAATTCTATCAGAAATCTCCGTGTCATCCCAGAAATACAGGGCGACCGTCTTGCCCTCCAAATCTCTAATGGAAATGGGCGGACCGGACATCCACTCCGAAACTGCCAACTCCGGTGCAGGTTGGTTCACCAAGGTCTTGAACCGCTCTTCCGCGTCTTCGACGTATGCCTGCTGCGCCTTCATGCGTGCTTGTTCCTCCGGGGTAGGTTCCGGTCCCCATTCCGTCGGCGTCAACGTCAAGACCAAGTCCCGCTGATTCACCTCAATATCCTCATATATCTTATAGTCTCGATCGGCGCTGACATAAATTGATACCATAGCGTCTTTGATGTGCTTGAGTTCAAACTTCCCAAGCACGTTGGCGCGAACCCCTGAATAAATGTATCCGGAGGAATCCTCTTCGGCTTCTACCATCACGTTTGCTCGTTCAATCGGATTGCCATCGGCATCCACAACCGTGCCAGAGATGTATCCATCCGCTTTGGTTAACACAAAGTCGTGACGCTGGTTGGCTTTCAAGATCTTGAATGAATGGTATGCGTAGTCCGGGTGGTCGATATTCACTTCGTTAATGACAGCCATGGAGAGGTCTTCAAACCGAAAAACACCGTTTTCGTCCGTGAGTGTTTCCTTAAACTCTGGGTATTGTATGTTTAACCGAGCACCGCGGACCGATTTGCCGGCGGAATCCGTGAGGTGGCCTTCAATGAAAAACTGACTGAGAACTGGCAACAGTTCGAGATCCGCGATTTGGGTCATCTCAGCCATCGCGGTGAACATCTCAGTCTCTGCCTCTCGATATCCTTCCGCATTAGCGGAGACAGTGTACTCGTCGCCGACGATAAGCCCAATCCCCCGGAACCATCCGCCGCCATCCGTCAGAGCAACGGTTGAACTGGTTCCCATGTTTCGCAGGGGGTCCCAGCGCATCAAATCGATGTTCACTGACGACATTGGTTCTCCCCTGCGGTTGACCACGCGTCCGGAGATTCTGGTCCGCTCATAACTTTGCAGCCGGATTTCAACCGACCCATTCGGCTGGACCTTGACCTCGGCAGTTCCGCGTAATCCCAGTCCGGTATGCTCCGCTTTTTGGGGTAAGTTTTTGTCCGACCCGTAACCCGCGAACCGTAAACGCACCCGATTCGTTTGATCTGCCATACCCCTTATACCGCTCTCGCATGTCGGTAATTTTTACTCCGGCGACCGGTTCACCCGCCTCTGTCAGAACTCTACCCGCTAATTCCGCACCTTTCGAAAACTGAAAATCAACGGCGACGTTTTCCCCTTCAACCACATCAACATGCTTTCTTGTCTGTCCGACATCCAGATAGCCATGCGCCGCGCTGACGAATACCCGTGCTCTGCCGGGCGCGGCTCGGAAGCGATACGCACCGGTTTCGTCCGTTTCTGTTCCGTGACCGGCTGCCTGAGATTCCGGACGGGCAGCGTCGTGAAAACCGACATGGTGGTTGACAATCGGTTCACTTGTGTCTTGGTCAGTCACTCGCCCGGTGATGAAATCGCCCCGAACCAGCGTCAAATCCATGTTGGAAACGGTTTGTCCCTTAACCACTTTAATCTGTTCTTTGGCGACGGCCGTCCACCCTTCTGGTCCCTCATAGAGATAAAGATTGTAAAAACCAGGCGCGAGGTTGGTCAGAATGTAATTCCCTTCCGCATCGACGTGAGCCCGCCCCCACCCGGTGGTTGGATAAATTCCCTGGAGCGCGACTGTTGCGTCTTCAACCGGTGCGCCGGTTCCCGTGTAACTGAGTTTGTCCGCAATCCTACCTTCACGCTTCAATTGCCATTTGAGTCCCGTTGTACCGACGGATACCCTGAGGTGCAACTCCTTTGCGTATCCCGGTCCATGAGTTTCCAGGTTCGTTGTAATACCTTGCGGCAATGCACGAAGAATAAACTCCCCATTTGCGTCGGTCGTGGCGGGGGAAATGGGGATGGCATCACTCGCCAGGCTGCCCTCGTCGCGCCCCAGCAGCGCGGGATTGTCACTGAACAAAACTTGAATCCGTGCTACCGCGTTCTGAATTGGTACACCATCTTCGTTCAAAATCCTACCGGTAATAACCCCAGGCGTTTCAAGTCGGATTTCAACATCCACCGTGTCTTCAAGCCGAAGCTTCCGCCACCCTAAGGCGTGATCGGGATGCGTAGCGATAACGCTTACACGCTCCCAATCCTTGAGTTCGAGACGGGGAGATTCAAATCGAAACGTCCCATCATCCTCCGTGCGGGCCACTGAATCGGACTGATTGTACTTTGCGGAATACAAAATCTCAGCATCTGCCACCGGTCCACCATCGCTGTCAACAACACGACCAGAAAAGGTCAGCTTTTTGGGCTCGTTCTCCGCCATAGCCGCCGAGAATTGCGGATTAGGGGTTTTCGCGCCATTGGCAGCGGATGTCACCTCTCGACCAATTGACCGACCGCTCTGCTCTATTGGGCCACGGCCCGAGGGATCCAGCGGACGTTTTCCCGTTGGCACCGGTATGCCCGAGATTGACGTGTGTGCCGAGTTGACAGCGGGAGTCATCAGTGTAACTTCAATCGGCCATCGGTTAGAACTTACTGGTACCACCTCGGTTTGATTTATTGATGATTCAATCGCCAGATTTTCTCGTCCTCCAACCAGCGCAATCAAGATGCACAACGCGGTAATCAGAGCAAATAAGCTTTTGCCAATGCTTGCGCTACTCCACGTGAACCCCATCGCCGGTGCCGGTACGTGACGAATATGCTCCATGAATTGCATGAGAAAACCTCCTCTAAGTTTGTGGCTTTTCAACAGTTTGCCGTAGTGCTGGGACATGGCAGCCCCAAGTTGCTGGCGCGCACGATGCAACTTCCCTTTGACGGTGTTCACGGAGACACCTAGAAATTCTGAAATCTCCTTCAGCGAACAGTCACCCATGTAGAACATCGCTACGGCGACCCGATTTTCGTCGAGGAGTGCGGACATTGCTTGTTCAAGATCCACCTGCCTGTCTTCGACCGGTGCCGTGTGCGCGGACTCAACCTGCAGCGCTTCATCGGCGGTATCGTCTATAGCAACCTCGCGCCGGCGGTTCTTGGTAACCCGCTCCAGCCAACGTTTGCACTCATTGGACATGATGGTATACAGCCAGCTTCGGTAGAGATGCGGTTGTCGGAGTTGATAGAGGCAACGATACGCCTGTAGGAAAATCTCTTGGGTGATGTCCTGCGCATCAGCCTCGTTCCTCACCTTCTGAAAAGCGTAGGAATAAACTATATCCTGATATTTGTGCACCAGCATTCCGAAGGCGTCGCGGTCACCCGCGAGGGTTTGGGACACTAACTTTTCGTCGGCTGAATACATGACACCCACCCAATTTGTGAATGAAAGCATCGGTGAAACTACTAATTAGACACATTGTGTGGATTGGAGGTTATGCAGCAAAGAAAAAATGTGGAGAAATGTTGACGAACCAGATTGAAGGTCAGAATCTTGACCGTGTGTACTGGGGAGGCCGTTTTACCAATGCCGCAGCGGAATGGATAGAACGGGCGGGATAACCGATTTTCAGCTAGTTAAGAGGCAGGTTTTTCGGAACAGGGCGTGCAACGGCGCTGATGTAATCTAGGGCGGTTGGTACTTACGTGTAACGTCCCCAAGCGTAAGGATCAAGCGACTGAACACGGAGCGCGATAGGGATCTTACCGTCACCAATTGACCAAAGGGTTGGGAAACCCAACCCCTCTCAAGTAACACTCGACATTGCGCTCCGCTGGAGCGCGGAGATTGGACGCATCACGATTCTATTGACATAGCACTCCGCTGGAGTGCAGACGCGAGGAGGAGTCGTGTTCTATTGACACCTCACTCCGCTGGAGTGAAAACCAGACGACGAAGGAACACTTTTTACAGCCAGTCATAAAGCGATGAATGAATGTGTCCCGCTGATGGATTGTGATCCGCAAACTAACAGTTTGCGGTACAAGGGGGTTACCTGCTGAAAGGATTATTCCGACAGGAATGATGGGACGCTCTCAAGTAACACCCCACATTGCACTCCGCTGGAGTGCGATGATTGGACGCATCACGATTCTATTGACATAGCACTCCGCTGGAGTGCAGACGCGAGGAGGAGTCGTGTTCTATTGACACCTCACTCCGCTGGAGTGAAAACCAGACGACGAAGGAACACTTTTTACAGCCAGTCATAAAGCGATGAATGAATGTGTCCCGCTGATGGATTGTGATCCGCAAACTAACAGTTTGCGGTACAAGGGGGTTACCTGCTGAAAGAATTATCGCGACAGGGATAATGGCGCGCTATCAAGTGACACTCGACATTGCACTCCGCTGGAGTGCAGACGCTAGGAGGAATCGTGTCTATTGACATGGCACTCCGCTGGAGTGCGAGACGCGGGAAATATCTACCATGGAACGCTTTTTCCAAGCTAACCAAGGTGTGAAAACCGGTGTTACCTGCTGAAAGAATTATTCCGACAGAGATAATGGCACGCTCTCAATTATCTTGTTGTGTCAAAATGTTGACGGAACCTAATCTATTGAGCGCATGCCTGCGGCACACAGTTAAGCAATCTTGATATGGGCATGAATGCTTTAATGCGTAATTCAACGGTTTAAGGGGAATACCCCTGAAACCTACACATCCTGTGCGTTAGCTAGGGTTGGATTAGCTTATAGAACTGAACCTCGCCATCGACAATGCGGTTGATCGCCGCGCTCTTGGCAGTGTGCCGGTTCTCATCATAGCCCGAAATGAGCGTTGCACCGTTGTAGTCACTCGTCGCCGCAATCTGGTCGCGGATCGCTGTTGGCGCAAGATCGGGCGCACGACGCATTGCCTGAACCAGCAGCCTGACGGCGTCATATCCTAGCGCCGCCCCGCCATCCGGCACTTCATTATACGTCCCGGTGTAGGCGGAAATAAAGCGCTGAGCGTCTTCGCCCAAGTCGCTCGGGTCCGCGTTTACCGAAAAGGGGCTGCTAAAGAAACTCCCGTCAACCGCCGAACCGGCCTCCGGGATCAACCCCGGGTTATCCCAGCTATCGCCGCCAAGGAAAGTTGCCGTGATGCCAATCTCCTCCCTCGCCTGTCTAACCACTAGCGGGAGTTCGGGGATGAAACCGGTGCAGAAAACCACTTCAGGCGTGGCGTTGGCGATTGCGGTTAGTTGAGCGGTGAAATCGGTGGCGCCCGCCATATAATACTTTTCAGAAACGACCTCGCCGCCGTGGGCGGTAAAATTTGCCATGAAGGTTTCTGATAAGCCCTCCGAATAAACATCTCCCATGTGCGTAAGAACCGCTGCGGTTTTAGCTCCCAGATCTTCGACGGCAAACTGCGCCATCACTTTGCCCTGAAAGTCATCCGTGAATGCCGCCATAAACACGAAGTCGCCGGCAGCGGTGACGGCGGGGTTGGTCGCACCCGTGGTTATCATCGGTATCCCGTAGCGCTGTACAATCTCACCGACGACCACGGCATGCGTCGAACGGTTGGGACCCGCGATTGCCGTTACCACGTCCTTGGTAATCAGCTCCTCTGTTATCCCTGCGACGTACTCCGTATCGCTGATGTTCTCGCTAAGGAGGCGTTGTGTCGGTACGCCATGAGTCACCAACTCTATCGGCGTACCACGAACGCCTCCCTCGTCGTTCAATTCGTTCGCCGCCAGTTCCGCGCCGTAGCGGCTGTTAAGTCGGTTCGGCGTCGTATAGATGAAACCGATTTTAACAGTTTCACCATTCTCGCTCGGCAACGGGGCAAGCATCCGTTGAATTTGGTCGCACCCGGCAAACAGAAAGCCGACAAGCAACAGCGGTACCACAAGCCAATGGGTGAATCTGCATCCCTTCAATCGGATGCGTAGATTTTCAATAGAGAATTTCCTCTTCGTCAATCTTTTCATATCGTGTCAATCCGTGAACCAACCATTCATTCTACGATGGAAGTTGTGTCCAACCCGTCACATGCGGAGGCAACATAATCGGCCGTTTCGAGGCAACAACCTCGGCTCTAAGCCGCTGAGGAAGCGTCTCAATATCGACCTCTTCCGCCGTGACAATCCCATAGGCTTCCATAAGCGGAAGAATGCTGCGAAAACTGTTGGCAACGAATTGGTAACCGCCCCATGCCTCCGCGGCGCCCATGGGTGCCGTATATCGTAGGGTAGGTTCCGGCAAACCGGCATCCAAAAACGCACCGTACAGGTCAAAACCCATTCCGGTGTGGGCGCCCGATCGCTTAAAGACCTCGACAGCCCATTGCGCCAAGTTGTTCATCAAGGGGGTATGATCCGCATAAAACGCCTCTATGGAAGTAAAATCGACCTCTTGGAAAGCAACGATAGCACCGGGGCGCAGGCGCGCCGTAAGCTGTTTCAAAGCATCTGCCGGGTCCGCCATATACATCAGGACGAGACGCCCGATAAGCGCGTCGAAGTCGTTCGGAAGATCCAGTGTTCGCGCGTCTCCCGCCAGGAATTGGATGTTTGCGAGGCCCGCTCCCTGTGCCCGTGCACGGGCGGTTTCGAGAATCTCGGCGTTTACATCCACACCGGTAACTTCCCCGTCAGCACCGACGAGTTCAGCCGCTGTCATCGCGACATCACCTGCGCCGCTTCCAATATCAAGGACTTTCATCCCGTTGAAAAGCCCTGCTTCCTCAAGGAGACGTTTAGTCACGTCCTCGTATAAACCCGACTGCTGAATTAACCGTTCCGTCTCCTCTTTGGAGCGTCCCATCGTGTATGTCGCATCACTTTGTTGCTCACTCATGCCGGTAATTTCTCCTCCCGAATGTAGTAGTCAATTCCATTTATATTTTCACATATTCGGTAGG
Source organism: Candidatus Poribacteria bacterium (assembly GCA_028820655.1). GTDB lineage: Bacteria > Poribacteria > WGA-4E > WGA-4E > JAJDTR01 > JAJDTR01. The sequence goes on along the minus strand of JAPPIK010000059.1, from coordinate 65,283 downwards.
TGCGGTTTCCAACCGCACCTGCGAGACCAAATACATACCAGTTCGGTTAGGAAACCGAACCTACCGCAGTGTATAAATAATAATCGGTTTTTCTAAAATTGATGTCATCCGGGATTGTTCAAAACCCAAGGATAAACAGGTGGAACCTCCGAACCTAAATAATTGGAATTGCAGTTAAGGGTGAATCAGTTTATGGAACCGCGCTTCGCCATCAACGATGCGGTTGATGAACGCGCTTTTTGACGCGTGCCGGTTGTCATCGTAGCCGGAGATGAACGTCGCGCCGCTATAGTTCTTCGTGGCTGCAATCTGATCGCGAATCTCGGTCGGCGTCAATTCGGGCGCCCGGCGCATCGCCTGCACCGTCAGTCTAAGCGCATCATATCCCAGCGCCGCCCCGCCGTCGGGCGGGATGCCGAAGATCGAGGTATAGGTGTCGATGAACTGGTGTGCGTCCTTACCCAACGACCCCGGTGGAACGTCCGCCCAGAAAAACGTCGAAAAATAACTCCCCTCGAGGATCCCGCCGCTTTGGGCAATCAACGCCGCATTGTCCCAACTATCCCCGCCGAGCAGAATACCTGTAACGCCGAGTGTCCGTGCCTGTTCAACTACTAGCGGGATCTCGGCGGAGAACCCCGGCAGAAATAAGACATCCGGCGCCGATTCGGCGATTGCTGTTAGTTGCGGCGTGAAATCGGTGTCTCCCCTCGCGTAAAATTCCGCAACCACAACTTGGCCTCCGAACGCCGTAAAGTTGTCGATAAAGGTCTGGGATAATCCTCCCGAATAGAGCGAACCGCTGCGCGTGAGAACCGCCGCCGTCTTTGCCTCCAAATCTTGCGCTGCGAACTGAGCCATCACCTTTCCCTGAAAGTCGTCGGTAAACGCCGACATGAACACATAATCACCCGCAGCGGTAACTGTCGGGTTGGTCGCCGTGGTCGTCACCATAGGTATATCGTGCGCTTGGGCAACCTCCCCGATATGAACGGCATAGCGCGATAGATTGGGACCAATAATTGCGGATACCCCCTCTTCGACAATCAATGCCTCTGCTATCTCTACGGCGTGCTCATCGCCGGTTATGTTACCGCGCGCGACCAATCTGATAGGAGTGCCGTGCACGCCGCCCTCCGCATTCAGTTTTCGTTCCGCAAGTTCCGCACCGTTGAGGCTGTGGCTCCGGTTCGTGCTGCTGTAGATGAAGCCGATTTTGATGACATCTCCGTCTCCATCCGGCAGCGATGTGAGGACACGTTGTGCCTCCTCACACCCGCCAAACAGCGTCAACATTGCCGCGACCAGGATGTAGTGAACAGCAGGAGGCCTGATTAATCCGATAGTGCTATACCAACTTCGTAAAGATTTCGGTTTTACTCGATATGTCAATGAATCTCTCCTTTGCGACAATAGTCTTTAAGGCTGCGAGTTAGATTTGCGTGCACTGCCATCGCTTTCCTGTTTAACTCACTGGATTATCTTAAAACAACGTTAAACCGTAAGATAGTAGTATCGTTGGCCGATTCGGATGTCACTTCCACACCCAAGCCGTGAAACGGAGTAACCCACTTCTCTTTCGTGTAGCTGGTGTAGCGTCCTTCGACTTCAAGCCACATGTGATGCGAGAGTTTCTTCTCCACGCCAAAACCTCCAGTCCAGCCGGCTGAATAAAAATCTTCCGAAAACCTTCCTGAATCATATTCGGCAACTGCACACGGTTCCGGCTTGAAGCAACCGTGGTAATAGGTCTCCAACGAGCACTGGCGAGTCGGACACCTCCGACCGCGTAAACGTTTGCTTTCCATGCTTTTGGAGGCCCCGGATTGCCACCGAGTTTGAGCGTGAATCCATAATTGTTGTCCCTTTCAAAAGTCCAGTTCTCGGACCAGCTCTCTCCAAGTTGGTTTGGACCTTCCGAGGTTCCCTTTTCCTCGATATCTCCGTATACTCTACCCTCGTGGAAGAGTAAAATGTCAAACTCACCGCTTAGGAAAAACTACCTGAACCGAGCAACTTACGGTAGCCAACGACATAACCGAGTCCGTTAATAGCCCTATCGGCGTTCGATCGAGCGCGATTAATCCTACCTTGCTGAGTTGACACGTTTTTAGGGCCGGTGTTGTCGACGGTCTTGGCGTACGAGGCCTCGACAAACTCCGCCGTTGATACGTAACCTGCATAAGAACCTGAGTGGGCATTCCCAATATTCAAGAGTACAACAGAAGAAATACATAAACTCGATGCAATCACGATCTTCGACACACTTTTCCCTCGGAGCATCTTCGTTAATCCCACGATAACGTGGCGCCAACTCCCATTATGAGTAACGTGCATCTCTCTGGCTCCTATTTGTACACGAGTCTATAGTCGCGCCCATCGGATATTATACTCGCATCCCCAAGTAGATGCAAGCCGTCAAGAGTTTCAAAACATTACGAAAAGTTTGACAAATCTTCGCCTAATCTGCTATAAGAGCGACGGCGCTGAAACCGCCTTATATAACTGCTCGGTAGATGGAATTTCAACCTGAATCTATCGAAGCGGAGGTAATTTGTGACTGCATAATGGCGAATCTTCTTCTAACGGGGTTGCTCATCCTCATTACCGTCGTCTGGGGCTGGACGTTCGTCGTGGTTCGGGATTCGGTCATGGCATACTCCGTCCTTGGCTTCTTGGCTCTTCGATTTACCATCGCGTCGCTGTGTCTTGGTCCTTTTTCATTCAAGCGTTTGAGGCGCGGGACGTTTGTCGCCGGCGCCGGGATCGGAATATGCTTGGCGGGCGGTTACCTGCTTCAAACCTACGGTCTGCGCTACACGACGCCAACCAACTCCGGTCTCATCACCGGGCTGTTTGTCGTCTTCGCTCCGGCTGCCGGTCTTGCCCTGTTCAGAGCCCGCATTGACCGCAGTTTTCTCTTACCGTTGGGAGCGTGCTTGGTTGGAACACTTCTGCTCGTGGGGGATAGCCCGGAAGCGATACGTATCGGGGACGGACTCACCCTCGGCTGCGCTGCCTGCTTCGGGCTGCACATCGCGCTGCTGTCGCAATTTGCCCCTCGTTACGACGCCACCGCCCTGGCGTTAGCGCAGATGGTTACAACCGCATTGCTATGCGGCCTGCCGTGGCTGTTCTTCGAAAGCCCTTCGTCTCCACCCGGACACGTGTGGTTCGCTCTAGTCATCACCGGCGTACTCGCGTCCGCCCTTGCTTTTGCCGTACAGACGTACGTTCAACAGCGTTTGTCGGCAACCAGAACGGCTATCATTCTGACGATGGAACCGGTTTTCGCCGTGTTTTTCGGCTACCTGTTAGCCGGAGACCGGTTGTCATGGGTTCAGATTATCGGCGCGCTCCTGATATTAGCCGCAATCGCCGCGAGCGAAGTTCTCCCAGCCCTGAAGCGTGACTGAATCCGCTTCGCAATATTGGAACTATCAATTCTCGAACCGCCCGTCACCTTCCATTCTTCCGGTCTTCCACCCTTCTATACTTCCAGCCCTTTTACACTCCCCACCGTTGCCGCATCTCCTCCATCGGTACCGTTTCGCCCTTCGTCCACGCATAATGAGCGATAGGATTCTCGCCAATCCAACGCTCATCCACGGGTTCGTCGGCGCGTTGATAGCGGGTGTCGGTGCTTAACCGAAAGCGGTTAGTGGTGTTGTCTAGCGAGGCGTGCATGGTGTACATGCCGAGGATTAGCACGTCTCCCATCTCGAATGAGCTCGTCCCCCACCTTCCGCCATAGCGATCAACCAATTCGACGGGGTCATACGAAAACGATCCGGTAACGTGATCCCTGTCGACGTCCATTTCCGCGTAGGTTCTCCTGATCGCCTCAAACCGATGCGAGCCTACGAGTAGCATCAGAGGCCCCAATTCGAACGGAATATCGTCGAGCGGCGTCCAGCAGGTGAGAACGCGCTTCGTGCCGCGCCCCATATAAACAATGTCATAATGCGCACCCGTAAATCCTCCGGGCGGAATCACACGCAGCCACTTAAAGTCGTACGTGATCACCGGTGCGTGGAAATACATCTCGCAGAAGTCCATGATCTCCGGTGATTCGACCACGTCCAAGAATGCGGGATCGTGGGTCACTTGCTTGTTGCCTCCGGAAAATCTACCCCGTTTGCCCGCTGCCGGAACGCCCTGCGTTAGCGGATAGGATGTATCGAGTTGTCCGTTCTCGTCGAGTTTTTCGAGAAGGAACTGGCGTGCGGCTTGGACCTTTCTCCGATTGTGAAGCCCACGAATGAGCAGATAGCCATCCTCTTCAAGCCGTGCATTCAGCGCTTCCGAATTGCCGAGAAGGTCGTTGGCTTCTCGCAGCATGCCCAGATATTTCCCGTTCAACTCCAACGGGTGTTTATTCATCGTAAGAATCATGTGTACCTCCAGTGTTAGCGCACTCGGTTCGGATGCGGGGCATCGCGCCAATTATAGATTTCGTTTCAAAACGTGTCAACGGAAAACAACGCGTCATGAACCGCAGGGGAGGCACGCCGCTGTTGTTTCCTCCCGCTATGATGTGATAACATGGTGGGAGAGATAATATCTTGGATAGAAGGGTGAAATTATGGACGACAAGAGGGGTTACCGTCATCAACCACTGACAGTTTGCACGCTTGGTGGGGCGCAGGTGGGAAAAACCTCACTCACGGCGGCGATGACGAAAGTGGTGTCTCGAATCGGATCGACGCCGGTAGACGCGGGCGACATCGAATCACAACCCGCGTTTCACCACTCCATCAGTGATGGCGTAGGTCTCGATTACCTAGCCGTCGACTATGAGACGAGCGGGAGACACTACACGCAAATCGACTGTGTGAGCCATGCGGACACCGTAAAGATGCTGATTAGCGGTTCTCCAGAGGTACGAGGGGCAATTTGGGTCGTAAGCGCGGTCGATGGAGTAACCGAATCATCCGAGACGCAGATTCGGCTTGCACGCCAAACTCACATCCCCGTCATTATCGCGTTTCTCAACCAAACCGATAGGGTTGAAGATCCGGAGTTGATTGAGATTTGCGCGGCGGAGATACGCGAACTCCTTACCGAATGCGGTTACGAGGAGAACAACTCCCCGATTATCGTTGGCGACGCGCTTAAAGCGCTGAGATACAAGGGGCACAATCTAAATTCGGAGGACTGGAAGCCGGTTGTCGATCTGATACTTGCGATGGGCGGGTGCATGCCCCAACCGGTAAACCCGGCGGACCTGCCGCTGCTCATGCCAATTCGCGAAGTGACCGACAATCCAAAAGGGATATCGACACTGCGCGGCGATGTCATCCAGGGCGGACTCGCTGTCGGACACGCCGTTGATGTTGTAGGGAAAGGAGAGCGGGTCAAAACGCGTTTGGCCGCATTGAGTGACGATGAGGTACAGGTCGATGCCGAGCCAGGTTGGATTTCTCCGGGTCAGGTGGTGTCGGAACCGAAAAGCATAAAATCCCATACCGTCTTCGAAGCGGCGGTCTACGTTATGACACCGGAGGAATGCAAAACGCACGTGCCGCTGGTCGGCAACGATAAACCCGAAATCCATCTCTGGACAATCGATGTCACCGGACACCTTCACCTGCCGCCCGATATTCCGATGGTCAACCCGGGCGAGCACGCCCATGTGTCTATCGCCCTTGACGTGCCGATGGCGCTTCAGGTCGGCGCACGGTTTGAGATTAAGAAGATGGGAGCACGGATTGGGATGGGCGTCGTAACCGAGATTGTAGAATAGAGGCGCTTGTAGGGTGCGCACTGCGCACCAGCCTTTACTGGAATAACGTAGATTATGTACTGTAAATTTTAGGAAATGGTATTCCGGCTCGATTGAAATCACAACCGCACATTAGCAATACCGAGCGCTTGTTTGAGCAGACAAATATGAAGCCTTTCACATCCTACCGTGTTGGCTGCGGCCTCGCGTCAATCACCGTGTTGTCGTGGGTGATGATTGCTTTTGGCTCTCGCCAATGTTCTCACGCACCACGCCGAACATGATGCTGATTCGGGTGTTTTGAAGCGGTACGCCGACGCTGAACTTGGATGGCGTAATTTCGTAGTTTCGGTGAAAAAGCGGTTTCTGCCGTCGAAAGGCAGTATCGCGGAGAATTTTTCTCGCGATACGACATATCCAGTGGTAAAGGTGGTTGACGGCGATACGATTAAAATCGAATATGAAGGACGAGTTGAATCTGTTCGTCTGATAGGCGTTGACACACCGGAGACGGTACATCCGACAAAACCTGTTGAACCGTACGGTCCCGCAGCCTCTGCATTTACCACGAATCTGCTGGCAGGAGAGTCGGTGTATCTCAGATTCGGTGAGGAGCGACGGGACGGGTACGGTCGAATGCTGGCGTACGTGTTCCGTGCATCGGATTGTTTTTTTGTAAATCTAGAGCTAGTCTGCCGAGGTTATGGAAGAATCACTTTATTTGAGCATAAGTATACGGAGCGGTTCCAACGGTGTCAGGATCAGGCGCAAGAAGATCGGAAGGGTTTGTGGCTACAGGAATTAGGAAACGCGGCAGCGAGTCATTAGCGTTGAGAATGCGGAATGCCGCCAACACGACAGTTTTTAAACGAATTGAAAATTTGTAGAGTGCCTGCGTAAGTTCTTGAGGCTCCACCGTTCGCGTCTCAGGAAATCTTAGAACGATGGGAAGAAACGAGAAAATTGGCAATCGGTTGTTGCCAATTGATTAGTCTTGAGGATCAGTTGCACGCTGCAAGATGGGGCGACAAATCTATCTGCCGACAAGTGCAGATGGTCGAATCTTGAAGAACATCACTCCTCGCCATAGACGCCAATCTTTCTGTAGCGATCATACCGCTCTTGGACGAGTTGCTCAGCATCAATCTCCAGCAGTGCGTTGAGGTGCTTTCGGATAGCCATCTTCACTCGACGGGTGGCGAGTGAGACATCCCGGTGCGCTCCGCCGATAGGCTCAGGGATAATTTCGTCAATAATCCCAAGTTTCAACAGATCATCCGCAGTCGGCTTCAACCCCTCCGCGGCTTCGGGGGCGTGCTGTCCTTGATCCTTCCACACAATGCCGCTGCACGCCTCCGGAGGAGCGACGCAGTACACCGCATGCTCCATCATGAGCACCCGATCCCCGACCGCAATGGCTAACGCACCTCCGCTGCCTCCCTCTCCAATCAGGACAACAATTATCGGTACACGCAACGACGCCATCTCGGCGAGATTCTCCGCAATCGCCATCGCTTGCCCATATTCCTCCGAGCGTCGATCGAAGTGGGCGCCCGGGGTATCGACAAAGCAAATCAGAGGCAATCCAAACTTATCCGCCAATTTCATCACGCGCCGCGCTTTGCGGTAACCCTCCGGGTGCGTGTATCCAAAATTCATCTCCTGCCGTTCTTCAAGGTTAGTGCCCTTCTGCTGTGCCAAGTAAGCGATGGAGTGATCGTCGAACCGCGCCAGCCCGGCAATCAGTGCGCGGTCATCCGCGTGCAACCGATCGCCGCGCAACTCGAATGGATCATCGAGGAACGCGCGGATATAAGTCGACGCCTGCGGACGCTGCTCGTGCCGCGCCAGCCACACTTTGTCCCAGCGGGTCAATTTCTGAAACGCCTGCTTCGTGAGACTGGCAAGGTTTTTCTCAAGCGCCTCGATTCCCGGCGTAACGTCAAGTTCGGGGTTGGCTTCGGCAAAGCCTCTGAGTTGCGTGATTTGCTGATCGAGTTCAGTCAGTGGTTTTTCAAAACTTAGCGGTTTCGACTGCACGTCTATTATCTCCGTCTGCGATTCACGACTGTCGGGCAAACTGCTTGCCCGGCATCTGCTGGACGATCCCTTTGAGTTCAAGCATAACAAGCGTACCGGAGACTTTGTTCATCGGTAACGCCGTTGTTCGCGCAATTTGATCGATATGCGAAGATGGGACCTCAATAGCCTCAAAAACAGCTTGTTCGTCAGCGCTGAGCTTGGGTGTCGATCGAATTAACGGTTTAACCGCGGGCGTTCCTTCACTACCGGATGACGGATCTCGGTTAGGAACTTCGGGGGGAAGATTGGAGTCAGAGTGTTTCCGAGACGAGCCGCTATCATCGAAAGTGAGTTGAGCCGGCGAAGAAGTGAGGGATGGGGTCAAACGCCGGTCCGGGAACGACTCCCAAATGTCGTCGATAGCGTTTATCAGTTTCGCGCCTTGGTTAATCAGTTGGTGCGACCCCGTCGATTGCTTGGAGAAAATCTGCCCGGGCACAGCGAACACTTCCCGTCCCTGCTCCGCGGCGTGGCGCGCCGTAATCAATGATCCGCTGCGAACCGACGCTTCGACCACTACCGTCCCCGAACTCATCCCGCTCACCAGCCGGTTGCGGCGCGGGAAGTTCTTTGGGAAAGGCGGTACCGACATCGGAAATTCCGAAATTAACGCCCCGGATTCCACAATCTCATCCGCCAAATCTCTATTTTCATCGGGGTAGATTTGACTCAGGCCATTGCCGAGGACAGCAATTGTGCGTCCGTTTGCCTGAAGAGCGCCTTGGTGTGCGCACGTGTCGATCCCTCTCGCAAAACCGCTGACGACGGTGACGCCGTTCTCGGCGAGTTGCCGGCTTAATTGGCGACTAATTGTCTTACCGTAGTTTGTCGGACTTCGAGTCCCGACAATGGTTATGCTCGGCGCATCCGCTTCCCCGAGTTCGCCCCGCACATAGAGCAAAGGCGGCGGATCGGCAATCTCCTTGAGAAGCATGGGGTAGGTACTGTCATCAATTGCGACCAAGTGACAATTGTGTGCGTCAATAAGCTCCAATTCTTGGCCTACGGAAACACGAGATTTGCCGCGAATCAATTGTTGGCTGACATTTGGTGACAACCCATCAACGCGAGCCAATTCTTCCCGTGTCGCGTCTAAAGCTCTCTGCGCGGAGCCGAAAGCAGCCAACAGGCGTTGTATGGTTTGATAACCCACTCCGGGAATGATACTCAGATGGACTAAACTCTTCGTCTCCTCGGAGAACATCATTGGCACCGCTCACTCGCTTGCTACTGGTGCTGCCGGCTCCGCTGGCGGCAGAGCGTAGTAAACTTCAATTTCTCGAATCTTCCTATACGTTAGAACGGGCGCTCCGCCATCACTTCTCTGCGTTCGCTTGCCGCCACCAACGCGGCGCGACTCCCAAGCGCGCGGAACCAACAACCGCAGCTTGCGAGACATTACCGGTTTCTTAAACCTCGTGTCGTATTTCTCCCGGACATGATCCTTGACGTCGCGAAGGACTTGCCATTCCCCTTGGTCGTCCAAAATCTGAATCTTGAAATATTCCATCTCGCCGATGTCGGCTTTGATGACGACTCGTTGAATTTTCTGAGGGTTAAGCCACTCAAGGACGGCTTCGCTGTATTTGTCGGCTTCCAATTGCGATTCTTTATCCTTTTCATCTTCAACGATTGGCCCGGTTTCACCTTCCGTGTACAAATTGTCGTCGTGAAATCTGGAATTGACATCCCGACTCGTGGCCTCAATGGCAAGATTCTTACTCCATTGTACCTTGGGACCGGTACTCACACAACTCACGAGTAAAACTGATACTATGATAGCAAGCGTAAACGTAAATGCTGCAGAACGCATATTCTTCCTCCTTCTACATTTGAAATCTTTGGGTAATACTTAACACTAAATGTTTGTTGTCAGATTGACAACTTTCGGCTAACACACCGGTTCACCATATCTTGGACTAATGCGGTGGAATATCTCAAGGTTAAGTAATGGTAACTCATAACCCACAATGCGTCGGAACTATCGATTTTCAATCATCAAATCGAAGATGGAATCTCCCGTCATTTGCTACCTACATTTTTCCCTCGCACCTTCGTATCTTTCGATAGGGAATGTAAGAGCCTGTTTGATAAGTACGATTTGCGAGGTGCGCACTAAGAAATCTGCAGAATAGTGCTAGAAAGAAACCAAGTTTTCAAGAAAAAACTCGGTTTCGACACGCATGATTCTGCTCGAAATGACTTTTCAAACAGGTTCTAAATCAGCGTTCATTGAAATTCGGAGTGCGCGAGTTTAATTTCGATCTAACGGTATGCGGATCACTTTATGCTAATCAGTATTTTGCTTGGCCGGTACGGCATGAGTCTCTAAATGGCGGACAAAGTTTTGATTTAGGTTTTCCAAGCGCTTATCAACGCCATCAATTCGTTTGTCAACTCCGTCAATTCGTTTATCAACACTTTCAACCATTTTTGCAAGATTGGCATGATCCGAATCCATCTTCGACTTCAAATCGTCAATACGTGCATTTACATCGTTAAACCGACCATTTATGGTCTGAATCAATTGATTAATAGCTTGATTCATCTGGTTTGCATTTGTTGTTATGGTTTGATTTATTTGATTTATCGCTACTCGGATTATAAAAAATATTACTGCCACCAATACTGCCGGAGGCAGAATTATCTGCGCAAATCCGAGCCATGTAATCTCGCCCATTGTAATCTCCCTTTGAGACAAAACATTAGCTAGAAGAAAACACATCCCTATAGACGATTATAGCATTTTTCACATGAGATAGCCAAATGCTTAATCTTGCTTTGGCCTTTGCTTGTGTAGTGGAAAATCGTTGTTGGAAACATCAATTGGCGTGCAGATCACATATCGTTGCTGACAACCTCAAGAGCCAATTTGAAAAGTAAACGGCAAAGCTATTCTTGAGCATTTGAGTGCAATTACCTTGGGACTTCCATCGTACTCCCTGTTCGGCCGCTTAATTGCTCCCAATCCAGTTGCTTGATTGCACTCTACAAAATGGTGCATGTATTCCTCTTGATTTGAGGATTGAAACTGGTTACAAGACAGATTGTGCCACTTCAAAATAGATTTTCAAACAGGTTCTAGAAACAGGGAGAACTACAATGAATTCCAGAATTGAATTACATTGTTCCACTCCAGAGAAGATTTTCGATTGTCAGATCGAAGACGACCAGTGATTTTCAAAAGTTACTTCAGCAAGTCGTCAAGCTCCTTTTCTCGGGAATCGAGTACTGCCTCTGCCTCCTTTTCCGCGATTTCTTCTGCCGATTGATAGCCGTACAACTCCACCTCAAAGATTTCCCCAGCCGCACGGCGGTGGGCTCCATGTCCGCGTCCGCCGCCGGTACGCGCTCTGTGCCTGCGTCGGAGTTCTGCATCGTCGCTCGTCGACAGTATGCGGACCCTAATTCTTTCCGTAGGAAAGGCGGTCCTCAAGGAAATGTCTATGGGGTTTTTCTGTACGCTCTTGACCTCTCCGACCAGTTTCCAATTTATCCGGTCTCCGGTGCCACCGCCTTTATCGGCCAGCACATCGAATGTCTTCAAATTCTTTGAATGAATGACCATTCGGCTAATCTTCCGTTTTTTCGGCAACGTGATAATCACCTCGGACGCAGGGGTCGCGCCGTAGAGGTTTTGAGTATCTACGGGAAACAGCGTTTTGCCGAGAGTCCGCAGGTTCCCATCGATCATTTCAGGGCTTGTTGACTTTACACCCTCCATAAGCGCGTAATTCTCACTCCATTCCTGCTTTGAGATTACCTTAGCGCAGGCAGAAATGCCAAAAAGACAGACAAACAGCAACAAAATAACTATTGGACGAGACATTTTGAACTCCTTGTTTGATGAGAATCGGGGTAGCGGATTCTTTATAGGGTTGAATAGCCGTTGATCCCGACATCCCAAATGATAATGCGATTTTGTTGTAAATATCACGTGGTGCAGCGCCTCAATCGGTGATTTTCCAAGTCACGTCGCGCCGAGTATCTTGCAATTCGATGTTAAGTTGCTTCAGTCTATCACGAATTTTGTCCGCGGTATCCCAATCTTTTCGCTGCCTAGCCGTTTGACGGATTTCTATGATGAGATTCATTAATTGATTCATCATCTCCGAGTTCGCAACATCCGGCTCCGTCAATTCGCTGTATATTCCAAGCACTTCACACTTCTCTTTTAGACTACTATATCCTCGACCCAACGCCGCTTTTGTGGTGTCGGAAAGGTTCTCGCCCGCTTTTGAAAGCGCCAGGTTGACTTCGCCGACAAATTTGAAAATCTCTCCTATCGCCTTAGCCGTGTTGAAATCGGCATCCATCGCGTCCTCAAATCCGGTTCGCATAGATTTTATCGCGTTGAGAATCGAGATGTCAACGTCGCCAAGAGTATCGGTGTCCGGAAGACCGGTATCCGCGACACTTTGGTACGGTTTCAAGACATACAGGCAATTGTTCAATCGTCGTATCGCGCTGCTCGACTCCTTTAGGCTCGTTGAACTATAGTCCAACGGATGACGGTAGTGCGCCGAGATTAGGAAATGGCGAATCGCTTCGGCGGAATAGTCCTTTAGCGCATCGCGCACAAAGATGAAGTTCCGTTCCGACTTTCCCATGCGCTGTCCATTAACCCGCAAGAATGCGACGTGCATCCAGAATCGCGCAAAAGGTTTTCCCGTCGCCAACTCGCTCTGAGCAATCTCGTTTTCATGATGCGGAAATTGGAGATCTTGTCCGCCGGCATGGATGTCAATCGTCTCGCCAAGGTGCTTCATCGCCATTGCGGAACATTCGATATGCCAACCGGGGCGCCCCTTTCCCCAAGGACTGTCCCACCACGGTTCTCCCGGCTTGGCTTTCTTCCAGAGGTCAAAATCGCGAGCGTCCTCTTTTCTTTCGTTGACTTCGACTCGCGCTCCGGCAAGCAGATCTTCGGGACGGCGATGAGAGAGTTTTCCGTAGCCGCAGAAGGAGTCCACGCGATAATACACATCCCCGTCCACGGCGTATGCGGCACCCTTATCCATCAGGATTTGGATTAAATCAACAATCTCCGTTATATGTTCGGTCGCCCTTGGATGAACGTCTGCCGCACGAATACCAAGACACTCGGAGTCCTCAAAATACGCTTCCGAATTACTCTTGGCGAGCAACGATGCGTCTTGTCCGAGTTCTGCCGCACGGTTAATAATCTTATCATCAATGTCGGTGAGGTTTTGCACCAACTTGACCGAGAATCCTTTGTACTCGAGGTAGCGGCGAACAATGTCGGAAACCAAGAACGTTCGCGCATTTCCGATGTGAAAGAAATCATACACGGTGGGACCGCAACTGTACATTGACACTGTACCGTCTTGGAGCGGGACGAATTCCTCCAGTTGCCGGCTTAACGAATTGTAAATGTTTAATCCCATCTATTGCCTCGTGATAATTATGCTTGACTCCTGTGACCCGATCCTTGATTCGTAAAGTGTTTAACGAAAGTAGCTATCAAAACCTGTTGGTAGTTTGAAGGGATCTCTATCACCGTCGCTGTCCGACCAGTTGATCCCAATGCTCAACCAAACAAACAACCGCTTGAGCGACGATAGCTTCTTCCTCCCCAACGACGCCTATCCCCTCCGACGTTGTGGCTTTGACGTTAACCTCATTCGGGGAAAGATTCAGGGTTTCGGCAAGGCGTCCGCGCATTTCGGTAATATGAGACGCTAACTTTGGTTGTTGAGCGACGATTGTGCTGTCAACATTCTGAACGATATAGCCTACATTTTCGACCTTGGTTTTTACCTCGCGGAGCAGAATCAGACTGTTTATCCCTTCGTACGCGGGGTCGGAATCCGGAAAATGTGATCCGATGTCTCCGAGCGCCGCGGCGCCCAAAATCGCATCGATTATAGCATGAGTCAGTACATCGGCGTCCGAGTGCCCCAACAACCCCAACGTATGCGGTATTTCGACGCCGCCCAGAATCAGTTTGCGGTTTGGCACGAGTCGGTGAAGGTCGTAACCGATTCCTACGCGCATGCCTCCCTCTTCAGCGCCTCGGCAATAATCAGATCTTCGGGGGTCGTAATCTTCAAGTTGGATTCGCTTCCAGAGACTATCTTCACCTTGTAGCCGAGTTGTTCGACAAGCATGGCATCATCGGTCGCCGTCCTCCGCTCCCGTTGCGCATACGCGTGCGCATCCCGCAGTACCGAAGCTCGGAAGGCTTGAGGTGTCTGCACCGCCCACAACTTATCACGGTCCGGCGTGTCCACGATGAATCCGTCCGTGCTTGCCACTTTGATAGTATCCTTAGCAGGAACGGCTGCCACCGCCGCTCCCCACTCGTCTGCCGCCTCGACACAAGCAAAAATCATCTCATCCGTCACGAACGGACGCACTCCGTCATGAACGATGACACAATCCGCATCGGTTGGTAGCGATTGGAGACCGTTGAACACGGACGCTTGGCGTGTTTCCCCGCCGACAACCAAGCCTCCCACCTTCCGGAAAGCGCTCGGAGCGATGACCGTCGATCGGCACAACTCAAAATCAACGGCGTCAACAATCACAAATATCGTATCAATGACCGGATTTCGATCAAATACGCCAATGGTATGTACGAGAATCGGTTTGCCACCCAAGTTGAGATACGGCTTTTTCACCGAGTTCCGCATTCGGCTTCCGCTACCAGCCGCGGGGATAAGTACGCATATCTTCTGATTCGTTTGCGTCCACTTCATCGGCTTTTCTACGGGTGAAAATCATCTGTCCCGCGCTCGTTCTCAACATTTGCGTGACAACAACATCGATTATTTGCCCGACGTGAGATTTGCCGCCCTCGACAATAACCATCGTCCCGTCATCAAGATAACCGACGCCTTGATTCAGTTCCTTACCCTCTTTGAGGACGTGGACTTGAATGACCTCACCCGCCACTACAACGGGGCGCACCGCATTTGCGAGCGCATTGATATTCAAAACGGTCACGCCTTGCAATTCCGCAACTTTGCTCAAGTTGAAATCATTCGTGACGATTTTCGCGTCCAACTCTTGCGCAAGACGAACCAACTTTGCATCGACCTCTGCGATATCGGGAAAATCTTCTTCGGTGATATCGACCTCCATTTCGGGGTCGTTCTGCAAGTCGCGCAAAATCTTAAAACCACGCCGCCCCTTGTTTCGCCGGAGTTGCTCCGTGGAATCCGCGATGTGCTGTAACTCGTTCAAGACAAATCTCGGTATCACAATAATGCCCGTAAGAAATCCCGTTTGGCAAATCTCAAGAATTCTGCCGTCGATGATAACACTGGTATCCAGAATCTTGTAGCTTGGTGATGAGGAGGACCCGCCTTGCGTAGATCGAGAAAAAACCCCAAAGTTCTTTCGCCTGCGATAGATAATCATCATTCCGGCATAGCTCATCACGAGAACTGTGCCCATCTTTACCATTGGGGTTACCGTGGTCGTCTGAGACATTATGTAAATGACTATACCAGCGATTATCAGACCGAAGGTCAACCCGACGAGACAAGCAAAGAAATCTCGAAGCAGCGGACGCGGGACGGATGATTCAAGCCCTATCGCGATGATGGCGACGATTAACGCTACAGCCCCTCCATTGATATCATCAATGCCATAACCGAAGGCAGCGCTCAAGATCATAAAGAATGCACGTATAATCCAGATCTGCATGACAGTCACCTTCTTTCACGTTTTCGATAAGTTAGACATGTTGGTAGGGATTAGGTTTGGTTAACGGATTTATTCGTAAGACGACGCACAACATAAAAAAACACGATATAATAACCAAGTTGCTACTATAAGATTTTAGACATGCACCGCCGTTTTTAGTTGAGGATAGTTCATCAAATATGAAAATTTCTTATCACAATCTGAAAGATCAATTTACCGAATAGAATCAATTGAACGAATGGATCAAACGAACGCGCTAGAATTCCCATCAAGATCCCAAAGGTGCGTGCCATACACAAGTGAGGATTCGTCTTAAAAATGACGACAAGGACTCTACTGCCAATCAAACAAACACTGAACTCGACTCTTTGCAGAAGTACCACATAGGTACAACACTTAACCAATGGGCGGGGCACCTTGCCCGCCTTGCAATACCAAAACTCAATATGAACTCAACACTTGATTGACACCGTCGGTTAGCTCGCTTAAATGTGAGAGTCGAACCGAGTCAATTAACCCAAATTGCCACCTATTGTCAATAGTTGAACTTGAGATTTTCGGAGTGTTAAATTGTAGTCCTGCTCGGTTTGGATGGGCACATCCAAGCCGTATCCGATGGCAGTGGATTTGTCTATCCACTGCGGGCAGATTCCGTCGATTTAACGCACATCGACACGGTGTGCGACGCATCCTATGAGAGGGTCGGGTTAGAAGCCCGACCTACGGGAATGGGTAGCAACATGCGTTGATTATGTACCTTCAAGTTTCAATCCTTCTTAAAACAGAATGCCTAACACATCATGGAGATTCTTTGCTCCAAACAACTCAATGTCCTCGGTCAAATCCAGTCCTTTTCGATTTGTTTCCGGCAGGATTGCTCGCTTGAAACCGAGTTTTGCCGCTTCGCGTAACCGCTTGTCGATTTGTGCCACCGGGCGAACCTCGCCGCCTAACCCAACCTCGCCGATTAGGACGGTGTAGGGGTCAACCGCGATGTCACGATGATTGGACACTATTGCAATGACAATCCCGAGGTCGATTCCCGGCTCATCGATGCGAACACCGCCGGTGATGTTGACAAACACGTCCGAATCGCCTACATTCATCCCGATACGTTTATGCAACACGGCAACCAGCATCGCAATTTTTTGCCGATCGACCCCGGCGGTCGTGTTGCGCGGGAAAGCAAAGTTTGACGGTGAAACAAGCGCTTGAAGTTCCAACAGCAGAGGGCGAGTTCCCTCAATGCTTGACACGACAACGGAGCCGGACACGTTTTCCTGCCGATCGCCAAGGAATAACACCGACGGGTTCTCTACATCCACCAACCCGCGGCTCAACATTTCAAAAATTCCGATTTCGTTGGTTGATCCGAAACGATTCTTGACGGCGCGCAAAACTCGATAGATATGCTGCTGTTCACCCTCAAAGTAGAGCACCGTATCCACAATGTGCTCCAACATTCGAGGTCCCGCCAACGCGCCATCTTTGGTGACGTGACCTACCAGCACCACCGGAATGTCCTTGCTCTTTGCAAGGATGAGCAACTGTCCCGCACATTCGCGTATTTGGGTTACACTTCCAGGCGCCGATTGTAGTGCCGGCAAGTAGACCGCTTGAATCGAATCGATGACCACCATGCTAGGCTGTACCGCCGCGATGTGTGCTTCGATCTGTTCAAGGTCGTTTTCACACAACACGAGCAACGCCTCTGATGAGAGCCCGAGACGGTTAGCGCGAAGCTTGGTTTGGGCGGCAGATTCTTCGCCGGTAACGTATAACACCGTGCCGTAAACCCGGCTTACGGCGTCGCTGGCTTGGAGCAGGAGCGTCGATTTTCCGATGCCCGGATCTCCGCCGATCAGTGTGACGGAGCCGGGAACGATTCCATCACCGAGCACCCGATCAAACTCGCGAATTCCCGTGAGAAGCCGATCCTCTTCGCTTGCGGCAATCTCTCCAATTGTTTCAGGCTGGCGAGACGGTTTTCCGATTGTGCGATGCCCCGGCGACGACGCGTCAAACTCAATTTCTTCGGTAAGACTGTTCCACTTTTGGCAATCGGGACACCGACCGAGCCATTTGAGAGAAACGTATCCACACTCCTGACAGACAAACTGACGACGTTCTTTTGCCATCGATCTCGACTTGAGTATTCAGCGGCCTTTATAGCAAAACCATAAGTCATTTATGCACTGCAGTAAGTTCGGTTTCCCAAGCGAACCAATATTAGTCCCTTCTTGTCGGTGCGGGTGGAAAGGGGATCTCTATGGGATTTCTATCGCGTTCGTTATCCACTCACTTGATCACTCCTTATCCAGTCGCTTGATCACCTACAAGAATTTGTGCAAATATGAAGCGAATTGACTATGAGCCTGTTTGAAAAATCATAGCAAAGCCATTGTTGGTTACTAATACGGCGTTATTTCATATGTGAATTGCAATCTATTACGAACCTTTCGCCCCGCTGGGGCTTTGGAACACGGGGTTTTGACGTTTCTATACACCTTCAAGATCTCTATCGTACTCGCTATTCACTCGCTTGATCCCCGCTGGGGCTTTTAAAGGCTGGTAGGCACGGGATTTCTATGGGAACTCTATCGCGTTCGTTATCCACTCACTTGATCACTCGCTATGCACTCGCTTGATTGCACCTTACAAATGAACTTTTCAAACAGGTTCTATAGGTAATGAATCGGTCTACCAATTGCTTCCAACCAGTCGAATACCCGCCGTGTAGCGTATGTCATCTGTGAGATTCTCTGCGCCGAGAATCACATGACCATAGCGGAAAAACCTCCACGCCATCTCTGCGTTGAGTTCGGGATTTTTGCTGGTAAGATGAAATCCCTCAACGGTCAACCCGAGCCGCCGAGCAAACAACCACGCATCAATCCCCACTCCCGCCCTTGATCGCATGAACCCGACTCGCCCGCGTAGGCGTCCGTCGAAGAAATCTTGAGCATATTGGGACTCGAATTTCACGTCTTTATTCCGCATCCCAAATCCGAATCGAAGACGCTGCGTTAGCGACGGCAACAACACCAACGCGAATTCATTGTGGAGGCTCTCTTCAAGACTGAGATAACGGAGCTCGTAATCCCATGCCAATTCCGGGGCTTTGAGATCGCCAAACCGCCGGTCGACCTTCCCCGAAAAGCTATAAATCTCTCCCACGGTGTCATTGATTGTTTTCAGTGTTTCGCGCACTTCATTGATCGTGTCGGGTTTGTTCAACAATTGGGCTAAACTTCCGTCGCCGTGCCGGACTTGCTCAAGAATATGGTTGAGATTCTCGGGAAATTCCTCCAGTTCAGCCGTCAATTCTGCTATATCCGCCAGAATCTGATTCAATTTCGGCGCATCAGACTCGATGACTTCTCGACTTTCAGCCACCAAATCCGAGAGTTCGGCATTCAGCTCTCCGAGATCTTTTCGTAGCTGTTGGGAAAGTTGCCGAAAATCGGAAGATCCGGCGTTCAAGTCCGTGACAATCTGATTAATCGAATCGGAATTTCGATCCACGAGGTCGAGCACCGAACTCGTAATGGCATCTATACGTTCGCCGAGAAGCTGAGAATCTCCCGTCAGTTGCTCCAATAACTGATTCACGCGCCCAAGCGTTTGTTCAAAACGCTTATCGTTCTCGTTAGCCAACCGCTTAACGATTTCGACTGTTTCCTGCGTGTTTTTGCTTGCTCTTTCGACCGCTTCGCCCGTTTGAGCCACGAGCTGCCGCACATCCGCGATGCCCTGTTGTATGTTCTCCCGATTCAACTGTATCAGTTCATTTGCGGATCGAGTAAGTTGTATTGTCTCCAAGATAGCTTGATTCGATTGTTGAAGGAAGTCCTGTAGACCCAATGGAGATTGACCGGTTAACGGTAAATCAGATGGATTTAGGAGCGGGCTGTCTACCGGTCCGTTGACTATATCAATGTAAGCCTCTCCTACAAAACCGAAGATTCCAATCTTTACCGTGCAGCCCTGCCTGATGCGTTGGAACGCGTTTTTCACGCGCATTCGAATTTCGACGATGTCCTCGTTCGCCTTCAAATCAATGGCTGTTACTTTTCCGATGGCAACTCCCGAAAGGTAGACACCTGCGCCTCGCTGAAGATCGTTGACACGCTTGAAGTGAACGATTAAGTGATCGCCGCTAGCCGCGAACGGCCAATCAGTTGCCATGACGAGTAAGACACCAAGTAATACAAGCCCAACAATAACGACAATTCCCACTTTTGCATGGGTTGTCCATGAATCCATCAATTGCCCCTTTTTTCGATTTTGGCAGAAGAACGCGCCGTGAATTACCTCACTACGGACCGTATGAGTGCGTGTGCCTGCTGATTACTCCTCGCGTAAATTGAGGATAAACTCCTTTAACACAGGGTTGCTAACGTTAAGAATCTGCTCGGGTGCACCGAGAAGAATAAATTGCTGTAGAATCGGATCGTCATTCTCAAGCATCTCGTTCGGGTGACCAAAAGCAACAATCTTCCCACTATGAATCATTGCCATCCGCGTTGCGACAGTGAAAGCACTGTCCATATCGTGCGTCACGACGACAGAAGTCACCTCGAGTTTCTCATGCAAACTTTGAATCAATCTGTTAATTTCGACGCATGTAACCGGATCCAATCCCGTTGTTGGTTCGTCATATAGAATCACTTCGGGGTCAAAAGCGATGGCGCGGGCAAGACCAACCCGTTTCCGCATGCCGCCGCTAAGTTCCGCCGGTCTCAAGTGTTCGGTGCCGTCAAGGTCTACCAAATGCAGTTTCTCGATTACAATCTCTCTGATCTGTGCTCGAGACAGTTTTGTGTGTTGGGCGAGCATAAACCCGACGTTTTCCTCAACGGACATCGAATCAAACAGCGCCGCCGATTGGAATAGCAGCCCAAATTTGCGCCGCATGTGATTCAATTCTTTGAACTTCAACCCTGAAATTTCTTCACCGTCTACCAGGATTTCGCCTGCATCGGGCTGCATCAAACCGGTAACGAGTTTCAAGAGAAGGCTCTTCCCGCATCCACTGCGTCCCATAATGACCAGCGTTTCGCCGCGGGGGATATGCAGATCCAGTCCTTTCAGTACCTGCTTACCTTCAAAACTCTTCCAAAGGTTCTTGATCTGAATCATAAGCCGAGACTTAAAGGCCCTCCCCAAATTATCGTTGGCAACCACATACCTTACTATTTCAATTGAAGAAGCGTGAATAGCAGATGGTTCAATAGTACATCCAAGACCAGAATAAGCATTAGAGAAACAACAGCGGATCCCGTGGTTGCCTTACCAACCCCTTCCGCACCTCCGGCTACAGAGATGGTGAATCCTTTATAACATCCGACCAACGCGATTGCCATTCCGAACGAAGTTGCTTTGATAAGGCTTATGCAAATGCTGCTTATGTATAGGTAACTCTGCACCTGCTTCATGAAGAACACGCCGTTCATGTTGAACAGATAGACGGCAACAGCATACCCGCCCGCGATACCGGAGAAGGTCGAGAAAACCGTTAAAATCGGGAGCATATATGCACACGCCAAGAATCGAGGAACGACGAGGTATTTCACCGGGTCCGTTCCCATGACCGAAAGCGCGTCAATTTGTTCCGTCACCTTCATGGTACCGAGTTCGGCGGTAATCGAGGCGCCGATTCGCCCCGCCAACACAAACCCCGTGACCATCGGACCCAACTCTTTGATTAGGGAGACACAGACAAACCTGCCAATTTGTCCTTCCGCGGACAGATCGCTCAGTTGAATGTAACCCTGAGTGGCCAATACTATACCCGTAAAAATCCCCGACACCAATACGACGGACAGCGAATCAACACCAATTAGACGCAATTGCCGGACGAGCAGATTAAGTTGGAAGGGAGGTTTGAAAAGAAGGGCGAGGGTTCGGAATACAAAGATGGACGCACGGCCAAAGCCTGAAAGCCGGTAGAGAATTCGTGCACCGGCGAAATCAGCGAATCGGAGCAGCGAGACCGGTTTTTGCTGTGGGACAGAAGGTTGGTCTGCCATTTAGAATACCAGAGGCGGCGTACAAAAATTCCGAATGCAAGTTGCGGGGACGCTGATTTTGCGCGGATTATTGCAGTAAAATGTGTGCGATCCAGTGCGGTCTTCTTTCCCTAGACCTCGAGATTGGCAAACCGCATCTGCTCTTTAACGAATTCCAATTGGACCGTACCGGTAGCGCCGTTCCGCTGTTTTCGAATGATCAGGTCCGCCATACCTGCCGCCTCGGACTGTTCGTCGTAATAATCATCCCGATGCAGAAAAACCACCAGATCGGCATCCTGTTCGATAGCGCCCGATTCCCGCAGATCCGCTAGTTGGGGGCGTTTGTCGGGACGTCTTTCCAGCTCACGGTTGAGTTGCGAACATGCGATAATCGGAACATCCAACTCCCATGCAAGCGCCTTAAGCGCGCGGGAAATCTCGGCTATCTCCTGTTCGCGACCCGTATATTGACCCGTCCCTCTCAACAATTGCAGATAATCAACTATTATAAGCGCCAAGTTTTCCTGTTGAGATTTAAGCCGCCTAGCTTCCGCGCGCACCGTCTGTATGGTAATTCCGCGGGCTTCATGAATAGAAATTCGGCTTCCTGCTTCTATCAGGGTGGTGGCGCCTTGGGTGAGATCTTGCCAATTCTGATCTGTGATATTCCCTATTCGAAGTTTCGCGAAGTCTATGTGAGCTTCGGCGGCAAGCATCCGCATCGCCACCTGGCGTGCCGGCATCTCAAGACTGAATACGGCAACGGGAAGTTCCTGTTCGAGCGCAATGTTTTGAGCGATGTTTAACACCAGCGTGGTCTTTCCCATACTGGGTCGGGCGGCAATAATAATTAAATCCCCACGCTGCAATCCCGAGGTCAAAATATCAAGGTCCGTGAACCCGCTCGGTACACCGACATACTGCTGATCCTTGTGAAATAACTCCTCAATGTCTTTAAGGCTTTGATTGATGAGGGAACCAAGAGGTATGAATCCACGATTGGTGTTCAGACTATTCAGTCGGAATATTTCTTCCTGAGATTCGTCCAGAACGTCAACGAGGTCCTTCTCTCCGTCTTGGGCGATTTCTCGAATCGCCGCGCTCGCTTGAATGAGTTGGCGGCGCATCCACTTGTCTCTGACAATCTGCGCGTGAAACTCGGTGTTCTCGGTCTCAACAATCCTGGCTTGAAGGTCGTACAGGTAAATCGCGCCGCCGACGCGCTTCAATTGATCCGAATTCTTGAGGTGATCGGCAACAAGGAGGATATCTGCTTTGCTATGCCGGTCGTAGATTTCGACAGCAGCGGAATAGATGATTTGGTGATCCGTCGTAAAAAAGGAGTCGGGCGTTTCACCCAAAATCGGCATGACGCGAGGGATAACATTCGTATCCATGAGCATCGCGCCCAGCACTGCCCGCTCTGCTTCTCTATCGTGAAGAGGTTCAACTGGTTCGGGGGACGCCATTGAAACTCACCTTGTTTCAAGAAAAAACTCGGTTTCGAGAGACTACTCTTCGCGTTCAACCACTACACGCACTTCTGCCACGACCTCGGCGTGTAAACGAATCGGTACCGTGAACACACCCAACTCTCTTATCGGCTCATCCAATTCGATTTGACGCCGATCAATTTCAATAGACTGGGCGGAAAGCACCTCCGCGATGTCCATTGAAGTAACAGACCCGAATAGCCTATCGTTCTCGCCGGAACGCCGCTGCAACGTGCAGGTCACTCCCGCGAGGCTTGCCGCAATCTCTTCGGCACGCGCCTTCTCCTTGACTTCCAGGTTCTCAAGGATATGCTTTTCCTGTTCGAATAAGCGACGATTCTGCTCCGTCGCTTGGATGGCGAGTTGCATGGGGATCAGATAATTGCGAGCATAGCCGTTAGCAACTTTGACCACATCTCCTCCGTTTCCAAGCCCGCTGACCGCTTTTTTTAGTATGATTTCCATCAGATTCCTCGCTATGTTGTTGCAGGTTTTTTCGCGAATTTATACCATTTCGATTGAACAATGGTGCACATTCTTTGCACACCGAATCCGGGGGGCGGGGATCAAAGAAGCGAATGGATCAAGAGCGTAGACAATGACCTCGATAGAGATCCCCTTGCCCCGTTTCCGATAGACTTGTTCGACGCTGTGTGTGCCGAATATAGGGAAATGTCATTACTGTCTACTGAAAGGCAATAAGGCAACCGTGCGAGCGCGTTTAACGGCGCGAGTAACCAACTTTTGATGCCTCGCGCAGTTCCCGGAAGCCCGCCGAGTAATAATCTTGCCGCGCTCGCTCGTAAAATTCTTGAGCATGGAAATGTCCTTGTAATCAACCACCCTGACCTTCCCGATACACAGGCGGCAACGTTTACGTCCAGCCATAATCAGATTCCTCTCACACTCCTGTTTACGTGGAAAAAGCGGGCGCAATTTCGCCCGCTTTCAAATTAATTGACTTGCATTAGGGACAATAGATGCCGCTAGAACGGGATATCGTCTTCGGTGGTCGGTTCGGCGCCAGATGAGGAAGCTTGAGGCGCCGCGTCGCCCTGTTGACTATACTCGCCCGACTCGCCGCCGTCCTGGCGCCCACCGACAAACTGAAATCGCTCTACAAAGATATCGTGTTTACTCCGTCTTTGTCCGTCATCTGTTTCCCACGTGCGATATCTTAGGCGCCCTTCGATTAATACCGCCCTACCTTTTTGCAGATATTCGTTCATGGTTTCAGCGGTTCTTCCAAACGCCTCCAGATCAACAAAACACACCTCTTCCCTTTTTTCACCGGATTCGCGATCTGTCCAATTCCGATTAATGGCTAGCCCGATATTTGCCACTGCCGATCCGCTCGGAAGATATCTCAGTTCCGGATCGCGGGTCAAGTTTCCCATAAGTATGACTTTGTTGTAACTTGCCATAATATCATCTCCTTATTTAGCGCTTAGCCATGTTAGGAGTTATCAGGAACTGTCTCTTCTTTTGCCTGATCCTCGCCTTCATTTTCCGAAACACTATTCTCATCTTCCGATTCGGTTACCGGGGCAACCGACTGGTCTTCCGCTTCCAGCGGACGTCGTGCCATCCTCTCTCGAGGTCGACTTTCCTCTCTCAGCGAAATCACCTTGTCAAGATCACCTTCAAACAGCACCACCATGTGTCGAACAATAGATTCTATCACCCGAAACGAGTTGCTGAGTTGGAGAACAAAAGCCGGATCACCCTTAAAGATGAGTAAAACATAGTAGCCGTCGTTATTTTTCTTTATGGGAAAAGCCAACCTCCTCCTTCCCCATGCATCAACCTTGAGCACTTCGCCGCCATTTGATTCGATATTCGTCTTAATTCTTTCGATGAGCGACTCGGTCTCGGCCTCTTCAAGGTCCGGGTTGATAATCAGAACCAATTCATATTCTCGCAATATTGCTATTCCTCCCTTTGGACGTGTGGCTCCGCATCGGTATTGAGATTTACAATTTAAATGCGAAACGGAGCAGAGATTCGGGAAATTATATCATAATTCAGCTATGTTATCAACCAAGATTGCAGCAATGCCAAAGATTAAACCTCTTTCCAAAATATTGCCCGTCTTTTGGGGATTCATTCCTAGCGCTGAGTGTTCAAAGGCGCGAATGAACGGTCATGAGATTGGGGAGATGCGGCAATGCTTATTTATCCGCTTGAGGGATTTCTATCGCACGGGATCTCTATCGCGTTCCCTATTCGGTTACTTGATCTATCCGCTCCTTTGATCCTCATATTCTCGCGCCGAAGCGCTGTATCTCCGCGATTTAATCAACTCTGCCGTTTTCTATCAGGATGTTTATTGTACCGGAATCCTTGTAGGGATTTGCTATTTGCAGTGGCTCGCAATCAATCATCAATGGTTTGACGGTCATCCTGTTTTTTTGCTTCGGGTTTGCGTGATGCACAACGGCGTGCGATCACGGATGTCGTCGCAGACGACGGCTCATAGCAAGAAGTCGCTTAGAATCCAGTGATGACAGGGGTTGGACGGGATTGGTGCGCTATGCGATTTCCTGCGATATACTGCGAATATCATTTAGCGCGCCTCCTGCCGCTTAGCCAAAAAGCAGGGATGTCGACGATATGAATTCGGTCTGATTTGATAGAGTTGACGTCCTTGGCATCGTTTGAAATGTACCCGGCAGAATTGAGCGAGTAAGAAACCAAGTTTTCAAGAAAAAACTTGATTTCGGTGGTATTGGGAAAAAACGCGGCTTCTGCGCTTTCGAGATAAGAGCGCACAACTTGGATTAGTTCTGGAATTGCGCTTGAATCCTTGCCCTGTGGGGCTTGAAGCCATGTACGACAGGCGCCACGGGGGTGCGCTATTGTGCGCGCGTATATTTCGCCCCACGATTCGAGGCACACTTTGATAGAGTGTTGGGAGTCAAAGGTGCGGCTATAGATTTGCCGTGCATAGTATGTTTTCACGTAAGGTCATCGCTTAAGTCAATAAACGCTTGGATCCCTATCGCACTGGGATTTCTATCGCGGTCGCTATGGGATCTCTATCGCCTTCCTTATCCAGTCAGTTGATCTCCCTTGATCGTTCCTTATTCAGTCACTTGATCTATCCACTCGCTTGATCACCGCTTTGTCTCTTGAGCCGATACAGTGAAATGAGATGCTAACGGAGCTTCGATTCAAGCGGCGTGTTAGCATTTTCTGAAATGGAGAATCCCTTTATTGGAGCGGGTTATCAGGAATCGTGATGCTAACAGAATGCCAACAGAAAATTAAAGTTGCGCCGTCATGGCCGTTAGGCCCGTATAATATACCACATACATGTTAAGTAGTCAATCTAAAATTAACGAGTTGCGGGAGGGATGAATAATTGGCTGACGGTGGATGTATCATTTCTATAGGATGTCGGTGTATAGCAGAATTGAGTGAGAATGAAACCAAGATTTCAAGAAAAAAGCAGTGGCCAGTGGATTTCTATCGCACTCGCTATCCACTCGCTTGATGGTTAGTGACGATTCGGAGCGGCTAACGTTTTCGGTGTTTAGCATTCCCCGGTCTAATGCGAAGAAATCAAGTTTTCGAGAAAAAACTTGATTTCGACTGTTTCGGGAAAAAACTTGGTTTCGGAACGCAGAGACGGAGGGCAATATCAGCATGCCACATAAGTGTTAAGTAGTCGCGCTAAAATCAAGGGGTGGCAAGGCAGGGGTATTTTAGCAGTAACTATTCGGAAATTGGCAAACGGCATTGTTCTTTTAGCCACCGAAATTACCGCAACTACACAGCTTTATTGTGCTCTGTTTCTTATTGAGGGTTGTGAAACGGGGGACAAAGCTCAACGGAGGGACAACACAAGTGTCTGAAGAATACGATTGAATGGGGCGCCGAGAGAGGAAAATCAGCAAATTTGATAATCGCGGGGGTAATTGGCGGATGATGTTGAAAGATAGCATCAAAAGAATGCCAACTGTTTCGCGGATGAGGATGGCCTATTAACTTGATTACCAAGCAAATAGGCTTCGTCCAAATACTGTTCAGTTGTCTCGTGTTCGCGCGGAAGGTAGATTGCGACTTGAATCTCTAGTCCATGCAGATATTTGCACATGAGCGGCCCCACATCAGCCCAAGACAAATTACCCAAACCGCAGCCTAGAGCCGGCATGGCGAGCGACTCAATTTTTTCTTTTTTGTAATTTCCTTTTACCCAGTCCAATCCAGCTTCGATGTCGTCTAATCGCGAGTTTTCGCGCCATTTTCGCTTGGTCGCAAAGAGCAGAAACCATTTTACAGCGTTGGGAGTCGAAAGCGGTAAACTTGGGTCTGCCAACTCGTAATCTAATGAAGTCTCACGTTTATAAAGATAGGGGCGTGTCGCTGTAATCTTCCTTGCACGACATGCATCTTGGTATTCTACATAGACATCAGGAAATTGATACTTCGCACGCGACGCCAGCCCCTTTCCCATTACTCCTTGAAGATTAACGCTAATTGTTAACGTATGCATGGTGGAAAAAAACATATCACCGTCAACAAGGGAAACATTGTTTCCGATCTGGGTTCGAGATCCCGGTTGAAAGAACATGTGAGGTTCTGGAATTACAGAGATTTGGCGCTCCCCAACAATCTGCTTTACTCGGCTTCCAATTGCGGTATTGACAACGAACAGCGAATTGATGTGCTTTGAGTTCACGCTGTTGGGTACCAAACACTCTGCCATGATTTTGCGCTTGGATCCGTCATCTTTATTCCACCAGTCGTTTCGAATCGCATTCCACTGTTGCTTAAGGATTTTTAGTCCGTCAGACTGAGAGTAAAATTGTGTTGGAGCGTTGGCTGCGTTGCCATCAGTGAAAAGAACACCGTGTTCGTATAACACCTCCTTCGATATGCCTATAACAACAAGATTCTCTTTGTCTCTTGTACTGACAATACTATACATCATCGGATTTCGAGGCTGAAAGTATAGGTTGGCATAGTGCCAGAGGCTTTCACCCCCCGGCGTTGATTTGTTCCTGCGTTTGCTGACCACCCCCTCATTATAAATCGATGTATACCCTAATCCTAGTTGCTCAATCCTTTCATGAGACAAGATTCCCTTTTCAAGGATAGAATGTAGATTGTTTATGTGGGTAATGTAGTAGAGTTCTTCTGGGGGAAACGATCTCATAGCTATCCGTTTTCAGTCACTACATGTGATCGCTACGGGGTATTGACACTGTCAGAGCCGAAGACTCAAACCGCAGCGATGCATCTTATGCACGGAAGACACGATTTGAATTATCATATTCCAGATGGAATCCTCGGGCAAAAACCACAATCTCCATGCAATCAGACAATGCGTCACGCATTGTGTATCTCGCATCATTCATGTATGAGGTTGCCGAGGATTTGGCCGAGTGTTGGCGTCAAGAGCGGGATCAAATTTGCATCAACTAGCATGGTGCCGAGAACAACCTGCTCGTATTCCCTATCATGCGGTGAGTTTCAACATACTAAATTGATCTAGCGGTTTGCATCTTTCGTCTCGGGTTGCGCGGGTGTGATAGAAGTTCTCGAATCTGGGATTCGAACTCGGATCGTTTGTCATCAATCATCTGCCGGGTAAGATTTTGATCGTTCTTGTCGAGCCTCATTCTCTTGAGCCAATTTTGAGTTTTGAGTTCCGCTTGTTCTTGGATTGCTTTTTCTCGGCGCCTACTTAAGCACATTGGGTCCTCGGTCGTCTGCTTTTGTCAATTTATCGCACAATCATTTGATGTAGTGTAGACGAAAGAAACCGGGATTTCAAGCGAAATGAGGAAAAACGAAGGGAAGGATGTTGGCGAAGGGGGTGGATAACAAAAGAGAATAAGGAGCCCCATTTTTCGCGACTCCACATTCCTGAGAATGGGCACAAACTAGAATAATTCGAGGCGCTTATACACTTGGAAAAAGCTACAACTCAACGGCTATTCCCAAGTACGGGATAATCGGGAATTGGTAGATATCTTCCTTTTCCGTGTAATCGTCGTTGTAGCTGAAATCGAGAAGGTTCTTGCGGTTATAAGCGTTTAGCAGTTCGAGAAAGACGCGCATCTGCCAATTGTCAAAGCGGAAGGCTTTGCTAATCTTTACGTCCAGCCGGTGATACGCGGGAAAACGCGCCGAATTCGTCTCGGCGTAGATTGGGACGTAGATGAGATCGTTGTTGCGCGGGTCGGATTTCAAGTCTGCGCCAAGAACCGGGGTGTAGGGATTGCCGGTCCGGTACTGCCATTTTGCGCCAATCTCCCACGATGGCGTGGGACGGAAGGTCCCGGCAAGCGTCGCCACGTGCGTTTGGTCGAACGAATAGAAGCGGTACGGCTCGCCGGGGCGGTCCCGCCGTTTGGAGAGTCCATAGGCGTAGGAACCCCACCCCAAGAATCGCTCTCCTGTTTGATGGCGGAGAAACAGCTCGGTCCCCTGCGCGAACCCGACGCCCTGATTGAGATACTGCGCTTCGTCATCTTTGGTCACGAGGTCGACAAGGTTCTTGTAGTAACCGGCGACTTTGATTTGGGTCGCCTCTGAGATTTCACGCGTATATTCCAAAACATAGTGGCTGGCACCGCTGTTGCTTAACTCCGGGTTTCCGACGCTCTCGGTAAGCCGCGGCGGTGCCGGCCGCTGCTGGTAGGTTCCATAAGAGAGTTGCACCTGAGAACCTGCAGAGACTTCGAAAAGCAGGCTTCCGCGCGGTTGGATGGAAAAATCGTCAATATAGCTTAAGTAATCCGTCCGAAGACCGAGCACAAACGACAAAAATGGCAATAACCTGTACCGGTCCTGCAGATAGATTTCTAGTCGTTTTCCCAGTGAGGATTCGTCGATCGATTGCTTTTCGATAAACCGCGGATCGTAATCGACTTCGCCCTCATCCGGCGGACGCAGAAAATTGCCGGTAGCCCGTCCCGGTTCGAGTCCCAGTATCAAACCGGTTTCAATTTGATGTTTCGGGGTTAGCGTGTAGGTGAGGTCCTCGCGAATCACATACTGCGGAGCATCGACTTTGAGCGATAGATCAGGGCCGATATTGACGTCAAACGCAAAATAGGAACGGGTCAAGGATAGATAGGAGGTCAAACGGTCAGTGAGTAGAGAGCGGAGGTGAATGCCGGCTCCCTCGAAACCGCTGTCAAAGTCTATGTTTCCTCTTAAATCTTCGTCCACATCTTCGCCATCCAGCTTGAGCGCAAAGCTGTCGCCGGAGGCAAAAACATTGAGCGAGA
This sequence comes from Candidatus Poribacteria bacterium, assembly GCA_028820655.1. GTDB lineage: Bacteria > Poribacteria > WGA-4E > WGA-4E > JAJDTR01 > JAJDTR01. Next base: position 35,051 of record JAPPIK010000059.1, on the reverse strand, counting down.
GTTGATGCTTTTCGGAAAGGCGATAACCTCCCTTTACCTGATAATCCCAGAATTGTGGAAAGGCGGTGATTTGTCCGCTATCGAACGATACCGACCTGAGAAACAGGTCAATGTAGCTTCTGCGTCCGGCGGCATACCAAAATCCTTGGTCGCCAATTACGCCTTCCAATAGCCCTTCGGAGTAAAGTAGATTGAGGTTGAATTTGGCATCGAAACCGGCTGTATTTTTGTCCCTGGAATAGATGTCGATCACCGCTTGGGAATCCACGCCGAATTCGGCGCCGTAACCGCCGGCGTAAACATCAATCCGCTCAATGACTTCGGAACTGAGCGAGGAGACAATCCCGCCGAAATGGTAGGGGTAACCGATCGGCACCCGGTCAAAGTAATAAAGGTTATCTGTGTCAGCGCCGCCGCGGATATACAGGGCGCCGCTAAAATCGTTTGCCACGCCGACGGCAGGCAAGGATTGCAGGGCGCGAAGGGCATCTCCAGCCGTACCGGGGACGCGCTGAATCTCCTCGCCGCCCAAACTTTGCCTGCCGGGAGATTGCAGAGGACGGTCTGTCGTGACCTCCACTTCGTCAAGCGAGACTACAACCGGCTCAAGATAGATCTCTACTCGTGTGATTTCCGCCGATGTTACGACGGCCACGGTATTTGTAGATGGTTGGTGTCTTGGTGCGTTTGCGGTAAGGGTATATGATCCGGGGAACAGGTTTCGAAACTGAAACTCGCCGTTCTCATCGGTGCGTACGCGCTGACCAGTCTCGACGATGCGCACTTGCGCCGATAGGATGGGCTGTTTAAGAGTCTGTTGGAAGACTGTGCCGTGGATTTCGCCGGATTGGCTTGAAGGCTGCTGTCCAAAAGCGGTATAGGGACAGAGACACAATACGAATAAAAAATGAGTGCAAATCTGTTTCACGCGGTGCTATTTTCCTCGGGTATTCGTCAAATTCCATACCATAAGACGTCAGGTGATTCGGCAGCGTTTACACCTTGACGAAAAAAATGTACAGAACGAAGAGGTTTCTTTGCCGTGCAACTTGGCTAATGTGTCCCTCGGTGCGGTTGGAAACCGCACCTACCGGCGTGGTTGTTCATTCGTTGGCGTTAAGAATGCTGCAATTAATAAACGTGTCCCCAATCAGCATCGTCTACTGTTTAGCGCATGCCTGTCATCGAACGTTCGATCTGTGTCACTGAAAGGGGAAATATAAATGAGGTTTAAGCAGGCGTCAACGTGTTTCGCCGCGAAATGCAGCAAGGCGCTGATAGCGCCGACTGTAACATCGATAATACTGTCCGCATTGGTCGTGGGCTGTGCAAATCTTGCAGGAGGTTTGTCGCAATCGGGAGGACACGATTTTCGTAAGGCGAAATGGGGATATTCTCAATCAAGGGTCATGATTACGGAACAGGGTAAACGAATTCATCAAAAAACGGATAATGCGGTTATATTTAATCATGTCATCGATGACATCCAATGCAAAATCTTTTACTGTTTTAAAGATGATAAACTCAGAGCCGCAGGTTATATTATGTTGGAACCTGTGAATGAAGATTTCATGTCCGCTCTATTGCATTCGGGCCAGATCAGGAAGTGGGGTAACGACATATGGGCATATCTTTCCCCGACGTTTTTTGAAGAGCTAAAAAAAGCGCGCTTTCCGTCAGACGAGCTCTCTTACTATGAAGCCATGTTGCTTGGAATGGAAATGGATCCAACAATGAGAAGAATAAAAGGGAAGCAGAAGTTTCCTTTTAATGACTTCGAAGTTGATTGACGACGGACTTTGGTTCGACTCTGAATCCGCCGGAAGATTCGGATTTGCCGGAACGTACAGATCCGTTTGCACACGCTATCCACTCGCTTGATCTTCTGGAGTGCAAGAATTGAGGTTTCTACTTTCTATTGACATTCCGCTCCGCTGGAGCGGGGGGATCGCGACCTGGAGATCGCTCCTACAGAGGGGGATCGCGATTTGGAGATCGCTCCTACAGAGGGGGATCGCGATTTGGAAATCGCTCCTACAGAGGGGGAATCGCGATTTGGAGATCGCTCCTACAGCGGGGGATCGCGATTTGGAGAT
>JAPPIK010000059.1:0-32855 GCA_028820655.1 Candidatus Poribacteria bacterium | reverse complement strand
AGCGGGGAATCGCGATTTGGAAATCGCTCCCACAGATGGAGGTCGCTCGTACAACTGCTTGTAAAGGTTGGTGCGCAGTGCGCACCCTACAACTGGGGCGGGGAGTCGCGACCTGGAGAAGATCTCTATCGCAGTCATTGTTCATTCCATTGATCTCCTACAGCGGGGAATCGCGATTTGGAAATCGCTTCCACAGATGGAGGTCGCTCCTACAACTGCTTATAAAGGTGGTGCGCAGTGCGCACCCTACAACTGGAGCGGGGAGTCGCGACCTGGAGATCGCTCCCACAGATGGAGGTCGCTCGTACAACTGCTTGTAAAGGCTGGTGCGCAGTGCGCACCCTACATCACGAGCGGGGGGATCGTGATCTGGAGATCGCGCCTACAGCGGGGAATCGCGATTTGGAAATCGCTCCCACATGGATAAACCAAACTTTTGCACCGCAAGGCTCATGCAACCGATAGATTAAATCTCTCTTCCGCCGATATGCTATTCTACACGTACCTTCAGGGAGGATCGCTTATGTTTGTGCGAAAAAAGCAACGAATTGCCGCATGTCTGCTTTGGTTCGTCGCCTACGCCTTGTGTCATTCATCAATGATTCTTGCGCAGGGCGGGGCATCCGATGAAAAAGTCATTCAACGTTACAAACAGATGCTCAAACGTAATCCGAAGGAGGGAAACGCGTTTGACCGGCTCTACCAACTTTATCTTGAAGGCGCCGGCTTGGACGCCATGATTGCGGACTATGAAGCGGAGGCACACTCTAGTCCCGATAATCCGAATGCACAGCTTGTTTTGGGACACATTTACAAACGGATCGGCAAAGATGCCGAGACCGTCGCCGCCTATCAACGCGCCGCAGAACTAACCCCCAACGACTATTATCCCCATTTCGCTCTAGGGCAGATGTATGCGGTGTTACGCCGCCATGGAGACGCCATAGCCGAACTGTCCAAGGCTGCAGAGTTGTCGGAAGCGTCGCAGTCCGTAGCGCCCAATGAACTGACTAAGATTTACAAATCTCTCGGGCGTGCCTACTTCAGACGGGATATGGTGGATGAGGCAATTGAGGCGTGGACGAGAATCTCCGAACTTGACACACAGAACGTCTTCGCACGCCTTGAACTCGCCGATCTATTTCGGGAGCAGGAGCTCTACGAGCAAGCCATTGCACAACACCGAGCAATAACGGACACCAAGAAGGATGACGCGTATCGCGTCTGCTTGAGTCTTCGGGAAATTGGAAAGATTTACGAGGAAACGGGGGAATTTCAGCAAGCCATTGAAAGTTATGACGCAGCGATTGCGCTGACGGCACCGGGAAATTGGCTTCGCAAAGACCTCCGGCAACGCGTCGTGGGCATATACGCCGCCGACAGCGATTGGGAGGGCTTAATTGCATACTATCAAGCCAAAATTGAAACGTCACCAAATGACCCCGAGATAATCGGTCTGTTGGCTTCGGCGTACATGGAGAACCAGCAGCCGGATGAAGGAATTGTCGAGTACCGTAAGGGGTTGGCGCTCGCCTCGACCGATACGGGATTGCGCTTGAATTTGATTGCCGCCCTCCGCAGCGCGGAAAAATTCGGCGACGCGGCGGCGGAATACGAAGCCCTAAGCGAGCAACAAACCGATGATTTCGGTATTTACCGTGAACTGGGGGAATTGTATCTGCAGTTAGACGATGAAGAGAAGGCGCGAGCAACCTATCAGAGGATGACAGATCACGACCCGGAGAACGCGGGAACCCGCCTCATCCTCGCGGAGATCTACGCCGGTCATGAATGGGTAGATGATGCCGTTGCAGAGTACGAAAAGGCAATCTCGCTCGCACCCGATAACTCTGATTACATCGAGTATTTCGGCGAGTTTTATCTACGTCAGGGTGACCGCGCGAAAACCCTTGAGACGTGGAATCGGATGGTCGAGAGTGATAAGTCGGTCGCGGCAAATTATCATCGGCTGGCACAGTTGCTTGATGCAAAGGAATTCCGCGCGGAAGCTATCGCCGCAAGCAAAAAGGCGGTTGAATTAAATCCCGATTCGTTTCAGTATCGTGAAGAGTTGGCGAACCGACTGATGGAAAACAAAGACTACGAGCAGGCGTTGGCGGAATACACGGAAGCGGCAAATCTTGCTCCTAACGAATTCTTTGCCGAACGGATGGATGACCGGCGAATTGAACTCTATCGGCGTCAAGGGACACTCGTCGAGAAGATTGATGAGTTGGAAGCGAAACTTGCGGAGCCCGATGTTTCCGCAACGACTGCCTTTGAAGGGCAAAAGCAGCTCGTCAAGATGTACTTCAAATTGGGTAACACCAGCTACGCGGTCGAGGTGTTAACGAAAGCCAGAACCCTCAACCGCAGCGATATCTCTGTCAACCGTTGGCTCGCAGAAGTCTATGCACAGCAGGGAAGAAGCGATGAAGCCAACGCCATCTACTACCATTTAATCGAAATTGACGGCGCGAATGCGCGCGAATACTACACAGACATCGCACGGATTCATCTGGACATGATGGATTCCGATGCCGCAACAGAGGCGGCAAAACAGGTTGTGCTGCACAGTCCACGCAACCCCGAAGGGTATCGGCTGCTGAGCGAGATATCAAAGCAACTAGGCAACTACGAATCTGCGGCGGACTACCACAAGCAGGCGGTTCGTCTTCGCCCGGAAGCAACCGACATTCGAGGGGAACTCGCAGAAATCTACAAACTTGCCGGCAACCCGCGGCAGGCAATCGATCAGTATTGGCGATGCTGGGAATTGAGCGAAAGCGTGGACAACAAGCTCGGTTTTGTCAAATCACTTTCCGAAGCGTATTACGACTTGGGTCGGGGCAACGAGCTTGAAGAGAAGCTTAAGCAGATGTCGAAAATCAGTCCTTCCGATACGAGTCCCATTCTGGCATTGGCTGCCGTTTACCGTATGAGGAGCGATCTCCCCGGAGCGCAATTCCAATTGGCGCGAGCATTGGAAAGGGATCACGAAAACCCCGACCTGTTGGCTGAGCTAATTAGAATCAGCCTGGACCTCGGGGACACGCAGGATGCATTATCCTATCAACAGCGTCTCGTCAAGGCGCAGCCGGAGCCGTTTCACCAGCAGCGACTCGGCGAACTGCTGTTCGATGCGGGACGGGAGCAGGAAGCGATTCAGGTGTGGACAAAGTTGCTTCATGCCAGGAGTCAGTCGTTGGAGGCTGAAGTCAAACTGGCGGCATTGCTGATTCGGCACGGACTGATACAGGAGGCGCTGTCCGCGCTTGACCGAGCCGGCGGAAAAGCGAAGGACGCGAAAACGATTTATCAGGTTGGCGCAGCATTGGTGCAGATGAATGAATTAGACCGCGCCCGCCCGCATTTTGTGCGGATACTGGAAATGCCTAAACCGGTGGAAAAACCGGCGAAGGGTGGCAAAGCTACTGCGAATCAGACGGCATCAGGACTACCCGGCATCGGTTCGCGCAACTTAAATCTTGCGCGGAACTTGGTTTGGAATGTACAGGGACACCGCTCTTCCGGTAGCGGGCAACCGTGGATACCGAACAGTTTCGAAGAAACTCAAGCCGCCGCACTGGTGCAATTGGCAACAATCGCACAACAGAAGCGAGAATTGGCTGAGTTTGTCCGGAAATTCGAGGAAGACGCGGATGCGAATCCAAGAGATATTCAGAAACTGGAACTCTTGGTTCAGATTTATGTCTTGACTGAAAACAACGACAAGGTTCAAGGAATTACCGATCGTCTCATTGCCGCGTCACCGAGCGATCCGGTTTATCAGGACATGCGATTGACGCAGTTAATGCGCCAGAACGCTGATTACGGAACCTTCAAAAAACAGCTTGACGGGATGACTGCGATCAAACCCGACGCACGCCTTTCGCATATTGCGCAATTCTCCAAGCGTCTCTACACCCAGGGTCAGAAGGAGGAAGCCGCACGAATGCTTGGCGAACTTGACACGACAAACGTGACCGATTTGAACACCGGTGCAACGCTTGTCGATGCATTCGCACAGCAAGGGAAGTTTGACGTTGCCGAGAACATCCTCGCCCAACTTTCGGTTCCAAAGACAGCAAGGCAACCCTCCGGTATGCGTGCACCTTCAATTCCCCAGCAGCAGTGGTGGCGGTATAGAAACATCTACCAGTCGCTTGCCACTGCTTATGTGCGCGAAGGAAATATAGAAAAAGGCGTTGACGTGCTTTGGACGTTCTTTGAGAGGACCAAACCTGTTTTGGCAAACGCCCGACGAGTGGCGTCGTTGTCATACGCGCAATACTCTTACAGCGGGTACACTCCGCTCCAGTCGACGTATCCATCGCCAACGACTTACTACAATCAACTCCGCTTGGAGTATCTTCAGCAGGTATTTCTACAACTCTGGACGAAGAATCAACAGGAGACCTTGTACACCAAACTTCACGCCGTTTTGGATGCGACGGAAGGGAGAGACCGCATCTATCCAAGTTTGGCACTAAGCTACTGTCATTGGTGGGAAGGAAAACGCGGGCAAGCGCAAGAAATACTCTCAAGATTGCAGAATGATAATCCGGAAGACTTAACGCTCAAGATCAATGCCGTTTTTGTATCGATTCAGACAGGTGATCACGCGATAGCGCTGCAACTACTGGATGAACTCGCTAGGAGTGACCCGCGAAATCGCCGCCAATATTACAATCTTACTCTACAGCTTGCCGCGCTCACCGGCAACACAATCAAGGTGCGCGAGCTAATGTCTAAAGTGTTAAATTCGCCTAGCGGCGTCCGGGAACTTTACGAGTTCTCAAAAAAACTGCAGCAGAGCGGTCTGACTCAATTTGCAATCGCGGCTGCCAAGAGGGTGATGACGCTATCGATGAGTCAACGTGATCCGAACTTCCTTATGGAACTCAGCCAGCACTTGGAAGAACTTGGCAGAGGCCGGGACGCCGCAAGCGTAGCCGAGCGGGCACTGCGATTCGCCAACCAACGCGATCGCCACGGCCGGACGTTGCACTCATGGAACTTTCAGCGAGCCACACATCTGGTGAGTCGCTCCAAAGCCGCACGCGAGCGGGAACCTCAATTACTTGAAGCCGCCGGGAAGAATCCTGATTCATTCCAGGCTCAAGCGCGATTGGCGGCGTTCTACGATAGCACAAATCAGATCAACAAGGCGTCTGCGGCGTTCGAGGCGGCGCTCAAACTGCGCCCAAAAGATGGCATGACACGTCAGCGGTATGCCCAAATGCTGCAGCGCAGCGGAAAAGCGGATGAAGCCTTAACTCAGTTCAAAACCCTCCTTGAGGAGAACCCCAACGCGCTTGGTCACAACACGTGGGAGGTAATTCAGACGTTCTTCGAAGCCGGCAAGGTTGAGGAACTGGTTTCACTTGCAAAAGTTATGATTGCACCGTCTTTCGGGCGGAACTATGGGAACGATTTTGCGCGAAATGCGGCACACCAGTGTACGCAAAACAACAACCCGAAAGCGGCGGCTGATATTTACGAAAAGATCATCAAGGCACAGCCCAATCAGCACCACATGTACACGGATCTGGCATCGGCATACGCCGCGTCCGGCGAGCGCGAAAAAGCAATTCAGTTTCTACGTGAAAAGTTGGAGTCTGACGGTGCATCGATTTCACAAAACTCCTACACACATGCACAAATGGTCTCTAAACTAATTGAACTCTATAAGGCATCCGATAGCGTTGAAAGCTTTGCCGCCGAGTACGAAGCCAAACTCAGCGAGGATGCTGGGGATTCAACGCTGCTGTATCTCGCGGCAACGTTAAAAATTGCGGCGGATCAACTTGACGAATCCGATTCCCTCGTGAGTCAACTGCTGAATGATACTTCGATGCTGGAGAACCCGGAGTTGTTAAAGGTATTGGCGGATGCATACCGCGGTGCAAATGATCGAGAGCGAGAAATCCGATTGCTTGAAACCGCGACGGAGAAACTTGATCCTCGGAACTGGTGGAATGTGTCAGAAGTCTATCAGAAACTTGGCGAAGCCTACTTCCGGCAAGACGAGAAAGAGAAAGCGCGGAACACGTTTCGAAAGATGGGCGCAATCACGCTTCTACAGAACCGTGGCGGAAGCCCGTGGGAGAAAGAACGGGTGGCGACCACATACATGCAGCACGAGATGTGGGATGATGCCGAAGCAATTCTTACCGAAATCATCAACGACCTTTCCGCGCAACATTGGACCCGAGAACAGGCGCAGCAACAGCTAATGCAGATTAAACAGAGACGAGACGGATTGACGACGACAACCCGACTGGCGGAAAAAGCGGGAGAACTCAACGTCGGTACTCAACGATCGTTGGCGGGACAATACATGCAGCAGAATCAACTCAAGAAGGCGGCGGAAATATACGATCAAATAGTGAAAGTAATGCCGGATGACTTGGAATCTCGCGCCCAACTCGCTACTATCTATACACGCCAAAGTCAACACAGCGAGGCAATCGACGCTTGGAAATCGCTGCTTGAAGTCGATCCGGAGAACACGAAGTATCAGGACGGATTCGTCAACTCCTTACAGTCCGCCGACAAATTCGCCGAAGCTCTTGAAGTCGCTCAAAAGTACGTCGATCAAGAAGCCGACAATGGCGTTCATTACATCCGTCTCGCGAGAGTGTACGCCGCCGGAGATCGAGTCGACGTCGCCCTCAAAACCTACGAAAAAGCGGTAGAACTTGCACCCGGAAACGGAGAGGCCTACCGCGAACTGGCGCAGCTCTATCTTCGTAAAGACGACCTGGATTCCGCCGAGGCGGCATTCAAAGAAGCCGTTCAATATACCGGACAGGAATGGGAGCGGGGCGAAATCGAACGGCAACTCACGCAGATCTACCGGCGCCAGGGTAAGTTGGAGGAAATGTTGAAGAAAGCGGAAGAGGAAGGCACTCTCACACTGGTGATGCTGCGGGAACGAGCCCAAGGTTTTCGGAATGAGGGTAAAATGGAGAAAGCCGTCGAAACTTACAAGAAAGCGCTCGACATGACTGCCCAAAGCTGGGAGAAGGACAATATTTACAATGAGTTGGTGATGCTATACGTGCAACTTGGCGAGAAAGACTTGGCGATAGAAGTCAGCGAAATGCTGTCGCGGTCGGCTTCCAGGGGCATGTCGATCAGCCACGGACCATCCGGTATCAAAGTCATGCTCGGAGGAGATCAGGCGCGTGAAACTCTAATTACCGCGTACAAAAACGACGGAAAACTGGAGCAGTTGAAAACCCATTATGAAGACCGGCTCAAAACGGAATCGGATAATCCCGCGCTGCTTGAGATGGTTGCCGAGATATATAGGAACGGGAACCAACACGAACAGGCTGCGGAAGCCTATCAAACTCTCTCCAAAGCCCAACCGAGCAATGTTCGGAGTTTCTATTACGCAGCGGCAGCATTCAACCGGAACCGCAATCCGGTCATGTCTGATACAATGCTAAGTCAGGGGGAAGTTGCGCTTTCGTCTAGCCACCAAAAAGACGACATGTGGTACCTCGCCGCACTTGCCACTATCTGTGCCGACGGAGAGATGTATGCCCCAGCCATAGAACTTGTCCACGATGCGATTACCGAAAGCGCCAGGTACGGCGGCGGTGGTTGGGGGCAGGAAGAAATGTATGAATTGCTTGGAAATTGTTATCTCGGTGCAGAGTTGTACGAGGAGGCGGTCAATGCCTACCAGCAGATGGCAAACGTAGCCCGGCAGGACTGGACTCGTCAGAAAGCGGAAACGGCGATACATAGAGCATACAGAGCCGGGAACCTCTACGAAAAGCAAATCCTCGAACGATTGAAGAAGGTTGAAGAGAACCCTGACGACCCCGATGCCCGCTTTGCTCTTGCCCAGTCCTACGAGTGGAACGATATGCCCACCGAAGCCATTGACCACTACCGGAAACTCAGCGAACTTCAACCCGACGAGGCGCGATGGCAAAAAACGATCGGAGATCTCTACCAAAAACAACCGGAGCGAACGGAGACTTTGTCAAAGGCAGCGGAAGCATACAGAAGAGCGGTCGAAATTGAACCGGATTCGTATGCACATTACAACCTGTTGGCAGACGCTCTCGCGAAGGAAGATAGATTACCGGAGGCTATAGCCGTATATCGCCAAGCGCTAGACGCCCCGCTAGAAAAGAGTGAACACGATAGCGCGCTCGCGAGTGTCTGGCGTCTCTATGCCGACGAGTCGAAATACGACGAAGGCATCGCGGCCCTTGAGGAATTCAAGACCAGCATGGCGGCGAGGCCTAATCTGCACGAATTGTTGGGCGATGCCTACAGAAAGACGGACAATGTTGAAAAATCGGATGCCGCGTACAGTGAATGGCTGAGACTTCGTCAAAAAGAGATTGCCGGGACGCAGCGTCCATGGGAGTATGTGAATTTGGCTCAAAGACTTCTCGACAAAGACATTTTGCCGGAGAAGGCGCTGGAACTTGCCGAGCGCGGATCTCAGATTGGAGGGAATTGGTATCACGCTTCTACCGTGGCGAGGGCGTACGTTGCCAACGGACGATACGAGGAGGCACTTGAGCAGTTTAAGCTCAGCATGAACAACGCGACTCGTCCCGGTACGAATGTCGCGCAAGCGGCGCAGTGGATGTGGAGGCATGTTGCACAAGCCGGCAAAAATGCAAACGACGAAGGGCGTTTCCTTGAGATAGTCGAGAATCTGAAGAACGCCGGTTCCAATTCACTGATTAACCAACTACACGCCGACCTCGCACTTGCACAATATTATCGTGAACACGATAAGCCCGATAAAGTATCGGTTTACATGAACCGAACCGGTTTCATTGCCGAAAGTCGGTGGTCGGTAATCGGACCATTTGACAATAAGTCGGGAATCGGCTACTATGTGGCGCATATTCCGGAAAACGCAGCGCAATTCGACACGGGGACGCAGTTTCCGGGGGTTGGTGGACAGGTTGGGTGGGAAAAACGGGATGATGGCAGTTTCGACGGTTACGTCAATTTCAACAAAATCTTCAAAGGGAACTCGGCTCGGGCGACAGCGTATGCTTGGACATCGGTTGCGTCCCCGGACGAACGGGGAGTTCACCTACGATTCGGCAGTGACGATCAAGCGAAGGTGTGGTTAAACGGGGAGGAAATCTTCACTCAAGCAAATATTGACACCGATCTCCATTCCGAACCCCAAGGAATTGACCGGCACATTGTTCCCTTCACCCTGAAAGCGGGAGAAAACAGCATCTTGGTCAAGGTCTGCAACGAGACATCGTCTTGGGGATTCCATTTACGAATCACCGGCACGGATGGCAAGGTTCTTCCGGATTTAGAGTTGGCGAAGGATTCTACAGGCAAGTAACAATCTGAAGTGAGAAGTATGGTAGTTTGGCAATTGGCGGAGCAACTATCACGGAGGATCCAGTGCGTTTAGAGGACACTGTCGCCGAATTGACCCAAAACCAGAAGGAGATTCGCACTGCCTTGAGAGAAGCGGCACAGATACGAAGAGAAACCGACCAAATCATTAAGGATATTGCTCGACCTGGGAAACCAGCCGATACCCCGATAGGTAGGCTCGAACGCACAGTGCACGCTTTGGCTGCAACCTATGGAATCGAGACCGAAGAGTCATTCCGCGAAGCCCTGAGCGGTATCTTGAGCGACTTGGGTTTTGAGGTAGAAAACTATATCAAGCGCGACACGGAAGGACGCGTTCATGGTCATCCGGCTCAAGTTGAAATAGATGTCGTGATTCGGGACGGTAAACTCATGCTTATCGAGATTAAATCCTCGATGAATCGATCCGACGTTTATACGTTGGAGCGCGTTGTCGAATTCTACGAAGCCCAGGAAAATCGGAAAGTCGATCGAAAGCTGATTGTGTGCCCGTTTCTCAAACCCGGTGCAAATGGTATCGCCGAAAAACTTGGTATAGAGGTTTTTACCGATGTTACCGATGTGACATAAAATCGCAGAGCAACCCCGTATTAGCTGAGAAAGGAGTTGACCGATGCCTGAAGAACTGATCCTCACCAAAATCCGACAAGTACGTTCCCGCTTGACCGTACAGCGGTATTTTCAAACCCTTGCGCAGTTTCTATTCTACGGATCTCTGGCGTGTCTACCGGTGCTGGTGATCGACAGTTTAACTGCCTTCAATATCCCGCAGGGGACGTTACTCTGGGCGGCGCTTGGTATTGCTCTAATCGCTTTGGTTGTTCGCCTTATTCGACCGGTGAGCCTCTACGACGCCGCACGGTCAATTGACATGGGCGCCTCGCTTAAGGACCGTGTCGTAAGCGGGTTGGAGCAGATTCAACATCAAAACGATGAAACTCTGACGCCGCTTCAACTGCGAGACACCTCCAGCAAGTTGCAAGCGGTGCCCGTAGCTAAAGTTGCGCGTTATACCGTTCCGCGAGAGACAAAATATGTCCTCCCCATCGCCGTGTTTCTCGTTACGCTCTCGTTCATTGAATTTTTCGCACCCCCGGCAATTTCAACCGAAATCGACTTCTCACCGCAAATCGCTGCCGAGGCAGAGCCCCTGCTGAAGCAAATCACGGAAGCAAAAAAGGAAGCCGAACGGGACGAAGACCAAGAACTCAAGGAGATTTTGAACCAGATTGAAGAACGAGCACTTGAACTGAAAAAACCACAGATTGCGCCCAAGGAAGCGCTTGCCCGGATGACGGAATTAAGTGCGTTGTTGAAAACCAAGATCGATCCCGAGAAGATGGCAAGGCAGGAAGAATCGATGCGAGGACTCGGTCAGCAGTTTGTCGGCAATCCGTATCTTGGAGAGTTCGGACAACAATTGAAGCGCGGCGATTACCAACAAGCCGCTTCCGACCTCGACAAGGTAGCGAAGACAGTCCCAAAAATTGACAAAGAGAAACGGCAAAACATATCCGACGCGCTGAAACGAGGTGGAAAAGGTTTGCAGAACACCGATTTCGGCGGACTCGGTTCTGAGTTATCCGGTGCAGGTGAAGCATTAGACGCCGGCGATAGTGAAGGCACCCAAACGCGCCTAAGCAGATCGAGCCGAAGAATTCGCAACTTTGGGCTTCTAAAGAAGCGCAACTGGCGTTTGGCAAAATTGCTGTCCGAATGCCAAGCGTGCAAAGCGGGAATCGCTGGAGTTTGTAAAAGCGCCGGACTGACATATGCACAGAGCACCAGCCCGAACAACAATGCAGGCAAGGCGACTTCCGCTAACCAGCCTGGCCAATTGACATCGCTCGATGCCGCACTGAATCTCACGCGCATTACCGGCGTGCAGAGCGAAGGCGAATCCGCTGTCCAAACTGTTGTGTCATCTCCGGAAGGACAGCAATCCAGTGTCAGCTACAAGGAGGCTTACACCAAGTATCAGAAACTCTCCGAGGATGCGCTCACGCAGGAGCAGATTCCGCTAGGTTATAAGTTTTACGTAAAACGTTATTTTGAATCAATCAAACCGAGCGATGAGTAGGGAGTAAAATGTCCGAGCAAGCTGAACAACAGTATCAGGAATTTCGCGAGACCTTCCTGAAGATACGGGATGAAGTCTCCAAACGCATCGTCGGCCAGAAAGAGATTATCGAAGGCGTTCTAATCTGTCTGATGACGGGTGGTCATGCACTGTTGGAAGGCGTTCCCGGCTTGGGAAAAACCCTGCTTATCCGCACACTGCGCGAGGTGCTGGATCTCGGGTTTTCCCGCATACAATTCACGCCGGATCTGATGCCCGCCGACATCATCGGCACCAACGTCGTCGCCGAAGATGAGGAGGGTCGAAAATTCTTTGAATTTCAGCAGGGTCCCGTGTTCGCGAATCTGATCCTCGCCGACGAAATCAATCGCGCAACACCAAAAACGCAATCGGCGCTGTTGGAGGCGATGCAGGAAAAGTCCGTAACCGTCGCCGGTCAGCACCGTGCGTTAAGTCTGCCTTTCTTTGTCATGGCAACGCAAAACCCTCTCGAGATGGAGGGCACCTATCCGCTCCCCGAAGCCCAACTTGATCGCTTCTTCTTCAAACTCAAGGTTGAATATCCCAACCTCGAGGAACTCGACCTCGTAATGGAACGCACGACGAAGCGGGAAGTGCCGTCTGTCCAGAAGGTCAGCGACGGCGCCGAGATCAACGCGCTGGAACAAATTGTTCGCGATATCATTATTGCCGAAGATGTGCGAAGGTACGCGCTGCGAATTGTGCTAAGCACGCATCCGGATGCCGAGGAAGCGCCTGAAATCACGCGAAAATATGTCCGTTACGGATCAAGCCCGCGCGGCGCACAGTCGTTGATTCTCGGCGCCAAGGTTAAAGCGATTCTTGACGGCCGCTACAATGTGTCCCGCGAGGATATTCAGGCGGTCGCGTTGGCGAGCCTTCGACACCGACTCATCCTCAGTTTTGAAGGTGAAGCGGAAGGCATCGACCCCGATGGAATCATCCAGCACTTGCTCGAGGAGATTCAATAATGAGTGATGCGATTCTCTCGAAATGTGGAGAAGCTATGGCTTAACATCCCTTGTAGTACGATAGATTTTGTGCCAAATTCATCAGCCCTTCTCCCGATTACTCTTTCGCGATCTCGCTATACCATCTTCAATCTTGACCGTCCTTCCCGGAGAAACGCTTCCAATCGCATATGAACAACACCCAATCCGCCTTCGACAGCGAATTCCTCAAGAAACTGGAGTACCTCTACATTGTCTCGAAGAAGATTTTTGCCGGGAGAATCAAAGCCGAGCGCCGCAGCACGCGGCGAGGGGTGAGCGTAGAATTTGCCGATTACCGCAACTATACGGCAGGCGACGACTTCCGCTATATCGATTGGAACGCTTTCGCCCGACTAGATGAACTCCTGCTGAAACTCTACGAGGAACGGGAGGACCTGCACATCTATTTTCTCGTCGACGCGAGCCGGTCGATGACCTACGGTGAATTGCCGAAGCTGATATATGCCAAGCGTGTTGCCGCCGCGTTAGCCTACATCGGGTTATCCAACCTCGACCGTGTCAGTGTTTCCGCCTTTACTGACGAAGATACCAATCGACTGCCCACAGAGCGCGGTAAAGGAAAAATATTCACCGTGCTCGACTTTCTCGAGGGGATTGACGGTACCGGCGAAACGAACTTGGAGCGGTCGTTTCGGAACTTTGTGCATACCACCAAACGCCGCGGACTCATTGTCCTAATCTCCGATCTCTTTGACCCGAGCGGGTTTGCTTCCGGATTGAATGTGTTGAAGTTTCAGAAGCACGACCTGTTCGTAATCCACATTGTTGACGAGAAAGAGACGAAACCGGAATTGCTCGGCGACTACCATCTTGTGGATGTCGAAACAAATGAACTCCGCCCCGTCACCATTAACGAGAATCACGTTAAACGCTACAAAGCCCTCTTTCAACAGTATTGCGACGACCTTGACCGATACTGTGTTCAGCGCGAGATTGGCCTCGTGCGGACAACGACGCAATCCCCCTTTGAAGAGTTAATCCTGCGAATCTTCCGCATGGGCGGGTTCGTGTCTTGACACCCGCGACGCTCCACCTTCGCCCAATTAGCGATCCCGAGCGTCGAGATTTCCCGACATCACCATGAACTTCCTATCCCCCACATCTCTTCTTCTGTTTGGTCTCGCCGCTCCAATCGTCCTTCTGTACATTCTCAAACTTCGCCGACGTCGCGAACCGGTCTCCACGTTGATGTTTTGGGAGCAGCTATTCAAAGAGAAGCAGACGACATCGCTGTTCCAAAAACTGAAGCACCTGCTGTCGTTGCTGCTCCAACTCCTGTTTTTGACACTCTTGGTGCTTGCGATCGCCCGACCTCAGTTCGCATTCATTACCAAGTCCGCCCGGCATATCATCTTGATAATCGACCATTCGGCAAGCATGAATGCCCAGGAGTCTTCCGACGAAGAGCGTGAGTCTAATCGTGCCGCATCAAACTCGCGGTTGGAGTCCGCCAAGCAGCGCGCCCTCCGAATGGTAGAAGGTCTGCGCTTCATGGACGAAATGATGGTGATAAGTTGCCATGCGAAGCCAACAATCCATAGTCCATTCACCAACCACCGGAAGTCGCTTCGAGGTGCAATTCAATCCATACAGCCAACCGACATCAGAACGAATCTTGAACCAGCACTCGGTTTGGCGCATGCCGTTGCCCGAACAAAGCCCAGCGCCGAAATTGTCATCTTCAGCGACTTTCAAACAGTTTCCGAAGAAATGCTGACGCAACTCCACGACTCGGGCGATGAGATTACGCTCCATCCGATTCAGGTTGGCGCGGTAAGTGACAATGTCGGCATCACTCAATTCCGCGTACGAAAGAGTCTCGTTAATGCGTTCGATTACCAGACGCTGTTAACCGTTGTCAATGCATCGGAAGAGAAGAAGAAGTGCAACGTCGAACTCTATTTCAACGAAGGCCTCTTTGATGTTCGGCCTTACACGCTCGCACCCGGCGAAAGCAAATCCGAAATCTTCGGCAATTTTACCTTCGAAGGCGGGCAGCTCAAGGCGGTGTTGGATGTCGCGGATGCGCTGCATACCGATAACGTTGCCTACGCCGCGTTACCCAAACGCGAGCATATCCCGGTTTTGCTTGTGACCGAAGAGAATCCGTTCCTCGAAAAAGCGCTCTCCGTTGACGAAAATCTGAGCCTCAGCGTCACTAGGCCGGAGGACTATGATGCGAATGCAACCGGGTATAATGTAGTCATCTTCGATCGATTCGCCCCGCAAACGCTCGGTGATGGGAATTATATGATTGTCTATCCTCCCAAAAAAAGCCCCGCTGTCGCGAGTTGGGAAATCGGCGACCCGCTCGATACGCCCATTGTCACCGATTGGGAGCGGACGCATCCAATCCTGCGTCACGTTCATCTGGAGAATGTGCAGATCGGCGAGGCGTACCACGTCAAGCCGCCCGCTACAGCCGCGGTGTTAGCCCGTTCGTTTGAAGACCCCGTGCTGTTTGTCGATGTAACGCCCAAGCGCAAGATCGTCTTTGCGGCTATTGACATCCTGCAATCCGACCTCCCGCTGCGTATCGCCTTTCCGGTTATCATTGCCAACACGATTCAGTGGTTTCAAGATAGTTCGGGGATTGAGGAATACCATCTGCACACCGGCGAAGTGTTGACGTGGAAATCCGACGGCGATGGGACGGACGCCCCTGCTACCGCTACAATCACCGGACCTGGAGATCAGACGTGGGAAACCGCCCTCGAGCGGGGTGAAGTACTCTTTGATCGCACAGAAATTGCCGGTTTCTATACGTTGAAAATCGGTGATAGCGAAAAGATGTGGGCGGTCAACCTCTCGGACGATTCGGAATCGCACATCGGCGTTGACGCCTCGGTAGAGGATCTGTTGACCCCGGAGGTCACACTCGTCGGTTCCTCGCTCTTGCAATACCCGCCCTGGGTGTACCTCGTTTTCCTTGCCGCCGTCCTGAGTGTAGTGGAGTGGTTCCTGTATCAACGCAGACGGATTGATTAAAAGCCTATTTGAAGAGCAGGTTTTGTAGCGTGCAATCAAGCGAGTGAATAACGAGTTCGATTGAAATCCCCTGCGCACCAGCCTTAAAAGCCCATTCGGTTACATCGCGAGCATGGGAATCTGGTTGTCCCGATTCTGTTGATTAGTGATTATCCCCTGATTCTTCACATTTGCGGAAAGTAGTTGATCTTCTTTGACGATTCAAATACAATAATTGCCATTAAGCGCGGTTGCGCTATAATTTGCCTTCTAAGAATTCAAAACTTCCTAGACTGGGCGGGAGAGCCATTTAACACCGTCGGTAGGTGCGGTTTCCTAACCGCACCGAGCATCGTTAGGATATTACCGAATTATGTTTTTAACTTCGTCTAACCGCACCTACCGGTTTGGTAGAACAGGTTTTTGTGCCAGTCTCGTAAGCATTGAAGTCTTATCGAATGAACCACTAAACCTCGAACAAACCTATCATGGAGAATTACTCAATGAAAACTTACTCATTTCTTTACATCGTCTCACTATTTGCGGGACTCGCCTTGATGCTGTCGGGGTCCGTTTCGACGACGTTTGCCGCGCTGGACGATGGACTTGTCGCGCATTACCCGTTCGAAGGAAGCGACAATACGCTGGCAGATGCGAGCGGGATGGGGAATAACGGCGACCTAGGTTCGGCTCAACGAGTTGATAACGGAAGATTCGGAAAAGCCATCCGGTTCGCCAACAACACCGATAAAGCATCCGTGCCCGGCTCCGAGAGTCTGACATTCGAAGGTGATTTAACAGTTGCCGCTTGGATTCATCCGGAGGCGCTTTCAACAGGTGACACGTGGCCGGAATTCGAAAACAGGGTCATCTATTCCAACCAACTTAATCTTGATGTGCTTCACGCCAAGGGACGCTTTGAAATAAAGAACCCCGACGCTTGGATAGGTACACCCGCTGCGGGAGGTGATCTGGCAGTAGGAGCGTGGCACCACATTTTGGGAACCTACGATGCCAACGCGCAACTGTCATCGCATTACGTTAACGGCGAGTTGGTAGGCACGGCAGCTCCCCCGGCTATCCAAGTGGCACAATCCACGCTTCATTTCGGGCACATGGGAATTCAGTGCATGGTCGGCAGTCTGGACGATGTGCGGCTCTATGAGCGCGCCTTCAGCGAAGACGACGTACAGGCGCTGTTTCAATTGGATCCAAGCGTATCGGTTTCTCCCAACGGTTCGCTGGTTACCACATGGGGTAATATCAAAGCGAATCGGAAGTAACCTTTATAACCTGTATTCAAGGGTTACGGACGAAGGTGGGGTGCTGCAATGTGCAAATACGAAACTGGACTTCGTCTTAGTCTCCGTGCGTCACGTTTGTGCTGAAAACGTTACCGGGAAACCTCCTATCGCCCTTTTTTGCCAACCTAACCCGATGCTCGAATAGCGGCATTGGGTGGAGGATATCCTAGCCGGAACGTTCGAATCGCAGAAAAAGACAGGCGCATTTTTCGTGGACGGGGTACACGTCAGCATCGGAAAAACCGCTTCGGATCAACTTACCCGGATTCAGTCGCCACGGCGATTAGGCTCATGCTGCGGGTTAACGGGCTTTGTGGGAGTATTTGATGAGTTGCGGATATACGACCGCACGCTTGACGACCAAGAAATTGAGCAACTCTTTGGACACAATCCCGGGGCATTCTCGGTTTCTCCCGTTGACTCATTGTCGACTATATGGGGCGACCTGAAGGCAACGGATCAAGACGCAATAGTTCGGTGAATGCTCCGGATTTCGGTGTTTCGCGCCGAGAAGATTCAGAATTAACTTTGACATGAGGAGCCTTAAATGACAGGTCAACTGCCGTTTGGCATTTTT
Source organism: Candidatus Poribacteria bacterium (assembly GCA_028820655.1). Classification (GTDB taxonomy): domain Bacteria; phylum Poribacteria; class WGA-4E; order WGA-4E; family JAJDTR01; genus JAJDTR01. The sequence continues at coordinate 15,503 of JAPPIK010000059.1, read as the reverse complement.
CTAATGATTATTGCAGTTATCTTGGTGTTGCCGGTCTCCGCCGATCTTGAAGACGGCCTCATCGGTTATTACCCGTTCGAGGGCAAAGACAAGGTGCTCAGGGACGAAACCGGTAACGGGAATGACGGTCAGATTATCACTGCCAAGCGGACGCGAGACGGCAAATTCGGGGACGGCTTGCTGTTTGACGAGCAATCCCATAGCGCCGTGATACACAAGACGGAACGCTTGACAGTCGAAAAGGAATTTGCCGTCTCCTTCTGGGTCAAGCCGAAGAAACTAGACCACGCCGGTGAGAACCGCGCCATCTACAAGGACGGTCAATATAACATAGATATTCTTAGCGGTGCCGGGCGAATCGAGATTCGTGTCGGCGGCGTATGGAAAGGGACGGGGCCCGGGGAGAAACTGATTTTGGATGAATGGAATCATATCGTCGGAACGTTGCACAAGGGTACCGCAAGCTATTACACGAACGCTGCCGCCATGGGAAATAACAACGGTGTTGGCAAGATAGCGCAAACGGACTCAAGAATACAGATCGGCTTTATGGGGTTGAACGCTTTTGTGGGTGTCATGGACGACCTGCGCGTCTATGACCGCGGATTCGATGCCAAAGAGGTGCGGGAATTGTTCGAATTTGAACCGGATAAACCCCAATCCGTGTCTTTTCTCAATTCGCTGGCGACATCGTGGGGAGCAATTAAACGATTGAGATAAACCTTTCAACAACTCTCCATGCATTCTGCCCAATGCAAGAGTCTACCCGCGTTCCCTCTTGAGCCCAAGCTCGACCGACAGGGCTCTAAGACGAATCTCGCCGCCCTCGAAAACAGGGAGATTAGTAGCATCCCGGACGTTCAGGGATAATTCCCCATTTCTACGTTAGCAACTGACAACCTTCGCGGCGGTGTATGTTTGAAAGCCGGACCGACACATCATAGCGCTACTACTCTATCCTACCGCGCTCTGCTTATCGGCGCACTCCTCATCCCAATAAACCTATACTGGCTGACGCTCGCCGAAACCATCTACCAACCTGTCTTTTCGACACTCTTCACCCTCTTTTACAACGTTACCTTTACCCTATTCCTGCTGTTGGTGCTCAACGCATTCCTCAACAAATACGCTCCCAACGCCGCGCTCCAGCCCATCGAACTACTTATCATTTATGTGATGAACGCCATCGCCACAGGCATTTTTGGGCACGACCTATTGCTCGTAATGGTTCAACACCTCACGAGTTTCTGGTTCGTGACCCCGGAAAACGAATGGATGGCTCTTTTTGGCAGACACGTGCCCGAGTGGGCAACCGTTTACGACTCAACCGCGCTGCAAGGCTACCATCAAGGGGAAACCACTCTCTATATTTCCGAACATTTCAAGCCTTGGTTAATTCCGGCATTAGGTTGGGGCGGTTTCCTGATTGTTCTATTTTTCGTCATTGTTTGCATCAATGTCATCATTCGGAAGCAATGGACAGAAAATGAAAAATTGGCTTACCCCGTCATCCAACTCCCGATGGAGATGGCGAAGGGTGGCACCGGGCTGCTTTCCAATCGGATGTTGTGGATCGGATTCGGGATTGCGGGCACATTTGACCTGATGAACGGGCTTCACGGGTTGTGGCCCGTCGCTCCAAATTTCGCGCCAATCTACAATCTCGGCAGGTTTTTTACCGAAAAACCGTGGAGCGCCGTTGGTTGGTTACCGATGGCGGTTTATCCGTTCGTGGTCGGGATGGCGTATTTTCTTCCGTTGAATTTGGCGTTCTCAGCCTGGTTTTTCCACCTCGTTTGGAAAGCGGACCTCGTTTACCGAAACGCGATGGGAATCTGGGCAACTCCGGGCCCCTTCCGAAGCTATCAAACGGCGGGTTCGTGGATAATATTGGCCATTCTACCACTGTGGTCTGCGCGACTGCACTTGAAGCAGGTGTTGAAAGAAATTATCCGTGGGAAGAGCCCCGAAACCGCCGCCAACGAGGCGATGAGTTACCGATCGGCGCTCGCCGGCATCGTATTGGGTTTCATCGCTCTGGTCGCGTTCCTCGGCTACGCCGGCATGTCCGCCTGGGTCGTCCTTCTCTTTCTGCTTATCTACATCCTCTATGCGGTGGCTATTGCCCGCATCCGCGCGGAGATTGGGCCTCCCGCCCACGACGCCGAATTTATGGGGCCCGATCAGATGCTCTTGAATGTAGTTGGTCCACGCCGCATCGGGGTAACAAACATCGCCATGTTCAGCCACCTGTTCTGGATGTGCCGCGCATATCGTTCCCATCCGGTCGGCCATCAGATTGAAGGTTTCAAGATGGCGCAACTGCTTAATGCGCCAAGCCGTCATTTCCTGATTGCCATGATTGTCGCCTCAATCGTGGGTACGTATGCCGGCTTTTGGGCGCTCTTGCACAACATGTATCACTTCGGCGCGGACAACGTCTACCACAATATCGGCGACAACGGTTTCCGCATGTTGGATTCTTGGATCCAACACCCGCGCAGCCAAAACTATCCGATGCTCCGCGATGTCGGGATAGGCGCGGGGGTTACAATCGCCCTCCGTGTGCTACATCAAAAATTTCTCGGATTCCCCTTCCATCCCGTCGGCTATGCCGTGGCTTGCGGCTGGATGATGGGCGGCATCTGGTTCTCGGTGTTCGTGGCGTGGTTTTTAAAGTGGGCGATTCTGAAATTCGGCGGAATTCAACTTTACCGGCGTATGGTGCCGTTCTTCATCGGCATCATTCTGGGGCAGCACGTCATCGGCAGTTTATGGACAATCTTTGGCGAAATTCGGGGGCAGCATGTCTATCGCATCTTCCCCTATTTCACCGAGTGGGGCTGGTAGCGGCAGGATAAGTTGTACGACTACAGTCGGAGAGTATTCGCAAATAGATACATTTGTTATATTCCGCGATGTGGTAGGAGCGATCTCCAGGCCGCGACTTCTTATTCTCCATTGGCGAGATTAACTGAGCGGATAGATCAAGCGAGCGAATAGCGAGTGTGATAGAGATCCCTTGTGGTACAGTTATTCTGTCAAGTCATGTAGGTTGGCTTGAACAGCCAAGCGCGGAGTTGTGTTAGCGTGAAGTTATACCATTTCTCTAGAACGGCAGTGCATCAATTACTTGGATTAGGTAAAGAGACTTGTGTAGTAAGAAACCTTGTCTCCGTGCAAAGCCGGCGGGGCAAGATGCCCCGCCTACGGTAAAGGTGAATGACACAATTAAGGCATTATATGCACTGTTATTCAAGCGAAATGGTATTAGAATCCAACTTATAAAAACACTGGCCTGCGGATAGAGAAAATGTGAAACCCCACACCCATGGTTCCTGAATCGTTCCTGCATTTGATTCCTCTAGGGTGCACCCTACCTATGCCTGCGGGCCGCCTCTGTCTTCCTAGGTTGTTGGAGCGAGTTCTGCTTGCGACGAGGAGAACGCCCTTACAGCGGGTGGATAGTGGAATGCGTACCTTTCTATTTTCCAATCAACATTTTCCCCGTGGCGATGAATTCATCGGCGGTTAATGTGTAGAAGTACAGACCACTAGCAACGCGCTCACCGGATCCGTTACGGCCATCCCAATACGCGGCACGATTTCTGTCCCCGAAATAACCTGCCTGTTGTTTACCAACGTCTAGCCGGCGGACGATTGCGCCCTGCGCATCGTAAATCGTGATTTGCACGTCGCTGGCAGTCGCCAATTCATACGGTATCCACGTCTCCGGGTTGAACGGATTTGGATAGTTGGGCAACAGCACTGTTTCTGTCGGACGAACCCTCGCTAGGAGCTGCTCTAGCACTGCAATACCTTTTTGGAAAATTTTATCTCCAAGGTCGCGTTGCTTTGCTTCGGCAATCCACCGCTCCAGGTTAGCCGCAAATGGTTGTGAATGTGCAGCAGGTGCATTTGCCGAGGCCTCCAGCGCGGCGACAACCAGTAGGAGGTCGTTCACATCAACGACGCCATCGCCATTAACATCTGAATTTAAGATTGTGCCAGGCGCCCTAGATTGACCGTAGAAAGACGCTACAAGCACCAGATCTGCAACATCAATTATTCCATCGCCGTTGACATCTACCCGCACTACATCATCCATCTCGATCAAATACGTTTCCTGTGAAAAGTTTCCATGCACATCAATCACACGAAGGCTCACTTCGTTACCGGAGGCCGCATTCAAATCTGTTGTGATAAATTCAATCAGGTTCATTTCACCGTTAAAGGTTTTACAACCGTGTAATTTAACACCTTCGGCCGGGTCGCCAGCAATTGTCGGAATAATTAATTGAGCTTGATGGAGCCCATCAGTATCGGTTACCTCAAAGCGAAGGCTAATGGCATTCGGTGGAATTGCCAGCGGTTCAAGCATCTGAATTGTGGCTGGCTCGTTGTAAGCGGTTTGGTTGGCGTTGAAAAATCGGCTGGCATCTAACCATTCGGCGGCACAGTGCGACAATCGGCGGCGAGCTCCACTCCCGTATGACATAATATAGGCATCGTTGCGGAAATCATGTTCTAATCCAAAGGCGTGCCCGAGTTCGTGTGCAGTGGTATCAACGGCAAAACAATCACCGGAGGCAGGGATGATTGCCTTCCCAGTCCCGGACCATTCAAATCCACCTCGACCACACCATCGCGTGTCAATGCGCTCGCCGCCAATATCTATAGCTATGAGATAGAGATTTTTTGACACGTCAAACTGTTCATCAATTTCTGCCATGACTTTGTCGAGCGTGTCATTATAATAATGCCGATCGGTGAACTTCCCATTCACATGATGCACCACAGCCGCTCCAGTTACATCGGTTTCAAACACAAAAGTTTTTCTGTCGAATCCGTGGTTTTTTATCTGTTCGGCGTAAAACTGCTGTGTGTCCATTATCAACATATCCAGCTTTGTGCCTATATCCTCCCGGTGTAAGCGGTCTTGAGGGAGAAAGTAGATTAGGCGAACCATCTTTCGTTGTTGCAGTGTCTGGAGATGAGTTTCAATATTCTGAACACGAACAATCCCATCATCACCGCCGCTGGCGAGGGTGGCTCCGTCGTGTGAAAAGGCGGCAGCCCTGACCCAGCCGGTGTGCCCTGTCAGCGAAGTAATCTTTTCGCCGCTCTCGGCAGACCACAGGCGGATAGTTTCGTGCCCTGTGCTCGCAAGTGCTTTCCCATCAAGGGAGAAATCAACAGTAAAAGCAGTTCCGCTATTTTGGAGCGTGCCAAGGAGTTCCCAATTTGCCACAGCCCACAATTTAATCTGTCCCTGATACCCGGCACTCGCAAGGGTTCTGCCATCTGGTGAAAATGCGACAGAATATACTCCGGTCGTATCGCCTTCTAGCCGCGCAATCACTTGTCTCGTCTGAACAGTCCAAACTTTCACGCTCCCGGTATTGTCGCCAGCCGCGAGGAGTTGTCCATCAGGGGAAAAGGCTAACGCCCAAACGTACCCGTTGTGTTGAAGTGTAGCTATCTCGGTTTGGTTACTGACCTGCCATAACTTTACATGTCTCCCAGCGGTGGCAAGGAGTTCCCCATCTGGTGAAAATGCTACGACCTTGACTTGTGATCGCCCTCGGTTTGTAATGTGCTTAAAGGTAGCGATATTTTGCTTTTGTGAAATATCCCACAATCTGAAGGTCCAATCATCGCCTCCGCTGGCAAGTAACTCCTCGTTTGGAGAAAAAGCCACGGAGTTGATTTTACTGGTGTGTCCATGTAGCATTATTGCCTTATTTGTCTCAAGATTCCAAACTTTTATGATGTTGTCATCAGGATCATTGGCCTTACCGGCAGCAGCGATAATCGAAGAATTCACCGGTGAAAATGCAACCGTATATACTGCCTGTCCATACTCAAGGATCGTCGGTTCTTGCGCCTCACCGTGCAGTGGAACACTTAACGAGACGATGGCTAAAAACACTATGCATTTGAATCGCACTTTATTACCTTCTCTGTTGTTGGTGTGTCGCCAATATCGTGGCAGCTACGTTAGGTGTCATCAACTTTATTCATAACGCCTCGACTCGACCGCGAACAAAATACGCCTCGACTCGTCAGTGGTAGGGTGCGGGCGACCGACTGATTAAGGATGGATCAACCGAGTGAACAGCGAGCGAGTGAACAGCGAGGGATCAACCGGACGGGTAGTGAGTGCGATAGAACTCCCATAGAGATTCCACAGGTGTTTTTCGGCCAATTACAAAAATGAAAAAATGAGTCTTCAACTCATCTTCCTCATAATAGACTTGTGTAATCTCGAATTTTCACATACTAGATCTTGGTCGTATCTCTTCGAACGAGCAAAAACCGCCTAGATACTTCCATGAGTCCGATTGATTGACCGGTTGTCCCTTCCATCATCAACTTCAGCACCTGTCTGACTAGTCGGCGGCAAAGCTATTTTTAGAACATCTATTGACATGGCACTCCGCTGGAGTGCAAGAATCGAGGCGTCTCCCTGCTATTGACATGCCGCTCCGCTGGAGCGGGGAATCACGACCTAGAGAAGATCTCTATGGGATTTCTATCGCGTTCCTTATTTAGCCACTTGATCTATTCGCTCCCTTGATCGTTCGTTATTCACTCACTTGATTGCACCCTACAATTGTGTTTTTCAAACGCGCTCATTTCTGTCAATAATGGCTTTACTGCGGACTATTCGAACGGGCTCTTGAGGAAATGTGCCGCTGTTCTTTAGAGAATACGCTCCTGAAACAATTAAGGGGTTGCATACCTCGTATTTTATAGAATAACAAGGGGCGTGTCAACGCCCCCCATCCCGTCCACCATAGAGTGAAGCGGGGGCAGATCCATAACTAATGATATGCTGCGATGGCTCGGTGAACACCCTAGATTTCTGTTGCCATCCTAATCAAAATCGGCTATAGTGTAAACTTCCCGAAAGGCGAATTATTTATGTATTAGGCTTGTCAACATTCACCAAAAAATGTATCGGCGTTCGAGGCACGTACAGAGGGAAAACGATGGATATCAACGAGATTAAGGATAGACTGGCAGAGGAAGGTTACTGTATTTTCGAGGGATTGCTTGACCCGCAAGAGGCGGAACGTCTCGACGGCATGGCGCGGTCGATAATGGAGTCCATGGGATCGGCGTATATCAGCCTCGAAGGATCATTGAACGATATTCCGGAACTGGCGACACTGTGCACACATCCGCTGATTCTTGAGATTGCGGAAGCCGTGCTCGGAGAAGGCTATTTCTTGGCGAACAATGCTGCGTTAAAATGGTGCAAACCCGGAACCCCCGCCGGCAGCCTGCACGCCGATTGGCCAACACGCGGCGCGTTGGCGGCGGATCCAAGCTCGCTCTTCCCGCCTTGGAACGGGCTTCAGGTGTTCTGGATGCTCACCGACAGCACCCCGGAAAACGGCGCCACGCGAATTGTGCCTTTTAGCCACCTCACGCAACGCAGCCCCAGCCGGGAAAGCTATCCGCAGGAAATGCCGGTTACCGGAAAGAAGGGTTCTGCCTTTGTCTACCACAACGGACTTTGGCACCGGTCCGGCGCGAACACGACAACCGACCAACACCGCATGCTGGCAAACGTATACTATATGCCGGCAGTGTTATACCGCGGCCCAACGGCTTGGCCCCTAATCAAGCGTGAAGTTTACGAGACATTCTCCCCGCGCTTGCAAGAACTGACGGCACGTTCCGCCGAAATCTAAATTCACACGAGACACAGTATAAAGCAATTCTTCCCGTAGGGTGGGATCAAAGAAGTGAATAGCGACTGCGATAGAAATCCCTCGCCCACCATTGACACCGGCATCCGCCTAATCGGACAAGAGTAGTGACCGAAAACCTGTTGCAGCGCGAAATCATACCAAGGGAAAATATTTATGAGTCTATTTGAAGTCAACCAAGCAATCGAACGGCCCGACGCGGCGTTGGTGGATGCGCTTTCCCAAATCGCCGTGGCGAACATTAGCGACGCCATGGCGAATCTCAACACCATGGATTCCGGCATTCAAGCCCTTAGCGGCTCTTGCATCTGTGGTCCCGCCTGCACCGCCGTCACCACGACCGGCGATTTCCTCCCCGTCCTCAAAGCCCTGCACGCCGCACAGAGGGATGACGTTCTCGTAATTGACAATCAGGGAACTCCCGACACCGCGCTATGGGGAGAGATTACGAGCACCGAGGCACAATTGAAGGGACTTGCGGGGATTGTCTTGGACGGCTTGGTCAGGGATATTGCCGAGATACGCGAGATGGGTTTTCCCGTGTTTGCGCGCGGCACCACACCGCGGGTGGCGGAGCGGGGTTCGCTCGGCGAAGTCAACGTCTCGGTCCGATGCGGCGGAACGGTGATTCACCCCGGCGACATTATCGTTGGCGACACCGACGGCGTCGCCGTAGTTCCGAAGCGGAAGGCAGAGGCGGTTTTGGCACGCGCTCAATCGATTGTAGAACACGAAGAGGTATTGCGTAGCAGGGTTGCCGGCGGCGTTTCGCAAGTTGAAATATACAACTTGGACGAACAGTTTGAATCCCTGCGCCAAACACACGAAGAGTGAAAAACCAGTTGCCAGTGGCCAGTGGCCAGTGACCAGTGTCAGGGGAAAGTTTCACGAGACACTGCAACAGGCTTTTGGAAAGAGGGCCTACCCAAGTTTCGGTGCCAACACATTTCACAAGAACAGAGAGAAGGGAGATGAAATGCTTAACAACAATCCAATGTCAAAATGCACCGTCGGCGAGCGTTACCAAGCCACGGTGCCCGACACCCTCGACTTGGCTGACCGGATGGGGCTCGCGGTGATCGCCCTCACCAACGTATGGTATCCCGATGAAAAATGGGCTTTGGGCTTCATTGTGGATTTCTCCCGGCGTCCGACCGAACTCTATCCGAGCCACATCACCGACGCCTATCTGAACATCCCAGCCAAGTTTATTGAAGCGCTGGCTGTCTGCCGGTTGGCGTCGGGCAACACCGACGGACTGGAGTCGGATCTGGAGGTACTCCGCGTGCAACTGGATCTGCTGGGCGAGGACGGTCTGACCTATTGCCCAACGGACACGCTGGATCAGTTTACCGAACCCCGCCCCTTCTCCGAAGTATGGGGGGAGGGCAGACTGCTTCTGGCGCTCTCAATGGTGGCGCAGGTTGACGACGATTCGCGTTGGATCGAAGCCGGCAAGCGCAAGGTTGACCGGCTGTTGGAACTCTCCCGCGAAAAGGATGGATTCCGATTCTTGTGGCGGGGGCGATTCCGTCCGGGCGATACTGTGCCTGCCGATGCAGACGAACCCGCCGTAGGTATCGAAGGCGGTTCCCTCGCCGATTACGATCCCGTTTTCAGCATGATTTACTCGATAGGCGCGCTCGGTCACGGCGCGGCCCTATTTTATCGCGTGACCGGTTACGAACCTGCGCTCGAATTGGCGGGAGGCTTGGCGCGATGGGCGCTGGCGCGTGTGTTCAACAACGATGACGGGCGCTACACCTTCTGGCATTATCACCACAGCTTGTACGCGCTCATCGCGGTGTGTGAATACGGTTATGCCATAAACGACCGAAAGATTCTGGAGCGCGTGGACGCCTGTTACCGCTGGGTACGCGAGATGGGCGATCCGTTAATCGGCTACTTTCCGGAAGCCATGCCGGGATCGGACTGGTATCTCGGAAGGGCGGGCAACACCACGGAAATCTGCGAAGTCGCGGACATGGTGCTCCTCGCGCTCTATTTGACCCGTGCCGGACTAGGCGACTACTGGGATGACGTCGATCGTTGGGTGCGAAACGTGTATGCCGAAGGTCAGATGTGCGATACCGATTTCCTCGACGGCATACCGGACAGCTACTTCTGCTCGGATCCCAGTGGACGACCGCACCTCGACATACGAGACATTCCCGAACGCTCGGTGGGTTCGTTCCTCGGCTGGATGCGCGCGAACGACGGGTTGCATGTCGAACAAACGGAGAACGGGCCGAAACTATCGGGTCAATCTATCATGCACTGCTGCACGGCGAACGGAGCGCGAACCTTCTACTACGTCTGGGACAGCATCGTCACGAAGGAGTCGGACGAGGTGCGTGTCAACCTTCTCCTGAACCGGGCTTCAACTTGGTTGGATGTGGATAGCTATCTTCCCTTCGAAGGCAAAGCCGTGCTGCACATCAAAGACGCCTCGAAAGTCGCTGTCAGAATACCGGAATGGTGTTCGATCGACGATGTGCAGGTTACCGTAGGGAATCGCCCATGCCGTTACGTAACCGAAGGGCGTTACGTGAAGATTAGCCTGCTCAATCCGGGCGACGAAGTCGCAATAACCTTCCCCGTACCCGAACGAGACGTGCACCGGGTGATTGGCGAAATCCCGTACAAATTGACCATGCGCGGGTCGGACGTGGTCGCCATTGATCCGAAAGGCGTCGCACTCCCGCTCTACGAGAACCGATCTGGCGGCGAGCCAATCCAAAAAACGCGCTTTATCCCCGAAATCAAGGATATTATTTGGTGATATCATTTTCTTTCTCCGTAGGCGGGGCATCTTGCCCCGCACCGAAGGTTTAACGTCCGATAGAAAGAATCAACATGAGCGACAGTGTACGCGCCGCCGTAATGGTGCATCCGGGAAAGATCGAGATTCAGGAGTTCCCCTTTCCGCAACTGGAAGACGGCGCCGTTCTCCTCAAGGTCGAGATGTGCGGCATCTGCGGCACGGACAAACACACCTGGCGCGGCGAGACGAAGCAGTACGCCGGCACCGACGCTGAATCCGACACGCCGTTCCCGATCATCCCGGGACACGAAATCATAGGCGTGGTTGCCGACATCAACGACAGCGAACGTCCGCGCCTCGACTTCAACGGAGAACGCCTGAACGTGGGAGATCGCGTCGCGCTGTGCCCGGATGTCGTGTGCGGCGAATGCTACGAATGCCGGCATACCTTCGCTTTCCCGTGGTGCGAGAAGCTGCGCGGTTACGGCAATGCCTTCACGTCCGCCGAATCGCCCCACCTGTTCGGGGGTTGGGCGGAATACATGTACATCCTGCCCAATGCGTTCCTGTACAAAGTGCCCGAAGGCATACCTCTGCGCGTCGCGGTCATGGCGGAGTTGATGGCGGTCAGCTATAACCTCGACAAGACCAAAGAGCTATTTACCCTGACGGGCGACGGCTTCGCTACCGGCAGCACGGTCGTCATCCAGGGCGTCGGTCCCATGGGAATCTGTCACCTCATCAAGGCGCGCGTAATGGGAGCCGGAAACATCATCGCGGTTGACCGCTCGGAATATCGCTTGGGACTGTCGGAGGAGTTCGGCGCCGATCACACCGTTAACGCCGCCGAAACCACGTCGGAGGAGCGCATCGAGTTTGTGCGTTCTCTAACGCACGGACGCGGCGCCGACATCGTTATCGAGTGTGCAGGCATCGCCGAGGTCGTGCCCGAAGGACTGGACATGACGCGCAAAGGAGGCATCTACCTTGAGCCGGGGAATTTCGCCGAGACCGGGGAGGTGTCGCTCAGCCCGCACCGCCACTTCTGTTCGAAGAATATCCGCCTCATCGGCATGACCAACCACCCCTTCACGGGTTATACCCCCAGCATGGATCTAATGCAACGGTATGCCGATCACTTTCCGTTCGAAAAGTTCGTGTCGCACGTATTCCCGCTCGTGGAAACAGAGTCGGCGATGCTAAAGTCGATGGAACCCGATGAGTGCATGAAAGTGGTTGTGGTACCGTAGGCTAACGATGGTATTGGAACATTCAAAAGCACCGGGTTTAAGATTGACGCCGGCGGCTTGTACCAGCGCTCCTCCTTTCCCCGCTAACATCGAACCACTGCCACTATAGAATCAAACGAGTGAATAAGGAGCGATCAACTGACCGATAGGAGTTCCCACGGTAGAGAACCCACAGCAAATCCCATTACGTATTACGCATTACGTATTATTTATCCCTCATATTTTTTCAACGAATCGAGTCAACTTGCACAAGTCCTACACCATAAAAATACCAAAAACAGAGGCAACAGATGAACAATGTATTAATTCTGGCTTTTCCCCAAGAATGGGATGCGAGCGAGATTTTCTCTTTTCTGGAAGCGCGAAATTGCAGACTCTCCGTGCATCATCCCGATAAACCGGTAACCGAGGACGAAATTATCTCGCTCATCGGCGGCGTAGATGGAGTCATCACGGGGAGCCACCCTTATACCAGACGCGTGATTTCCGCCGCGGACAATCTGAAGATAATCTCGCGCACCGGCGCCGGTTTCGACGGCATTGACCTGGAAGCGGCGACAGAACGCGGCATCATCGTGACGACAACCCCTGACGCGAACAGCGAAAGCGTCGCCGAGTTGGCGATGGGATTGATGCTAGCCGTTGCCCGTCAAATTCCGCAGGCCGACAGAGATATCCGCCGCGGCGGCTGGTCACCCTATCTCGGCGTTGAGTTATACCAAAAGACACTGGGGATTGTCGGGCTGGGCAAAATTGGCAAGCGATTGGCGAAACGGGCATACGGGTTCGACATGACGTTGTTGGCTAATGATCTTTATCAAGACGAGGCGTTCGCGGCAGATTACGGCGTGACCTACCTTCCGCTGAACGAACTCCTGTCGCGCGCCGACTTCGTCAGCATCCACTCGCCTTTGAGTCCGGAGACATCCGGTTTGATTGGCGAACCCGAATTAAAGCTGATGAAGCCGACCGCTTATCTCATCAACACCGCTCGCGGCCCCATCGTCGACGAACCGAGCCTCATCAAGGCGCTTAGAGCGGGTTGGATTGCGGGAGCGGGATTGGATGTGTTCTCGCAGGAGCCGCCAACGAACAGTCCGTTGCTATCAATCGAAAACGTCGTGCTAGGTCCACACGTGGCTGCGTCAACCGAGGAGGCTATGTATCGGATGGCGCTCGGCGCAGCCGAAAACGTTGTCAAAGTCTTTGAAGGCAAGCAACCGCTTGGAGTTGTAAATGCAGTGGCTAGTGGCTAGTGGCCAGTAAAACCCGTTATTTCCACAGGTTACTTTTGACGGGGCCGCTTCTCCACATCAGCATCCTGTGGTCAGCAGCTAGTGGTCGGCAAAATCGGATTGTCTCGCTGGCCACAGGTCACTGGCAACTGGCCACTTCGCACAACTGCAACGGCTTTGTATTCAGAATGAAAACGTGTTTCACCAAAGGATAGGCAAATATGAGACTAAAAAACAAGGTCGCCATCGTCACCGGCGGCGGAACAGGAATTGGTCGAGGTACGGCGATACGATTTGCCCAAGAGGGCGCACAGGTCATGATTACCGGCAGGAGGCCGCAACCGATCGAAGACACCGTGAATCAGATTGCGTCGGAAGGCGGAGAGGCAAGCTACTGTTCCATGGATGTGTCAAAGTCCGACCAAGTCCAAGACATGATCGACCAAACCGTAACGAAGTACGGCAAGCTCGATATTCTCTTCAACAACGCCGGAGTGTTTATCGGTATCGGAAAAACTATCATGGAGCTGACCGAAGAGGAATGGGATAGCCTGATGGGAATAAATCTGCGGGGCAATTTCTTGTGTTCAAAATACGCTCTTCCCCACATGATACAGAACGGCGGCGGCGCCATCGTGAACTGCTCCTCAATCTCGGGTCACGTCGGACAGCGAAAACAGGGCGCTTACAACGCCGCCAAGGGCGGCATCGAACTCCTGACGAAGTGTATGGCGTTGGATTTTGCCGAGCATAAGATACGCGTGAATGCAGTCTGCCCGGCGTGGGTGGAGATAGATTTTAACCGTGAAGACCTCAAGCAACGCGGCGACGAAATCGCCGCCATGCACCCCATCGGCAGGGTGGGGACGCCCGAGGATGTTGCCTCCGCCGCACTCTACCTCGCCTCCGACGAGTCCGCGTGGGTTACGGGCACATCGCTAATTGTGGATGGGGGGTATACTGCGCAATAAGAGCTAGTTAGCAGAGAAGTCACGTGTAAATGCAGAGTGCGAGGAAGGTTGGAAGAGTGGAGTTGCGATTCATCTTGAAGGTTCCGTCTGCGGATTTGGCAATCGTCTGAATCACGGATTAAACGGATTACGCTGATTCCACAGATTAGAAGACGGTGCGTACCTGCAGACGACAGAGGAATTGACGAGAGAAAATTGGGGATTTGCAAAGCCATCAACGAACTGAATCAAGAACTTAGGTTGCACCTACCAGCCATCAAAATAAAAGATTATCGGTAGCAGGATTCGCGGTATGCTTTCATGCTGCAATGCCCTTGTCTTTTATCCTTTCAAACTCAATCAGACGGAGAAGCGAATCGTTATGAACAAGGATAAGGCTCTTAGCATACTTGGACTCGACGCCAAGGCAACGCCAGCCGACATCAAATCCGCATATCGGCGATTAGCACGGGCAAACCACCCAGACAAGATGGGATCTGCCGAACTGTTTAAGCTGGTACAGGTGGCGTACGAAACACTTGAGGTGACCGTAAAGGCAGATACAAACCGTAAGGTGGCTGAACGCATTGCGGAACTACAACGAAAAATAGCTGAAGCAAGCGAAGCCAAGCGCATGGCAGAAGTACAATCTTCTGACATTGGGACTGCTGAGGCAAGGCAAACACTTAAAGCAACTGTAGAAGCAGAAGCCACACTGAGGATAGAATTGGTCCGTAGAAGCACGGAATTAAAGGGGGCCAAGTGGGAGGTGGAAGTGGAACGTCCAGTAGTCGCCCAAGAAACTATTACAGCTGATTGGCTTAGTTTGCCTGATCGCGAACGTAATATACGTTTTTGGAAACACCCGTACCGGATGGCAATGATTGCTGTCAAAGGCAAACCTAACGATGACAACGATAGGCGCCTCCTAGTTCACCCGATTGTGAAGTTGATGCTTGATGAAGATATATGTGATGATTTGATTGAGGAACGCATAGAATTGACCGACCGCGATTTTAAGGCGGGCGGGTTCTTCATCTGGGGCTCAATACTATATACAGGTGGCTATTCCAAACTAGCAATCAATCACTTTAATCGCGCACAAATGATAAAACCGTCTCTGTGGAAGATCTACCGGGCTCGCGGCGATGCCAAAAGACCTCTTGGGTATTATGCTGAAGCAATAGAAGACTATGATACCGGACTAAAATTTGCCTCACACAATCAATCTGCTATACGTTCCTTCCATCAACGCCTATACATAGCGCGTGGCCTGGAAAATCTAAGGGCGAGGCAGCGATCTTGAGAGTATCTGTTTATTTCATCTCTATCCTAAATAAGCTAACACGCAAACCGCTAAGTATTGGCATGTACCTTAAACAATCCTTCATCATGCTTGTACAATATATGTTGAACGATGCGTACCCGGCTGGAAGATTGAAGTAACGCGTTAATTCATGCTCTAACTTCAGAGGAGAACAAATTAAGATGGAGGTTTTCGCTGTAATTCTCAGAGTACTACTCAAGTTAGGTGTAATTACCCCCAAAAACTAGACAGTTAGATAAGTAATCTTTTCGACTAG